>NZ_JAHBYD010000001.1 GCF_019636135.1 Phenylobacterium sp.
GCTGGCGACGCTGGCCTGGGCGCCGTTCGGGCGGGCGGAGACGGGATGGGAGATCTACGTCCCGCTGATCCAGCACGAGATCGGCGCCGCCTGCGGGCCGGAGACCGAGGCGTTCGCCGCGGCGCTCGCCGCCTGGCAGGGCGCGAACGGGCAGCCGGCCGACGGGATGCTGAGCGAACCCTCGTTCCTGGCGATGAAGGGCGCGGTGCAGACGCGGCGCGAGTTCGTGCGGTTCGTGGCCGACGGCGCCTGCCCGGAGACCCCCGACCTGATCACCGCGGCGCGGCCGGAAGAGGGGCTGGGCGGCAAGCCGGTGTGGATGCGGCCGCGGGCGCTGGAGGCCTATCGCGCGATGGTCGCGGCGGCGCGGGCCGAGGTCCCCGAGATCGCCGCCGACCCGCGCAACCTGACCATCTTCTCGGGCTATCGCAGCCCGTCGGCGGACGCGGCGCGCTGCGCGGCCGAGGGCAATTGCAACGGGATCGTGCGCGCCCGCTGCTCGGCGCACCGCACGGGGCTGGCGGCGGACCTGTTCGTCGGCGCGGCGCCCGGCTTCAGCGCGGATTCGACGGCCGACGCGAACCGGCTCTTCATGACGCGGACGGCGGCCTACCGCTGGCTGCTGGCCAACGCCGGGCGGTTCGGCTTCGTGAACTACCCGTTCGAGCCGTGGCACTGGGAGTGGACAGGCGAGGCGCCCGCGCCTTAACGTCGCGCCCCATGCCCACCACGATCCTGAACGGCGCCGAGATCGCCTACGACGACATCGCCCCGCCGGGGCCCGCCGAGCGCACGATCCTGCTGCTCCACGGCTTCGCGTCGAACCGCAACGAGGGCTGGAAGCGGACCGGCTGGTACCAGGGCCTGGGGCGGCGCGGGTTCCGCGTCATCGCCATGGACCAGCGCGGGCACGGCGAGAGCGCCAGGTTCCACGACCCCGCCGACTACGGGCGCGAGACGCTGGCGGCCGATGCGCTCGCGCTGCTGGACCACCTCGGCGTCCGCGCGCCGGAGGTGTTCGGCTATTCGATGGGCACGCGCACGGCCATGCAGATGGCGCTCGACGCGCCCGACCGGGTGAACAACCTGATGCTGGGCGGCGTGGGCGGCAAGCTGTTCGACCCGCCGCAGGCCAACGCGCACGGCGAGAGCATCGTCACCGCCATGAACGCCGAGGACCCGGCCAGCATCAGGACCGAGTTCCTGAGGAGCTTCCGCCAGTTCGCCGACGAGCAGGGCGAGGACCGGCAGGCGCTCGCGGCGTTCTCGCAGGCGCAGAGCCCTGCCCTCGACCGCGCGGCGCTGGGCCGGCTCGACATGCCGGTGCTGGTGGTGGCGGGCGCGGGCGACGACCTGGCGGGCGATCCCGAGGCGCTGGCGCGGGTGTTCCCCCACGGGCGCGGCGTCACCCTGCCGGGCTGCGACCACTTCTCGGCCATCCCGCATGCGGCCCTGAAGGCCACCGTCCTCGATTTCCTGGACGGCATGCTCGACGACGACTTCCCGCCGTTCGAGTAGCGCCGCGAAGGCCGCGAAGCGGCGCCTTCCGATTCGGTCAAACCGCGGAATGCGCGGAATGACGCGGAAAGCGGCTCCGGAACTCCTTCCGCGAAATTCCGCGTATTCCGCGGTTCCAGGTGACTGAGCTTCCGCTTCCGCGAAGGCTCGCGGACCACCGCGCGTACGACAGGTCGATGTCGGCGCCGGCGACGTCCTTTACAGGGCACGGCAAAGCCGCCTCGCCCGATGCCCCGCAACCCTGCCATAGTGTGCGCATGACTCTCGTTATCCCGAAGCTCCCGGGCCTGCTCGAAGAGGCCGCCGACGAGGCCGCCGCCATGGTGGCCTCGATCACCGGCTCGGTGCGGAGCCGGGTGTGCAAGGGCGACGCCCTCGACCGCAAGCTGCTCGACGCCGAGCAGCACGTGGCGCACGGGCTGGCCTGGGCGGCTTCCTACGCGGAGACGCTGCGCCAGGTGGCGGCCTGGGCGCGGGACCTGGGGCCGCTGTTCACGGAGGCCGAGGCGCTGCCGGCGCAGCTCCTGGCGCACGAATACCTGAGCCAGCTCGCCGGCGGCATCCCGATGAGCCAGGGCGAGGTGTTCCGTCCGTCGGACGTGTTCGCGCCGGCCGAGCGGCTGACGCACGTGCTGGGCCGCTTCCGGCCGGCGGCGTCGCAGAAGTGCAAGACGCGGATCGTCGAGCTGCTGGCCCGCGCGCAGGGCCAGCCCTCGCTGGAGGCGAGCGGGCTGGACGAGACCCTGGTGCTGGCGCGCCACCAGTTCCACGAGTTCACGCAGGACAGGATCACCCCCCACGCCCACCGCTGGCACCTGAACGACGAACTGATCCCGATCGAGCTGCTGCAGGAGCTGGGCGACCTCGGCGTGTTCGGCCTGACCGCGCCCGAGGCATGGGGCGGCTCCGGCCTGGGCAAGGTGGCCATGTGCGTGGTGACCGAGGCGTTGTCGCGGGGCTGGATCGGCGCGGGGTCGCTGGCGACGCGCTCGGAGATCGCCACCGAGCTCCTGCTGGCGCACGGCACGGAGGACCAGAAGCAGAAGTACCTGCCGGGCATCGTCTCGGGCGCGATCATCCCGACGGCGGTGTTCACCGAGCCCGACACCGGCTCCGACCTGGGGTCGCTGAAGACGCGGGGCCTGCGCTGGGCCAACGGCTGGAAGGTCTACGGCGCCAAGACCTGGATCACGCATGCGGCGCGCGCCGACCTGATGACGCTGCTGGTGCGGACGGATCCCTCGAAGAAGGACCACCGCGGGCTCTCCATGCTGCTGGCCGAGAAGCCGCGCGGGACGGCCGACAACCCCTTCCCCGCGCCCGGCATGAGCGGCGGCGAGATCGGCGTGATCGGCTATCGCGGCATGAAGGAGTACGAGATCGGCTTCGACGGCTTCGAGGTTCCGCACGAGAACCTGCTGGGCGGCCAGGAGGGCCAGGGCTTCGTGCAGCTCATGGCGACGTTCGAGAGCGCCCGAATCCAGACCGCCGCGCGCGCCATCGGCGTGGGGCAGAGCGCGCTGGACCTGGCGCTGGACTACGCGCTGACCCGCAAGCAGTTCGGCGAGCCGATCGCCCACTTCCCGCGGGTGGCCAACAAGCTGGCGATGATGGCGGCCGAGCTGGCGGGCGCGCGGCGGCTGACCTGGTTCGCGGCGCGGTCGAAGGACGAGGGCCGCCGCTGCGATCTCGAAGCCGGGATGGCGAAGCTGGTGGCGGCGCGGGTCGCCTGGGCGGCGGCGGACAACGCCGTGCAGGTCCACGGCGGCAACGGCTTTGCGCTGGAGAGCCCGATCAGCCGCGTCCTGGCCGACGCGCGCATCCTCAACATCTTCGAAGGCGCCGGCGAGATCCAGGCGCAGGTCATCGCGCGCAGGCTGCTGGAAGGCGCGAACTGAGCAAACCCGATTGTCATCCCGGTTTCGCGAAGCGAAGACCGGGACCCAACCTTCCGGTGCTCTGAGTTTAGTGGGCGGCCCTGAACGTTGGGCCGTACTCCTTGGCGCGGAGCACCAGTCGGTTGGGTCCCGGTCTTGGGCTCCGCCCAAACCGGGATGACAACGCGTGGGGTCAGTCCCGGGGGGCGAAGCCGTCGGCGATGAGGCCGATCTGGCGGTCCATGACGGCGATCATGCCCTTGGCGTCGGTGTCGTTGGTGATGACGAGGCGGTACGTCCAGGCATAGGCGCTGCACAGGAGGTCGATCACCTCCTGCAGGTCGATGTCGTGGCGGACGTCGCCCTCGGCCTGGCCGCGCAGGAGCGTCTCGCGGATGATCTGCTGCAGGCGCTGGTTGCGGCCGTAGGGCCGGGCGCCGGGCGCCAGCGTCCAGTCGTAGGCGGCGGCGATGTGGCTGAGGAACAGCCGCACGTGCCGGGCCTCGAACTCGAAGTGGACGGCGAACATGGTCCTGAGGCGATCGGCCGTGGAGCCGCGCACGTGGGGCATCACCCGGTCGATCTCCGCGTAGAGCGGGTCGAGCCGGGCGGCCATCACCTCGGAGAGGATCTCGCCCTTGGAGGCGAAGGTCGTGAAGACCGATCCCACGGCGACGCCGGCATGACGGGCGATCTCGCGGATCGTCGTGCCTTCGTAGCCGTGGGTGTCGAACAGCTCCCGCGCCGCGGTGATGACCCGCTGGCGCGTCGCTTCCTTCTGCGACTGCCGCGCGGGCGGAACCCCCTTTTCAGGAGAAGGAGGGGGCGTGGGTCCGACGTCAGCCTTCATCCGGGATTCGGTCGCGGCCTCAGCCGCGACGGGCGCCCGCCAGCAGGATGCGGATCTGGTCGCGCGAGCGCGCCTGCAGCGCGTCCAGGCTCCAGCCCTCGAAGATCGCCTGCGGGAAGTTCGACAGGTAGGTGTCGAACAGCATCTGCGAGCGGAGCTTCACTTCGGCTTCCTGCGACAACTCGCCGCGGGTGACGGCGTTCGCCAGGGTCTCGGTGAAGAGATCCTGCATGATCAGGTTGTTGGGCAGCCCGCGCAGCGTGGGGCCGCCGTCCTTGTCCCACGACACCGAGAAGGCCGCGCGGGCAAGCTGGAGGCGGGTCTTGTAGAAGGTGTAGCCCGCCATGAACATCTTCAGCAGGCCGTCCTCGACGTTGCGGCCGCGCTCGGCGGCTTCGCGCATCGACGCGATCAGCGCCTCGATGTCGTCGACCATGATCTCGCGGAAGAGATCCGACTTGTCCGTGAAGTTGGCGAAGACCGCGCCGGTCGACATCCCGGCGGCCGAGGCGATGTCCCGGATGGTGGCGCCTTCGTAGCCTTGTTCGGAGAAGAGGCGGCGCGCGGCGGCCAGGACCTTCAGGCGGGTCTGCTGCTTGGCGAGGGCGCGACGGGTGGGGGCGCGGGCCGGAGCATCGGCGGCGACCGAGTTGGGGGAGATGTGCTTCATTCGTCTCTTGTTGTTCACCGGAGGGGGGTTCCGGCGAAGGGCTTGGTTTGAGGGAGAAACCGGCGTCGGCGTAGCCTATCACCGGCGGTGAACATGTTCAACTAACTCGTTACTCGAACTAGGTTGCAGGCTTGCAATCCGCCAGGCGACGACCTGTCCGGAGCGAGGACCGCGGTCCGCAAATCCTTATTCCACAAGGAAGACTCAGTCATCTCCGATCCAGCCTGCGGGGCCTGAGCAGCGCTCGTTGAACATGATCATGGGCGCTAAAGTCAAGTTTCAAATGAACATGGGCTTGGCGTTGGCCTAGTCCCCGTCTGAGGCCTAAGTTGGGCGCATGGACGTGTTCGACTACCTCATCTACGCGGCGCTGGCGGCGGTCGCGATCGTGCTTGCGGCGGGCATCTATGCGCTGTTCCGCGGCGGCGACTTCGGGCGGTCGTATTCCAACAAGCTGATGCGCCTGCGGGTGCTGACCCAGGCGATCGCGGTGGCGGTGCTGTGCCTGGCGGTCTGGTGGCGCAGCCAGAGCTGATGGTCACGCTCAACCGCATCTACACGCGCACCGGCGACGCCGGGACCACGCGGCTCTCCACCGGCGCGCCGGTGAGCAAGGCCGACCTGCGGGTCGAGGCCTACGGCGCGGTCGACGAGACCAACGCCTGCGTGGGGCTGGCGCGGACGGGCGAAGGCGTCGACGCCGAGCTCGACGCCATGCTGGCGCGCATCCAGAACGAGCTCTTCGACCTGGGCGCGGACCTGTCGACGCCGCCCAGGGACGGGGAGGCCGAGGGCTCCGTGCTGCGGGTGACGGACGCTCAGGTGACCTGGCTGGAGGGCGCCATCGACGCGCTGAACGACCGCCTGCCGGCGCTGCAGTCGTTCGTGCTGCCGGGCGGGACGCCGGCGGCCGCGGCCCTGCACCTGGCGCGGACGGTGTGCCGCCGCGCCGAGCGCGAGGCCGTGCGGCTGGTGGAGGCCGGCGAGCCGGTGAGCGGCCCGGCCATGCGCTACCTGAACCGCCTGTCGGACTTCCTGTTCGTCGCCGCGAGATGGGCCAACAACCGCGGCGAAGCCGAGGTCTTCTGGCAGAGCGGCAAGACGCGTTCCCTCCCTTAATGGGAAGGGACAGACCGCGTAGCGGTCAGGGTGGGGCAGCCTGACCCAAACTCGGCGCCACGCGATTCCCAATCCCCACTTGCATATCGGAACATATCATGAACATTGTGACCCATGCGCTCCGAGATCACCCGTGCCCGCGAGTTTCGCAGCAACATGAGCGAGCCGGAGGTGATGCTGTGGAGCCGGCTCAAGCTGTTGCGCGAGCGGGGCTTCCGCTTCCGCCGCCAAGCGCCGTTCAAGGGCTTCTTCCTCGACTTCGTCTGCTACTCGCGGCGGCTGGTCGTCGAGGTCGACGGGAGCCAGCATGGCGAAGACGTTCAGGGCGCGCACGACGCCATGCGTGACGCGATCCTGCGGCGGCAAGGTTTCACGGTCCTGCGGTTCTGGACCAGCGAGGTGCGCGGAGATCCCGGTGGCGTCGTGGACCGGGTGATCGCTCACTTGGAGGCGACGCCGCGGGTGCATGAGGACGCTAGCCGGCGGGCGCGGAGCCTGGGTCAGACTGCCCCACCCTGACCGCGCTGCGCGCGGTTTGTCCCTCCCCATTAAGGGAGGGAAGGCTACTTCTTCGCCGCCGGCTGGTCGCGGCCGATGGCCTTCTTGGCTTCGGCCAGGGCCTTCTCGTCGGTGATCAAGCGGCCGGTGATGTCGCTGGTCAGGACCGGGGTGGCGCAGATTCGCTCGACCGGGTCCCACCACTTCTTGAGCTCCTTCTCGCAGTGCATGGCGGGCTGCACCCACCACACCTGCCAGACGCCCACGCCGATGGCCGCGGCGATGAAAAGGCCGAAGAAGATCAGCTTCAGGCGCTCGATATTCGGGTTCATGCGGCGCTTTTACGTAAGGAGAGGCGGGTCTGGCTAGGTTTGTGGGACGCCATCGAAGCGCGGCGGCTGCACTTGCAATGCGCGCCGGAACGGGTATCAGCCACCCGCTTATTGCATTTCCGCGAACAATTTGAGGCGCTAGCAACCCATGAAGGTGTTGGTCCCGGTCAAGCGGGTGATCGACTACAACGTCAAGGCCCGCGTGAAGGCCGACCAGACGGGCGTCGACCTCGCAAACGTCAAGATGTCCATGAACCCGTTCTGCGAGATCGCGGTCGAAGAGGCCGTCCGTCTCAAGGAGAAGGGCGCGGCCACCGAGGTCGTCGCCGTGTCGGTGGGCCCGACGCAGGCGCAGGAGACCCTGCGCACGGCGCTGGCCATGGGCGCCGACCGCGCCATCCTGGTGCAGACCGATCAGGACCTGGAGCCGCTGGCGGTGGCCAAGGTGCTGAAGGCGGTGATCGCCGAGGAGGCGCCTGAGCTGGTCCTGATGGGCAAGCAGGCGATCGACGGCGACAACAACGCGGTCGGCCAGATGCTCTCGGCGCTGCTGGACTGGCCGCAGGCGACCTTCGCCTCGGAAGTGACGATCGGCGGCGGCAAGGCCACCGTGACCCGCGAAGTCGACGGCGGCCTGCAGACCATCGACGTGACGCTGCCGGCGGTGGTGACCGCCGACCTGCGCCTCAACGAGCCGCGCTACGCGTCGTTGCCCAACATCATGAAGGCCAAGAAGAAGCCGCTGGACGTGAAGGAGCTGGGCTCGCTCGGCGTCGACACCGCGCCGCGCCTGAAGGTCGTCAAGGTCACCGAGCCGGCCAAGCGCTCGGCCGGGATCAAGGTGGAGACTGCCGGCGATCTCGTCTCGAATCTCAAGACTGCGGGGGTCCTCTAAATGGCCGTTCTCGTCATCGCGGACCACGACAACGCGACCCTCAAGGACAACACGCACAAGGTGGTGACCGCCGCTCAGGGCATCGGCGGCGACGTCGACATCCTGGTGGCCGGGACCAATGTGGCGGCCGTAGCGGCGGAAGCCGCCAAGATCGCCGGCGTGCGCAAGGTGCTGACGGCGGAGAGCGCCGAGCTGGGCCAGGGCCTGGCCGAGGCGGTGGCCGACCTGATCGTGGGCCTGGCCCCCGGCTACGACGCCATCCTGACGCCGGCCACCTCGCAGGGTAAGAACTTCAGCCCGCGCGTGGCGGCGAAGCTGGACGTGGCGCAGATCTCGGACGTGACCGAGGTCGTCTCCGCCGACACCTTCACCCACCCGATCTACGCCGGCAACGCCATGGAGACCGTGCAGTCCTCCGACGCCAAGAAGGTGCTGACGGTGCGCCCGACCGCCTTCAAGGCGGCCGCGGAAGGCGGCTCGGCCAAGGTCGAGAGCGTCGCGGCCCCGGCCGCGCCGGCGAAGACGAAGTTCGTCGACCAGAAGATCGTCAAGTCGGCCCGCCCCGAGCTGGGCGCCGCCAAGATCGTGGTCTCGGGCGGCCGCGCCATGGGCTCGGCCGAAGAGTTCCAGAAGGTCATCGAGCCGCTCGCCGACAAGCTGGGCGCGGCCGTGGGCGCCAGCCGCGCCGCGGTGGACGCCGGCTACGCGCCGAACGACTACCAGGTGGGCCAGACCGGCAAGGTGGTGGCGCCTGAGCTCTATGTCGCCATCGGCATCTCGGGCGCCATCCAGCACCTGGCCGGCATGAAGGACTCCAAGGTGATCGTGGCGATCAACAAGGACCCCGACGCGCCGATCTTCCAGGTCGCCGACTTCGGCCTCGTGGCGGACTACAAGGCCGCGGTTCCCGAGCTGATGAGCGCCCTGGGCTGATCACGGCCCCGGCCGCATCGACGACGGATCGAAGGGCGGGCCGCAAGGTCCGCCCTTTTTCCTTCCCGACGCACGTCATCCCGCGACTTGTTCGCGGGACCCATGATCGCGGGAGAGCGTTGCGACCCGCGGCGGCGGCTCGGCGCCACATCCTCGGCGGCGACCGGAAAGACACGCCTGCCGGAGCATCGATTTTGCGACGCAGCAAAGCTCTTGCCGCGCTGCGCCATACACGTGTTAGAAAGTCGCCTCTTTCAGAAGGGCGCGGCTGGCGCTCGGGCATCGAAGGCCTCGTCTATGGTTGGCATCAAGAAGGTCGGCATCATCGGCGCCGGCCAGATGGGCACCGGCATCGCCCACGTCGTGGCGCTCGGCGGCTATGACGTCCTGCTTCACGACGTGAGCCAGGAGCGGATCGACCAGGGCATCGCGCTGATCGAGAAGAACATGACCCGCCAGGTCGCCCGCGGCCTCATCGAACATACGGCGATGGAAGCGGCGGTCGCCCGCATCAAGCCGGCGGCGGAACTGCAGACCATCGGCGGCGCGGACCTCGCGATCGAGGCGGCCACCGAGAACGAAGAGACCAAGAAGACCATCTTCAAGGCGCTGCAGCCGCACCTGGGCGCGGACACCCTGCTGGCCTCGAACACCTCGTCGATCTCGATCACGCGGCTGGCCTCGGCCACCGACCGGCCGGGCAAGTTCATCGGCCTGCACTTCATGAACCCCGCGCCGGTCATGAAGCTGGTCGAGATCATCCGCGGCATCGCCACCGACGCCGACACCTACGAGACCGCCGTCAGCTTCGCCCAGTCGCTGGGCAAGACCACCTCGAACGCCGAGGACTTCCCGGCCTTCATCGTCAACCGCGTGCTGGTGCCGATGATCAACGAGGCGATCTACACGCTGTACGAAGGGGTGGGCACCGTCGACGCCATCGACACGGCGCTGCGGCTCGGCGCCAACCACCCGATGGGCCCGCTGGAGCTCGGCGACTTCATCGGCCTCGACACCTGCTGTCGATCATGAACGTGCTCTACGAGGGCCTTGCGGACTCGAAGTACCGCCCGTGCCCGCTGCTGGTGAAGTACGTCGAGGCCGGCTGGCTGGGCCGCAAGTCGGGCCGCGGCTTCTACGACTACCGCGGCGACAAGCCGGTCCCGACGCGCTGATTTCCCTCCCTTAATGGGGAGGGACAGACCGCGCGAAGCGCGGTCAGGGTGGGGAAGCCTGGACTAACCCCTGCCTCTCAGATTTCGCACTGCACTGCCCCACCCTGGCCGCTTCGCGGCCTGTCCCTCCCCATTAAGGGAGGGAAATTGCGGCGCTGCTTGTCGGCCCGACCTATCCTCGTTCGTCCTGCGACTGAACGGGAAGGCCTGCGCCATGCTCTACGCCCTGCTCTGCTACAACGACGAGGCCGCCGTCTGGGCCTGGGACAAGGCGCAGGACGACGAGGTCATGGCCCGGCTGGCCGTCGTGCGCGGCAAACTGGAGCGGGAGGGCAAGCTCGGGCCGTCGCTGCGCCTCCTGCCCACCACCGCGGCCACCACGCTGCGCAAGAGCGACCCGCCGCTGGTGATCGACGGCCCCTTCGCCGAGACGAAGGAGCAGTTGCTGGGCTTCTACATCGTCGACGTCGCCGACCTCGACGAGGCGGTCGCGGTGGCCAAGGAACTGGCCGAGGCCAACCCGGGCGGCGCGTACGAGATCCGGCCGCTCGCCCTGTTCAACGCCGGCGCGCCCCTGCGCGTCGAAGCCGTATGAGCGCCGACATCGCCTGGATCGACGCGGCGATCACCGCCGCGCGGCCCCAGGCGGTGGGCGCGCTGCTGCGCTATTTCCGTGACCTCGACACCGCCGAGGAGGCGTTCCAGGACGCCTGCCTGCGGGCGCTGAAGACCTGGCCGGCGAACGGCCCGCCGCGCGACCCGGCCGCCTGGCTGATCATGGTGGGCCGCAACGCCGCGCTGGACGGCGTGCGCAAGCGCTCGCGCAACACCGGGCTGCCGTCCGAGGAGGTGCTGAGCGACCTCTCCGACCAGGAGGCGCGCGCGGCCGACCAGGTGGACGCCGGCGACTACCGCGACGACGTGCTCAGGTTGCTGTTCATCTGCTGCCACCCGGACCTGCCGGCGACCCGGCAGATCGCGCTGGCGCTCAGGATCGTCTCGGGCCTCACGGTGAAGCAGATCGCCCGCGCCTTCCTGGTCTCCGAGGCGGCGATGGAACAGCGGATCACGCGGGCCAAGCGCGAGGTGGCGGCCGGCGAGGTCGCCTTCGAGACGCCGGGCGCGGTCGAGCGGTCGGAGCGGCTGGCGGCGGTGGCGGCCATGCTCTACCTCGTCTTCAACGAGGGCTATTCGGCCGGCGACAACCCCGAGCGGGCGCAGCTCTGCGGCGAGGCGATCCGGCTGACGCGCCTCCTGCTGCGGCTGTTCCAGGCCGAGCCCGAGATCATGGGCCTGCTGGCGCTGATGCTGATCCAGCATTCCCGCACGCCCGCGCGGTTCGACGCCGATGGCCAGGTCGTGCTGCTGGACGACCAGGACCGCGGGCTCTGGGACCGCAAGCTCGTCACCGAGGGCCTGGCGCTGATCGACAAGGCGATGCGCCACCGCCGCCCCGGCGCCTACCAGGTGCAGGCCGCGATCGCCGCGCTGCATGCCCGCGCCGCCACGCCCGCCGACACCGACTGGGCGCAGATCGACGCCCTCTACGCCGGCCTGGAGCGCCTGACGCCGTCGCCGGTGGTGACGCTGAACCGCGCCGTCGCGGTCTCGAAGGTCCGCGGGGCGGAGGCGGCGCTAGAGATGATCGCGCCGCTGGAGGGCCGGCTCTCGGGCTACTTCCACTTCCACGGCCTGCGCGGCGCGCTCAACCTCGAACTCGGCCGCCACGCCGAGGCCCGGGCCGCCTTCGACCGCGCCATCGCCCTGGCCGGCACCGCCGCCCAGGCCGCCCACATCCGCCGGCACCTCGACCGCCTGATGGCGGATCACCCCGCGCCGGCGGCGTGACGCACGGCGCGCCGCCGGCCCGATTCGGCGTTAACCAAACCCGAACCCGCCACATGGTTAATGAATTCGACTGAGCCGGAGTCCGCAGCGGATACTCCGGGTGATTCGGACGGGGTTCCATGCGGCGGCTTACGCTTACGCTTCTCTGCGCGACCTACCTGTGCCTGTCGCTGATCGTGGCGCTCACGCTGTGGCGCAACGGCCTGGGCGGCGGCGCGGCCATCTCGGCGTTCCTGGGCGCCTTCGGGCTCTGCCTGGCCTCGCACGGCATGGTCATGCGCTTCCTGGAGATGCGCGAGATCCGCGGCGAGGTCGAAGCCGTCCGCGACGCCCACAAGATCCTGCTGGACCAGGTGGTGCGCATCGACGGCCGCGTGACCGACGTGGCCCGCGCGGTCGAGGCCGACCTGACCCGCGGCGCCGAGCTTTCCAGCGAGGTCCACATGCTGGAGGAACTGGTGGGCCGGCTGGGCCAGCGGTTCGAAGAGCAGCCCTACCTGGCGGCCCGCGGTCATGACGTGCGTGAGGCGGCGGCCGCCGCCGCGCCGCGGCCGGCGGGCCTGCTGGAGGTGGTGAAGGACGCGCTGACCCAGAACCGCGTCGACCTCTACCTGCAGCCGGTCATGGCGATCCCGCAGCGCAAGACCGTCTTCTACGAGAGCTATTCGCGCCTGCGCGACGCGACCGGCCGCGTGATCCTGCCGGCGGAATACCTGAGCGTCGCCGAGCCCGCGGGCCTGGTCACCGCCATCGACAACCTGCTGCTGTTCCGCTGCGTGCAGATCGTGCGGCGCCTCGCGCGGCAGGACCGCCGCGTCGGCATCTTCTGCAACATCTCCATGGCGAGCCTGGGCGACGAGGGGTTCTTCCCGCAGTTCCTCGACCTGCTGCGCGCCAACCGCGACCTCGCGCCCGCGCTGGTCTTCGAGATCGGCCAGCAGGCGTTCGAGACCCGCAACGGCGTGCAGGCCCGCAACATGGCCCGCCTGGCCGACCTCGGCTTCCGCTTCTCGGTCGACAAGGTCGTGAACCTCGACATCGACCTGGCCGACCTCGGCCGGTCGGACGTGAAGTTCCTGAAGGTCGGCGCCCAGGCGCTGCTGGACGAGCTGACCGAGGTGGAGGACCGCCTGGTCCTGCGCTCGATGCCCGACCTGGCGGCCGAGGACTTCGCGCTGCTGCTCCGCCGCTACGGCGTCGACCTGGTGGCCGAGAAGGTCGAGAACGAGCGGCAGGTGGTCGACCTCCTCGACCTCGACGTCCAGTTGGCCCAGGGCCACCTGTTCGGCGCGCCCCGCGCGATCAAGGAATCGGTCCTCACCGAGGCCCCCGCGGCGCAGGCGGCTCCGCCGGCCACCCCGGTCGCGGCCCCCGCGCCGGCGCCCAGCGCCCAGCGCAGCAACATCGAGCGCATCGCCCGCCGCGCGGCCTGAGCCTCCTCTCCCTCTCCGCTTCGCGGGGGGAGAGGAGTGTGATAACCGCCGCGGCGCCATGACCTCCCCCACGCCGATTTCCGGGCTCCGCGAGCTCGCGTCCCGCTACGACGTCCTGCTGTGCGACGTCTGGGGCGTGATCCACAACGGGCGCGAGAGCTTCCCCGCCGCCTGCGCGGCCCTGGCGCGGTTCCGGGCCGAGGTGGGGCCGGTGATCCTGATCTCCAACGCGCCGCGGCCGCATCCGCCGATCGTCGAGCAGCTCGATTCGCTCGGCGTGCCGCGCGCGGCGTGGACGAAGCTGATCACCTCGGGCGACGCCACGCGCGGGCTGCTGGCCGAGCGAGGCGGCAAGGTCTGGAAGATCGGGCCCGACCGCGACGAGGTGCTGTACGAGGGCCTGGGGCTGGCCGCGGGCGGCCCCGACGACGCCGACTTCATCTGCGTGACCGGCCCCTACGACGACGAGACCGACGAGCCGGCCGACTATCGCGAGCGGTTCGAGGCCTGTGTGGCGCGCGGGCTGGACCTGATCTGCGCCAATCCGGACATCGTGGTGCAGCGGGGCGACAGGCTGATCTACTGCGGCGGGGCGCTGGCGCAGCTCTACGAGAGCCTGGGCGGCCGCGCAGTCATGGCGGGCAAGCCCTATGCGCCGATCTACCGGATGGCGCTGAAGGCCGCCGAAGCCGGGCTGTCGCGACCGATCGACACGGCGCGCGTGCTCTGCGTGGGCGACGGGCTGCCCACGGACGTGCGCGGCGCCAACGCCCGCGGGCTGGATATTCTCTTTGTCGCCAATGGGATACATGGCGGCGAGACCGTGGGGCCGGAGGGGCTGAACCGGGCCGTCGTCGGCGACCTCCTGCGGCAGGAAGGCCTGCAGGCGAACTGGGTGATCGCCGATGTGGCGTGGTGAACGGCGTACGCTGTAAGATCGACGGCAACGGGCTCGCGGCAAGGCGCGCCACGCAGAGCTTGGGGGAGCCGTGCAGGGATTCTATTTCGACGAGTTGACGGTCGGCCAGACCGCGGAGACCAGCCGCGTGGTCGGCCTGGCGGACATCCAGGCGTTCGCGGACGTCTCGGGCGACCACAATCCGCTGCACCTGGACGAGGCCTACGCCAGCACCACGACCTTCGGGGAACGCATCGCCCACGGCATGCTCTCGGCGTCGTTCATCTCGGGCCTGATCGCCAACAAGCTGCCGGGCGCGGGCGCCATCTACCTCTCGCAATCGCTGCGGTTCCGCCGGCCGGTGAGGATCGGCGACCTGGTGGTCGTGCGGGTGACGATCCGGACGCTGGACGAGGGCCGGGCGCACGTCACGCTCGACACCGCCTGCGAGGTGAGCGGCAAGACCGTGATCGACGGCGAAGCTCTGGTGATTGCGCCCCGCCGCCCGGCGTGACAATCGGGGGCGCATGAAGCGCATCCGGGTGATCCGCGGCTGGAACGACCTGTCCCCCGACGATCGGGGGGCGGCCGTCGCCATGGGCAGCTTCGACGGCGTCCACAGGGGCCACCAGCAGGTGATCGAGCTGGCCGGGCGCGCCGCGAACGAGCTGGGCACCCCGCTGGGCGTCATCACCTTCGACCCGCATCCGCGCGTCTACTTCCGCCCCGACGAGCCGGCGTTCCGGCTGATGAAGACCGACCAGCAGGCGCGCGCGCTGGAGAAGCTGGACGTCGACATCCTCTACGTCCTGCCGCTCGACGCCGAGCTGGCCGGCATGACCGACCGCGCGTTCGCGACCCGCGTGCTGCACGAGGGCCTGGGCGCGCGCCACGTGGCGGTGGGCTTCGACAACTCGTTCGGCAAGGGCCGCACCGGCACGCCCGACACCATGCGCCAGTACGGCGCCGAACTGGGCTTCGGCGTCTCGGTGGCCGAGCCGGTGGGCGATGGGGAGGGCGACAAGTATTCTTCGACCGCCGTGCGCCAGGCGCTGCGCGACGGCAGGCCCGAGGCGGCCGCCGAGATCCTGGGCCGCCCGTTCGCCATCGAGGGGCCGGTGCAGCGCGGGCGGCAGCTCGGCCGCAAGCTGGGCTTCCCGACCGCCAATGTCGACCTGGCCGACTACGTCGCCCCGCGGTTCGGGGTCTACGCCACCCGCACCCGGCTGTCGGACGGGCGGGAGTTCGCGGGCGTCGCCAACATCGGCGTGAACCCGACGGTGCATGGCGTCACCCGGCCGCTGCTGGAGGTCTGGCTCTTCGACTTCGACGAGGACATCTACGACCGCGTGATCGAAACCGACCTCGTGGCCTTCCTGCGGCCGGAGGAGAAGTTCGACAGCCTCGAGATCATGACCGACCAGGTCATGCGCGACGCCGACGCCGCCCGGAGGGTGCTGGGAAGCTAGGAGAATTCAACAGCTTCCGCTCATCCCGGCATTCGCCGGGATGAGCGGTATGAGTCGGGACGTCAGTGCGGGACGTAGCTCCTCAGCACGTCCTCGATGATGCGCTCCAGTTGCTCGATGGTGCCGCACTGCTTGGCCACGTGGCAGAAGCGGGCGTAGCGGTTCATGACGCTGTCGCCCTGGCCCCAGTAGCTCTCGGGTTCGGGGTTCAGCCAGATCACGGCGCGGCTGCGGTCGTGGATCTCGCGCATGAGGTCCAGCCGCGGGTCGGCGAAGTTCGAGCGGCCGTCGCCCAGGATGATCACCGTCGTGCGGCGGTCGAGCTTGTCGAGGTGCTGTTCCGAGAAGTCCTGCAGCGAGCGGCCGTAGTCGGTCTGCTGGAAGCCGATCTCCTGCAGCACCTTGAAGATCGCCTGCTCGACGCCGTGGTCGTCCAGGATGTCGTTCACGCTGATCATCCGGCCCGAGAAGGCGAAGGCCTCCATCCGGTCGACCACCTCGTTCAGCGAGTAGAGGAAGGTCAGCAGGAACTGGGCGGCGGCCGCGACCGACTTGCTCACATCGCAGATCGCCACGATCGACGGCTTGTCGACCTTCTTGACCTTGAACTGGATGTCGAAGGGCACGCCGCCGTAGGCGAGGCTGCGGCGCAGCGTCTTCCGGACGTCGAGGTGGCCCTTGTGGGCGATGTGGCGGCGGCGCGAGTACTTGGCGGCCAGGCGCTTGGCCATCTTCTTCACCAGCGCGGCCATGAGCTGGTAGTCGACCGGGTCGACGCCGCCGTCGGCGTTGAGCTGCTTGCGGGCGAGGCGCTCTTCCCGGAGCGCCTGGGCGGAGGCCGCGGCGTAGAGGTCGTGCTGGCGGGCGACGTACGCCTGCGCCTCCGTGAACAGGTCGCGGCGGGCCTGGTCGAGGCGGTCGGCGAGGCCCTGCTGCTCGGGGAAGCGGCGCGCGTTGGCGATGATCCGCTCGATCTCCTCCAGCCCCATCTCCTCCAGCAGGCGGCGCGTGAGGCGCGAGCGCTGGGTAGTGAGGCGGATGTCGGCGACGCCGGCCCGCCCCGCCGCCTCCTCCATGGCCTGCTGGATCCGGGCGTTGTCGCCGCTGAGCACCGCCTGGGCGAGCGGGCTCGACTCGGTGGCGGCCATGTCGGCGTCGCTGGGCTCGCCCTGCGGCGAGGCCGAGGGCGGCGGCATCGAGACGGCGTCGCGGGCGAAGAAGGTGTCGAAGACGGCGTCGAACCGGCCCACCTCGTCGGCCGACTTGGCGAGCGTCGAGCAGAGCGCGTCCTTGAAGAGCGTGCGGTCCGCGTAGCCCGTGACGGTCACCGCGCGCGAGGCGTCGATCGCCTCGGCCGGCGAGACCCGGACGTCGGCGGCCCGCAGCGCGCGGAAGAACTGCTCGAGCGTGTGCTGCATCTAGACCTCCTCTCCCCCCGGCGCAGCCGGAGAGGGAGAGGGCAGGGAGAGGGCGGCTCTGCCTTTCGGCGTTTGCGGCGGCGAAACGAGGGCGCGCGGCAGCCCGGGGTCCTGGCTGAACCTCGGGCGCGGCCGACGGGCCGGCGCCACCCTCTCCCTGCCCTCTCCCTCTCCGCTTCGCGGGGGGAGAGGAGGCCGTAGCGCGTGCGCCCTCATCGCCGGTGCAGCAGTTCGACCACCTGGGGCTCGACGGCGGCGATGTCCTGCTCGAACTTCAGGATGACGTTGAGGGTGTCGCGCACCATCTCCGGCGACAGGCTGTCGGCGTGCAGCAGGACCAGCGCGCGAGCCCAGTCCACCGTCTCGGAGATGGAGGGCGCCTTGCGGAGGTCCAGCGTGCGGAGCGTCTGCACGAAGCCCACCAGTTCGCGGGTCAGCCTGGCCTCGACGCCCGGCACGCGGGAGGCGACGATCTTCTCCTCCAGCGCCGCCTCGGGCAGCGGGATGTGCAGGTGCAGGCAGCGGCGCTTGAGCGCGTCGCCCAGGTCGCGGACGTTGTTGGAGGTGAGGAACACCAGCGGCGGCGTCTTGGCCTGCAGCACGCCGAGCTCCGGCACCGAGACCTGGTAGGCCGACAGCACCTCCAGCAGGAAGGCCTCGAACGCCTCGTCCGACTTGTCGACCTCGTCGATCAGCAGCACGCAGCCGTCGTCTTCCTTCAGCGCGCGCATGAGGGGCCGCGGCTCCAGGAACGGCTCGGAATAGAAGAGGTCGCCCATGCCGTGCAGGCGGACCATGGCCTCGTCCATGTCGGCGGCGTCGGCCAGCGCCTCGCCCATGCGGTCCTTCAGGATCTGGGTGTAGAGGAGCTGCTTGCCGTACTTCCACTCGTACAGCGCCTTGGACTCGTCGAGGCCCTCGTAGCACTGCATGCGGATGAGCGGCAGGCCCAGCAGCGTGGCGGTGGAGAGCGCCAGCTCGGTCTTGCCGACGCCCGCCGAGCCTTCGACCAGGATCGGCTTCTGCAGGTTCACCGCCATGTAGAGCGCCGTGGCGATGCGGCGCGAGGCGATGTAGCCCACGCCGCCCAGGCCCGCGATCAGCGCTTCGACGGAAGACAGCGGACCACCGGCGTTGGCCGCGGCTGCCGGGTTGGAAATGCTCAAAGGACCGGACTTTCGAAAATGAAGATCTGAAAGCCCGATTGTGCCGTGCGGGGCGAGCCTGTGCAAACAGGCGTTTGGATTCGCTCAGACGTCGAACGTCACGCCCTGGGCGAGCGGGAGGGTCTTGCCGTAGTTGAGGGTGTTGGTGGCGCGGCGCATGTAGGCCTTCCAACTGTCGGAGCCCGACTCGCGGCCGCCGCCGGTCTCCTTCTCGCCGCCGAACGCGCCGCCGATCTCGGCGCCCGAGGGGCCGATGTTGACGTTGGCGATGCCGCAGTCCGAACCGCGCGCCGAGATGAACAGCTCGGCCTCGCGCATGTCGTTGGTGAAGATCGACGACGACAGGCCCTGCGGCACGTCGTTCTGCAGCGCGATGGCCGCGTCGAGGTCGCGGTACCTCATGACGTAGAGGATCGGCGCGAAGGTCTCGCGCTTCACGACGTCGGCCTGGGCCGGCATCTCCACGAGCGCGGGGCGCGCGTAGCAGCCCTGGGCCAGGTCCACGGCTCCCCCGCCGTGGACCTGGCCGCCCGCCTGGCGGGCGTCTTCCAGGGCGCGCTGCATCCCCATGAGCGCGGCCTGGTCGATGAGGGGACCCACGAGCACGCCCGCCTCGCGCGGATCGCCGACCTTCACGGAGGCGTAAGCCGCCTTCAGGCGCGGCAGGAAGGCGTCGTAGACGCTCTCGTGTACGAAGAGGCGGCGCAGCGTCGTGCAGCGCTGGCCGGCGGTGCCCATGGCCGCGAAGGCGACGCCGCGGATGGCGAGGTCGAGGTCGGCGGTGGGGGCGACGATCGCGGCGTTGTTGCCGCCCAGCTCCAGCAGGGCGCGGGCGAAGCGCCGGGCCAGGCGCGGGCCGACGGCGCGGCCCATGGCGGTGGAGCCGGTGGCGCTGACCAGCGGGACCTTCGGATGGTCGACCAGGGCCTCGCCGACCTCGCGGGCGCCGATCACCACGGCCGAGAGGCTGGCCGGGGCGTCGCCGAACCTGGCGACGGCGCGCTCGAACAGGGCCTGGACGGCGAGCGCCGTCAGCGGGGTCTTCTCGCTGGGCTTCCAGACGCAGGTGTCGCCGCAGATCAGCGCCAGCGCCGCGTTCCAGCACCACACGGCGACCGGGAAGTTGAACGCCGAGATGACGCCGACGACGCCCAGCGGATGCCAGGTCTCCATCATCCGGTGGTCGGGGCGCTCGGTGGCGATCGTCAGGCCGTAGAGCTGGCGCGAGACGCCGACGGCGAAGTCGCAGATGTCGATCATCTCCTGCACTTCGCCCAGGGCCTCCGAGGTCACCTTGCCGGCCTCCAGGGTGACGAGGGCGCCCAGGTCGGCCTTGGCGGCGCGCAGCTCCTCGCCGAACAGGCGGACCAGCTCGCCGCGGCGGGGCGCAGGGACGTTGCGCCAGGCGAGGAAGGCCGTGTGCGCGGCCTCGACCGCGGCGGTCACGTCGGCGACCGAGGCGTCGTGGACATGGGCCATGGTCTCGCCGGTGATCGGCGAGCGGACGGCGCGGGCGCCGCCGGTCCAGAGGACGTCGGCGACGCCGAGCGCATTGAGGACTTCGCCGGCCTCAGCGGCGGCGGAGGCGATCGGGGTCTGGACGGTCATCGGCGGCTCCGGATTGGGGCTCGAACTCTCTCTATTTGAACGTCCTCCCCGGGCTTGTCCCGGGGATCCATGAGCGCCGTGGCGGCCGGAGTTCCGCAGCCTCGCCGACGGTGTTCATGGGTGGCCGGGACAAGCCCGGCCATGACGTTCCAAGGATGGGTTGCTACTCGGCGGCGGCGCGAAAGGCCGGCGCCTCTTCAGCCGCGTAGTAGCGCCCGAAGCGGTTGGCGAGGAACGCGTGCAGCGGGATGTCCTCCTGGCGGATGAAGCCCTTCGCCGGCAGGTCGCCCGAGGCCAGCATGTCGAGCACCGCGCAGATGGCGCCGGCGGTGGTGATCTGGATGGCGCTCTTCACCTCGCCGCCGATCTCCTGGGCGAAGACCTTGTTGACGTAGGTCTCCTGCATCAGGTGGCCCTTCTTCATCCCCGAGACGGTGACGAAGACGATGACCACGTCCTGCATGGTGGCCGGGACCGAGTTCTCCAGGATGTCCTTGAGCACGTCGCGGCGGTTGCGCAGGTTCAGGTCGTTCAGCAGCGCCTTGATGATCGCCGCGTGGCCCGGATAGCGGATGGTCTTGTAGTTCAGGTTCCGGACCTGGCCGTCGAGGGTGTGGCAGAGGGTGCCGAGCCCGCCCGAGGTGTTGAAGGCCTCGTAGGTGACGCCGTCGAGGGCGAACTCCTCACGCTCCTCCATGGCCGGCGTCTCGCGCAGCTTGCCGTTCACGATGGCCTCGCACGGCTCGCAGTACTCGTTGATCACGCCGTCGGTGGACCAGGTGAGGTTGTAGTTCAGCGCGTTCGACGGATAGCGCGGCAGGGCGCCGACCCGCAGGCGCACGTCGTGGAGCTGGTCGAAGTGCTTGATCAGGTCCCACGCGGCGATGGTGATGAAGCCGGGGGCGAGGCCGCATTGCGGGATGAAGGCGGTGGCCGCGTCGGCGGAGAGTTCGCGGACCACGCGGCTGGAGGCCACGTCCTCGGTCAGGTCGAGGTAGTGGGCGCCGGCGGCCTTGGCGGCGCGCGCGACGGCGATGGTCAGGTGGTAGGGGGCGCAGTTGACGGCGGCGAAGCAGCCCGCGAGCGCGCCTTCGGTCTGGGCGGGGCTGTCGATGGCGAGCGCGGCGGTCTCGACGTGCGCGCGGCCGGCGAATTCGCCGAGCGCCTCGGCCGACTGGTCGATGAGGATGACGCTGTAGCTGCCCGAACCCACCAGGAGGTCGACCACGGTCGAACCGATCTTGCCTGCCCCGACGACGGCGACCTTGCGCATTTCCTGTGCTCCCGCGGCTGAGGGATCGAGATTCGCGCTCGCCGCCGCCGCTTTCAATTGGCGCTTGGTCGATCTGGGGGTTTAGTCTGGGCGTATCGCCGATCAGATTGTGCGGAACGCCGATGGACGACCTGGACGAACACCTGCTGGCCCGGCTGCGCGAGAACGCCCGCGCGCCGGTCGCGGAACTGGCCCGCGCGCTGGGCCTGTCGCGGACCACGGTGCAGAGCCGGCTCGCCAAGCTGGAGCGGAACGGGACGATCGCCGGCTACGCGGTGCGGCTCGCGCCCGCCTACGAGCAGGGCCGGGTGCAGGCCTTCGTCATGCTGACCGTCGAGCCCAAGCAGGCGGCGGCGGTGAACGCGGCCTTGAAGCGCATGTCGGGCGTGCGGCGGCTGCAGTCGGTGAGCGGGCCGTTCGACATGATCGCGACGGTCGAGGCCTCCGGCGTGGCCGAGATGGACGCCGCCATCGACGAGATCGGGGCGGTGAAGGGCGTCGAGCGCACCAACACCTCGCTGGTGCTCTCCACCAAGTTCGACCGTTAGCGGCATGGCGAAGATCGTCGCGATCCATGCGCACCCGGACGACATCGAGTGGCTGGCGGCCGGGACGCTGGCGCTGCTGGGCCGGGCCGGGCACGAGATCGCCATCGTCACCGCCACGGCCGGCGAGGGCGGTTCGGCGGAATATCCGCCCGAGGAGACCGGCCGCATCCGCCAGGCCGAGGCGGCGGAGGCCGCCGCGCTGATCGGAGCGGAGTATCGCTGCCTGGGCTTTCCGGACCTCGGCGTCTTCAACGACGACCCGTCGCGGCGGCGGGTGACCGGGCTGATCCGGGCCATGGCGCCCGACGTGGTGATCGCCGCCTCGCCGATCGACTACCACCCGGACCACGAGGCGATCAGCGTGCTGGTCCGCGACGCCTGCTTCGCCGCCCCGGTGGCGAACTACAGGGCCGGCGAGGCCCCGCCGCTGGCGGCGATCCCGCACCTCTATTTCTGCGACGCCGCGGGCGGCCGCGACCGTGAGGGCCGGCCGCAGGGGCGCGATTTCGCCGTCGATGTCGGCGCCACGTTCCAGCTTCGCCGCGAGATGCTGGACCGGCACGTGAGCCAGGCCAACTGGGTGAGGAAGCACCACGCCATCGACGACCACCTGGCCTCGATGGAGGCCTGGGCGCGGCGCGTGGGCCGCGACTACGGCGTCGCGTTCGCCGAGGGCTTCCGCCAGTACCGCCACGAGCCCTATCCGAAGAGCCCGCGCCTGCAGGAGCTGCTCGGCGACAAGGTCCTCGCCAACCCGTCCTGAACGTCATGGCCCGGCTCGTCCGGGCCACCCACTGGGCTGTGAGTGGCCTGTTGGAGCGCGGCGGCGCCGCTGCTGTTCCCCGCCCGCCTCACAGCCCAATGGGTCCCCCGGACAAGCCGGGGGATGACGAGCGGAGGGGGGTTTATGCGGGCTTCTGTTCCCCCGTACGGGCCGCGTCGTAGCGGGCCCACATGGGGGCGCAGTCGACCAGGGTGCGCTCGTCCATCGCCCGGTCGATGGCCATGACGGTGAGGCCGGCCTCCATCGACTCGTAGGGCGTGACCGGGAAGGGCGCCCGGCCCTCCATCGTCGCCAGGAGGTCCAGCGCCATCGCCTGGTCGGCGCCGTTGTGGGCGTCGGCGGTGCGGGTCTCGAAATCGAGGCGCTCCGGCTTCCCGCGATGGAGCGTGTGGCGGACCATCAGCTTGTTGCGCACCAGGTCGGCGATCAGCGTCCCCTCGGTCCCGGCCACGTACTAGCGCCGCTCGCTGAGCGCCGTGTGGCTGTTGGCGTGGAAGCCGAGCCGCACCTGGTTGTCGTACTCGACCATGGCGACCTGGTGGTCGGCGACGTCCATGTCGGACTGGAAGGCGTCGTTCGCGCCGGCCCAGCCGGCGTCGCGCAGCGCATAGGCGGCCGAGCCGTCCTCGTAGGCGCGCGGGCGGTCGGCCCGCTCGGCTGTGAAGATCCGCCGCCCGCCGAAGCTCGCCACGCGCGCCGGCCGGGCGCCGGCGATGCGGCCGAAGATGTCGAAATCGTGGACCACCTTGTCGAGGAAGTAGGACCCGCCCCATTCCTGGCGGCGGCGCCAGTTGCGGGCCAGGTAGCCGCCGTGCTCGGGCGGCAGGTGCTCGGTGGCGTCGATGGAGACGATCTCGCCCAGCTCGCCGCTGTCCACGCGCTTCAGCACCTCGCGCACGATGGGCAGCGAGCGCATCACCAGGCCCACGTACAGCGGCGGCGCGCCGGGCTGCGCGAGGCGGCGGGCGAGGTCGTCCGTCTCCTGCTCGGTGCGGACGATCGGCTTCTCGGCGAAGATCGGCGTCCCGGCGTCGAGGGCCTGCATCAGGTGGGCGTAGTGCAGGTGGTTGGGCGCGCCGAGCATCAGGAGGTCGTAGGGCCCGCGCGCCAGCAGTTCGGCGACGTCGGCGCACGACCGGCCGGGGCGGACGCGGGTCTTCTCCAGGATCGGCGCGCCCACCGGCGCGGGATCGACATAGGCCGAGAGGTCGATGTTCCAGCTCACCTCGTCCATGGCCGCCAGCACGTGCGCGATCCGCTGGCCCAGCCCGACGACGCCGATCCGATAGGTCCTCATGGCGGCATGAAAGCAGAAGGGTCGGCGGGATCAACAGCCTCGCAGCGGCGTGGGCCTGTCGGTTACCCCGCTTAAACGAAAAAGCTTCAGAATGCCCGCCACTTGAGGGTTTTAAGGCGGCTATGAAGTCTCTCTCGCGGCGGTTCCTGATCAGTGTCGGGGTGATGTCGCTGGTCGTGACCATCCTCGGCACGCTCGGCGCGTTCCTCGTCTTCCAGCGCGAGCTGTCGAACCGGCAGATCGCGTACCTGGCCGACTATGTGCGCGAGCGTTCGTCCAACGTGGAGCGCCGCTTCTCGAACCTGACCGCCCTGCACAAGGCCGCCGGCGAGGAGCTGGAGCGGCGCATGAACCGCCTCTCCGACGCCGAGGTCGACCGGCTGGCCGACCGCTACTTCCCCGTCCGGCCCGACGGCAGCCGCCGCAGCCCCGACAGGTATTTCGACGGGACGACGCAGGACGGGACATACGTCTACGGCATGGCCGCCTTCCTGGCCGACCCGGAGAAGATGACCCGCGACGAGAAGCGCGCGGCCGTGGCGGCCTTCGAGCTGGTGGCCAATTTCGGCCAGGCGGCGCGCAAGGACTACGACAACTTCTACTTCATCGAACCGCCCGCCACGCGGCTCGTCATGTTCGGCCCCGACCGGCCGGACCGGCTGATGTTCTACCGCCACGAGGCGCCCCGCGACCTCGACATCTCCAAGGAGGAGATGGCGTCGCTCACCAGCCCCGAGAACGACCCCTACGGCCTGACCCGCTGCACCAACCTGCAGCGGCTGATCCAGGACGACGTGGGCGAGCGGCTGGCGACGGGGTGCCTGACGCCGGCCTATGTGAACGGGCGCAACGTCGGCGCCTTCGGCTCGTCGATCGAGCTGACCGGCTTCCTGGCCAATGCCGTGAAGACCAGCCTGCCGGGCGCCCAGGCCCTCCTGGTCACCGGGAAGGGCGAGCTGATCGCCTATCCGGGCTTCACGGCGCCGGGCAAGGCTTCGGAGGCGGCGGTCGCGGGCTACGAGAAGCAGTTGCAGCTCAGGACCCTGGTCGCCGCGATCCGCCGGGACGGCAGGCCGAACGGCGTGATCACCAGCCCCGACGGGAAGCTGATCGTCGCCTACGGCCAGTTGGCCGGGCCCGACTGGTACCTTCTCCTCAGCTATCCGAAGGCGTCGGTGGCGGCCTCGGCGGCCCGCTCCGCGTCGTGGGTGCTGGGGCTGGGCGCGATCGCGACGGCGCTGCAGGTGCTGCTGGCGGTGTTCCTCGCCCGGCGGTTCATCGTCTGGCCCTTGCAGCGGCTGGCGGCGGCGTCGGACCCCGCCGCATCGGGCGGCTCGACGCGGCCCGACGTCTCGCGCGAGGAACGGCGCCCCGACGAGATCGGCGTGCTGGCCCGCTCGCTGCGGGCCGAGCGGGAGAAGGTGGAGGCCGTGCTGGCTTCGCTGGAGGACCGCGTCGCCGAACGGACGGCGCAGCTCGAGCGCGCCAACGCCGAGAAGAGCCGCTTCCTGGCCAACATGAGCCACGAGCTGCGCACGCCGCTGAACGGCGTGATCGCCATCTCCGAGACCCTGTCGCGCGAGCAGGCCACGCCCAAGGGCAAGGAGCTGGCCGAGCTGATCGTGGCGTCCGGCCGCCTGCTGGAGCGGGTGCTGACCGACATCCTCGATTTCTCGAAGATCGAGGCGGGCGAGATCAAGCTGGCGCGCGACGAGTTCGCCATGACCACCCTGGTCAGCCGGATCGCCGAGCTGCACCGGGCCGCGGCCGAGTCCAAGGGCCTGGGCTTCCGCTGGTCGGTGGCGCGCGAGGCCGAGGGCTGGTTCGCGGGCGACACCGTGCGCCTGACCCAGGTGCTCTCGAACATGCTGTCCAACGCCGTGAAGTTCACCGAGGCCGGCGAGATCTGCCTCGAGGTCGACGCGGCCGGCGGCACGGTGGGCTTCACCGTCGCCGACACCGGCATCGGCTTCGACGAGGACGTGCGCCGGCGCCTCTTCCGCCGCTTCGAGCAGGCCGACGACTCCATCCGCCGCCGTTTCGGCGGCACGGGCCTGGGCCTCGCCATCAGCCGCTCGCTGGTGGAACTGATGGGCGGCTCGATCGAGGTGGCGTCCGAACCCGGCAAGGGCTCGACCTTCTCGGTCATCGTGCCGCTGGAGCGCATCGACGGCGAGACGGCGACCTACGAGGACGACGAGGTCGAGGCGTTCGACATCTCGGGCGCCCGTATCCTTCTCGCCGAGGACCACCCGACCAACCAGAAGGTCGTCCAGCTCGTGCTGGACTCCGTCGGCATCGCCCCGGTGATCGTCGAGAACGGCGCGCTGGCGCTCGAGGCGCTGAAGGCCGAGCGGTTCGACGTGGTGCTCATGGACATGCAGATGCCCGAGCTGGACGGCCTGTCGGCCACCAGCCAGCTCCGCGCCTTCGAGCGCGCCGCCGGCCTGCCGCGGACGCCGGTGATCATGCTGACCGCCAACGCGCTCGACGAGCACGTGCGCGCCAGCCTGGAGGCCGGCGCCGACGCCCACCTCTCCAAGCCGATCCGCGCCGACGTCCTGATCGAGGCCATCCTGACCGCCATGGCGGGCTCCGAGGACCGCAACGAAGCGGCGGCTTAGCCGGCGATCCTCCACACCCGCCAAGGTGTCATCCCGGTCCCCCGCTTTCGCGAGGGCAGGCTTCGGCTCCGCCCAAACCGGGATGACAGCGGGCGCGCGCCATCTCCTCTTGGAGGAGAAGGGGCCCGCGCCTCGCCCCCTACGGCTTCTCGTTGCCGAAGATCACCGTGCCGGCGGCGCCGAACATGCCGCCGACGCCCTGGCAGACGCTGATCTTCGCGCCCGGAACCTGGGCCGGGGCGATCCCGCGCATCTGCCGCACGCTCTCCTGCAGGGCATACATGCCGTACATGCCCGAGTGCATGTAGCTGAGGCCGCCGCCGTTGGTGTTGAGCGGCAGCTTCCCGCCCGGCCGGGTGTTGCCCTCGCGGATGAAGGCGGCCGCCTCGCCCGGCTTGCAGAAGCCGAGGTCCTCGAGGCCGTAGAGCGGCAGGTGCGCGAAGGCGTCGTAGACCATCAGGTGGTCGACGTCGGCGTGCTTGATCCCCGCCTCGTCGAACGCCGTCTTGCCCGAGATCCTGAACGCCGTGGAGGAGGTCGCGTCGTACATCTGGCTGACCAGCGGGGTCTCCACGCTCTCGCCGGTGCCCAGGACGTAGACGGGCTTGGTCGGGAAGTCCTTCGCCCGGTCCGCCGAGGTCAGGATCAGCGCGCCGCCGCCGTCGGTGACGAGGCAGCACATCAGGATGCGGAACGGCCAGGCGATCATGCGGCTGTTCAGGACGTCGTCGACGGTGATCGGGTCCTTGAAGGTGGCGCGCGGGTTCCTGGCCGCCCATTCGCGCTGGACCACGGCGACATGCGCCAGGTCCTCTTCGCCGAGCCCGTAGGTCTTCAGGTAGCGCAGCACCGGCACGGTGAACATGCTGGGCGGGCCGACCGGGCCGTAGGGCATCTCGAACTGGCCGGCGAGGCTGGAGGGCGAGGCGCCGAAGCGGCCGGCGCCCACGCGGCTCTTCCCGCTCTCGCCGTGGGTGACGAGGATGGTCTTGGCATGGCCCGCCGCGATGGCCGCCGCGGCGTGGCGCACGTGCAGCATGAACGAGCAGCCGCCCACCGACGTGCCGTCGGCGTAGGTCGGCTTGATCCCTAGGTACCAGGCGAGCTCGGTGGGGCTGATGCCGGCGGTGGCGACGCCGTCGATGTCGCTGGGCTTCAGCCCCGCATCGGCCATGGCGTTCAGCGCGGCGTCGGCGTGCAGCCCGATCACCGACTGGTCCGGAATGACGCCCATCTTCGTGGTTTCCGCGGCCCCGACGACCGCGACAGATCCAGGTTTCATGTGCGCTCTTCCCCCTACTTGGCCGGCGCGAAGAGCGGCAGGCTGATGTCGTCGCTCTGCTTCGAGAACGAGACCGTCAGGGGCATGTCGAGCTGAAGCGCCTCCGGCGTCTGCGGGCAGCCTGTGATGTTGGTCATCATGGTCGGGCCCTCATCCAGCTTCACGACCGCGATGGCGTAGGGCTCGGTCCCCATGTCGGGACGCGGGCGGTGGTTGATGACGTACGACCAGAGGATCGCCTTGCCGCTCGCCTTCACGACCGCGACGTCGCGCCCGCCGCACTTCGGGCAGAACGGGCGCGGCGGGAAGTAGGTGTCGGAACAGGCGGTGCAGCGCTGCAGGCGAAGCTCGCCTTCCTTGCAGCCCTCCCAGAAATGGCGGGTCTCCGGAGTCGGCTCCGGCAACATGCGTGGCATCTGAAATCCATCCCCTTCGAAAAATCGGTCTGTTCGCGGGCCGCGAAATGGCGGCGCGCCAGCAAAGACGAGACGGCGGCGCTTGTCACGTGCAGGATGACGCGCATGGGCGATCCGTTCGATCTCACCCGGTTCGTGGACGCGCAGGACGCGGACGGCGTCTACGACCGCGCGCTCGCGGAGCTCAAGGCCGGGCGCAAGCAGACGCACTGGATGTGGTTCGTCTTCCCCCAGCTCCGCGGCCTGGGCGCCAGCCACATGGCGCAGAAGTACGCGATCGCGGGCCTGCCGGAGGCGGCGGCCTATCTCGGCGACGGGGTGCTGGGGCCGCGCTACCGCGCCTGCGTCGCGGCGCTGAACCGGCACGAGGGCCTGAGCGCCCACGCGATCATGGGCAGCCCCGACGACCTGAAGCTCCACTCCAGCCTGACGCTGTTCGCCCTGGCCGCGCCCAACGAGGCCGGCGTGCGCACGGCGCTGCGCAGATACTTCGACGGCAAGCCCGACCCGCGCACGCTGGAGCTGCTGCGCTAGCCCCGATCCCGCGTGCGGGCGCGGCGCGCCCGGGCCAGCGTTTGGATTCGTTGTTTGACCGTCTCGAACAGCGGACGCGGCAGCATTCCGTAGGCGCAGGTGTCGGCGCCCGGAATGGGCCGCAGATCGTAACCCGGCCAGAGGAAGCGGTTCAATTCGTCGAGCCGAATCCAATGGCGCTCGTCATCGAGGCCGAGGGCCCGTGCGGCCTCGGCCGGCAGGAGCTGGGACGCCGCGTCTTCTGGGGGTTCAGCGTGGGTGATCGGCGCGACAATCGTCACGACGCCGCCCTGCGGCCCGACCGCGGCCGCGACGACGATGGCGCAGGGCCGGTCTTTGGCCGCCTCGTCGGCGCCGGCGGCGGCCTCGTGGCTCCAGAGGAAAGAGTAGCGGATGACGAGGCCGGGCCGAGGCTCGGGCAGCTTCAACGCGGGGTCTCGCCGTACTCGGCGGCGGCGATGAGCGCGAGGGTCTCATCGTCGAGGTCATCTACCCGCAGCACTTGTCGTTCGCGCGCCTTCAGCCGTTCGTAGTGGTCGAGTTCCTCGGCTGAGAGGTATCCGCCGACGACGCGGTCGTGGCTGGTGACGACGACCAGCCTCGAGCGGATGGCGGCATGCTGATAGCGCCCGAAGTTGCGGGCGAACTCGCTGGCGGTGACGGTAAGGGCATCGGTCATGGAAGGAACCTCACAGCCTAAATTACGCATTTTCTGCAAAATGCGCAACTCACGCGGCGGCCTCCCGGCCCACCGGGCCGAAGGCGCGCTCGAAGGCGGCGAGGCCCGGGGCGCTGAAGGCGACGACGCGCGTGCCGTCGACCCGGCGCGCCCAGCCCAGGGCGTAGATGCGGTCGAGCAGGGCGGCGCCGAAGACGCCCGAGAGGTGGCTGCGCCGCACGCTCCAGTCGAGGCAGGCCTTGCAGAGGGGCCGGCGGCTGGTGGTCTCCAGGCACGCGCCGAAGTCGCGCGCGAAGGTGCGGCCCGCGTCGGTCAGCACCAGGGAGCCGTCGCGGTCCTCGATGCGCCCGTCGGCGACGAGGGCGTCCAGCATGGCCACGCCGGCGTCGCCCGCGAGGTGGTCGTAGCAGACGCGGGCGCGGCGCATGGCGGGGTCCTTCGGGCCGGGCCGCGTGCGCATATGGCCGGCGCGGCCGGCGAGGAGCGCGAGCTGCTCCATCGCCTCGGCGACGTCCCGGCCGGCCAGCGCGAAGTAGTTGTGGCGGCCCTGGATGCGGCGGGTCAGGAGGCCGCCGGCTTCCAGTTGCGCCAGGTGCGAACTCGCGGTCTGGGGCGTGATCCCCGCCTCGCGGGCGAGCTCGCCGGCGGTCAGCGCCTGGCCGCCCATCAGGGCCGAGAGCATGTTGGCGCGGGCCGGGTCGCCCAGCAGGGCGGCGATGCGGGTGATGTCGGGGCCGAGCCTCATCCGGGCAGACTAGCCGATCCGTGTCCGGGACGCTTCGGGCGCGGCCGAAACATGTGCGGCGCCCGGCCCGCTATCCGGAGCGTCTCGCAACCGGAGCCCGCCATGACCGTCACCTGCTGCATCCGCTACGTGATCGACCCCTTCCAGAAGGACGCCTTCGAGGCCTACCGCGCCCGGTTGAAGCTCAGCCCGCAAGGCGCGGCGAACTTCGCCTTCGCCCAGGAGGCGCGGTTCATCCTCTCCGAAGAGCGGACCTGGCCGACGCCGGTGGTTTGAGGGCTGAGCCACCCACCGATTGTCATCCCGGTTTTGGCGAAGCCAAAGACCGGGACCCAACCGTCCGCACACTGGGTTATGACCGGCCCGCGGACCGGTGGGCCGCCCCATCCATCGACGCACCGGTTGGTTGGGTCCCGGTCTTCGCCGCAGGCGAAACCGGGATGACAGCGGGGGCGAAACCGGGATGACAAACGAGGTGAGGCGGAGGTCAGGACGCCAGCGTGTTCTCGGCCTTCATGGCGGCATAGGCGCGGCGCAGGACCGCGGCGGCGTCGTCGATCTGCGCCTGCCAGCGGGCGAGCTCGCGGTTGTAGTGGCCGTTCCCGAGCTTCTCCACCACGGGATCGGTCTCTTCGGTCTTGCGCTTCGCCGCGGCCATGCCTGCCCACCTCCTGGTCCTGGCGGGCAGTTTGCGCCGGTCGTGGTTTCGGGCGCGTTGACGTTCCTAGACCGGGGCGGAGGAAATCTTGCGGCGCTCGGTCGCAGCCCGCAGTTCCGCCCAGATCGCGTCCTGGCGCGCGGCGTCGCCCGCGGCCTCGGCGGCGGCGTGGGCGTCGATCAGGCGCGCGCGCAGGCGGTCGTTTTCGGCCTTGAGGGCGGAGAGGCGCAGGTCGGGATCGTCGCCGGTCTCGCCCAGCAGCGCGCGGACGGCGCGGTTCTCCTCGACCAGGATCGCGGCCTGGCGGTCCCACATCTCGGCGGCGACGCCCAGCAGCATGGCCGAGAGGCCGAGGTCGCTGGCGCGCTCGGCTTCGGGGACGCCCGGCATGGCGTTCTTCGCGAGGAGCCCGGCGAGTTGGGCGAGGACGGCGGGGACGGGCGGGTTCATGCGAGCTTCCCCATCACCTGCAGCATGGCGCGGTCCTGGGCGTTGATGAGCCACCAGGCGGGATAGATCATGATCGGCGCGGTGTTGCCCCCGCGGTTGAGGGCGGCGGCCGAGCCGACCCAGATTCCCTGCGCCTTCACGCAGTTGAACAGGATCCACCAGTGCAGCGCCGCCGGGTCGGCCTTGAGGCCGGACGCGCGCTCCCAGATGGCGATCGCCTCGCCCTGGCTCGCGAGGCCGCCGGCCCGGCCCGTACCGAAGGCCCAGACCGGCTGCAGGCTCCAGCCCAGGTCCTCCAGCGGATCGCCCAGGTGGCTCATCTCCCAGTCCAGCACGCCGTGGATCTCGCCGGCGTCGTCGTAGAGGAAGTTGCCGGTCCGGAAGTCGCCGTGGACCACGCTGAGCTTCTGCGCCGGCGGCGGTGGGTTGGCCCGCAGCCAGCGGATCGCGGCCCGGGTGACCGGCAGCGGCTCGGCCTGGTCCTTGTCGATCAGGCCCTCCCAGTGGTCGAGTTCGCGCTTCCAGCAGGCGTCGAGGGCCGGGCTCTCCATCCACCTGGTCAGGCCGACGGCGGCCGGGTCGGCCCTGGCGATCTCGCCGAGGATGGCCCACTTCCGATCGGCGACCCTGGCGAGCACCTCGGGCGTCGCGGTGGCGAACAGCATCTGCGGCGAGGCCTGGAAGCCCGCGATCTCCTCGGCGACGAAGAACGGGTGGTCGAGGTGGGCGGAGCCTTCCTCCAGCCACAGCATCTCGGGCACCGGCACCGCCGAGCCGCGGAAGGCGCGGTAGGCCTCGAACTCCACGCGGCGCTCGGTGTCGATCAGGCTGGCCGGCGGGTCGCGGCGCAGGATCATGCGCCGTTCGCGCACCACGCCGCCCTCGCTCCAGCTCAGGATGAAGCGGTAGGTCTCGCGGCTGGCCCCGCCGGAGATGCGCTCCAGCGACGACACCACCACGCCGCGCGCCTCGGGCATCCGGCCGGCGATGTAGGCCGCCAGCCGCGGTTCGAGCGGATGGGCCAAGTCAGGCCAGCGTGAAGCGGATGGGGAGGCGCTTGGGCCCGTTGACGAACACCGCCTCGCTCATCTTCGGCTCGCCGGCCAGTTCGACCGATTTCAGGCGCGGGATCAGCTCCTCCCAGAGGATCCGCATCTCCATCTTGGCGAGATGCTGGCCGAGGCAGAGGTGGGCCCCGTAGCCGAAGGCCAGGTGCTTGTTGGGCTTGCGGTCGACACGGAAGTCCTCGGGCGCCTCGAACACCGCCTCGTCGCGGTTGCCCGAGGCGTAGCAGAGCATGATCCAGTCGTTCTTCCTGAGCTGCCGCCCGGCGAACTCGGTGTCCGCGGTGGCGGTGCGCATGAAGGTCTTCACCGGCGTGGTCCAGCGGATGCTCTCGTCCACCAGCCCCGGGATCAGCGAGGGGTCGGCCCGCAGCTTCGCCAGCTCCTTCGGCCGCTCGGCCAGCGCCCACATGGCGCCGCCCACCGACGACGAGGTCGTGTCGTGCCCGGCGGCGGCCACGATGATGTAGTAGCTCATCGCCTCCAGGTCGGAGATCGGCTGGCCGTCGACGACGCTGTTGGCGATGACCGTGGCGAGGTCGTCGGTCGGGTTCCTGCGCCGCTCCTCCGACAGCGCCCGGAAGTAGTTCGAGAAGTCGACGATGACGCCGAAGTCCATCTCCTGCTCGCCGCGTCCCAGCTTCAGCGGCGCGTCGTCGGCCTGGCGGCCGAGCTCGGGGTCGGAGGCGCCGAACAGCTCCTGGGTGAGCTTCAGCATCCGCGGCTCGTCTTCCTCGGGCACCCCCAGGATCGTCATGATCACGTGCAGGGGATAGTGCAGCGCCACCTCGTTGACGAAGTCGCACTCGCCGCCGAGCGCGGCCATCCTGTCGACGGCGGCGCGCGCGATCCTGCGGATGCGCTCCTCCAGCCCGCGCAGGTTCTGCGGCATGAACCAGCCCTGGGTCAGGGCCCGGTACTTCGGGTGATCCGGGGCGTCCATCTGGACCAGGGTGCGCAGCAGGTGCGGGCTGCCGCCCATCATCTCGCGGACCTTCTTGTCCATCACCTGGGTGGTCAGGGTGGGCGAGCGGTCGCCGGAGTGGAAGAGGTCGTTCTGGCGGCTGATCTCCAGGATGTCGGCATGCCTGGTCGCCACCCAGAAGGGGTCGATGCCCTCGATCTTCGCCACGCCGAACGGCTCGTTGTTCCGCAGCCAGCGGTAGGTCTCGTAGACCTTGCCCGAGGCGTAGTCCGTGGGGGTCGCCAGGGTGTCGGCGTGCTCCTGCGGGATCCGGTGGTCGGCCGCGGTCATGACGCTCATTTCGTCAAATCGTCGTCGGCCTGACGCGAGGTCACGCGGGACGACGCCTCCCGTTTGTCCTTAACTGGGCGCGGAGTTGATACCCGCACGCGACGGCCCGCAAGCATGACCGCGCGTCAACCGCAGGGAGCGCCGGCGATGCTGACCAAGGGCGACGACTACCCCATCCACCAGACGCCGGAGCCGATCGCCTACGCGGGCTCGGACCGCAACTTCTACGACCGCTATTTCTTCAACGCCTACGCCCCGGACGGCGCGGCGTTCCTGGCGGTGGCCTACGGCGTCTATCCGGCCCTGAACGTCGCCGACGCGCACATCGCCATCGTCAAGGACGGCAAGGAGCGGTGCCTGCACGCCTCGCGCATCCTGGGCCTGGAGCGGATGGACCTCCACGTCGGGCCGATCTCGATCGACATCCTGGAGCCGCTGATGCGCCTGAAGGTCTCGGTGGCCAGGACCGAGGGCATCGCGGGCGAGATCACCTTCGAGGGCCGCGCCTTCCCGATCGAGGAGCCGCGGTTCGTGCGCCGCAACGGCCCGCGCCTGTTCATGGACTACACGCGCCTGACCCAGAACGTCCGCGTCTCCGGCTGGGTCGAAGTGGACGGCGAGCGGATCGAGCTCTCGGGCTGGGTCGGCACGCGCGACCGCTCGTGGGGCATCCGGCCGGTGGGCGCGCCCGATCCGCAGCCGACGCCGGGCGGGACCTTCGCGCAGTTCTTCTGGCAGTGGTCGCCGCTGAACTTCCGGGACCGGAGCGTCTACTACCACATCAACGCCGACGCCGACGGCAAGCCGTGGAACACCCGCGCGGTGATCCTGGAGGACGGCGCCGGCCCCGACGGCGGCTACCACACCGAGGCGGCCACCATGGAGACGGTGCTGGTCCCCGGCACGAAGCACGCGAAGTCGGGGGTGCTGACCATCCCGATGGAGCAGGGCGCGGCGACGGTGACGATCGAGCCGGTGGCGACCTTCCTGATGCGCGGCGTCGGCTACGGCGGCGAGTGGCGGCACGGCGGCCTGAAGGGCGAACTGGCCGTGGCGCGCGAGGACCTCGACTGCGAGACCTTCGACAAGGCCGACATGGGCAACCTGCACATCCAGGCGATCAGCAAGGCCACGCTCAGCGTCCCCGGCCAGCCCGACCAGCAGGGCGTCGGCGTCTTCGAACAACTCATCCTGGGCCCCTACCGCCCGCTGGGGCTCTAGGCCCGACTGCGTCCCTGGAGCGATCCGTCTCACCCCTCTTTCGTCATCCCGCGGCTTGTCCGCGGGACCCATGAACACGGGAGAGGGCGATGGCCCGCAGCGTCGCCGCCATGCCCTCTGGTCCTGTCACGGAGTTCATGGGTCCCGCGGACAAGCCGCGGGATGACGTTGGAGGAAGGCACGAGATGACATTCAGGCCCCCGACAGCCTTTGGCCGGAGACCTTCGCAAGCCGCTCGCGCGCCCAATCCGGCGCGTCGGCGCCCGGCAGAACGAACGCGATCAGGTTGGACATCTCGCGCTCGCCGCCGCCCGGCGGCAGGCGAGCGTCCTTCAGCGCCGTCGCGGCCGCGGTCTCGAACGTACGCGGCGGATCCTGATCGAGCGCCCGGTACCTCAGGACCCGGCCGTCGGACGAAACCCGTAGCGCGACGCGAACCCACCCGCATTGTCCCCGCGCCTGGGCGATCGCCGGGTACCTGATACGGGGCGGTCTCGCGTAGTGGATGTCGGGCTCTTCCAGCAGGCTAGGCGGGGGGCGCGTCTCCCTGGCCGGCCAGACGCGGCGCAGGACGGGCGCCAAGGCGAATCTGATGAGGCTGTCGCCAAGACCCAGCACCACGACCAGCGCCAGCAGCGCGGCGGGAAGCGCGAGAAGCCAGAAGTCGCGCAGCACGGTGCCGAATGCGAACATGGCGTAGATCAGCAGGAACCACATGCCCCACGCGCCGGGGTTCGACCAGCGAAGGCCTACGCGGCGCCAGCCCTGTCTCCGCCCCGTCGCCACTCGCTGCCTCGCGCCGTCGGCGGCGACTCTAGCCGTCCTGTCGCTGCGGACTCAACCGCCCATCCCGCCCTTGCTGAAGACGTGCATCAGGCGGGCGGCGGCGGGGAGCATCAGGGCGCCCAGCAGCGACGGGAAGATGAAGAGGATCAGGGGCACGGTCAGCTTGGCCGAGAGACCCAGCGCCTTCTCCTCGGCGCGCAGCATGCGCTTGGCGCGCATGTCGGCGGAGAACACCGAGAGCGTCTCGCCCAGGCTGGTGCCCATCTCCTCGGCCTGGCGCAGCATGGTGGCGAGCGCGCGGGCGTCGTCGATGCCCAGGCGGTCGGCGAAGGCGCTCCAGGCGTCCTTGCGCGCGCGGCCGGCGCGCAGCTCCAGCACCAGGAAGCGCAGGTGGACCGTGAGGTTCGGATAGCGCCGCTCCAGCTCCTCGGTGACGCGCGTCACGGCGGCGTCCAGCGACAGGCCGGCCTCGACCGAGGCCACCAGCAGGTCGAGCAGGTCGGGGAAGCCTTCGGAATATTCGCGCTCGCGGTTGGTCTTGCGATGCTTCAGCACGAGCTCGGGGCCGTAGATGGCGGCCAGCGAGACGCCGACGGCCAGGGCGAGCCCGCCCAGGTTGCCGCCCTTCTTCCCGATGATCACGGGCAGGGTGAACATCACGCCGACGGTGGCCAGCGCCAGCGCCACGGCCTTCATGCCCAGGAAGATGACCGGCGCCTCGCGGCTGTAGAAGCCGGCCTGCATCAGCCGCGAGCGCAGTTGCGAGACCGCCGCCGGATCGCGCACGGCGCTCTGCTGGCCCAGCCGCCGCACCGTGGTGAGAACCTGCTCGGCGAAGGCGCCGCCCGACGTCTCGACCAGGGGGTCCGATGCGCCGCCGGGCGCGGAGGCGGGCGCTGCGCCGACTGCGGCGAGGCGGCTGCGGCGCAGCGCGCGCACGCGCAGCTCGCCCAGCGCCAGGACGCCGAGGCCGCCCAGCGCGCCCACCGTCAGGACGAGGCCCACGATGTAGATCAGCGTCTCCATCGCCATGGGGTCAGAGCCTCATGTCGATCATGCGCCGCATGATCAGGTTGCCGAGGAAGATCCAGAAGCCGAGGCCGGCCAGGCCGTACTTGACCATCGGCTCGTCGATCACGTCGCCGTAGAACTTGGGCGAGATCACCACGATCATCCCCAGCGCCAGGAACGGCGCGGCGGTCAGGATCATCGCCGAGGCGCGGCCTTCCGAGGACGCCGCCCTGATCTTCAGGCGCATCTTGTGGCGGTCGCGCACGGTGTTGGCGTTGAGCTTGAGCAGGCCCGTGAGGTTGCCGCCGGTGCGCTCCTGCAGCCGCACGGTGGCGGCGAAGAGGTCCACGTCCGGGTGCTGGCAGCGCTCGGCCATCCGCTCGACCGACTGCTCCAGGGTGGCGCCGTAGGCGATCTCGTCGGCGGCCATGCCGAACTCGGTGCCGATCGGATCGCTCATCTCGCGGCCGACGAGGCCGACGGCGGCGGGCACCGGGTGGCCGGCCTCGAGGCTGCGGACGATGATGTCGAGCGCCTGCGGGAGCTGGAAGCCCAGGGCCGCGGCGCGCTTGCCGGCGGCGTACTTCAGCACGCCCAACGGCGCGAGCCCGCCGCCGACGACCGCACCGGCGAGGCCGAGCAGCGGGTTGCGGGTGAGGACGGCGGCGCCCACCGCGCCGATCAGGGCGGCGGCGGCGACGTACAGGAGCCACTTCTTCTGGTCGTAGGGCAGGCCCGACGCCACGATCAGGTCCGAGAGCCAGCGCATCGCGCCCTTGTCGCGGGCGCCCGCGGCGCTCAGGCCCCGCTGCTTGCGAAGCTCCACCACGAGCGCCGATATGCCCTCGACCTTCTCGCCCACCTTCAGGCGCCGGTTCAGCTTGCGCTTCTGGGTGGCGACGGTGAGCAGGCCCGACAGGCCCTGGACGCCCGCGAACACCGCGGCGCCGATCATGATCATGACGATCAGCTTGGCGTCGATGGCGAGGCCCGGCATCAGGCGAGCGCCCTGTTCGGGTCGAAGTTGGCGGTGTCGTACGCGATGCCCCGCCGCAGCATCTCGTCCAGCGCGCGCGGCCGCAGGCCCGTGGCGCGATGCTCGCCATACACCGTGCCGTCGGCGTCCGTATGGGTGCGTTGGTAGAGGAAGATGTCCTGCATCTGCACGACGGACCCTTCCATCCCCACGATCTCGGTCACGTGGGTCACCTTGCGCTTGCCGTCCGACAGCCGGTTCACCTGCACGACCATGCCGACGGCGGCGGCGATCTGGTAGCGCACCGCATCGGCGCCGATGTTGAGGCCGCCCATGGCCACCATCTGCTCCAGGCGGCTGATGGCCTCGCGCGGGTTGTTCGAGTGGATGGTGGCCATCGAGCCTTCGTGGCCGGTGTTCATGGCCTGCAGCATGTCGAACGCCTCCTCGGCGCGGACCTCGCCCAGGATCACGCGGTCGGGGCGCATCCGCAGCGCGTTCTTCACCAGCTCCCGCTGGCGGATCTCGCCCTTGCCCTCGATGTTCGGCGGGCGGGTCTCCATGCGCACCACGTGCGGCTGCTGGAGCTGCAGCTCGGCGGCGTCCTCGATGGTGATCAGGCGCTCGCCGTGGCTGATCGCGGCCGAGAGCGCGTTCAGCAGCGTGGTCTTGCCCGACCCGGTGCCGCCCGAGATCACGGTGGAGACGCGGCTCTTGACCGCGCCGTGCAGGAACTCCGCCATGCTGGGCGTCATCGCCTTGAACTCGACCAGCTTCTCCAGGGTCAGCGGGCTCTTGGAGAACTTCCGGATCGAGACCGAGCAGCCGTCGATGGCGATCGGCGGAATGGCGGCGTTCACGCGGCTGCCGTCGGGCAGGCGGGCGTCCACCATCGGCTGGCTCTCGTCGATCCGGCGGCCGACGCCGGCGACGATGCGGTTCACGATCCTGAGCAGGTGGTCGTTGTCGCGGAAGCGGATGGGCGTCAGCTCCAGCTCGCCGCGGCGCTCCACGTACACCTGGAAGGGGCCGTTGATCAGGATGTCGTTGATCGACTCGTCCTTCAGCAGCGGCTCGATGGGGCCCAGGCCCACCATCTCGTCGAAGATCGAGGCGCCCAGGACGTCGAGCTCCTTGGCGTTCAGCGCCATCCGCTCGTCGCGGGCGAACTGGGTGACCTGGCCCAGCACCTGGCGGCGGAGCTCGCCCTCCTCCAGCTTGTCCAGCTTGGCGAGGTCCAGCTCGTCGATCAGCTTGGCGTGCAGGCGCAGGCGCAGGTCGAGGTTGGCGTCGCGGGGCGGCGGCCCCTTGGGCGCGGGCTCGGCCTTCGGCGCCGGCGACGTCGGGGCGACGGCGGGTTGAGCCGCCAGCGCCGGGGCGGGCGCGGTACGCGCGAGACTGAAGCGGCCCATCCTACTTCGCGCCTTTCGGGAGCTTCGAAGGATTGCGGATGACGGCTGCGAAGCCCTGGCGAAACAGGCCCATGGTCCTAGGCGGCCTTCGCGGGCTGGTCGCGGCGCGGCGGCTGGGCCGAGAGGCGCTCGACCAGCATCTGCACGTCCTTGACGATCTTCGACTTCGGCCGGTGCTGGGCGATCGGGCCGCCCAGGTTCACCGACGCGGCGGCGGCTTCCCAGTCGGAGCTGACGCCGGCCTCGGCCTTGCGCTGCAGCGCCTTCTCCGCCTCGGTCATCGACGGCGCGGGGCCGAACATGCGGCTGGCCAGGCGGTTCAGCACGATGCGGGGCTTGAGGCCGGTGCCCAGGCCGTCCTCGATCTCGTCGGCGTAGGCGCGGGCGGCCAGCAGGGCCGGCACGGTCAGTTCGGAGATGACCACCACCTCGTCGCAGCCGGCCAGGGCCTCCAGGGTCCACGGCCTGCGGTGGCGCGGCAGGTCGAGGATGACCCACTCGTAGCACTCGCAGGCGACCTCCAGCATGCGCAGGATCGCGTCGCGGCCGACGGCGTCGAAGGCGCCCGCGTCGCGCACGCCGGCCATCAGGTCGAGGCCCTTCGACACCGGCGTGACGAAGGCGTGCAGCATGGCCGCGTCGATGCGGTCGGCGGCCTGGCCGAAGTCGGCGAGGCGGGTGGTCGGCGAACAGCCCAGGTAGGCGGCCGCCGCGCCGTCGGCGAGGTTCAGGTCGACCAGGCAGACCGCGCGCTCCTTGCCCGAGCGGGCGGCCAGCGTATGGGCGATCTCGATGGCGATGGTGGTCGCGCCCGAGCCGCCGACGGCGCCGGTGACGCCCCAGCAGCGCGAGTTGATCCCAGGCCCCGGCGCCGGGGCGGGCTGCGCCTCGGCGATCAGGCTGGCGACCGCCGCGGCGAGCTGGCCCGGCGCGTAGGGCGCCTCCAGGATGTCGGACGCGGGCAGGCGCAGGATGTTGCGCACCAGGCCGGCCGGCAGGTTCTCGCCCGCCACCAGCACCGGCGGCGGCGCCTTGAGCGCCGAGAGCGACTTCACCGCCTGCGCGAGCTGGCCGGCGTCCCACGCGTCGGCGTCGATCAGCACCAGGTCCCAGGCGCCCGGGGGCAGGCCTTCGAGCTGGCCCACGGTCCCCGGTTCGATCACCGCGCCCGCGAGCGGGCCGTCGGCGGCGCCGGAAACCGCGGCGCCCAGAGACAGGATTCGCCGGCCGCGGATCAGGTTCGGCGGCGCCATCAACGGCCCTCTTCGGGAGTCAGGGGGCGATCCAGGGCCTTGCCGCCGAAGATCAGGTCGAGCGCCTTCGGCTCTTTGCCGGGCGGGGCCTGCATGGCGGCCGCCTTCGCCTTGTCCGCCGCCGTCGTGTAGCGCGGCGTGACGATGACGATCAGCTCGGTGTCGGCCTGCTTCCAGCGGGTGGAGCGGAGCAGGGCGCCCAGGACGGGCACGTTGCCGATGCCCGGCACCTGGCGCATCGAGTTGGCGTACTCGCGCTGGAACAGGCCGCCGATCGAGAGCGCCTCGTTGTCGCGCAGTTCCACCGTGGTCTTGGTCTGGCGGATGATCAGGCCGGGGACCGTGAAGCCCAGGATCCGCAGCGAGTTGGTGAAGTCGAGCTGGCTGACCTTGGGCTCCACCTCCAGGCGGATCAGGCCGTTGTCCTGCACGAAGGGCGTGAACGTCAGCTCGACGCCGTACTTGCGGAACTCCAGGCTCAGCACGTTGTCGCGCTGCGGCACGGGGTAGGGATATTCGCCGCCGGCGTGGAAGGTGGCCTTCTGGCCGGAGATGGCGACCAGGTTCGGCCGGGCGAGCGTGCGGATGACGCCCTTCTCCTCCAGCGCGACCAGGCTGTTGTCGATCGAGATGTTCCCGACGCCGCCGAACAATTGGAACACGCCCGCCGGCGCGCTCTGGCCGATCAGGCCGCCCGAGCCGGTGGCGAAGTTGAACGAGTTGTTGGTGAGCTGGTTGGTGAAGCCGATGTCCTGCAGGGCCGAGCGGGTCGCCTCCAGCACGCGCACCTCCAGCACCACCTGCTGGGCGTCGCGGACCTGCAGGCGCGAGATCACGGCCTCGGGGGCGTACTTCTCGGCGATCTGTTCGGCGCGGGCCTGGACGCCCGAGTTCGAGACCTCGCCCACCAGCATCAGCGACTCGCCGAGGTTCCGGACCTGGATGGGCTCGTTCGGATAGGCGTTGGCCAGGTCGTGCTGCAGGCTGGCCGCGTCATAGCCCACGCGGATGTCGATGACTTCCATCAGCCGGCCGCCGGGGCCGTAGACCAGCATGTTGGTCGAGCCGAACTCCATGCCCTGGACGTAGAAGCTGGAGTCGCCGGTGGCGGTGACCTTGGCGATCTCGGGCTGGGCGATGACGATCTTCGCTGCCGGCTGCGACAGGCGGTACGACAGCGACTTGTCGCGCGGGACATAGACCGTGCGCCGCAGCGCCGCCTCGCTGGCCAGCGTCTGCGCCTGGGCCGAGGCGGCCGGCGCCGCGGCGGCGGCCACGAGGATCGCGGCCGTGATCAGGGTGCGGAGGAACTTCGGCATGATGGGCGTCCGGCTCAGCTCAGGGCGTCGGCGGCGTTGGCCTGCGGCAGCACCGGCTTCGGGGCGGGCGACGCGGAGGCCTTGCGGGACGAGGCGCCGCGCTCGCGTTTCGACGGCGCGCCTTCCACGATGAGGATGCCGTAGCTGCGGACCGGGCCGCGGTAGACGGTGCGCACCGCGCCGGTCTGGCCGCCCGACAGGAAGTCGGCCGTGCGCATGGGCCTGGCGGCGGCCACGGCGGCCTCGCCGTTGCGGCGCAGCGCCAGCGACAGCGTGCCCAGCGTGGACGCGATCGACAGCTTCTGGGAGTCCTCCACCGAGACCTCGATGGTGGCGGTGTTCGGGCTGGCCGGCTTGTCCGAAGTGGGATCCGCGTTGAGGTCGATGCCGAGCACCCGGGCGTTCTGGACGACGACGTAGGAGATGAAGTTCCGCGTCGGGCCGTCGGGCGTCAGGTCGCGCATCAGCACCACGTCGACGCGGTCGCCGGGGAGCGCGTGGCCGCCCACCCCGGTGGCGTCGTCCACCTTCACGGCATAGGCGCGCTTGCCCTCCTCCAGCTCGGCGGCGACGGTCGGCCGCGCCCCGGGGCCCGAGAGCTTGGCCGGCAGCAGCGCCTCGCGCTGGGCGATGGGGGTCAGCACGACCGGCGGCGCGCCGTGGTCGGCCTGAAGGGCCAGGTCGACGGTGGCGTAGGAGCCGGCGGGCACGGCGTTCTGCGGAACCTTGATGACCGTCAGCATGCCCGCTTCCAGCTTCTCGCCGTACTTGATGGCCCGCGACGCCACGACGATCGGCTGGCCGGCCTGCTCGACGCGCGGCTGGGCGCCCTTCGCCGAGGCGGCGTTCGGCAGGGCGATCTTCGCGACGAAGAGGGCGCCCAGGCCGAGGACCGCGGAGGCCCCCAGGCTTGCGATGGTTACGAGCCGCATGACGTCACCCGACCGACTTTTCTTGTGTTCTCTCGGGGAGTTAACGATGCCCGCCTTGCAATATCGCCAACGAACGAGGTGAACGCGGCGGCAATCAGTCTGAAGACCGGCGCTATGCGCTGGCGTTCGCGGAGGGCGAACGGCTAGGTTCAGGCCTCAACGGAAGATGCGAACGGGAGGCCGCAAATGAAGGTGCGCAGGCTCGGGAACTCGGGGCTCAAGGTCAGCGTGGTCGGCCTCGGCTGCAACAACTTCGGCATGCGGATCGACGCGGCCCGGACGCAGGTCGTGGTGGACGCCGCGATCGACGCCGGCATCACCCTCTTCGACACCGCCGACATCTACGGCGGGACCCAGTCGGAGGTGTTCCTCGGCCAGGCGCTGGGCAGGCGGCGGCACGACGTCGTGCTGGCCACCAAATTCGGCATGCGCGTGGGCGGCGACCCCAGGAAGCAGGGCGGCTCGCGCAAGTGGATCATGCAGGCCGTCGAGGACAGCCTGACGCGCCTGGGAACCGACTACATCGACCTCTACCAGCACCACCAGCCCGACCCGGACACGCCGGTGGACGAGACGCTGCGGGCGCTGGACGACCTCGTGACCCAGGGCAAGGTCCGCTACCTCGGGAACTCGAACTACTCGGGCTGGCAGATCGCCGACGCCGACTGGACCGCGGCGGGCGGCGCGCGCTTCGTCTCGGCGCAGAACCAGTATTCGCTGCTGGAGCGCGACGTGGAGCGTGAGGTGCTGCCGGCCTGCGAGCATTTCGGGGTCGGGTTCCTGCCGTTCTTCCCGCTGGGCTCGGGCCTGCTGTCGGGCAAGTACCGGCGCGGCGAGGCGCCGCCCGAGGGCACGCGCCTGGCGGCCTGGGGCGCGCGCGGCGAGGCGGCCATGAGCGACGCCAACTTCGACAAGGTCGAGGCGCTGACGAAGTGGGCCGAAGCGCGCGGCCACACGATCCTGGAGCTCGCCTTCGCCTGGCTGCTCGGCCACCCGGTGGTGAGCTCGGTGATCGCCGGGGCGACCTCGGCCGAGCAGATCGCCGCCAACGCCGCGACGGCCGCCTGGGCGCTGACGCCCGACGAGGTCGACGAGGTGGGCAAGCTGATCGCCTGACCGCGCCCGCGCGAAGCGGCGGGCGATCGTCAGGGCGCGCGGGTGTCGGCGATGATGTCGCGGCTCAGCTTCATCGCGCCGTCGGGCTGGCGCTTGAACACCGCCACCCAGTTCCCGGCCTCGGTCGCGGGCTGCTTCGTGGCCGGGTTGGTGAAGGTGAAGCGGTAGGTCGCGTGGTAGACGGCCAGGTCGCCCGACGCGGCCGCCTCGACGGTCTCGTCCGACACCTCCAGCTTCATCGCCGGATCGGCCATCTGGCCCTTGCTCACCTCGGTGTTCGGCCCGAGGCCCACGACGTTCGCCTCGCCGTGGAACATCGTCACCACGTCCGGCGCCAGGATGCTCGCCGCCTTCGCCGCATCGCGCGCCGCATAGGCGTCGACCTGCGTCTTGATGGCGGCCCGCACCTCGGCCTCGACCTTCGCCGTGTCCATCGCCGCCGCCGGCGCCGCGGGCTTGCCCCCGCACCCCGCGACGAACGCGCCCGCCACGAGCGCGACAACCACAGCCTTCATGACCACCCCCAACCCGGAACCGACGCCACCGACATGCCCCAGGCCCGCCGACAACCGCCAGGACCCCGAGCCGATGATTTGCCGATGCGCCGCCGATGACGCCTCAAGGCTCCTTGTATCCGGACGTTGGCGCCGCGGGAGAGAGTTCGAACGCCTCAGATGGCTGCCATGGGCATAGCCGCCCTACGCCATTTCCTTCAGCATGCGCCGGCGTTCCACGGACGAGGGGATGCGCATGGCTTCGCGGTACTTGGCGACGGTGCGGCGCGCGATGTCGACGCCGGCGGCCTTCAGGATCTCGACCAGGCGGTCGTCGGAGTGGACGTCGGCCTCGGTGCGTTCGCCGTCGATGAGCTGCTTGATCTTGTGGCGCACGCTTTCGGCCGAGTGGGCCTCGCCGCCCTCGGACGAGGCGATGGCGGAGGTGAAGAAGAACTTCATCTCGAACAGGCCGCGCGGCGTGGCGATGTACTTGTTCGAGGTCACGCGGCTGACGGTGGACTCGTGCATGCCGATGGCGTCGGCGACGGTCTTCAGGTTCAGCGGCCGCAGGTGCTCGACGCCGAAGGCCAGGAAGGCGTCCTGCTGGCGCACGATCTCGGAGCTGACCTTCAGGATCGTCCGCGCGCGCTGGTCCAGGCTCTTCATCAGCCAGTTGGCCTGCGCCAGGCAGTCCGAGACGAAGGTCTTCTCCTGGTCGGTCTTCGACTGGCCCGAGACGCGGGCGTGGTAGCGCTGGTCCAGCAGCAGCCGCGGCAGGGTGTCGGAGTTCAGCTCCACGTGCCACAGGCTGCCCGAGCCCTCGCGGACATAGACGTCGGGCTGCACCGGCGTCGCCGCCTCGCCGCCCGCGAACGCCGCGCCGGGCCGCGGCGTCAGCCCGCGGATCTCGGCGATCATGTCGCGCAGGTCCTCGTCGTCGACGCCGCAGACCTTCTTCAGGGCCGCCAGGTCGCGGCGCGCCAGCAGCGGCAGGTTGTCGAGCAGGGCGCCGATGGCCGGGTCGTAGCGGTTCCGGTCCTTGAGCTGGATCATCAGGCACTCGCGCACGTCGCGCGCCGCCACGCCGACGGGGTCGAAGCCCTGGACGACCGCCAGCACCTCCTCGACCAGAGCCTCGGCGCAGCCCAGGCGCCCGGCGGCCTCGGCCGTGTCCAGCCGCAGGTAGCCGCCCTCGTCGACCGCGTCGATCAACACGCCGGCGACGATGTTCTGCGTGGGCGTGAGCCCGGCGGCGGCGAGCTGCTCGGTCAGGTGCTCGGCGAGCGTCTTCTCGCGCGTCAGCGCGCCTTCGAAATCGCCCTCGTCGCGGTCGAAGCTGCCGCCCGACCCGGCCTTGGACCAGTCGACCGTCCCGCCCGCATCGGCCGCCTCGGGCGCGTCGCCCGTGGCGCGCTCGCCGGGCGAGGCCTCGTCGTGGGTGGCGTCGAGGTCGGCGCGGGCCTCGGCGTCCGACGCATGCTCCTCGGTGACGGCGGCCGGCGCCTCGTCGCGATGCTCCTCGCCGCCCTCGGGCTCGCGCTCGTCGCGCTGCAGGAGCGGATTGCGTTCCAGCTCGGTCTCGACGAAGGCCTCGAGCTCGAGATTCGACATCTGCAGCAGCTTGATCGCCTGCTGCAACTGGGGCGTGATGACCAGCCCCTGCCCCTGCCGAATCTCAAGACGTGCGCTGAGCGCCAACGACCTGTCCCCCTGGCCCGCTTCTTGCTTGCAGGCTAGGGCGCGATCCCCACCGACAGGTTAACGCCGCAGCGAATCCTCTCGCCGCGCGTAGCGCCGTCATGCCTGGAACCACAGAAAACACAGAAAACACAGAAGGATGGACACATCGCCCTTCCGTGTTTTCTGTGTTTTCTGTGGTTCGAAGAAGAGAGCCTCCGCTTGCGCGGAGGCCCAGTTGCAGAGCGATTTCTGCCTACGCCGCGACGGGGCGCCGCACCGGCTCCAGGTCCCATTCGAACTCGGGGTAGAACTGCGCCATCAGGCGGTCGACGTAGGCCACCAGCGTGCCGAAGCCCTCGGCGCGGCGGCGCAGCTCGCCCTCGAAGAAGGGGGTCAGCGCCCCGGCCAGCAGCGCGAACACCGTGGCGTCCACCCCGCACGGCCGGTCGCCGAACAGGTAGCGCCTGTCGCCCAGGATCGCCGCCACGGCGGCCAGCGAGCGCACGCCCAGGGCCACGATCTCCAGGTCGGAGTGGCGGCCCATGCCGCCGGCGCGCACGTTGCCGCGCACCTCGGCCAGCACGCCGTCCACCACCGCCGCCGGCGCGCCGTCGAAGAAGTGCGCCGGGCCCTTGGCGAAGTTCACCGGGTCCAGCCAGCGCTCGTGGCACAGCGCCCACGCGAAGTGGTTCTCCATCATCCGCTCGACCGCCCAGGCCGTGGCGCGCTGCTCCGGCGACAGCCCCTCGTCGAAGTCGACGCCGTGGGTGCGCTCGATGTAGCCGCGGATGAAGGTCGAGTCGCCGATCCGCACGCCGCCCCCGAGGGGACCGACGTCCACGAACGGCACCTGCCCCTTCGGCCCCTCGGCCGGGTTCGCGGCCCGCTTCTCGTAGGCCAGCCCGGCCATCTTGAGCTGCACCTCGGTCTTGGTGACGTAGGGGCTGATCTCCGGAAGCCCGAAGCCCTCGCCGCAGCCGTAGAGCGTGATCATCTGCCTTCTCCGCGTTGACAGACGCACCCTGACAGGGCCTTGCTGCCAGCATTCTGTCAGCAGCCTGACAGGGGAACAAAAGTGCGACGCGCCGACCGGCTCTTCCAGATCATCCAGATCCTGCGGCGCGGCTCGCGGCCGGTCACCGCCGACGCCATCGCCGAGGAGCTGGAGACCTCCAGGCGCACCGTCTACCGCGACATCGCCGACCTGATGGCCCAGCGCGCGCCGATCCGCGGCGAGGCCGGCGTCGGCTACATCCTGGAGGACGGCTACGACCTGCCGCCCCTGATGCTGACGCCCGAGGAGGTGGAGGCCGCCGTCCTCGGCGCCCAGATGGTGGCCGCCCGCGGCGACCCGGCGCTCCGCCGCGCCGCCGAGGACCTGATCGCCAAGATCGGCGCCGTCATCCCCGAGCAGCTCCGCCCCCTCGTGGTCGAGCCCGCCACCCGCGCCGCGCCGAGCTGGAAGGCCGTGGCCGACAACATCGACATGGCCAGCGTCCGGCGCGCCATCCGCGGCGGGCTGAAGATCCGCCTCACCTACTCCGACGAGCGCGAGCGCGCCTCGGCCCGCACCGTCTGGCCCTTCGCCATCGGCTACTACGAGACCACGCGGCTGGTGATGTGCTGGTGCGAGCTGCGCCAGGACTTCCGCAGCTTCCGCACCGACCGCGTCTCGGCCGCCGACTTCCTCGACGAGCGCTACCCCGACCGCCCCGCCTCCTTGCGCGCCCGCTGGCGCCGCCGCCAGCAGGAGCACTGGGAGCGCATGAGCAAGAAGCAGGCGGCGGAGTAACCCCGATTGTCATCCCGGTCTTGGGCTCCGCCAAAACCGGGATGACAATCGGGGGCGAAGCCGGGGTGGCAGCCGTTGGGCGGAGCTTTCACGCCGCTCGCCACTTCGAGGTAACTGTTACGCTTCCGTAAGTTGCCGCTCCGCGCGGCCGCCCCTAGCGTCGCGCGTTAGTTTGGGGAGTTCCACCACATGACCACCGACATCAGCCGCCGCCAGGCGCTGTGGCTGGCCGCCTTTGCGGCCGCCGCGCCCGGCCTCGCGCCCAATGGGGCCTGGGCCCAGGCCAGGGACGCCGCGCTTCCGACGGTCTGGGACCTGACCGCGCTCTATCCGACGCCCGAAGCCTGGACCGCCGAGGCCAAGGCCGTCGAAGCCGCCCTGCCGGGCCTCGCGCAATACAAGGGCAAGCTGGGCGAGAGCGCCGCCACCCTGAAGGCCGCCATGCAGGCGATCAGCGACCTGAACCGCCGCAGCGCGCGCCTCTTCGTCTACGCCACCCTGAAGGGCGACGAGGACCTGCAGGTCGCCGTCGACCAGGAGCGCCGCCAGCTCGCCCAGGCCCTGGTCGCGAAGCTCGGCGAGGCCACCGCCTGGGTCAGCCCGGAGATCCTGCAGGTCGGCCGCGCCAGGCTCGACGGCTTCCTCGCCGCCGACCCGGGCCTGGCGAAGTTCCGCTTCGGCCTCATCGACACCGTCCGCCAGGCCGACCACACCCTGGACGCCGGGGGCGAGGCCATCCTGGCCGCCGCGGGCAATCCGCTCACCGGCCCGCGCACCATCAGGAGCCAGCTCGTCGCCGCCGACATCCCCTGGCCCACGGTCACCGTCGCCGGCAAGCCGGTCCGCCTCGACCAGCAGGGCCTCACCCAGGCCCGCGCCACCGCCGACCGCACCGAGCGCAAGATGGTGTTCGACACCGGCTTCGGCGCCTACAAGGCCTTCGAGTCCAGCCTGGGCGCGGCGCTGGCCGCCAAGGTCGACGGCGACCTCTTCAACGCCCGCCAGCGCAAGTACCCGACCGTGCTGGCCGCCGCCGTCGACGGCCCCAACATCCCGCAGAGCGTCTACCGCACCCTCATCGCCGAGGCGAACCGCGGCCTGCCGATCCTGCACCGCTACTTCGACCTGCGCCGCCGCCTGCTGGGCCTGCCCGACATGGGCCTGTGGGACCTCTACCCGCCGGTCACCAGGCTGGACGCGAAGTTCGACCTGGCGACCAGCCGCCGCATCGCCATCGAGGCGCTGAAGCCCCTCGGCCCCGAGTACGGCGCCCTCTTCGCCGAGGCGACCGCCAGGCCCTGGGTCCACGTCTATCCGCAGCGGGGCAAGCGCGGCGGCGCCTACGTCTTCGGCGCGGCCTACGACGTCCACCCCTACATGCTGCTGAACCATACCGACAACTACGAGGGCCTCTCGACCTACGCCCACGAGTGGGGCCACGCGATGCACACCCTGCTGGCCCAGAAGGCCCAGCCCTACGAGCTCGCCGCCTACCCCACCTTCACCGCCGAGGTGGCCTCCACGGTCAACGAGCAGCTCCTCGTCGCCCACATGGTCAGGCAGGCCAGGACCCGGGACGAGAAGCTGTTCTACCTCGACCGCGTCTGCGAGATGATGCGCGCCACCTTCTACCGCCAGACCATGTTCGCCGAGTTCGAGCTCGCCGTGCACGAGGTGGCCGAGAAGGGCGAGGCGCTGTCGGGCCAGCGCGCCAGCGCCATCTACCTCGACCTGCTCAGGCGCTACCACGGCCCCAAGGTCATGATCGAGGACGTCTACGGCGCCGAGTGGATGCTGCCCGGCCACTTCTTCGACTACACCTATTACGTCTACCAGTACGCGACCTCGGTCACCGCCGCCTCGGCCTTCGCCGAGCTGATCCTGAAGGGCGGGCCGAAGGAACGCGACGCCTACCTCGGCGCCCTCAAGGCCGGCGGCTCGGACTATCCCGTCGAGGTCCTGAAGCGCGCCGGCGTCGACATGACCACCCCGGCCCCCTTCCGCGCCCTCCTCGCCAAGTTCGAGCACACCCTGGACGACATGGAGAAGCTGATCGGGTGATCCGCCCGCTCAGTCGGCTCCGCCGGAGGGGAGCAGACGGGCGTCGTGCAGAAACGCCCTGAGGTCGCCGCCCTCGAACAGCACGCCGCGCACGCCGGCCCTGAGCGCCGCCTCCAGGTCCGACGGCTTGTCGCCGATCAGCATCGAGGCCCCGCGGTCGATCGGCCAGTCCCGCAGCGCCTGGAGGATCATGCCGGGGTTCGGCTTGCGCAGCGGCGGGTCGGGGTGGCGGTAGGCCTGCGCCTGCGCCTCGGGGTGCTGCGGCGCGTGATAGAAGGCGTCGATGCGCGCGCCCGCCGTCCCGAGGTCGGCCTGCATCCGGGCGTGGAGCTCATGCACCGCGTCTTCGGTGTAGTAGCCGCGGCCGACGCCCGACTGGTTCGTCACCACGATCACCAGCCAGCCGGCGCGGTTGAAGGCCGCCACCGTCTCGCGCGCGCCGGGGATCCAGTGGAAGTCCTCCCAGCGCGAGACGTAGCCGCGATCCTCGTTCAGCACGCCGTCGCGGTCGAGGAACAGGGCGGGCTTCAGGTCGGGCATCGCTCTCCCAATGCACGATTCAGCGCCTGCGCGGGAGTCGGACGCCCTCGGTTGCCCCTGGGAAGCGGCGCCGCTAGGTTGCGCGGCCTTCCGGAACCCCAGGCCGCACCGATCCCATGAGCCTCGCCTTCGACGACATCCTCGCCGCCCAGGAGCGGCTGCGGGGCCATATCGAGCGCACCCCGTGCCGCCACTCGAAGACCCTCAGCGAGATCACCGGGGCCGAGGTGTGGGTGAAGTTCGAGAACCTGCAGTTCACCGCCGCCTACAAGGAGCGCGGCGCGCTGAACAAGCTCCTGCAGCTCGGCGAGAACGTGCGCGCCCGCGGCGTGATCGCCGCCTCGGCCGGCAACCACAGCCAGGGCCTCGCCTACCACGCCGCCCGCCTCGGCATCCCGGTCACCATCGTGATGCCCAAGGGCACGCCGTTCGTGAAGGTGCAGCAGACCCGCGCCCACGGCGCCGAGGTGGTGATCGAGGGCGACAGCTACGACGAGGCCGCCGCGCACGCCCGCAAGGTCTGCGACGACCGCGAGCTGACCTTCGTCCATCCGTTCAACGACGCCGACGTCATGGCCGGCCAGGGCACGGTGGCGATCGAGATGCTCGAGGACGTGCCCGACCTGGAGATCCTGCCGATCCCCATCGGCGGCGGCGGGCTGATCGCGGGCATGGCGACGGCCGCCAAGCACCTGAAGAAGGACATCCGCATCGTGGGCCTGGAGCCGGCGATGTTCCCGTCGTTCACGGCCAAGATGCGCGGCGTGCGCACCGCGGCGAACAACGGCGCCTCGACCATCGCCGAGGGCATCGCGGTGAAGGAGGTGGGCGCGCTCTCCTATGCCATCGCCCGGCCGCTGATCGACGAGGTGCTGCTGATCGAGGAGCCCTATTTCGAGCGCGGCATCGCCCTCTACTGCAATGTCGAGAAGACGGTGGTGGAAGGCGCGGGCGCGACCTCGCTGGCGGCGCTGCTGGCCTATCCCGAGCGGTTCCGCGGGCGGAAGGTCGGCCTCGTCATCACCGGCGGCAACATCGACACGCGGCTGCTGGCCTCGGTGCTCACCCGCGAGCTGGTGCGCGAGAGCCGGATCGTGAGCCTGCGCATCATCGGCGACGACCGCCCGGGCCTGCTCGCCAACGTCTCGGCCATCATCGGCCAGATGGGGGCCAACATCATCGAGGTGGCGCACAACCGCCTGGCGCTGGACGTGCCGGCCAAGGGCGCCGAGTTCGACGTGATGATCGAGACCCGCGACGCCCAGCACACCCAGGAAGTCATGGACGCCCTGCGCGAGCGCGGCTATCCGCCCCGGGTGGTCTAATCGTTCCACCGCATCGTCACCCCCGGCTTTTCCGGGGGACGGATGGAGCGCGGCGGCGACGCCGCAGATCACCTCGGGCGCACAGCCCGGTGGGTGGCCCGGACGAGCCGGGCCATGACGTAACTTGGATAGGCCTGTTCGGATCGTCCCATGAAACGCATCGTGATCCTCGCCCTCGCCGCGCTCGCGCTCGCCGCCTGCCAGGGCAAGCCCCAGGACAAGGCCGGGGCCGACCTCGCCGGCAAGCCCTCGCCCCAGAGCGAGGCCTACATGGCGAAGATCGCGAAGGAGCCGGGCGTGAAGGTCCTGACGTCGGGCCTCGCTTACAAGATCGTGCGCTCGGGCCCGGCCACCGGCCTCAGGCCCCAGGCCCAGGACGAGGTGAAGGTCCACTACGAGGGCAAGCTCGAGGACGGGACGATCTTCGACTCGTCCTACGAGCGCGGCCAGCCCGCAGCCATGCCGCTGCGCGGCCTGATCCCGGCCTGGCAGGAGGCGCTGCCCCTGATGCGGCCGGGCGACGAGTGGATCCTCTACGTGCCGTCGAACCTCGGCTACGGCGAGCAGGGGCAGGGCCCGATCCCGCCGGGCGCGCCCTTGATCTTCCGCATCGAGCTCATCGACGTCCTCCCCGGCCCGGGCCGCATCCAGCAAGGGTGACGCCGGTTGGGCTTTGACCGGGGCGCCTGCGGGTCTAAGCCTTCGCGATGACCACCGACCTCTATCCGGCGGCGCGGGACCTGCTCGCCAAGCTGGTCAGCTTCGACACCACCTCGCGCGGCTCGAACCTGCCGCTGATCGAATGGGTGGAGGGCTATCTCGACGGCCTCGGCGCGCCGCACCGCCGCGTGCCGAACGCCGACGGGACGAAGTCGAACCTGATGGCCACGCTGGGCCCGTCCGTCGAAGGCGGCGCGGTGCTGTCCGGCCATACCGACGTGGTGCCGGTCGACGGCCAGCCGTGGAGCACCGACCCCTTCGGCCTGGTCGAGAAGGACGGCCGCCTCTACGGGCGCGGGACCTGCGACATGAAGGGGTTCCTGGCGCTGGCCCTGGCCGCGGCGCCGGAGCTGGCGAAGACCGCGAGGAAGCCCGTGCATCTGGCCTTCTCCTACGACGAGGAGATCGGCTGCCTCGGCGCGCCGCACATGATCGAGGTGATCCGCCGCGAGCTGCCGGCGCCCGCGGTCGTGGTGGTCGGCGAGCCCACGAATATGGAGGCGGTGAACGGCCACAAGGGCATCGCCACCTTCCACGTCACCGTCACGGGCCGCGAGGCCCACTCCAGCCAGCCGCACCAGGGCGTCTCGGCGGTGATGGAGGCGGTGAAGCTGATGGGCTCGCTGAACGCGCTGGCGAAGCGACTGGAGGCCGAAGCCGATCCGGCGAGCCCCTTCACGCCCAGGTGGCCGACGCTCACCATCGGCATGGTCCACGGCGGGACCGCCCACAACATCATCGCCCGCGAGTGCAGGTTCGTCTTCGACGTCCGCTCGCCGGGCCCGAAGACGCCGCAGGAGATCGTGGCGGGCTTCATCGCCGAGGCGCAGGCGATGGACGCCGCGCTGAAGGCCCGCGCGCCGGAAGCCGGCGTCGCGGTCGAACTGAAGACCGACGTGCCGCCCTTCATGCCCGAGCGCGACGGCGCGGCCGAGGCCTTCGCCCGCCGCATGGCCGGCGACAACGGCCCCCCGCGCGTGGTCGCCTTCGCCGCCGAGGCGGGCCAGTTCCAGCAGGCGGGGTTCTCGACGGTGATCTGCGGCCCCGGCTCCATCGACCAGGCCCACCAGCCCGACGAATACGTCGAGGTCAGCCAGATGCAACGCGGCGCCGCCTTCATGCGCCGCCTGATCGAGTGGGCCAGCGAGGGCTAGCTCCCAGCGCGCGCCGCCCACCCACGCGTGTCATCCCGGTTTCGCCGCAGGCGAAGACCGGGACCCAACCGTCGGGTGCGTCGATGGTTAGGGGCAGCCCCAGCGGTCGGGCCATGCTGGCCAGCTCAGAGCACCGGAAGGTTGGGTCCCGGTCTTCGCTTCGCGAAACCGGGATGACACTCAGGGGCGAGGTTGGCGCAGCGGCTTGATCACCGGCCGCCGCCCGGAGAGGTCGCGCGGGTTCCAGGTCATCGCCCTGGCGATCCGCGCGAACGACGCGCGCCGCATCCGCTGCACGCCGCGCCGTGCGCGGAACATGGCGGGCGCGCCGGCGAAGGCGGCCTTAACCGCCGTCCAGATCAGCCCGATGTGCGGGCGGTTCTCGCGGCGCAGGTAGATGAAGATCAGCGCCACGAGGTGGAGCGGCACGACCAGCGGCAGCAGGATCGCGGGCGTGTTCTTGAACAGCACCCAGAAGCGGTTGCGCGTGCCGTGGAAGACGGCGAACTCCGACTTGCGCCCGCCGCTGGAGGCCGAGCCCACGTGGCGGATGGTGGCGTCCGGGACCAGCAGCGTGGGCTCGTCGGCGAGCTGCAGCCGATAGCCCAGGTCGACGTCCTCGCCGTAGCAGAAGAAGGCCTCGTCGAAGCCGCCCAGCCGCAGGAACAGCTCGCGGTCGATCATCAGCGCCGCGCCGCAGGGGCTGAACACCTCGCCCTCGCGCGCCTGGCCGCGGTCGGGGCTGAGGTAGCCGCCGCGGTAGGGGATGCCGGTGATGCTCATCACGTCGCCGAGGCCGTCCAGCAGGCCCGGGTCCTCCGCCACCACCTGGCGCGAGGTGAACGAGCGCACCTGCGGATGCCGCTCCGTCGCGGCCATCAGTTGCGCCAGCCAGTCGGGCTCGGCGTAGGCGTCGGGGTTGAGGAGCACGTACCAGCGGCCGCGGCCCTCGCGGGCGCCCTGGTTGCCGGCGCCGGTGAAGCCCAGGTTGTCGCTGTTCCGGATCAGCCGCGCCCAGGGAAATCCGGCGGCGATCTCCGCGTCGCCGGGATCGGGCGAGGCGTTGTCGATGACCAGCGCCTCGAAGTCGCGGAAGGTCTGGGCGCCCAGGTGCTCCAGGCAGGCGCGCAGGGTCGGGCCCGAGTTGTAGGCGATGACGCAGACCGTCGCCGCCGGTTGTGCGCCCTTGTCATCGCCCGGTCCGTGCGCCATGCGAGCGGTCACCTGCTCCGAAGTTGGATGCCCATGACGACGATCACGCCGCTCGCCATTCCCGATGTGCTGCTTATCACGCCCAGGCGCCATGGCGATGCGCGCGGCTGGTTCGCCGAGACCTGGAGCACGCGGGCGCTCGCCGGCACGGTGGCCGACACCGCCTTCGTGCAGGACAACCAGGCCTTCAGCGCCGCCAGGGGCACGCTGCGGGGGCTGCACTTCCAGTTGGCGCCGAACGCCCAGGGCAAGCTGATCCGGGCGCTCCGCGGCGCGATCTTCGACGTGGCGGTGGATGTGCGCGCCGGCTCGCCGACGTTCGGGAAATGGGTCTCGGCCGAACTCACCGCCGAGGGCGGCGAGCAGCTCTGGGTTCCCCGCGGCTTCGCCCACGCCTACTGCACCATCACCGACGACTGCGAGATCTTCTACAAGGTCGACGGCCCGTATGCGCCGCAGTCCGAGGGCGGGATCGCCTGGAACGACCCCGACCTCGCCATCCCCTGGCCGCTCGACGGCGAGCCTCTGCTCTCCGAGAAGGACAAGGTGCTCCCGCGCCTGAAGGACCTCGGGCCGGTGGCGTTCTGACCACTCCTCGATCGTCATCCCGCGGCTTGTCCGCGGGACCCATGAACACCCACGCTTCACTTGATCTGCTGTGTCGCGTCCGCGACCGCCCTGTACCGGCAGCGTGCATGGGTCCCGCGAACAAGTCGCGGGATGACGTTCAGGAGGATCAATAGCTGAGCTTCGGGTACCAGTCGGTCCCGCGGCCCTCGGGCGTCAGGTCCAGCACGTTCCAGAGCGTCATGAGGTCGGGCGCCGTCGTCGGGTCCGAGCCCGGATCTGCGGTCTTGAAGCCGGCCTCCGCGCCCCAGAAGTGGCGGATCACACCGTCGCGGCGGGTGAAGATATTCTGCGCGGCGGTGTCGACGTCGTTCGGCGTCATGCCGCCGTAGTCCTCGCTGAACTTGCCGTTGACGTCCTGGTAAAGCTGCAGGTGCTTCCAGCCGCGCTCGACCTTGAAGGCGATCTGCCGCTCGATGGGCGACAGGCCGACGACCGCCACGGCGATCCGCTGCCGCAGGTGATCGGTGTTGCCGTCCAGGCACTGGAGCAGGGCCGTGCACATCGGGCAGGGCCGCGCGCGCTTCGGGCCGTACATCCAGTTGTAGACGAAGAGGGTGTCCTTATCGCCGAAGAGCCCCTCCAGGCCCTGCGGGTTGGACCCCTGCACGCTGCTGGTCTCGCCCAGGAACTGGTAGTCGCCCTTGACCTCGCCGCCCGGCGGCAGGGCGCGGCGCATCTCGGCGACGCGGGCGATCTGCCGGCGCAGCTCGATTTCCTCGACCATCAGGGCGTCGCGCGCCTTGCGGTACTCGGGGCTTTCGTTCGGCTGGCGGGCGGCCTGCGCGCGGACCAGCTCCGCGGCGGGTTTCAGAATCGAGCCGTCGGGCATGACGGACCTCCTGTCCTTAGGGTGACCATTCCCCAAGGACGTCCACGTCCGCTTCGTTCCGACAATGTGTGTTGCGCAGCATCTCGAAGGATTCCGGCGGGAGCAGGCGTGACAGCGCCCAGACCGCCGCCCCGCGGACGACCGGGGCCGGATCGTCCAGCAGCCGCTCGGCCTCGGTCGCCAAGGTGGCGTCGCCCGCGTTGCCGATGGCGTAGAGCACGTTGCGGACGAAGCGGTCGCGGCCGATGCGCTTGACCGGGCTCTTGCGGAAGAGGCCGCGGAAGGCCGCGTCGTCCAGCCGGGCGAGGTCGGCCAGCGTCGGCGCCTTCAGGGCCTCGCGCGCCGCCAGCTTCTGCTCGCGTCCAGCCTGGGCGAACTTGTTCCACGGACAGACCGCCAGGCAGTCGTCGCAGCCGTAGACGCGGTTGCCCAGCGCCTCGCGGAACTCGCGCGGGATCGGCCCCTTCAGCTCGATGGTCAGGTAGGAGATGCAGCGCCGCGCATCGAGCTCGAACGGGGCCGGGAAGGCCTTGGTCGGGCAGATGTCGAGGCAGGCGTGACAGGTTCCGCAGGTCGTGGGCTCCGGCGCGTCCGGCGGCAACTCCAGCGTCGTCAGGATCGAGCCCAGGAAGAGCCAGGAGCCGAATTCGCGGCTGACGAGGTTGGTGTGCTTGCCCTGCCAGCCGGCGCCGGCGCGCTCGGCCAGCGGCTTCTCCAGCAGGGGCGCGGTGTCGACGAATACCTTCAGCTCGCCGCCGAACTTCGCCGCCAGCCAGCCGCCGAGCTGCTTCAGCCGGCCCTTGATAACCTCGTGGTAGTCGTCGCCCTGGGCGTAGACGCTGATCGCTGCGCGATCCGGGCGCCGGAGGATCTCCAGCGGGTCGCGGTCCGGCCCGTAGTTCACCCCCAGCACGATCGCCGACCTCGCCTCGGCCCACATCGCGCGCGGATGCTTCCGCCGCGCTGCCGTCTCGGCCATCCAGCCCATCTCGCCGTGGCGGCCGGCGCCGACGAATTCCATGAGCCGCGGCCCGGCGGCCCAGGCCTCGTCGATGTCGGTGAAGCGGCAGAGGTCGAAGCCGAGCCTTCGGGCCTCGGCGCGGATCACGTCGCGCGGGTCAGAAGTCGAGGTCGTCATAGTGCCCGGCCGGATGCAGGCCCGGCCAGCGGTCGGAGAGGAGCGGCCGGAACGCCGGCCGCGACTTCAGCTTCATGTACCAGGTCTTGACCGCCGGGAACTCCCGCCACGGCATGTCGCCGAAATAGTCGATGACCGACATGTGCGCCGCCGCCGCGAAGTCGGCGAACGACAGCCGCTTGCCGGCCAGCCACTCGCGGCCCTGCAGCAGGTCGTCCAGCATGAAGAGGTGGTTCTTCAGCCCCTCCTTGCCCTGGCGCAGGTTGGCGAGCTCGGGCGGGCCCAGGCCCAGCAGCCGCTTCTCGATCTTCTCGTGCAGCAGGTAGCCGGAGGCCTCGAACTCGAACTTGCGGTCGAACCAGGTGAGCAGCCGCCGCGCCTCGGCCCGCTCGGCCGGGTCGCTGCCCAGCAGTGGAACCTCGGGGTAGGCCTCCTCCAGGTGCTCCAGGATCGCACGGGTTTCGCAGAGCGCCAGCGGCCGTCCGCCCTCCGGCGTCTCGACCAGCACCGGCACCATGCCCGACGGGTTGAGCTTCGTGAGCTCCTTCGGGCGTTCCCAGTAGCGTGTCGGCTGGTCCGTGAACGCCAGCCGCTTCTCGCCCAGGGCCAGGCGCACCTGCCGCGAGGCGGGATCGAGCGGGAAGTGGTGAAGGGTGCGGTCGACGGTCATGGCGGCTTGAGGGCGCGCGCTTCCTTAGGCGAATCGGAGAGGCTCCAACAGACGCTTCACCCGTTAAGGGCGCGTTTACTTTGCCGCAGGGGTGTCCCAGAAGCCGCCGCCGTGCGTTTCGGCCCGCCCGCGCGGGTCGGCGTGGATGATGAGGTCGGCCGCGGGGAAGGCCGCCAGGATCCGCTGTTCGGCGGCCGTGACGGCGTCATGGGCGGCTTCCAGCGTCAGGTCGGGATCGACGTCGACGTGCATCTGGACGTGGACGTAGGGCCCCGAGGCGCGGGTCCGCAGTTGATGCACGTTCGCGAGCCGGCCGTCGGCGGTGGCGAGGCGCACGATCTCGGCGCGGTCGTCGTCGGACAGTTCGCGGTCCATCAACTGGTTCGAGGCCTCGCGGAACACGCCGACGGCGCTCCAGAGCAGGAGGCCGGCCACGATCGCCGCGGCGGCCGTGTCGAGGCCCGTGATCCCGAGCCAGGCCGCGGCCGCGACGCCGACGAGCGCGACCGCGTTCGACGCCAGGTCGGAGGCGTAGTGCGCCCGGTCGCCCGACACCGCCACCGAGCCGGTCTGCCTCAGCACCCGGCTCTGCGCCGCGATCAGGAGGCCCGTCAGCACGATGGAGACGGCCATCACGCCGACCGCCCAGGCGCCGTTCTCGACCGGCCGCGGATGCAGCGCCGCGTCGGCCGCCTCGCGCAGGATCAGCGCGGCCGAGGCGAAGACCAGGCCGGCCTGCATCAGGCTCGCGAACGCCTCGGCCTTGCCGTGGCCGAACCGATGCTCGGCGTCGGGCGGGGCGGCGGCGTAGCGGACGGCGAAGGCGGTCGCGAGCGAGGCGATCAGGTCCAGCCCCGAGTCCGCCATCGACGCCAGCAGCGCCAGCGATCCCGACGCCGTCCACGCCGCGAACTTGATCGCCACCAGCACCGCCGCCACGCCCACCGACATCAGCGTCACGCGCCGGGTGAGGGCGGAGGTCTCGGCGGCGGACAGGCGGACGGTTGAAGCCATGCCCCACTTAACCCGTCATCCCGGCCGTCGCGAAGCGGAGAGCCTGGACCCGGGATGACGGCGGTGGGGGATGACAGGTTCGAGTGGAACAGCTTAGGTCGGGGCCGAGCGGACATTTCGGAGCGCCCATGCCCTACCAGGCTCCCGTGCGGGACTACGTCTTCCTGTTGCGCGACGTGCTGCAACTGGAGCGCTACGCCGACCTGCCGGCCTTCGCCGACGCGGCGATGGACACCGTCGAGGCGATCCTGGAGGAGGCGGGCCGGTTCACCGCCGAGGTGCTGGCCCCGCTCAACGGCGTGGGCGACAAGCAGGGCTGCACGTGGAGCCCCGACTTCACGGTCAGGACGCCCGCCGGCTTCAAGGAGGCCTACCGCCAGTTCGTCGACGCCGGCTGGCCGGCGCTGGGGTCGGATCCCGAGTTCGGCGGCCAGGGCCTGCCCCACGTCGTCAACGTCGCCGTCTCCGAGATGAATTCGTCGGCCAACATGGCCTTCGCCATGTACCCGGGCCTGACCCACGGCTGCTATTCGGCGATCCACGTCGGCGGCACGCCCGAGCAGAAGGCGCTCTACCTGCCCAAGCTCAGCTCGTTCCAGTGGGCGGGCACCATGAACCTGACCGAGCCGCACTGCGGCACCGACCTGGGCCTGCTGCGCACCAAGGCCGTCGCTCAGGCCGACGGGACCTACCGCATCTCGGGCCAGAAGATCTGGATTTCGGGCGGCGAGCAGGACCTGACCGAGAACATCGTCCACCTGGTGCTGGCCCGCATCGAGGGCGCGCCGGCCGGCGTGCGCGGCATCAGCCTCTTCATCGTGCCGAAGTTCCTGCCGGACGCGGGCGGCGATCCGGGCGAGCGCAACAGCGTCAAGTGCCTGGGCCTGGAAGAGAAGATGGGCATCCACGGCAACGCCACCTGCGTGATCAGCCACGAGGAGTCGGTCGGCTTCCTGATCGGCGAGGAGAACCAGGGCCTCAAGCTGATGTTCGTGATGATGAACGAGGCGCGGCTGGGCGTGGGCCTGCAGGGGATCGCCCAGGCCGAGGCCGCCTATCAGGCCGCCGCGGAATTCGCGAAGGAGCGGCTGCAGGGCCGCTCGCTCACCGGGCCCAAGAACCCCGACGGACCGGCCGACCCGATCATCGTCCACCCCGATGTGCGCCGCATGCTGATGGACGCCCGCGCCATCGTCGAGGGCGGCCGCGCCTTCATGGCCTGGACCGCGCTGCACGGCGACCTCAGCCACGCGCACCCGGACGAGGCCGTGCGGCAGAAGGGCCGCGACTACATGGCCCTGATGACGCCGGTGGTGAAGGCGTTCCTGACCGACCGCGGCTTCCAGGTCTGCTCCGACGCCATGCAGGTCCACGGCGGCTCGGGCTTCACCGAGCACTTCCCGGTCAGCCAGTACCTGCGCGACGTGCGCATCGCCCTGATCTACGAGGGCACGAACGGGGTGCAGGCGCTGGACCTCGTGGGCCGCAAGCTCGCGGCCGACGGCGGGCGCGGCGTGATGAGCTTCTTCGCCGAGCTGGACGCCTTCGTGACCGGCGAGGTCGACCCCGCCATGAAGCCCTTCACCGAGGGCCTCGCCAAGGCCAAGGGCGAGTTGCAGGAGGCCACCATGTGGCTGATGCAGAACGGGCTCGCCAACCCCGACAACGCCGGCGCCGCATCGACCGACTACCTGCACCTCTTCGGGCTGACGGCGCTGGCTTACATGTGGGCGCTCCAGGCCAGGTCGGCGCTCGGCAAGATCGCCGCCGGCTCGGCCGATCCGTTCTACGAGACCAAGCTCACCGTCGGCCGCTACTACCTGGAACGCGTGCTGCCCGAGACGGCGAGCCGCCTTGCGAAGCTGAAGACGGGCTCGGAGCTCCTGATGAAGCTGCCGGCCGAGGCGTTCTGATGGCCACTTTCCGCGCGACGATCGAGTGGGGCCTGAAGGACGGCGAGGACTTCGCGAACGGCCGCTACAGCCGCGGCCACACGGTGAGCTTCGCCGGGCACGTGGTCCCCGCCACCGCCTCGCCCCACGTCGTCGGCAAGTGGGCCGTGAAGGGCGCGGTCGATCCGGAGGAGATGCTGGTCGCCTCGATCTCCAACTGCCACATGCTCACATTCCTGCACCGCGCGCGTCTGGCCGGTTTCGTGGTCACGCGCTACCGCGACGCCGCCGAGGGCGTGATGGAGAAGACCGCCGAGGGCCGCATGGCGGTCACCCGCGTGACGCTCCATCCCGAGATCGCCTACGACGGCCGCCGCCCCACGCCGGCCGAACGCGACCGCCTGCACCACGAGGCGCACGAAGAGTGCTTCATCGCCAACTCGGTGAAGACGCAGATCACGGTCGAGGACGTGGAGCCGGCGGAGACTTAGCGCCACCCTCCAAAACTCACGTCATGGCCCGGCTTGTCCGGGCCACCCATTGGGCTGTGAGTCGGCTGTCGGGCGCAGCGTCGCCGCGCGCACATGGGTTCTCGGCTCACAGCCCAATGGGTCCCCCGGACAAGCCGGGGGATGACGATCAAGGGGAGGATAGAGCCGCAGGTAGTAGAATGCTTCATCGCCACCTCGGTGAAGACGCGGATCACGGTGGAGGAAGCGGAATCGGCGGAGGTTTGACACCGCACTCTATTGAACGTCATGGCCCGGCTTGTCCGGGCCACCCATTGGGCTGTGAGTCGGTTGGTGAACGCAGCGTCGCCGCCCGCACGTGGCCCCTCGGCTCACAGCCCAATGGGTCCCCCGGACAAGCCGGGGGATGACGTTTCTGGGTGAGGATTAGAGCCGCAGGTAGTAGATCGCCGTGCCGACCAGGCCGCCCTGGGGCTTCAGGGCATAGTCGGGGATCACGCCGGCGCGGACCCAGCCCAGGCTCTCGTACAGCTCCGAGGCGCCGCCCTCGGTCGCGGTGTCGAGGTTGAGCAGCGTGCGGCCGCGCTCGGCGGCGATGCGCTGGGCCTCCAGCATCAGCGCCCGCGCGATCCCGCGGCTGCGGGCGTCCGGATGCACCATCAGCTTCCAGATCTCGCCGCGGAACGGCTGGTTGGGCGGCGTGTCCAGGTAGAGCGTCACCGTGCCCTGGAGCACGTCGCCCTCGAACCCGCCCAGAACGAGGCGGCCGGGATCGGCGACCGCGCCCGACCAGTAGGCCTCGGCGCCGCCCGGCGGCACCGGGTCCATGAAGTGCACCGACCCCCCGGCCGCCACTGTCCTCTCCAGGATCTCGGCGAGTCGGGGCACGGCGGCGGCGTCCAGCGGTCGGATGTCCAGTGTCATGGCCGCAGCATCGCGACCGCCGGGCGGGGCCGTCAACGCGCGGCGAGCAACGCGGCGAGCCGCGCCTCCAGCACTGCCGCATCCTTGAGCTCGCACTCCCAGATCACCTCGGCGCGCCAGCCCGCAGCCTCGAGCGCGGCGAGGTTGCGCACGTCCCGCGCCCGGTTGCGCTCCACCTTGGCCACCCAATAGTCCCGGTTCTGCTGCGGCACGCGCGCGCCGCGCGCGCAGTCGTGGCCGTGCCAGAAGCAGCCGTGCACGAAGATCGCCAGCCGGCGGCCCGGCAGCACGATGTCCGGATTGCCGGGCAGGTCCTTGCGGTGCAGCCGGTAGCGCGCGCCGAGCTTCGTCAGCGCCTTGCGCACCTTGAGCTCGGGCGACGTGTCGCGCCCTTTCACCCGCCGCATGACGGCCGAGCGCTTCTCCGGCCCGTAGACGTCGGTCACCTGCCCGGCCCGCGCCGCGGGGAGGGGGGACCATCGGCCAAAGGGCGGATGGCGGGAGGGGCGGGATCAAGCACCGAGGTGTCGGCTCGCCCCCTCCACCACTCGCTCTTCGCTGCGCTCGGCGAGCGGTTCCCCTCCCCCGCTGCGCGTGGGAGGCAGGTCACAGCCCGTCGAACAGAGGGGTCGAGATATAGCGTTCGGCGAAGCTCGGGATGATGGCCACCACCAGCTTGCCGGCCATGTCGTCGCGGCTGGCCACGTCGAAGGCCGCGACCAGCGCCGCGCCCGAGGAGATGCCGACCGGGATGCCCTCGTCCCTGGCGATGCGGCGCGCCATCTGGAAGGCGTCGTCGTTGGCCACCTGGACCACTTCGTCGATCGCCCCGCGGTCCAGGATCGAGGGCACGAAGCCCGCGCCGATGCCCTGGATCGGGTGCGGGCCGGGCGGGCCGCCCGACAGCACCGGCGAGGCCTGCGGCTCGACGGCGATCATCCTGACGGACGGCTTGCGCGCCTTCAGCACCTGGCCGACGCCGGTGATCGTGCCGCCGGTGCCGACGCCCGAGACCACCGCGTCGACGCGGCCGTCGGTGTCGTTCCAGATCTCCTCGGCCGTCGAGACCTTGTGGATCAGCGGGTTGGCGGCGTTGTCGAACTGCTGCGGCATCACCGCGCCGGGCGTCGCCTCGACGATCTCCTTCGCGCGGGCGACGGCGCCCACCATGCCCTTCTCGCGCGGGGTCAGCTCCAGCCTGGCGCCCAGGATGACCAGCATCTTGCGGCGTTCGAGCGACATGCTCTCGGGCATGACCAGGATGATCTTGTAGCCCTTGGCCGCGGCCACGAAGGCCAGCGCGATGCCGGTGTTGCCGGACGTCGGCTCCACGATCGTGCCGCCGGGCTTCAGGACGCCCTGGGCTTCCAGGGCCTCGATCATCGCCACGCCGATGCGGTCCTTCACCGAGGCGAGCGGATTGAAGAACTCCAGCTTGGCGACCACCTCGCCCTTCGGCTTCAGCGCCGCGGTGAGGTGCGGCAGCTTCACCAGCGGCGTGTCGCCGATCAGGTCGAGCACGGAGTCGTAGATCTTGCCCCGGCCGGAGCGGCGGTAGCGCGCGGCGTCATAGCCTTTGTCGGTGGTGTCCATGGATGGACCTCTGGGTTGTCGGCTGCCCTTGTGGGCGCGAAACTAGGCCCACTTTGCGAAGGTCGCCAGCGCCCGCGTGAGGCTCGCCCCATGCCGTTCCTCGACCCCGCCGACATCGAGCCCTCGCGCGCTGACGGACGGCAGGGCGGTCGTGGCCGACCGGCGCCGAGGGGATGACAGCTATTGGGTGATGTTCCGCTTCACGTGGTTGCGGATGGCGGCGGTGATGCGGTCCTGGGTTTCGGGGTCCAGGTAGGCGTGCATCGGGAGCGCGAGCACCTTACCGGCCGCGGCTTCGGTGACGGGCAGGCCGCCGGGCTGGGGGTAGTGGCTGTAGGGCGCCTGCCGGTGCAGCGGCACGGGATAGTAGACGGCGGTGGGCACGCCTTCGGCGCGCAGGTGGGCGGCCAGGCCGTCGCGGTCGTCGGTCTCGATGACGTACTGGGCCCAGACCGAGCGGCCGCCGTCGATCACCGGCGGCACGCGGACGACGTCGCCGAGGTGGTCGGCATAGCGGGCGGCGACCCTGTTCCGAGCTTCGATCTCGTCGGCGAAGATGGTCAGCTTCTGGAGCAGGACCGCGGCCTGGATCGTGTCCATGCGGCTGTTCAGGCCGACGCGCATGTTCAGGTACTTCGGGTCATGGTCGAAGGTGCGGCCTTCGAGGTCGGACGCCACCGCCTGGCCGTGGACCCGCAGGCTGACCAGCAGGTCGTGCAGGCGGGCGTCCTTCGACAGCACCGCGCCGCCGTCGCCGTAGCAGCCGAGCGGCTTAGCCGGGAAGAAGCTGGTGGTCGTGACGTCGGCCCAGTGGAGCGGGTGCTTGCCCCCCAGCGTGCAGCCGAAGCCCTGGGCGGAGTCGGAGATCAGCTTCAGTCCGTACCGGTCCGTAACAGTCTTGATCGCGGGGTAGTCGGCGGGCTGGCCGAAGAGGTCGACCGCGATGACGGCCCGCGGCGTGAGCTTGCCTTCGGCGAGGACGGCGGCGATCGCCGCGTCCAGCCTGGCCGGGTCGATGTTGTAGGTGTCGGGCAGGACGTCGACGAAGACGGGCGACGCGCCGACCAGCGCAACGGCCTCGGCGGTGGCGGCGAAGGTGAAGCTGGGGCAGAAGACGGCGTCGCCCGGGCCGATCCCCCAGGCCATGAGCGGCAGCACCAGCGCCTCGGTGCCCGAGCCGCAGGAGAGCGCGTGCGGCGCCTGGCCGAAGGCGGCGAGCTCGGCTTCGAACCGGGCGATCTCGGGGCCCATGACGTAGGCGCCCGAGCGAACCACCTTGAGGATCGCGTCTTCCAGCGGCTGGCCCAGGCGGGCGCGCTGGGCGGCGAGGTCGATGAACGGAATCATGGGCGCGGCTTATGCCCGCCGGTTGCGGCGGGACCAAGACACGGATGGTTTCGCTTGATTTCCCTCCCTTGATGGGGAGGGACAGCTCGCCGCGAGGCGAGCAGGGTGAGGGAGTCGCATTCGAAACGCCGGGGGTGAGGTCTCAGACAATCCCTGCGCGTCGGCGCCTGGACAACACCGCCTCACCCTGGCCGCTTCGCGGCCTGTCCCTCCCCATCAAGGGAGGGCAATCGCATATGGATGCGGGCGGCCGAAAGGCCGTCAGTCGAACCGCGGAGATCGCGGAGATACGCAGAGGATTCCCGTGGATCCGCGACCCTCTCTGCGGGTCTCTGCGATCTCTGCGGTTCAAGAATCGGGCGGACGAGCCGCCCACAAACCATATGCGATCGCCCTGCCATCAAGGGAGGGAAGGGCCCTTGTGGACCACGCCGCCCTTCATGACGAAGCCGACCTTCGTCAGGATCGTCACGTCCTTCAGCGGGTCGCCCTGGACGGCGATCAGGTCGGCGCTGTGGCCGGGCGTCAGCGAGCCGGCGTCGGCCGAGATCTGCAGGTGGTCGGCGGCGTTGACGGTGGCGGCCTGGATCGCCTCCAGCGGGGTCAGGCCGGCCTTCACCAGCAGGGCGAACTCGCCGGCGTTGTCGCCGTGGGCCGAGACGCCGGTGTCGGTGCCGAACGCGATCTTCACGCCGCCCTCGTGGGCGCGCCGCGCCATGTCGAGCATCTTCGGGCCGGCCTCCAGCGCCTTGGCCGACTGGGCGGGGGTGAGGAAGTTGTCCGGCCCCGAGGCCACCCGGTAGACGAAATCGCCCGCCATCAGGGTCGGGACCAGGTAGGCGCCGTTCTTCCGGAAGAGGGCGATGGAGTCCTTGTCGAGGTAGGTGCCGTGCTCGATGGAGTCGCCGCCGGCCTTCAGGAAGGCGTTGATGCCGTCCAGGCCGTGGGCGTGGGCGGTGACGCGGCGGCCCATGCGGTGGGCGGTGTCGACGATGGCGGCCAGCTCGTCGTCGCTGAACTGCTGGGCCAGGCCCGCGGCGGTGTTGGAGAGCACGCCGCCGGTGGCGGTGATCTTGATCACGTCGGCGCCCTTCTGGACCTGCTGGCGCACGGCGCGGCGGCAGTCGTCGGCGCCCGAGCAGACGGAGTTCGGCCGCAGGAGCTCCAGGATGTCCCACCGGAAGCCGTTCGCGTCGCCGTGGCCGCCATGCACCGAGATGGCCGAGCCCGCGGCGACGATCCGCGGGCCGGGCACGTCGCCGAGCGCTATCGCCTTGCGCAGCGCGAAGATGGCGTCGTCGTCGGCCCCCAGGTCGGCGACGGTGGTGAAGCCGGCCAGCAAGGTCCTCTTCGCGTAGCGGGCGCCGACCAGGGCCTGCTCGGCCGAGGACTGCGTCACCTCCTCGATCCGGGAATTGGGGTTCTGCTGGCCGGTGAGGTGGACGTGGCTGTCGATCAGGCCGGGCAGGACGAAGGCGTCCTTCAGGTCCACGACCTTGCCGCCGGGCTCGGAGACGTAGCCGTCGGCGATGCGCGCCACCTTGCCGCCCTGGATCACCAGGGTCTTGTTCATCTCGACCTTGCCCGACGCCGGGTCGACCAGGACGCGTCCGGCCTGCACGAAGGTGGCCGGCTGGCTCTGCGGGATCGCCGGCGTGGCGACGGCGAAGGCCGCGAGCGCGGCGAGGAGAAGCTGTTTCACGGGCGGCCCCCAAAGAACGTTTCGGGGACCTTAGAGGCAGAGTCGGGGCCGCGTCACCGCCTGCGCTCAGGGAACAGGATCAGCGGCAGGACGGCCGTGACCGCGCCGGTCACCGCGGGTCGGCAGATCTTCGGGGTGAAGCCGCATTCGCGCGGCGTGAGGTCGGTGTCCTGGTACGTCGTCCCGAAGATGAGATGCTTCCAGCGCAGTTCGGCGCCGAAGCTCCAGTAGGTGCGGTCGGGGCGCCGCCCGGAGGCCTGATGGCCCGCCAGCGCCTTCAGGGTCACGCCCCGGCCCAGCGCATAGTCCGCCCCGCCCTCGACACGCCAGACCTGGCCCGCGCCGTAGGAGCCCTCGGGGACGTAGGTGGCGAGGCCGGTCAGCGTCAGCGGGCCTTCCCTGCGGATCAGCGAGACGCCGCCCTGGACGAAGTTCAGCGTCGGGCCGGGCGTGCGGTCGTCGGGGAAGACGCTGGCGAGCGCCTGGAGCTTCAGGTCGGTCTTGCCGTCGAGCTTCAGCGTCTTGCCGCCGTAGACGTCTAGCTCGTAGCTGGGGCTCTGGGCGTAGCCGTAGTCGACCTCGGTGGCGAAGACGCCGGCGTACCAGCCGTCCGGGCGGAAGTGGTGGAGCACGCCCTGGACGACGGGGCGGTTCTGCGAGCTGGAGACGCCCTGGTAGCGGTAGTCCGAGGTGAGCGTCACCTGCGAATAGAGCCCCGACTGCGCGTGGGCAGCCGGGGCGAGGAGCGCCATCGCGACAAGGGCGGCGGCGGGGAGCGCGGCGTGTTTCATGCCGCGGACGGTGGCGCTTCCGCATGTTCAGGCGTACTGAATTCGCTGAATGAGTGATATCGATCTGAATAAACTCAGGCGGCTGGACGGCGGCTTGCTGCTGGTCCTCCAGGGCTTGTTGCAGATGGGTCGCGCCAGCCTCGTCGCGGAGCGGCTGGGGCTTTCGCAGCCGGCCGTGAGCCACGCGCTCGCGCGCCTCCGCGATCTGTTCGACGACCCGCTGTTCGTGCGGCGGCCGCACGGGCTGGAGCCCACGCGCCGGGCGCTGGAACTGAGGCCTCGGGTCGAGGCGCTGATCCGGATGGCCGGGGACGTGCTGAGCGACGGGTCGGGCTTCGACCCGGCCACCAGCGACCGCATCTTCCGCATCGCCGTGCCCGAGTTCGTGGCCGCCCTGATCGGCGCGGGCCTGATCAACCGGCTGAAGGACGTCGCGCCAGGGGTCTCGTTCGCCCTGGATCACCTGTCGGAGGAAGACATCCTGCGGCCGTTGCGGCTGGGCGACGGTGAGTTCGCGATCGGCCGCTTCGGTGCGGCGCGGGCGGGCTACACTGTCGAGCCGTTCCTGGAGGACTATTGGTGCGCGGTGGCGCGGGCCGACCATCCCGACCTCGCGGGCGGCGCGCTGACCCTCGAGCGTTGGCGCAACATCGGCCACGTCTTCGCCTGGAGCCCCAGCGAGACCGGCCAGAAGCCGACGATGGAGCCGGTGCCCGACATGGTGATGCGCGCCGCCGTCCCCGGCTGGCTGACGGCGCTCCTCATGGTGGCCTCGACCGACGCCATCGCCACGGTCCCGCGCCGGCTGGCCGACCGTCATGCGTCCAAGCTGGGCCTCCAGGTGCTGGACCTGCCGTTCCTGCCCGAACGGTTCGCCGTCTCGGTGATGCGCCGCGCGGGCGTGGTCGACGCCGGGGCCGACTGGTTCCTGGGCGAGGTGCGCGCCGCGGCCGGGGTCTGAGCCGTCAGATCTGCCGCGCGCGGCCTTCCCAGTACGGCGCGCGGACCTTGCCACGCTGGACCTTGCCGGCCTCCGAGCGCGGCAGTTCGGTCACGAAGTCGAGGCTGCGCGGGACCTTGAAGCTGGGCAGCGAGCGCCGGGCGAAATCGAGGATCTCCTGCGCCAGCGCTTCGGAGGGCTGGTGGCCGGGCTTCAGCAGGATCACCGCCTTCACCTGCTCGCCCCACTCGTCGTGCGGGACGCCGACGGTCGAGGAGTCGGCGACGGCGTCGTGCTTGATGAGCTCGTTGTCGACCTCCTGCGGATAGATGTTGACCCCGCCGGAGATGATCGTCTCGGCGCTGCGGCCGGTGAGGAACAGGTAGCCGTCGTCGTCGAAGTAGCCCATGTCGCCCATGGTGAAGTAGTCGCCGACGCGCGACGCCTGGGTCTTCTTCTCGTCCTTGTAGTAGGTGAAGCCGCCGCCGGGCGGGAGCTGGTGGTAGATGGTCCCGGCCACGTTCGGCGGGCATTCGTTCCCGGCCTCGTCGAGGATCTTGGAGCCGAGGAGCTCCGGCTTCCTGCCCACCGAGCCCGGCTTCTTCAGCCACTCGTGGCTGTCGATCAGGAAGCCCGCGCCGCCCTCGGAGCCGGCGTAGTATTCGCTGAGCACCGGGCCGAACCATTCGATCATGGCGTGCTTCACCTCGGGCGGGCAGGGCGCCGCGCCGTGGATCAGGTACTTCACCGAAGAGACGTCGTACTGCGCCCGGACCTGGGGCGGCAGCGCCAGCAGCCGCTGGAACATGATCGGCACCAGGTGCAGGTGGCTGACCTCGTGGTCGTGGATGGCCCGCAGCGTCGCCTCGGAGTCCCACTTGTCGAGGAAGACCAGGGTCGCGCCGGCGCCCATGGAGAAGCCGACGTCGAAGGCCAGCGGGGCGGCGTGATAGGCCGGCCCCGCGCAGAGCTGCACCGAGCGGGCGTCGTAGCCGCGCAGGGCGTAGATGCCGGTGACCGGCACGACCGGGGCCGCGCGCCAGACGCCCTTGGGCCGGCCGGTGGTGCCGGACGTGTAGAGCATCTGGTTGCCCAGGACGGGATCGTCGATGTCGGCCGCGTCGAAGCCGGCCAGCGCCGCGTCGTAGTCCTGGAAGCCCTCGACGCCGCCGCCCGCGGCGACCTTCGCGCGCAGGCCCGGCGCCTGGGCCGCGGCCGGGCCGCAGGCGGCCACGCGCGCCTCGCCGAAGACGGCCTTCGCCTCGCAGTCGTTCAGGATGTAGGCGATCTCGTCGGCCGTGAGGTGCCAGTTGACCGGCGTCAGGCGGAAGCCGCCGCGGCGGCACGCGGCCCAGACCTCGATGAACTCGTGGCGGTTGGACATCACGATGGCGACCGCGTCGCCGGCCGCGAGGCCCGCGCCGCGCAGCAGCCGCACGATCCGGTTCGCCCGGGCGTTGAGCTCAGCGTAGGTGATAGCGGTCCCGTCAGGGTCGACGACGGCGGTCTTGTCGGGCTGCAGGCTGGCCCACATCGCCGTGGTCATGCCGGTGGCGGCCGCGGCGTCCGGATCGGTCAGCCACGCGGCCCGCGCCATCACTTCGCTCATCCTGTTTCCTCCGCGCCGGTGTCATTCCCGATCTTCGAAAAAGACTTTGGCACGGCCTGCCTCCCCTGCGAAGCGGGGGAGGGGGACCACTCGCCGAAGAGCGAGTGGTGGAGGGGGCGAGAGCCGCCTTTGAGTCCAGCCACGCCCCTTCCACCATCGGCTCTTCGCTACGCTCGGCCGACGGTCCCCCTTCCCCGTGAACGGGGAAGGCAGGCCTACGCCGCCTTGATCCGCCGGAACACGAAGCCGCCCACCGTAGCGCCGACCGCGGTCAGGAACGTGCCCCAGGCGACGTCGGCGAGGGTGATGTGGGTGGCCCAGACCTTCAGCGTCGCCTGGTTGGTGAGGTCGTAGGTGGCGTAGCACATGGCGCCCAGGAGGCCGCCGGTGACGGTGGTCTGCAATAGCGGCCGGTCGCGGTTGGGCCAGATCGCTAGCGCCAGGATGCCCAGGATGTAGGCCAGGTAGAAGGCGATGGCGGCCGGGAAGTCGACGGGGTCGTCGATCGGCCGCAGCACCTCGTCGAGCGTCGGGTGATAGACGCTCGGCCCGATCTGCGAGAGCCAGACGTAATCCACCGCCGCGAAGGCGACCGCGGTGGCGAGATAGGTGGCGATCAGTCTGAGCATTGCTGTTTCCCCCGTTCCCCTTGGATCGTCATGGCCGGGCTTGTCCCGGCCATCCATGAACACGACCTCACCGGCCTACCTTCGACGCCCGCGCGTATGGATCCCCGGGACAGGCCCGGGGATGACGAGCAAAGGGGCTAGGCGGGCCTCAGCCTGTAGTGGCTCACGCCCCATTCCGTGCCGCCGCGGTGGCCGAAGAGGCCGGCGGTGGCCAGGAAGAAGAGGCGCCAGCGGCGATGCCACAGGGTGGCGTCCCTGCCGTAGACGGCCTCCAGCGTGGGCCGGATCCTGTCGATGTTGCGGTCGTAGGCCTCCAGCCAGTGGAGCGCCGTCTTCTCGTAGTGGGTCCCGCTCCAGCGCCAGTCCTGCTCGACCTCGAACAGGTCGGGGAACTGGGCCATCAGGCCGTGGCTGGGCATGACGCCGCCCGAGAAGAAGTGCTTCCCGATCCAGTCGGCCTCGTCGTCGACGTCGAAGCGGTAGGGCGTGGTCCGGTGCGTGAAGACGTGGATGAAGAGGCGGCCGTCGGGCTTCAGCCAGGTCTTCACCCGGCCCAGGAGGGCGCGCCAGTTCGACATGTGCTCGAACATCTCGACCGAGACGACGCGGTCGAATTCGCCGGGCGCTTCGAAGTCGTTCATGTCGCAGGTGACGACCTCGAGGTTCGACAGGCCCCGCTCCTGCGCGCGGGCCATGATGAAGGCCTTCTGGCTGGCCGAGTTCGAGACCGAGGTGATGCGGGCGTTCGGATAGGCCCTGGCCATCCAGAGCGAGAGCGAGCCCCAGCCGCAGCCGAGCTCCAGGATCCGCTGGCCGTCGGCCAGGTCGGCGTGCTCGGCGGTCTCCTTCAGCGCATGCTCCTCGGCCTCGCGGATGGTGTCGCCGGGGTTCCTGTAGAGGCAGGACGAGTACTTGAGCTGTGGGCCGAGACAGTGGAGGAAGAAGTCGGCGGGGACCTCGTAGTGCTGGGCGTTGGCCGCATCGGTGTGGATGGCGATCGGATGCTCGGCCATGTCGCGGGCGAAGGCGGCTTCCGTGCCGGCGCCGGCCTTGGCGTGTTCGCGGCGCGCATTGGCGACCAGCAGGCGGATCGCGGTCTTGCGCACGATGTCGGGAAGCGGCGCGCCTTCGAAGGTGTCGATGGTGAACGAGATCAGACTCATACGGGAACTCGGGGTCCTCAGCGTTTCGGGGGCGACGGGAAGAATACGGAGACGCGGGCCTGATAGCTGCGGAACCTGTCGCCGCGCGACTTCAGCATCTGGGCTTCCAGCGGCGGGACGCCCGAGACGTAGCGGAGCAGGCCGAACATGACGAGCGGGGCGGCGAGGCTGAGCCAGGTGAGCGGTTGGGCCGGATCGAGGGCGATGGCCGGGTAGGCGAGCCAGCCCATCCACTGGAAGAAGTAGTTCGGGTGGCGCGACCAGGCCCAGAGGCCCCGGTCCATGACCCGGCCCTTGTTCTCGGGGTTGGCGCGGAAGGCCTTCATCTGTCCGTCGGAGAGCCCCTCGCCGACGATGGCGGCCAGGAAGATCGCGACCGCCAGGGCGTCGCGCCAGCCCAGCGGGCCGGGCGCGCGGGCGGCCAGGATGACGGAGAGCGACAGCAGCGCCGTCGCCGGCGCCTGCGGCAGGGTCACGAACAGCATGCGGCTGGCGTACCTGTCGCCGAAGTCCTTGCGGAAGGCGGCGTAGCGGCTGTCCTCGGGATGGCCCGCCACGCGCGGCGTCAGGTAGGCGCCGAGGCGCAGGGCCCAGATCGCCATGAAGGCCGCCACCAGCCAGCGCCGCTCGGGCGGCGACCCGGCGCCGAAGCCGCAGAGGGCCGCCGCCGCCAGCGTGATCCCCGTGCCCCACGTCCAGAAGACGTCGGTCCAGCCGCCGTTCCCACGCGCCACCCCGAACGCCCAGGCCGCGACCATGACCACGAGCATGGCGCCCAACACGCCCAGCACCAGTTGAAACAGCATCCGCCCTCCGCCAGCCCGCGGATACCAGCATGATCCGGCGCGCGACGCATCCGGTGCTGTGACGAAGCCGTAGCCTTTGCTAAGCAGTCCGGCGTCGGGAAGCACGCCGGGGTCGGTTGCGTGCAGAGAGGTGGAAGCGGCGGCATGAGTGCGAATGAGCGGCTGAGCGTGGCCGTGGTCGGCGCCGGCGTGGCGGGGCTCTCGGCGGCGTGGCTGCTGTCGGAACGTCACGACGTCACCCTGTTCGAGGCCGATTCCCGCCTGGGCGGCCACGCCAACACGGCCGAGGCGCCCGGCCGCGCCGGCCCGGTGCCGGTCGACACCGGCTTCATCGTCTACAACGAGGGCAACTACCCCAACTTCACGGCGCTGCTGGAGCACCTGGGCGTGCCCAGCCTCTATGCCGACATGTCGCTCTCGGTGTCGCTGGACGACGGGGCGTTCGAATATTCGAGCTTCGGGATCGCCGGCATCTTCGCCCAGAAGCGCAACGCGCTCTCGCCGCGGTTCTGGCGGCTCCTGGCCGACATCACCCGCTTCTTCCGCACGGCCGAGCGCGACCTGCCCGAGCTGGAGAGCAAGGCCACGTCGCTCGGCGACTACCTGCGTTCGAAGGGCTACGGCGACGCCTTCCGCGACGACCACCTGCTGCCGCAGGCGGCGGCCATCTGGTCGACGCCGCTGGACCAGATCGTCGCCTATCCGGCCGCCTCGCTGATCCGGTTCTTCCTGAACCACGGCATGATGACCATCACCGGTCGGGGCCTCTGGCGCACGGTCGAGGGCGGCAGCCGGGCCTATGTCGCCAAGCTGGCGGAAGCGTTCCACGGCGAGGTGCGCAAGGGCGTGCGCGTGGCCGGCGTCCGCCGCGACGCCAACGGCGCCGAGGTGCGACTGGCCGGCGGCGCGCGCGAACGGTTCGACCAGGTGGTGATCGCCACCCACGGCGACACGGCGCTCACGCTGCTGGAGGATCCGACGCCGGACGAGCAGCGCCTGCTGGGCTGTTTCAAGTACAGCCGCAACATGATCGCGCTGCACACCGACCGCGTGCTGATGCCCAGGCGCAGGCGCGCCTGGACGAGCTGGAACCATATCGGTTCCCGCAGCGCGCCGGGCGAGGGCGCCTGCACCTACTGGATGACGCGGCTTCAGAGCCTCAGGAACGCGCCCGACATCTTCTGCACGCTGAACCCCAACAAGGAGATCGCGGCGGACAAGCTGATCCGCACCGAGGTCTACGAGCACCCGCTGTTCGACGGCGCGGCGATCGCGGCGCAGCGCGAGTTCTGGGACATCCAGGGCGTGCGGCGGACGTGGTTCTGCGGGTCGTATCTGGGCCACGGCTTCCATGAGGACGCGCTGCAGTCGGGCCTGGCGGTGGCCGAGCAACTGGGCGGCGTGCGCCGGCCCTGGACCGTCGAGAACGAGAGCGGCCGCATCCACGTGTGCGAGCCCGATCTGGCGGAAGAGGCGGCCTGACGTGTCCGCCCCAGGTTGGAAATCGGGGCTCTATCCGGGGATCGTGACCCACGCGCGGCTGAAGCCTCGCGTGCATAAGCTGCGCTACCGCATCTTCATGCTGCTGCTCGACCTGGACGAACTGGCGGCGCTGGACCGGGGGCTGAGGCTGTTCTCCCTGAAGGGCTTCAACCTCACCGGCTTCCGCGAGCGCGCGCACGGCGACGGCTCGGCGGTTCCGCTGAAGGCGCAGGTGGAGGCGCAGCTCGCCGCGGCGGGCGTCGCGCACGGTGGGCCGGTCCGGATGCTGGCGATGCCGCGGATACTGGGGACGGGCTTCAACCCGCTCACTGTCTACTACTGCCACCGGGCGGACGGGGCGCTCTCGGCTATCCTGTACGAGGTAAACAACACCTTCGGCGAAAGGCACAGCTACCTCATCCCTGCAGATGATGCGCCCGTGGTGAAGCAGGCCTGCGAGAAGGGCTTCTACGTCTCGCCCTTCATGGACATGGAGCTCAGCTACGCGTTCCGCATGCGCCCGCCCCTCTCCGGGGAATCGGGCGAGCAGGTGCAGGTCTTCGTCGACGTGGACGACGCCGAGGGCCGGGTGCTGGCGGCGGGCTTCACCGGCGTGCGCCAGGACCTCACCGACCGCAACCTCCTCCGCGCCTGGCTGACGCACCCCTGGATGACGCTCGGCGTGCTGGGCGCGATCCACTGGGAAGCGCTCTTCATCTGGCTCAAGGGCGAAAAGATCCGCACCCGCCCGCCGAAACCGCAATGGGCCGTGACGGTCGTGACGCCCGCGAAGCTTGCGGCCTGAGCTTCTCACCTCCCCCACTGCGGCAGCGACGGCGGGAGGGGGACCGTTCGCCGATCCCGGCCTTGGGCCGGGAGAAGAGCGAATGGTGGAGGGGGCGAGCTTCATCCGCAGCATCAAGTCCGCCCGGTCGACCCGCCGAGCCTGAGGCTCGCCCCCTCCACCACCCGCTCTACGGCCTGCGGCCTCGGCGGGCGGTCCCCCTCCCGCCACTGCTGCCGCAGTGGGGGAGGTGAAAGGTCAGGTCTTACGGAACACCTGGATCGCGCCGACGCCGCCGAGTTCGATCGGGTCGCGGTCGCGGACGAGGCCGGCGGCGGCGGCCGGCGGTTCGGGGTCGGTCCACCAGTAGGTGAGGCGCTCGGCGCTCTTCCGGACGATGCGCCCGGCGGCGTCGGCCACGGCGTATTCGATCACCTGGTCGAGGCGGCCCACGCCTTCGCGGAAGCGGCGCTCGCGGACGAAGAGCAGCAGCCGGCGGCCGTCCTCGAGGGCGAGCTCCATCACCGGCCGCGACGGATCGGCCGGGCCGGGCAGGCGCATGATGTCGGGCTTGGGCAGGTGGAAGGCGGCGAGGCCGCCGGGGCCCAGGTGCCGCGCGGCGGTGGCGAAGGTGTTCCGCCAGGCCGCGCCGCCCGGCACGTGCGCGAGGGTGAAGAACGGGCAGATCACCAGGTCGAAGGCGCGCTTCAGGTCGAGCGCCGTCATGTCACCGCGGACGAGCTGCGCGCGGGCGCGGACGCCCGGCGCGAGCGCCTCGATGCGCGCGCGGCCCTGGGCCAGCATCGCCGGCGAGATGTCGACGCCGGTGACGTCGTGGCCGCGGGCGGCGAGCGCGGCGGTCAGGCGGCCGGTCCCGGCGCCGAGCTCCAGGATCGCGCCCTCCGGTGGGGCGAGGCCGGCATAGACCTGCTCGTCGCCCACGAGCGTGGGGTCGGCCGCGGTGACGCGATCGTAGAAGGCGGCGCTCAGGCTGCCGGCCGCATAGTAGGGCGCCACCTTCGCCATCGCCTGCGTTGTGCCGCCCCCGTTGCGCCGGATCAACCGTCGCGGCACAGTCCCCCGCTCACGACAGAGGGATGCCCATGATCCGCTTCGTCCGCCGCCTGGCGCTTCTGGTGACCCTGCCGCTGCTGCTGGCCGCGTGCGGGATCAACACGATCCCGACCAAGGAGGAGAAGGCCAAGGCCCAGTGGGCCGAGGTGCAGAACCAGTACCAGCGCCGCGCCGACCTGATTCCCAATCTCGTCGCCACGGTGAAGGGCTATGCCGCCCAGGAATCGAGCGTGTTGATCGGGGTGACCGAGGCCCGCGCCGGCGCATTGCAGGTCAAGAGCGACGCCAGCATCACCACCGACCCGGCGGCGTTCCAGCGCTACGCCGCGGCCCAGCAGAACCTGTCCCTGGCCCTGGCGCCGCTCCGCGTGCTGCAGGAGAACTATCCGGACCTGAAGTCGAACGAGAACTTCATGGCCCTGCAGGCCCAGCTCGAGGGCACGGAGAACCGCGTCGCCATCGCGCGGCGCGACTACAACGAGGCGGTCCGCGACTTCAACACCACCCTCCGGACCTTCCCGCAGGTGATCTGGGCCAAGACCATGTACGGCTCCTCGCAGCCGATGCAGCTCTTCCAGGCCACGGCGACGGCGCAGTCGGCGCCCACCGTCGACTTCGCGCCTGCCGCGCCCGCGGCCGCCCCGCCGCCCGGCGCCGCCCCCGGTTCGCCGCCGCCGAAGTAGGACCGTGCGGGCCGCCGTCCTCCGGATCGTCCTGGCGATCGGTCTGCTGCTGGCCGCCGCGCCGGCGTGGGCCGCGCCCAAGTTCCCGCCGCTGACGGGGCGGGTGGTGGACGATGCGCAGATCCTGTCGCCGGAGACGGAGGCGAAGCTGACGGCGGAGCTCGCGGCGCTGGAGCAGCAGACCGGGCATCAGCTCGTCGTCGCCACGCTGCCAGACCTCCAGGGCTATGAGATCGAGGACTACGGCTACCAGTTGCTGCGCGCCTGGGGTATCGGCCGCAAGGGCCAGGACGACGGGGCGATCCTCATCGTCGCGCCCCGCCAGCGGAAAGTGCGGATCGAGGTGGGCTACGGGCTGGAGCCGGTGCTGACCGACGCCATGTCGAGCCTCATCCTGTCGCGCGCGGTGCTGCCGGCGTTCAAGGCCGGCGACCTGGAGAAGGGCGTCGTCGACGGGACCGAAGCGATCGCCGCCCAGATCGGCCTGCCCCCCGCCGAGGCCCAGGCGCAGGCCGCCGCGGCGGAGGCGGCGCAGCAGCGGGCCATGGCGTCGGACGGCGGCGGGCGCGAGGGCTTCCCGTGGGTCATCGTGGCCGTCTTCATCGTCTTCTGGCTGCTGAGCGGCGTCACCCGCGTGTTCGGTGCGCGGCGGCGGTTCGGGGGCAGCGGGCTGTGGTGGCTGCTGCCGCTGATCCTGTCGAACTCGAGCCGGCGCGGCGGGTGGAGCAGCGGCGGCGGAGGCGGCTGGAGCGGCGGTGGCGGTGGCGGCGGCTTCTCCGGCGGCGGCGGTTCGGGCGGCGGCGGCGGCGCCTCCGGGAGCTGGTGATGGCCAAGACCCTGCTCAGCGCCGAGGACTTCGCCGCCGTCGAGGCCGCGGTGCGCGCCGCCGAGGCCCGGACCACGGGCGAGATCTACTGCGCCGTCGCCGAGGAGAGCGCCGACTACCACGCGACCCCGCTGGCCTGGGCGGCGGGCGTGGCGCTGCTGGCGCCGGCGCTGCTGCTGATGGCGGGCCTGCAGGTCAGCGCGCCCGACATGGCGCTCGTCGGCGGCTGGACGGCCGATCAGGTGGAGGACGTCGGCGAGGCCATGGCGCGCGCCGCGCTGATCGGCACGCTGGTGCTCCAGGCGGCGCTCTTCCTCGTGACCCTGTTCGTGGTGGCCATCCCGCCGGTGCGGCGGGCGCTGACGCCGCGGGGCATGAAGCGCGAGCGGGTGCGGATGCGCGCCGAGGAGCTGTTCCTGTCGAAGAACCTGCACGCCACCCGCGAGCGGACGGGCATCCTGATCTACGTCTCGGCGGCCGAGCGGATGGCGGAACTGATCGCCGACGACGGCATCCACGCCCGGGTGGAGGACGGCGTCTGGGACCGCGCCATGGCGGCCCTGGTCGCCGGCCTGAAGCGGGGCGAGCCGGCCCGGGGCTTCGAGGCGGCCATCGGCCTCTGCGCCGACGTCCTGGCCGACGCGTTCCCGGCGCGCCCGGGCGACAACCCGAACGAGCTTCCCGACGCCGTGACGATCGTGCCGAGCCCCTGAGGCCGCCCCTTCCACGTCCGGAGCCCCGGAACCTGACGAAAATCGACCCGTGCCGGCGGCCGTTTGCCCCTCTCGTTATGTAGCTGGCCTGCCGGACGTGGCGAAGAACGCTGGCCTCCGCGCCTTTGCCGCGGGGGGCGCAGGCGGTAGGATTCCGCCCAGGAACGGGCGGAGACCGGGCATGGCCTACACTCTCGATGTGAACGGGAAGGCGCTGAGCGCCGACGTGGACGGCGACACGCCGCTGCTGTGGGTGCTGCGCGACACCCTGGGCCTGGTCGGCACGAAGTACGGCTGCGGCGTCGCGGCCTGCGGCGCCTGCACGGTGCATGTCGACGGCCAGCCGATGCGCTCGTGCCAGATCCCGGTCGAGGCGGTCGGCAAGGCCAAGGTCTCCACCATCGAAGGCATGTCGAGGAACGCCGTCGGCAAGAAGGTGCAGGCGGCCTGGATGGAGCTGGACGTCGCCCAGTGCGGCTACTGCCAGGCCGGCCAGATCATGAGCGCGACGGCGCTGCTCACGGCGACGCCCAAGCCGACCGACGCCCAGATCGACGAGGCCATGAACGGCAACCTCTGCCGTTGCGCCACCTACGTCCGCATCCGCGCGGCCATCAAGCGCGCCTCCGGCCAGAAGGAGGCCTGAGCCATGACCTACCACGACAAGCTCCTGAAGGCGTTCGGCGCCAACCGCCGCGAGGTCCTGGTGTCCGTCGGCGCCGGCGGCTTGACACTGGGCTTCGCGATGGCCGGCCAGGCGCAGGCTGAGGACGATGCGGTGAAGCCGCTGAACGCCTACGTCAGCGTGGCCCCGAGCGGGATGGTCACCATCACCGCGAAGAACCCCGAGGTGGGCCAGGGCGTGAAGACCATGCTGCCCATGCTCATCGCCGAGGAGCTCGACGTGCCGTGGGACAGCGTGCGGATCGAGCAGGCCGACAACGACCCCAAGGCGTTCGGCCGCCAGTTCGCCGGCGGCTCGATGGCGACGCCCCTGCACTGGGACGAGCTGCGCCGCGTGGGCGCGGTAGCGCGCGCCATGCTGATCCAGGCGGCGGCGACGGCGTGGAACTGCGGCCCCGGCGACTGCGCGACCGACGCGGGCGCCGTGATCCACAGGCCCTCGGGCAGGAAGCGCACCTACGGCTCCCTGGCCCTGGCCTGCGCCGGCGTCACGCCGCCCGACCCCAAGTCGCTGACGCTGAAGGACCCCAAGGCGTACAGGATCCTCGGCAAGTTCACGCCGCAGTACGACGTGGCCAAGATCGTCAACGGCGAGCCGCTGTTCGGCATCGACGTGCGCCGGCCGGGCATGCTGTACGCGTCCATCGTCAAGGCGCCGGTGTTCGGGGCCAGGGTGGCGAGCGCCGACCTCGATGCGGCCAGGGCCGTGAAGGGCGTGAAGAAGGCCTTCGTCATCGAGGGCGACCCGAACGGCCTCTTCCCGCAGGGCATGACGGGCCAGGGCCTGCTGCCCGCCGTCGTGGTGGTGGCCGACAACTGGTGGGCCGCCAGGAAGGGCCGCGACGCGCTCAACGTGACGTGGGCCGACCATCCCACGGCGAAGCTGTCGACCAGGGGCTTCGACGAGCAGGCCGCCGCGTTCAACGCCGGGACCCCGCAGAAGAACGCCCGCAACGACGGCGACGTGGCCGCCGCGCTGAAGGCCTCGGCCAGGACGGTGGAGGCGGTCTACAGCTACCCCTTCCTGAGCCACGCCAACCTCGAGCCGCAGAACTGCACCGCCGAGTTCAAGGACGGCAAGCTGGAGATCTGGGCGCCGACCCAGAACCCTGAGCCCGGCCGCCAGCTCACCGCCAAGACCCTGGGCCTGAAGCCCGAGGACATCACCGTCCACATGATCCGCGGCGGCGGCGGCTTCGGCCGCAGGCTGGCCAACGACTACATGGTCGAGGCCGCGTGGGTGGCCCGCGAGGTGGGCGCGCCGGTCAAGCTGCTCTGGACCCGCGAAGACGACATGGCCCACGACCACTACCGGCCGGGCGGCTATCACTTCTTCAAGGGCGGCGTGGACGCGGACGGCGCCCTGATCGCGCTCCAGGACCACTTCGTCACCTTCACCAACAACACGTCCGGCCAGCCCAGCCCCAGCGCCGGCATGGCGGCCAGCGAGTTCCCGGCCCGCTTCGTGCCGAACGTGAAGTACGACGTCTCGATGATCCGGGCCGACATCCCGACCGGGCCCCTGCGGGCGCCGGGGTCCAACGCGCTGTCGTTCGTGTTCCAGTCCTTCATCGACGAGATGGCGCACGCGGCGAACGCCGACCCGCTGGCCTTCCAGATCAAGCTCCTGGGCACGCAGGACGTGGTCGGCGAGGCGCCGGCCCGCTACGGCGCCGGGCGCATGCGCGGCGTGCTGAAGGCCGTGGGCGAGATGTCGGGCTGGGCGAACCGCGGCAAGCTGCCGAAGGGCGAGGGCCTGGGCGTCGCCTGCTACTACAGCCACCAGGGCTACTTCGCCGAAGTGGCGCATGTGGCGGTGGCCGGGGACGGGACGCTCAAGGTCAGGAAGGTCTGGGTGGCCGCCGACGTCGGCAGCCAGATCATCAATCCGGCGGGCGCGATCAACCAGGTCCAGGGCTCGGTGCTGGACGGCGTCTCCGAGGCGCAGCATCAGGCCATCACCTTCGAGAACGGCGCGACGGTGCAGTCGAACTTCACCGACTATCCCCTGATGCGCATCGCCGAGTCGTTCCCGGTGGAGGTGAAGTTCCTGAAGACGGACTTCCCGCCGACCGGCCTGGGCGAACCGGCCCTGCCGCCCGCCCTGCCTGCGGTCACCAACGCGATCTTCGCCGCGTCGGGGAAGCGGGTGCGCTCGCTCCCGATCACGCCGGATATGCTGAAGGCGTAGGGCCGCATAAGGATCGTATGCCTCGGGGCCCGGCGCGGGCGCGCTAAGCCCTGCGGATGGAAGAAGTGCTTTCGGTCGTGATCGCCCTGGCCGCGCTGGCCGGTCCGTCCGTGCTGCTGCTCGCGGGCTTCGCGCTCCACGCGAGAGCGGGCCGCAAGCGCGCCGCCGAGGGCGAGGCGGACGCCGGCTAGGACCGGCATTCGGCACGCCGCGTGAAGCGCGCCCTGCCTCTCCCGCAAGCGGGAGAGGGGAACCGCACGCCGAGCCCGCGCAAGCGGGCGTAGAGCGGGTGGGGGAGAGGAAAGCCTCATCCACGACGTCGGCAACAGCCCGGTCCAGCCGCCCTGCCGGCCGCTTGCCCTTCCCCCCCTCGCTCTACGCCCGGCGTGCGCCGGGCTCGGCGAGCGGTCCCCCTTCCCGCAAGCGGGAAGGGAAGGTCGCCGCGCGCCCTTCTCCCCTCCTGAACGTCATGGCCGGCCTTGTGCCGGCCATCCATGAACACCGATGCCGGAAAGCTTGCGCCGGCGCCCGACGCGGGCCGCTTCCGCGCGCCGGCGTGTCTGGATGGCCGGGACAGGCCCGGCCATGACGTTCAGGGGTTCGTGGTTGAATCGAATGGCGCCGCCGCTGCGCTTCTCAGGCGGCTTGCCGGTACGTCACGGCTTGGCGGGTCGGCGCGCATCGGCATGATGGCGGCCCGCAAACGAGAGGGACGCCCGTGAAGACACTGCTGATCGCCAACCGGGGGGAAATCGCGGTCCGCATCGCGCGCACGGCGGCGGAGATGGGGATCGCCACGGTGGCGGTGTTCTCGCAGGACGACGCGGCCTCGCTGCACACGCGCAAGGCCGACCGGGCGGTGGGGCTGACGGGCTCGGGGCCTGCGGCCTATCTCGACATCGCCCAGGTGATGGCCGCGGCGAAGGACGCCGGGGCCGATGCGGTGCATCCCGGCTACGGCTTCCTGTCGGAGAACGCGGCGTTCGCGCGGGCCTGCGCCGAGGCGGGGCTGACGTTCGTGGGGCCGACGCCGGAGACCCTGGAGCTGTTCGGCGACAAGGCGCGGGCGCGGGCGCTGGCGAAGCAGTGCGGCGTCCCCGTGCTGGAGGGCAGCGACGGCGTGGTCTCGCTGGAAGACGCGCAGGCGTTCTTCGCCGAGCACGGGCCGGTGATGGTCAAGGCCGTGGCGGGCGGCGGCGGGCGCGGCATGCGGCCGGTGACCGAGGCCTCCGAGCTGGCGGCGGCGTTCGAGCGCTGCGCGTCGGAGGCCAGGGCGGCGTTCGGCAACGGCGACCTCTACGTCGAGCGCTTCCTGCCGCACGCGCGGCACCTGGAGGTGCAGATCGTCGGCGACGGCGAGAGCGTGGTCCACCTCTGGGACCGCGAGTGCTCGCTGCAACGCCAGCGGCAGAAGGTGATCGAGATCGCGCCGGCCGACATGCTGGCCGACGGCGTGCGCGAGCGGCTGTTCGGCTACGGGGTGGCGCTGGGCCAGGCGGCCGGCTACCGCAGCCTGGGCACCATGGAGTTCCTCGTGGAGGGCGAGGAGATCGTCTTCATCGAGGGCAATGCGCGGTTGCAGGTGGAGCACACGGTCACCGAGGAGGTGACCGGCCTGGATCTCGTGCGGCTCCAACTCCAGATCGCGGCGGGCCGGTCGCTGGCGGACCTGGCGCTGACCCAGGACCGGGTGCCCGCGCCGCGGGGCCACGCCGTGCAGGCCCGCGTGAACCTGGAGACCATGGCCGCCGACGGCTCGGCGCGGCCGGCCGGCGGGACGCTGGGGGTGTTCGAACCACCCAGCGGGCCGGGCGTGCGCGTCGACGGGTTCGGCTATGCCGGCTATCGGACCAGCGCGCGGTTCGACAGCCTGCTCGCCAAGCTGATCGTGCATGCGGGCGCGGGCGGCCTGAGCCGCGCCGTCGCCAAGGCCTACCGCGCCCTCAGCGAATTCCGCATCGAGGGCTCGCCCACCAACATCGCCTTCCTGCAGAACCTGCTGGCGCATCCGTCCGTGGCGGCGGGCGAGGTCCACACGCGCTTCATCGAAGAGCACATGGGCGAGCTGGCGGGCGAGCCCGACGCGCATCCGCGGCTCTACTTCGACGCCGCCGCGCGGGGCGCCGGCGGGCCGAAGCGGGCGGGCTATCAGGTGGACGCGAGCGACCCGCTCGCGGTGCTGGCGCTGGGCAAGGAAGCGGCCGACGCGGCCGAGGTCGAGGAGGAGGCCGAGGGGCCGGAGGGCACGAAGCCGCTGCGCGCGCCCCTCCAGGGCACGCTGGTCAGCGTCTCGGTGGCGGCGGGCGAGACGGTGCGCGCCGGGCAGGCGCTGATGATCATGGAATCCATGAAGATGGAGCACGTGATCGCGGCCGAGGCGTCGGGCGTGGTGCGGCTGGTGAACGTCGAGGCCGGCGACACGGTCTACGAGGGCCACCCGCTGGCCTTCATCGAGGAGAGCGACGACGCGGGCGCGGGCGCCGTGGAGGAGGAGGCTGTCGATCTCGACGTCATCCGCCCCGACCTGGCCGAGGTGATCGCGCGCCACGAGAAGACCCTGGACGCCGCGCGGCCCGACGCGGTGGCGCGCCGGCGCAAGACGAAGCAGCGGACGCCGCGGGAGAATATCGAGCAACTGGTCGATCCCGGCAGCTTCGTGGAGTACGGCCCGCTGGTCGTGGCCGCGCGGCGGCGGCGCAACACCCTGCAGGAGCTGATCGACACCACCCCGGCCGACGGGATGCTGATGGGCCTCGCCTCCGTGAACGGCGACCTGTTCGGCGAGGAGAGGTCGCGCTGCGCGGTGATGAGCTACGACTACACCGTGCTGGCCGGCACCCAGGGCGGCAACAACCACTGGAAGCTCGATCGCATGGCCGAGCTCGCCGAGCGCTGGAAGCTGCCGATCGTCTTCTTCACCGAGGGCGGCGGCGGGCGGCCGGGCGACACCGAGGGCGGCGGCTTCACCCGCGGCTTCGAGTTCTGGGGCCGGCTCTCGGGCGCGGTGCCGCTGGTGGGGGTGAACTCCGGCCGGTGCTTCGCGGGCAACGCGGCCATCCTCGGCTGCTGCGACGTGATCATCGCCACCAAGGACTCGGCGCTCGGCATGGGCGGCCCGGCGATGGTGGAGGGCGGCGGCCTGGGCGTCTTCCGGCCCGAGGAGATCGGCCCGATCAAGGTGATGCAGGCCAACGGCACCATCGACGTGCTGGTGGAGGACGAGGAAGAGGCCGTCTTCACGGCAAAGAAGTACCTCAGCTACTTCCAGGGGCCGGTCAGCGAATGGTCGTGCGCCGACCAGCGGCTGCTGCGGCGCGCGATCCCGGAGAACCGCCTGCGAGTCTACGACATCCGCAAGGTGATCGAGCTGATCTGCGACAAGGACTCGGTGCTGGAGCTGCGGCCCAAGTTCGGCCTCGCCATGGTGACGGCGTTCGGGCGGATCGAGGGGCGGCCCGTCGGGATCTTCGCCAACAACCCGATGCACCTGGGCGGCGCGATCGACTCGGACGCCTCGGACAAGGCGGCGCGGTTCCTGCAGCTCTGCGAGGCGTTCGACATTCCCGTGGTGTCGCTGTCGGACACGCCCGGCAACATGGTGGGGCCGGAGGCGGAGAAGACGGGCCTGATCCGCCACTGCTCGCGGCTGTTCGTGATCGGGGCCAACCTGACGGTGCCGATCCTCTCGATCATCCTGCGCAAGAGCTACGGCCTGGGCGCCATCGCCATGACCGGCGGCAGCTACCAGGGGGCGATGTTCTGCGTGAGCTGGCCGACGGGCGAGTTCGGCGGCATGGGCCTCGAGGGCTCGGTGAAGCTGGGCTACCGCAACGAACTCGCCGCCATCGAGGACCCGGTCGGGCGCAAGGCCAGGTTCGACGAGATGGTCGCCGCCGCCTATGCCCGCGGCAAGGCGCTGAGCCAGGCCACCTCGCCCGCCCTGGATGACGTCATCGACCCGGCCGACACGCGAAAATGGATCGTCGCAGGTCTCAGGAGCCTGCCGCCGAAGCCGGTGCGCGAGGGCAAGAAGCTGCGCTGGATCGATAGCTGGTAGCGTGGCGGCTGTCGGGTGCGCGGGCGCGCCCTCGGAGCGGCCGCATGATCCTCATCGTTCGTCATCCCGCGGCTTGTCCGCGGGACCCATGGACACGTGAGAGCGTGGTGATCCGCGGCGTCGCCGCCTGCGCCCCATCCGGCGCCACGGAGTTCATGGGTCCCGCGGACGAGCCGCGGGATGACGAGTGAGGGGAGGGGAGGTGATCTTGGCTGCGGGACTGGATGCGCATGCCCGCTGCCCGCCGCGAGTCCCAAACAGCCTTCAGCTAGCGCCCCAGGAACATCTGGCGGATGCCCTTCCGGAAGGCGTCGATGCCGACTTCGAGGCGGCGCGCGTAGTTGGCCTTGGCGTCGGCGCCGGCGACGAAGGTGACGCGGTCGCTCTCGTCGTTGGCGGCCTCCCAGACGACCTCGGCGATCTGCTCGGCGGTGGAGGCGCCGGAACGGCGCGACGGGTCCGAGAAGGCGGCGAACGTCTTGGCCATGTCCCCGGCGTAGGCGGCGTGCGGGGTCATCACCAGCGAGCGGCCGGTGAAGTCGGTGGCGATGCCGCCGGGCGCGACGGTCTTCACGCGGATGCCGAACGGCTCCAGTTCGAACGCCAGGCTCTCGCTCCAGCCTTCCAGGCCCCACTTGGTGGCGTGGTAGACCGAGTTGAACGGGAAGGTGACGAGCCCGCCGATCGAGGTGGTGGTCAGGATCGCGCCCGACTTCGCCTCGCGCATGGCCGGGAGGAACGCCTGGGTGACGCGCATGACGCCCAGGAGGTTGGTGTCGAGCTCGGCGGTGAGCTGCTCGTCAGTGGCGCCTTCGAACGGGCCGGCCAGGCCATAGCCGGCGTTGTTGAAGAGCACGTCGACGGGGCCCTCGGCGAGGGCGGCCCCGGCGGCGGCGGCGATCTGGTCGGGCCTGGTGACGTCGAGCGCCAGGAGCTTGATCCCGGGCGTGGCCGCGAGCTCGGTCTCCTTGGCCGGGTTGCGCATGGTGGCGAAGACCTTCCAGCCCTTCGACGCGAAGAGCAGGGCGGTGGCGCGGCCGAGGCCGGTGGAGGCGCCGGTGATGAAGATGGTCCTGGTCATGAGTGTCGTCCTCTTTTCTGAATTTCCATTCGGTTTTGGGGCAAGCGAAGCGAACTAGGCCTTGAGCGCGTCCCAACACAGGGTCGCGACGGTCTCCTGGAACTCGCGGTAGCGTTCCGGCGGCAGGCCCCTGGCCAGCGGGGCCATGGACTTCACCGTCTCGTAGAGGAAGGTGGCCATCCAGCCGGTGTCGATGTCCTTCAGCAGGTGCTCGGCCTTGCCGCGTTCCAGCAGCGCCGCCAGCGGGCGCAGGCCGATCGCGGCCTGCTCGCGGGTCTCGGCGGTCAGGTAGGGCGAATTGGCCATCTGGCTCATGAAGACCAGCTCGGCGGCGTTCTCGATCACATAGTCGACGTAGGCGATGGTCATGCGGGTGAAGGCGGCGCGGATCGGCCCGCCGTCGTCGCGCAGCACCTGGGTCGCGAACTTCTGCTTGGTGCGCAGGTAGAGCTGGTCGAGCAGGGCGTCCTTGCCCTTGAAGTAGACGTAGACGGTGCCGGTGGCGACGCCGGCGCGGCGGGCGACGGCCTCGACCGACAGGCCCGCCAGGCCCACGTCCCGGACCTCGTCCAGGGTGGCCTGCAGGATGTCCTGCGCCTTGGTCTCGTCCTTCGTTCTCACCCATCTATAATGAATTGGAATTCAGTTATCCGCAAGGCCCTGCATCGGACTCGACATGGCTAAAAATATGAACTTGAATTCAATTTCATAAACAGGGAGGCGAGGATGACGAGGAACGCTCTGATCGCGGCGGCGGTCTGGTTGGCCGGCGCGACGGCGATGGCGGCGACGGCGGCGACGGCGGCCGACGTGGGCACGCGGGAGACCTGGCTGGCGCCGGCGCACAATGCGGCTGCGTTCCAGAACATCGACGAGCTGTTCCCCTCCCGGCGCGTGCCCGGCGCCACGAAGGTGCTGCCGCTGACGCCCGCCGCGACGCCGCTGGCCGCGACCTACGTCTACGAGGGCAGGACCTACTCGACCGAGGACTTCATGACCCGCAACAAGGTCAGCGGCCTGCTGATCCTGAAGGGCCAGACGGTGCTGCTGGAGCGCTACGCCCAGGGCGCGGACGCCGGCACGACGTTCGTCTCGTTCTCGATGGGCAAGTCGATCGTCTCGACCCTGATCGGGCTGGCCATCGCCGAGGGCAGGATCGGCGGCCTGGACGATCCGATCGCGAAGTACCTGCCCGACGTGAAGGGCGGCGCCTACGAGGCGGCGACGATCCGCGACGTGCTGGAGATGTCGTCGGGCACCAGCTTCCAGGAGGCCTACGCCGAGGGCGGCTCGTCGATCGCGAAATTCATCGGCGTGTTCGAGAAGAACGAGGGCGGCCTCTACGACTTCGCGCGCGACTTCCCGGCGGTGCGCAAGCCAGGAACGAAGTTCCAGTACGCCAGCGCCGACACCGAGGTGCTGGGCGCGGTGCTGCGCAAGGCGCTGGGGGGCGAGCCGCTGGCGGCCTACCTGTCGCGCAAGGTCTGGGCGCCGATGGGGGCCGAGGCCGAGGCCCGCTGGATGATGGATGCGCCGGGCGCGCCAGGCCACGAGGTGGCGGCGGGCGGCGTGCTGGCGCGCCTGCGCGACTACGGCCGCTTCGGCCTGATGTTCGCGCGCGGCGGCGAGCTGAACGGCCGGCGGATCGTCCCGGCCGACTGGGTCGCGGCGGCGACCCGGGCCAATCGTCCGCAGGTGGAGAACGGCAGACTCTCGGCCGAGCACGGCTGGGGCTACGGCTACCAGTGGTGGCTGCCGCCGGGCGAGAAGGGCGTGTTCGTGGCGATCGGGATCTTCGGCCAGTACATCTACGTCGACCCCGGGCGGGACCTGGTGATCGTGAAGACCGCGGCCTGGCCGACCGCCGACGACGGGCTGAGCGCGGTGGAGACGCTGGAGTTCTACCGCGGAGTCGCCGCGGCGGTGGACAAGCGGGGCGGCCGGTGAGCCGCGGGGCCGCGCGGACCGGGCTGGCGCCGCGCAAGGCGCCGGTCCAGGCGCGCGGCCAGCGCAGCATCGAGAAGCTGCTGGCGGCGACGCACACGGTGCTGCGCCGCGACGGCGCCGAGGCGGCGACCACCACGGCCATCGCCCGCGAGGCCGGCGTCGCGGTGGGCTCGCTCTACACCTACTTCCCGAACAAGGAGGCGGTGATCCTGGCGCTCTACGAGCAGAAGCTGGTGGAGCTGCGGGCCTTCGCCGCCGAGCCGATGGCGCGCGGCGGGACCTGGCGCGAGACGCTGGCCGCCTGGATTACGGCCATCAAGCACAGGGAGCGGGAGATCGGCTTCGACGTCGCGCTGTTCGACGCGGCCAACCACTACGGCCGCCTGGAGGAGATCGCCGGCCGCCACGCCCGGGCGATGGCGCAGGCGCTGGCCGGGGCCATGCGGGCGCTGGGGTCGTCCTGGCCCGACGAGGCGCTCTTCGAGCTGGGGCTCAACACCTACTACCTGAACGCCGCGAGCTGGCTCTACTGGCGCGCGCTGGGCCGCTACGACGAGAAGGCGGTCGAGCGGCTGGCCGCGGCGGCCGTGGCCGTGATGGCCGAGGCGTTCGAGGATCCACCGGCGTAGAAGCGTCTCGGACGCCAGATTAACTTCTGGTCACGTTCCGTCTGTGACGTGGGGTCACGGTTGCCAGCGGGTCGTGCGGGCGTACCGTCGATTCCAACGACAGGCCGCGCGGGAGGAACGACGTGGCGATTGCGGAGGAAGCCGGCGCCGTCCCGATGGGGGCGGCCGCCGCCGGTGCGGTCGAGGATGAGCTGCGCCCGCCCGCGCACGTGAAGTTCTTCTACAGCGTCGGCCAGACCGTCGAGTCCGGCTACCTCGCCGTGAACGGCTTCATCTTCTTCTACTACACCGCCGTGCTGGGCCTCTCGGGCAGCCTGGTGGGGCTCGCCGTGGCGATCAGCATGTGCGTCGACGCGGCGCTCGATCCGATCATCGGGTCGTGGTCGGACAGCGTCCGCTCGAAGTACGGCCGCCGGTTGCCGGTCATGCTGATCGGCGCGCCGATGACGATGATCAGCATGGGGCTCCTGCTGGCGCCGCCGGCGACGCTCAGCCCCTTCCTCCTGTTCGTCTGGCTGACGGTGATGAAGGGCGCGTTCCGGGCCTTCGCGTCGGTCTACAACATCCCCTACTTCGCCCTCGGCGGCGAAATGACCGGCGACTACAACGAGCGCTCGAAGATCGTCGCCTATCGCCTGCTGGGCGGGATCGTGGCGACCGTGGCGATCACGGTGCTCGCCTTCACCTTCTTCTTCCCCGGCAAGGGCGGCCTGCAGCGGCCGGAGCCCTATCCCCAGTTCGGCTGGGCCATGGGCGCGCTGGTCTTCGCCTGCGCCATGATCGCGATCGTCGGGGTCTGGCGCTATGCCAAGGCGCTTCCGCAGCCCCAGGCCCGGCCCGCGCCGATGACGCGTCGCCTCCTCCCGGAGATGGTCGAGGTGTTCCGGAACCCCTCGTTCCGCATCCTCTTCCTGTCGATGCTGGTGTTCGCGAGCGCGGCGGGCGCGCACAACGCGCTGAACTTCCACAACTACGTCTTCGTCTGGAAGCTCCAGCCGGAGATGATCCAGTTCATGACCTATTCGGCGCTGGCCGGCCTCACCGTGGGCGTGCCCGTGGCGGCGGCCCTGCTGCGCGCCTTCGAGAAGAAGACGGTCGTCGCCATGGGCTTCTCCCTGCTCGTCGCCGGCTGGGTGGTCCTGCCGGTCGTCCGCGCCACGGGCCTCTATGCGCCGGCGGGCCTGGACGCGCTGCCCGCATTGATCGCCACCCAGCTCGTCGTGGGGCTGGGCCTCGGGCTCGCCTACATCGCCTATCCGTCGATGATGGCCGACGCGGCCGAGGAGCACGAGCTGTTGTTCGGCGCCCGGCGCGAGGGGCTCTATTTCTCGGGGCTCGGGTTCGCCGGCAAGGCCGCGGCGGGCGTCGGCACCATGGTCGGCGGCTTCGCCATCGACCTGCTGAGGTTCCCGAAGAGCGCGGGGCGCAGTCCCGACGCGGTGGTCGACGAGAGCATCCTGCAGGGCCTCGTGATCGCCTGGGGGCCGTTCAGCGCGGGGCTCGTCGTGATCGGGGCCCTGATCTTCGCGCCCTACGGCATCAGCCGCGCCCGGCACAGCGAGATCATGACGGCGCTGCGGCGCAGGCGGGTGCAGGAGGCGGCCGCGACCTGAGGGTCCGGTCGTGACGGGGCTTCGGAACAAGAGCGTGGGAGAGACGATGGCGGTCGCAGAAGGTGCAGGCGCCCCGGCGCCTCAGGCCGTGGCCTACGGCGAAGGCCGCAAGCCGCCCGCGACGGTCAAGTTCGCCTACAGCCTGGGCCAGGTGATCGAGTCCGGCTACCTGGCGATGAACAGCTTCGTCTTCTTCTACTATACCGCGGTCCTCGGCCTCTCCGGCACGCTGGTCGGCGCGGCGCTCGCGATCAGCATGTGCCTGGACGCCGTCTTCGACCCGTTCATCGGCTCGTGGTCGGACAGCGTGCGCTCGCGGCTAGGACGCCGCCTGCCGGTGATGCTGATCGGCGCGCCGCTGACGTTCCTGACGCTGGGCATGCTGTTCGCGCCGCCGTCGGGCCTGGCGCCGATGCTGCTCTTCGCCTGGCTGACGGCCAGCAAGATGGGCGTGCGCGCCTTCGCCTCGATGTTCAACATTCCCTACTTCACGCTCGGCGGCGAGATGAGCGACGACTACGTGGAACGCGCCCGGATCGTGGCCTGGCGGCTGATGGGCGGCATCCTGGCCACGGTGCTGGTGACCTGGGTCGCCTTCACCTTCTTCTTCACCGGCGAGGTCGGGCTACAGCGGCGCGAGGCCTATCCGGCCTTCGGCTGGACCATCGCGGGCCTCATGCTGGCCGGCGCCCTGATCAGTTGCCTGGGCGTCTGGCGCTACGCCGCATCGCTGTCGCGTCCGATCGATGCGCAGACCCACATGCTGTCGCGCCTCCCCGGCGAGGTGCGGGAGATCTTCCGCAACCGCTCGTTCCGCATCCTCTTCCTGTCGATGCTGATGTTCACCAGCGCGGCCGGCCTGAATGCGGCGCTGAACAACCACACCTTCGTCTTCGTCTGGAAGCTGCCGCCGGGCACGATCCAGCTCGTGTCCTACGCGCTGCTCGCCGGCATCACGGCCGGCATTCCCGTCACGCCGCTCCTGCTGCGGCGGATGGAGAAGAAGGCGGCGATGATGTGGGGCTTCGCCCTGGTGATCGTGCCGTGGATGATCCTGCCGACGCTGCGGGCGCTGGGCCTCTTCGCGCCGACCGGCGCCGAGGCGCTCGGATGGCTGGTCGCCACGACCCTGATCGTGGGCCTGGGCTCGGGCCTGATCTTCATCGCCCTGCCCTCGATGATGGCCGACGCCGCCGACGAGCACGAGCACGTGTTCGGCACGCGCCGCGAGGGGCTCTACTTTTCGGGCCTGGGCTTCGCGGGCAAGGCGGCGGCGGGCGTCGGCGCCATGGTGGGCGGCTTCGCGCTCGACCTCATGCACTTCCCGGCGCAGGCCGGCGCGAAGGTGGGGGCGGCGATCCCCGAGGACGTGATCGGCAAGCTGATCCTGGCCTGGGGCTTCGTGCCGGCGACCATGTCTGTGATCGGCGCATTGATCTTCATGCCCTACGCCATCACCCGCGTCCGCCACGCCGAGATCGCCGCGGGCCTGAAGGTGAAGCGCGCCGCCGACGTCAGCGCCGGCCGCAGCTCGTGAGCGGCCAGGCAGATTCGCCGAAGAACTCGAACGGAAGCGTCCGCCCAAACGAAAGCCCTCCTCCTCGATGGAGGGCAGTCGCATATGGTTTGTGGGCGGCTCGTCCGCCCGATTCTTGAACCGCAGAGATCGCGGAGACACGCAGAGAAGGTCGTGGATCCACCGGACTCCTCTGCGTATCTCCGCGATCTCTGCGGTTTGACTGACGGCCTTTCGGCCACCCGCATCCATATGCGATTGCCCTCCTCCTCAATGCAGGAGGGCTGGGTGGTGGTGTGGCCGCTGCGTTGGTGAAGTCCCGCACTTGGCGATGAGCCTCATGCGTCCAGCCGGCTTCGGTGTCGCGCACACCACCATCCCCGGCCCTTCCTCCATCGAGGAGGAAGGGAGACCAGCTCTCGCCTATCTGTCGGGCGGGCATCGCAATTTTGCCTGGGGCCGGTCGCAGCGCGACGAATGTCCTAGCGCCTCTTGCCGAGTTCGGCGGCGATGTCCTTGGTGAGGCGGCCGACCTTGCGGTGGGCGGCCGTCAGTTGATCCTTGGTCACGCCCCAGCGCTTCATCCAGTATTCGACCGCCTTGCGCTCGGTGAGGTCGAGGCGGTCCTTGTCGATGAAGAAGCCGCCCTTGTCCTTGAGCCCGGGCACGCCGTGTCAGTCCTCTTCGGCCGGCGCGTCGGCCGGATCGGCCCCGTCGGTGCGGGCGCGCTCGCGGGCCTCCTTCTTGGCGGCGGCTTTCTCCGCGACCTTGAGCGCCTTCAGCCGCTCGCGTTCGCGCCGTTCGAAGTCGTAATTGGGTTTCCTGGCCATGTGACGGATGTAAGCGGAGACTGCGCCGCCGCCAACCTTTTCAGCGCGAAGGCGTCGCGCCGCGGCGCTGCTGGAACAGCCATTTGGGCAGCGCCTCGTCGTCGAAGCCGGGGTCCCACGCGTTGTGGTTCACGCCGGGCAACTCCCTGTAGGTGACGTCGGCGTCGCCGGCGGCTTTGAGCGCGGCGAACATCTTGCGGGACTCGTCGACCGGCACGACCACGTCGGCGTCGCCATGCACGATCCAGATCGGCGTGCGGGCGATGCGGGCGGCGAGCGCGGCGTAGGGGTCGGGCCCCGGGCCCGCCACGGGCGGCAGGCCGAAGACCGACCCGGCGAAGGCGCAGACCGGCACGAGGGCCGCGAACCGGTCGGGGTTCTCGTAGGCGAGGCGCCACGTGCCGTTGCCGCCCATCGACAGGCCCATCAGGTAGACGCGGTCCTTGTCGGTCCTGAACTCGGCCTCGGCCGCCGCCAGCGCGGCCATGGCCACCTTGGCCGGCGCGCCCATCCAGAGCGTATTCAGCGGCGCCTGCGGCAGGACCACGATGGCCGGCCAGCGCTCAGGATGGCGGCGGATCGCGCCGGCCAGCCCCACCTCGGTCTGGAAGAGCCCGTCCGAGCCGCGCTCGCCCGCGCCGTGCAGCGCCAGGATGACGGGCCTGGCGCCCGCTATGGGCGCCCTCGGCACATAGACCTGATAGGCGTAGTCCTTGCCGTCGACCTTGATCGACCGGTCGAGGAAGCCGGTCTCGGCCAGCGCCGCCGACGGCGCGGACATTACGAACAGCGCCGCCAGCGCCAGGAACCACCGCATCATCATCGACGCCCTCCCCATTTTGACGGAGCCTAGCCGCTGGAGGCGTCGCGGCAAGCCGTCCCGGCGCCGCCCGGACACGGCCGGGGATGACGCCCTGCCGTCTCTCTGTTAGAGGCTCGCCCCATGACTTCGGTCCGGAAGAGCGCGCGAATTATCCGCCCGGCGTGACGCCGCCGGACGAGGCTCCAGCGCGCGCCGGGTTTCACCCCGCACCTCTACAAACCCGGACCCAACGGACAGAGTTATGGCCGACGACGCCCCGCAGCCGACCCGCGACTACCGCGAGACCGTCTTCCTTCCCGAGACGCCCTTCCCCATGCGCGCGGGCCTGCCACAGAAGGAGCCGCAGACGCTGGCCCGGTGGGACGAGGTCGACCTCTACCACGCCATGCGCGCCGAGCGGCAGCGGGCGGGTGCGCCGCTGTTCGTGCTGCACGACGGGCCGCCCTACGCCAACGGGGCCATCCACATCGGCCACGCGCTGCAGAAGACGCTGAAGGACTTCGTGGTCCGCTCGCGCTTCCTGCTGGGCTACGACGTCGACTACGTGCCCGGCTGGGACTGCCACGGCCTGCCGATCGAGTGGAAGATCGAGGAGGAGCTGCGCGCCAAGGGCCGCCGCAAGGACGAGGTCTCCAAGGCCGAGTTCCGCAGGCTCTGCCGCGACTACGCCGCCCACTGGATGGAGGTGCAGAAGCAGGGCTTCAAGCGCCTGGGCGTGATCGGCGACTGGGAGAACCGCTACGCCACCATGGACTATTCGAGCGAGGCCGCGATCGTGGCCGAGTTCCACAAGTTCGTGGCCTCGAACCAGCTCTACCGCGGGTCCAAGCCGGTGATGTGGAGCCCGGTGGAGCGCACGGCGCTGGCCGACGCCGAGGTCGAGTACCACGACCACGTCAGCCCCACGATCTGGGTGAAGTTCCCGGTGACGGAGGGCAGCGACGCCGCCCGCGGCGCCTCGGTGGTGATCTGGACGACCACGCCCTGGACCATCCCGGCCAACCGGGCGATCAGCTACAACGACGCCATCGACTACGGCGTCTATGTGGTCGAGGCCATGGAAGAGGGCCTGGAGTTCGAGCCCTGGGCCAAGGCCGGCGACAAGCTGATCGTGGCCGACAAGCTCGCCGCCGACGTGTTCGCGGCCGCCAGGATCGCCAAGGCGCGCCGGCTCGAGACGGTCGACTGCCAGGGCATGGAGTGCGAGCACCCGCTGGCCAACCTGGACCCGCACTACCGGTTCGCCGTGCCGCTGCTCGCCGGCGACCACGTGACCGACGACGCGGGCACGGGCTTCGTCCACACCGCGCCGGGCCACGGCGCCGACGACTACCTGGTCTGGCTGGCGCACGGGCATCGGGAGATCCCCGAGACGGTCGATCTGGACGGGGCCTACTACCCGCACGTGGCGCTGTTCGCCGGCCTGAAGGTGCTGGAGACCGAGGGCAAGAAGGCCGGCAGGTTCGGCCCCGCGAACCCGGCGGTGATCGACAAGCTGATCGAGGCCGGGCGCCTGCTGGCGCGTGGGCGGATGGAGCACAGCTATCCGCACTCGTGGCGGTCCAAGGCGCCGGTGATCTTCCGCAACACGCCGCAGTGGTTCATCCGCATCGACGAGCCGATCGACACGCCGGCGCTCGGCGGCCGCACCCTGCGCGAAACGGCGCTGGAATCGATCGAGGCCACGGCCTTCTACCCGGCGCAGGGCAAGAACCGCATCCGCGCCATGGTGGAGAGCCGGCCCGACTGGCTGATCAGCCGGCAGCGGGCGTGGGGCGCGCCGCTCGCCATGTTCGTCGACAAGGAGACGAACCAGCCGCTGCATGACCCGGCGGTGGATAGGCGCATCGTGGACGCCATCGCCAGGGACGGCGCCGACGCCTGGTTCGACCGGCCGGTGACCGACTTCCTGGGCGAGGCCTACGACCCCGACCGCTACGAGAAGGTCGAGGACATCCTCGACGTCTGGTTCGACTCGGGCTCCACGCACGCCTTCACGCTGGAGAACCGCGCCCACACCCGGTGGCCGGCCGACCTCTACCTGGAAGGCTCGGACCAGCATCGCGGCTGGTTCCAATCCTCGCTGCTGGAAAGCTCGGGCACGCGGGGCCGCGCGCCCTACGACGCCATCCTCACCCATGGGTTCACCATGGACGAGAACGGCGAGAAGATGAGCAAGTCCAAGGGCAACACGGTCGACCCCGAGGCGGTCATCCGCGAGTCCGGGGCCGAGATCATCCGGCTGTGGGCCTCGATGATCGACTACGCCGACGACAGCCGGATCGGGAAGACGATCCTGCAGACCACGTCGGACGCGTACCGCAAGCTGCGCAACACCGTCCGCTACATGCTGGGCGCGCTCGCCGATTTCTCGCCCGACGAGGCGGTGGAGCTTTCCGAGATGCCGCCGCTGGAGCGCTACGTCCTGCACCGGCTGTGGGAGCTCGATGGGCAGGTCCGCAAGGGCTACGAGGGCTACGTCTTCCAGGACGTGATCCGGCCGATCCTCGACTTCTGCCAGGAGGACCTGTCGGCGCTGTTCTTCGACGTCCGCCGCGACGCGCTCTACTGCGACCGCCCCGACAGCCTGCGCCGCCGGGCGGCCCGCACGGTGATGGACGCCGTGTTCGAGCGGCTGACGGCGTGGCTGAGCCCGCTGATCCCGTTCACGATGGAAGAGGCGTGGCTGACGCGGTTCCCGCAGGCGCATTCGAACAGCCTGCGCACGATCCCGACGACGCCGGCCGAGTGGCGCAACGACGCCGAGGCCGCCCGCTGGGCCAGGGTGCAGAAGGTGACCTCCGTGGTGACCGGCGCCATCGAGATCGAGCGGCGCGAGAAGCGCATGGGCGCCGCCCTGGAGGCCGCGCCGGTCGTCCGCGTGGGCGACGCCGAGCTGCTGTCGGCCTTCGAGGGCCTGGACGCCGCGGAGGTGTTCCGCACCAGCGCCGCGGACCTGGCGGCGGGCGCGGGCGGCGCCTTCACGCTGCCGGAAGCGCCGGGCGTCGGCGTCGAGGTGGCCAGGGCCGCCGGCCACAAGTGCGCCCGCTGCTGGCGGGTGCTGCCGGAGGTGACCGCGCCGAAGTTCCTCTGCGAGCGCTGCGACGATGCGGTCGGGGCCTGGGACGCGGAGCACGCCGCATGACCCTCCTACGCCAAGGCTTCGGAGGGTTCACCGGTCCTTCGAAGCTCCTGAAAGGAGCGAAGTAGGATGAGCGAGGCGGCGCAACCCGCAGCGCCCGAGCCGCGCATCACCGCCTGGGGCTGGCGCGCCTTCGCCATCGCCGTGGCGGTGATCCTGCTGGACCAGGCGACCAAGTACTGGATCCTCGAGGTCCTGCGCCTGCCCGAGCGGGCGACGCAGGAGGTCATGTGGCCGCTGCAGTTCACCCGCATCTGGAACGAGGGCGTCAGCTTCGGCCTCTTCCAGGCCGGCCACGACGTCGTGCGCTGGGGGCTGGTGGTCTTTTCGCTGGGCGTGGCGGTGCTGCTGGGCTTCTGGGCGCGGAACCAGACACGGCTGCTGTCGGCGCTGGGCCTGGGGCTGGTGATCGGCGGCGCGATCGGCAACGCCATCGACCGGGCCCGCTTCGGCGCGGTGGTCGACTTCATCGACGTGCAGCGGCTGGGGTTCTTCCCGTGGATCTTCAACATAGCCGACAGCGGCATCACCATCGGCGTGATCCTGCTGCTCTGGGACAGCCTGCGTCCACAACGCGCGCCGTGACGTCGTTGGCTTAGTCCGGCGATTGCGGTAATCCAGTCATTCCGGGCCGGGGGGCCTGAAGGAGTTTCTAGGGTTGATGACGTTCAATCGCGTGATCGTGGCGACCGCCCTGGTCGCGGCCGCCGGCCTCGCCGGCTGCCAGTCCACCCAGAAGGCCCTGGGCATGTCCAAGGTGACCCCCGACGAGTTCCGCGTCGTCACCAAGGCGCCGCTGGTGGTGCCGCCCGACTACGCGCTGCGCCCGCCGGCGCCCGGCCAGCCGCGGCCGCAGGAGCTGCAGCCCGACAGCGCCGCGCGCAACGCCCTGCTGGGTCAGCGTGAGGCCGAGCAGCGCTCGGACGGCGAGAAGCTGCTGGTGGCCAAGGCTGGCGCCGACAAGGCCGACCCGCTGGTCCGCTACGTTGTCGACGACGAGTTCGGCAGCCTTGCCCACAAGGAAAAGAGCTTCGCCGACCGCGTGATGTTCTGGAAGAAGGGCGACGAGGCCTCGTCGGAGCCGGTCCAGAAGACCGCCCTCGACGGCACGGACGCGCCCCTCGACGCCGCCTCCGAGAAGGAACGCATCGCCAAGCTCACGGGCAACAAGGCCGTCGTGATCGAGCGCCAGGCTAAGACCAAGATCAAGCTGCCGGGCCTCTAGGACTCATCCCTCCCCTTCAGGGGAGGGAAAGCTCGCCGAAGGCGAGCAGGGTGGGGAAACCCGGATCATCCCCACCGCAGCGTTTTCGCACCTGACATCCCCACCCTGGCCGCTCTCGCGGCCTGTCCCTCCCCTGAAGGGGAGGGATGTTCACTCCTCGCCCGGCGTTTTCACGGTGACGCCCTGGCTGCGGAGGCGGTCGAGGACGCCGCCCTGGGCCAGGAGCGGTCGCAGTTGCACCAGCACGATGGCGTGGCCGGGCTGACGGAGCGCGTTCGTGATCGCCGCCGCCGTGTCGGCCTTGGTGCGTTCGTCGTAGGTGCGCCCGCCCGCGACGGCGGCGAGGCAGCGCTCATAGGTGCGCTCGTTGGCGAGCGCGCCCGCCACGTCGCCTTCGGCCCAGGCGCGGGCGGCGGCCAGGGTGACGCCCGGGCCGGCCTCTGCCTGGCTGAGCACCTCGTCGAAGCAGAGGCGGCCGACGTTCGCCGGCGTGCGCGCTATGCCGCCGAGCTGCCCGCCCAGGTCGTAGCTCTTCTCGACCACCTTCACCCGGCGCTGCTGGGCCAGGTAGCGGACCAGCTTGGCAGGATCCATGTTGGTGAGCTCGTTCTTGTCCCGGTAGTCGATGGCGAGCTGGACGCCCGCGGCCAGCGGATTGTTCGTGCCGTAGTGCCGGGCGTCCTGGCCCAGCCGCGTGCGGACGGCGACGAAGCGGGCGCGCGTGCCGGCGTCGAGCCGGTCCTCGTACGGCCCGCCCGACTTCAGGCGCATCAGGTTGAAGGCCGTGCCGATCGAGCCCGTCACCTTGGCGCGGACGTTGACGAACGGCAGCACCACGACGTTCGCCCCCTGCAGCCGGCGCTCGAAGATCGAGCGGTCCCACTGCATGCGCTTGGGCGCGAGCGAGGGGACGCCCAGGACGTAGACGGTGGTGTCGGCGTCCTCGACCCGCCACCAGGCCGGGCCGGGCAGGCGGCCGCGCACCACCAGTTCCTCGACGAGGGTGGCGTCCGGGTCGTCGGCGGGGCCGAGCGCGGGCGCAGGCGCCTGGGCCGCGGCCGGCAGGGCGGCGAGCCCGAGGGCCGCGGCGAATGGAAGGAGGCGTTTCAGCACGGGCAGGAGGCTCCTCGGAATCGTACTATGTAGAAAGCCCGATGCCGATCCACCGCCTCCCGCCCGAACTGATCAACCGCATCGCCGCCGGCGAGGTGGTGGAACGGCCCGCGAGTGCGGTCAAGGAGCTGGTCGAGAACGCGCTCGACGCCGGCGCAGCCGAGGTGCAGGTCCAGGCCGACGGCGGCGGGCTGACCCGCATCCTGGTGGCCGACGACGGCGCCGGGCTCTCTGCCGAGGAGCTGCCGCTGGCGGTGGAGCGGCACGCGACCTCGAAGCTCGCGCCCGACGACGCCGGCGACTACGACCTGCTGCGCATCGCCACCCTCGGCTTCCGCGGCGAGGCCCTGCCCTCCATCGGCTCGGTGGCGCGGCTGTCGATCGCGAGCCGTGCGAAGGGCATGGCCGACGCGCACGCGATCTTCGTGGAGGGCGGGGCGGTGGGCCAGGTGACCCCGGCGGGTTTCCCCGGCCCGCACGGGGCGCGGGTGGAGGTGCGCGACCTCTTCTACGCCACGCCCGCGCGGCTGAAGTTCATGAAGTCCGAGCGCTCGGAGAGCCAGGCGATCGGCGAGGAGCTGAAGCGCCAGGCCATGGCGCACGAGGCGGTGGGCTTCGCCCTCGACCTCGACGGCCGGCGCACGCTGCGGCTGCCCGCGGAGGCGGCCGGCGACGCGGGCCGGCTGGCGCGGCTGGGCGCGGTGATGGGCCGGGAGTTCTCGGAGAACGCGCTCCTGATCGACCACGAGCGAGAGGGCGTGCGGCTCACCGGCTACGCGGGCCTGCCGACCTACAATCGGGGGAACGCCGCGCACCAGTACCTGTTCGTGAACGGCCGTCCGGTGCGCGACCGGCTGCTGCAGGGCGCCCTGCGCGGCGCCTACGCCGACTTCCTGGCGCGCGACCGGCACCCGGCCTGCGCCCTCTACATCGAGCTCGACCCGTCGCTGGTCGACGTGAACGTCCACCCCGCCAAGGCCGAGGTGCGGTTCCGCGATCCGGGGCTGGTGCGCGGCCTGATCGTCAGCGGCCTGCGCCATTCCCTGGCCAGCGCCGGGCACCGGGCCTCGACCACCGTCTCGATGGCCGCGCTGGGCGGGTTCCGGCCGCAGGGCTTCCCGCCGCCGCGCCCCTCCGGCGCGGGCTTTTCGGCCTGGGCGCAGGGCGGCTGGACGCCGAACGCCGTGACGGCCGTCGCACAGGCGATCCCGGGGCTGTCGGAGGTCTCGGCGCGCTCGGAGGAGCCCTACGCGCCCGGCGTCGCCGAGGACGGCCCGGCTGCGGCGCCCGCGTTCGACCCGGTGGACCATCCGCTGGGCGCGGCCCGCGCCCAGGTCCACGAGACCTACATCGTCGCCCAGACCCGCGACGGCGTGGTGATCGTCGACCAGCACGCCGCCCACGAGCGCCTCGTCTACGAGCGCATGAAGGGCGAGCTCAGCGAAGGCGGCGTCGCGCGCCAGGCGCTGCTGCTGCCCGAGGTGGTGGAACTCGATCCCGCCGAGGCCGAGCGGGTCGTCGCCCGCGCCGAGGAGCTCCTGGCTCTGGGCCTCGCCATCGAGAGCTTCGGCCCCGGCGCGATCCTGGTGCGCGAGGTCCCGGCCCTGCTGGGCGAGACCGACGCGGCGGGCCTGGTCCGCGACATCGCCGACGACCTCGCCGAGAACGGCCAGGCGCTGGCGCTGAAGGAGCGGCTGGAGGACGTCTGCTCGACCATGGCCTGCCACGGCTCGGTGCGCGCCGGCCGCCGGCTGACGGCCCCCGAGATGAACGCCCTGCTGCGCCAGATGGAGGCCACGCCCCACTCCGGCCAGTGCAACCACGGCCGTCCCACCTACGTCGAACTCAAGCTCGCCGACATCGAACGCCTGTTCGGACGGCGGTGAGCGCCTGGCCCGGAGCCCGAGACCCGGCGCTCGGCCGACAGCGTGACGATCGGCTTCGAGGCGCCGAAGGGCCAAAGGCCGAACCGCGTCCTGGAAAACGTCCGCACGCCTCACCATCGTCATCCCGCGGACAAGCCGCGGGATGACGGCGTGGGGGAGCGTTGTCGGGCGCAGGGCGCCGGGGGATACTTACGCCGCGAACCTCAGGAAATGCACGCGCGCGGCGCCGTAGTCGCGGGCGTCGAGGGGTTCGTAGCCGGGGGCGTCGAAGGGGGGCTCCGTGACGCCGCGTTCGAAGACCACCACCACGCCCTCGGCCAGCCAGCCGCCTTCGGCGAGGCGCGCGAGCGCCTGTTCGCCCAGGCCCCTGGCGTAGGGCGGGTCGAGGAAGGCGAGGTCGAAGGCGGGGCCGTCCGCGCCCGGACGGACGCCGAGGTCGATGGCGCTGCGCCGATGGACGCGGGTGCGGCCGAATAGCCCCATGGCGTCGACGTTCTCGCGGATCGCGCCGCGGGCGGCCTCGTCGGTCTCGACGAAGAGGCAGAACTCCGCGCCGCGCGACAGGGCCTCGAAACCCAGCGCGCCGGAGCCGGCGAACAGGTCGATCACGCGGCGTCCGCGCACGCCCTCGCTCCACGGCGCGTGTTCCAGGATGTTGAAGATGGCCTGGCGGGCGCGGTCCGAGGTGGGGCGCGTGGCGTCGCCCTGCGGTGCGATCAGCGCCTTGCCGCGGAATTCCCCAGAGACGATGCGCAACGCTGGCTCCTTGTGGCGTCCGCCGCCTCGTTCCAAGGTTTCGGCCAACAATCAAGAGAGACGGGAGAAGCGCCATGGGCCTGGTGACGGTGGAGCGCCGCGGCGGGACCGCGATCATGACCTACGCGAACCCGCCGTGGGGCACGATGACGGCCACGGGCGCGCAGGAGATGCTGGACCTGTTCCGGCCGCTGGCCGCCGACCCGGCCGTGCGTTGCGTGGTGATCACCGGCGGGCTGCCCGGCATCTTCATCCGCCACTACGACGTGGACGAACTCGCCGGCATGGGCGAGGCGCTGAAGGACCGGCCCCCGCCGCCGTCCCAGGACGGGCCGCCCGAGTCGGGCTTCCTGGCGCTGGTCGACGGGATCGCCGCGGCGCCCAAGCCGGTGATCGCGGCGATCAACGGGCTCTGCATGGGCGGCGGGTTCGAGCTGAGCCTCGCCTGCGACCTGCGCATCGCCGACCCGAAGGCCGAGGCCATCGGCCTGCCCGAGACTCGCGTCGGCATCTTCCCCGGCGGCGGCGGGACGCAACGGCTGCCGCGCGTGATCGGCGAGGCCCGGGCGCTGGAGGTGATCCTGCGCGGGCTGACGTTCACGGGCGAGCAGGCGCACGCGATCGGGATGGTCCACGAGGTGGCGGCCGACCCGCTGGCGAGGGCCTTGGAAATCGCGGCCGAGTTCGAGGCGAAGGGCGCCGAGGGCGTGGCCTACGCCAAGCGCCTCACCCGCGCGGCCCTCGACCGCCCGGTGGCCGAGGGGCTGGCCGACGAGCGGGCGAGCTTCCTGGCCGTGATGGGGACGGCTTCGGCCCGCGCGGGCCTGGACGAGGGCCGGCGGCCGGCCGAGATCCAGAAGGCCTAGCCGCCCCTTCGGCGCTGGGCCCCTTCGAGGCCTTGCGCTTCGGCGGCGGGTGCGGGCGGGCCTTGAGCTTCGGCTTGGCCCAGCCGGCCTTGTATTCCTTCTTGCCCTTGGGCTCGGCGGGCGCGGGCCGGGCGGTTTCGGCCTGCGCGGCGGCCTGTTCGCGGCGGCGCTGCTTCGCCGGCGTGCGGTACTGGGGCCGGTCGCCGGTGGGCAGGTTGGCGGGGTCGATGTGCTGGGCGAACTGCTCGCGGACCACGCGCGGTCCGACTTCCTCCAGCTCGCCGACGCCCAGGGTCCCCAGGGCCAGCGGCCCATAGGCCAGGCGGATCAGCCGGTTCACCTTCAGGCCGATGGACTCCAGCACGCGGCGGACCTCGCGGTTCTTGCCCTCGTGCAAGGTGACGGTGATCCAGAGGTTCGCGCCCTGCGGCCCTTCCCTGGCCTTGTCGAGCCTGGCCTCGACGGGCCCGTACTTCACCCCCTCGACGGTGACGCCGGCCTTCAGGCGGTCCAGCCGCTCCTGGGTGGTGCGGCCGTGCGCGCGGGCGCGGTAGCGGCGCACGATGGCCGTCGACGGCATCTCCAGCGCCCGCGCCAGCTCGCCGTCGTTGGTCAGCAGCAGCAGGCCCTCGGAGTTGAGGTCGAGGCGGCCGACCGAGATCAGCCGCGGCAGGCCTTCGGGCAGCGCCTGGAAGACGGTCGGGCGGCCCATGGGGTCCTTGTGCGTCGTCACCAGGCCCACGGGCTTGTGGTAGCGGAAGAGGCGCGCGGGCTCGGGCTCGCCCACCACCTCGCCGTCGAGGGTGACGATATCGCCGGGCGCGACCTTCACCGCGGGCGTGTCCAGCGTGCGGCCGTTGATCGCCACGCGGCCCTCGCCGATCAGCCGCTCGACGTCGCGGCGCGAACCGACGCCGGCGCGCGCCAGCAGCTTGGCGACGCGTTCGCCGCCCTCGCCATCCGCGGGTTCGTCTTGACCGTCGTCGTCCGGCTGGGGTCTGAGGGGATCGTGGACCATGATCGCCGGACAATGCGCATCGCGCTCGAAGCCGCGCAAGCCGCCGCCGAGGCCGGCGAGACGCCGGTGGGCGCCGTCGTGGTCGATCCGGCGACCGGCGAGGTGGTGGCCGTGGGCGCGAACCAGCCGATCGGATCGCACGATCCCACCGCGCACGCCGAGATCGTGGCATTGCGGGCGGCGGCGCAGAAGCTGGGCAACTACCGGCTCACGGGCCTCACCCTCTACGTGACGCTGGAGCCCTGCGCGATGTGCGCCGGGGCCATCAGCCACGCGCGGATCGGGCGGGTGGTGTTCGGCGCGGAAGACCCCAAGGGCGGCGCCGTCGTGAACGGCCCGCGCGTCTTCGAGCAGCCCACCTGCCACTGGCGGCCGAAGGTGGAGGGCGGCGTGCTGGGCGAGGAGGCGGGCGAACTGCTGCGCGGCTTCTTCCGCGCGCGCCGCAAGCCGTGAGCGGAGCAAGGATGTCTCGAGCGTTGCGACCCATCCTTGCCGCCCTCGCCGCCGTCGCTCTCGCCTCTGCCGCCCACGCGGCGCCGGCCGACGACATCGCCAAGCTGGGCTGGATGGCCGGGAGCTGGATCCACGAGAAGGACGGCGTGGTCACGCGCGAGGCGTGGCTCCCGCCGCTGGGCGGGGTGATGGCGGGCGCGGGCCAGACGAACACGCCGGGCAGGCGCCCCTTCGTCTCGCACTACAAGATCACGCCCGAGCCGGCGGGCGCGACCTTCACCGCCATCCTGCCCGGCCAGCCGCCGACGGCCTTCGTGCTGCTGCCCGGCAAGGACGGCGAGGCGGTGTTCGAGAACAAGGCCCACGACTTCCCGCAGCGCGTCATCTTCCGCCGCTGCGGCGGCGCGCTGTGTGCGCGGATCGAGGGTGAGATCAAAGGTAAGCTCGAGTTCGAGGCGTGGCGCTATCAGCGGCTCAAGTAGCGTCGCCGTTCATCATCCCATCGCGTGTCATCCCGGTTTCGCCGCAGGCGAAGACCGGGACCCAACCATCGGGTGCTTTGAGCTTGTGAGAATGGCACGGCGGTCGAGGCCGCGCTGGATGCACGGAGCACCGGACGGTTGGGTCCCGGTCTTTGGCTACGCCAAAACCGGGATGACAATCGGTGGGGGATGACAAGTTGTGGGCGATGACAACATGATGCTTCCAAACAACGGTATGGAGGAGGACGTCATGGCGGGACTGCTCGAGGGCAAGGTCGCGATCATCACCGGGGCCGGCAACGGGCTGGGCGAGGCCTACGCGAAGCTGTTCGCGAAGGAGGGCGCGGCGGTGGTCGTCAACGACCTGGGCGGCGCGCGCGACGGCTCCGGGGCCGACAAGTCGGCGGCGCAGAAGGTGGTGGACGCCATACAGGCGGCCGGCGGCCGGGCGGTGGCCAACGGCGACGACGTGTCCACCCTGGCCGGCGGCGAGAACATCCTGAAGACCGCGCTCGACGCCTTCGGCCGCTGCGACATCCTCGTCTGCAACGCCGGCATCCTGCGCGACAAGACCTTCGCCAACACCTCCGAGGCCGACTGGGACGCGGTGATCAAGGTCCACCTGCGCGGGACCTACAACTGCGCGCTGCCCGTCTGGAAATACATGAAGGATCACGGCGGCGGGTCGATGGTGCTGACCTCGTCCACCTCGGGCCTCTACGGCAACTTCGGCCAGACCAACTACGGCGCGGCCAAGGCCGGCATCTACGGCATGGTCAGGGTGATGGCGATCGAGGGGCGCAAGTACAACATCCGGGTCATGGGCCTGGCGCCCGGCGCCTACACCCGCATGACCAGCGACCTCCCCGGCCGCAAGGACCGCGAACCCGACCCGCTGTCGCTGCCCGAGAACGTGGCCCCCGGCGTGCTGTTCATGGCCTCGGACCTGGCCGCCGACCACTCGGGCAAGATCCTGGGCGTCTCCTCGCGCGGCGTGCGCGAGATCAAGATGATGGAGACCGAGGGCTTCGAGCCCGGCCGGCCCTACACCGCCGAGGAGGTGGCGAAGAACGCCGACAAGGTCTTCTTCCCCACGCCGGAGTCGCGGCGGGTGGAATCCGTGCGGATGGTCCAGCCCAAGGCGCCGGCCTAGGCGCACTGCGGCGGCAGCGCCCCCTCCACCACTTCGTGGTCCCCCTCCCCCGCTTCGCAGGGGAGGTTCGCGTTTTCCAGTACCTCCCCCATTCATGGGGGAGGGGGACCGCGAAGCGGTGGAGGGGGCGCTGGGGCCGTGCGCCAACCTTAGGAGAACGCCGCCAGCCGCGCCTCCAGGCCGTCGCGCACGGCGGGCCATTCCGCGGCCAGCACCGAGAAGTGGACGGTGGAGCGGATGCGGCCCGTCCACGTGACCTTGTCGTCGCGCAGGATGCCCTCCTGCACCGCGCCCAGCTTCAGCACGGCGGCGCGGCTGCGGGCGTTCGCCGCGTCGACGCGGAACTGCACCCGCTGGGCGCCGCAGGCGAAGGCGTGGCCGAGCAGGAGGTGCTTGGCCGCCGGGTTCACCGCGCCGCCGCGCGCGTCGGGGTGGTAGTAGGTGAAGCCGATCTCGACGGTGTTGTGGTGGTTGTCGACGTCGATGTAGGTGCTCATCCCGCAGACCCTGCCGCCCGCGATCACGGCGAACGGGATGGTCTTGCCGGCCGCCGCCTCGCGTTTGAGCCGGTCCCAATGGACGTCGAACTGATCGCCCAGCATCGAGATGACGTAGAGATCGCGCCACAGGTCGGGGTCGGCGGCGCACGCCGCCCGCAGCGGCTCCCTGTGCGCCTCGGTGAAGGGCTCCAGCCGGACGCGGGCGTTCTCCAGCACCTGGGTGTCGAGCTTCATGACGTCGTCTCCTGCGGGATCGGAGCGCTGCCTTAGCCACGGACCGGCCTGCCCGAAACGGCCAATCCGCCACAATTAGCCAGACCACTTCCGGCGACCGGCCACGCTTTTCGGATGACCGCGTAAAAAATCGCGCGCGGCGGCCTTGCGGCCACCGCAGCGCAACATATCTGAGGCGTGCCCATTCCTGGGCGTTTCCTCCCTATGACTTCCGGCCGGGCCTCGCGCCCGGCCTTCTTTTATCCGGCGTGCGTGAGCAGTTGCGCGGCCTGGATCAGGTAGCTCACGCCCACGGCGGTGACGATCCAGCGGGTCCAGCGCTTGAAGTTCACGTCGCTCATCCGGTCCAGGATCATGCCGCCGCAGACGGTGCCCAGCATCGAGAGCGGGATGGCGATGGCGAACACCTGCCAGGGCGGGATGCCGACGTTCGCGCCGGTCACCAGCGGCGCGCCGTAGACCAGGATCTTGGCCAGGTGGGCGAACACCTGGGTCGCGGCCTTGGTGGCGACGATGGCGTGGCGCGTGAGTTCGGTGCGCACGAAGAAGATGTCGAGCAGCGGGCCTGCGACGCCGGCGGTGAGGTTCAGGCCGGTGACGGTGAGGCCCGAGACGAAGGCCTGCGGCGGCTTGGCGGCGTCGAGGTTGATCCAGCTCTGCGGCAGCCAGGTGAGGAACGGCACCAGGCCCAGCAACAGGAAGAGCAGCGGCTTCGAGGGGACGAAGCTCAGCATCCAGACGCCGGCCATCGCGACGAACGAGGCCGCCGCGTACCAGCCGACGATGTCCCAGCGGACGTGCCTACGATGCAGGACGGCTCGCCAGCCGTTGGCGACGAGCTGAAGGATGCCGTGGGTGACGAAGGCCGCCTGCACGGGCAGCACGAAGGCCAGCGCCCCCATCAGCACCAGGCCGCCCGCCATCCCGAACACGCCCGAGAGCGTGGCCGTGACGAAGGCCATGGCGACCACGAAGGCCGCGGAAATCAAAGACATGGTAGTCCTCCGGAGTTGCGATGGGCTCCGGAGGACGGGCACAGGCCGCCTCCGGTCGCTCATCGGCTGCGCGTCGCGCGCGGGACGGAGAGGGCGCTGCGAGCCTGTCGAGGCGAGCGCCGCGGGGGCCACGACCGCAGTCGGGCGGGATATGGCGGTTTGCAGTCTGCAAAGCGGCGTTCGCTTACACTGAAGCTGAGCCCAGCGCCACTTTGCCGGATGAAACAGGCGGCGAAGCGTCACGCCTTCGCCACCCCAACGCTCGTCATCCCGCTCGGCGCCGCACAAGAACTCTCCGCCCGCGCCATCCCCGGCGCCGCGGCCAGCGCCAAAATGTTTGGCGGGACCGAATTCATGCAGAGGCTTGGGGGATTTCGATGGCTGAGATGCCAAAGGAGAAAGCGCGTTCGGTACTCGACCCTGTGGGAGACGAGGTCGCGGATGGTGCGTAACGGCGAATTCGTCGATTATTCCGTGACGCCGATCTACGGACGCGAAGCCTTGCCGCCTCGCTTCGTCATGATGACGGCTCGTGGATCCAACGGCTCACAGATGGCGCGGATCGTGGAAAACCCGGCTGGACGACCGAGGTGAGCATCGGGAATCTCCTGCGCGTCGTGCCGCCGCCTGAGAGGCCGGGCGATCCGTTTCCCGGCCCGTGGCGCGACATCGAGGCAAAGCTCGGGACGGCGTTGCCGAGCGACTACAAGGCCTTCGTGCGGGCGTACGGCCGCGGGAAGTTCATGGGACACATCTGGATCTGGACGCCGCGAGCCTGGGACCCGTACGACAGGCTCGAGTCGATGGCGCCAACCGTCCTGAAGTTGTTTCGCGAGGACGAGGACTTCACGTTTCCACTCTGGCCCGAGCCCGGCGGCCTGTTGCCCTTCGGCTCGACACTCGATGGGGACTACCTCGCCTGGACGACGTACGGCTCACCCGACGATTGGACTGTCACCGTGCTGGATCGAGGCATGGGCTATCAGGAGGCCCATACCTACGGATGTGGCATGACGGATTTCCTCGCGGGCGTGGCGACCGGTGAAATAGGCGCACCGGCGTTTCATCCAGGCATCCTGGAGTGCGAGCACCTGTTCATCCCGAACCCACGAGGCCCCGATCCGGTCGTAGAGATAGGTTGGCGGCTCGGCCCGTTCGGCGGCAGCGGTACATCGACGAGCCGCCTCGGGCGCAGCCAGTCTGGTTCCTGAATCGAAAGAGCCCCGGCTTTCGCCGGGGCTCCCACGACATACCCGATCGGATCGGGACCTTAGTTCCGGAAGACCGCCGCCAGGGAGGGGTCGTTCGGCATTTCGCGGTACTGTTGCAGTTCGTTGCGGCCGACCACCATGTGGTGGACTTCGTCCGGGCCGTCGGCGATGCGGAGCGTCCGGGTGTTGGCGTACATGCGGGCGAGCGGCGTGTGCTGCGACACGCCCAGCGCGCCGTGCATCTGGATCGCCTGGTCGATGATCTGGCAGACCTTCTCGGGCACCATCGCCTTGACCATGTGGATCCAGATGCGGGCTTCGCGGTTGCCCCGCACGTCCATCGCCCTGGCCGCCTTCAGGACCATGAGGCGCATGGCCTCGATCTCGATGCGGGCGCGGCTCACCTTCTCGATATTGCCGCCGAGCTGGATGATCGGCTTGCCGAAGGCCACGCGGGTCATGCCGCGGGCGACCATCAGGTCGAGCGCCTTCTCGGCCGAGCCGATGGCGCGCATGCAGTGGTGGATGCGGCCGGGGCCCAGGCGGAGCTGGCTGATCTCGAAGCCGCGGCCTTCGCCGAGCAGCATGTTCGAGGCCGGCACGCGCGCGCCGTTGAAGCGGATGTGCATGTGGCCGTGCGGCGCGTCGGGGTCGCCGAACACCTGCTGGCCCTGCACGATCTCGACGCCCTCGGTGGGCAGCGGCACCAGGATCTGCGACTGCTGCAGGTGCGGCGGGTCATTCTCGCCGCCGGTGCGCACCATGCAGATCATCACCTTGCAGCGCGGCGAGCCGGCGCCGGAGATGTAGTGCTTCTCGCCGGTGATGACGTACTCGTCGCCCACGCGCACGGCGCGGGTGTCGATGTTCTTGGCGTCGGAGCTGGCCGTGTTCAGCTCGGTCATGCAGTAGGCCGAGCGGATCTCGCCCTTCAGCAGGGGCTCCAGCCACTGCTTCTTCTGCTCGGGCGTGCCGACGCGCTCCAGCACCTCCATGTTGCCGGTGTCGGGCGCGGCGCAGTTCATGATCTCGGAGGCGAGGCGCACCTTGCCCAGCTCGACGGCGATGTAAGCGTAGTCGAGGTTCGACAGGCCCTCGCCCGTCTCCGCGTCGGGCAGGAAGAAGTTCCAGAGGCCGGCGGCCTTGGCCTTGGCCTTGGCGGCTTCCAGCACTTCGAGCTGGCCGGGGGCGTATTGCCACGGGTCGGGGCGGCCCTCGCCCAGGCGGTGCCATTCCTCGGAGGCGGGCTCGGCCACGTCTTTGATGAACGCCTTCACGGCGTTGTAGAGCGGCAGCGCCTTGTCCGACATGCGCAGGTCGTTGAGGTCGTCCTGCGGCGAAAGGCCGAAGCTGGACTGCGCCTGCGTCTTGGCGCCGGCCGGCCGGTCGGAGGTCATGGTCATCGGGGCTGCTCCCAGGGTTTTTTCTCTGCTGTCTGTTCTGGCGCACTTTCAGCCAGATTCAAACAACTGTTTTAGTCACGGGCGCGTCATCGCGCCGATGCCGACAAGGCTCAGCCGCGTCGGAGGGTCGTCGGAGGCGGCGGCCTCGGCCAGGGCGTCCAGGGTGGTGAAGTCGGCCCGCCGGCGCTTCGCGGCCAGGATGTGCGTGGTCGCGACGTTGTGGGCCACGCGGTAGACCCAGGTCCGCAGCGAGCAGCGGCCGTCGAAGCCGGCGAAGCTGCGCCAGAGCGCGACGTGGATCTCCTGGGCGAGGTCGCGCCGCAGGTCCGGGTCGGCCTCATAGGCGCGGGCGAGGCGTTCGAGCGCGGCGCCGAATCCGGCCGCCGCGGCGTGGTAGCGCTCGTCCTGGGAGAGGTCTCCCGCCATCGCGTCCCGGTATCCCTTCCGTTCAGGAAGGTAGTCGCCGGGACGCAGGAGGTCTTACGAGAGTTCTGCGATCAGCGGCGACGCGACGCCCGAAGGTCCCGCAATCGCCGCCGCGGGGCGCGGCCAGCGCGCTATTTCACCGGCGCCTTGTCGGCGCTCGCGCAGACGGCCGTGAGCAGCGCGGCGTTGTCGGCGCCGTCGGCCTTCTTGGGCGTGTCCTTGCGCCAGGTGTCCTTGATGTCCAGCGGCTGGCTCGGCTTGTACGAGCCCAGCGTGATCATGTTCCGCTTGGCGCAGTCGAGCGCCACGACGCTGCCGACGCCGTCCGGCTTGCCCGGGCCCGAGGGGCCGATCTTGGCCTCGGGCTTGGAGACCGCCTGCATGACCACCACGCGTCCGGTCTCGCGGTCCTTGTAGGTGTAGTCGGCGTCGTAGGACCACTGGATGCCGTTGCCGGAGTCCACGTACTTGGTCCAGGCCTCGGCGGACGCGGCGCCGGCCAGGGCGAGCGGGGCCAGGAAGCCGAGGGTGGTGGCGAGCGCAAGGGCGCGGCGCATGGGCGTATCTCTCCAAACGATCGTTCGAACGTTGTTCAGACGGAACCTAGCGGCGGTTTCGGGGCGCCTCCACAGAATTCGCGCGCGGCGCATCACCGCCGCTCGGCCCTGGTCTTGTCGCGCTCGGCCTTGAACTCGGCGCCGTCCTTCCAATCGGGCCAGAGGCGGCTGTTCGCCAGCTTCTGGCCCAGTTCGAACAACAGGGCGCCGTCGGCCTCGAAGCCTTTCGGGTCCCAGGACGGGTCGAACTCGTCGGCGGGCTGGTGGTACTTGTCGGCGGTGTAGGCCCTGGCCTTGGCGTCGCCGGCCGCCTTGCCGCCTTCGAACAGGTCGCGGCCGCCGCCGAAGCTGATGGCCGGCACGCCGACCTTGGCGAACGGGAAGTGGTCGGAGCGGAAGAAGCTGCCCGCCTCCGGCCGCGGATCGGGCGTGTAGTAGCGGCCGTGCGCCTTGCCCACCGCGATCAGCTCGTCCTGCAGGGTCAGCGGGGCGTTGCCCGACGTCGTGAAGTCGTGCGCCAGGCCGTTCGGGCCCACGCCGTCCATGTTGATCACGCCCACGGTGGTCGCCAGCGGATAGAGCGGCGACGACGCATAGTACTCCGTGCCGAGCAGGCCCTTCTCCTCGGCGGTCACCGACATGAAGACGATCGTCCGCTCGGGCCGGGGCGCCTTGGCCGAGAGGCGCGCCAGCTCCAGCAGCATCGACGTGCCGGACGCGTTGTCGAGCGCGCCGTTGTAGATCCTGTCGCCCCGGGCGTCGGGCAGGCCGATGCCCAGGTGGTCCCAGTGCGCCGTGTAGAAGACGCGCTCGTCGGGGTGTTTGGCGCCGGGGATCGCGCCTACGACGTTGTGCGAGACCACCTTCTGCGCATCGACCCTGTAGTCGGTGGAGAAGGTCACGCCCTTCAGCTCGACCGGCCTGAAGTCGCGGGTCCGGGCCTGCTTCTTCAGCGTGTCGAGGTCGTAGCCCCCGGCCTTGATCAGCTCGGCCGCCGGGTCGCGCTGCACCCAGCCTTCCAGCGGCGCGTGGTCGGTCGACGGGTCCTTGCGGATGACGTCGAAGATCTCGTTGGTGTTGGAGTTCTTGACGGTGGCCCAGCCGTAGGAGGCCGGCGCCGTCTCGTGGATCACCAGGAAGCCGATGGCGCCCTGCCGCGCGGCCTCCTCGAACTTGTAGGTCCAGCGGCCGTAGTAGGTCATGGCCTTGCCGCCGAAGTCGCCGCCGTTCCCGGTATCCGTCTCGAAGTCGGGGTCGTTGACCAGCACCAGGGCGACCTTGCCCTTCAGGTCGACGCCCTTGAAGTCGTCCCAGTTGCGCTCCGGGGCCTTCACGCCGTAGCCCACGAACACCACCGGCGCGTCCTTCACCGTCAGGTGGTCGCCGATCAGGGTCGCGCGGATCGCGATCTCCTGGCCTTGCGTCCAGGTCTTCGTCTCGCCGCCCAGCTTCACGCTCACGGCCACGGGGCCGGAGGTCTGCGAGCGCACCAGCGGCACGTCCTGGGTCCAGGCGCGGGTCCCGTCCTTCTGCTTGTCGCCGGCCGGCTGAAGGCCCGCGGCCTTCATCTGTTCCACGAGATAGGCGACGGTCTTCCTCTCGCCTTCGCTGGCCGGTGCGCGCCCCTCGAATTCGTCGGACGAGAGCACCCTGATGTCCTCGAGGATGCGGCCCGCGTCGATGGACGGACCGGCGGCGACGGCGGACCCCGAGGCCAGGGCCATGACGGCGACGGTGAGGAGAAGCTTTTGCATACGGGGGCTCGCAATCGGGTCGAAAGTTGCGCGACCCTAGCGACGGCCGGGGCACGTCGCCAGCGCGGCTTGGAATAGTCGCGTTCGGTCAATCCGTTGCCGGTATGTGTCCTTTGCGCAATTCCCCCGACGCCCCGGGCAGTGTAGACGGCCCGCTCAAGTTCTTACGGCGTCCGCCAAACCTCCCCATCCCGGCTCCGCATGCGACTCAAGTTCCTCCTCCTGGCCGCCGGCGTCGTTCTGGCGGGATGCGCGACGCCGCGCGAGGCGGACGTGCGCCTGCCCGCGGGCTATGAGGCCGGGGCCGAGGCGCCCGCCGGGGCGATCCCGCTGGATACCTGGTGGACCGCCTACTCGGACGCCCAGCTCACCGAGCTCGTGCAGCAGGCGCTCGCGCGCAACACCGACGTCCGCACCGCCCGCTCGCGCCTCGACGAGGTGAAGGCCCAGCGCACCAGCGCCGTCCTGCAATACCTGCCGCAGGGCGACCTCGCGGCCTCGGGCCGGCGCACCGACACCGACCAGATCGGCGGCACGGTCGCCAACATCCCGGGCTTCTCCACCTCGGGCGTGTCCGAGCAGTACGGCGCCAATTTCAACGTCTCGTGGGAGGTCGATCCCTGGGGCCGCGGCTTCGTGGCCTACCGCGCCGCCAACGCCGAGGTCGACCGCGTGCGCTTCGCCTACGAGGCCGCCCGCGCCCAGGTCGCCGCCCAGACCGCCGACGCCTACTTCCAGGCCAAGGGCCTCGCCATCCAGCTCGCCGACGCGCGCGAGACGTCGCGCATCCAGCAGGAACTCTACGACCTCGCCTCGAAGCGCGCCGCCGCCGGGATCGCCGCCACCTCCGAGCCCGACCGCGTCGCCGGCGACCTCGCCCAGGCGCAGGCCAACGTGGCCGCCCTGGACGCCCAGCTCCAGATCCAGAAGCGCGCGATCCTGATCCTGGCCGGCCGCGTCTTCGAGCCCACCGCCAGCATCGCCGCCACGCCGGACGTGGGCGAGGCGCCGGGCGTCCCGGCCTCGCTGCCCAGCGACCTGCTGCAACGCCGGCCCGACGTGCGCCAGGCGCAGGCCGCCGTCCGCTCGGCCGCCGCCCAGCAGAAGCTCGCCGGCCTGGCCTTCTTCCCCAGCTTCACGCTGACCCCCGGCCTCGGCTGGTCGCGCATCGAGCAGCCCGGCTTCTCGTCCGAGACCACGAGCTGGACGATCGGCGGCTCGGTGATGCAGCCGCTGCTGTCGATCCCGCGGCTGATGTCCGAGCTGAAGGTGCAGAACGCCCGCGCCGAGCAGGCCGTCACCGCCTACGAGAAGACCGTGCAGACCGCCTTCCAGGAGGCCGAATCCTCGCTGGTCGGCCTCGACGCCGACCGCCGCCGCGTGGCCCTTCTGCGTGACGGCGAGGCGCGGGCGCGGCGCGCCTTCGAGGCGGCCCGCATCGGCTACGAGCGCGGGCTGACCGACCTCAACACCACCCTGTCGTCCGAGCAGGCCTGGCGCGCCGTCCGCGCCCAGCTCACCTCGGCCGAGGTCCAGGCGCTGCGCCGCTCCGTCCAGGCCGTGAAGGCCATCGGCGGGGGCTGGCCGGCCCAGAAATACGCCCAGGCGCGGCCCGAGGCTGCGCGGTGAGACAGAACATGAAGCGCATCACCCTCCTCATTCTGCCGCTGGTCGCGGTCGCCGCCCTGGCGGGCTGCCGCAAGCCGCCGGAGCAGCAGACCGAGGCTCAGCGGGCGCGCGCCGTGACCGTGGTGCGGATCGAGCCGCGGTCGATCGTGGGCTCGCTGACCGCCTCGGGCGACCTGCTGCCGCGCGAGGAGGCCGCCGTGCTGCCGGAAGTGAACGGCTACCGCGTCGCCCGCGTGCTCGCCGACGTCGGCCAGTACGTGAAGGCGGGCCAGACCCTCGTCCAGCTCGATCCGACCCTGCTGGAGGCGCAGATCGCCGCCTCGCAGGCGCAGGCCGCCCAGGCCGAGGACCAGGCCCGCCGCGTGAGCGGGCTGGACGGGCAGGGCGTGCTGAGCCAGGAGCAGATCGAGCAGCGCCGATTCCAGGCCAAGGTCGCCACCGCCAACCTGCGCAACCTGCAGACCCAGCGCCGCAAGCTGGCGGTCGTGGCCCCGGTGTCCGGCCTGATCCTGGAGAAGACCGTCCGCCCGGGCGACCTCGCGGCCGGCGCGGGCACGCCGTGGTTCCGCATGGCGCGCGACGGCCAGGTCGAGCTCGCGGCCGACCTCGCCGAGGCCGACCTCGCCCGCGTGCGCCCGGGCCAGTCGGCCACCGTGACCCTGCCCGGCGGCGGCGTGGCGAACGGGCGCGTGCGCCTGGTCAGCCCGCAGATCGATCCGCAGACCAAGCTGGGCGAGGTCCGCATCACCCTGCCGGTCCGCCCGGACATCCGCGCCGGCGGCTTCGCCCGCGCGGTGTTCGACGACGCCTCGGCCAGCGTGCTGGCCGTGCCGGAAGCGGCGATCCGCTACGACGCCAACGGCGCCAGCGTGATGGTCGTCGGCGCCGATGACCGGGTGAAGCGGGTCATGGTCCAGACCGGGGCCCGCGGCGGCGGCCTGGTGCAGATCGTGAAGGGCCCGCCCGCCGGATCGCGCATCCTGGCCAACGCCGGCGCGCTCTTCCTCGACGGCGACATGGTGCGCCCCTCCGACGCTCCGGCGGCGAAGCCGGCGGTCAAGCGATGAGCGAGGGCCACCGCAGCGGATTCCCCGTCTCGGCATGGGCGATCCGCAATCCGATCCCGGTCGCGGTCCTGTTCATCGGCCTCGTGCTGGCCGGCCTGATCGCCTATTCGGGCCTGGCGGTTAAGCAGTATCCCAACGTCCAGTTCCCGGTGATCGCCGTCACGGTCACCCAGTCGGGCGCCGCGCCCGGGGAGATGGAGACCCAGATCACGCGCCCGGTCGAGGACGCCGTCTCCGGCGTCACCGGCGTGCGCAGCATCCAGTCGGTGGTCACCCAGGGCGTTTCCACCACCTCGGTCCAGTTCGAGATCGGCACGAACCTGCAGAAGAAGACCGACGAGATGCGCTCGAAGGTCGCCCAGGCCCGTGCGCAGCTCCCGCGCGATATCGACGAGCCGCAGGTCACCCAGCTCGAGATCGACGACGCGGCCCCCATCCTGACGATGGCGGTCTCGGCGCCCTCCATGTCGGACGACGAGCTGTCGTGGTTCGTGGACGATACGGTCGCGCGCGCCCTGCAGTCGGCGAAGGGGGTGTCGCAGACGTCCCGGGTCGGCGGGGTGTCGCGCGAGATCAACGTCATCGTCGATCCTGACCGGCTGGCCGCGCGCGGGCTGACCGCCAGCCAGCTCAACACCGCGCTCCGGGCCTTCCAGGTCGACGCGCCCGGCGGGCAGGTGACGGTGGGCGACCGCGAACAGACGGTCCGCGTGCTGGGCACCGTGCGCACGGTGGAGCAACTGCGCGAGCTCACCATCCCGACCGGCGGCGGCCAGTTCGTGCGCCTGACCGACGTGGCCGAGGTGGGCGACGGGGCGTCCGACGTGCGCGGCTTCGCGCGCCTCAACGGCCGGCCCGTGGTCGGCTTCCAGGTCGCCAAGACCAAGGAAGCCAGCGACGTCGACACCGAGGACGCGGTGCTGGCGAAGCTCGCGGAGCTGGAGAAGGCCCACCCGGAGGTCAAGTTCTCGACCATCTTCTCGTCGGTCACCGAGACCCGGGCGAGCTTCCACGCGACCAAGAACGTGCTGGGCGAAGGCATGCTGCTGGCCGCGCTGGTGGTGTTCTTCTTCCTGCGGAACTGGCGGGCGACGGCGATCACGGCGCTGGCCATGCCGATCTCGCTGATCCCGACCTTCTTCGTCATGAAGATGGCCGGCTTCTCGCTGAACATGGTGACGCTGCTGGCGCTCACCCTGGTCATCGGCATCCTCGTCGACGACGCGATCGTCGAGATCGAGAACATCGAAAAGCGCGTCGAGCGCGGCCAGCGCCCGTACCAGGCCGCGATCGAAGGGGCCGACGCGATCGGCCTGGCGGTGGTCGCGACCACCATGGCGATCGTCGTGGTGTTCACGCCGGTGTCGTTCATGCCCGGCATTCCGGGCCAGTTCTTCAAGGAATTCGGCCTGACCGTCTCGGTCGCGGTGATCTTCTCGCTGGTCGTCGCGCGCCTGGTGACGCCGTTGCTGGCCGCCTATTTCCTGAAGGCGCAGGCGTCGCCGCACGAGCGCAAGCCGTTCAAAGGCTTCTACCGCAACGCGCTGGAGTGGGCGCTGGCCCACCGGATCGTCGCCGCGATCATCGGCGGCGTGTTCTTCGTCGGCTCGCTGTTCCTGGTCCCGCTGCTGCCGGCAGGGTTCCAGCCGGCGGGCGACCCCGACTACATGTACGTCGAGATCCAGGGCCCGCCGGGCGCCACCGTGGCCGACATGGAGACCACGTCGCAGCGGATCACCGACCTGTTCGCCAGGCAGCCGGAGGTCACCGGGGTCTTCGTCCAGATCGGCTCGACCGTCTCCAGCTTCGGTCCCGGCAGCGGGGCCAGCGGCGGCGGCGACCTGCGCAAGGGTACGGCGACGATCCTGCTGCGCGAGGACCGCAAGGTCAGCGGCGACGAGATCCGCAACCGGCTGCGCGAGGAGCTGCGGAAGATCCCCGACGTGCGTCTCGGCTTCCTGAGCTTCGAGGGCAGCGCCGGCTTCCAGCAGATCCTCACCGGCGACAACGGCCCCAACCTGGAGCTGGCGGCGCTGGAACTCGAGCGCCAGATGCGCACCCTGCCCGAACTGGCCGACCCGAAGCAGTCGACCCCGCCGGTCGGGCCCGAGATCGTGATCCGGCCGAAGCCGGCCGAGGCCGCGCGTCTCGGCGTGTCGTCCGACGCCATCTCCGCGGTCGTGCGGATCGCCACCGTCGGCGACATCGACGCCAACGTCGCCAAGTTCAACGAGGGCGAGCGCCGCATCCCGATCCGGATCCGCCTGCCGGAAAGCGCGCGGACCGACCTGCAGCAACTGCGGGACCTGCGGGTGCCCACGGCGAGTGGCGGGACGACGACGCTGGAGAGCGTGGCCGACATCACCTTCCAGGCCGGCCCGGCCCGGATCGACCGGCTGAACCGCGAGCGGCGGGTCATGCTCGTGGCCGAACTGAACGGCGGCTACCAGTTGGGCCAGGCGCAGCAGGCGGTGAACAAGCTGCCGATCATGAAGAACCCGCCGCCCGGCGTGCGGCCGGCCTCGATCGGCACGGCCGAGGCGATGGCCGAGCTGTTCGGCGGCTTCGGCATGGCGATCTTCGCCGGCGTGTCGATGATCTACGGCGTGCTGGTCCTGCTGTTCCGCAGCTTCTTCAAGCCGCTGGTCATCCTCTCGGCCCTGCCGACCGCGGTCGGCGGCGCGTTCCTCGGGCTGCTGACCTTCAACCTGTCGCTCTCGATCCCGTCGCTGATCGGGTTCCTGATGCTGCTGGGCCTGGCGGCGAAGAACTCGATCCTGCTGGTGGAGTACGCCATCGAGCGCGAGCGCGAGGGCATGAGCCAGCACGACGCGATCGTCGAGGCCTGCCGCGAGCGGGCGCGTCCGATCGTCATGACGACCTTCGCCATGGCCGCGGGCATGCTGCCCACCGCGTTCGCGCTGGAGAAGGGCGCGGAGTTCCGCCAGCCCATGGCCGTCGCGGTGATCGGCGGCCTCATCACCTCGACCGTGCTGTCGCTGGTGCTGGTGCCGGTGGTCTACGAGTTCGTCGACGACTTCGAGAACTGGATCAAGCCGAAGCTCGCCCGCCTGGTCACCCCGCGCGACGCCGCCCGCGGGCCGGCGCCGGAAGACCGCCTCTAGCGCGCCCTCGGTATCGGTTCACCGGCAGGCTGCGGAGCAGCTTGGCATAGGCGGCCGACTGGAAGACCTGGCGGTCGCACCGCCGCAGCGCCCTCATAATCGACAACGCGCCAGAGATCCGCTGAACATCTCCAATCCCGGCGGTTCGCCAGCAAGCCAATGACGTTGTTCCTGCCGTGTGCAACTGGTCGAACAAGACGGGAGCCTGATCCACAAACCGAGCCGCGACGATGAAGAATGATCGCGAAAATGCTGCGGAAATCGCCCGCATCCGAAGTCGGCTGGCATCGCTTGATACCGAACGCAGAAAACTCGCGACCGAGCTCGCCGCACTCGAACGTGGACAAGCGGCGTGGACGCCCGCCGATCATCGTTCAGAGCCCACCGCGAACACGTCGACCGTGACGGCCAAGTCCTCGACAGCGGCCAAGGTCGACCTGTTTCGCCGCCTGTTCGTCGGCCGGTCCGATGTGTTTCCGGTCCGTTGGGAGAACCGAAAGACTGGCCACGCGGGATATGCGCCCGCATGCGCCAACGAGTGGGTGAAGGGTGTTTGCGGCAAACCTCAAGTCAAGTGCGGGGCGTGTCCCGGCCAAGCATTCATCCCGGTCTCGGACGAGGTCATTGAGAGACATCTGCGCGGCGGCGGCCAGAAGGCGTCAGACAGCGATTTCGTCGCCGGCGTCTATCCGCTGCTCCCCGATGAAACCTGCTGGTTTCTGGCGGCGGATTTCGACAAGGAGAATTGGGTGGCGGATGCGTCGGCCTTCGTCGAGACCTGCCAGGCAAAGGGCATCCCGGTCGCCCTCGAACGATCACGGTCCGGCAGGGGCGGACATGTCTGGATCTTCTTCTCCGAACCCATCGCGGCCCGCACCGCGCGCCAGCTCGGCGCGGCGATCCTCACCGAGACGATGGAGCGGCGACCGGAGATCGGTTTCGAATCCTATGATCGTCTCTTTCCGAGCCAGGACACGATGCCCAGCGGCGGGTTCGGGAATCTGATCGCGCTGCCCCTGCAGCGCCGCGCTCGCGAAGGCGGCAATAGCGTCTTTATCGACAAGGACCTGTGTCCATATGACGATCAGTGGGCGTTCCTGTCGTCGCTGCCACGACTCCCCGCCGACGCGGCGACGAAGATCGTCGCGGAGGCCGAGACGCGCGGCCGTGTGTTGGCCGTGCGCATGCCCGTCGAGGACGAGGACGCCGACGAGCCTTGGCGCATGACGCCCTCGCGGCATCGCGAGCCGGCTCCGATCAACGATCCCATGCCAGGGAAGATTCGCCTTGTCCTTGCAGACCAGATCTATGTCGATCGAACGGAGGCGCCGCCCGCGCTGACGGCGCAGTTGATCCGCCTGGCGGCCTTTCAGAATCCCGAATTCCATCGTGCGCAATCCATGCGGCTGCCGACGTTCGACAAACCCCGGATCATCTCGTGCGCCGAGCTTCATTCCCGCCACGTCGGGCTTCCGCGCGGTTGCCTGGACGAAACCGTCGAACTGATCCGAGCGCTTGGTTCCGAAGTCGAGATTCAGGATCACCGTTCCGCCGGCGCGCCGCTCCCGGATGGCGTGAGCTTCCAAGGCGCGCTCCGCGGCCCGCAGATCGAAGCCTTCGACAAGCTCATGCCGCACGACCATGGCGTGCTGGCTGCGACGACCGCGTTCGGCAAGACGGTCGTGGCCGCAGCCCTCATCGCCAGGCGGGCGCGAAACACGCTGGTCCTCGTCCATCGCCGCGCCTTGCTCGCTCAGTGGACCGAGCGTCTCAAAGCCTTCCTCTCGATCGACGCCAGGGATATCGGCGCCATCGGCGGTGGGCGTCGGAAGCCGACCGGCGTCGTTGACGTCGCGCTGATCCAGAGTCTGGTGCGACGGGGCGAGGTGTCCGACCTAGTCGCGGACTACGGTCACCTCGTCGTCGACGAGTGTCATCATCTGTCCGCGGCGAGCTTTGAACTGGTGGCCAGGCGGGCGAAGGCGCGGTACGTGCTTGGATTGTCCGCGACCGTGACGCGCAAGGACGGTCATCACCCCATCATCTTCATGCAATGCGGCGCTGTTCGGCACAGAGTCAGCGCGTGCACTCAGGCGACAGAGCGGGGCGTCGTGCATCGCGCTTTGTTCAAGCCGACGACGTTCCGGTTACCTCCGCCCCTGGCCGAGCTGGACCGCCCGACCATACCCGCGATCTATGCCGCGCTCGCGCGGGACCAAGCACGCAACGATCTGATCTTCGAAGACGTGCTGAAGGCGTTGGAAGCGAAGCGCTCGCCCATCGTGCTGACCGAGCGCCGGGATCACCTTGATCACCTTCAGCAGCGCTTCTCGCGCTTCGTGAGCAACCTGGTCGTCCTGCGCGGCGCGATGTCGGCGGCCGAGCGCAAGGCGTCGGAGGCGGCGCTGCAAGTCGCGGACGATCAGGAGCGGCTCATCCTGGCGACCGGCCGCTACATCGGAGAGGGTTTCGACGACGCCCGGCTCGACACGCTCTTCCTCACCATGCCGATCTCCTGGCAGGGCACGCTCGCGCAGTATGTGGGCCGGCTTCACCGGCAGCGCGAAGGCAAGGCGGAAGTTCTGGTCGTCGACTACGTCGATGAACGGGCGCCCGTGCTGGCGCGCATGGCGGCGAAGCGACGGGCCGGATATCGCGCGCTCGGCTACGTGATCGAACAATCGGCAGAGCGCGCGCCCGCTGACCGTCTCGGGCCGGCTTGATGGTCCTGCCGCGGGTCCTCAGGTTGAATTGACTGTCCGAGAATGTCGTAGCCGGCGCCTGGCGGGAGTATCCGCATGCTGGAGGAACAGCTCCATATCCGCCTGTTGACCGAGACACGCGCGCGGCTCATGCGCCGATGCCGGCCTGAGGCTGCGGCAAGAGAGCCGCGCTCCAGGACAGGAGACGACTATCCCAGGGCCTGCAACCGCTCGATGAAGCGTGTCTTGGCGGCGTGACGGGTGCGGATCTTCTGCAGTCGAGCCTTGAAATGCGCCGTGGACCCGTCCTGCTCGGCGATGGCCCCGAGATCGTGGAGGAGGGCGGCGGCCCGAGCGTAGGCGGCGCCGTTGCGGCGTTCGATCTCGGCTTCGGCCTGGGTCCAGACGGCTTCGCCGCGTCTGCGGATGGAGTCCAGGCGGGCCCGACGCCCGCGCTCCGCCGCCTTCGCCTGCCGTTCGGCTTCCGCCTCGAGCCGGGCGATCTTCTCGCGTTCGCGGGCGATGCGGATGGCCTCGGCGCGGACGCGCAGGTCAGCGACGGTCCTCGCCGCGCCTTCCATCCCCGCGACGACCGACCTGGCGAGGTCGGGCTCGTCCGCGACCGGGCGGAACGGGCGCTCGGCCGCCGCGGCGGCCAGGTCGGGATCGATCCCGAAGAAGTCCACGAAGGCTTCGAGCGGACCCGTCAACGGCCCGAGGCCCGGCAGCGGCTCCGGATCTCCGAGTTCCACGGCGTCGCCTTCGACCGCCGTCAGCCAGAGGAGATAGAAGACCCTAAGGTCGCCGCCGAGCACGTCGGCGCGCAGCGGCGCCATGGCGGCGAGCGACTCTGATCCGTCGTCCCAGGCCTCGCCCTCGACCTCCTCGACAAGGATGTCGAGGATCAGGTTCCCGCCGACGACGCGCTGACGCACGCCGTCCACGTCTCCAAGGCAGGCCGCGAGCGCCTGCCGGTCGACGAGCCGCTCCGGCCACCGGATCATCAGCCGGCGCGTTCCCCAGTTCGACAGGTAGAGATGGAGGTCGAACCATTTCTCCATCAGGCGCGCCGGATCGCCCTTGAAGTCACCCCACTCATAGTGGTTGCTGAAGCTCGTCGCAGTGATGTTCGCTCGCGTCGACAGAGCGCGCAACGCCTTGCGATCCCCCTCGCCGAGCGGCCGATCGACGGCCCGGAACTCATAGTACTGATATTCGCTCATCGTCTTCCGAGCCCAATTCTCCGGCCGTCGGCAGCGAAACACCCCCCTTCCGGGAAGAGCGGCTCCGGGAGCTTCGCCTCGCGGCTTCTGGGACTACTGGAGCCCCCGGCTGCCAGAACTGCCACGGGCAATCGTATCTTCACGCTGGCGGTTCGTCTGAGGAAAACGAGAACCCAACGAGTTTCATAGTGAAAGCCCTCGCCGTCGGCCTCCGTCATCTCGCCCAGGCTTCTGGGTTTGGATGGATATGCGCGTGGAAAAGAGTAGGCGAGGACCGATGGCGACGACCTGCGCGCCCGGCGGTCCTCGATGCGGTCGCCGCGCCATCCGGCCATCGGCCGGCGCGGCGACGTCGGCGAGCCTTCACGCGGCGTTCGGCGGGACGGACCTAGGCCGGCCCACGCGCGGCGGGCCGCCCCCGACGCGGAGCACCGGTCGGTTGGGTCCCTGTCTTCGCCTTGCGGCGAAACCGGGATGACAGTTGAGAGTGAGGCCGACGGGTGAGAGCGGCCCTAGGCCGCGTAGCCGGGCGATTCCGCGTCCAGCTTTCGGAGGAGGGCGGGCCAGGTGAAGGCGCCGGCGGAGCCGTCGAAGAGGGAGCGGGACTGGTCGGTGACTTTCTCGGGCACGCCCTGGTTCGGGGTCGCGAGGCGGGCGCCCGTGGACTGGGCGCGGACCTGCATCGTGCAGGCGCGCTCCAGGAAGTAGATCGCCAGCCACGCGCCGGCGCAGCTCGGGCCGACGGCCAGGGTGCCGTGGTTGCGGAGCAGCATCAGGTGGCGGTCGCCGAGGTCGTGGACCAGGCGCTCGCGCTCGTCGAGGTCGAAGGCGATGCCCTCGTAGTCGTGGTAGGCCACCTGGCCCGCGACCATCATCGCGTGCTGCGACAGCGGCAGCAGGCCGTCGGCCTGGGCGGCCACGGCGACGCCGTCGTCGGTGTGCAGGTGGATGACGCACCGGGCGTCGTCGCGCGCCATGTGCAGCGCCGAGTGGATCACGAAGCCGGCCGGGTTCACCGGATGCGGGCTGTCCTCGACCGGCTGACCGTCCAGGCCGACCTTCACGAGGTTGGATGCGGTCACTTCGCAGAACCGCAGCCCGAACGGGTTGATCAGGAAGTGGTGCTCCGGTCCCGGGACGCGCGCCGAGATGTGCGTGAAGATCAGGTCGTCCCAGCCTTCGAGCGCGGCGAGGCGGTAGACGGCGGCCAGGTCGCGCCGGACCTCGGCTTCGGTCTGCAAGGGTGCGTCGTAGGGCATGGCGGGGCTCCGGATCAGGCCACGCGGTCGCGCAGGGCGCGCCGGGCGGAGAGGAAGAAGTGCAGGCCGGCCCAGACGAGGGCGACCGTCGACATCAAGAGCGCGTAGCGCAGGCTTTCCTTGCCGAACGTGGGGGCGAGCGCATCGCTGGCCTCGCCCACCAGCCAGGGGCCCAGGCCCAGGCCCAGCAGGGACGACAGGAACAGCGTCAGCGAGATGGCCGTGGCGCGCCGATGCGGCTCGGCGAACGACTGGATGGCCGACAGCGCCACGCCGCCGCCCGACGCCGCCAGGAAGGTCGCGAACAGCTTGATCCCGATGGCGATCCACGGCGACGGCGCCAGGAACACCGCGGCGTAGAGCGGCGCCGAGCCGCCGTAGGCGATGGCCGGCAACCAGAGCTCCCAGCGCGGATCGCGCGGGATCAGCCGCATCCCGAGCCAGCCGCCGAGCATCACGCCCAGGATGCCGCCGACGCCGCTGACCGTGCCGGAGAACAGGCCGATCTGGGTGAGCGTGAGGCCGTGGATGCGGATGAAGAAGGCCGGCAACCACTGCGTCAGGCCGTAGGTGCCGAAGGCTCCGATCGACAGCGCCAGCACGAGGTGGCGCAGCGCGGGGCGGCGGAGCAGGGCCGCGATCGCCTGCGCCGCGGGCTCGACCGCGGCCTCGGCGACGTGGCCGCGCCGGGGCGGCTCGCGCAGCGTCGTGAAGATCAGCAGCGCCAGCGGCACGCCCATCAGGCCCACGATGCAGAGCGCCGCGCGCCAGCCGAAGTGGTCGGCGAGCAGGCCGGTCACCACCAGCCCGGCGCTGAGGCCCGCGAGCCCGCCCGCCTGGAAGATCGAGATGCCCAGCGCGCGGCGCGCCGGCGGCAGGTAGTCGCCGATCAGGGAGTGGGCGGCGGGCACGCAGCCGGCCTCGCCGACGCCGACGCCGACGCGCGCCAGGAAGAGCTGGCCGAAGCTGCGGGCGAGGCCCGTCACGGCGGTCATCACGCTCCAGAGCGCCAGGCAGGCGGCCAGCAGCCGCACGCGCGACGACCGGTCGGCGAGGCGGGCCAGCGGGATGCCGAGCGTGGCGTAGAACGCGGCGAAGGCGAGGCCCGAGAGCAGGCCCAACTGACCGTCCGAGAGGCCCAGCTCGGCCTTGATGGGCTCGAGCAGGACCGCGAGCACCATCCTGTCCATGTAGTTGAAGAAGGAGACCCCGGTCAGGACCGCGATGGCGTACCAGGCGCCCGCGCCGATCCGCACGCCGTCCGCCTCGACAGGCTTCCTGATTGTCGACGCCGCGCCAGCCATCGGTCCTCCCCGTCGCCCGCGCCTTGCCGCCGCTGAACGTGCGGTCACCGTACGGCGAGTGGCTGGACTAATCAAATGTTCAGTGCTTATTTCCGGTCGGAGCAAGGGAGGAAGGGCGCGTGAACGTCGCTGAAGCGATTCCCGTCCGGCGCATGGACTTCGAATTCCCGGACGACCTCGACCTCGTGTTCATCGAGGGCGACCCGGCGATGTCGTACTTCTTCGTCGGCGCCTGGATGATGCTGCCCTACCTGGAGCCGTTCCTGATCCGCACGATCCAGGCGGCCATGCCGGAGATCCGCGACGAGCGGCTGCGCGAGGAGATGAAGCGGTTCTGCGCCCAGGAGGGTCAGCACTTCCGCCAGCACGCGCGGCTGAACGAGGTCGTGCGCCGCATCCACCCGTCCGGCCCGGCGCTGGCCGAGCTCGAAAAGGAGGTGGCCGCCGAGTTCACCGCCTGGTCGGCGGAGAAGCCGCTGAAGTTCAACCTGGCCTACGGCGAGGGCTTCGAATCCATGACCTGCGCCGGCGCGCGGACGCAGATCCGCACCGGCATGTTCGGCTGGATGAAGGAGCCGATCCGCAGCCTGATGTACTGGCACATCCTGGAGGAGATCGAGCACCGGACGGTCTGCTTCGACGTCTATGAGGCGGTGGTCGGCGACTATGCCTACCGCACGCGGATGAGCGTGTGGTTCCAGAAGCACTACTACGCCTGGTGCCGCCGGTTCGCCGCGGCGATGATCGCCGCCGATCCGCAGGCCATCGCGCGCTACGACACGCCCGAATGGGCGGCCGTGCGCAAGCGGCGCATGCGCGCCTACCGCGCCGACTACCTGCCGCGCCTGATCGGCACCTTCATGCCCTGGTACGACCCGGCGAAGGTCCGCCTGCCGCCCGGCTTCGAAGCCGCGCGCGCCGACTTCACCGCCCGCGCCGCCAGCGTCCAGTAGCCCTCACCGGAGCCCCGACCCATGGATGACGCCCCCGCCATCGACCCGCGCCTCGCCGCTTTCGCCCAGGCCCGCATGGGCCGCCCGATCGTGCCGGCCGACGGCCTCCTGCCCACGCTGCACGTCGGCGACGACGACCTGCCGTGGATGGAGGCGGGCGACGGCTCGGCGCTGCAGCTTCTGCACGTCGACCTGAGCCAGGGGCTCTGGATCTCCAAGACCCGCCTGCCGCCCGGCTATCGCGTGGCGACCCACTACCACACGGGCATCGTCTTCGCCGTGACGCTGGAAGGCGCCTGGTACTACTTGGAGAGCCCCGACGAGGTGAGCCGGCCGGGCTCGTACCTGTTCGAGCCGGCGGGGTCGCGCCACACCCTCTGCACGCCGCCGGACATGGAGGGCCGCATGGTGACGTGGTTCGCCATCTACGGCGCCAACATCAACCTCGACGCCGAGGGGCAGATCACGTCGGTGCTGGACGCGCGCGCGGTGCTCGACCTCTACCGCGGCTATTGCGAGGCGCTGGGCCTCGACTGCTCCAAGCTGATCGTCGTCGGGGGATGAGCATGCGCGCGGCGGTCATGCGGGGCGACCGGTTCGAGGTCGAGGAGCGCCCGATCCCCAGGCCCGGCCCCGGCAACGTGCTGGCGAAGGTGCGGGCCTGCGGCATCTGCGGCTCGGACCTGCACTACTTCCACCACGCGCCGCAGATCATCGCGCGCGCCCGGGCGCTCGGCGCCGACACCTCCGGCATGGAGCGGGCGCTGCGCGAAGGGCCGGTGCTGGGCCACGAATTCGTCTGCGAGATCGTCGACTTCGGGCCCGGGACGTCAAAGACGCTCCGGGCCGGCGACCGCGTCGCGTCGATGCCGTTCGTGATGCGCGGCGGCGCGCCGGTGCTGGTGGGGTCGCGTCCCGACACGCCGGGCGCCTACGCCGAATACATGGAGCTGACCGAGGCGCTCCTGCTGCCCGTGCCGGACGAGGTGTCGGACGAGGCGGCCGCGCTGGTGGAGCCGTTCGGCATCGCGGTGCATGCGGTCAACAAGGCGGCGCTGCGCGGCGACGAGGCGTGCGTCGTCGTGGGCTGCGGCCCGATCGGGCTGGCCATCGCCGCGGTGCTGCGCGCCCGCGGGTTCGAGACCATCGTGGCCGGCGACCTGTCGCCGACGCGCCGCCGGCTGGCCGCGGAGCTGGGCGCGACGGCCGTGGTCGACGCCCGCGCCGAGAGCGTGGTCGCCCGCGCGGTCGAGGCGGCGCCGGGCCGGCCGGTGGCGATCTTCGAGAACACCGGCGCGCCGGGGATGCTGCACCGCCTGGTGATCGAGGCGCCGAAGGACGCGCAGATCCTGGTCACCGGCATCGCGGTGGGCGACGAGAGCCTGACCCCGATGGCGGCGATCACCAAGGAGCTGAAGCTCCAGTTCGTCATCTACTACGCGGCCGGGGAGTTCGCCGAGGCGCTGGAGCTGATCCGGACCGGCCGCGTGGACTGGGCGCCGCTGCTCACCGGCTCGGTGGGCCTGGACGGCGTGACCCAGGCCTTCGCCGACCTCAGCGACCCCGAGCGGCACGCGAAGATCCTGGTCCGGCCGTGGGCGAGCTGATCGCGGGCGCCACGGTCCGGACGCTGCGGGTCGGCGCGCTCGCCTTCACCGCCTACGAGCTGGGCGAGGGCCCGCCGGTCCTGCTCGTGCATGGCTTCCCGGACACGCCGGCGACGTGGCGTCACCTGGCGCCCGCGCTCGCCGGTGCGGGCTTCCGCGCCGTCGCCGTCACCTGCCGCGGCTACGAGCCGGGCTCGACGCCGGCGGACGGCGACTTCGGCCTGGCGGCGCTGGTCGACGACGTGATCGGCTGGCTCGATGCGCTGGGCGCGGCGCGGGCGCACCTCGTCGGCCACGACTGGGGCTCCAGCCTGGTCCAGCTCGCCGCGGCGAAGGCGCCGCATCGCGTGGCCTCGCTGACGATCCTGGCGGTCGCGCATCCCGCCGCCTTCGCCGCCCTCCTGCCCACCGACCTCGAGCAGGTGGAGCGCTCCTGGTACCTCTACCTGCTGCAGCGCCCGGACCTGCCCGAGCTGCTGATCGCCGAGCAGGGGCTGCTGGAACACTTCTGGCGCCGCTGGTCGCCCGGCTGGGAGCCCGACGCGGAGGCCCTGGCGGCCATGCGCGCCGCCTTCGCCGATCCGCAGGTCGCGGCCAGCGCGCTCGCCTGGTACCGCCGGGCCTTCGATCCCGCCCACGCGCGCTGGTCCGAGGCCGCCGCGCTGCTCGCGACGCCGATCGCCGCGCCGGTGCTGGGCCTGGCTGGCGCCCGCGACGGCTGCGTGGCGGCGGAGCTCTTCCTGCGCGCCATGCCGGCGGAGATCTTCCGCGCCGGGCGCGAGCTCGCCGTCATCCCCGGGGCCGGCCACTTCCTCCACCTTGAGCGCCCCGAGCTCGTGGGCGCGCGCGTCACGTCCTGGATCGCCCGCGCACCAGCAACCTAGCCGAAGCCGCCGTCTCCGGGCGGCTCTCCTCGTGGGGAGCCGCCCGTTTCCGCCATCCGGGGCGGGAAGGCTCGTCGACAGGTTCCGCTTGACCCGAGGCCGTTGCGGCGGCGTTATCGGTAACAAATTACCATCGGCCAGGCCCAGGCGGGGGGAGATCATGACGGCAAGCGTGGTGGAGGAGGCGGACGGCCGCGGCCCGATGGACGCCGCGCCCGGCCGCGAGCGCCTGCCGCTGACCACCAAGCTCAGCTATGGCCTGGGCGAAGCGGCCGAGGGCGTGAAGACCGCCACCCTCGAGACGTTCCTCTTCTTCTTCTATGTGCAGGTGGTCGGGCTGTCGGGCTCGCTGACCGGCCTCGCCCTGATGATCGCCCTCGTGTTCGACGGCGTGACGGACCCGATCATCGGCAACGTCTCGGACAACTTCCGTTCACGGCTGGGCCGCCGCCACCCGTTCCTCTATCTCGCGCCGATTCCCCTGGCGGTGTGCCTCTTCCTGCTGTTCAGCCCGCCGGCGGCGCTGGGGCAATGGGGCCTGTTCGCCTGGCTGCTGGGGTTCACGGCCGCGGGGCGGCTGATGCAGTCGTTCTACTTCGTGCCGCACATGGCCCTTGGCGCCGAGCTCAGCACCGACTTCAGGGAACGCGTCTCGGTGAGCGGGTTCCGGGCGCTCTTCGCCTACATCGGCCGCCTGGCCGTGCTGGGGCTCGCCTTCAGCGTGTTCTTCAAGTCGACCGAGGCCTTCCCCAACGGCCAGCTCGATCCCGCCGCCTACCAGCCGCTGGCGACCGTGTGCGGGGCCCTCGTGATCGTCGTGATCTTCGCCTCGGCGCTGGGCACCCAGCGCCGCGCCCAGGAGGTGTACGCGCGCGGCACGGCCAACGGCAGCCTGGCCATCGGCAGCGGCGGGCTCGTGCGGAACCTGCTGACGGCGTTCCGGCTGAAGGCCTTCACCGTCTACTTCGTCGCCATCCTGATCTCCTACATCCTGGGCGGGGTGCAGGCGGCGCTGAACATCCACCTGAACACCTACTTCTGGAAGCTCCCGACCACGGGGGTCCAGGCGGTGCTGGTGGCCAATGTCTTCGGTTTCATGGCCGGCGCCTTCATCGCCCGGGCGCTGGCGCATCGTTTCGACAAGAAGCCGGTCTACGTAGCCTGCGTGGTCCTTTCGGTGATCGTGCCGGCGGCCACCATCGGCCTGGCGCTGGCGGGCGCGTTCCCGCTGGAGGACAAGGGCTTCCTGACCGTCCTCCTGGCGACCAGCACCTTCGTCGCGGGCTTCATCGGCGGGCCGGCGGTCGTGGTGGCGGGCGCGATGCTGGCCGATGTCGCCGACGCCTATCACCACCGCTTCCGGGGCCGTTCCGAGGGGTTCCTGTTCGGGGCCAGCGCCTTCACCCGCAAGGCCTCGCTGGGCGTGGGCGGGGCCATCGCCGGCGTCGCGCTGGACCTGATCAACTTCCCGCGTGGCGTGCCCGTCGACGCCGTGCCCCGCGAGGCGACCGTGCAGCTCGCCATCCTCTACGGGCCGGCCATGCTGATCTTCACCTGCATCTCGATGAGCATCATGTGGACCTATCCGCTCGACCGCCGGCGACACGCCGAAATCCTGGCCGACCTGGAGCGCGAGGAACGCGCCGCGGCGAGCGATCGGTAAGGGTCCCATGCGCAAGCTCCTGATCGCGAACCGCGGCGAGATCGCCGTCCGCATCGCCCGCACCGCCGCCCGGCTGGGGCTTCCCACCGTGGCGGTCCATTCCGAGGATGACGCCCGCGCGCTGCATGTCCGGCGGTGCGACGAGGCGCAGGCGCTGCAGGGCGTCGGCCCGGCGGCCTACCTCGACGCGTCCGCCCTGGTGGCGGCGGCCGGCTCGACGGGCGCCGACACCATCCACCCCGGCTACGGCTTCCTGAGCGAATCGGCCGCCTTCGCCAGGGCCTGCGCCGAGGCCGGCCTGACGTTCGTGGGGCCTGACCCCGAGACCCTGGCGGCGTTCGGCGACAAGGCCGCGGCGCGCGAGATCGCGCGCCGATGCGGCGTCCCCGTCCTGGAGGGCACGCAAGGGCCGACCGGCCTCGCCGAGGCCGAGGACTTCCTGCGCGCCCTGGGGCCGGGCGGGGCCGTGATGGTCAAGGCGGTGGCCGGCGGCGGCGGCCGCGGGATGCGCCCGGTCGAGCGGATCGAGGACCTGGCGGCGGCCTACGAGCGCTGCGCGTCCGAGGCCCTGTCCGCCTTCGGCGCAGGCGAACTCTATGTCGAGCGGTTGCTGCCGCGGGCCCGGCACATCGAGGTCCAGATCCTGGGCGACGGGTCGGGGGAGGTGATCCACCTCTGGGACCGCGACTGCAGCGTCCAGCGCCAGCGGCAGAAGATCGTCGAGCTGGCGCCGGCCCTGGGCCTGGAGCCGCCGGTGCGTGCGCGGCTGCTCGAGGCGGCGCTCGAACTGGGGCGGGCGGTGCGCTACCGCGGCGTGGGGACGATCGAGTTCCTCGTCGAGCCGGGGGGCGGCCACGCCTTCATCGAGGCCAACGCCCGGCTCCAGGTGGAGCACACCGTCACCGAGGCCGTCACGGGGCTGGATCTCGTCGAGCTCCAGCTCGCGGTGGCGGACGGGCGCAGCCTGGCCGACCTGGGCCTGGCGGGCGGCCCGCCGCCGGTCCGCGGCGCCGCGATCCAGGCCCGCATCAACCTGGAGCGGATGGGCGAGGACGGGACGGTGCGTCCGGCCGGCGGCGTGCTGTCGGCCTACGAGCCGCCCTCGGGCGCGGGCGTGCGCGTCGACGGCTTCGGCTACGCCGGCTACGAGACCAGCGCCCGCTTCGACTCCCTGCTGGCCAAGGTGGTCGTCCACGACCTGGCCGGCGACCCGGTGACGCTCCACAGGGCCGCGGATCGGGCGTTGGCCGAGTTCCGGATCGAGGGGGCGCCCACCAACATCGCGTTCCTCCGCGCCATCCTGCGCGATCCCGCCTTCGTCGCCGGCGACTGGACCACGGCCCTCATGGAGACCCGCGCCGGCGAACTCGCGGCCGCAGCCCAGGCGCTGGGCCCGCCGCTGAACTTCGAGGCCAGGGCGGGGGCCGCCGGCGCCGGCTCGCCCAAGGCCGCCGTGGCCGCGCCGCCCGGGACCCGGGCCGTCGATGCGCCCCTGCAGGGGACGGTGGTCAGCCTCGCCGTCGCGCCCGGCGAGGCCGTGCGGGCGAACGCGCCCGTGGCGGTCCTGGAAGCCATGAAGATGGAGCACCTCGTCCCCGCCGGCGTCGACGGCTTCGTGCGCCGGCACGCCGTGGCGGTGGGCGAGACGGTCGCCGAGGGCCAGAGCCTGGTGTTCATCGAGCCGGCCGACCTGGGCGAGGCGGACAGCGCGGCCGACGAGGAGATCGACCTCGACCACATCCGGCCGGACCTCCGCGACGTGATGGACCGGCACGATGTCCTGCTCGACGCCGCGCGGCCGGAGGCGGTGGCGAAGCGGCGCAAGCTGGGCTACCGCACCGCCCGCGAGAACATCGACGATCTCTGCGACCCCGGCTCGTTCGTGGAGTACGGCGGCCTCGTCATCGCCGGGCGCCGCCTCCGCAACCCGGTGGAGGAGCTGATCCGCACGACGCCCGCCGACGGCATGGTCGCGGGCGTCGGCCGGGTGAACGGCGACCTGTTCGGCCCCGAGGCCTCGCGCTGCGTGGTGATGTCCTACGACTACATGGTGCTTGCCGGCACCCAGGGCATGAAGAACCACGAGAAGACCGACCGGCTGTTCGAGCTGGCCGAGAGATGGCGCCTGCCGGTCATCTATTTCTCGGAGAGCGGGGGCGGCCGGCCGGGGGACACCGACCGCGTGTCGGGCGGCGGCGTCTTCAACGTCCGCGCCTTCATGCTGCAGGGGCGGCTGAGCGCCCTGGCGCCGCAGATCGGGATCACCAACGGCCGCTGCTTCGCCGGCGCGGCGGTCCTCCTGGGCTGCTGCGACGTCATCATCGCGACCGAAGGCTCCACCATCGGGGTCGGCGGGCCGGCGGTGATCGAAGGCGGCGGATTGGGCGTCTACACGCCGGAGGCGGTGGGGCCGCTGTCGATCCAGGTCCCGGGCGGCGTGGTCGACATCGTGGTCAGGGACGAGGCCGAGGCGGTGGAGGCGGCCAAGCGCTACCTGTCCTATTTCCAGGGCCGGTCGCCCACGTGGTCGTGCGCCGACCAGCGCCGGCTGCGCCACCTGATCCCGGAGAACCGGGTGCGGGTCTACGACGTCCGCGAGGTGGTCGAGACCCTGGCCGACGACGGCTCGGTGCTGGAGCTGCGCAGGGGCTTCGGCCTGGGCATGGTCACCGCCCTGGCGCGGATCGAGGGCCGGCCGGTGGGGATCATCGCCAACAACCCGGCCCACCTGGGCGGGGCGGTGGATTCCGACGCCGCCGACAAGGCGGCGCGCTTCATGCAGCTCTGCGACGCCTTCGACATCCCGCTGGTCGTGCTGGCCGACACGCCCGGCAACATGGTGGGGCCGGAAGCCGAGAAGACCGGCCTGATCCGGCACTGCTGCCGGATGTTCGTGACCGGCCCGAACCTCACCGTGCCCGTCTTCACGGTGGTCCTGCGCAAGGGCTACGGCCTGGGGATCCTGGCGATGGCGGGCGGCAGCTCGCACGCCTCGTTCTTCACGGTCGCCTGGCCGACCGGCGAGTTCGGCGGCATGAACCTCGAGGGCTCGGTGAAGCTGGGCTACCGCAAGGAGCTCGAAGCGATCGCCGATCCCCAGGCGCGCGAAGCCGCCTACCAGGAGATGGTGGCCAGGGCCTACGAGCAGGGCAAGGCGCTGAACGTCGCCATGGGCTTCGACTTCGACGACGTCATCGACCCGGCCGAGACGCGGAGGTGGATCGTCGCCGGCCTCGAAAGCACGCCCCCGCCGAAGCGCGAGGGGAAGAAGCGGCCCTACATCGACACCTGGTAGGATCGGGGCGCCCGCCTGGCCCGCCGCGAGGGGCCGGGGCCGGGGCTCAGCGCGGGACCTCGATCCCCGCCGCCTCGCGATCCCACGCCTGCGGCCCGACGCCGCTCTCCCGCAGGACCTTCTTGCGCACCTTCTGGGTGGGCGTGAGCGGCAGGGCGTCGATGAACTCCACGTAGCGGGGCACCATGAACCGTGGCATCCGCGGGATCAGCCAGCGCACCAGCTCCTCCGCGCTCACCGACTGTCCGGGGACGCACTGGACGACGACCTTGATCTCCTCGTCGGCGCCGGCGTGGTCGGCCTTCTTCACCGCCACGGCCGCCGAGAGGGCCACGGCGGGGTGGGCGTTGACATAGGCTTCGACCTCGAAACTCGAGATGTTCTCGCCGCGCCGGCGGATGGCGTCCTTCATCCGGTCGAGGAAGAAGTAGTTGCCGTCCGCGTCCTTGTAGACGGCGTCGCCGGTGTGGAACCAGCCGTTGCGCCAGGCCTCGGCCGTGGCCTCGGGGTTGTTCAGGTAGCCGGCGTTCATCACCCACGGCCGGTCGGCGCGCAAGATCAACTCGCCGGCCTGGCCGTCGGGCACGGGCTGGTCGTGCTCATCGACGACGCGGGCCTGGTAGCCGTCGCGCAGCACGCCGCAGCTCATCCGGCCGGCCGCGTCGTGGACGACGGCGTCCCAGTCGCGGAACCGGATGGGGCAGCTCACCTCGGTCATGTTGAACACGCCGAAGCGCCGGCATCCGAAGCGCCGCGCGAACGGCTCCGCCGCCGGGTCGCGATAGGGGGTCAGCAGGAATTTCAGCGGCCGCTCCGCATCGTCCGCCCGCTCGGGCTCGGCCAGCCAGTCATGCACGACGCTTCCCACGGTGACGCCGAACCTGAGGTATTCGGCCGCCGCGGCGCTGCGGCTGATGAAGGGCCGCATCAGGTGCCGTCCGCCGCACAGCGCGGCCATGTAGGGGAAGACCTTGGCGCCGCCGTGGTAGGTGGGGCCGGCGTTGTAGATCACCTCGTCCGGGCCGAAATCCTCCATCCTGAACGAGCCGGCGACCATGGCGTGCATCTGCGCCCAGGGCAGGCGCACCGCCTTCGAGGGTCCGGTCGTGCCCGAGGTGAAGAGCACGTTCATGATGTCCCAGGGGGCGGGGACGGCCAGGTCCGACGGCGCCTCGGCGCCGGCGAGGAACGCCTCTGCGCCGATCATCCGGAACCGCGCGCAAGGTCGCGCGGCGCCGTCGACGACGACGATCGTCTCCAGGTGCTCCAGCCGGCCGGCGACCTCGGCGACCCGGTCCAGGAACCGGTCCATCACCAGCATCGTCCGCGCCCGCGTCAGGTTCAGGGCATGGACGAGGAGGTCGCCCCGATAGTCGGTGTTGATCGGCGCCTCGACCGCCCCCAGCCAGGCCAGCCCCAGCCAGCCCAGCAGCGCTTCGATCGTGTTGTGCTGCATGGTCACGACGTGGTCGCCCCGGGCCACGCCGGCCCTGCGCCACGCGCCCGCCCAGGCCCGGGCGCGGGCGACCGTTTCGCCGTAGGTCAGGCTGCGCGCCTCGAGGTCGACGACATAGGTCCTGTCAGGGGCCGTGGCCGCCCGCTCCAGCAGGGTGCGGATGAGACTGACGTCGGGCGTGCGGACGGCATCGGCGGGATCGTCAGGGCGCATGGGTCCTCCCCCCGGACGGTCGGCGGCTTGCTTTCAACCGTCTTGCCTGCCCGAGAATAACGCGTTACCTTCGGGCAATAAAACACGTTACCACCGGATGGGCCAGGGGCGCAGGCGCGCGTCCCGGTTCCCCGGGGACGGACACGATCAGAGGGGGAATCCATGACCACCAGAAAGATTGCGCTGCAGTGCGGGTCGGCCATCGGCGTGCTCGTGGCGGGTTTCGCGGCGGCGCCCGTGTCCGCCCAGGTCGCCGGAGGCGCCCCCGCAGCGGCCTCGATCGAGGAGGTGATCGTCACCGCCCGCCGGCGCGAAGAGAACCTCCAGGACGTGCCGGCCGCGGTCACCGCAGTCAGCGGCGAGGCGCTGGAATCCCGCCAGATCAGGAACGCGAGCGACCTGCAGATCGTGATCCCCTCGCTGTCGGTGGGCGGCGCGAACTCGGTGTTCAGCCGCAACTCGGCGAACTACTCCATCCGCGGCATCGGCCAGGGCCTGTTCGGCGGCGGGTCGGTCACCTCGTACTTCGCCGAGGCGCCGTTCGGCCCGACCGGCCCCTCGATGCCCTTCTTCGACATCGCCTCGGTCCAGGTGCTGAAGGGGCCCCAGGGCACGCTGTTCGGCCGCGCGACCGCCGGCGGCGCCGTCCTGATCGGCCCGAATCCGCCGAGCGCCGACGACTTCTACGGCTCGATCAACGGCAAGTTCGGCAACCTCCAGCGCAGCGACGTGAACGTCGTGCTGAACGTGCCGATCATCGACGACCAGCTCGCCTTCCGGCTGGCGCTGAACCGCACCCATCGCCAGGGCTATGTGAAGAACACCATCACCGGCCAGCACATGGATGGCGACGACAGCCGTTCGATCCGCGCCAGCCTGCTGTTCAAGCCGGCCGACTGGTTCAAGAACACCTTGTTCTACAACTACTACGACTTCGACTCGACGACCGCGGCGCGGGTCACCATCGGCGCGAACCTCGGCCTGGCGAACCTCAACCGCAACGCCGCGGCCTTCGCCGCCGTCTGCGGCCAGGCCGTCCAGTTCGGCTTCGCCACCGACGTGGCCGGCTGCCAGGCCCAGCGCGTCCAGATCCTGGCCGACATCCGCGCGGCCCTGGTGGACGAGGTGAACAACAGCCGGCAGGGCGGCGACAACCTGCGCCGGATGACCACGGGCACGGCGTATCCGAACCGCGAATACATCAACCGCCACGACCTCGTGAACACCACCGAGATCACCCTGCCGTCAGTGGGCGTCTTCGAATTCGGCCTGAAGAACATCTTCAGCTTCCAGCAGGCGCGGAACCTGGTCGCGGGCAACTATTCGGCCACGCCGTTCGACCTGAACGCCTCGGCCTTCGGCACGTCCAGCCAGTCGCAGTGGATCAACGGGCGGCTGGTGGGCGACACCGGCAAGTTCAACAAGACCTTCACCAACGAGATCCAGTTCAACGGCTCGGTCTACGATGACGCCCTGATCTGGATCGCCGGCTACTACTACCAGAACCAGCCGGTGTCGGAGGGCCTGCGCGGCAGCACCAACCTGAACCGCACCTTCGGCGGCGTCGGCACGCCCAACCTGGGCCCGATCTCGGCCACCCCGATGGCGCTGGCCGGCCACAACCGCGAGACCGCCTACTTCGGGCAGTTCACCGCCGATCTCGGCCGGGTCGGCCTCAACGGCCTGAAGTTCACGGCCGGCTATCGCAAGACGCACACCGAGGTCACGAACGTCAGCGCCGCGGCGGTGGTCTCCTATCCGTCCGGCCTGGTGACGCCGGGCGCGGTCAGCCGCTCGGTCACCAAGGGCAGCGGCCCCGGCTACACGTTCGCCCTGGACTGGAAGGTCACCGAGGACCTGCTCGTCTACGCGACCCGCCGGCGCGGCTACAAGCCGGGAGGCCTCAACACCATCCAGGGCGCCAGCGCCGTCCCCGGCTTCGTGCCCCAGTACGAGCCGGAATCGGTGATCGACACCGAGCTCGGCGCCAAGCTGGACTTCCTCCTGGGCGACGTCCGCGGCCGCCTGAACGTCGCCGCCTACAAGGACGACTACACGAACATCCAGCGGGGCGTGAACGCCATCACGCCGGCCGGCCAGAACATCGCCTTCACGGCCAACGTGGCGGCGGCCAGCATCAAGGGTTTCGAGGCCGAGGGCTTCCTCACCTTCGATCGCTGGAGCCTGATCGGCACCTACAGCTACACCGACGCCGCCTACACCAGGTGGACCGGCTCGGACCCCCTGGGCGCAGCGCCGGCCGGCACGAACATCGACCTGTCGAACAACCCCTTCGCCAACACGCCGAAGCACAAGGCGAGCCTCACCGTGCAGTACGACGTGCCGGTGGACGAGCAGTACGGCCGGGTGAAGAGCTCGCTGACGGCGTCGTGGCAGTCGCGCTCCTGGCTCAGCGACAACGCCCAGCGCTACATCGAGGTCTACTCCAACAACCCGACGGTGATCCTGGCCGAGAACTCGCTGAAGAACACCGTCTCCGAGCCCGGCTTCCTGGTCATGAACGCCCGTGTCGACTGGGTGGGCGTGTTCGGCCGCGAGGACATCGACGCGAGCCTGTTCGTCAAGAACCTCACCGACAAGACCTACGCGTTCGCGGGCGCGCTGGCGCTGCAGAGCCTGGGCGTCGCCCAGAAGCTGTACGCCGAGCCCCGGACCTACGGCGTGGAGCTCACCTACCGGTTCGGCGCCCGCTAGACCATTCGGCGCTTAGGTAGGTCCGAGGTCGGGAAGCCGAATGGTCTATTCTCAAGCAAAGGTCTTGAGCCTTCGACGGTTCAAGCGAACCGCCGAAGGCTCTAGGGCGCCTGCCGAACCCATTGGGAGGACATCCATGCGCATCTCGGACTGCGGCGCGTCGCCCCACGCCGACGCGATCATGCGGGAGATCGCCCGCTACGGCCTGTTCGAACACGTCGTCGAGCTGGAGGCCTATGGCTTCACCGTCGTCCCGCCGGAAACGCTGCGGTCGGCCGACGGCTTCGTGGAGCGGCTGCGCGACGCCATGCTGCACACCTGCGAGAAGCGGAACGGCGTCCCCATCGGCGATCCCCTGACGGCCTCTCCGCCCAAGGAGGCCATCGACCCCAACAAGTGGGACGTGCTGGAGGAGGACGAGGTCTTCGTCGAGGCCGCCACCAACCCGGTGATGCTGGCCCTGGTCCGCTGGCTGCTGGGCGAGAGCGCGATCCTTTCGGGCCAGACCTGGATCATCAAGGGCCGGGAAGGGCGCACCCATGCGCTGCACAGCGATTCCCACGGGATCCCGCCGGGCGGCGGCGGCATCGCCCACATGTGCAACGCATCCTGGCTATGCACCGACTACGCAAGCGAGGACGACGGCCCCACGGTCTTCGCCCCCGGCACCCACAAGTACGGGCGCGCGACCCTTCCGCACGAGGCCGACCTGGCGAACACGCCGATCCGCACCGTGCCGCTGATCGCGCCCGCCGGATCGCTGGCCATCTGGAACGGCGCCACCTGGCACGGCTCGCTGCCGCGCCACAAGGACGGCCTGCGGATCACCCTGGTCCAGAACTACATGCGCACCTACATGCGGCCGCAGGCGCTCTACGATCGCACGGTCTCGCCGCAGCTCCGCCAGAAGTTCCCCGAGCTGGACCGCGTGGTGGGCCGGCCGCTCTATCCCTACGTCGACCCGCAGAACGCGGACGGCGGGCGCGTGGCCCCCTTCATCCACACCGGGACCGACCCCTACGCCTGAGCCAGCGTCCCGGTGTCCCGGGCGCCCGCGCCGTCGCCCAGGACCTGGCCCGTGTGCTCGCCCAGCAGCGGGGCCGGGGCGCGCAGCGCCGGCCGCACGCCGTCGATGCGATAGGGCGGCGCCAGCATCATGTGACAGCCGACGTGGGCGCGGGTCATCCAGCCCCAGGCGGCGTTGGCCTTGAGCTGCGGGTCGCGGGCCAGGTCGTGGGGCGCCAGCAGCGGCGCGGCGCAGGCGCCGGCGGCCTGGAGCTCCTCCGCAGCCTCGCGGCGATCGCGGCCGGCGGCCCAGGCCGCCAGCGCGCCCTCGATCTCCTCGGCGCGGGCGTTGCGGCCGTGCGGCGTGGCGAGGCCGGGGTCCGACAGCCAGTCCGGGCGTCCGACCGCGTGCGCCAGGGCGCGCCACGCCGCCTCGTCGGGGCAGGCCACGGCGATCCAGGCGTCGTCGCCCGCCGCGGGCGCGACACAGCGGGGGGCCATGTCGAGGTTGCGGCTGCCCATGCGCGCCCGCGGGCCTTCCGCCTGCATCCGGATCAGGGCCTCGGCGCCCACCTGGAACAGGCACTCCACCTGGGACAGGTCGATGTCGGCCCCGCCCAGCCGCTCGCGCCCGAACAGCGCCGCCAGCGTCATCGCCGCGGCGTAGACGCCGGCGATGGGGTCGCCATAGGCCAGGTGCTGCAGGCTGGGCGGCCAATCCTCCTCGCCGTTGAAGAAGGGCAGGCCGCTCGCATGTTCCACGGTCGATCCGTAGGCGCGGAACGAACGCCAGGGGCCGGTCGCCCCGAACGCCGCCATCGAGATGAACACCAGGCCCGGCCGCGCGGCGCGCAGCGCCTCCTTCGACAGGCCCAGCTTGTCCATCACGCCGGGGCCGAAGTTCTCGATCACCATGTCCGCCCCGGCCACCAGCGCCTTGGCCTGGGCGCGGCCCGCGGGGGTGGACAGGTCCAGCGCGACGCCGCGCTTGTTGCGGTTCATCACATTGTAGGCCGACGCGATCTCGTGCGCCGGCGGGTCCGATCCGGGCACGGGGGCCCAACCGCGCGCCCAGTCGAAGTGGTCCTCGGTCTCGATCTTGACGACGTCGACGCCCAGGTCCGCCAGGTGGCGTGTCGCCAGGGGCCCCGCCCAGCCCATCGAGAAGTCGATGACCCGCAGGCCGGAGAGCGGCCCGGGGCCGCGGCCGCGCCGCGGCGGCTCGGCGCGGCCGTCGAAGGCCATGCGCATCGGCAGCCCCGGCGCCAGCACGCCCGCCGCGCCCGGCAGGCCCACGAAGCTCCCGCGCTCGCGCCAGTGGTCGGTGGCGATCAGGGCCGCGGGGTCCGGCACGGGCGCCAGGGGCACGCGCAGCCGCTGGCCCTCGGTCAGCCATCGCTCGGTCGGCGCCGAGGCGAAGATCGGGCGCAGCTCGGCGTCCAGCGCCTCGGCGTTCAGCACCCGGTCCGGCCCGGTCGCGAAGCGCGGATCGCCGGGCAGCTCGGGCCGCCCCACGAGCTGGCACAGGGCCCGCCATTGCGCCGGGGTATGGGCGGTCACGCCGATCCAGCCGTCGGCCGAGGGATAGGCCACCGTGGGATAGCCGGCGCCGTAGCGGTTCAGGCCCTTGCGCACGGACGTCTCGCCGGAGGTCAGCAGGGCGGGCGGCCCATGCTCGGTGAAGCACAGGCAGGCCTCGAGCACATCCACGTCGACCCGGCCGTGCGTGCGGCCCGTCCGCCGGCCCCACAGGGCTGCGAGGCCCGACAGGAACAGGGTCACGCCTCCCAGCATCTGCGGCGCGCAGCCCTGGGCCAGCAGCGGCGGTCCCTCGGCGGGGCCGAAGCCGTGCGCCGTCCCGCTCAGCGCGAGGATCAGGGTGTCGTCGCCCCGCCAGTCGGCGTACGGGCCCTGGCGTGCGAACCACGTCAGGTTGAGGCGCAGCAGGTCGGCGTTCAGGGCCTTCAGCTCCGCGTCGGCCCCGGCCACCGCCGCGTGGCCCTGCCCGGCGATCGACACCTCGGCGCGGGCGCCGCGGGCGGCGATGGCCGCCAGGGCTTCGCCTGCCGTTTCCGCGAACGTCTTGCCCTGGTCGAGCCAGAGGTCGAACGCCGAGGGCCGGGCGCCGCCGTCCGCCACCCGCACCACGGTCGCGCCGAGCACCGAGAACAGCCGCCCACAGTAGCGGGCGCCGGGGTCCGCGCTGAACTCCACCACGCCGATCCCCGACAGGGGCTGTCCGCCGCTCGTTTCCACCGCCGTCCTCCCGGATGTGGCAGCCGTTGCTTGACGCTGCCTTCGGAGAGAGTGATAACGCGTTACCAAACCAATGCAACGGATGGATTGGGGAACGCCTGGGATGCCGCTCGACACCGCCGACGATCCGTATGCCGTACCGGAGTTCCTCGCGCCCAGGATCGATGCCCTGGGCCTGCGCGGGAACGTCCGCGACCTGGTCGACAACGGCTACACCGTGATCCAGGATCCGGTGGCGCATGCCCTGACCGACCGGGTGCGCGAAGCGATCCTGCGCCTGGCCGAGGAAACGGCCCCGCCGCGGACGGGCCAGAGCGCGGCCCTGCTGCTGGGCCGCGACCCGGTGTTCTCGGAGGCGGTGCTGGTTCCGCGCCTGCTGGCGCTGGTGGAGTTCCTGGTGGGCCGCGGCGCGATCCTCAGCCAGCTCACCAGTTCGATCCGCGGGGAAGGGGCGGCGCCCCTCGTGCTGCACGCCGACAATAGCTGGTTCCCGGCGCCGTTCCCGAACTGGGAGATCATGGCCACCGCCTGCTGGGTGACGGACGCGTTCACCCGGGAGGGCGGCTGCACCTCGATCGTTCCCGGCACGCACGCGCTCAAGCGCCACCCCAGCGAAGAGGAGTGCCGCGCGCTGGACGGCCTCGTGCCGATCCTGGCGCCCAGGGGTTCGCTCTGCCTGTGGGACGGCTCGGTCTGGCACGGCAACTACCCGCGCGAGACCCCCGGCCAGAGGGTGGTGATGCACATGACCTACACCCGCGCCGGCTTCGCGCCGGTCGAGGACTACAGCCACCTCGACGAGGCCTGGCTTGCCGGCCAGCCCGAGGGCGTCCGCGACCTCCTCGGCCGCAACCTGTTCCTGGGGTCGACCACGATCGGGAGCGGCGGCGCCGACCCGGTGAAGCTGCGCCACACCCAGCGGATCGCGCGCAGCGAGAAGGCCTGACCGGCGGCCCCGGCCCGCCCTCAGGCGGTGATCACCGCCAGGCGGTTGTGCAGTTCCGTCAGGTAGCGGGGCGCGCGCGACCAGTCGCCCTGCTGGCTCGGCAGTTTGCCCCGCTCGCGCCTGGCCCGGCGCTCGGCGATGATCTCCGGCGTATAGACCAGGCGCGCGACGGGCAGGGTGGCGGCGTAGTCCGCGGTGACGCTCGCGTCGGCGTCGCCGATCTCGCCGGGACCGGCCTCCGCCGTCGTGCCGTCGATCCGGAACCACCAGGCCGCGAGGCCGGATGCGGCCACGTCGGGCGGCGCGTCGGTGAAACGCTCGCACAGGCTGAAGCGCTGCCCCGGCTCGCCGTATGCCGCGGCCAGATCCCTCAGGATCGTCCCCGCAGCGGCGATCCAGGCCGGACCGGCGAACGGCAATTTGGTGTCGGTGACCTCGATCAACGCGCCGCCCCTTCGATGTGGGAATCTTCCAAGCACCTGTACGGAGTGATGATAACCAGTTACCAAGGTCGGTCAACATAGCGTCCCTGGCCGTTGCAGGCCATGGTTGCGACCGGCTGGGAATGGCGGCAGGGCGGGTCGCGTCGTGGCGCGTGGGGGCGAGAGTTTCAAAGGCTTCATGGAAGCGTCAGGCAAATCGACCGAGGACAGGGCGGCGCGCATCCTGCGGGTGGCGCGCGAGATCATCCGCGAGAGCGGCGGCTTCGAACTGTCGATGCGCGAGCTGGCGGCCCGCGGGCAGGTGAGCCTGCGCACGCCCTACGAGCTGTTCGGGTCGAAGGTGGGCATCATCCGTGCGCTGCTGAAGGAGGAGCAGGCGATCTTCCAGACCCGGCTCTGGCCGATCGGCGACACTGACATCTTCGACTACTTCTTCGCGACGCTGACGGTCGGCGTGGCCTTCTACGCCGAGAACCAGCCCTTCTATCGAGCGCTGTTCCGCGCCACCCATGCCTATTCCGGCGGCTCGGAGACGGAGCCGGGCCGTGAGAACCCCGAACGGTTCGAGGCCGCGATGCGCCGCGCCTACGGCGCCGGGATGCTGGACGCCGAAATCGACATCCGGGTGCTCTCCGAGACCTTGATGGACATCTTCGCGGCCAACGTCCGCACCTGGGCCAGCAGCGCCTACGACATCAGCTACGTCGAGCCGCGCATAGGCTTCGGCTGGGCCACCATCCTGGCCGGGGTGGCGGTGGAGCCCCACGCCGCGCGCCTGCGCGCCCGCGCCAAGCGCTACCAGGATCAGCTCCGGGACTTCCGGGCCCCGGCGCGCGAAGTGCTCAGCGGCTCCGATTCCTGACGGCTCAGGTCCGGAATCCCGGGCCGTGGACCTGGAGGTAGGTCTCCTTCAGCAGCTCGCGGTCGTTCTCCTTCCAGCCGTGCCGCCGGCCCAGGAAGTTGTGACGGCCGAGCAGGGTGGGCAGGGCGGGGTCCTTGCCCGCGAACCACGCCTCGTCGAGGTGGTCGTAGGTCTCGATCGGCTGCATGCCGACGCGGGTGTAGGTCATGTGCAGGACCACCCGTTCGCCCGGGAGCCGGCGCGGATAGTTGCCGTGCCAGACCGAGCCGTTCCACAGGCAGATCGAACCCTTGGGCGCGACGATCGGCACGGCGCCCTCCAGGCTCTCGCGGCGGTCCTTCGGCGGATGGGCCCGCAGCTTGTGCGTGCCCGGGATCACCAGCGTGGCGCCGGACTCCTGGGTGAACTCGTCGGTCACGAAGCAGCCCGTGGCGGTGATCTCCCACTCGGGGAAGGGCGCCGGGAACCAGCTGTTGTCGGCGTGGAGGCCCAGCGACTGCGGTCCCGGCCGCCGGCGCGAGCCTGAGAGCTGCGAGAACAGCGCGCCCCGGCCCAGCAGGTATTCCACCAGCACCAGCAGCTTCGGCGTGGTGACGGCCTCGGCGAAGATCGGATCCTGGTCCAGCAGGGTGAAGCGCGTGGGCGCCTTGGCCTCGGGCGGCGCCGGCACGCAGCGGATGATGGCCTCGCGCACCTCATCCGCCATCGCGATGGCCTTGGGGTCGCGGATCACGGTGTAGCCCTCGTCCACGAGGTCGACGATGTTCCGGCGCAGGTCCAGCGCGTCGACGCGGGCGGCCAGTTCCTCCGGCACGGCATAGGGATCCTGGGCGACGTCCAGCGGCATGAGCCTGCTCCGAGATTGTGCTGGTAACACATTACCGATATGCATCGGGGTGTAAAGTCCGCAGCATTCCCGGGGGAGGAAAGACCGTGATCGACCGCCTGCTCGAGGGACTGACCGTGGTCGAGGCGTCGCGCGGCGTCGCGACGCGCTATTGCGGCCGGCTCTTCGCGCGGCTGGGGGCGACGGTGGTCCGCATGGCCGGCGGGGACGACACGGTCATCGGCTACGGCGGCGCGGCCGGCGAGGCCTATGGCCGGTGGCTGGACGAGGGGAAGGCGGCGGGCGAACCGTCCTCCGCCGACCTCGTGATCGGCGGACAGGACGCCGGCGACCTCGCGGAGGCGGCCGCCGTGGCGGACCGGCTGGGCGCGGTCCTGCTCGAGCTGACCTGGTTCCATCCCGACGGCCCGTGGGGCGCGTGGCGCGGCGCCGACGAGCTGATCCAGGCCCTGACCGGCGTCGCCTATCCGTTCGGCCCGAAGGAAGGGCCGCCGACCCTGGCCCAAGGACACGGCCCGCAGATCGCGGCGGGCGTCACGGCGTTCAACGCCGCGCTCGGCGCCCTCATGGCCCGCCCCCGGCCGCGGCGGGTGTCGGTGAACGTGTTCGAGGCCTTCATGTGCCTGACGGAGACGGGCGCCGTCTCGGCCCTGATGGAGGGCGGCGGCTCGGTGCGCCTGGGCGTGAACCGCTTCGTGCCAACCTATCCCTGCGCCAGCTACCGGACCGCCGACGGATGGCTGGGCGTCTCCACCCTGACGCCGGCCCAGTGGAAGGGGCTGTGCGGCATGCTGGGCCGGCCCGACCTCGGCGAAGACCCCCGTTTCGCCACGACCGTCGAACGCCTGCTGGCGGCCGACGAGGTCGACGCCTTGCTGGCGCCGCTGTTCCTGGGCCGCACGACCGCCGACTGGGTCGCCCTGTCCGGCGCGGCGCGCGTGCCGGCCACGCCCATGCCCGACCTCTCCGAGCTGCCGCGGGTGGAGCACTGGCGCGCCCGCGGCGCGTTCGGCCCGTTCGGCGACGGCGAGGCGGTCGCCCCGACCCTGCCCTGGCGCATGGTGTCCGGCGGCGCGGCGCCGTCGCTGGATGCGGGGCCGCCCGAGGCGCCGCTGCGCGGCCTGCGCGTGATCGACTTCTCCATGGGCTGGGCCGGGCCGCTCTGCGCCCGCACGCTGGGCGACCTGGGCGCCGACGTGGTCAAGGTCGAGTCCGAGAGCCACCCGGACTGGTGGCGGGGGTGGGAGGCGGACCAGACGGGCGACCCGCCGCCCCGCGAGACCAAGTTCAGCTTCATCTCCATGAACCGCAACAAGCGCGGCGTGGTCCTCGACCTGCTGACGCCGGAGGGCCTCGCCCAGGCGAAGGCGCTGGTGGCCGGCGCCGACGTCGTGGTCGAGAACTTCGCGGCCGGGGTGATGGACAAGCTCGGCCTCGGCGCCGAGGTCCGGCGGGCGCTGAACCCGGGGCTGGTCGCGATCTCGATGCCGGCCTTCGGCGCCGGCGGGCCGCTGTCGGGCATCCGCGCCTACGGCTCGACGGTGGAGCAGGCCTCCGGCCTGCCGTTCGTCAACGGCCGCGACGCGTGGCCGCCGTGCCTCCAGCACGTGGCCTTCGGCGACCCGATCGCCGGCCTCTTCGCCGCCGCCGCCGTGCTCTCGGCCCTGTTCGCGCGCGAGCGCGCCGGCGGGGCCGAGATCGACCTCGCCCAGGTCGCCTGCCTCTTCCAGTTCGCGGCGGACGCCCTGGTGGCCCAGCAGCTCGCCGACCGGCTCCTGCCGCGCACGGGCAACCGCCGCCCCCGCGCGGCGCCGGTCGCCGTCGTCCGCGCAGGCGACGACGATTCATGGTTGGCGGTCGCGGTGGATGGGCCCGCCGCCTGGCGCGCCCTCTGCGGCGTCCTCGGGCGCGGGGACTGGGCGGAGGATCCGGCGCTCTCCGATGCCGAAGCGCGGAACCGGCATGCCGACGCGATCGAGGCGGCGCTGGCGGCCTGGGCCGCGCCGCAGGATCCCGCGGCGGCCGCCGAACGCCTTCAGTCGGCCCGCGTCCCGGCCGCACCCGTGCTTCGCAGCGACGGCCTGGCCTACCTGCCGCAACTCGCCGATCCCGGCTTCTGGCCCGAGATGGAGCGGCGCTACGTGGGCCGACACGTCACGCCGGCCGCACCCTTCGCCTACGACGGCGCCCGCCCCGCGCTGCTCCGGCCGGCGCCGACCCTGGGCGAGCACACGAAGGAGGTGCTCGATGCGCTTGAACGGCAGGGTGGACGAACGACAGGGTGAATGGGCGACAGGGTGAATGAGCGACAGGCGCGAGCCGCCCGGCCTCGGCGCCGCAGTCGGCTGGCCCGACTTGACGCGTCCGTTCCCCGCCGGGCGCCGATCAGCGCCTGACGCCCTTCTCCGAAAGCAGCAAGACCACGCGGCCGCCCCCGACAGGCGGCCGCGTTCGCACGAGGGGTCGTTCGCGGCAGCGCGGCCGGCGCGGGGGGCAGCCGGACGGCGTGAAGACGAGACTGTTCTCAGGGAATCTAGCCGTCGCGGTAGAGGGGAGGGCGCGATCTGACGGGATCAAGCAGCGTCCAATCGCCCTGGGCGATGTCGTTCCCGTGCGGGAATGGGGGATCGGGCGATTTGCCCAGCGAACGAAGGACACGGGGATCGGTGTAGTAGGCTTGCAACACGGCCGTCAGCAGGATGCCGAGCGCGCCAATGCGCTCCTCGACCGCGCGGGCGACGACTTCGCCGAAATCCGCGGCATCCAGCGCCAGGAGCGCTTCAGGAGATCCGTGCGCCCCGGCAAGTGCTCGAAGTTCCGCCGTGAGGGGAGCCTGGAACCTGGAGACCGCCTGCAGGACGCGCTTGAGGATCAATGGATCGTCGGCGGCGGGAATCCCATGATTGCGGCTGGCTGGAATGAGAGATCCGACCATTCGCCGGATGAGCTGGGTCTCGGAGGAATCCTGGATTTCCTGATCCGTCATGTCGATGTCCCGGCGGCCTCAGTCGAACAGGGTCGAGTTCGACAGCCGCGCCTTGATTTCGGAGGCGATGTAGAGGGCGAGCGCCTGGATGGTGGCGGTCGGATTCACGGCTGCGCTCGTCACGAACAGGCTGCCATCGATGATGAAGAGGTTCTTCACGTCGTGGCTGCGTCCCCATGCGTTCACGACGGAGTTCGCCAGCGAGGCGCCCATCCGCGCGGTCCCCATCAGGTGGAAGCCGGCCGCCCGCGCCGGGCCCATCTGGCGCAGGAGCCGGACGGCTCCTGCCGCGGCGGCGAGCTCTCGCCCGCGGTCCAGGGCGAAATCCATCATCCGGCGACTGTTCTCGCTCAGGGTGTAGTGGATCCTGGCGCCGGGTATCCCGTCGGCGTCCGTCTGCTCGGGGTCGAGGGTCACCTCGTTGCAGGGCTCGGGGAGGTCTTCGCAAACCGCGACGATACTGACGGTGCGGTCGATCAATTCCCGGTAGGCGTCATGATGCTGCGCGCCCCACGGGAGCGCGCCGGCCTGGAGGGCTACGAGCGCGGAGGCGGCAGGGCCGTACCCCCTCTGCATTTCGAAGGAGAACCCGCGGACGAAACCCCGGCTGAGGTCGGTTTCGTAGAACTGGTGGCTGGCGATGCCCTTGTACGGTCCCCGGTTTCCGTCGAGCGCGTGGTCCAGCACGGCGTCGACAACGCCGTAAGGGTGGAACATGAGGTTCTTCCCGACCAGCCCGCTGGAGTTGGCGAGCCCGTCCGGGAAGCGGGGGGACACAGAGTTCAGCAGCAGGCGCGGCGTGCCGATCCCGTTGCAGGCGACGACAACGATGTGCGCCGCGATCCGCCGCACGGCGCCGCCGGGCTCGTGGTAGATGGCGCCCGAGGCCATCCCGTGGTCGTCGACGGTGATCTCGCGGACGCGGCGCCCCGGCCTGAGTTCGACGCCGGCGCGGATAGCCGCCGGCCAGTAGGTCAGGTCAACGCTCGCCTTCGCGCCCTGCGCGCAGCCCAGCCCGCAGGCGCCGAGGTTGATGCATCTGGCCCTGCCGTCGTACTCGACCGTGTTGATCGCGCAGTCGGATGGCCACCAGTGCCAGCCCAGGGCGTTGTATCCCCGCGCGAGGGCGGCGCCTGACTTGCCGAGCGGGAGGGGCGGCATGACCGGTTGCTTGGGGGGATACGCCGGGTCGCCCGCCAGGCCCGACACACCCATCATCCGCTCGTTCAGCTCGTAGAAGGGCTCCAGCGTCGCGTAGCTGATCGGCCAATCGTCGGCCACGCCGTCCAGCGTCCGCACCCGGAAGTCCGACGGGTGGAATCTGGGGAAGTGGCCGGCGTAGAGTATGGTCGCGCCGCCCACGGCGTTGAAATTGGCCGGCGCGATCTCGGAGCGCCTGGCGTCTATCGGGTAGTCCGCCGGGCCTTGCCTGACGTTCGGGTCGTTGCTGAAGTCGGGCCGGGCTTCCCACGCCGGGCTTGCGATAGGGTAGGTCTTGTGATCGACCCAGTCGCCCTGCTCCAGGCAGACGATATGCATCCTGGTCTCGGCCATCGCCCACGCGAAGGCGGCGGCCGACGCGCCCGCGCCGACAATCAGAACATCGACCTGCTCCATGACTACGGCCTCGCGTCGTCGGATTGCCAGCGATGCCGTTCGAGGCTGGCCTCGTTCAGGTTGAGACCGATCCCCGGTCGGTCGGAGACGAGGAAGTGGCCGTCCTCCCAGGCGAAGGGTTCCTCTATGATCTCATCGAAGAATTCGTCGGACTGCCCGATGCTCTCCTGGATCAGGAAGTTGGGGACGTTCGCGTCGATCTGGAGCGCGGCCGCCGTGATTATCGGGCCGCCCCATACGTGGGGCGCCATCAGCACATAGTTGGCCTCCGCCAGAGTGGCGATCTTCTTCGTCGCTGTGATGCCCCCAGCGCTCCCGAGGTCGGGCTGAGCGACCGCGCAGGCGCCCTCCGCGAACAGGAGCTGGAATTCGTATGGGGTGACGAGACGCTCGCCCGTGGCGATGGGGATGGTCGTCGATCGCGCGACCCGGCCCATCTCCTTGTAGTTCTCGGGCGGACAGGGTTCTTCGAGCCAGAGGGGGTCGTATTCCTCCAGGCGCGCGGCAAGGCGGATGGCTGCGGCCGGGGTGATCTGACCGTGGGTGCCGATCAGGATGTCGGCCCTGTCCCCGATGGCGTCTCGTATCGCGCCGACAGCACGCGCCGCATGACCCAGTTCGGCCTGAGAAAGGTCCCACGGCTTGTAGATCCGTTGGGCGCTCTTGTTCTGGATGAGCGGGTCGAACTTCAGTCCGGTGAAGCCGCGGTTGACCCATTCGAGCGCAAGCTCGGCAAGGCGGCCGGGATCTCCCGTCCAGGCCGTCGCCGTGGCCGCCAGGGTGTCGGATGGGCGTGTATCGTAGATGTAGGTGTAGCTGCGGATCCGATCGCGGACCTTGCCGCCAAGAAGATTATAGACCGGGGTCTTGTAATATTTTCCCGCGATGTCCCATAGGGCGGTGTCGAAGGCGCTGATGACTCCAAGCATGACGTAGTCGGGATGTAGATACGTCAGGCCCGAGTACAGCTTATGATAGAGATATTCACGATCCAGCGCATCCTCTCCCCTGAGGTAGGTCGCGTAGATGTTGTTGACGAGTTCCTGATATCCTCCTGCCAGCCCGTTCAAAGTGCTCAGGATCGCGGTCTCGCCCCAGCCCTCGAGCCCGTCGTCCGTCTCCAGCTTCACGAAATGCCAGTAGCGCCCCCCTTTGTGGGGCGGGGCCGTCTCGACCACGAAGCATCTCACGTTCGACAGCTTGGGCATCTTCCTGGTTCTCCGCCTCGTCGGTCTTTCAGTTCAGCAGGTGTGCTTCGCCGCCCCGGCGGGGCCGGGAGAGGCGAAGGAGGTGGGCCATGTCCGCGGTTCCACGTTTGGCCGAGCGGCCCGGTCGCGGCGGCTGGCCGGCGTCGCCCGTTCCGGCCAGCCGCCGCTCCCGCGCCAGCGTCCGGTTCGTCGGCGATGCATGGATCTGAGGCGTGCCGTCGCACGCGCTCGGCGGCCAGTGATCTCCTCCCTCGATTGCCGTCAGTTCTGATAGCTATTAGGGAGATAGTCAAGACATAGCGGCGCTCCCTTGGTTGCGCCGGCCTTGGGCTCGCCGGGCCCCGGAGTTCGGCGGCCCTGCGCATGCCTCGAAGCCCCGATTCGCTCTGCGTAGGTCCTCGGCCACGTGGGGTCGGCTGGCATCCGATATATTGACCAATAGTCATATATTGTCGGAATCTGGGCCATCGCGCCAAGGCTTCGGCGCTTGCCGGATATGCGGTTGAACGCCTCCTGAAGGAAAATATCGAGTTCTGTCGAGGACTCATTCCGCTGGTTCCATCTTGACACGAAGCCTAGTTACCCTCGTTTATAATGACTATCGCACCGATAGTGGAGCGACCACGGACTTGGGCGGCGACGGCCGGCTCATCGGCTTTCGCTTGCGTCCGGAGGAAAAACAGACGCCGGCACGCCGGCGTTTCAGGGGAGGGTCAACATGCTCTTGGATGCACGGAACTCGCTGGCGCGAGCCTGGCGCGGCGGAACTCGATCGAAGAGACTTCTTCTAGGCGCTGCGATTTCGGCTCTATCGGCGCCAGCGTTCGCTAGCGAGGCGACCGGTCCGGGACAGATCGAGGAGCTCGTCGTCACGGCGCAGAAGCGCGCCGAGAATGTCCAGGACGTGCCGCTCGCCATCACGGCGGTCCGCGGCGACGTCGTGCGCGACATGAACATCACCGACGTGAAGCAGCTGACCCGGATCGATCCCAGCCTGCGATTCAAGCAGACCGTCAGCAACGGGTTCTCGCAGTTCCTCATCCGAGGCGTCGGCACCAGCGTGTTCACCGTCGGCGTGGACCAGAGCGTCGGGACCGTGATCGACGGGGTCACGATCGCCGATACGGGCAGCATCAGCACGCTGGCGGACGTCGAGCGCATCGAAGTCCTGCGCGGGCCGCAGGGGATGCTGTTCGGCAAGAATGCTTCGGCGGGCGTCGTCAGCATCGTCACGAAGCGGCCTGTGATCGGGGAGACCAGCGGCTCCGCCCATGTCGAGTATGGGGCGATGGACACCCGCGTCCTGCAGTTCGTCGAGAACATCGCGCTGGGGGACAAGGCTGCGGTCCGGTTGGTGCAGACCTACAACCATCGGGACGGCTCCATGCGGAACGTCCTCACAGGGCAGAAGATAGATCCGCAGGACGTCGTCACCCTGGCCGCGAAGTTCCAGTGGAACGGCGAGCGGCTCGGGGTCTTCGCCAGCGCCGACTACACCGTCAGCGACGACTTCTGCTGTGCGCAGGCGTGGCGGCAGGCTCCCGCCGGATATCCCCCCGCGCTCGATGCGGCGAGGTACGGCTTCACCATCGGCCCGAAGAACCGCGTGAACAGCGCCGGGGGTCAGTCCTTTGGCAATGCGGACACCTACGGCGGATCGCTGCAACTGGAATATGACCTCGGCGGCGGCTATTCGCTGACCTCGATCACCGCGGCCCGCTCCTCATACCGTTTCACGTCGTACGACGGGGACCTGGCGAGCGCGAACTATGTCGACGCGCAGCAGAACATCCCCAGAGTTCGCCAGCTCAGCCAGGAGCTGCGGATCGCCTCGCCCACGGGCGGCGCGCTCGACTACGTGGCCGGGCTCTACCTCTATGCGCAGGAAGCGCGCCTCACGGTGCGCCAGGTTGGCCGTCTCGAGTGGGCGAACCCTGGATCGAGCGGGCAGATCTTCCAGGTGGTGCCCATCGCGCCCGGCGATCAGTTCGATGCAAGGCGGCACACGAAGACCGAATCCAGGAGCGTCGCGGCCTTCTCGCAGGTGAACTACCAGGTCACCCCTCAGCTCCGCCTGCTAGCGGGCGCGCGCATCACCTACGACGACCTCGACTTCGACTACTACCTCGACAACACGCCCGGCTTCCGGCTGCTTCCGGGATCGGTGGTGCTCAGGTTCGCGCAATCGACGGACAACACGAACCTCTCGTATCGGCTGGGCGCGCAGTACGACGTCACCCCCGACGTAATGGTCTATGCCTCTGTGGCCAGGGGCTACAAGGGGCCGGGCTTCAGCGGCTACACCGTCACCTCGCCGACCGCGGACGAACGCGTCCGCCCGGAAATACCCACGAGCTATGAGATCGGCATGAAGTCGGCGTTCTTCGACCGCCGGGTGCTCTTCAACTTCAATCTCTTCAAGGCCGACATCAAGGACTTCCAGGCCCAGGTATCGGACCTGTCGAACCCCACGTACAGCGCCAAGGTCCTGAACGCGGCGAACCTTTCCACCAAGGGCGTGGAGGCGAGCCTCGTCCTTCGGCTGACCGAGACTCTGCGGGTCGCGGCGAACGGCGCATACACCGATGCGCACTATGAGAATTTCCCAGGCGTCGCGTGCTACTTTGGACAGCCGAAGGTGGCGCAGGGTGGTCCCTGTGTCGCGCCGCCCTCGAATCCCGCCTCCCTGGACGGCGTGTTCAATGCCGATGGGCTGCCACTGGCGGGCACGCCGAAGTACGCCTACCAGATCAACGCCTCCTACGAGCGCCCGATCGGGAACGGGCTGAGCGGCTACGCCCGGCTGAACTGGGACTGGCAGGACGATGTGAACTACAGCCCCAATGGTGACCCGGGCACGATCCAGAAGGCGTTCGGTGTCCTGGGCGGCAGCATCGGCATCCAGGCTGAGGACGGCGCCTGGCGGCTCGGGCTGTGGGCGGTGAACCTCCTGGACAAGCGTTGGGCGCCGCAGATCTCGGCTTCTCCGGTGACTTCGCTGAATCCGGGCGGCTACAGCCACTACTGGGCCCCGGACTCCTTCCGGCGATACGGCGTGTCGCTCGACGCGCGCTTCTGAGTTCGAAGCGCAGTCATGAGCGGTCCGGCGAGCCCGGCGGCGCCTCCGATGCCATCGGCAGGCGCCGGCTACCCCCTTGGTCAAGCCTATGCATGGTACGTCGTCCTCGTCTTTGCGTTGGCGTACACCTGCTCGTTTCTCGACCGCCAGATCCTGAGCCTGCTGGTGGAGCCCATCAAACGGGACCTCCATCTCAGCGACACCCAGATCAGTCTCCTGCAGGGCCTTGCCTTCGCGCTCTGCAACGCCCTGGCCGGGCTGCCCCTGGGGTATCTGGTGGACACGAGGCGGCGGATGCCGATCATCGGGGTGGGGATCGCCTTCTGGAGCCTTGCGACATCGGCCTGCGCGGTGGCCCGGTCCTTCGCCGGACTGCTGGTTCTCAGGATGGGCGTCGGCATGGGAGAGGCCACGCTGACGCCTGCCGCGAATTCGGTGATCGGCGACCTCTTCCCGCCCAGCAAGGTCGGGCTTCCCCTCGCCATCTACAGCCTTGGCGTCTTCGCCGGCGGCGGGCTGGCGTTGATCCTGGGCGGCGCCCTGATCGGCTGGCTGGAGTCGCTTCCGAGAGTCCTGCTGCCGGTCGTCGGCGAACTCCGACCCTGGCAAGCCGTGTTCGCGGTCCTGGCGTTTCCCGGGCTGTTGCTGGCGGTCTGGGTCTTCACGCTTCGCGAGCCGCCCCGCGGCGCGGCCGCAGACTTCGACGGGCCTCACCTGACAGTCGCCTTGCGCTACATGGCCGACCACCGCTGGACGTTCCTCTGGCTGAACCTGAGCTTCGGGGTCCTCGCCATGGTGGGTTACGGCATGGCCGCATGGGCGCCGACGTTCTTCATTCGGGCGCATGGCTGGACCGCGGGGCAGATCGGTCACGCCTATGGGCTGATCTTCATGCTGGGCGGCGCGGGCGGCGTGGTGAGCGGCGGCATGCTGGGGGACGTTCTCCAGCGGCGGGGATTGCGCAATCCCCGCCTGACGGTCGTGGCGGTCGCCACGGCGGCTGCGGCGCCCTTCGTGATCGCCTTCCCGGTCGTGCGGACCGCGGACACAGGGCTCGTCCTGCTGGCCGGCGCCGTCTATTTTTCGACCTTCGTGAACGGCCTCTCGCCCGCCCTCCTTCAGCAGATGGTGCCCAACCAGATGCGGGGCCTGACCGTATCGTTGTCCCTGCTCGCCCAGAACCTGCTGGGCCTTGGGCTCGGGCCCACGCTCGTGGCCCTCTCCACCGACTACCTATTCCGCGACGAGAGCCGGCTGGGCCTGTCCCTGTCGGTGGTGACGGGCGTGCTGCTCCTCACGGCGCTGCTCTTGCTTCGACTGGCTTACGGTCCCTACCTCGCCACGCGTACGAGCATCGAAGGCCGGTTCGCGAGAGCTGGATAGGGTGACGTGATGCTGTGCGCCCGAAGTCCGGGCATCCTTCGCGCGCCTGCGATGCCCCCGGTGTGGCGGCGGGAGGGCGATGGCGACGGAGCGCGGCGGTCCCGGCCTGGTTGGCGGCGCGCCCTCGCGCTTCGTATGCTGAGACAGGACGCCCCGAAGGCTTCATCGACCCGCCAGCAGAAGCTGTGTACTTCGGGCGTACATACCTTAGATGCGCCGCCCCGCATGATGTCGAACGAGCAAAGCCCTGGCATGACGCCGGAGACCCGAAAGCCTCGAACCCGTCTCTCCGCGGAAGCACGACGGGCCCGTTTGCTCGTCTCGGCGGCGAAGATCGTGGTGGACCAGGGTTTCTTCCCCGTCTCGATGGAAGGCATCGCGCGTGACTGCGGCGTCAGCAAGGGCCTGGTCTATGCTCATTTCCCGACTCAGGAATCGCTCGCCAACGGCCTGCTCGGCGCGCACCTCACGCAAATCGAACCGGCGCTGGCTGAGGCCGGCAATCGCCGCGATCTGCTGAACGCCGCTCTTGCCGCGGCGGACGCCTACTTCGACCACATCGCCGGGAACGGGCTGCTGCTGAACATCCTGATCGGGTCCTCCCACGCGTTGGGCAGGCTGGACACGAAGGTCCTGCGGCAGCGCGACAGGCTTGTGTTGCCGTTGCTGCGGCGGGCCAGGCGTGAGTTGGGACTGACCACACGCGAGACCCTGGCGGCCTTCAACCTCATCCTCGCCATTCCTGAAGAGGCAGGACGGCTCGCCTTCACCGGGCGGATGGCTCCGGCCGCGGCCCGCGGCCTCATGCGCTTGCTGGTGAAGAGCGCGATCGACAGCATTCAGCCGAGTCGCGCGCTCTGATCGGGCCTGGGCTCGGCTTCCGCATTCCTGACAAGGTCCTCGATGGCCCCCAAGATGATGGCCAGCGACATCCGCTCGGCCTCGATAAGGGAGATCTTTCCCATGGTCAGGACCTTGCCTGTCCGCAGCGACAGGTTCGTCAGGATCAGGCCGGCGTTGAACGCGAGTTCCTTCTCGACGCCAAGCTCTTCGAGTTGCGCCGCTGTCGCATAGTTTCCCAGGATTCGCTGGTCGTGATGCTCGGATCTCAGGCCCCGTCGCACATCGGGATGCGCCAGCAGCAATTGCAGCAACGGGCCTCTGGAGGCCACTTGGTGCAGGTAGCTCACGGTGGCCAGAGTGAGGCGCGACCATGGATCCCGCCCGAGGCGGATATCCGCCTGCTGGATGGTGTTCATCTCGTTGAGCTCTTGCCTGGCGATATGGACGAGAAGCTCAGCCTGGCTCTTGAAATAATTGTAGATATGGCCCTCGCTCAGGCCGATCTCGCGCGCAATGCGTTTCATGGTCGCGGCGTGAAGTCCGTCTTCCACGATTATGCCGATAGCGGCTTCGGATATTTGGCTCCGCCTGGCGTCGACGGAGAGGCGCGTGCGGGTCCGCCGTGATCCGGATCGCCCTTCCGCCGGGATGACGATCTCCTCGGACATGCCTTCCGGCGCGTCGAGCAGCGGCCTGCGGGTTTCCGAACGGCCAGCCCTGACCTTGGACCAGTACCGACCGGACGGGTAGGGGATGAGCATTCGGTCGCAGATCTTCGCCAAGGCGCCGCTGGTGATCCCCAGGGATCTGGCGTTGACGCCCAGCGGCTGACGCCAGACCAGTTCATACAGATCGCGACGGGAGATCGTCCGATCGCGCGCGCCCTTCGGCGTGTCGTCGACTGGCTCTGGGGACCTGACGGAGATGTGCCACTCCTCACACACGATCTGGAGGCTGTTATGAACTCGGGAATGGGATCAGCCTAGCGGGCCTTTATGGTTCGCAAACCTTATCCTTCGGACGTTTCCGATGACGAGCGGGCGTTCGTGGCCCCGTAACTGGCGCAGTTGGCTCGGATACGATTATCCCACCTCTCCCTCCGCCCCCGAGAGCCGGGCCGCCTGCTCCCGGAGGCCATCGCTCACGTCGCGAAGAGCCTGGTGAGCGCCGACAACAGCGTCATGCTGGGTCAGGTGGTGTTCGTCGATGGCGGCGCTGAGGTGCTGAGAAGGCCTGACCTGATCTGACAGGCGCAGACTGACGCCAGGTGGCGTTGCCGGCGCGGCGGCGGAGGTGTGAGGCGCATTCGAAAGAACAGGTGAACTCGGCTGGCCGACGCTCCGCGATGCGGCGAAGCGCCGGCGAGTCGGGTCAGAAGTTCTTCCGGACCGTCACACCATACGTCCGTGGATCCCCGAGGAAGGCGCCGAGGTTCCCGAATTGCGAGGGCAGGATGCGACGGGTGTAGTCCTTGTCGAAGAGATTGCGGGCCCAGAGGTCCGCACGCCAGGAATTGTCGGGCCCCACGACGCTGACGCGTGCGTTCACGAGCGTGTAGCCCTTCTGGATGCGCAGGACGTCCGTCGACCCATTGGTGAACTGGTCGGAGACGTAGCGGGCGTCGGCATGGGCGAAGCCGCGCAACCCGGTCTCGCCGATCGGGAACGAGTAGCTCGCGGAGCTCACCCAGGTCCAGGTCGGCGCCGACTCCATGCGCCGGCCGGCGAAGGTCCGGTTGCCGGCGTCCTGGGTGTAGTGGACGTCGTTGTAGGTCACCGCCTGCTGGAGCTTGAGGTCGTCCGTGACTTGCCAGGACGCCTCCACCTCGGCGCCGGAGCTCTTCACTTCCGCGAGGCGCCGCACGATGAAGGCGAGGTCGACACGCTCGATCAGCTGAAACCCCTTGATCGACTGGTCGAAGATCGCGGCGTTCACGGAGAGGCGGCGGTCGAAGAACTCGCCCTTCAGGCCAGCTTCGTAGGCGTCCGTCGTTTCGTCGCCGAAGGAGAGGTCCGACCCCTTCGGGTTCGCCGGGGTGGTGAAGCCATATCGGTCCAGGTTGTAGCCGCCCGACTTGTATCCGCGCGAATACGACAAGTAGCCCTTGAGCGTGTCCGAGAATGCGTAGTCGGCGACCGCCGTGCCCGAAAGCGCGCGCTCCGTGCGGCTGTCCCTCGCGGGGCCGGCGGTGGTGTTCACGCGCGAGTCGAAGAAGAAGCTGCAGAAGACGGAGATGCCTCGGGCGTCGTTCAGGCGGACCGAGGCGTCGCACGCCGGGTTCTGCGCGATGGAGATGAGCGAGACCGACTTCTCGTTGATCGTGTAGCGCAGCCCGCCGGTCAGGCTCAGCCGATCGGTCACCTTCAGCGTGTTGTGCGTGAAGAGGGCATAGGTTTCACCCTTCTGCTTGGCGATGGAGCGCGCGTAGTCGTTCGGCCTCCAAAGGGCGGCGATCCCCGGGGCGAAGGCTGCGGCGCCGCCGTTGTAGTCCACGAACCCGCGGTCCATGGCGTAGGTGAAGTCCTGGTCGATGACCTGGTTCGCGTACCAGGCGCCGACGAGCCAATCCAGGCGGTCGGTCTTGCCCTGGAGTCGGGTCTCCTGCGTGTATTCGGTCAGGCCCATCTTCAGGCCATCCGTCGGGATGTAGGCCAGCGGCACGCCGTTGTGGTCGAAGTCCTGTGCGCGCCACGCCCGCCATTGGCGATAGGCGCTGACCGAGACCAGGTCCGCCCATCCGAGGTTCCAGTTGACCTCGGTGGAGAGTCCCCCGTCCTTGACGTCCTCCTGGTTCTCCCGGCCAGGCGTCAGCCCCTGCAGCCGGTCGAACGGGTCCTTGCTCGGATAGGCTGTCAAACCGTAGGTCTGTGCGAAGGCCTCGACCCGCGGCGTGTTGGCGTTGGGGAGATAGAAGATGGACGTGCAGCAGCTCTCGTTGCGCTGGGTGTAGTCCGCGATCACGTCGATCCGCAGGTCTTCGCTGGGGCGGAACCTCAGGCGGCCGCGGATGAAGTTGCGGTCCTGGTTGTTGAGGCCCCGCTTGTTGTTCACGTCGTAAATGAAACCGTCGCGCCGCTGCGTGATCGCTTCGAGCCTCCCCGAGATCGTCTTGGTGATCGGGCCGCTGACGGCCGCGGCGATGCGGCGGTAATCGTAGTTGCCGACGGCGCCTTCCAGGTAGCCGCTCACAGACTCCTCGTCCGGAGACGCCGTGACGATATTGATCAGGCCGGCCGACGTGTTGGGGCCGTAGAGGGTGCCCTGGGGACCGCGCAGCACCTCGATCCGCTCGACGTCGCCGAGCTCGGTCAAGGCCGAGCCGACGCGCGCCCTTGCGACCCCGTCGATAACAATGCCGACGGAAGATTCGAGCCCGATGTTTGTCGAGATCGTCCCGATGCCGCGGACCCGCAGGCTGCTGTCTGAGTCGCCCCCCGGGGTCTGCGCATTCAGGCTGGGCGCCAGCGCAATCAGGTCACGAACGTCACGAACGCCGGAGGCCTTGAGGTCCGCGCCGCCGATGGACGTCACCGCCAGGGGAACATCGATGAGACGTTGCTCGCGCTTCGTCGCCGTGACGATCAATTCCTCAAGTTGGACGTTGCCGTCCTCGGCCGCCGCTGCTGCGGCGCTCCCGCCCATCGCAAGCGCGAAAGCCACACCCGAGCTGCAGAGCAGCTGCGCCCCTCTATTCACGTCTTCCTCCACCGTTAAACCGGCATTTTTCGGTCCGCATCCCCGCGCGCTCCCGCTTCGACGATCGAACTCTATTAGCTTCTATAATCAGACTCACATGCGGATGCAACGCGCATCAGCCTCTATCGCGATGCTCTCGCACGTGCTCGCGCAGGACGTGCCCCCACGCACTCATTCAATGATAAGACTCTCTCTCGTCGTCACTGGCCGGCGTCGTGCAAATGGTCTGTCCCCACGCATGGCTAGCCCCAGAACGAGGACTTGAACTTCAATTATCATATTGACTTGTGCGGGGTATGAGATGAGGTGACCCGGCAACGAACCGAGGATTTCAGAATGCAGTATGAGTTTGGCAGTACGGAATGGCTCGCGGCGCTTCACGGAATCATCGCGGAGCGGACGGCGGCGCTTTCACCCGGCAATCCGAAACTGTGGATGTCGACGTGCGAGGTCTTCTACAACGCCCCGGCCCACCTGGCCGGTCCTGACGGCAAGATCTCCTGGAGCTGCGTGATCGCGGACGGCAAGGCCGATTTCCAGCGTAAGGAGCGCGACGACGTTCGCTACAAGGTTCTCTGCGACTACAACGCCGTGCTCCCCATGGCGCAATACGACACGCTCGACGACGCTGATCGTCAGGTCGTGCTGCAGCAGATGGTGAAGGAGCTCCTGGACAGCGGGAACATGTCGCGTCCCTTGGGCGCGCGCTCGGCCGACCCGGACCACTTCCCCAAGCTGCACGACGCGATCGCCAAGCTCACGATCTGACGCCGACGGACATCAGACCATGGAACGTGATGATGTGGCATTGGTGCGGGCGCACCCTTCGAGATTGTCGAAGAGCAGGCCGGCGGTCGACGCCACCGCATCTTCCACAATGGACCTGCGTCGCTCCGCGACCTGTTCCAAGGCACGCGCAGCGATCGTCCCTTCATCGCCTTTGGCGACGAACGGTGGACCGTCGAAGAGGCGTGGCGGCGATCGGTTCGGCTTTGGCCGGCGCTTCATTCGGAATCGGGCCCTGGCGGAGCACATCGTCGTTTGACGACGGGTCCCTGGCGTCGTCGCTCTGCTAAAGCACTCCGCCGTCCAGCCGGACAATCGTTCCAGTCGTGAAACTCGAGCGGTCGCTCGCGAGGTAGAGGGCGGTGGACGCGATCTCCTCTGGGCGGCCGATCCGCTTGAGCGCCGACGGCGAGTTCTTGTCTAGCTCCTCGCGCCAACTGGCGGCGATATCGGTCCAGAATGGCCCGCACATGATTGCGTTGACCCGGACGCTGGGACCGAACTCGAACGCCTGAGAACGGGTCATGGCGTTGAGGGCGGCCTTTGCGCCTGCATACACGGGATAGGCCGGCTCGGGCCGGATGGCGGCGATGCTGCTCACGTTGATGATGGCGCCGCCGCCGTCGGCGACCATGCGCTCACCTACGAGCGCCGACAGGCGGAACGGCCCCTTGAAGTTTACGGCGACGATCTTGTCGAACAGCGCCTCCTCCACATTCACCGACCGGGGAGCGGTCGGGGCTATCCCCGCGTTGTTCACGAGCACATCGATGCGCCCGAACGCAGCGTAGGCCTGGTCGACGAAAGCCTCCAGTGCGCTCCAGTCGCCGACGTGGATGGGGAGGCCAACGGCTCGCGCGCCAAGCGCCCGCAGTCCAGCGGCGACCGCCTCGCAGGCGCCCTGCTTGCGGCTGGCCACGATGACGTCTGCACCCTCGAGCGCGTAGGCCTTCGCGATCTCGTAGCCCAGGCCGCGACTGCCACCTGTGACGAGCGCAACCTTTCCGCTCATGCTGGACGTAGACAATGGAGCTCTCCTGATGCGAGCCGCCCACGCAGGCGGCTGTTGCGCGGCGGTTTGACTTCAATCATGATACTTTGAAAGCTTCAATTATCATACTGCTATGGATGCGCACTGGGAGCGCATGCGCATGCGAGCTTGGAGGCGGAGAAATGAAGGCCGTAGTGCTACGGGCAACCCCTGAGGGCGGCGTCTTTGAGGTGGCTGAAGTCCCCAAGCCCGAAGTCGAGGCGGGCAAGGTGCTGGTGAAGGTGCGCGCAGCGGGCGTGAACCGCGGCGAGCTGATCACGCAGAAGAACTATCGCGCTGGTCCCGAGGTCATCAACGGCATCGAGTTCACGGGGGAAGTGGCCGCCATCGGCGAAGGGGTCAGGGGGTGGGCGCGCGGCGCGCCTGTAATGGGCCACGGCCGCCAGAGCATGGCGGAGTATGTGCAGGTCGATCCGCGGGCCCTAATGGCGACGCCCGATAGCCTGGACGTGCTGCACGCCGCCGCTTTCCCGAACGTGTTCATTACCTCGCACAACGCGATCGTCACCGCCGGCGGATTGAAGCGCGGCGAGACCGTCATCGTGAACGCCGCGTCGTCTGGAATCGGCACCGCCTCGGTGCAGGTCGCTCGCGCAATGGGCGCGGGCAAGATCGTCGCGGTCTCGCGCCTGCGGAGCAAGGCCGAGCGTGTGCGGCCTCTCGGCGCGACCGACGTCGTCGGCTCCGACGAGGAACAACTGGAGACCGCCGTGCTCGCTGCAACCGGCGGCCTCGGCGGCGATCTGCTGATCGACTCGCTGGGCGGCGCGTATCTGCCGGCGAACCTGCGATCACTGGCGCTCGAAGGACGCCTGGTGAGTGTCGGCCGGACGGCAGGACCAACCTCGGAGCTGGACCTCGACCATCTGTCTCTGCGGCGCCTCAGGATCATCGGAGTCACCTTCCGCACGCGCACCCCCGAGGAGGCGCTGCGTTGCGTTGAGGCCTGCGCTCGCGACTTGCTCCCTGCCCTGGCGTCCGGCGAGATCAAACCTGTGGTGGACTCCGACTTCCCGATGGCGCGCATCGCGGATGCACACCGCCGGCTCGCCTCCAACGAGCAGTTCGGGAAGATCGTCGTTACGCTGGACTGATGGGCCCCGCAGAGGCCGACTCCCGTTCATATCCGCGGCAGCACTTCCCACGTACCAGTGCAGATTGCATTATCAGAGCGAGTACGTACGGTTCGGGAAGCCTGAGTGACACACGCGGACGAAGACGGGAGCGCAAAGCTGGTGCCGGCGCACTCCAGCACGCGCGCGCTCAAGATCATCGGCGACGTATGGGTCATGCGGATCCTGTGGGACGCCTTTCGCGGCGCCAAGCGCTTCAGCGACTGGTCGGAGATCGGCGGAATTCCGCGACCGGTGCTGGTCGATCGCCTCAACCGGCTCTTGAGCGCCGAGGTGCTTGAGACAAAACCATATTCGACGCGCCCCGTGCGGCACGAGTATCGGCTCACCGAGCGTGGGCGCGAGCTGTGGTCCTACATTCTCTCGCTGTGGACCTGGGATCAGCGGTGGGTCGTGGACCCGGATCGGATCCAGCGCCAGCTGCGGCACCACCGATGCGGCAAGGTCTGTCACGCCATCATCTGCTGCAACGCCTGCGGAGAACCGGCGCAGAGGTCTGACATTGTCGAGGTTCGCGGTCCCGGCGCGACGCTGGAAGCGCGGCTGAAGCCACGCTGGCAGCGTCGTTCGGCCGTCAAGGAGAGTGCGCCGGACACCCGCGATTTCTCGAACGAGCTGATGCGTATCGTGGGGGACCGCTGGAGCACGGCGCTGCTGGCGGCCGTGACGCGGGGCGACGGCACCTTCGGTGATGTCCAGAACCGGCTGCACATCTCCTCGCACCTTCTCAGCGAGCGTCTGAAGGAATTGGTGGCGTACGAGGTGATGGAGCGCGTCGCGTACGGCGCGAAGCCTCAGCGGCTGCGCTATCGGTTGACGGAAAAGGGCGAGGCGCTGCTGCTCAGTCACTGGCTCCTGATGCGCTGGGGCGATCGATGGCTCGCGGGACCCGAGGGACCGCCGCTGCTGGTCGAGCACAAGTGCGGCGCGCCCTTTGTCGCCGAAGTGCATTGCAGTGAATGTGGCGGAAAGCTGCGGCCTGGCAATTTCAGCTTCGAGCCGGACGTAACCCTGCAGATCTTCCGGGGTGAGGGCGCTGCCGTTGCGGCTGAGGCCGGCTAGCCGGCTTTCGCGACCGACACGAACTCGCCCGGCAACGCCATGGCCTCCAGCAACTGCCGACGGTCATAGTAGTCACGCTTGGCGACGATCAGACCGGCTTCCACCTCGTAGAACCCGGCCACGGGGGCCTCACCCCAAGATCCATCGGCCCGTCGGCACGCGTCGATCCGCTCGGTCACCACCACATGGTCGAGGACGCCGATGCGCGCGAAGCGAAGGTTCACGGCGCTGACACGCTCCATCACCATTCGCGTCCGGCGACGGATTTCCTCTCGTCCCAGCATCGGCTCGTGCATCATTGAGTGATTGGCGCCGTCCGGTGCGAAGGTCTCCGCCACACCATCCCAGTCCATTCGATTCCAGGCCTCGGCCCAACGACGGACCACCTCGATTCGCTCGTTGTCCTGCATCTTGGTCACTCCTCCAAAGAGGAGGGGCCGCGGGCCGCGGCCCCTCCAGGGAAGCCGGTCGTGAGGAAGGACCACGCCAGCGGAAGATCGAGGCGCTGCTTTCGAGCCGTGTCGCCCGATGGACGTCAGCAACTGCGCGCTGCAGCACCTGGTCGGTCGCCAACGCCTCAGCAGAGCCCTGACATCGGCAGCCAGCTCGCCAGGAGAGCGAGGCTGAGCGGGCCATGCGACGTCCGATGCTTCCTCATGGCGGCGCCTCTCTCACTCGCTACGACGGAGCAGATTAACTTCCATTACATAACTTACTGACTTTCACAACCATACCATAGAAGCTCGACAGGCCCTCGGGCGATGCTATGGTCGGCTCTCAAGCGCCGCGGATCGTGGGGCGGCGGAGACATTGACAAGATGAGCGTGCAATCGGTCGTCGCGGCGACGGCGGAAGAGGCCTCGCGACCCTGGCCGACGCCGACGCGGAGTTGGGCGCTCGTGGTGATCCTGGTCGTCGCCTACGTGTGCGCCTTCGCGGACAGGCAGATCCTGGCTCTGCTGGTCGATCCGATCAAGCGCGACCTCGGCATCTCGGACACCCAGTTCAGCCTTTTGAACGGGCTTGCGTTCTCGATGTTCTACACGGTGATGGGACTTCCGCTGGCCTGGCTTGCCGACCGCGGCTCACGCCGGACATTGGTGGTGGTCTGCATCAACATCTGGAGCCTGATGACGGCGGCTTGCGGCGCCGTCAGCACCTTCTGGGGCCTCTTCTTGGCCCGCATGGGCGTGGGCGCGGGCGAAGCCGGCCTCTCTCCGGCCGCATATTCAATGATCGCCGACTGCTTCCCGCCGGAGAAGCGCGCCCGGCCGATGAGCGTGTACGCCACGGGATCGATCCTGGGCGCCGGGCTCGCATTCATGATCGGGGGCGTCGTCGTTCATTGGGCGTCGCTCGCCGGGACCATCAGCCTGCCGCTTCTTGGCGTCGTCAGGCCTTGGCAGGTCGCCTTCCTGTGTGTCGCGCTCCCGGGGCCGCTGATCGCCGCGCTTCTCTTCCTGGTTCGTGAGCCTGAGCGGCGCGGCGAAGCGGCGCAGCGGACATCGCAGACCTCCCTGCTCGACTTCCTCCGCCGACGTCTCCGAGTCTTCCTCCTGCTGACGTTCGCCTTCAGCATCTCGGGTATGGTCATCGCCAGCTACAAGGCCTGGGCCCCAGCGATGTTGATGCGAAAGTTCGGTTGGGACGCCCAGACCGTCGGGCTGGCATTCGGCGCCATGCTCATCTTCGGTTCCGCCACAGGCGTGCTGGCCGGGGGCTGGCTGTCAGACCGCCTGGCTCGGCGAGGCCGTTTCGACGCGCCGCCCCTGGCCAGTCTGATCGCAGTGCTGGTCGCCGCACCCTTCGCCATCGCCACGCCCCTGATGGACAATTCCATCGCGGTCGCGGCGCTGCTCTCGGCGGCCACGTTCGGCTTTGGGTTGATGCAAGGCCTCCCTGCGCCCGCGCTGCAAGCGATTGCTCCGAACCGACTACGCGCCCGGGTATTCGCGACCTACTTCCTCATAGGCAACCCCATCGCCTTCATCGTCGGCCCCACGGCGGTCGCCCTCGTAAGCGACACGATCTTCCGCGATCCGACGCAGGTCGGCGCCGCCTTGGCCTGCATTTCCGCCGTTGCGGCTCCGCTTTCGGCGGTGTGCTTGCTCGCCGCGCTGGGTCCGTTCGTAAAGGCGGTACGCGAGGAAGATGCTGCCCGACCAATTTGAGTTCAGTTATTGAAGCTATATATGCGGAACGCGCTTGACCTGCGTTGCGATTAACTTCCATAAAAATATCCACCTGAGTGCGCCGGAGCGCCAGGACGGAGATAGACCAATGCGTACCCGTAGCGCCCGCATCGCCCCCATTGCCTTCGAAGATGCGACCGACGAGGTACGCGCGATGCTCGAGCCGCTGCGGTGGGACGGGGTGATCCCGAACCTGCACCGGACGATCGCGAACTATCCGTCGGCGTTGGTTGCGTTCAAGGCCTGGGGCGCTCACGTGCTTCGGGGTGGCAGCAGCCTCGGGGCGCGAGAGCGTGAGATCTTGGTGTTGCGAGTCGGCTGGCTGTCCCGCGCGGGATACGAATGGGTCGCCCACGTCGAGATCGGCAAGGGCGCTGGGCTGACCGACGCAGAAATCGAGCAGATCAAGGTGGGGTCTTCGCATCCCGCGTGGGCAGACCCCGATCGGACCCTCGTGAAGGCGGCCGAGGAGGTCCACGAGGACCGCTTCATCTGCGACACGACCTGGCAGGAGCTGAACGCCACTCTCAACCGCCACCAGTGCATGGACGTCGTCTTCACGATTGCCCAGTACGAGTTGGTTTGCACGATCCTGAACAGCTTCGGCGTCCAGTTCGACGGCGACCGGCAGCTGCCGGACGACGTCCGCGCGGCCTGGGGGCTCTGACCCGCCGAGATCCCAAACGACCGATAGCTCACGTCTTCAGCGTACTGCCCGTGACCATCTCTCCAGCACGCAGATCGTTGAGTTGCGGCATGGTCGGCATTTCTGAAGCCATGGATCGCTTCGGGATGACGGCCCGAGCCCTGCACTACTACGAGCAGCGCGGCCTCATACGGTCCAGGCGCAGGCCGGATCGTTCTCGCTGCTACGACGCCGCGGGCATCCTCACGCTGACCTGGATCGCCCGGCTGCGGCGTCTAGGTATCCGCCTCGCCGACATCGAGACCCTTCTCCGTGATGATCTGGACGAGGCGCGGGTCATGGCCGGCGCGCGTGCGCTCCTGAGGTCGCGGCAGGCGGCGGTGGCCGCCGAACTCGAGCGGATCGGTGACGTCCTCGCCTTCCTCGCCGGTGACCGGAAGATCGAACCCTGGGCTCACCCGGAGGTCCCGCTGAGGCGGCGCGCCAGGGAGGCGCTACGGCGCGATCGGGCCGCGGAACCGACGGATCAGGCGTGGCCGAGGGGTTGATCCCACGCCTGGGCTTCTTCCGCGCAGGCCCGGTAGGGCCGCAGCGCCAGCAGGAACAGGATCAGGGACAGCCCACCGGCGACCACGCTCACTATCGCAAGCGCGGTTCCGATCTTGGCGGGATCGCGCAGGATCCTATCGCTGACAAGTGCGACAATGAGCGGGCCTAGTCCTACGGCGATGAAGTTGCTGACGAGGAAATAGACCGCCGCCGCACGAGCCCGTAGCTGGTTGGGCACGATCAGTTGCACCGAAACAACCGGAAGCGCGTGCATGAGGCCTATGACGAGGGATAGGCCCGCCAGCGAGATCAGCGCGGCGTCGCCGTGTAGGAGGGGTGTCGCGACGGCGAAGGGGATACAAGCCGCGACGGCCAGAGACTGCGCCAGTATCGGCGCATCAGGCCGCCCGACGGACCGGAGGCGCTCCACCAGGCCCCCACTCAGCACGACGCCCAGCGTTGAGAGCACCAGAAACATCGATCCCAGCACGAGACCGGCCTGCGCGGCGTCCATTCCGTGGCTGCGCATGAGGAACGCGGGCGCCCAGTGTGCGTAGGCGCCCGGTAGTATGTTGGAGAGGCCGAACGCCAGCAGGAGCGGAACGAACGCGCGCCACCGTGTGGCGATGTACGGGACAATCTTCTCTGCGGTCCTGGTCCTGGCGATCCCGCGGCGGAGGGGTTCGCGCACCAGCAGCATGAGCAGGGCGATGATCGGTCCTGGGGCGGCCACATAGAGAAACGCGACTTGCCAGGGCTCAAGCCGCCCGAACCCGGGGAGCGAAAGCCTGGGACCCTGACTGACGACGGCGATCACCTGCCCCCCGACAATCAGGGCCGCGCCGGCGCCGATGAAGACTCCTATCGAATACACCGCCATCGCCGTCGCGCGCCGACCAAGGGGGAAATAGTCGGCGATCAGGGAATAGGCAGCGGGTGATAGCGTAGCCTCCCCGATGCCCACCCCCATGCGGGTCAGGAAGAGGCCCCCGAAGTTGCGGGCGAGGCCGCAGCCGGCGGTCATGATGCTCCACGCCGCTATTCCGGCGATGATGACGCCTCTGCGGCTGAAACGATCGGCCAGCCAGGCGAACGGGAACCCCGCAATGGTGTACGTCGCCGAGAACGCAAGGCCGGTGAGCAGACTGAACTGGGTGTCGGTGATCTTCAGGTCGGCCCGGATCGGCTCGACGAGGAGAGTCAGGATCTGCCGATCCACGAACGAGCTCGTGTAGGCCAGCAACAACACCATCACCACGAACCAGGCGTAGGGGCGCGAGGGCCATGGCTCGTCGGCCGAGGCCGCTCCATGCACGCTCTTGCTTGTCGCCATGGCAGTCCCCTAACGCGGCCAGCCGCCTTCGTCCGCGGTCAACGGTATCAGTGTTGTAATTGAAGTCTAGTGAGTATATCCATTGAAGTCATGGGGCCGATCGAGCGGCCCGACTCCGCCCTCGGTGGGGAAGACAAGGGGGAAAGCCGCCATGAGCAAGCTGGGTCTCGCCACCACGACTTCATTGTTCGCACTCACTATCTGCGTGGCCGGCCCAGCGGCCGGCTACGCTGCCGAAGCCGCAACGACTTCGGATGAAGGCGCCGAGGTCGGAGAACTCATCGTCACGGCTCAGAAGCGCGCGCAGCGCCTCACAGAGGTGCCGGCCGCCGTCTCCGCCGTGTCTGGCGAACGACTGGAGGCAGAGCGTGTCCAATCCTTGCAGCAGATCGACGGCAAGGTGCCGAGCTTCCGGTTCGTGCGCTTCAACCTGTCCGACGCCCACCTGAACATCCGCGGCATCGGGTCCAGTCCGGACGGCGCAGCGATCGACCGCTCCGTCGCGATCTTCATCGACGACGTCTACATCGGCCGCGCCGCAGCGGCCGCCTCGGACATCTTCGACCTTGAGCGTGTCGAGGTGCTGCGGGGGCCGCAAGGGACGCTCTACGGCAAGAACGTCGTCGGTGGCGCGATCAACTACGTGACGCCGACGCCGGACGGCGCGTTTCGTGCGCGAGTGAGGGCAGGCATTGGCAATCTCGGCCAACGCGAGGCCGCCGGCGTCGTGGGCGGGGGGCTCTCGGAGCGGTTCGCCGCGTCGCTTTCTGGCTCGTACCGCGAGCGCGACGGCTTCGTCACCAACCTGTCGACGGGCAACAAGCTGGAGGCCTACGAGGCCTACACGACCCGCGGTGCTCTGGCCTATCGTGGGGCGCGTGTCCGCGCGCGGCTCTCCGTCGACTACGCGCTCTCGAAGGGCAATGGACAGGGCTGGTTCCCGAACGCGACCGCTACCGGCGCCGCGGGCATCACGCCGGCGCTGATGGTCGGCATCACGCCTCGCGCCATGTACGTCGGCCCGGACGGGTCGCAGCGTGTGGAAACCAGTGGCGTCGCGGCCAGGGTGGATTGGGATGTCGCGGGCGGAAACGTCACTTCCATCACCGCCTTCCGCCGCTCGGACTCGGACATTTCGATCAGTCTCTTCGGCGCCAACGTGCCGCGCAAGCCGAATGGGGACGTCAATCCACCCCAACCCTTCGGCCAGCTGAATGTGATCGATGAGGAGGCCGATCAGTTCAGCCAGGAGCTCCGCTACCTCTGGGAGAACGATGCGTGGACCGTGCTCGTCGGCGGCTTCTTCATGCGCGAGGAGGTCTACAGGTACGAACGAACCGACACGATCACCACGGGCACGGCCGAGCGGCTCAACATCAACGATGGCCGCACGCAAAGCACCGCGGTGTTCGCGGACCTGACCTTCCGTCCCTGGGAACGGCTCGAACTGAACGCCGGCGTCCGCTACACGCGCGACAACCGCAAGTTCGGCCTCTATCATGATGGGACGGGCACGCAGTACGGCCAGTTCCCAAGGCCTGCGCCCTTCATCACGTCGCTCGCGCACACCTGGACCGCGGTGACGCCCAAGGCGTCCGTGCTCTACCACGTGACACCGCGCATCAACGCCTACGCGCTGGTCTCGCGCGGCTTCAAGAGCGGGGGCTTCGACGGGCAGCCGAACAACATCCCCGGCCTCGACCCTATCAACTCCGAGTACGTCTGGAATTACGAGGCCGGCCTAAAGGGCTCCGCGGCCGACGGGCGCGTGTACTTCGAGGTCGCCGCGTTCCAGATGGACTACACGGACCTCCAGGCCACGACGACGCGGATCCTGTCGACCACGCCGTTGACGACGGCGACAGTCCTGCAGAATGCGGCGGCGGCGCGCTCGCGAGGCATCGAGGCGACGCTCAACGCGAAGCTGGGCCACGGCTTCAGCTTCGACGGCACGCTATCGCATCTGAACACGCGCATCACCGACTCCAACACGCGCACGACGATCGCCATCGGCAATGAGCTCGGCAACGCCCCGCACTGGTCCTATTCGGGGAGCCTTGGGTACGAGACCCCGCTGACTCCAGAGTGGGGTCTCGGCGCGAACGTCGAGTATGTTCACGTCGGTCGCACCTTCTCGACCGCCGAGAATGTACCTCAGGGCGTCAAGTCGCCGTACGGTCTGGTCAACGCCCGCATCCGCCTTACCTCGGCAAAGGGTTTCGAGTTCACCGCCTGGGGCGTCAACCTCAACGACAAGCTCTACACCGCCTATCAGGCAGCAGCGGCTGCCGTCGGCGGCCTGGCGCAGTACGCGCCGCCGCGCACCTTCGGAGTGACTGCCGGCTACAGATGGTGAGCCCGCACCACGTCGCAGAGGGCGCAGGCGCCGATCTTCCGAGTGCTGGAGCGCCAAACCTGCGGCGATCGCCGCCGCGGCTGGTGTTACTGAGCGCGGTCGAGATTTCCCGGCCGGGCGGGCCCGAGGTGCTGAAGCATACCGATCGCAACAGAAGTTCAAGTCACGCGCCTCAGCCCAAAGGTTCCTCTTCAGCCACGCCGCCGTCTACAACACCTTCAATCTCCAGCCGCACTTGATCCCCCCTTCGTCAGTGCCGCGCCGAGGCGCATCGGACCGGGGCGGCTGCCGCTGCCGTGGCCTGGCCGCCAGCGGCGAAGGGGCCTCGCGGGGTCAAGCTGACGAGACCCGTGGCGGACCTGTTCAGCATCACGGCTGGTAGGGCCTCCCACCCCCGGTTTCCGATCTGAGGCGCAAGCCGCGCGATGGCCTCTTGCCACGACCCCCGGCTCCGTCGTATTCAAATAGCGAATAAAAGTTCGTAATCCGAATAATGACAAATAGAGGGAAGGATACGCCAATGGGTCGGTCGGGACTCTCAGGACTGCTGTGCGGCGGCGCGAGCCTGCTCGCGATGATGGCGATGGCGTCGCAGGCGTGCGCCCAGGCGGCGGCGGGCGAAGGCGAGACGGCGGCGGTCGACGAAGTCGTCGTCACGGGGAGCCGGATCCAGAACCCCGGCATGACGTCGCCGACGCCGCTGACCGTGCTGGGCGCCGAGCAGTTCAAGCGCACGACGCCGTCGTCGGTGGACGACATCATCACCCAGCTCCCGGCGTTCCGCTCGAACTCGGGCGTGAACCAGGTGCAGCGCAACGCCGGGTCGATCTCGACCGGCCAGAGCCTGGCCAACCTGCGTGGTCTGGGGGCGCAGCGGACGCTCACGCTGATCGACGGCCAGCGGCCCGTGCCGACCAACGCGCAGGGCACGACGAGCACCAGCATCATCCCGGTCGGCCTGATCAAGCGGGTCGAGGTGGTGACCGGCGGCGCGTCGGCGGCCTACGGCTCGGACGCCGTGGCCGGCGTGGTGAACTTCGTGCTGAAGGACCGCATCGACCACCTGGAAGGCCAGGTCATCGCCGGCCGTTCGCAGCGCGGCGACAACGAGGAGTGGGGCGTCAGCCTCGCCGACGGCTTCTCGCTGATGGACGGCCGCCTGCACGTCGTGGTCGGGGCCGACTACAACGACAACAAGGGCGTCGGGAACATCTACAAGCGTGGCTGGGCCTCGGTGGAGGCCGGCAACTCGGGCACCCCGCTGGCGTTCGGCGCCACGCGTCCCGCCGGCACGCCGGCCTTCGGCTGGGCGACGGGCGTGGAGTACGCCACCCAGACCCCGGGCGGCGTGATCAACACCGCCAGGACCGCGACGGGCGCGACGGTGTCCCTGCTGAACCAGCTCGCCTTCGCCCCGGACGGCGGCCTCTACCGGCTGGAGCGCGGGCCGGTCTTCGGCAACCTGATGATCAACTCGTCGAGCAACCGCGTGGCCACGCCGATCGCCCAGTGGAACCTGAAGCAGCCGCTCGAAGCGTTCTCGACCATGGGCAAGGCGACCTACGACGTGAACGAGGACACCAGCGTCTTCGTGCAGGCCGGCTACGCCTGGAGCAACGTCTTCACGCTCTCGCAGTACCACCAGACCCCGACCGTCACGATCCTGGCGACCAACCCCTACCTGCCGGCCGCCACACGTGCGCTGATGCAGGCCAACAACATTGCCTCGTTCGACATGGGCCGGGTCGACACCGAGTGGCTCGGCACCTCGGCGGACAACACCTACAGGACCTTCGAGGTCTCGACCGGGATCAAGGGCAAGGTCTTCGACCGGTTCTCGTGGGATCTCTCGTACATCTACGGCCGCTCGGTCATCGACTCGAAGGTCTACGGCACCCGCGAGGCCAACCTGGCGGCCGCCGAGTACGCGGTGCTCGACGCCAGCGGGAACATCGTCTGCGGGCCGGTCGCCACCAATCCGAACTTCGCGGCCGCGCGGCTGACGAACACGATCCAGCCCGGCCTGGTGCAGCCGGGCTGCGTGCCGCTGAACCCGTTCGGCATCGGCGCCTCCTCGCAGGCCGCGCGGGACTACGTGGCCGGCCTGGAGTTCACCAAGGACGTCATGGTCCGCCACGACGTGGCGCTGAACGTCTCGGGCTCGCTGTTCGACCTGCCGGCCGGCCCGGTCGCGTTCGCCACGGGCCTCGAGTACCGCCGCGACACCCTCGACCAGACGGCCGACCCGCTGCAGATCCTGGGCCTCTACTCGTCGGGCAACAACAAGTCGTACTCCGGCAAGGAGACGGTGCGGGAAGGCTACGCCGAGGTCGAGGTCCCGATCCTGAAGGACATGCCGTTCTTCAATTCGCTCGGCGTCAACGGCGCGGTGCGCCGGACCGACTACAAGATCAGCGGCGCGGTCACGACCTGGAAGGTCGGCGGCACGTGGGAGCCGCTCGACGGCCTGCTGCTGCGGATGACCCGGTCGCGCGACATCCGCGCGCCGTCGCTGTCGGAGCTGTTCCTGGTGGGCGGCATCTCGGCCACGGGCTCGTTCGTCAATCCGTTCAACGGCCAGTCGGCGCGCCTGCCGGTGCAGACCCTCGGCAACGCGAACCTGACCCCGGAACGCGCCGACACCTTCTCGGTCGGCGGCACCTGGCGCGCGCCGTCCGGGCCGCTCTCGGGCCTGCGCGTGTCGGTCGACTACTTCCACATCAGGGTGCGCGACGTGATCGCCTCGGTGAGCGCGACGGACATCCTCCAGCGCTGCTTCCAGAACGTCACGATCTACTGCTCGGCCATCACCTTCGACAACTCGGCCTTCGGCATCTCCAAGGTGCTCACCCAGCCCTTCAACCAGTCGGTGCTGGTGGCCGAGGGCCAGGACTTCGAGGTCGGCTACCGGACCGACCTGGACGGCCTGGGCCTGCCGGGCTCGATCGACATCAACGCCTTCGCCACCCACCTTGCGCACCTGAAGACGACCGACCGGCCGGGCCCCCTGGGCATCACGGTCGACAACGCAGGCGTGCAGGCGGGCCAGTCGAAGTGGGTCGGCTCGGCCTTCATCAACTACCGGCTCGACCCGATCACCGTCGGGCTGCAGATGCGGGCGTTCTCGAAGATCCGCTACTCGGCGCTGTTCTTCGGGCCGGACGAGGACGGCTACAACCCGACGCTGTCGACCAGCATCAACAAGAACGTCTTCCCGTCGCTGGTCTACTTCAACCTGAACGGCAGCTACGACTTCGAGCGCTTCGGCCGGAAGTTCCAGGCCTTCGCCAACGTCAACAACCTGTTCGACAAGGACCCGCCGGCGCTGGCCATCGCGGCGATCAACCTGGGCGGCAACCCCTACGACTACGTCGGCCGCACCTTCAAGGTCGGCCTGCGGTTCGGCTTCTGATGATGGCCCGCGCCGCCTTCCTCCCAGCGCGGGCCGCCATGGTCCTCGGCGCCGCGATCACTGCGATCGCCGGCGCCGAGGCGAGGGCGCAACTCGTCGACTACGAGCCGGCGGCGAAGGCGACACCGGTGCAGCAGGATGCGGCGTGGCGCCTGGCGTTCCGGCCGGGGATGCAGGTGCTGACCCAGACGGTGGGCCAGTTGCGGGCAGGGGCGACGCCGGCCGTCCAGGCGCAGGTCGACGCGCTGGTCGCCGAGGCGGCGAAACAGCCCGAGCCCGAGGCCCGTCGCACGCTCTGGCGCGCGGTCGGGCTGATGGACGGGCTGGCCTGGACGCCGGAGCAGGAGCGCCTCGGCGCGGTCGCGCTGCGCACGCCGAGCCAGATCTGGACCGGCGCGGGCGACGTCCTGACCGCCGAGATGCTCTACCCCGCGAGCGGCCGTGTGACCTATGCGCTCGACCTCTACGCCAGCCAGCCGACGACGTCCGCGACCCCGAAGAAGGGGGCCCTGATCAAGCCGCTGGGACGGGGGCGGCTCGACGCCTATCCGGCGCGGATCAAGGCCGAGCTCTCCGGGCTTCCGGACGGCGCCTACCTGCTGCTGGCCAAGGTCACCGCGGGCGCCGCGACGACCGAGATCGTCCAGCCCGTCTACCTCGTGCGGGACCTGGATGCGCGCTACGCCGCCCTGAAGCGTGAGCTGGCGGGCGTGCCGGGGCACGAGGAGGCCAAGGCGCTGGCCGAGTATCCCTTCGCCCTGGCCCAGGCGATGAAGGCCGGCCGCCGCGAGGTCGTCTCGTACGACTTCCCGGCCGCGATCGAGCGCTCGTCCGACATCGTGGCCGCCCTGAAGGCGGGCCGCGATCCGGTCCGCCAGGCCACGGGGCTGCAGAACCGCGCCTACCGCTTCGCCGAGACGGGCGAGCTCATTCCCTATCAGGTCTACGTGCCCACGGGCTGGACGCCGGCGAGGCGCTGGCCCCTGGTCGTCGCCCTGCACGGCGCGAACCTCGACGAGACCAACATGCTGGGCCGCGACGGCGGCCGCATGCAGAAGCTGGCCGAGGCGCACGGCTTCGTGGTGGTCACCCCGCTGGGCTACCGCCTGAACAGCGCCTACGGCTCCGAGCGCGGCCTTGCGGGGCTGGCGGGCCGCGACATGACCCGCGTGAAGCGCAGCGAGCAGGACGTCCTCCAGGTCACCGCCCTGGTCGAGAAGGAGTTCAACATCGATCCCGCCCGCCGGTACCTGACCGGCAACTCGATGGGCGGCGGCGGCACGTGGTGGATCGGCGGCCGGCACGCCGGGATGTGGGCCGCCATCGCGCCCGGAGCGTACGGCGGGGTCATCCCCGAGGACGTCCCGGCGCTCTCGAAACTGCCGATCCGCGTGGTCGTGGGCGAGCGCGACGACCTGATGCTGGACCGCGTGCGCGAGACGATCGCCACCCTGAAGGCGGGCGGCGTCACACCTGAGTATGTGGAGGTTCCCGGCGGCACCCACGCCAGCGCGTTCGAGATCGAACTGCCGGCGATTTTCAAGTTCTTCGAAAAGCACGCCAAATAGCCCCAGCGAAATGACCATGCAGGGGCACGAGATGAGCGACGACAAGAACATCGTGAAGTCGGTGGCGAAAGCCTTCGCCGTCCTTCAGGCGTTCGGGCCGGATGCGACCGAGATGGTGCTGGCGGACGTGGCGCGCGCGGCGGGCCTCGACAACGCCGGCGCCTTCCGGCTGCTCAATACGCTCGTGATGCTGGGCTATGTGGAGCGCGTCCCCGATACGCGGCGCTTCCGCCTGACGTTCAAGTGCCTGGAGCTGGGCTTCAACGCCATCGCGCGGTCGGATATCCGCAGCCTGGCCCGGCCGCTGCTCCGCGCCATCGTGGGCGAGCGGATCGAGGCGGCCTCGATCGGCGTGCTCGACGGCCACGAGGTGGTCTACATCGAGCGCATCCAGGCGGGGCTCGAGCGGCTGGCGGTGGATATCCGCGTCGGCAACCGGGTGCCTGCGTACTCGTCCGCCATCGGCCGGGCGATCCTCTCGCGCATGCCGCTGAACGCCCAGCGCGCCATCCTCGAGGCCGCCCCGCCCCGGCGGCTGACCGACCGCACCATCATCGACGTCGACACGATCCTCGCGCAGATCGCCGAGACGGGCCGCCTGGGCTACGCCTTCTCCGATCAGGAGACCGTCACGGGCCTGCGCGTCATCGCCGCGCCCATCACCGACGTGGACGGCGTGCCCGTCGCCGCGGTCAGCGCCGCGGCCCCGGCCTTCGGCCGCACCGAGCAGGAGTTCCTGGCCGACACCCGCGACCTGACGGTCGACGCGGCCGCCCGCCTTTCCGAAGCCGTGCGCGCCGCTGGCGGCATGGCGGCCCACCGACATTCACCCTGAATCAGGAGCCCTGATCCCGTGCCGCATTCCCTCGACCTCAAGGGACTGATCCCCGCGATCGCCGTCCCGTTCCACGAAGACTTCAGCATCGATGCGGCCGGGCTCACCCGTTTTGCGCGCTGGCTCAGCGGACAGCGGGGCATCAAGGCCCTGATGACCAACGGCCACACCGGCGAGGTGTTCTCGCTGACGCCGGAGGAGCGCACGGAGGTCACCCGCATCACCGCCCAGGCCGTGGACGGCCGCGTGCCGGTCATCTCCTCCATCGTCTGCGAAGGCATCCTCGACGCGGCCGCGCAGGCCAAGGCCGCCAAGGCCGCCGGCGCCTCGGCGCTCGACATCATGCCGCCGCATCACTGGCTGCGCTTCGGCTTCCGCCCCTCGCACGTGATCGACTACTTCAACGCCATCGGCGACGCTTGCGGCCTGCCGCTGGTCGTCCACGTCTACCCGGCCTGGACCAAGGCCTCGTTCTCGTCCGAGCTGCTGGCCGAGCTGGCCGGGCTCGACCACGTGCATGCCTTCAAGATCGGCACGCGCGAGATGAACAAGTACGCCCGCGACCTGAAGGCGATCCGCGCCGCCGCGCCAGACAAGGCGCTGCTGACCTGCCACGACGAATACCTGCTGGCCTCGATGGTCCAGGGCGTGGACGGCGCCCTCGTCGGCTTCGCCTCGCTGATCCCGGGCCTGATCCAGGACCTGCTGGACGCGGTGGCCGCCGGCGACCTCAAGCGCGCCATGCAGATCCAGGGCGTGATCGATCCGCTGAAGCAGTCGGTCTACGGCGACGGCGAGCCCACCGGCGAGGCGCATGCCTGCATGAAGGCGGCCATGGCCGCCGCCGGCATCTTCGACCGCGGCACGGTGCGCCCGCCGACGGTCGCGCCGTCGCCGGAGGAACTGGCCCGCATCAAGGCCGCCGTCGAAGGCGCCGGCCTCGCCCAGCGCACCGCCGCCTGACATGGCGTCGACGTCGCCATCGGCCGTCCTGGTGACGGGCAGCCGTTCCGGCATCGGCGCGGCCATCGCCCGCCGGCTCGCCAGCGCCGGCTGGTCGGTGGTCGGCGTGGACCTGGCCGTCGATGACGGCGCCGCGCACTTCGCCGCGCAGAAGGCGGCCGATCTGACCGATCCCGCCGGCGTGGCGGCCCTGGTGGCCGACCTTCCGCCGGTCCAGGCGCTGGTCCACGCGGCGGGCTTCATGCGGACCGGCGCGCTGGCCGAACTCGACCCCGCGGACGGCGAGGCGATGTGGGCGGTGCATGTCCAGGCGCTCACGCGCCTGGGCCAGGCGCTGCTGCCGGCCATGGCGCCGGGCGGCCGGCTCGTGGCCATCGGCAGCCGCACCAGCGCGGGCGCCGCCGGCAAGAGCCAGTACGCCGCCTGCAAGGCCGCGGTCGTCGCCCTCGTCCGCTCGTGGGCCATCGAGCTCGCGCCGCGGGGGATCACCTGCAACGTGGTGGCGCCCGCGGCGACGGCGACCCCCATGCTCACGCGCGATGACCGCACCGTCGCGCCCGTCACCCCGCCCATCGGGCGTTTCATCGAACCCGACGAGATCGCGGCCTATGTCGCCTTCCTGCTCTCCCCGGACGCCGCGGCGATCACCGGGCAGGAGCTGCTCGTCTGTGGAGGAGCTTCTCTGTGACTGCGATTCTGAAGCCGGGCGTTTCGGTCGACACCCCGCGCATCGTCGATATCGTCGAGGTGACCAAGCCGATCGCCTCGCCGATCCGCAACGCCTACATCGACTTCTCCAGGATGACCGCCAGCCTGGTGGCGGTGGTGACCAACGTGGTCCGCGACGGCCGCCGGGTCGTCGGCTACGGCTTCAACTCCAACGGCCGCTATGGCCAGGGCGGCCTCATCCGCGAGCGCTTCGCCGACCGGCTGCGCGAGGCCGATCCCGCCGCGCTGCTGGACGACACGGGCGAGAACCTGGACCCCCACCGCATCTGGCGGACGCTGATGACCAACGAGAAGCCGGGCGGCCACGGCGAGCGCTCGGTGGCGGTGGGCACTATCGACATGGCGGTCTGGGACGCGGTGGCCAAGATCGCCGGCAAGCCGCTGTTCCGGCTGCTGGCCGAGCGCAGCGGGCGTGAGGCGGACCCGCGGGTCTTCGTCTACGCGGCCGGCGGATACTACTATCCCGGAAAGGACGACGACGCCCTGCGCGCCGAGATGCGCAGCTACATCGACCGCGGCTACAACGTCGTGAAGATGAAGATCGGCGGCGAGAGCCTGTCCGTCGACCGCCGTCGGATCGAGTCTGTGTTGGCCGAGATCGGCTCGGATGCGCAACTCGCGGTCGACGCCAACGGCCGCTTCGACACGCTCACCGCCATTGAGTACGCCAAGGCGCTCCGGGACTATCCCCTGTTCTGGTACGAGGAGGCGGGCGACCCGCTGGACTACCAGTTGCAGGCGGCGCTGGCCGAGTTCTATCCGGGCCCGATGGCGACCGGCGAGAACCTGTTCAGCCACCAGGACGCCCGCAACCTGATCCGCTACGGCGGCATGCGGCCCGATCGCGACTACCTCCAGTTCGACTGCGCGCTGTCGTACGGCCTGGTCGAGTACATGCGCACGCTGGAGGTGCTGGACACCGCCGGCTGGTCGCCCTCGCGCTGCATCCCGCATGGCGGCCACCAGATGTCGCTGAACATCGCCGCCGGCCTCGGCCTGGGCGGCAACGAGAGCTACCCCGACCTCTTCCAGCCCTACGGTGGGTTCCCCGACGGGGTGAAGGTCGAGGCCGGCCACATCGTCATGCCCGACCTTCCCGGCATCGGGTTCGAGGGCAAGTCCGACCTGATCAAGGTCATGCGCGAGCTGGCCGAGTAACGCGAACAAGACCCCCTCGGCGCACGCCGAAGGGAGGGAGGCGACATGGATCCGACCCATTCGCGCGAGGTGCTGATCGCCGGCTCGGTGATCGTCTACATCGTGCTGACCAGCATCCTGGCCTATGCGTTGCGCAGCCGGACCAGCGCCCAGTTCATGGTGGGTTCGAAGGCGCTGCCGGCCGTCGTGATCGGCATCCTGCTGATGAGCGAGTTCATCGGCGCCAAGTCGACGGTGGGCACCGCGCAGGAGGCCTTCGAGAAGGGCATGGCGGCCGGCTGGTCGGTCCATGCCGCCGCCATCGGCTTCCTGCTGCTGGGGCTGATCTTCGCGCGGAAGGTCTACACCTCGCAGCAGCACACCATCTCCGGGCTGGTCGAGCAGCGCTACGGCAACGGCGCGCGCATCGTGGTGTCGATCATCATGATCTATGCCCTGCTGCTGGTGAACGTGGGCAACTACGTCAGCGGGGCGGCGGCGCTGAGCTCGGCGATCCACACCGACCTGACGGTCTCGACCTTCATCATCGCGGCGTTCAGCGCGGTCTACTACGTGTTCGGCGGGCTCAAGAGCATCGCCTACGTCACCGTGCTCCACAGCCTCGTGAAGCTGGTGGGGATCGCGATCCTGGTGGGCGTCGCGGCCATGCTCAGCGGGGGGCTGGAGCCGATCCGCCATGGCCTGCCCGCCGACTACTTCAGTTGGGACGGCCTGGTCGGGCCGAACAAGATCCTCGCCTGGATCGTCGGCACGGTCGGCGCGATCTTCTCGACCCAGTACATCGTCCAGGCCATCGCCTCGAACCGCAACGAGGGCGCGGCGCGTTCGTCCGTGCTGATCGCCGCGGCGCTCTGCCTGCCGCTCGGCTTCGCGCTCGGGTTCATCGGCGTCGCCGCGCGCTACCTCTACCCGACGCAGGACAGCCTCTATGCGCTGCCGGTCTTCATCGAGCAGATGTCGCCCGCCCTGGCCTCGGTGGTCACCGTCTCGCTGGTGGCCTCGGTGCTGGTCAGCGTCAGCACGGTGGCGCTGGCGACCACGGCGCTGGTGATGCGCGACTTCTACGTCCCCTGGCGCAAGCCGGACGCCGACGCCGAGCTGAAGGCGACGCGGTATGTCGCCCTGGCCGTGGGCATGCTGCCGCTGCTCTGCGTGTTCTTCACGCCGCACATCCTGGAGCTCTCGTTCTTCACCCGGGCGCTCCGGCTCTCCATCGCCATCGTCGCCTGCCTGGGCGTCTACCTGCCGTGGCTGGGCTCGCCGCGCACCGCCGTCGCGTCGCTGATCGCCAGCGGCGTGGCGACCACCGCCTGGTACCTGCTCGGCAACCCCTACGGCGTCGACAACATGTACGTGGCCGCCGTCGTGCCCGCCCTCGTGCTGGCCGCCGACCGCCTCATCCCCGGATCGCGCAACAGCGCCGCCAAGCCCCAGGAGGCCGCCCGATGAGGATCGGCGCATCGATCGTCGCCCTGACCCTGTTCGCCGCCCCGGCCGCCGAAGCCGCGCCCGTCCCGGTCTCGAAAGAGGGGACGACCAGCATCCCGGCGATGGACGTCCCAAGCTCGGCATTGATGAGCCGCGAAGGGAACGACTCCCGCGTCGAGCACATCCTGACCGAGCGCAGCCTGTCCGGTCGCCCGACCGCGGAATTCAACGCCGCGCTGTTCGGCCCGCGCCTGGAGCGGATGAAGGCGGCCTATCCGGTGAAGATCCGCGACGCGACGATCGGCGGCGTGCCGGTCCGCATCTATGAGCCACCGAAAGGCGCGCCCGACGCGCCGGTCCTGCTCAACGTGCATGGCGGCGGTTTCGTCGGCTGCTTCGTGGAATGCGGGGGCCTGGAGTCGATCCCGATCGCGGCGCTCACCGGCCTGCGCGTGATCAGCATCGACTATCGCCTCGCGCCCAAGGGCCGGTTCCCGGAGGCGAGCCAGGACGTGGCCGCCGTCTACCGCGAGGTGCTGAAGACCACGCCGGCCACCCGGATCGGCCTCTACGGCTGTTCGGCCGGGGGGCTGCTGACGGCCCAGTCGCTGGCCTGGTTCCAAGCCGAGGGACTGCCCGCGCCCGCCGCGGCCGGCGTGTTCTGCGCGGGCGGCGATCCCGGCATGGGCGGCGACTCCCGCATCACGGGCATGCTGCTGGGCGACGGCGAGGCGCCGGCCTCCGACGGCGCCGGCGGCGCGCGCCTGGGCTACATGCGCTCGGCCGGCGCGGGCGACCCGCGGGCCTTCCCGGCCTCCGACCCGGCGACCCTGCGAAGATTCCCGCCGACGCTGGTCATCGTGGGGACCCGCGACTTCGCGCTGAGCAGCGCCGTCAACCTGCACAGCCGCCTCGTCGCCGACGGCGTCGACGCCCGCCTGCATGTCTGGGAGGGCGGCCGCCACGCCTTCTTCTACGACTCGCGCGTGCCCGAGGCGCGGGAGGCCTACGCCGTCATCGCGAAGTTCTTCACCGACCGACTTCGCTGAGCCGAACGACTGATGCGGGCTTTCCCGTCTGACGGGAATCCATGTCTTCAGCATCGGGCCGGGGCGCCGGCCTCTCTATGATCCGGATGGCGCGGAACGCCCGCCTTCCGCCGGTCGGGGGCCGAACACCAGCTCAGGCAGGACGGCTTCCCAGTCTTCACGGTGGAGACTGTCCCGATACTCCTCCTTGCTGTCCGCCCTGCGCCAGCGGACAATCGCTCCGACCTCGCCACGCAGGAAAGCGAGGCCGTCAGGAGGGGCGAAGATCCGGGACATCCGGCCGAGGCATCGCCCCTTTGCGTCATGCAGCAGCCATCCTCCGTCGTGGGCCACAAGCGTGACGGGATCGCCGACCCTGGCGGCCGCGATGGCGGCAAGCGTCGGGTGTCCGGCGCGCAGCCGCCCGGCATAGGACAAGTCGACCTGCCGCATGTCGGGCGTCTGATACCGATATCCAGGATCGTGCGAACCGTCGGCATCGACCGCCACGGGCCGTTGCAGCACCGAGTCCTGCGACGCATGCAGGTACGGATGCGCGCCGGCGCCGCCCGCCATCACGGCCAGGCTGCGGCGTGCGCGCGTCATGGCGACATAGAAGAGGCGGCGGGGTGCGTCGGCATCCTCGCCTCTCGACGGCTTCTCCCAGGCGCCGTCCAGGATCACCACGTCGTCGAATTCAAGTCCCTTGGCGCGATGGGCCGTCAACAGAAGCAGCCCTCGCTGTTCGCTCCGCGTGTCGCGGGCCCATTCGGCAAGCCATTCGATGAGGTCGGGCGCCGGCGCCTTCTTGTCGGAAAGTTCGCGGGCCAGTTCGGCGAGGCCCTCGGCGATCAGGTCGGTCCAGCGATTACGCGGCTGGTCGCCCAGCATCTCCAGCACATCCGCCACGCCGAGAAGCCGCCCGGAATCCCCACGCAACGCCGCCGCCAGCCGTTGCATCTCGCGCAGCCGCCAGATGTTCGGCAGGGTCTCGTTCGCCGTCTCGACGGGGACGCCAAGGGCTTCGGCATAGCTTCTCACCGGCTCCAGGCCTCGCCAGTCGCGCGAGATGATGGCCGTGCGCGACCAGTTCCAATCCGGGTCCAGGCGCGAGAGGCGCACGAGTTCATCCACCGCCGCGATGGCCAGCCGCCCCGCATCGCCCGACGGGCAATAGAGCAACTGCACCCGCCCCCTGGCCACCGGGTCGAGGGCGGCCATCACCCCGCCGGGCGGGTCCTTCCTGCGTTTGCCGTCGACGGTGATGTCATGGCCGGTCTTCATGCGATCCGCCGCCGGGGCGATGACCGAATTGGCCGCCGCGATGATGTGGCGGGTCGAACGGTAGTTCTCCGTCAGGAACTCGGGCTTCGCCCTGTAGTCCGCCTCGAATTGCCGAATGAAGCGGATCGACGCTCCGGCGAAGGCGTAGATGTTCTGGTCGTCGTCGCCCACCGCAAACAGGCTGAGCCGCAGATCGGGATCGTCCAGGGATCGGCCTGCGACAGCGGCGATCAACGCATACTCCTCCTGACCGATGTCCTGATATTCGTCGACGAGAATCCAGCGATAGCCGTGGATCAGCGCATCGCGCTGCGCCTCGGCCTCGACCCGGCTCAATCCCTCGCCGTTGAGCTGGCGCACGGCCTCCCTGACGATATCGTCGAAGTCGCGGCTGTCCGCCGGGGTTCCGGCGAAGCTTGCGCCGACCAGCCGCATCGCCAGCGCATGGCAGGTGGAAATGGTGACGCCATTGGCGTCGTCGCCGATGAGACGCCGCAGCCGCCCCCGGATTTCCGCCGCCGCGTGGCGGTTGTAGCTGAGCACCAGGATGCCGCGCGGGTCTTCGCGCCTCACGCGGATCAGATAGGCGATCCGATGGACCAGCGTCCGGGTCTTTCCCGCGCCCGGGCCGGCCAGCACCAGGACATTGGTCTGTTCCCGGTCGTCGCTGACGATCTTCTCCTGCACCGGATTGTCCAGGTCCTCGACGATCGCCTTCCATGAAGCGCCGGTGGTCTGGCGCCAGATCGCGCCCCCGTCGCCGGGCAGCCAGCGGCGCAGGAAGGCCTCGCGATCCAGCGTGAAATAGTCTTCCGACAGCCGCAGCGCCTGATCCATCGATGAAAGACCCTTCTCGGCATAGGCCGCCATCACATGGGTCTGGATGGTCTGCTCGCCATAATGGTCTTCCAGCGGCTCGAAGTGCTTCTGGGTGAAGGAGCCGCCGGCGGGGCGCAGGTATATCGTCATCGCCGGGCGGAATACGGTCAGCCCCTTGCCCAGCGTCACCACGCCCTGCTCGTGCAGCCATATGAGGGCGCGGTCCATGAGCTTCGTCATGTCCTTCGCCTCATCGCGCAGGAAGGCGTCGCCGTTCAGCGACGCCAGCAGATCGCCGAGGGTGGTTTCGACCTGGATGTCCTTGCCGCGCCTGCGCCTGGCGACCTTGCCTGTCAGATGCCTGAGCAGGAGCTCGGCCCCTTGCCGCCGGACCGCCGCCGTCTGCTCCAGTATCGGCCACGGCCGCTGCAACGCCACCATGAGCGTGTTGCGTGACGCCTTGCGCAGCCGGATATTGCCGCGCCCGCCGTCCTGATCGTGGCCGTCGCGGGCTATTCCGCGCAGGAGCTTCTCCACGATATCGGGCCGCACGCCGGCATGGCCCTTGTCACGCAGAACCTGACACGCTTCGGACAGATGCAACGGGAGCGCCTCCGCGCCCTCGGCATCGGGCGCGGCCTCATGCATCAAGGCGATGAGATCGGCCTCGAGGCTCGAAGCCTGCTGCAGCCGTCGCGGCGAACCGCCTTCGACGCCGACATGCACGAAGACCGTCACCGCCACATCGTTGCGCGCGACGCCCAGCACCTCCAGGTCGGCCATCGCCTTGTTCAGCGCGCCGCCGGTCAAACCGCTGACGCCCGCCAGCTCGTCCGTGGAAATCCCCTGATCGGGCGCCGCGTTCATCAGATGGCGCACGATGTCCAGAAGCTGCCTGCGCCGGGCGGCGGTGATCGTGGTCCTGTCGAGGATCGCCCTGGCCTCATCCAGCTTGCGGATGCGCAGCGACGACGGGAAGATTCGCACCCGGTTTTCCTCCCGGGTCAGCAGCGTGGCTTCTTCCAGCCAGGAGATGGCCGTCTTGACGCGCGTATCGTCGGTCGCGCTGTCGCGCTCGAACTGCTGGTCGTGTTCCGCGCGCACGACCTCGCCCGACGTGACGACCACTTCCCCCGTCTTCTTCGTTTTCTCGTCCACCCTGCGAAGGGCTTTGAGGATCGCGCCGATCTCGTGACGTGCGAGCCGCGACCGGGCGGAGAGCGAGAACTGGCGCTCCACGTCGTCGCTCGCAAACAGCAGCACACAGTCGGCATGGGCGCGGTCCCGGCCCGCGCGGCCCGCTTCCTGAAGGTAGTTCTCCAGCGATCCCGGAATATCGCCATGGATCACCAGACGGATATCGGGCTTGTCTATTCCCATGCCGAATGCGTTGGTGGCGACGACGATCCTGAGGTCGCCGACGCGGAAACGTTCCTGGACGTCGCGCTTCTCATCGGACGGAAGACCGGCGTGAAAGCGTTCGGCCGGCAACCCCTGCTGCTTCAGGAATTCAGCCACCAGCTCCGTCTGGTTCCGCGTCGCGCAATAGATCACCGCGCCCGACGCACCCTCCCGCGGCAGCTTCGCCTCGATGACGTCCAGAATGTCGTTGAGCTTGGCGCCCCGCTGCGTAGGGCGCACCTCGAAAGTCAGATTGGTGCGCACCGCGCCGCCGTTGAGCAGCATGAGGTCTGTCCCCAGGCGGGACCGGAAATGCTGCCGGATATCGCGCACCACCTCGGGCTTTGCGGTGGCGGTCAGGCAGAGCACCGGCGCGACGGGACCGTCGCCTGAGAATTCCCTGATGAACCGGCTGACGTAGCGGTAGTCCGGCCGGAAATCATGACCCCACTTCGAAACGCAGTGGGCTTCGTCCAGCACCCAGAGCCCGACGTCCCGTTGCGCCAGGACCGAACGGACGGAGACGCTGCGCAACTGCTCCGGCGAAATCAGCAGCATCGCCGCCTCGCCCATGCGTATCTGATCGAGCGCGTTCTGCCGTTCGGGCGTCGAGAGCATGCCATTGATCGTGACGGCCGACGAGATGCCCGCCCTCGCCATGCCCTGCACCTGATCCGCCATCAGCGCGACGAGCGGCGAGATGACCACCGTCAACGCCCCGATCCTATCGAACTTCGACAGCGCCGGAATCTGGTAGCAGACCGATTTTCCGGCGCCGGTCGGCAGGATGCCGAGCACGCTTTGGCCCTGCATCACTTCGTCCACGATGCGTTCCTGCAGGGAACGGCCCTTGTCGTCCGCCGGTTGGGGACGGAAGGCATCGAAGCCGAACCAGCGCGAGAGCGCGCGCCTGGGATCGTTCATCTCCCGGCACCAGGCGCAATCGGTCCTGCCGCATGTCGTATCGCGCAGATATCGGACGATATGCGAAGCCTCGGCGAATTGCGCGCGCACCCATGGGGGCATCACCGAATCGCCTCCGGCGACGGAGGTCCATGCCAGCGCATAGGCCAGGGGCCAGCCCATCTGCGGATTGGAGAGCCGTTCCAGGATCTCCTCGACCCGTCGCGCGCAGGCCCGCTCCGCCAGCAGGCGCCGGATCGCCGCCTCCGCCGCTCCGACCGACGGAACGGGCGCTCCGCGAACGGCGCTGAACACGGCGTCGAACCCCGCCGACGCCTCCGGCCGCGTGGCGAGGAAATGATAGGCCGTCAGCGCATCGGCCGCTTCGCCGTTCAGGAGCCGGAAGGCGTCGAGCTGGCTTGTGAACACCTGAAACACCAGGCGCGCGTCCAGTTCGGGATCGTTCACATGTCCGGCCTGGAGGCGGCCATCATGATGATGCTTGACGAGGTGATGATAGGGGTTGCGCGGGAAGGCCAGAGGGTTCAGCCACAGCGTATCGATGGCGACCCGCGCCGCAGCCGCCAGCCGGGGCCGTGCAGCCGCCAGATGCGGAAGATCGTGGCGCAGGATGTTGTGACCGATCAGATGGCCGGGCTCGGCCAGGCTCCCTTCCAGCCGATCCAGCGCCTTCTCCAACTGCCCCTTGCGTGACAGGATCGGTGGCGCATCATTGTAACGAACCGCCGCAAGAGCGAAAATTCGCGCCGTTCTGGGATCCACCTCAAGATCAACCGAAATGCATCGCGCCAAGAGGTCATCAAAAGCTTCAGACATGGTAAGCGAAGCATCCCATTGGCTCTTGCCCGAACCACGAGAACCGACAGCGTTGCTGCGCAAGGTCGCGGTGGTCTGGTCCAGACGCTAGTCGGAGACATCGTCGATCACATCGATGTTGGGCCTTCCGAAGCGTGCATCATCCTCGATCCCATCGGCCTTGGCCGTCATCCCGGACGATCGATACAGCAGGACGGCATCATCACTGACCTTGCCCGCCCGAAGACGTCACAACCATCCTACATGGCCCGCATGATCCGGAAAGAGCGGGAAGCGCCGGAAGAGCTCGTGGGGGGCGGAGATCAGCCAGCCGAGGCGCGGCCGGAATGAGGCGCCGCGCGCAGATCAGGGCGCCACGCCTGTGACGTCCTTCTCCATCAGGCGCGCGAACGCGTCCCTGTCGATCCCGAGGAACTCGCGGAGCAGCGCCTCGCCATGTTCTCCGAGACGGGGTGGCGGCGTCTGCGGGCGCGGCGTGCTGCCGGCGAAGCGCCAGGTCGCCCCGTTGTACTTCTGGCTTCCCAGGTCGGGACGGGAGAGTTCGCGGAACCAGTGGCGCGCCACGAGGTGCGGGTCGTCCAGGCCCTCGCGGGGGCCACGCACGACGCCGGCGGCCACGCCGAGGGCCTGCAACCGTCGCATGAGGTCTTCGGGATGGGACGTGCGGGTCCAGGCCGCGAGGTCGGCTTCGATCTCGTCCTCGAACCGGCGCCGGCCTTCGAGCGTGGCGTACCTCGGGTCGTGGAGGCCCGACGCGGCGGCCAGCGCCCGCCAGGCATCATCGTCGTGGACGGCGATGGCGATCCAGCGATCCTCGCCCGCGCAGGGGAACACGCCGTGCGGCGCCATCTGCGGACTGCGGTTGCCGACGGGGCGCGGCGCGTCGCCGACCTGGGCCTCCAACAGGCATTCGCCGATGTAGCCGACCGAGGCGTCGAGCATCGCGGCGTCGATGGCCTCGCCGCGCCCGGTGCGCCGCCGATGGACCAGGCAGACCAGGATCATGGCGGCCATCTGGAACCCGTCGATGGCGTCGGCCTGGTAGAAGCCCATCAGCACCGGGTCGCCGTCGTGGTAGGCGTGCAGGCTGTCCCAGCCGGCCAGCGCCTCGATGGCCGAGCCGTTGGTCTTGAAGAGGCTCCAGAGCCCCGTCTTCCCGAACCCCGACGACGACAGCATGACGATGTCGTCCCGCGCCTCGCGCAGGGCCGGGTAGGCCAGGCCGAACTTGTCCATGACCGTCGGCGTGAAGTTCTCGGCCACCACGTCGGCGTCGCGCACCAGCCGCAGGAACAGGTCCTTGCCCTCGGGCGAGCGCAGGTCGAGCGTCAGGTCGCGCTTGTTCAGATTGACGCTGTTGAAGGCCCAGCACCGGTTGGGCGGCGCGGCCTGCGGCGCGTCGAAGGCGGGCGGCTGCGCCGGAACCGTGCGCCAGATGTCCGGGCGGCGATGGGATTCGATCTTGATCACCTCGGCGCCGAGGTCCGCGAGCAGCAGGGTCGCGAAGGGTCCGATCCAGGCCTGGGTGAGGTCGAGGACCCGGACGCCGGCCAGCGGCGCCTCGCCCCGATCGCCGGCGCGCCTGGGCGGCTCGCGGCGGGCCCAGTCCAGGGCCTCGGGTTCCGCCGCCGGCGCGGGGACGATGGGCGCGGGCCCGGTCGCCTGGAGCAAGGCCGGCGGGCCGGGGAAGCGCAGCCGGCCCAGCCGCGGGTTGTCGCTGTCGTGGAAGAAGCCACGCTCGCCGAGCGGGTCCAGGTCGAGCAGTTCCGCGGGTGTCATCGCCTTGCCGCAGGTGACGCCGCCGACGGTCAGGGCCAGGAACAGGTCCTCGGCGCGCCAGCGGCGGGTGTGGGCGCCGAAGAAGCCGGTGGTCTTGCGGACGACCTCGGCCGGCGCCCCTTCGTACAGGTCGGGGGGAAACGCCTCCGGCGGGATCTCCAGGATCCCGGCCAGGACGTCCTTCGTCGCGGGTGCGTTGACGGCGACGGACAGCCAGCCGTCGGAACAGGGCAGCAGGCGCACGCCGCTCTCCGTGCCGCCTTCCCGGACCTTTTCGCGGCCCGAATACTGGACCTGCAGGTAGGGGACCATGCTGGCCACGGTCTCCATCGCGGAGATCTCCACGCGCTCGGCATGGCCTGTCCGTTCGCGCTTCAGCCAGGCGGCGAGGGCCGCGGTGAAGGCGTTCACGCCCACGGCGTAGGCGGTCAGGTGGCCGGGAGACCGCAGCGGCTCGCGCTCGGCCAGGCCGTTCAGCGCGAGATAGCCGGAGAGCGCCTCCACCACGATCCCGGCGCCGCGGAAGCGGCTGTACGGCCCGGAGAGCCCGAACGGCGTCACCGAGATCACGCAGAGTGACGGGAACGCATCGGTCGGCGCCGCCGGCGAGACGCCGAGGCGTTCGAGGACCGTCGCGTCGGCGTCGGTGACGAGGATGTCGGCGGCGGCCAGCAGTTCGCGGAGCCCATCGTCGCCGTCGACGCGCACGGCGCGCTTGCTGGCGGCGATCCACTCCCAGAGGAGGGAGGTTGGCGACCCGTCCACGGCCTTCGCGAACGGCGCATGCGCGCGGAGCGGCGATGGCCCGCCGAGCTCCGCGACGGCCACGTCGGCGCCCCAGGCCGCGAACTGCTTGGCGCAATAGGCGGCCGGGATATCGCGGGCGAGCTCGAGGACCCGGATGCCGGCGAGCGGTGCGCCGTCTCCGCTCACGCGGCGGCCCCGATTGCAGCGTGGAGATTGCGGTGGAAGTGGGCGATCGCGCCCTCGAACAGGCCGAACTCGAAAGCGTCGTTGGCGCCGCTGGCCAGCCCGCGCTGGATCGACTCCACGATCTCGCGGTCCTCGCGGGCGCCCTCGTGGTCCAGGGCGATGGCCTGGTCGATGCGCGCGCGGGACGTCGCCAGCGCCTCAGGCTCGGCCAGCATGTAGCGGACGTCGCGCGTCACGCCGGGCGACACCGGTTCCAGCACCACCATCAGGACCCGCTTCGGCAGGGTGGCGATCATCACGTTCGGGAAGAGGTGGTAGACGAAGGTCGAGCGGCCGGCCGCGCGCCGCGTCGCTGGCGGAAAGTCCCGCTGCTTCTCGATGTTCTGGTAGGGAAAGGTGACCCGGCTGTTGCGGCCGAAGGCCTCCACGACATTCAGGTTGTCGTATTGCAGGGGGTAGAAGCTCTGCCGGTGGGTCTGGCGGATGTGATAGCCCTCGAGGAACCCCTCGGCCGAGATCTTCCAGTTCGCCGCGACGTCCCGCTCGGTCGCCGACAGGAAGGCCATGCCCTCCGGGAACATGGCCGGCGGCTCGTCCAGGCCCGCATCCGTCGAAGGTCCGGGCTCTTGGGTGACGAAGACCAGCCCGGCGCGCTCCTGTGTCCGCAGCGGCCTGAGGCCATGGGCGGCCTTGTCGAGCCCGGGAAAGCCGTGCTCGCCGGGCAGGCCGCGCAGGGCGCCGTCCAGGCCGTAGGTCCAGCCGTGATAGGGGCAGGCGAACGACTTCTGCCGCCCCATGCCGCAGGCCACCTCGGCCCCGCGATGCCGGCAGGCGTTGCGGTAGGCCCGCGCCACGCCGTCCGCCCCGCGCACGACGAGGATCGGCGTCTGCGCGGCGGTCCGGGCCAGGTAGGCGCCGGGAGTCGGGATCGCCGCCGAGGGGCAGAACGGCGTCGGCGTGCGGCGCATCACCTGCACCTCGGCCTCGAAGCGCGCCTGCGAGAGATAGTTCGCCACCGGCTCGCGCCAGGGGCCTTCGCTCAGGTCGGTGGCCTGGCCGTCGATGTGCGCGAAGACCCGCTCGACGATCTCCGGCTCGGTCATCAGGCTCGTCATGCGGGGACGCCTCCACGCCGCGTCTCGCGGCCAGGGTGTCAGAAGCCGTCCCGGGCGCAAGCGAAGCCGGGCGGCCGATAGGTGAGCCGGCTTCACCCTTGGGCGCCGCCTGTTTTGCTTGATGGGGCGCCCGGCCGGGCCCGACACTCGGCGCGGCGGCGGCAGGCCCGACGTCGAGCGAGGTTCCGTGACCGACTTCCAGGACATCATCTACGCCGTGGACGGGCCGCTGGCGATCATCACCCTCAACCGGCCGAACTACCGCAACGCGCAGAGCTTCCGCACCAAGGACGAAATCGACCTCGCCTTCGACCTGGCCAGGGCCGACGCCGCTGTGCGCGTCGTCATCGTCCGGGGCGCCGGCGGCGTGTTCTCGACGGGGCACGACCTCGGGACGCCCGAGAGCCGGGCCTATCGCGAAGCGCTGGGCGAGAAGTCCGGGATCGAGGCCTACGACCAGTTCCGGCGCTATACCTTCGACGTCCTGCTGAAGTGGCGGAACTTCCCCAAGCCCACCGTGGCGATGGTCGAGGGCTACTGCATCTACGCCGGATGGATGCTGGCGGCCGCCATGGACGTGGTCTTCGCCGCCGACGATGCGCAGTTCCTGGGCGGCTTCGTGGAATACATGTCGCTGCCGTGGGACGTGGGCGTGCGGCGGGCCAAGGAACTGTGCTTCGAGAGCCGCTTCATCCCGGCGGCGGAGGCCCAGGCGTACGGGCTGGTGAATCGCGTCCTGCCCAAGGCCGACCTGGAGCGGGAGACCTATGCATGGGCGCGCCGGGTGGCCGAGAACAGCCCCGAGGTGTTGCGCTTCAGCAAGGTCCAGATCAACAAGGCGCAGGACGCGCAGGGGTTCTCCAACGCCCTGGAGGACTCCATCGGCGACATCCAGGCCATGCTGAACCTGCCCGGCGCCTCGTGGCGGGCCGGCGACCAGCGCCGCGCCTCGACGGTCGAGCTGGCGCTGAAGGGCCTGCGGGGCGAGCGCTTCGGCCAGGCGCCGGGGCCGCCCAAGTCCGCCGATTGAATCCGGCGACTGAAAAAAGGAACCCCGGCGCGAGACGCGCGCCGGGGCAGGACTCGCGGGGGCGCCGGGGAGCCGCCGCAGGGAGGAACAGGGTTCAGTGCTGGCTTTCGGGGAGGCGCACGACGAGGCCGTCCAGGTCCGGCGTGAGGCGGATCTGGCAGGCGAGCCGGCTGTTGCCTTCGACGCCGTCGGCGAACTCCAGCATCGAGTCCTCCATCGCCGTCCGCGCGCCGGTCCGGGCCAGCCAGGCGCCGTCCACATAGACGTGGCAGGTGGCGCAGGCGCAGGCGCCGCCGCAGTCCGCATCGATCCCCGGCACGTTGTTGCGCACCGCCGTCTCCATGACCGTGGAGCCGGCGCGCCCATCCAGCTCGTGGCGGGCTCCGCCATGCTCTACGTAGGTGACCTTGACCATCGATCGACGCTCCAATCCTGATCCTGGGTTGTGGAGAGCCGACCCCTGTCCCCACAAGAGAAACGCGCAGGGGGATCGATGAAAGGGACTCATGCGCCCGGCGGCGGAAAGCGGGCTTCCCGGCGCGTGTGTCCTACACGCAGGAGGCGTCGTCGCCGTGGGCACGGACGTCACTCGCTGTCCATATAGATTATGTAAAACAATGGAATATCGAGGTCTGGCGACCGTGATCGACGGCGCGGCGAGGCACGGGTCGTGCGCCCCGTCCACGCCGGTTCTCCAGCCGCTGGAACGGTGAACCGATCGCGCGCAGGTGGCCCAGGCCGCGCTTGACCTGGCCGCCGCCGCGCCCCGATTTCGGGGCCAGGCAAGACGCAGGCACAGGGGCGCCCATGACATTGTTCGATCTCACCGGCCGCACGGCGATCATCACCGGGTCCTCCCGCGGGATCGGCCGGGCCATCGCCGAGCGGATGGCCGAGCACGGCGCCCGGGTGGTGATCTCCTCGCGCAAGGCCGAGGCCTGCGAGGCGACGGCGCGCGCCATCGACGCCGCCTGGCCGGGCCAGGCTATCGCAGTCCCCGCCAGCATCTCGTCCAAGGCCGACCTCCAGCGGCTGGTGGATACGACGCGGGAGAGGTTCGGGCCGGCCGACATCCTGGTCTGCAACGCCGCCTCGAACCCCGTCTACGGGCCGATGGCGGACCTCGACGACGCGACCTTCCGCAAGGTCCTGGACAACAACGTCGTCGCCAACCACTGGCTGATCCACATGGCGGCGCCCGAGATGAAGGCGCGGGGCGGCGGCGCCATCGTCATCGTCTCGTCCACGGCGGGGCTGCGCGGCACGCCCGTGCTGGGCGCCTATGCGATCTCGAAGGCGGCCGACATGCAGCTCGTGCGCAACCTCGCGCACGAACTCTCGCCCCACAACATCCGGGTCAACTGCATCGCGCCCGGGCTGGTGAAGACCGATTTCGCAAAGGCGCTCTGGGACACGCCCGAGGCCGAGCAGCGCTCCAGCCGCGACACGCCCCTGCGGCGACTGGGCGAGCCCGACGACATCGCCGGCGCCGCCGTCTTCCTGGCCTCGCGCGCCGGCGGGTGGATGACCGGCCAGTCCATCGTCATCGACGGCGGCCATACCGCCTGACGGACGGGAGCCCCGGGGGACGATCCCCGGGGCTCCCGGCTCAGAAGCGCTTGGTGACCGAGACGCCGTAGAGGCGCGGGTCCAGCAGGATCACTTCGCGCGTCGAGCCCACGTTCTCGTCGGCGATGTCGAAGCCCACGATGGTGTCGCGATTGCGGATGTTCTTCACGAACGCCTGGACCGACAGGTCATGCTCGGGGACATCCACGATCAGGCTGGCGTTGAGGTTGTCCCAGGCGCGGATCCTGTCGAAGGCGGCGTTGTTGTAGCGCATCATCGTCGAGGACTGGCGGTAGTAGTCGCCGCGCAGCGTGGCGCTCCAGCCGTTGGCGAAGTCCCAGCGGTATTGGGCGCCCAGGGCCACGGTCCACCTGGGCGCGTTGGGCAGGTCGGCGCCCCTGAGGTCCTGGATCACGCCCTCGCCGGAGCCATTGGAATAGAGCGCGACGTCGGCGCCGTAGCCGTGGACCCCTGCCGACAGCGCGGCCGCCGTGGCCGGCGCGATCCCCGCCGAGGTGAGCAGGGTGGTGAGCGCCGCCGGACCGCTGCAGGCCGCGGCGCCCAGCGCCGCCGGTCCCGCCGCCTGCTGCAGCACCGCGGCGACGCCCTGGGCGTTCAGGATGCAGCCGCCGGCCGAGGAATTGGCGTAGATGTAGGTCGCGTCGCCCTGGGTCCGGTTGAAGGTGTCGACGCCGCGGCCGTCCTTGATGCGGGTGTCCAGGTAGCCGATGTTGGCGTTGAGGCGCAGGCCGTCCACCGGCGCCCACACGCTCTCGAACTCCAGGCCCTTGATGGATGCGTCGATGTTCTCGTTGAAGATCGAGCGGTTCACGCTGCGGCCGATCTGGTAGCCCTTGTAGTCGTAGTGGAAGGCCGTGAGGTTGAGCAGCAGTCGGCCGTCCAGCAGCGTGTTCTTGGCTCCCACCTCGATCGCGTTGACGAACTCGGGATCGTACGAGGCGGCCAGGCCCAGCGCGACCACGCCCGGCGGGTTGAAGCCGCCGCCCTTGTAGCCCTTGGCGTAGGACGCGTAGACCAGGGTGTCGTCGGTGAACGGCAGGTCGGGCGACCAGTCGACGTTGAAGCGGCCCGTCAATTCCTTGAAGCGGACGTCCTGGTAGGGGCCGTAGACCGGCCCGCGGCCGGCCGCGAACAGCGTGGCGCCCGAGCCTCGCGTGCGCTTCTTGTCGTCGGTGTAACGCAGGCCCACCGTGATGCGCAGGTCGTCGGCCGCCTTCCAGTAGACCTCGCCGAAAGCCGCCTTCGAGGTCAGCTCATACTGGGTCTGGTTGACGAAGTAGTTGTGGCCCGTGAAGTCGGGACTGCTCAGCGGGTCGACGTAGGCGGCGGGCTGGATGACCCGCACCGCCGCGGTGGCGATGTTCGACGCGAAGTAGGCGAGGGAGTCGGTCTTGTAGTCGAGGTAGATGCCGCCGACGTTGAAGTTGACCGGCCCGTCGAAGTCGGACTGCAGCCGCAGCTCCTGCGTCCACTGCTCGGCGTGGCCTCGTCCGCCCGACTGGCTCTGGGCGCGGTCGGTCGCGCCGAACTGCCCGTCGGTCAGGATGCCGCCGGGGGCCAGCGGGGAGGCGGCGAACGGGACCGAGGCGCGCACGGCGCCGAAGTCGCCCAGGCTGTAGGTCTCGTTCTCGTTGTAGCTGGACAGCGAGGTGACCTTGAGCGCGTCGGTCGCATCCCACTCCAGATTGAGCTCATAGATGTCGGCCCGCGGCCGGTAGACCGGACGGCCGAACACTTCGACCTCGCGCAGGTTGCGCGAGACCGTCTTGCCGCCGAACGCGTCGACGGCCTGGATGCCCACCAGGCGTCCGACGATGCCGGGGAAGGTGGCCAGGTAGTTGGTCGACCCGTAGCTCGCGTCGTCGAAGACCGAGACCGGCAGGCAGCCCGAGGTGAGCGCCGCCTGCGCCGCGCCCGTCGGCACGCCGCGCACGGTGGCGGGGCCCGGGTCCTTGGCGCAGAGCTGCTTGCGCGCGCCGCGGCTGTCGTCCTCGGCGAACGTGTCCCAGAGCAGGAAGCCGCGCAGCCGCGCGCCGGGCTCGAAGGCCAGCGTCACGCGGCCGGCCCAGATCTGGCGGCTGTCGATGTCCTGGCCGTTCAGGGTGTTCGTCGTGTAGCCGTCGCGGTCCAGGCCGAACGCGGCGATGCGCAGGGCGACCTTGTCCCCGAAGGGCAGGTTCAGGAAACCCTGGTGCTTCATGCTGTGGTAGTTGCCGAACTCGGCGGTGATCCCGGCCTGGAAGTCGCCCTGCACCGGCTTGTTGGTGATCACGTTCACGACGCCGCCGGTGGCGTTGCGGCCGTAGAGCGTGCCCTGCGGCCCGCGCAGCACCTCGACGCGCTCCACGTCGTAGAACTCGGCGTCGGCGGCCCGGTTGGTGGTCAGCGGCACGTTGTTGTGGTGGATGCCCACGCCGTCGTCGCCGCCAGTGGCCACGAGCTGGGCGCCAATGCCGCGGATCTGGAAGTTGGTGCGCAGGGACCGGCGGGTGAAGGTGAGGTTCGGCACCGACTGGACGAGGTTGCCCGCCCCGTCGATCCCCTGGGCCTTCAGCGCCTGCTGCGAGAAGGCCGAGACGGCGATCGGCACGTCCTGGACCGACTCCTGGCGCTTCTGTGCGGTGACGATCAGCTCTTCGAGAACGGAGTCGCCTTCCGCGGCCGCCACGCCCTGCGGGCACATGGCCGCGAGCGCCGCGACCGACGCCGAGACAAGCCAGGTTCTGGCCATCTGAATCCCCCCTGTTGCTTAAGACCCGGCTCTCTGCAGACGGAGCCGTTGGCGTTTCGCACCCGCGGTCGGATGCGGCTCCAGCGTCGCCACGGGGCCGGCCCGTCACAAGCGAAACGCATGATCGGATAGGTGATGTGGGTTCACCGATCCGGCCGTCGGCCAGGGATCAGGGCCAGGGATCAGGGCCAGGGATCAGGGATTGAGCGGCAGCGTCCGCGCGCGCAGCCGGCGCATGCCCGCGAGCCAGCGGTCGTAGTCGGCGGCCTTGCGCTGCATGTAGCCGGCGACCTGCGGGTGCGGGAGGATCAGGAACCGCTCGGCCTCCAGGCCCGCGATCACGCTGTCCGCGACCGCCTCGGGGCTCAGGACGCCGTCCGGCCGGTTCGCGCCCTGGCGGCTGTTGCGCAGCATCGCCGTGTCCACGCCCTGCGGGCACAGGATCGAAACCCGCACGCCCTGGTCGCCGTGGGTGATGGCGATCGCCTCGGCCAGTCCCACCGCGGCGTGCTTGGTGGTGGAATAGACGGTCCCGCCCACCTGGGAGAGCAGGCCGGCCGCCGAGATCGTCTGCAGCAGGTAGCCCTCGCCCCGGGCGACCATGCCGGGCAGCACGGCGCGCGCCGCGTGGACGTGGGCCATCACGTTGATGCGCCAGAGCCTGTCCCAGGCCGCGTCGGTCGCCGAGGCGGCCCAGGCCGGATCGGGGTCGGCGTCGCCCACGCCGGCGTTCGAGCAGAAGAGGTCGATGCGGCCGTTGCGGGCCTCCACGTCGGCGACCAGCGCCTCGACGGCGGCGCGGTCGGCGACGTCCACGGGATAGGCGACCCCGCCCACGGCCCCGGCGACGCGGCCGGCGCCCTCGGCGTTGCGGTCGGCCACGGCGATGAAGGCCGCGCCCTCCCGGCGGAAGCGATGGCACAGCGCAGCGCCGATGCCCTCGGCCCCGCCGGTGACCACCACGACCTTGCCCGCCACCTTCATGCCGCTTCCCCGCGTCGCCGTGGGGCTGCTCTGCGGCGGGCGCGGGGACGCCACAAGCGAAACGGGCCGGACGATCGGTGAGCTACGCTCACCCTGGGACGCTACGGCCGGGCGAGTTCGCCCACGATCCAGCGGCGGAACGCGCGCAGGCTCACGCGGCCCTGGTCGTTCGGCCGGTGGACCAGCCAGTAGCTGCCGTTCGGATGACGGACCGGGATCGGCTGGTGCAGCGGCTGGCCGTCCCCCCGTCCGGAGACCAGGGGCTCGAGGCCCATCGCCACGCCGATCCCCTGCTCGGCCGCCTGCAGCGCGGTGGTGTAGCTGTCGACCCAGATCGTCTGCTTCGGCCTGACCTCGCCGGCGCCGGCCTCGCTGAACCACAACGGCCACGCCAGGGGATAGGTCGTCACCTGGATGAGCGTCGCGCGCTCCAGGTCCTGCGGCGTGGCCAGCTTCAGCTTCCGCGCGATCTCCGCCGTGCAGACCGGGGTGGTGAAGATGTCCATGAGATGGGTGGCGCTCAGCCCCGGCCAGTCGCCGTCGCCGGGGCAGATGGCGGCGTCGAACAGTTCGGTCTCGAAGTCGACGCCGCGGCTGACGTTCTCGATGGAGATCTCCACCGAGGGGTTGGCGGCCACGAAGCCGCCGAGTCGGGGCAGCAGCCAGGCCGAGGCGAAGGCGGGCACGACCGCCAGTTTCAGCCGGGTGTGCGAGGGCGCCAGGTCCTTGTGCGCGGTCGCCCGCGCGAGTTCGGTGAAGGCCCCGGCCGTGATCGCCGCCAGGGCGACGCCGGCGCGGGTGGGGCGCACCATCCGGTTCGCGCGGGTGAACAGCCGGTCGCCGATCACGCGCTCCAGGTTGCGGATCCGGTGGCTCACCGCCGACGGCGTCAGGTGCAGCGCCGTGGCGGCGGCGCGGAAGCTGCCCAGCCGCACGGCCCAGTCGAACGCCTGCAGCGACAAGAGCAGGGCCGAGGTGAGGTGCGTCGGTGCGCGCGGCGCTTCCACGGCGCGCTGCAGGCGAGGCGAGGTGGAGGTCGGGCTGTTGGGCATCGCGTCGCAAGCGGAGCCCCGCCGGACGTTCAGGTCAAGCCGCGCGGTGCGTCGGATCCCACCGCATCGATGAACCTGGTTCAGCTATTCGGGCCCCTGTTTCGCTTGTGGATCGAGGCCTTGTGACGCGTTCTCGGACCCATCGTTTCGCCCCCCCGAGCGCAGGGACCTTCGCCGCAAATGACGACGCTGCTCGCCGAGACCGAGGTCGTCGCCCGGGTCTTCGACCACATCGACCACGGCACCACCGACCTCAGCGCCGACACCTGGCGCGAGCCGGTGGCCAACTACCTCTCGCCCGAGCGTTTCCAGGCCGAACTAGCGCTGATGCGACGCACGCCGACGCCCTTCTGCCCCTCGGCCATGCTGCGGGGGCCGGGCTCGTACCTGGCGCGCAGCGCCGCGGGCGTGCCGCTGGTGGCCGTCCGCGGGTCGGACGGCGTCGTGCGCGCGTTCCGCAACGCCTGCCGGCACCGGGGCGCGCAGGTGGCCTGCGGGGCGGGCCAGCAGAAGTCGTTCGTCTGCCCCTATCACGGCTGGACCTACGGCCTGGACGGCGCGCTGCGCGGCGTCCCTGGCGAACACGGCTTCCCCGGCCTGGACAAGGGCGCGCACGGCCTGGCGCCGGTCAGGGCCCATGAACACGGCGGGCTGGTCTACATCACCCAGGAGCCGGCCGAAGGCGACGACGCGGCCTATGTGGCGACCCTGCCGACGCTGTTCGGGCCGACCTACGAGCTGGTGTCGGACGTGCTGCGCGAGACCCGGGCGAACTGGAAGATCTGCGCCGAGGGCTTCCTCGAGGGCTACCACATCTACGCGACCCACCGGGACACCTTCTACCCGGCCCAGTACGACAACCTCGCCGTCATCGAGACCTTCGACCGCAACAGCCGGGTGACCTTCCCGTACCGCACGATCGAGCGCCTGCGCGGCGCGCCGCAGGACACGTGGAACACCGAGAGCAAGCTCACCTACCTCTACCACCTGTTCCCGAACGTGATGATCGCCACCCTGCCGAAGCGGATCCTGATGGTGGTGCTGGAACCCGTGCATCCGGGGCTCACCCACTACCACCGCTACACCCTGGCCCGCGCCGAGGACCTCGCGGCGCACCGCGACGCGATCGACAAGGGCGTCGCCTTCGGCCTGGAGGGCGAGAAGGAGGACCGGATGATCGTGGAGTCCATCCAGCGGGGCCTTGCGAGCCAGGGCAACGACGCCTTCGTGTTCGGCCGCTTCGAGGGGGCCATCACCCACTTCCATCGCAACCTGCACGCCGTGTTGGCCGACACGGCCTGACGACCTCCGCGCAATGGCGCGGAGCAGAAGAACAGACGACAAAAAGGGGGAAACCATGCGGAAACAATCCGCCCCGGCGCAGTCGCGCCTCGCGTTCCTGATGACCAGCGTCGCGTTCGCAGGCGCCGTGACGCCGGCCCTGGCGGCCGACGCCCCGGCCGCCGTCGAGGAGGTGGTCGTCACCGCCCGCCGCGTCGAGGAGAACATCCAGAAGGTGCCGGTGGCCGTCACCGCCATCGGCGGCGAGGCCGTGAAGGAGCGCGGCATCGTCAGCGTCACCGACGTGATGTTCGCTGCGCCCTCGGTGCAGATGACCACGGCGCTGGGGCGCCTCTCGGGCGCCTTTTCGATCCGCGGCCTGGCCGGCGGCACCCAGGTCTATTTCGCGGAGATCCCCGGCGGCCCGACCGAGAGCGCCGCGCCGTTCTACGACATCGCCAACATCCAGGTGCTGAACGGGCCCCAGGGCACGCTGTTCGGCCGCGCCAACACCGCCGGCGCCGTGCTCGTCACCCCGGCGCGTCCGGACCTCGACAGCCTCGCGGGCTCGCTGGACGTCGCCCAGGGCGGCCTGGGCCTCAGCCGCATCACCGGGGTGCTGAACGTCCCGATCATCAAGGACGAGCTCGCGGTCCGGATCGCCGCCCACCGCAACCATCTGGACGGCTACACCAAGACGCTCGGCAGTTCCGACCGCCTCAACGAGACCAATACGGAGAATGCGCGGATCAGCGCGGAGTGGCGCAAGGGCTGGTTCCGCACCTATTCGGTGTTCGACTACTACGACGTCGACCAGGCCCCGGGCGCGCCGATCCTCTCGGCGATCAACACCAGCCTCGCCATCTTCAACCTGCCGGCCAGCATCGATGCGCCCAATGGGCTGACCGTAGGGACCGCGACCTTCGGCGCCGTCTGCGGCCAGGCCGTGGCGGCCGGCCTGTCGCCCAACGTCAACGCCTGCATCGACCAGCGCCTGCGGATCGCGGCGACCTTCCGCCCGGCGCTGGAGGCCGAGTTCGCGCGCACCAGCCAGGGCGGCGACGCCGTGCGCTCGACACCGCATGACCCCTCGCTCGACCTGCGTGAGACGCTCCGCAAGCTGACCTTCGTGAACCAGTCCGAGATCGACTTCGGGAAGGTGTGGCTGACCACCGTCACCCTGCGCAACATCTTCGGCTTCCAGGCCGCGAAGGGCGCCACGCTCTGGAACACAGACGGCCTGGGCGGCCTGATCCAGAACACACTCTCGGTCTCGCCCTCGGCCGCCTACGCGTTCACGGTCTCGGGCCAGCAGGTCGGCAACCGGGTCGTCTTCGGCGTCGGCCCCTACCAGAAGGTCTACACCAACGAGACCCAGCTCCGGGGCGAGGTGGGCGACGGCCTGCTGGTCTGGAGCCTGGGCGGGTTCTATCAGCGCGCGCCGGGGGTTCAGAACTCCGAAGGCGTGCGCAACATGAACCGGGTCAACTCGGGCGTGACGCTGGCGACGCTGGGCTACAACCCCTCGTTCCCGTTCCCGGACGGCGGCCTGACGACCCAGCGGGCGGTGAACGCCCAGGGCACGCTCAACGTCAGCGGCGTGGCCCCTTTCCTCACCGCGCTCCACGTCACCGGCGGTGTCCGCAAGTCGTGGGACAAGGCCCTGGTGCTGTCCCGCACGGCGCTCACCGACATCCCGACCGGCCGCATCGTCCCGGGCGCCCAGACGCGCAGCTTCACGAAGAGCGACGGCTACAACTCGACCCTGTCGCTCGACGCGCAGGTGACGTCCGATCTCCTCGTCTACGCCGCCACGCGCAAGGGATATCGGCCGGGCGGTGTGAACCTGGGCAGCCTGGCTGTCGGCCTGCCGAACTTCACGCCGACCTATGCGCCGGAGTCGGTGCGCGACTACGAACTGGGCGCCAAGTTCGACTTCCGGCTGGGCTCGGCCGTCGGCCGCCTGAACGCCGCGGCCTATTCCACCAGGTACGGTGACATCCAGCGCACCTTCTCGGCCTCCGTGAACGGCATCGCGGTCAGCTACATCGTCAACGCCGCGGCCGCGAAGATCGATGGGCTGGAGCTGCAGGGCCAGCTCGTGTCGGGTCCCTGGAGCCTGTCGGCCAACTACGCCTACGCCGACGCGCGCTTCACCGACTATACCGCCGCCGACCCGTTCGGCCTGATCCGGCCGGGCGACGCGCGTTGCCTGCCGCAGTCGACGGCGGCCCTCTGTCTGCTGGACCTGTCGGGCAATCCGTTCGCCAATGTCTCGAAGCACCAAGGCAGCGCGACGGCGAAATACGTCCTGCCCCTCGACGAGCAGCTGGGCGAGGCCAGCCTCCAGGCCACCGTCTACATGCAGTCGCGCCGCTACTTCAGCGACACCGCCGAGCGGACCGTGCAGCAGTACGGCGAGGTCACCCGCGATGCGATCTCGCAGAAGGCGTTCGAGCGCATCAACGTGCGCGCCGACTGGAAGCGGATCGGCGGCGGGAACCTGAGCGCGGCCCTGTTCGTCAACAACCTGACGGACCGCAACTACGGCCTGACCACGATCACCCAGCTCCATTCGCTGGGGAACTCGGTGAAGATCTACGGCGAGCCGCGCACCTATGGCGTCGAGCTGCGCTACGCCTTCGGCGAATAGGCGCGGCATGTCGGGCGGCGGGCGGCTGACGTTCCGGACGCGGCTGGTCTACAGCGTGGGCGAGATCGGGGAGGGGGTCAAGAGCGCCGCGCTCGAGACCTTCCTGTTCTTCTTCTACGTCCAGGTGGTCGGCCTGCCGGGCACGCTGACCGGGGCCGCGCTCTTCATCGCGCTGATGTTCGACGCGGTCTCCGACCCGATGGTCGGCGACTGGTCGGATCGCGTCCGCACGCGGCTCGGCCGGCGGCACCCCTTCCTCTACACCGCCCCGGTCCCGCTGGCGCTCGCGCTGGTCTGCCTGTTCAGCCCGCCGCACCTGGCGGACATCCCGCTGTTCCTGTGGCTCACGGGGTTCACGATCCTCGCCCGCGTGGCGATGACGCTCTACTTCGTGCCGCACATGGCGCTGGGCGCCGAGCTCAGCCGCGACTTCGCCGAGCGGGTGGCCATCGGCGGCTCGCGGGTCTTCTTCGGCTACGTCGGCCGGCTCATGGGCATGGGGCTGGGGTTCGCGGTGTTCTTCGCCGACCGCCAGGGCTTCCGGAACGGCCAGCTCGACCCATCGGCCTATCCGCCGTTCGCCGTCGCGCTGGGCCTCCTGGTCGTCCTGTTCGTGATCGGCTCGGCCCTGGGCACCCAGAGGGTCGCGCTGCGGCTCGCCGCTGAAAACCCGGCCCCTGTGGCCAAGGCCGACGCCGGCCTGCTGCGCGCGCTGGGCCGGGCCGTCCGCTCGCCTTCGTTCCGCGCGCTCTTCAGCGCCATCCTGATCATGTCGACCTACAACGGCGTCCAGGGGGCGCTGGCGCTGCACATGAACACCTACTTCTGGCGGCTGCCGCCGGGCGAGGTGCAGTGGATCTTCTACGCCTCGATGCTGGGCTTCATGCTGGGCGTGCCGCTCGCGCGCCCGGCCGCGCGCCGCCTCGACAAGAAGGCGGCCTACGTGGGCGGCGTCGCCGGCGCGGTGGCGTTGGGCGTCGGCCCCACGATCCTGCGGCTCCTCGACCTCGCGCCGCCCAACGGCGCGCCGGAGCTGCTCGCCCTGCTGATCGGCGCGTCGTTCCTGTCGGGCGCCATCGGCTCGGTGTCGGTGGTGGTGTCGGCGGCGATGGTGGCCGACCTGGCCGACGAGTACGACTTCGAGCACCGCGCCCGACCTGAAGGCCTGTTCTTCGGGGTGGTCGCCTTCTGCCGCAAGGCCTCGCTGGGCGTCGGCGGCGCGGTGGCGGGCGTCGTCATCGACGTGATCCGGTTCCCCCAGAAGGCCGAGCCGGGCGCCGTGCCGGCCGACGCGCTGGAGCGGCTGGGGATCACCTACGGCCCCTTCATCGCGGTGGTGGTCTTCTCCGGCATGCTGCTGATGATCCCCTATGCGCTGAGCCGCAGCCGCCAGGCGGAGATCGCCCGGACGCTGGAGGCGCGCGCATGACGCCCGCGACCATGCATGAGCCCGGCTCACCTGTCCGATCATCCGTTTCGCTTGTGGAGGCGAGGGCTTCTGACACGCTGGAGCCAAAGGCCGGTGCGGACCCCGCGCCGGCTCGCCGTGGAGGAAATGGCCAGATGTCGCGCCGCGCGCCGGACCCGGGCGAGGGCCTGTGATGACCGCCGCGATGGCCTGGTGCTTCGCCGCCCTGTGGGACGCGGTGGCCGAAGCGATCCCGGACGCGCCGGCGGTCGCCGAGGGCGCGATCCGCCGCACCTGGCGCACGCACGAGGATCGGGCGGCGCGGCTGGCCGGCGCCCTGGTCGCGGCGGGCCTCGGGCCGGACTCCAAGGTCGCGATCTACGGCTACAATTCCGCGGCCTATGTCGAGGCGCTCTATGCGGTGCTCAAGGCGCGCTGCACGCCCGTGAACGTGAACTACCGCTACGCCGAGCAGGAGCTCACCTACCTGTTCGACAACGCCGACGCCGAGGCGGTGATCTTCGACGCCCGGTTCGGCCCGCGCCTGGCCGCCATCCTGCCGTCGCTGCCGAAGCTGAAGCTGCTGGTCGAGATCGACGACGGGTCGGGCGAGCGCCTGCCGCAGGCCGCGCGGCTGGAGGCGCTGGCCGAGACCTGCCCGCCGCTCGCGCCCCGGGACTATTCGGAAGACGACATCCTGATGCTCTACACGGGCGGCACCACCGGCCTGCCCAAGGGCGTCATGTACCGCCAGGGCGACTACAGCCGCGCCATGCTGGCCGGTTTCGACCGGATGGGCCTGCCGCGGCCCGCGACCCGCGAGGAACTCCAGGACGCCGTGCGCCGGCTCCAGGCCGAGGGCCGGGCGCCGGTCAGCACCCCGGCGTGCCCGCTGATGCACGGCACGGGCCAGAACGGCGGCGTGCTGATGCCGCATGCGATGGGCGGCTGCGTGGTCCTGTTCCGCAACACCCGCTTCGACGCCGACGCGCTGTGGCGGCTGGTGGAGGCGGAAGCGGTCAGCGACCTCACCATCGTCGGCGACGCCTTCGCCCGGCCGATGCTGGATGCGCTGGAGGCCGCCGAGGCCGCTGGCCGGCCCTACGACGTCTCCTCGCTGCGCCGCATCCTGTCGTCGGGGGTGATGTTCTCCCGGGAGACCAAGGAAGGGCTGCTCCGCTTCGCCGACATCACCATCATGGACAGCATGGGCGCGAGCGAGGGCGGCATGGCCGTCTCGGTCGTGTCCCGCGCCAGTCCGCCCGGCGAGACGGCCAGGTTCGTGGCCAACCCCAGCACGAGGGTCTTCCGCGAGGACGGCCGCGAGGTGACGCCCGGCTCGGACGAGGTGGGCCTGATCGCCAACGGCGGCTTCTCGCCGATCGGCTACTACAAGGACCCGGAGAAGACCGCCGCCACGTTCCGCGTGATCGACGGCCAGCGCTATTCGTTCCCCGGCGACTTCGCCAGGGTCGCCGCGGACGGCGGCCTGATCCTGCTGGGCCGTGGATCGAACTGCATCAACACCGGCGGCGAGAAGGTCTTCCCCGAGGAGGTGGAGGAGGCGCTGAAGGCGCACCCGGCCGTCGCCGACGCCCTGGTGGTCGGGCTGCCGGACCCGCGCTTCGGCGAGCGCATCGTCGCCGTCGTCGCGGCGGCGCCCGGCGAGGCGCCCGACGAAGCGGCGCTGATCGCGGCCGTCCGCGCGCGGCTCGCCGACTACAAGCGGCCGCGGGCCATCGTGTTCGCCGACGAGGTGCGCCGCGCGCCCAACGGCAAGGCGGACTACGCCTGGGCCAAGGCCACGGCCGCCGGGGCGCTCGCGCCCGCGGAGGCCGGATAGATGGCGGCCATCCAGGACCTCAGCCGCTCGGTGCGGGGCCGTGTCGTGCTCATCACCGGCGCCGCCAGCGGGATCGGCCGCGCCACGGCCCACGTCTTCGCGCGGGAAGGCGCCAGGGTCGCGGTCACCGATCGGCTCCAGGCGGACGCCGACCGCGTCGCCGCCGAGATCGGGGCCGAAGGGGGTGAGGCCCACGGCTGGGCGCTGGACGTGGCCGATGCTGCGGCGATCGCAGCCGTGGCGCCGGCCGTCGCGGATCGCTTCGGCGGCCTGGACGTCCTGGTGAACAACGCCGGGACGACGCGCGTGCTGAAGATCGACGACGCCCGCTACGACGCCGCCTGGGATGTCCTGCTGCCGATCCTGCTGGGGGCGCACCAGCGGATGGTCCGCGCGGCCCTGCCGCACCTGCGCCGCTCGGACGCGCCGCGCATCGTCAACATCGCCTCGACCGAGGCCCTGGGCGCGAGCTCGCCGGGCAGCATCTATTCCGCCGCCAAGGCGGGCGTGACAGGCCTCACCCGCTCGCTAGCCGTGGAACTGGGACGCGAGGGCATAACCGTCAACTGCATCTGCCCGGGCCCGATCCACACCGGCATGACCGCCGCCATCCCCGCCGAGCACAAGGCCGTCTACGCCCGGCGCCGCACGGCGCTGGGCCGCTACGGCGACCCGGCCGAGGTGGCCCACGCGATCCTCAACCTCAGCCTGCCCGCCTCGTCCTACGTCACCGGCGTGACCCTGCGCGTCGACGGCGGGCTGATGGTGCGCAATGCCTGACCTTTCGCGCCCGCAACGACGGAGGCCCCTGTGACCGACACCCTGGAAGCCGCCCGGGCCGACGCCTACGCGACGCCGCTGGAGGACCTCAACGTCCACCGGCGCGAGCTCTTCCGCGACGACACCCTGTGGCCCTACTTCGAGCGGCTGCGGAACGAGGCGCCCGTCCACTGGTGCGCGGCCGGCGATCCCAACCCCTACTGGTCGATCACCCGCTACGCCGACATCCTGGAGGTCAACTCGAACCACCAGGTCTTCTCGTCCGAGGACGGCATCGCGCTCGGCGACAAGCCCAAGTTCCAGAACATGGGCTTCATCGCCATGGACCCGCCACGGCACGACGCGCACCGCAAGGTCGTGAGCCCGATCGTCGCCCCGCCGAACCTCGCACGCCTCGAAGGCCTGATCCGCTCGCGGGCCGGCAGGATCCTGGACGACCTTCCCGTGGGCGAGACCTTCGACTGGGTCGACCGCGTCTCGATCGAGCTCACCACCCAGATGCTGGCCACGCTGTTCGACTTCCCCTTCGACGAGCGGCGCCGGCTGACGCGGTGGTCGAACGTCGCGTCCAGCGAGCCGGGCTCGGCCTATGTGGAGACCGCCGAGCAGCGGCAGGCCGAGCTCATGGAATGCGGCGCCTACTTCGCGGGCCTCTGGAACGAGCGGGTGAACCGGGAGCCGGGCAGCGACCTGATCTCGATGCTGGCCCACAGCGAAGTCACCCGCAACATGACGCCCGAGGAGTTCCTGGGCACCATCCTGCTGCTGATCGTCGGCGGCAACGACACCACGCGCAACTCCATCAGCGGGAGCGTCGTGGCCCTGAACGAGTTCCCCGAGCAGTACGACAAGCTGCTGGCCGATCCCGCGCTGCTCGCCAGCATGGTGCCCGAGGTGATCCGCTGGCAGACGCCGATCACCTACATGCGCCGCACGGCGCTGGCCGACGTCGAGATCCACGGCAAGACCATCCGCAAGGGCGATCGCGTGCTGATGTGGTACGTCTCGGGCAACCGCGACGACGCGGCGATCGAGACCCCCGAAGCCTTCGTCATCGACCGCGAGCGGCCGCGCCAGCACATGTCGTTCGGCTTCGGCGTGCATCGCTGCGTGGGCAACCGCCTGGCGGAGCTCCAGCTCAGGATCGTCTGGGAGGAGATCCTGAAGCGCTTCCGGCGCGTGGAGGTGATGGGGCCGCCCGACCGCGTCTATTCCACCTTCATCAAGGGCTACGAGCGCCTGCCCGTGCGGCTGCACGCCTGATGACCTACGAAGACATCCTCGTCGAGACCCGGGACGCTATCGCGCTCGTCACCCTGAACCGGCCCGAGCGGATGAACGCCTGGACCTTCCGGCTGCAGGCCGAGCTCAACCACGCCTTCGCCGCCGCCGAGGCGGACGACGCGATCCGCGCCGTCGTCGTCACCGGGGCGGGCAGGGCCTTCTGCGCCGGGGCCGACCTCTCGGGGGGCGGCCAGACCTTCGCGGGCGACGGCGCGGGCGGCATGGGCTCCGAGGCCGACGCCGCGCGGATGGCCAGGAAGGTCCAGCCCTACCGGATGCGCACGCCGATCATCGCGGCCATCAACGGCCCTGCGGTGGGCGCGGGCCTGACGCTGCCCATGATGTGGGACCTGCGCGTCGTGGCCGAGGACGCCAAGCTGGGGTTCGTCTTCAACCGGCGCGGCGTGATGCCCGACGCCGACCTCATCTGGACCCTCCCGCGGATGATCGGCTACGGCCCCGCGATGGACGTGCTGCTCACCGGCCGCATCTTCGACGGCGCGGAGGCCAGGGCGCTGGGGCTGGCGCACCGGGCGGTCCGGCGCGAGGCGGTGGTCGAGACGGCGCTCGCCCTGGGCCGCGACATCGCCGCGAACACCGCCCCGGCCTCGGTCGCGATCACCAAGCGGCTGATGTACGACTTCCTCACCGAGGGCTGGCCCGAGGCCGCCCGTCTCCAGCGCGAGATGTTCGACTGGACCGGCCGCCAGGCCGACGCCCGAGAGGGCGTCCTGTCCTTCGTGGAGCGCCGCCCGCCGGCCTGGAGCCTCTCCAAGACCCGCGACTGGCCCGAGGCCCTGGGCGACTGACCATGTCCCAAGACCTGTCCGCCTTCCGGCGAGAGGCCCGCGACTGGCTGGCGGCCAGCTTCCCCGCCACGCTCGCCGCCGACCCTGCCCTGCAGGCCGTGGACGTCCACGGGCCGCCCAACACCCATCCCGACCATGTCGCCTGGAAGCGGCGGATGGGCGAGAAGGGCTGGGGCGTCCCCACCTGGCCCAGGGCCTACGGCGGCGGCGGGCTGTCACGCGCCGAGGCGGCCGTGCTGGCCGAGGAGATGGCGCGGATCGGCGCGGCCAATCCCATCGCCGGCATGTCGGTGAGCCTGCTGGGCCCCACCCTGCTGGAGTTCGGCGACGAGGCGCAGAAGCGGCGACACCTGCCGCCGGCCGCGCGCGGCGAGACCCGGTGGTGCCAGGGCTATTCCGAGCCGGGCGCGGGCTCCGACCTCGCCGCCCTGCAATGCCGGGCCGAGGACCACGGCGACCATTTCCGGGTGACCGGCCAGAAGCTGTGGACCAGCGGCGCGCACTATGCCGACGGGTGCTTCTGCCTCGTCCGCACCGACACGACGCGGAAGCACGAGGGGGTCAGCTTCCTGCTGATCGACATGCGCGCGCCGGGCGTGGAGGCGCGGCCGATCCCGCTGATCTACGGCGGGTCCACCTTCTGCGAGGTGTTCTTCACCGACGTCGCCGTGCCGAAGGAGAACCTGGTCGGGCCGCTGAACGGCGGCTGGACGATCGCCAAGCGCCTGCTCCAGTTCGAACGCACCGGGATCGGCGGCGCCAGGGAGCGGGGTGACGCTCCGTCGCTCGCCGAACGCGCCAGGGCCTACGGCGGGGCGGCGGTGGACGGCCGCCTGCTGGACGGCGACCTGCGCGCGCGGATCTCCGCCCACGACATCGACGCCCGGGCGCTCGACCTGACCCTCGAGCGCCTGCGCGCCGAGGCTCGCGCCGGCCAGGCCGGGCCCGCCGCGGACTCGGTCCTGAAGAACGCCGCGGCCGCCGTGTCCGCCGAGCGGCGCGAGCTCCTGATCGAGATCCTGGGCGGCCAGGGGCTGGGCTGGGACGGCGACGCCTATCGGTCCGACGAACTGGCCATCGTCCGCGACTGGCTCGCCGACAAGGCCAGATCGATCTACGGCGGCACGACCGAGATCCAGAACAACGTCATCGCCAAACGCATCCTGGGACTGCCGGCCGCCTAGGTGGTCCCGTTGACGGAATGGGCCGGGAATTGTCCAGACGTTTCCGGGACCTGTTCCCCGAGAATAGGCCTAGTCGCGCAGCGATGCGGGGACCTGGCCGCCGTTCTCGGCGAGCTTCTTCCAGACCGCCCTGGAGAGGGCGATGTTCTGTTCGGCGCTGCCGTGCGCGCCGGCGTTGACGCCGAGCTCGGCGGCGAGCTCCTTGCGGGCCTCCAGGCTGGAGTCCAGATCGAGCAGTTTCAGGAGGTCGACGATCGACGTCCGCCAGTTGCCGCCGCCGCCCTTCGCGGCCGCCATGGATTCCAGGACGGCTTCGACGTCGACAGGCGCCGCCGCCGGCGCGGCAGGTGGGGCTGCAGACGTCGCGGCCGGCGGCGTGGCGGGCCGGGGCGCGGCGGGGGCGGCCGTCGCCGGCGCCGCCTTGTGGCCCGTGATCTTGTCCCAGATCTTGCCGAAGAACCCCATCGATCGAACCTCCACCTGCTGTCCAGAGGCTGATCAACGGCGCAGGATCGACCGGTGTTCCCGGCTAGTGGCCGGTCAGGTAGTCGGCGACGGCCTGCTTGTCCTCGGGCGTCAGCCCTTCGGCCATGGGCGTCATGGGGCCGCCGGTCATGGCGGCGATGATCTCGGCCGGGGTCTTCCTGGCGAGCGCGTCGCGCTGCGGGGCGCGGTCGTCGCCGGATTCGTGGCATTCCTTGCAGCGCGCCGCATAGACCTCCTCCCCGCGGGACACGGGCGCGTCCGCGGCGCCGGTTCCAGGCGCCGCGAGCGTCAGGGCCATCAGGGCCGCGCCGCCCCAGGTCGATCTCAGGCGCATCTTTGCGAACTCCGGCGGTCCATGACGCCTTCCCGGGGGCGGGCCGGCGCGTTAGGGATCGTGACTACATAACGAGAGGGAGGGAGACGTCCATGCGCGGCGGAATTTCGGGCATCCTCGGCGCGGCGGTCTTGTCGCTGGCGGCCGTCGGCGCGGCGCAGGCGCAGGTGGCGCGCTCCACGCCCGGCCAGCCCGAGGCCCGCACGGCCGTCGAGCTGATGCCGGCCAAGGGCAAGCTCACCGTGACCAGCCCGGCCTTCAGGGACGGCGGCGACATCCCGTTCGCCAACACGCAGTACCGCGGCAATCACTTCCCGGGCCTCGAGTGGACGAAGGGGCCCGCGGCGACCCGGTCGTACGCGATCATCATGCAGGACAGTTCCCTCCTGCTGCGCAACGCCCCGATCCTGCATTGGACGATGTTCAACATCCCGGCGACCGTGACCTCGCTGCCGGCCGACATGGCGCCCGACGCGAACCCAGCGGGCTCGGCCTACGGTCCGAACTACATGGGCGCGGCCAAGCCGTACACCGGTCCGCGCACCCCGCCAGGGCCGAAGGACCACTACCACTTCGCCGTCTTCGCGCTCGACACCACCCTGCCGCCGGAGGCCGGCGCGAGCTACGAGGCGCTCGCCGCGGCGATGAAAGACCATATCCTGGCCAGCGGACAGGTCGTAGGTCTGGGCGAGAAGGACCCGGAGGCGCCGCCCCCGGCGCCGCGCCCCGCGGCCCAGTAGGAGACCGACCATGATCCCGATGCGCCCGGCCCTGATCGCCGCCGCGACCCTGGCCGCCGTCGCCGGCCCCGCCTGCGGCCAGGTGGAGACCCGCCCGCCGATCACGCCCTACCAGCCCGCCTTCGCCGGCCAGACCCGCGCGCCGGAACAGAAGCTGGGCGTGGCGTTCGAGCAGACCGTGGTGACGCCGGGCCTGCAGTACCCCTGGTCGCTGGCCTTCCTGCCGGACGGCCGGATGCTGGTGACCGAGCGGCGGGCGGGCAAGCTGCGCATCGTGGGCAAGGACGGCCGGCTGACCGAGGCCGCGGTCGAGGGCGTTCCCGCGGTCATGTCCGGCGGCCAGGGCGGCCTGCTGGACGTGGCGCTCGACCCGGCCTTCAGGACCAGCCGGCTGGTCTACCTGAGCTATGCCGAGCCCAACGCCGACAACACCAACAACACCGCCGTCGCCCGCGGCAAGCTGGTGGACGGGCCGACGCCGAGGCTGGAGGGGCTGACGGTGATCTACCGCCAGCGGCCCTCGCTGAACTCGCCGCTGCACTTCGGCTCGCGGCTGGTCTTCGCGCGCGACGGCAAGCTGTTCGTCACCCAGGGCGAGCGCTCGATCCCGGCCGGCCAGAAGCAGGCGCAGGACCTGGCCAGCGGCCTGGGCAAGATCGTGCGGATCAACCCCGACGGCTCGATCCCCAAGGACAACCCCTTCGTCGGCAAGGAAGGCGCCCGGCCCGAGATCTGGAGCTACGGCAACCGCAACATCCAGGCGGCCGCGCTCCATCCGCAGACCGGCGAGCTCTGGGAGGTCGAGTACGGCCCGCAGGGCGGCGACGAGGTCAACGTGATCCGCAAGGGCCACGACTACGGCTGGCCCACCATCAGCTACGGCGTGAACTACGGCCCCGCCAAGCAGCCGATCACGGGCGGCGAGACCCAGCGGCCGGGCATGGAGCAGCCGCTCTACTACTGGGACCCGGTGATCGCGCCGGCGGGCATGATCTTCTACACCGGCAAGCTGTTCCCGAAGTGGCAGGGCAGCATGCTGATCGCCGGCAAGCAGCCGCAGGGCCTGCCGGGCGGATTCATCACCCGCCTCACCTGGAAGGGTGAGAAGGTGGTCGGCGAGGAGCGGATCGACGTTCCCGGCGGCCCCTACAACTGGCGCGACATCCGCCAGGGGCCGGACGGCGCGGTCTACCTCCTGAAGGACGGCCCGGCCGGCGCCATCGTAAAGCTGACGCCAAAGGGGTGAACGGGTAGAATTGCGGTTGCGAATTAGTCGCAACAACGTACCGTGGCCGGCAAGGCTGCGGACGCGACCCCTTATCGCCTGTTCGACCTGACGCTGGTGCGGCGCGCGGCGCTGACGCCCTGCCTCACGCGCTTCACCTTCACCGGCCCCGACATGGCGCGGATGACCACCATCGCGCCGGACCAGCGGATCAAGGTGTTCTTCCCGGACTCCCGGGGCCGGGCGGCGGACATCCCGCGGCGGCCCGACTGGTACGCGTGGTGGAAGGCGCAGCCGGAGGCGGACCGCTCGCCGATGCGGACCTACACCATCCGCGCGCTCCGGCCGGCCGCCGCCGAGGTGGACATCGACTTCGTGCTGCACGGCGAGACGGGGCCGGCGTCGCGCTGGGCCATGCGGGCGCAGCCGGGCGACGCGGTGCAGATCACCGCGCCGGATCGCGCCTTCGCCGGCGAGGCGGGCGGCTACGAGTGGAAGCCGCCGCGCGACGTGCGCGACGTCCTGCTGATCGCCGACGAGACGGCCCTGCCGGCGCTCTGCGGCATCCTCGAGGACCTGGCGGCGTGGCCGGCGCCGCCGACCGTGCAGGCGTTCATCGAGACGCCGGGGCCGGACGACCGGCTGCCGCTGCCGGCCTGGCCCCGCCTCAGCGCGACCTGGATGGACCGGGCGGGCTGGGCCGAGGACGAGCCGCCGATGGTCGCGGCCGCACGGCGCGCGCGCCTGCCGCAGCCGAACGCGGTGGGCCAGGCGCTGCCCGACGTCGACGTGGACGCGGGCATCCTGTGGGACCGCGCCGAGGCGCACCGGCACGGCTTCTACGCCTGGGTGGCCGGCGAGGCGGGCTCGGTGCTCGCCATCCGCCAGCACCTGGTGAAGGACCGCGGCCTCGACCGCCGCACGCTGAACCTGATGGGCTACTGGCGCAAAGGCCGCGTGCTGGACTAGGGCCGATCCTGGCCGCCCGCCCTGCGGGCCTTCTCCCTTGCGTGAGAAGAGCTTGCCCGGACTCGATCCGGGGTATCGGCCACGGGCTGACAGAAGCGCTGACCTGTTGGCGCAGCCTGCGCCGCAGGCGCCCTGATTCTCACCACCAAGACCACGAAGACCACGAAGGGAGCCCGTTGGCGCTACGCTCAGCTCATCCGCGACGCCTTCGTGACCTTCGTGGTCTTGGTGGTGAGAATCAAAACGGCGCTGCGGCGCGCTCGAAGCCGACAGGCCCGGGGCAGGCTCTTCTCCCTGATGGCAGAAAGACGACCGGATGACCGCTGTGCGGCCGTGGACCGTGGATCGTTCCTACGGCTTGAGCTGCGAGGCGAGGTATTTGCGGACGCCTTCGCCGTAGGGCGGCCTGAGCGCCTTCATCGGCCCGAGGTCCTTCTTGAGCTGCTTGTAGATCGCCTTGCGGTGGCTGAACTCGCGGAAGCCGTCGTGGCCGTGGTAGCTGCCCATGCCCGAGGGCCCGACGCCGCCGAACGGCAGGTCCTCCTGCGCCACGTGGAAGATCACGTCGTTGACGGTGACGCCGCCGGAGGTGGTGTGCTCCAGCACCTTCGCCTCTTCCGCCGGATCGGCGCCGAAGTAGTAGAGGCCGAGCGGCCGCTCGTGGGCGTTCACATAGGCCAGCGCGTCGTCGAGGGTGCGGTAGGTCATCACCGGCAGGACGGGGCCGAAGATCTCCTCCTGCATCACCTTCATCTCGTCGGTGGGATTGAGGATCAGCGTGGGCGGGATCTTGCGGTGCTCCTGCTGGCTGAAGTCCTCGCCCGCGGGGTTGATCTCGACCACCTCGGCGCCCTTGGCGCGGGCGTCGTCGACGTAGCCCTTGATGCGCTCGTAGTGCCGCTCGGCGATGACGGAGGTGTAGTCGGGGTTGTCCTTGACGGTCGGGAACATGGCGGCGACGGCGGCCGTCGCCTGCCCTACGAACTCGCCCACGCGGTCCTGCGGCGCCAGCACGTAGTCGGGCGCCAGGCAGATCTGGCCGGCGTTCAGGGTCTTGCCCGCCATGACGCGCGCGGCGGTGGTGGCCATGTCGGCCGAGCGGCCGACGATCACCGGGCTCTTGCCGCCCAACTCCAGGGTCAGGGGCACCAGGTTCTCGGCGGCGGCCTTCATCACATGGCGCGCGATCGACGTGGCGCCGGTGAAGATCAGGTGGTCGAAGGCGAGGCCGGAGAAGGCGTGGCCGACGTCCGGTCCGCCTGTGAAGACCGCGATCTCCTCCTCGTCGAAGGCCTCGGCGAACATCTTCGCCATCAGCTCGGAGGTGGCGGGCGTGAACTCGGACGGCTTGATCATGGCGCGGTTGCCGGCCGCCAGGATGCCCGCCAGCGGCGAGAAGGTCAGGTTCACCGGGAAGTTCCACGGGCTGATCACGCCGACCGTGCCCTTGGGCTGGAAGCGCACCTCGGCCTTGGCGCCGAACAGGCCCAGGATGGCCGGCGTCGGCTTCCGCTTCTCGGGCCTCATCCAGGCGCGCAGGTGGGCCTTGGCGTGCTTCAGCGGGCCGATGGAACCGGCCACGTCGGTGATGCCGCTGACCTCGGGCGCGCGGGCGCCGAAGTCGGCGGTCAGCGCGCGGACGATGTCGGCCTCGTGCTTGACCAGCAGGCCGATGCAGCGGTCCAGCCGGCCGATCCGCACCTCGGCGCCGGGCGCGCCGTCACGGATGTGCGCCGCCTTCTGCCGCCGCAGGACCTCGGACATGCGGGCCGCTTCGCTCATCGCCGTATCCTCCCCGATATGGTGTGCATGCTGAGCGGGAAAGACGGTCGCCGTCTATGGTGTCGCGACGTCAGTGCTCGGCGGGGCCCGTCTTTGCGGCCCTCGCCAGGGCCAGCAGGATGACCGCGGCGGCGAGGCCGGCGGGGGCGATGGCGAGGAAGACCTGGCCGGGACTGGCGCCGGCGTTGCGCAGTTCGCCGGCGATCAGGGGCCCGAAGATCGAGCCCAGGCGCCCGACGCCGACGGCCGCACCGGCCCCGGCGGCCCGCAGGTGGGCGGGGTAGAGCGTCGGCGCCACGGCGTAGAGCGAGAACTGGGCGCCCATGACGAAGAAGCCGGCGGCGGCGCTGAGCGCGAAGATGGCGGCTGGCGCATCGGCGCCGGCCAGGGCGGCCATGGCCGCGGCGAGGCCGACGTAGGCGACGGCGAGCGGCCGGCGCCAGCCGAAGCGGTCGGTGATCGCGCCCACCAGCAGGCTGCCCACGACGCCCGCGATGTTGAAAGCCATGGCCGCGGCGAAGCCTTCGGACGGCGGGTGGCCCTTGTCGACGATCAGGGTCGGGAGCCAGTTCAGGGCGAGGTAGAGCACCACGAGCGTCAGCATGAAGGCCGCCCAGACCAGCACGGTCGCTACGGCGCGGCCCTCGCCGAAGAGGGCGCGGGCGAGGCTCCTGTCGGCGGCTGCGTCGGGCTCGGGCCGGGTCTCGGGCAGCAGGAAGATCAGCAGCGGGATCAGCGCGAGCGGCGCGGCGCCGCCGGCGAGGAAGATGGCGCGCCACTCCAGTTCGGGCCCGGCCAGGCGGGCGATGAGGGCCGAGGTCGCGCCGCCCACCGGCATGCCGCAGAACATGGCCGCGACGGTGGCGGCGCGTCGTTCGGGGCGGCTGATCTCGACGGCGACGGCGATCAGGTTGGGCATGGCGCCGCCGAACCCCAGCCCGGTGGCGAAGCGGGCCAGCAGCAGGGTCTCGTACGAGCTGCTCCAGGCGGTCGCGAGCGAGAACAGGCCGAACGCGGCGACCGAGGCGATCAGCACCGGCTTGCGCCCCGTGCGGTCGGCGAGCCAGCCGCCCACGAAGGCGCCGACCACGAGGCCGATCATCGCGGCGCTGCCCGCCCAGCCCATCTGCGCGGGACCGAGGCCGAGCTCCGGCGTCATCGTCGGCGCGGCGACACCGAAGGCCTGGATATCGTAGCCCTCGACCGCCGCGATCAGGAAGCAGACGAGGACGACCAGTCCCGCACCCTTTCGCGCGGCGGCGCCTGCGGCCGATGTCATGCTCCGTTCCCCCCGACTCTGCGGACCCGACCATGCGTCAGGCGCGGGCGCTTCGCCACGGGTTTGGACGCTCGCCGCCACACCCTCGCCGGAAACCCGGCCGAGCTTCACGCATTCAGGGAACCGGCGTGTCGCCGACGAATGGGACGCTTCAAGGAGAGACGCATATGCGCAACCGACTGATCGCCGCGGCCGTGTTCGGCGTGACCGGCCTTTCGCTGGTGGCGGTGGCGCCGCCGGCCGAAGCGGCCAAGCGCGTGCTCGTCTGCAAGGACGTGAAGAAGAAGGCCAACAAGGGCACGGTCATCGGCGCGCTCGCCGGCGGCGTGCTGGGCAACCAGGTCGCGGGCCACGGCGCGCGCACCGAGGGCACGGTGATCGGCGCCGGTGTCGGCGCGGTCGCCGGCCACCAGATCGCCAAGTCCAACGCCAAGAAGAAGCGCTGCCACTACGAATACCGGTGACGTCGTCCCGCCAGCGGACGGAGGGTCAGTCGCTCCAGTCGCGGCCGAAGCGTTCGATGAGGGCGAAGGCGCCGGAGGGGCCCCAGCTCCCGGCGGCGTAGGGTTTGGGCGCGAGGCCGGCCTCGGTCCAGGCGTCGGCGACGCCGTCGACCCAGCGCCAGGCCTCCTCCACCTCGTCGCGGCGGACGAAGAGGGTGGCGTCGCCGTGCAGGGCGTCCACGAGCAGGCGCTCGTAGGCGATGCGGCGGCGCGAGCCGGGGCCTTCGTAGGTCGACAGCAGCGAGAGCGACAGCGGCATCGACTGGAGCCGCATGCCGCCCTTGGTCAGCCCCGGCGCCTTGTTCATCAGCGTGAGCTTGATGTCCTCGTCCGGCTGCAGGTCGATGACCAGCTTGTTGGCCACGAGGTCGTCGGACGAGGCCTGGCCGAAGATCGAGTGCGGCACCGGCTTGAACTGGATGGCGATCTGGGTGCGCTTCTCGGGCATGCGCTTGCCGGTGCGCAGGAAGAAGGGCACGCCGGCCCAGCGCCAGTTGTCGATGTCGGCCCGTAGCGCCACGAAGGTCTCGGCGCCGCTCTTCTGGCCCCGCTCGCTCTCGTAGCTTGCGGCCTCCTTGCCCACGACGACGCCGGGCGTGTACTGGCCGCGCACCGACTTCTCGGCGGCGTCGGCGCGGCGGAAGCGGCGCAGGGACCGCAGCACCTTCACCTTCTCGTTGCGCACCGAGTCCGGCTCCATGTCGGCCGGCGGCTCCATGGCGACGAGGCAGAGGAGCTGCAGCATGTGGTTCTGCAGCATGTCGCGGAGCGCGCCGTACTCGTCGTAGTAGGGCCAGCGGGCGCCCACGCCCTCCGTCTCGGCCACCGTGATCTGCACGTGATCGATGGAGAGCGAGTTCCAGAGCGGCTCGAACAGGGTGTTGGCGAACCTGAGCGCGATCAGGTTCTGGACCGTCTCCTTGCCCAGGTAGTGGTCGATCCGGAACACCTGGCTCTCGTCGAAGACCTCCGACAGCGAGGCGTTGATGCCGCGCGAGGTCTCCAGGTCGCGGCCGATCGGCTTCTCCAGCACGATGCGGCTGCCCGGCGTGGCGAGCCCCGCCGCGCCCAGCGCGCAGGCCACCTTGATGTAGAGGCTGGGCGAGATCGCCAGGAAGAACAGCGGGGCCGTCGCGCCGTCGAGGGCGGGCGCGAGGGCGGCGACGCCCTCGGCGCTGGTGGCGTCGGCGTGGACGTAGTCGAGCCGCGCGGAGAACCGCGCCCAGACCGCCTCGTCGATCGTCTCGGCGCGCTCGTCCAGCGCCTCGCGGACCGTGTGCAGGAAGGCGTCCCGGCTGAGGTCGGCGCGGGCCGTCCCCATGATCCGGACGCCGGCCGGCAGGAAGCCGTCCGCGTCGAGGAAGTAGAGCGAGGGCAACAGCATCCGGCGCGAGAGGTCGCCGGTGGCGCCGAACAGAACGATCGCATCGGCCTGGGACGGGGCGGCCTTGGACGGGGCGGGCATCGCGGCTCCTTGACCCTGCGGGAACGCCGGAAGAAGCGCGCGGGCTGCGCCGGGTCAAGCGTTCCTGCGGCGCTTTCACAAATCAGCGAGGCCGGATCGTTTGCTGCGCCGCAGCGTTGTGCATCGGGACGGGTGGGAGAGTGATGTCGCTTGAGTCGCCAATGCTGAGCCTGCCCGCGCCGAAGCCGCTTCGGTTCGCGGACTCGGCGCTTTTCCTCGATCTGGACGGCACGCTGGCCCCCATCGCCGCGCGGCCGCAGGACGTGCGTCCGGACGGCCGGCTCACCCGCCTGCTGGAACGCCTGCACGAGAGCCTGGGCGGCCGCCTGGCCGTGGTCAGCGGCCGGACCCTCGCCGACATCGACCGCATCCTGGAAGGCCGCGTGACGTGCGCCGCCGCCGTCCACGGGCTGGTCCGCCGGGACTGCGACGGCGCGCTGCACGAGACCGCCGCGCATCCGGGCCTGGCGCGCGCCGCCGAAGCGCTCGGCGCCTTCGTCGAAACCGATCCCGGCCTGCTGCTCGAAGACAAGGGGGCGAGCGTCGCCATCCACTTCCGCCTGGCCCGCGCCCGCGCCGGCGAGGCCCGACGCCTGGCGCAGAAGCTCGCCGCCGAGACCGGGCTCGTCCTCCAGGACGGCGACATGGTCGAGGAGCTCCGCCCGCCCGGCCCGTCGAAGGGCGACTCCATCCGCGCGTTCATGGCGACGCCGCCCTTCCGCGGCGCCATCCCCATCTTCGCCGGCGACGACACCACCGACGAACACGGCTTCGCCGAGGTCGCGCGCCTGGGCGGCCACGGCGTGCTGGTCGGCCGTCCGCGCCGCACCGAGGCCCGCTACGGCCTGCGCAACGTCGAGGACGTGCTGGCCTGGCTGGAGGCGGCGAAGTAGATGGGCCAGCGGCTGATCGTCGTCTCCAACCGCGTCAGCCCGCCGAGCGGCGAGGGCGAGGAGAGCGTGGGCGGCTTGGCCATGGCGCTGGCCGCGGCCTTGCGCGAATACTCCGGCGTCTGGTTCGGCTGGTCGGGCCAGACGACGCCGAAGTTCACCGGCGAGCTGAACGTTCAGGAGGTGGGCGGGGTCACCGCCGCCACGGTGGACCTCGAAGAGGTCGACGTCGACGAATACTACAACGGCTACGCCAACAAGACGCTCTGGCCGCTGTTCCACTACCGCACCGACCTGGCCGCTTTCGATCGCGCCTTCGGCGAAGGCTACCGGCGCGTCAACCGCCGCTTCGCCGAGACCCTGAGGCCGCTGATCCAGCCCGACGACCTGATCTGGGTGCATGACTACCACCTGATCCCGCTGGCGCGGGAGCTGCGCGCGCTGGGGGTCAAGAACCGGATCGGCTTCTTCCTGCACGTGCCGTGGCCGGCGCACCAGGTGATGATCAACCTGCCTCGCCACCGCCAGCTCGTGGCGGCGATGTTCGACTACGACCTCGTGGGCTTCCACACCGCCGAGTACCAGCAGGCGTTCGAGGAGTACGTGCTGAACGAAGCCGAGGGCATGACGCCGCGCGCGGGCGAACTGCGCGCGTTCGGCCGCCTCCTCGAAGTGGGCCACTTCCCGATCGGCATCGACGCCCCCGACTTCGCCCGCATGATGAAGACCGGCCGGGCGCGGCGCATGCGCGACCTGATGCGCGCCCACACCGTCTTCCGCCACCTGATCGTGGGCGTGGACCGGCTGGACTATTCCAAGGGCCTGGAGGAGCGGTTCCTCGGCTTCGAGACCTTCCTCACCCAGAACCCGGACCTGCGCCGCGAGGTCCTGATGCTGCAGATCGCGCCGCCGTCGCGGGAGTCGGTCGAAGCCTACCAGGAGATCCGCGGCCGGCTCGACGGGCTCTCGGGTCGGATCAACGGCGAGTTCGCCGACGTCGACTGGGCGCCGTTCCGGTGGGTGAACCGCAACTACCGCCGCGACGAGCTGGCCGGCATCTACGGCGCGGCCCGCGTCGGGCTCGTGACCCCCCTGCGCGACGGCATGAACCTGGTCGCGAAGGAGTATGTGGCCGCGCAGGACCCCGAGGATCCCGGCGTGCTGATCCTGTCCCGGTTCGCCGGCGCCGCGCGGCAATTGGGCGACGCCCTGCTCGTCAACCCCCACAGTCCCGAAGAGATCGCCGAGGCGCTGAAGCGTGCGCTCGGCATGGAGAAGGCCGAGCGCGTCCGCCGCTGGCGCGCGCTCTTCGAGAACGTCACCACCGAAGACGTCACCGCCTGGCGCGACAGCTTCGTGGCCGCGCTTGCCGGCAAGGGCGTGCTCAAGCCGGCGATGGTGGTGTGATCCAACGAAACCGGCGCCGCCCAACTCGACACCAAGCCCACCAAGGCCACGAAGAGGCTGGCGCCGACCTCGGTCTCAGCCCGCGTAGCCGTCGACGATGTAGACGCGGCTGGTCGAGGTGGCCTCGCGGATCGGCAGGATCGCCAGGTACTCCGGCGAGGTGCGCCAGGCCCGCGCCGCCTCGCGGCTCTCGAAGCGCAGCACCACGAGCTTGTCGGGCGGGCCGGGGCCGTCGACCCGCTCCGGGTCCCCGCCGCGGATCACATATTCCCCGCCGTACTTCGCGAGGATCGCGGGCACCTGCTGCGAATAGGTCTGGAACCGCTCGGGCTCGGTGACGACGATCTCGTTGATGACGTAGGCGGCCATGCCGGCGAGGCTAGCGTGCGGGTCGGCGGCGCGCCATCCGGCCGTCGCGGCGAAGGTTCCCCGCGGCCCGCCGCCCGACACAATCGGGAAACAGCCGGGGGCTAGGTCAGACCGGAATTCGAAGATGTGGGGGGGAAGCCATGATCGTCCGCTCGCTGGCTGCGGCCGTCCTGTCGTTCAGCCTGCTGGCCGGGCCCGCCCTGGCCCAGGCGCCCGGCGGCTACCAGCCGCCCGCCGCGGCGCCCGCGGGCGCGCCGGCCACGCTGACGATCGGCCAGGGGGTGCTGAAGGGGTCGCGCGCCGAGGGCGTGGACTACTTCTACGCCATCCCGTTCGCGCCGGCGCCGGTGGGCGACCTGCGCTGGCGGCCGCCCGGCGCGGCCCCCGCCTGGACCGGCGAGCGCGACGCCACCGAGGCGCCGCCCAGTTGCCAGTCGAACGAGGACTGCCTCTACCTGAACGTCGTGCGGCCCGCCGGGGCGAAGCGGGGCGCCAGGCTCCCGGTCATCGTCTGGATCCACGGCAGCGCCTTCCGCGTCGGCCAGGCGATCGGCGCGTTCGGGGCCGACACCGAAGGGACCGAGTTCGCGAAGAAGGGCGTCATCGTCGTCGGCGTGAACCACCGCCTGGGCCGCGCCGGCTGGTTCGCCCACCCCGCGCTCACGAAAGAGCCGGGGCTGACCGCCAACTACGGCAACATGGACCAGATCGCCGCCCTGAAGTGGGTGCAGGCCAACATCGCCGCGTTCGGGGGCGATCCGCGGAACGTGACCGCCGTGGGCGAAAGCGCCGGGGCCATGGGCATCCTCAACATGATGATCTCGCCTGAGGCGAAGGGGCTGTTCCAGCGGGCGGTCGTGGAGTCGGGCTTCGCGCGCACCACGCCCACGCCCCTCGCGGACGCCGAGGCGACCGGCGTGAAGCTGGCCGAAGCCGCCGGCGTGACGGGCGACGGGCCCGAGGCGGCCGCGGCGCTGCGCAAGCTGCCGCTGAGCGCGCTGGGCGGGGCCGGCCGCATCGGCGCGCCCGGCGGGCCGTTCCCGGTGATGGACGGCAGGCTCTACGCCGAGACGGTCATCCAGGGCTTCACCGCGGGCCACGAGGCGAAGATCCCGCTGATCATCGGCGGCAACTCGCACGAGGCCAGCCTGGTGCGGCCGACGGCGGCGATGCTGGCGGCCCAGCCCGCCGAGCGGCAGGCGGCGCTGATGACGGTGTTCGGGGACGACAAGGGCAAGGCGATCAACGACTTCGTCACCGTCCAGTCGATCACCGAGCCCGACCGCGCCATCGCCCGCCTGCACGCGAGGAACGGCGCCCCGATGTGGCTCTACTACTTCAGCTACGTCCCGGCGGCCGAGGCGGCGCGCAAGCCCTATGGCGCGGCCCACGTGGACGAGGTCCGCTTCGTCTTCGGCCAGCCGCGGGCCTCGTTCGCGGGGGAAGACCTGCCGCTCTCCGACGCCATGAACCGGTACTGGGCCAACTTCGCCAGGACCGGCCGCCCCGGCGCCGTGGGCGGCGTCGCCTGGCCGAAGTTCGACCTCGCCCGCGAGGCCCAGATCGAGTTCGGCGCCGAGGGGCCGAAGGTCCGCGAGCACCTGTTGAAGGACTGGCGCGACTTCGTCGAGGCCCAGGCGAAGTAGAGCCTCCCCATCCCGCTGCGGTCGACCAGGCCGGTCTCGGGGTCGCGCCGAATCCGTTCGGCGTTCCGTCGCGCAACCGACACGAGGCTGTCGCACGCCCCGGTCCATACTGCCGCCCGTGTAATGGAGGCGTGCATGCTCGATACCGGGTTCGAGGTCCGCGACACGGCGATGGTCCTGACGGCGGCCTATGTCCTGTGGGGCGGATGGCTGGTGACCGCGGCCGGCGTCGTCGCCTGCCGCCGCCTCATGAGGACGCCGGGCTCGCGCCGGCGCGGCGCAGAGCTCCTGGCCGCGACCTTCGCGCCGGTCGCCCACATCGCGCTCTGGGCCGCGATGGCGCGCTTCGCCGACGGCGGAAGCGACATGGGGACGGCCGGGTTCGCGGCCGCCGCCGGCCTCCACCTCCTGATGGTCTTCGCCGGGCCGATGGAGGCGATGCGCCGGGCCGCCGCCCTGCCGCCGCGCGCCGGACGGCCCACCCGCCTTACGGTGCGATCCGCAGGGACGGCGGCGCCGAGCGCTGCTGCGCGTCGAGCGGGCCTCGCCTGAAGCCCTCGCGCACGCCGCCGGGCGAGCCGAACTCCAGCAGGCGGTCGGTCCTGGCGTCGTAGGCCGGCCAGTCGGCGCAGGGGCGGCCGGTCCTGGCGAAGTCGACCCAGCAGCCGTGCATGCGGGCGGCCATGGCGCGGTCCTCGTCGCTGACCGCGCTCATCGGCGTGCGCCGGCCCCAGTATTCGAAGACGTACTGGATCTCGGCGGCGTGGGCGGCGCGCGTCATGCCCGACGAGCGGAAGCGGCTGCCGACGTAGGAGAAGTGGTAGAGGTACGCGGGCTTGCCCGTCGCCGCGCGGCCGGCGATCCAGCGGGCGGGGGCGCCGAACATGCGGTCGGTGAAGCGGTCGCGGTCGGCGTCGGTCCTGAGCTGCTCGCCGGGGCCCAGCAGGCCGCCGAACGCGACGGCGTCCTCGCCCGAGTTCCAGCCGATGATCAGGGGCGCGTCGATGGCGCGGCCGCGCCTGAACGCCTGGGCGGGGCTCAGCGTCATCAGCTTGCCGTCCTGGAACGGGCCGTAGTCGCCGGCGAGCGGGACCAGCTTCTCGAACGGGATCTCGCGCAGTTGCGCGGCGGTGGCGTTCGGCGGCGCGCCGGCCTTGACGAGCGCCTCGGCGCCCGCGGCCTCCATCGTCGCCAGCGAGCGCGGCGGCGACCAGCCGCCGCCCGACTGCACGATGGCGCCCTTGAAGAGGCCCCTGGCGCCCGGCGTCGCGAGCAGCGCCAGCACGCTGGCCCCGCCCGCGCTCTCGCCGAAGACGGTGACGTTGGCCGGGTCGCCGCCGAACGCGGCGATGTTCCGCCGCACCCACTTCAGCGCCGCGATCTGGTCCATCAGCCCGAAGTTGCCCGTGGGCTCCGCGCCCGCCGCCTTGGTCAGCGCCGGATGCGCCAGGTAGCCCAGCGCCCCCAGCCGGTAGTTGATCGAGACCAGGACCACGCCGTCGCGGGCGAAGTTCTGGCCGTCGTAGACCCAGCCGGCGCCGACCCGGTGGCCGCCGCCGTGGATCCACACCATCACCGGGGCCTTCTTCACCGCTTTCGGCGCGAAGACGTAGAGCTGCAGGCAGTCCTCCGAGACCGGCCCGTTGGCGCCGCCGAAGGCATTGGGCGAGCCGTCGGCGTTCATCGGCTGCGGGCACGACGGGCCGTTCTTCGTGGCGTCGCGCCGGCTGCTCCAGCGCGTCGGCGCCTGCGGCGGCCGCCAGCGGAGCGCGCCGACAGGGGCCGCGGCATAGGGTACGGCGCGGAAGATGTTCGCCCGATCGGTCGCCTCGCCGGTGACGATCCCGGTCTGCGTCCTCGCCGTCGGGGCCTGGGCCCACGCCGCCCCGGCCGCCGCCAGCCCGAACGCCGCCGCCAACCCCGCGAGCTTCCGCATGACGCCTCCCGTGACCTGCGCCGGAACTAGGCCCGTTTTGCGCGCGGGCGGCAACGGCCGTCCTTTCGGCCACGGCGGCGGAGGCGGCGGGCCGCCGGCCTGATTCCCCGTGGGACCTTGACTCCGATGTCCCGAGGAATAGAACAAAGTCGGAACATAAGGAGTCCCGAAGCCATGTCCGGATCTCGCGGCAGGCTGGCCGCGATACGGGCGACGATCGCGGCCCTGGAGGCCGGCGGGCGGCCGGACGCAGGCGTGCTGCCCTTCGGCGACGAAGGGCTGGACGGGCGGCTGCCGGGCGGCGGACTGGCGCTCGGGCGCTGGCACGAGATCGTGGGCGTGGGGCTGGAAGCCGAGACCAGCGCCGCGCCGTCGGCGTTCGCCGCGCTGATGGCCGCGCCACTGGCGAAGAAGGGCGAGGCGGTCTGGGTGCTGCGCCGCGACGACCTCTGGGCGCCGGGGCTGGAGGGGCTGGGCTTTCCGCCCGAACGGCTGATCCAGGTCTGCGCCCGCGACGAGGCCGAGGCGCTGGCGGTGATGGAGGACGCGCTGGGGACCGTGGGCGTCTCGGCGGTGTTCGGCGAGGTCGAGGCGGTGGACCTGACCGCGGGGCGCCGGCTGCAACTCGCCTGCGAGCGGCGCGGGACGACGGGGTTCGTGATCAAGCGCCGGCCGTTCGGCGGGACCGGCAAGGCCGAGGCGGCGGGCTCCGTCACCGCCAGCCGCTGGCGCGTGAAGTCGGCGCCGTCCGAACCGGCGGCGGACGAATTCGGGCTGGGCGCGCCGCGCTTCGAAGTGGCGCTGGAGCGCTGTCGCGGCGGGCGGACCGGCGCATGGATCCTCGAGGCCGATCGGGCCTATTCCTGGGAGGCAGGCGATGTCGCGCATCCTCTGCGCCTGGTCGCCGACCTGGGCGATCGCGAACTGGCGCCGGCGAGCGGGCGCCGCAGAGCAGCCTGACGCGCCGCTCCCGCCGTTCGCACTGGTCGAGACGGTGAAGCAGGCGCGCCGGCTGGCGGCGGTGTCGCGCGAGGCGATGGCGCTGGGGCTCCACGCCGGCCAGAAGGCGACCGACGCGGCGGCCCTGGTCCCGGACCTCGTGACCGCCGACGCCGAGCCGGAGGCCGACGCCGAGGCTCTGCGGGCGCTCGTCGACTGGTGCGTGCGGTTCTCGCCGGCGGTGGCGGCCGATGCGCCCGACGGGCTCTTCCTCGACATCTCGGGGGTCTCGCACCTCTGGGGCGGCGAGGCGGGGATGCTGGCGGACTTCCGCGCGCGGCTCGCGGACAACGGTCTGCCGTTCCGCCTCGCCATCGCCGACACGCCGGGCGCCGCCTGGGCCCTGGCGCACTATGGGCCGGACGGGACCATCGCGTCGCCGGGCTGGCAGGGCGAACTCCTGAGGCCGTTGCCGCCGCAGGCCCTGCGGCTCGACCCGGACGCCGCCGCCCAGATCCAGCGCCTGGGCCTGCGCCGCGTGGGCCAGCTCATGGAGATCGCCCGCGCGCCGCTGGGCCGCCGCTTCGGCCGGGCGACGCTGGAACGGCTCGACCAGGCGCTGGGCCGCAGCGCCGAGGCGCTGGCCTTCCGCCGCCCGGCGACGCCCTGGGTCGCGCGGCTGGCCTTCTTCGAGCCGATCAGCGCGCCCGAGGACATGGCGCGCGTCACCGAGGACGTCACCGCCAGGCTCTGCGCCCGGCTGGAGCGCGAGGGCCGCGGCGGGCGGCGCTTCGAGATCGCCTTCCACCGGGTCGACGGCAAGACGCCCAGCCTGGCCGTCGGCCTGTCGCTGGCGGGGCGTGACGCCAGGCGGATCGCCCGGCTCCTCCAGCCCAGGCTGGAGACGGTCGACCCCGGCTTCGGGATCGAGTCGGTGACGATCTGCGCCTACGCCGTCGAGGCGGTCTCGGGCCGCCAGGCGCGGCTGGACGCCGGTCAGGACCCCGCGGTCGAGGATGGCCTGGCCCCCCTCGTCGACCGCCTGGTCAACCGCCTGGGCCCCACCCGCGTCTTCCGCGCCCGCCCGCGCGAGAGCCATGTGCCGGAGCTCTCGGTCGGCCGCGACCTGCCACTGGAGACGCCCACAGCCGAAACACCTCCGTGGGACCGCGAGACGCCCCGGCCCGTGCGCCTGTTCCGCCAGCCCGAGCCGCTGGAGGCGGTGATCGCGCTCACCCCCGACGACCCGCCCAGCCAGTTCCGCTGGCGCGGCCGCGTACACCGCGTGCGCCGCGCGGAGGGGCCGGAGCGCATCGCCCGGGAATGGTGGAAGCAGGACATCGGCGACGTCTCGGTGCGCCACGTGCGCGACTACTACCGCGTGGAAGACACGGGCGGCGGCCGCTTCTGGCTGTTCCGCTCGGGCCTCTACCAGCCGGACGAGCCCGCCAGGTGGTGGCTGCACGGGCTGTTCCCATGACCCGTTACGCCGAACTCCAGGCCACCACGAACTTCTCGTTCCTGCGCGGCGCGTCGCACCCGGCGGAGCTGGTGACAGAGGCGGCCGCCCTGGGCGTCGAGGCCGTGGGGATCTGCGACCGGAACTCGCTGGCCGGGGTCGTGCGGGGCTGGCGGCGGCAGGAGGAGCTGCGCCGGCAGGGCGCGAAGGTGCGCGCGCTCACCGGCTGCCGCCTGGACTTCGCCGACGCGACGCCCAGCCTGCTCGTCTATCCCTCCGACCGCGAGGCCTACGGGCGGCTGACCCGCCTGCTCACCGTCGGCCAGCGGCGCGCGGAGAAGGGCGCGTGCGAGCTGCACTGGGAGGACTTCCGGGCGGCTGCGGAGGGCCAACTGGTGCTGGTGGTCCCGCCCGAGCGGCTGGACGAGCGTTTCGAGGGCGAGCTCGCCCGCATCGCCGGCGAGCTGCCCGACGTCTGGCTGGCCGCCTCGCGCCGCTACGGCGCGCGCGACCTGCACCGCCTCTCGCGCCTGGCGGCGCTCGCCGAGCGCCACGGCGCGCCGATGACAGCCACCAACGACGTCCACCACCACGGCCCCGAACGGCGGGCCTTGCAGGACGTGCTCACCTGCATCCGCGAAGGCTGCACGATCCACGAGGCGGGCCTCATCCTGGCCGCCAACGCCGAGCGCCACCTGAAGGCGCCGCAGGAGATGGCGCGCCTGTTCGCGAAGTTCCCCGGCGCCGTCGAGCGCAGCGCCGAGATCGCCGACCGCATCGGCTTCGACCTCTCCCAGCTCCGCTACGAATACCCCGACGAACCGGTGCCGCCCGGCAAGACGGCGATCCAGCACCTGCGCGACCTCAGTTGGGCGGGCGCCGCGAAACGCTATCCCGGCGGGCCGCCGCCGCATGTCGCCCGCATCCTCGAGCACGAGCTCGACATGATCGCGCGGCTCGACTACCCCAACTACTTCCTGACGGTGCACGACATCGTGCGCCACGCCCGCGACGAGCTGGGCATCCTCTGCCAGGGCCGTGGCTCGGCCGCCAATTCGTGCGTCTGCTACTGCCTGGAGGTCACGGCGGTCGATCCGACTCAGCCGGGGCAGGAGCTGCTCTTCTCCCGCTTCCTTTCCGAGAACCGTGGCGAGCCGCCCGACATCGACGTCGATTTCGAGCACGAGCGGCGCGAGGAGGTGATGCAGTACGTCTACGCGCGCTATGGCCGCCACCGCGCCGCCATCGTGGCGACCGTCATCCACTACCGCCCGCGCATGGCCATCCGCCAGGTGGGCAAGGCGCTGGGGCTGACCGAGGACATCACCGCGGCGCTGGCGGGCACGGTCTGGGGGTCATACGGCGACGACGTGCCGGACGAGCATATCCGCCAGGTCGGGCTGGACCCCGACGCGCCCGAGATCCGCCGCGCCACCGCGCTCGCCCAGGAGCTGCTCAAGTTCCCCCGCCACCTGTCGCAGCACGTGGGCGGCTACGTGCTGACGAAGCGCCGGCTGGACGAGACGGTCCCCATCGGCAACGCGGCCATGGAGGACCGCACCTTCATCGAGTGGGACAAGGACGACATCGACGCGCTGGGCCTCATGAAGGTGGACGTCCTGGCGCTGGGGATGCTGACGGCGCTTAAGAAGGCCTTCGATCTCCTGCCCCCGCTCAAGGACGGGTCGCGGGTGACCGACATCGCCCACATCCCCCAGGGCGAGGCCGCCGTCTACGACATGCTCTGCAAGGCGGACTCCATCGGCGTGTTCCAGGTGGAGAGCCGGGCGCAGATGTCGATGCTGCCGCGGCTGAAGCCCAGGACGTTCTACGACCTGGTGATCGAGGTGGCGATCGTCCGCCCCGGCCCGATCCAGGGGGACATGGTGCATCCCTACCTGAAGCGCCGGGAGAAGCCCCACCTCGTCGACTATCCCCGGCCGGGGCCGGGATATCCGCCGGACGAGCTGGAAAACATCCTGAAGAAGACCCTGGGCGTGCCGCTCTTCCAGGAGCAGGCGATGAAGATCGCCATCACGGGCGCCGAGTTCTCGGACGACGACGCCGACGGCCTGCGCCGCTCCATGGCCACCTTCCGCAACCTGGGGAGCGTGGGGGACTACGAGGAGAAGTTCGTCGGCGGCATGACCCGCCGCGGCTACGACCGCGACTTCGCCGAGCGGTGCTTCAAGCAGATCGAGGGCTTCGGCAGCTACGGCTTCCCGGAGAGCCACGCGATCAGCTTCGCGCTCCTGGTCTACGCCTCGGCCTGGGTGAAGTGCTTCCACCCCGACGCCTTCCTGGTCTCGCTGCTCAACAGCCAGCCCATGGGCTTCTACCAGCCGGCCCAGCTCGTCCGCGACGCGCGCGAGCACGGCGTGGAGGTGCGTCCGCCCGACGTGATGTTCAGCGACTGGCATTCGACGGTCGAAGAGAAGGACGATCCGCGGGAAAAGCTTCGGCCCGTCCGCCTCGGCCTGCATCAGGTCAAGGGGCTGAAGAAGGATGCCGACGAAGCTGCGCTCGTCCGCGCCCGCGAAGCCGGGGCGCGCTCGGTGCAGGACTTCGCGCGGCTGGGCGGCTTTTCCCGCCGCTCGCTGGAGCTGCTGGCCGAGGCCGACGCGTTCCGCAGCCTGGGCCTTTCCCGGCGCGAGGCGCTGTGGGCCGTGAAGGGCCTCTCCGGCGAGTGGAACGCGGAGAAGGCCGCGCCGCTGCTGCTGCGCCAGAAGACCCGCGAGGCGCAGGTGCTGCTGCCCTTCATGAGCGCCTCGCAGCGGATCGCCGAGGACTACCGCACGACCAGCCTGTCGCTGAGCGGCCACCCGGTGGAGTTCTTCCGCGAGGACCTGGCGCGCGAGGGCGTCGTCACCTGCGAGACCCTGAAGACGGTGCGCGACAAGACCCGCCTCGCCGTGGGCGGCCTGGTCCTCGTCCGCCAGCGGCCCGGCACCGCCAAGGGCGTGGTCTTCATGACCCTGGAGGACGAGACCGGCATCGCCAACATCGTCGTCTGGCGCGACGCCTTCGAGGCCAACCGGCGCCTTGTCATGTCGTCGTCCTTCGTGGTCGTCCACGGCCAGGTCCAGAGCGTGGACGGCGTCGTCCACCTGGTCGCCGAACGCTTCACCGACCTCTCGGGCCGCCTCTCCGAGCTCCGCGACGACGAAGCCCCCGTCGCCGCCCGCTCCAGGGTCACCGGCCGCCTCATCCGCAGCCGCGATTTCCACTAGATGAAGGGGGTACGCCGAGCCGACGACGTCCTGCGCCGCAGGCGCTGTCGTTTCGAACCCCCAAGGCCACCAAGGGCGCCAAGGTCGGCGCCGGCCTCTTCGCAGCCTTGGTGGGCTTGGTGTCGAACAGGCGGCGCTGACGCGCGCCCGGGACCGGATGACGGCTAGAACTTCAGCGTGCGCGCTTCCTTCACGTGCGGCAGGGCCTGGATCCTGGCCAGCAGGGCCGGCGTCGGCTCCTGGTCCACGCCCACGAGGGCGATGGCGTCGTCGCCGGCGTCGATGCGGCCCAGGTTGAAGGTGGCGATGTTGACGCCCGCCTCGCCCAGCAGGCCGCCCAGCGCGCCGATGAAGCCCGGCTTGTCCAGGTTGTTGACGTAGAGCATCCGCGGCGAGAACGGCGCGTCGAGGTCCATGCCCTTCACCTCGACCACGCGCGGCGCGCCGGCCTGCACCGTGCCCGCGAACGAGCGCTTGCCCTTCTCGGTGGTGACGGTGATGCGCATCAGGCTGTCGTAGATCGGCGAGTCCTCCTGGCGGCTCTCGGAGACGGTGATGCCGCGCTCCTTCGCCACCGCCGGCGCCGAGACCATGTTGATCTCCGCCAGCATCGGCCGCAGCACCCCGGCCAGCGCCGCGGCGCTGAGCGGCTTCACGTTCAGCGTCGAGACCTGGCCCTCATAGGCGATGTCGACCGCCAGCACGCCGAAGTCGAGCATCTGGCCGGCGAGCGCGCCCAGCTTCTCGGCCAGCGCCACGAAGGGCTTCAGGCGCGGCGCTTCCTCGGCCGTCACCGAGGGGCTGTTCAGCGCGTTGGTCACGGCGCCGGTCAGCAGATAGTCGCTGATCTGCTCGGCCACCTGCAGGGCCACGTTCTCCTGCGCCTCGTTGGTCGAGGCGCCGAGGTGCGGGGTGGCGACGAAGTTCGGCGCGCCGAACAGCACGTTCTCCCTGGCCGGCTCGACCGAAAAGACGTCGAAGCCCGCCGCGCCGATGTGGCCGCTCTCCAGGCCGGCGCGGAGCGCCGCCTCGTCCACCAGGCCGCCGCGGGCGCAGTTGACGATCATCACGCCCTTCCTGGTCTTGGCCAGGTTCTCGGCCGACAGGATGTTGCGGGTCTTGTCGGTGAGCGGCGTGTGCAGGGTGATGATGTCGGCCCGCGCCAGCAGCTCGTCCAGCTCGACCTTCTCGACGCCCATCTCGACGGCGCGCTCCTCCGAGAGGAACGGGTCGTAGGCGACGACCTTCATCTTCAGGCCCAGCGCCCGGTCGGCGACGATGCCGCCGATGTTGCCGGCGCCGATCAGGCCCAGGGTCTTGGCGTAGAGCTCCACGCCCATGAAGCGGTTCTTCTCCCACTTGCCGGCCTGGGTGGAGACGTCGGCGGCGGGCATCTGGCGGGCCAGCGTGAACATCATCGCGATCGCGTGCTCGGCGGTCGTGATCGAGTTGCCGAAGGGCGTGTTCATGACGACGACGCCGGCGGCGGTGGCGGCCGGGATGTCGATGTTGTCGACGCCGATCCCGGCGCGGCCGATCACCTTCAGTTTCTTCGCCGCGGCGATGACGTCCTTGTTGGGCTTGGTGTCGGACCGGACGACCAGGCCGTCGTAGTCGCCGATGACGGCGATCAGCTCGTCCTTCGAAAGGCCGGTCTTGATGTCGGTGTCGACGCCGCGCTGCTTGAAGATGTCGACGGCGGCGGGGCTCAGGCTGTCAGCGATGAGAACGCGGGGCATGGTGAATCTCTTTTCTCCCCTCCCCCTTGCGGGGAGGGGCCGGGGGTGGGGGTGCGTTCGGAGAGGCGGTGCGATCACCCCCATCCCCGACCCTTCCCCGCAAGGGGGAAGGGGGCTTGGTTCAGGCGGCTTCGAGTTCGGCGGCGAGGGACGCGAACGCCCAGTCGAGCCAGGGGGTCAGGGCGTCGACGTCGGAGGTCTCCACCGTCGCGCCGCACCAGATGCGAAGGCCGGCGGGTGCGTCGCGGTAGCCGCCGATGTCGAGGGCCACGCCCTCCTTCTCCAGCCGCGACGCCAGCGTCTTGGCGAAGTCGGCCTGCGCGTCGTCGGACAGGCCGGCGATGCGCGGGTCGACCACCTTGAGGCAGACCGAGGTGTTCGAGCGCGTGGCCGCGTCCTCGGCGAGGAACTCGACCCACGGGGTCGCGGCGACCCAGTCGGCGAGGATCGCCAGGTTCGCGTCGGCGCGGCGCTGCATCTCGGTCAGGCCGCCGATCCCCTCGGCCCAGCGCAGGGCGTCGATGGCGTCCTCCACGCAGAGCATGGAGGGCGTGTTGATCGTGGCGCCCTCGAAGATCTCGAGATTGACCTTCCCGCCCTTCGTCATGCGGAACAGCTTCGGCAGCGGCCGGTCGGGCGTGTAGCTCTCCAGCCGGGCCACCGCGCGCGGGCCCAGGATCAGGACGCCGTGGGCGCCCTCGCCGCCGAGGGCCTTCTGCCAGGAGAAGGTCACGACATCGAGCTTGGCCCAGTCGAGCGCCTGCGCAAACGCGGCCGAGGTGGCGTCGCAGATGGTGATGCCCTCGCGGTCGGCGGCGATGAAGTCGGCGTTCGGCACGCGCACGCCCGAGGTGGTGCCGTTCCAGGTGAAGACCAGGTCGGCGTCCTTGCGGACCTTGGTGAGGTCGGGAAGCTTGCCGTACGGCGCGTCCAGCACCTCGGCCGGGATCTTGAGCTGCTTGGTCACGTCGGTGACCCAGTCCTTGCCGAAGCTCTCGAAGGCCAGGAGCTGGACCGGCTTCGGCCCCAGCATCGACCACAGCGCCATCTCCACGGCGCCGGTGTCGGAGCCGGCGACGATGCCGACCAGGAAGTCATCGGGGACCTGCAGCACCTCGCGGGTGCGGTCGATGGCTTCCTTCAGGCGCGCCTTGCCCAGCTTCGAGCGGTGCGAGCGGCCGAGGACGGCGTTGGCCAGGTTTTCGGGGGACCAGCCGGGGCGCTTGGCGCAGGGGCCGGAGGAGAACTCGGGACGCGCGGGACGCATCGCGGGCTTCGCGAGGGTATTCATATCGATGTCTCCCATCCTTGCAGATGAGCAGCGCCCCGTTGGGAGGGCGTGGCCCGCGGCGCAAAAGCTCCCGTTCCGCCCGCGGCGCAAGTGAAACTTTACTAACGGGGTATGAAGCCGGGCTGATGGCGACGCCGCGCGCCTCGGCGCGGGGTGGCGGCGGCTGCGACGATGTGATCCAAGCGCGGCCATGCAATCTCGGGCGGCCTTCGACTGGGTGGTGATGGCCGTGCTGGTGGCCATCTGGGGCTCGGGATTCGCCTTCCTGAAGGTCGCCACCGAGCACATCGACCCGCTGTGGACCTCGGCGATCCGCACCGGCGTGGCGACGCTGACGCTGGCGGTCGCGTTGCTGGCGCAGGGCCAGCGGCTGCCGCCGCTCCGCCACGCGGCGTGGCGGGCCTACCTGTTCCTCGGCGCGGTCGGCATGGCGATCCCGCTGGGGTTCTTCGCCTACGCGTCGCAGCGCACGCCCAGCGCCGTGGTGGCGATCTGCAACGGCGCCTCGCCGATCTTCACCGGCGTGCTGGCCCACATGTTCCTGGCCGGCGACCGCCTGACGCCGCGCAAGACCCTGGGCATCACGGTCGGATTCGCGGGACTGATCGTCCTGGTCGGGCCGCGGCTGGCCAGCGGCGCGACGGTCGAGGCGCTGGCGCTGTCGGCGGCGATCTTCGGCGCGCTGCTGTACGCGATCTCGAACGTGGCGACGCGGGTTGCGCCCCACGTTTCCGCGTCGGCCGGCGCATTGATGATGGTCGGCTGGGCGTTCGTGGTGGCCCTGGGGCTGGCGATCGCCTTCGAGGCGCCGCCCGCCTGGCCGATCCCGGCGCCGTCGCTGGCGGCGGTGCTGATCCTGGGCTCGGTCTCCACCGGCCTTTCGAACATCGGCTACGTGTTCCTGGTGCAGCGCCGCGGCCCGCTGTTCATGTCGATGTCGATCTACCTGGCGCCGCTGATCGCCACCGGCCTCGGCATGGCGGCGCTGGGCGAGCGGCCGGGCTGGCCGGCGTTCGTGGCCCTGGGTCTGATCCTGGGCGGCGTGGCCCTGGCGACGATCGCGCCGCGGCCGGCGGCCGAGCCGGCCTGACCCGCTAGGCGGCGGGCTCCTGGGCGGTTGTCGCGACCGCCGCGGCGCGGGCCTTCGCGCGTCGCGCACGCCGGGCCCAGGCGACGGCGGTGCCGATGATCAGGCACCACACGATGCCCGAGAAATTCACGTTGTTGACGATGGCGTGGAGGCGGTCGTTGTCGGGCCGGCTCGTCACCAGGTAGTACGAGTGGAGCGAGAACTGGGCGGCGTAGAACAGCATCACGCCCCCCATCCACGGCGCCCCGTAGCGCAGGGTCACGGCCAGCAGGGCGACGGCCGCGAGGCCGTCGTTGGCGAAGCGGATCGTGCCCTCCAGGTCGGGCAGGAACTCGGCCACGAGGATGCCGACCACCATGTTGGCCACGACCACCGCGGCCGCCAGGCGTTCCGCGACGCCGCCCTTCCACGTCGCGAACAGCACGCCGGACGCGACGAAGAGGATCAGCAGTTGTGCGATCAGTGACGTAGGCATGATTAAGCGCCCCTAATGCGGATTAGAGGCGCCTAACCAGTTAATCTATTGCAATGATCCGCCGGTAACCCGGCGCGAACTTGCTTCAGCCGACTTCGCGGAGCGTCGTCGCGGTGCGAGCGGCGGCTTCCGGCGGCTTGTCCTGGATATCCATCTTCGTGCGGATGCCGAGGCGAAGCTTGGCTTCGTTCAGCTCGTTGTGGACGCCGACCATGGCGGTGCGAGCTTCGCTCAGCGCCTTGATCGCTTCCATCATCTTCACCTGCACGTCATCGGCGAACACCATCGACGCATTCACGTCCTGGCGCGCCTTCAGCATCTCGCTGAGCAGTTCGGCGGCTTCGACCATCGCGCCGTCCACGGCCGCTTCGGTCGTGAACAGCTTCTTGGCCACGCGCTGGGCCACGAAAACCTTTTCCATGTGGAAGTACCCCTAGAGTTACCCGACACCCGTTAAGGTAAAGGAAAGGTTACCGCACACGCAATCGATTCATGGGTTGTTAACCATAAATTTGCCTGCGGCAGGTTGTAGCGTGGCGCCAAAGGCACAGTGAAGCTGGACCACGCTGGGTTGCATTTCCGCGATGGAAGCGAAGCGTTAGGACTCGGCGGGCTAAATTCGCGGCCATGAACGTCCTCTGGGACAGCGCGGACGACGACGAGGCGCCGAAGGGCTCGGCGCCGACGGCGACCTTCCATGCGCGCGTGGCGGGGGTTGGCCTCGTCACGACCGTCGTCGTGCTCGTCGCCGCCTGCCTGACCTTCATGCTGCAGCAGTGGGCGGTGGCGCGCACCCAGTCGCACCGCTTCCACGACGACCTGACGGTCATCGCCGCCGAGGCGGGCGCGTCGCCCCTCGCGGCCGGCGACCTCGCCGACCTCGCCCACGATGTCGGGACGCTGAAGGTCAGCCGCGACGTCATCTCGGCCCGCGTCACCGACGCCGCGGGCCGGGAGGTGCTGCGCTTCCAGACCCGCGAGCCGCGGAAGGACTCCACCGAGACCTTCGTCCGGAACATGACCGCCGGCGGAAAGACGGTGGGCCAGCTCGCCGTGACGGTCGAGCAGCCGTCGCTCGCGCCGATGCTGCCGCAGTTCATCGCGCTGACCTTCGTGCTGCTGTTCGGCGGCGTGGGCGTGGCGCTGTTCCTGGCCCGCAGCCTGGCGCACCGGGTGATCAAGCCGGTCCAGACGCTGTCCGAGGGCATGCAGGAGATCGCGGCCACCGGCAGCTTCACCCCGGTGAAGGTCGACGCGTCGGACGAGCTCTTCCAGAGCCTGACCGAGAGCTTCAACCACCTGCTGGCCAAGCTGGAGGCGCGCGAGGGCGACCTGAAGGCCGCCATGCGCGAGCTGGAGCTGGCGCGCGACGCCGCCAACGCCGCCAACGTGCTGAAGACCCAGTTCCTGGCCAACATGAGCCACGAGATCCGCACCCCGCTGAACGGCGTGCTGGCCATGGCCGAGGTGATGGCGCTGGGCACGCTGGACCAGGTCCAGCGCGATCGCCTCGACGTCATCCGCCGCTCGGGCGGCCTGCTGCTGGCCGTGCTCAACGACGTGCTGGACCTGTCGAAGATCGAGGCCGGCAAGCTCACCCTGTTCGAGGACGACTTCGACCTGGAGGTCGCGATCAACCAGGCGCGCGACAACTTCCAGGTCATGGCCCAGGCCAAGAACCTGGACTTCCAGGTCGAGATCGCCGACGCGGCCAAGGGCTGGTGGCGCGGCGACGCCGACCGGCTGAGCCAGATCGTCGGCAACCTGCTGTCGAACGCCGTCAAGTTCACGCCGTCGGGCGCCGTCATCGCGCGCGTGGACCAGGGCGCCTCGGGCGGCCTGAAGCTGACGGTCCAGGACACCGGCGTCGGCATCGCGCCCGAAAAGCTGCCGAGCCTGTTCGAGAAGTTCACCCAGGCCGACAACTCGGCCACCCGCCGCTTCGGCGGCACGGGCCTGGGCCTCGCCATCTGCCGCGAGCTGACCCAGATGATGGGCGGCTCGATCGACGTCGAAAGCCTGGAAGGCTGCGGCTCCACCTTCACCGTCGAACTGCCGCTGACCCGCGGCAAGCCCGCCGCGCTGCAGGCGGCCGAGCCGGCCCATGCCTCGGACGACGGCGACCTGCGCATCCTGGCCGCCGAGGACAACCCGACCAACCAGCAGGTGCTGGCCGCCGTCCTGGGCTCGCTGGGCATCGAGGTGCATATCGTGCCCGACGGCAAGGAGGCCGTGGAGGCTTGGCGCACCGGGACCTACGACCTCGTCCTGATGGACATCCAGATGCCGGTGATGGACGGCATCACCGCGGCGTCCAGCATCCGCGAGGCCGAGCGCGCCACGGGCCGCCGCCGCACCCCGATCGTGGCGCTCACCGCCAATGCGCTCACCCATCAGGTCGAGGAATACCTCGCCGTCGGCATGGACGCCCACGTGGCCAAGCCGATCGAGATCGCCAAGCTCTACGACGCGATCTCGGCGGTCCTGAACGCCGCCGCCACCGACGGCGTCTCGCCCAGCCAGGCCGGCGCCGCGGCCTGAATCCCGGCAGGCCGCCTGTCTCATTCGTAATGTAGGTGAACGAAATCCGACCGGGCGGCTCAGAACCGTTTCAGCCGCCGGGTGTTTTCCTCTGCCTCATGGATGCCGGCTCCCCCTGGCTCCAGACGGAACAGGAGACACCAGATGAAGAAGATCGCTCTCATTGCTCTGGCCGCCGCCTCGCTGGGCGCGGTCGCCGCCCCCGCCGCTGCGCAGGACTATCGCCATGACGGCTATCGTCACGACGCCGGCCGCTACGACCAGCCGCGCTGGGACTACCGCCATGACTGGGATCGCGGCTTCAACGTGAACCAGATGCAGAACCAGCTCAACGACCGCATCTTCCGCGGCATCCGCAGCGGTCGCCTGACCCAGAGCGAGGCGCGGAGCCTCCGCAGCCAGTTCCAGGAGATCGCGCGGATCGAGGCGAACTATCGCCGCGGCGGCCTGAACGCCTCGGAACGCCGCGACCTCGAGCGACGCCTGGTGGCCTTCGAGACCCGCCTCGATCGCCAACTGCGTGACGGCCAGTACGCCCGCCGCTAGCGGCTGAGGCCCTAACCCCCGCCGGGTTCGCGCCCGGCGGAGAGCGAAGCGCCCCCGGAGCCCGGCTCCGGGGGCGTCTTTGCGTGTCAGAGGCGCAGGGTCGCCTCGGCGACGGTGACCGCGCGGCCACGGATCAGCACGCGGTCGCCCGCCAGTTCGCACTCCAGGTCGCCGCCCCGGCCCGGATAGGCCTGGTGGTAGCGGAGCGCCGCGCGGCCCAGCTTCGCCGAGAACAGCGGCGCGAGGATGCAGTGCAGCGACCCGGTGGTGGGATCCTCCGGGATGCCCGAACCGGGTGCGAAGAAGCGGTCGACGACATCGTAACCGGCGCCCTGCGGCGCGATCGCCGCGACGCCGACGTTGCCACGACCGCCCGTGGCGGCGCTTGACACGGCGTTCAGCGCCGCGAGGTCCGGCTTCAGGGCCCGGATCGCCGCCTCGTCCTCGAACACCGCGATCAGGTACGGCCCGGCCCAGACCTCGCTCGGCCGCGCGGCAAGCGCCTCGGCCAGCCCCGCGGGCTCCTCCGTCCGCACCGGCGGCTGGGAGGGAAAGTCCATTTCGTAGCCCTCGCCGGCGCGCGCGAGCGTAAGCGGCCCCGACCGGGTGTCGAAGGTCGCCTTGTCCGCGGCCAGCCCGAGTTCGCCGAACAGCACATGGCCCGAGGCCAGGGTCGCGTGCCCGCACAGCGGGACCTCCAGCATGGGCGTGAACCAGCGCAGGCCGAACCGCGCCGGGTCCGGCGTCTTCAACAGGAAGGCGGTCTCGGCCTGGTTGTTCTCGGCGGCCAGCGCCTGCATCCAGGCCGCGTCGGGCCAGGCCTCGAACGGCTCGACCACGCAGGCCGGGTTGCCCCGGAACGGCCGGGCGGCGAAGGCGTCGACGGTCCATTGGCGCATGAGGGCCTCCTCGAAGTCCGGCCTCACGACTTGCGGCCGCCCGCCCACGGCGGCAAGAGCCACTTCCCCTGTCCCGGACCGCCGGAGCCGCCCATGCCCTACGAGATCAGCGACGACCCGCAGCGGTCCGGCCTCGCCCGCGCGCCCGGCTGGATCAGCGGCAAGAGCTACTGGGGCCACCGCGACGTCTACACGCCCGGCCGCTGAAGAAGACTCCCTCAGTACGTCATGGCCGGGCCTGTCCCGGCCATCCAGACGCGTCGGCGGAGCAGGAGAAGACACGGGCGCCGCCGCCGCACTCCGTTCTGCATGACCGGTGTCTATGGATGGCCGGGACAGGCCCGGCCATGACGTTCCTTGTAGGTTCAGCACCGACCACCGGTCGACAGGCCTAGCGGATCACCTCGATCTCGGGCCAGCGCGCCTTCGCCGAGCCGGCGATCCTGTCGTAGTTCGGGCTCAGCCGGCTCGGGTTCGGCCGCAGCCGCATGGCGAAGAGATCCTCCAGCCCGAACGGCGCATGCACGGTCATGCGGTCGTCGCGGCCGAGGCGCACCCCCACCGCGAACACCGGGCTCACGAACCGGGTCAGCGCCTCGGCGCTGCTCGCCAGCGGCGAATAAGGCTCGCGGAAGTGTCCCTCGAACCAGACATGCACCCGGGCCTGGTTGCGCACCTCGACCATCTCGCGCAGCGGCGGCTCGAATTCGGCGGCGACGCGCCGGATCACCGCGTCCTCGGCCTCGTAGCTGATGTCGGAGGCGTCGTGGTAGGCGACGTCGTAGTCCTTGATCCCATAGTCCAGCGGCCGGCCGGTCAGGTCGTTGAACACCCGCTGGTAGATCGCGCCCGAGAAGACCAGCCAGTCCGGCAGGTCGAGGACAGCCAGGGTGCGCAGCGCCTGCATCAGGGGCCCGGACCGCCGCAGGACCGCCTCCAGGCGCGCCGCGTCGCTCACGCCCGCCCCCGCATCGGCCAGCCGTGGTCCAGCGGCCCGTGGCCGGCGCCCAGGCCCGGCGCGCGCAGCATCGCCTCGTGTACGTAGTCCCAGGCCCGCGCCACCGCGGCGGTCAGCGGCAGGCCCTGCGCCAGCCCCGCCGCGCACGCCGACGCGAGCGTGCAGCCGGTGCCGTGCGTGTGGCGGCTTTCGATCCGCTCGCCTTCGAACACCGTCTCGCCGTCGGGCGTCATCAGCACGTCGGCGACCCGGTCGCCCGGCACGTGGCCGCCCTTCATCAGCACCGCCGACGCGCCGGCCGCCAGCAGCGCCTCGCCCGCGCGGCGCAGGTCGTCTGTGGTGGCGCAGGCGATGCCGGTCAGCGCCTCGGCCTCGGGCGCGTTCGGCGTCAGCAGCGCCGCGCGCGGGATCAGCCGCTCGCGAACCGCCGCCACCGCCTCGGCCGCCAGCAGCGAGGCGCCGCCCTTGGCCACCATGACGGGATCGACCACCGCCGCCACGCCCGCCTCGTCCAGCAGTTCGGCCACCAGGGCCACTGTCGCGGCGTCGCCCAGCATGCCGGTCTTGACCGCGTCGGCCCCGATGTCGGAGAGCACCGCGCGCGCCTGCGCCGCCACCACCTCCAGCGGGATCGGGTGGACGCCGGTGACGCCGAGCGTGTTCTGCACCGTCACGGCGGTGATCGCGGTCGCCGCATAGCCGCCCAGCGCGGTCACGGTCTTGATGTCGGCCTGGATCCCCGCCCCGCCGCCGGAGTCGGAGCCGGCGATGATGAGGACGCGGCCTGGAGTCATGCGTTCGCGATAGCGCGCGCGGCCCGCGAATGCATCGGGATTCACGCAGGATCGCTTCGCTGACCTGTAGAAGGAAGGGCTGGAGTTTGTGGGAACAATATGGAAACATCTGCAATGTGCATCGGCGTCGCGGGAACGGCGGGTCGCGGCCGATGGTGCGAAGGAAATTCCCATGGAGCGCGTCGTGGTCCCCCATCGCTTCCGCGACGCCGCTGAAGCCGTCCACCGGGATGGCGGTTGTGGGTGAATCGAAAGCGCTGGGGACATCCCCGCGGCGCGGGTTGCCCCGGACGGGCGACGCACGGCATGACGGGGGCATGGCGCGTGAGATCGTTCTCGACACCGAGACCACGGGGTTCGACCCGCTGACGGGCGACCGGCTGGTCGAACTGGCGGCGCTGGAGATCGAGCAGTTCGTGCCGACCGGGCGCAGCTTCCACGTCTACATCGACCCCTGCCGCGACATGCCGATCGAGGCCGAGAGGATCCACGGGCTCTCGGCGGCGTTCCTGCGCGGCAAGCCGCGGTTCGAGGACGAGAGCGTCGTCGACCGGTTCCTGGAGTTCGTCGGCGACGCGCCCATCATCGCCCACAACGCCGCCTTCGACCGGGGTTTCGTGAACTGGGAGCTGCAGCGGTGCGATCGCGCCGAGATCCCGGACTCTCGCTGGATCGACACCCTGGGGCTCGCCAAGCAGCGCTTCCCGGGCATGCACAATTCGCTGGATGCGCTCTGCAAGCGCTTCAAGATCTCGCTCAGCGAGCGCGAGAAGCACGGCGCGCTCATCGACGCCAAGCTGCTGGCCGCCGTCTATCTCGAGCTGAAGGGCGGCCGCGAGCGGCGGCTGGAGCTCTCCAGCGCCACGGCGTCGGGCGCTGTGACGATAGCCGCCCGCGTCGAGTACGGCGCACGGCCGCGCCCGCTCGCGCCGCGCTCGACCGAAGCCGAGCGCGCGACCCATGCGGCGTTCATCCGCGACAAGGTGAAGGGCGAGGCGCTCTGGGACCCGTTCGGCCTGGAGGGCGTGCTGGTCGAGGCGGGGGCGGAAGAGAAGGCCGCCTGACCCCTACGCGTGGCCGACCTGCGGGTCCTGTTGCGCCTTGCGGGCGGCGTAGACGCCGGCGAAGTCGATCGGGTCCAGCAGGAAGGGCGGGAAGCCGCCTTCGGACGTGACCTCGGCGATGATGCGGCGGGCGAACGGGAAGAGGTAGCGCGGGCACTCGATCAAGAGCACCGGCTCCATCTCGTCGGGCTGCACGCCGGAGATCTGGAAGACGCCGCCGTACAGCAGCTCGACGTGGAACAGCGGGCCGTCGGTGCGGTTGGCGCGGGCCGAGAGCTTCAGGTCCACCTCGAACAGGCCGTCCTCGCGGCCGCGGGCGTTCATCTCGACGCCGAGGTCGATCTGCGGCTGGTCCTGGCTGGGGCGCAGCGCGTCGGGCGCGCGGGGGTTTTCCATCGACAGGTCGCGGATGAACTGGGCGAGGATGCGGATGCCGGGCTCGGCGGAGCCTTCGGGCGCGGCCGCGCCGGCGTCGATGTCGGTCATGGGGAGGCGGAAATCTCTCTGGTTCGCGGCAGGAGGCGCGCGTGTTCGGGGCACGCGGCTATCATGTGGTCGGCGGCGATGCAACGTCGCCCCTGACGCGGACGTTCCGTCGGACTATATAGCTATGAATGGGCGTATAAGGTCCCGTACGCTCAGACCGCCTCGACAGGGTCCCGACCGAAAGCCGCTCGTTGCAAGTCCTCGAACTGATCATCTTCGCCGGCCTCGCGGCCATCGTGCTGTACCAGCTCTATTCGGTGCTGGGCCGGCGCGTGGGACGCCAGCCCGAGGATCAGCAGGCCACGGCCGACGCCAAGGTGCGGCCGCCGCGCGCCCCGGCGGGGCTCATCGACCCCGTGGACGACGGCGTGGAACTGACCGGCCTGGCCGCCGTGAAGGCCAAGGATCCGGCCTTCGACATGACCCGCTTCCTGGGCGGCGCGAAGGGCGCCTACGAGATGGTGGTGAAGGCCTTCGCCGAGGGCGACAAGGCGACGCTGCGCAACCTGCTGGCGCCGCCGGTGATGGCGAGCTTCGAAGGCGTGATCGACCAGCGCGCCGCCGAGGGCCGCACCGAAAGCGTCGAGTTCCTCCAGGCGCCGCGGGCGGACCTGGAGAAGGCCGAGGTCAGCGATGGCGACCTCGCGCGCCTGACGGTCCGGTTCCTGGCCGAGTTCCGCAGCCGCACCAAGGGGCCGGAGGGCGAGGGCGTCGACGACCGCCGCACCGCCGAGCTCTGGACGTTCGAACGCCGCCTCAAGAGCCGCGACCCCAACTGGACGCTCGTCCACGTGGACGCCGCCGAAGCGTGACCCTCCCCGGCTGGCGAGTGACGACGGCGAGCCTCGCCGCGCTCAGCCTCGCCGCCTGCGCCACGCCCTACGAGCACGGCCCGGTTCCGCCGGGCTATCCGCAACCGCCGCCGCCCGCCGAGACGCGCCCGCCTCTCCCGCCGGAAGAGGCGCCGCGCCGCGTGGAGCTGTCCGAACTGCCGGGTTGGACGGCCGACGACCATGACGCGGCGTTCGGCGCCTGGCGCGCGACCTGCCAGGCCAGCCGCGATCCGGGCCTCGCCGAACTCTGCCGCCGGGCGAAGGCGGTGCGCGATGTGGCGCCGGGCGTGGGCCGGCCGTTCTTCGAGGCGTTCTTCGTCGCCGAACGTGTCGGCGGCGAAGGGGTGCTCACCGCCTACTTCGCGCCGGTCTATCCGGCGCGGCGCAAACCCGACGCCGAATTCAGCGCGCCGGTGCGGCCGCGCCCCGCCGACCTGCGCGTCGATGGGACGGCGGTGCTTCAGGTCCAACCGGACGGGACCACCGCGCCCTATCCCGACCGCGCCGCGATCGAGGCGTGGCCCAGCGATGACGCCCTGGCCTGGATGCGGCCCGAGGATCTCTTCTTCCTGCAGGTGCAGGGCTCGGGGACGCTGACGTTCGAGGACGGCCGGCGGCTGAAGGCGCTCTACGCCGCGCACAACGGGCGCACGTTCGCCGGCATCGCCAACCCGATGCGCGACCGCGGGCTGCTGCCGCGCGACAATACCTCGGGCGATGCGATCCGCGGCTGGCTGGCCGCCCACCGCGGGCCCGAGGCCGACGAGATCATGCGGCTGAACCCGCGCTACGCCTTCTTCCGCCTGGCGCCCGACGACGGCCAGCCGCCGGTCGGCGCGGCCAACATCCCCCTACCCCGCGGCCGCGCGGTGGCGGTGGACCCGGCGTTCCACGCCATGGGCGAGCTGCTCTGGATCGACGCCAATGCGCCGCTGCTGGCGGGCGCCTTCCCGAGCTACCGGCGCGCGGTGACGGCGCTCGACACCGGCGGCGCGATCAAGGGCGACGTGCGGGCCGACCTCTACCTGGGCGAGGGCGATCAGGCCGGCGCGGAGGCCGGGCGCGTGCGCCACACCCTGAAGCTCTGGCGGCTGGTCCCGCGGTGAAGCGTCATCCGACGCCGGAAGAGCTGCACCTGTGGGGCAAGGTGGCCGCCACGGTGCATCCGCTGCAGGGCCGCGCCGAGCCCCGCAAGGCGCGGGCCCAGACCCTGGACGCGCCGGCCCGCATCGCGCCGAAGGACCTGAAGCCTGTTCGCGATGCGCGGCGCGGTGCGCTGGAAGGCATCGAGCCCAACCGCCGCCACCGGATCGCGAAGGAACGCGAGGAGATCGGCGGCCGGATCGACCTGCACGGCCTGACGCAGGACCGGGCGCGCGTGGCGCTGGAGGGCTTCCTGGTGCGGGCGTGGGACGACGGCTGGCGCGCGGTGCTGGTGATCACCGGCAAGGGCGTGCAGGGCGACGGCGTGCTGAAGCGGCGCGTGCCCGACTGGCTGGGCGCGCCTGAGCTCTCGCACATCGTGGCCGGCCTGTCGGAAGCCGCGCGCCACCACGGCGGCGCCGGGGCGCTCTACGTGGCGCTGAAGCGCAAGCCGAAGCTCTAGCCTCTCCCCACCGCTGTCATCTCTCATCGCCGTCATCCCGGTTTGGGCGTAGCCCAAGACCGGGACCCAACCGTCCGGCGTATCGATGGTGGGAGAGCGGCCCGGCGGTCAGGGGCCAGATCACCAGCTCAGAGCACCGGCGGGTTGGGTCCCGGTCTTGGGCTCCGCCCAAACCGGGATGACAAACGGGGGGTGGCCAGGGAGCGCGAACTACGCCCGCGAGGCCTTTTCCTTCAGGCCGCTGGTTCCCTCGCGGGCCTCCAGGCGTTCGGCGACTTCGTCGAGGCTGACGCCGGCGGCGGCGATGACGACGAGCCAGTGGTAAATCAGGTCGGCGCTCTCGTGGGTGAGGGCTTCGCGGTCGCCCTGGGCGGCGGCGATGACGGTCTCGACGGCTTCCTCGCCCATCTTCTTGGCGGCGCGGTCGAGGTCGCCCAGGAGCTGGGCGGTGTAGGAGGTCGAGGTGTCGCCGCCGCGGCGGCTCTCGATGGTTTCGGCCAGGCGGCCGACGACTTCCGTGAAGCGACTCATGCTGCGGCTTGCTCCGTGATCCGGACGGGGATGCCGGCGGCGGCCATGGCGGCCTTGGCTTCGCCGATGCCGACCTCGCCGAAGTGGAAGATGGAGGCGGCCAGCACGGCGTCGGCGCCGGCCTGCACGCCCTCGACCAGGTGCCTGGCGGCGCCCGCACCGCCCGACGCGATGACCGGCACGCTGACGGCCTGCGAAACGGCGCGCACTAGGTCGAGGTCGTAGCCGGTCTTGGCGCCGTCGCGGTCCATGGAGGTGAGCAGGATCTCGCCGGCGCCCTTCTCCACCGCCTCGACCGCATAGGCGACCACGTCCAGGCCGGTCGCCCGGCGACCGCCGTGGGTGTAGACCTCCCAGCCGTCGTTGCGCCCGCCGGGACCCGTGCGCGTGGACCCGTGCTTCGCGTCGATCGCCACGACGGTGGCCTGGCTGCCGAAGGCGTCGGCGCAGGCCGAGATCAGGTCGCGGTTCTCCACCGCCGAGGTGTTGATGCTGATCTTGTCGGCGCCGGCCAGCAGCAGGCGGCGCGCGTCCTCGACCTTGCGGATGCCGCCGCCGACGCTGAGGGGCATGAAGCAGACCTCCGCGGTGCGCGCGACGACATCGAAGATCGTGTCGCGGTTCTCGTGGGATGCGGTGATGTCGAGGAACATCAGCTCGTCGGCCCCGGCGGCGTCGTAGGCGCGGGCCTGCTCGACGGGATCGCCGGCGTCGCGCAGGGAGACGAACTGCACGCCCTTCACCACCCGGCCGTCCTTCACGTCCAGGCAGGGGATGACGCGGACCTTCAGCGTCATGCGGCGACGCCCAGGGCTTCGGCGGGGTCGATGGCGCCGTTGTAGAGGGCGCGGCCGAGGACGGCGCCGGCCACCGGCGCGCCCTTGCGCGCCTTCAGGCGGTGGAGGTCGTCGACGCTGGCGAGGCCGCCCGCGGCGATGACGGGGATCGCCACCGCGTCGGCGATGGCCCCGAAGGCGTCGACGTCGAAGCCCATGACCGTGCCGTCGCGGTCGATGTCGGTGATGATGAGGGCGGCGACGCCGGCGTCCTCGAAGCGCCTGGCCACGGTGATCGCATCGAGGTCGCTGTCGGCGGTCCAGCCGTTCACCGCGACCTTGCCCTTGCGCACGTCGACGCTGACGGCGATCTGCTCGGGATAGGCCAGCGCCGCGGCGATGACGATGTCCGGCTGCTGCACCGCCACCGTGCCCAGGATCACGCGGCTGACGCCGGCCTCGATCCAGCGCTCGACGTCCTTCAGGGTGCGGATGCCGCCGCCGAGCTGCACGGGCACCGACACCGACGACAGGATGGCCTCGACGCCCCGGGCGTTGATCGCCTCGCCCTGCACCGCGCCGTTCAGGTCGACCACGTGGATCCAGTGGAAGCCGGCGTCGGCCCACTGCTTCGCCTGCGCGCCGGGGTCGGCGTTGAACACGGTGGCCGTCGAGAGGTCGCCGTGCAGGACGCGCACGCACTGGCCGTCCTTCAGGTCGATGGCGGGGTAGAGGATCACGGACGCCACTCCAGGAAGTCGGCCAGGAGCCTCAGGCCGGACGCTTGCGATTTCTCGGGGTGGAACTGCACCCCGGCGAGGTTGTCCCGCGCCACGGCGGCGGGGAACCGGCCGCCGTGGTCCACATAGGCCGCCACATCGGCGGTGTCTTGCGGATACATGGCGAACGAGTGGGTGAAGTAGACGGGCGCGCCGGCGCGCAGGCCCGCCAGCACCGGCAGGCCGCTCACGGCCTCGAGGTTGTTCCAGCCCATGTGCGGGACCTTCAGCGCCGGGTCGGACGGGGCGATCTTCCTCACGTCGCCGTCGATCCAGCCGAGGCCGGGGGTGACGCCGAACTCCAGGCCGCGCGAGGCCATGAGCTGCATGCCGACGCATATTCCCAGGAACGGCGCTGCGCGCCGGATGACGGCATCGTTCAGCGCCTCGATCACGCCGGACCGGGCGGCGAGCGCGTCCATGCAGGCCTTGAAGGCGCCGACGCCCGGCAGGACGACGCGGTCGGCCCTGGCGACCGCCTCGGGATCGTGGGTGACGACGATGTCGGCGGTCCCGGCCGCCGCGCGGACCAGGGCCTTCTCGGCCGAGCGCAGGTTGCCCGACCCGTAGTCGATCAGGACGACGGTCTGGGTCACGACGACCTTCCTGCGCGCCGTCGGCGCCGTCGAATTGAACCGCGGAGATCGCGGAGATTCGCAGAGATGTCGGCGCGGCGCGGATCGCTCCGCGCATCTCCGCGATCTCTGCGGTTTGAAGGATGGCGCTGCCGCGCCACCGGGGCTGGGGGCGGCGCTGCAGTCATGAAGGAACTACAGCACGCCCTTGGTGGAGGGGGCGTGGCCGTGGGTCTTGGGGTCGAGCTCGACGGCGGCGCGGACCGCGCGGGCCAGGGCCTTGAAGCCGCTCTCGGCGATGTGGTGGGAGTTCGTGCCGTACAGGCACTCCAGATGGACACACGCGCCGCCGTTCATGGCGAACGCGTGGTGGAACTCCTTGAAGAGCTCGGTGTCCATGTCGCCGACCTTCGGCGTCCTGAACTCGACCTTCCAGATCAGGTAGGGCCGGTTGGAGAAGTCGATGGCGCAGCGGCTCAGCGTCTCGTCCATCGGGATGTAGGCGTGGCCGAAGCGGCGGATGCCCTTGAAGCCGTCGAGGGCTTCCTTGATCGCCTGGCCGAGCACGATGCCGGTGTCCTCCACCGTGTGGTGCATGTCGATGTGCAGGTCGCCCCTGGTCTCGACGTCGAGGTCGATGCCGCCGTGGCGGGCGAAGCTGTCCAGCATGTGGTCGAAGAAGCCGATGCCGGTGGAGACCTTGCTGACGCCGGTCCCGTCCAGGTCCACGGCGACGCGGATCTGGGTCTCCCTGGTGTTGCGGACGACCTCGGCCTTGCGGCTCATGACAACCCCCGAATTACAGACCGCGACTCGCGGCGAGGTCCTTCAGCGAGACCTGCGGCCGCGGCCCGTAGTGCGAGATCACCTCGGCCGCCGCCAGCCCGCCCAGCCGCGCGCAGTCGCGCAGCGAACGGCCCCGGGAGAGGCCGAAGAGGAACCCGGCCGCGTATTGGTCGCCCGCGCCGGTGGTGTCCACGACTTTCTCTATCGCCTCGGCCGGCACGTGCAGGGTTTCGCCCTTGGAGAGCACCACCGAGCCCTTCTCGCTGCGGGTGACGGCGGCGAGCTCGCAGTGGCGCAGGAGCTGCTCGCAGGCCTCGTCGAAGTCGGCGGTCTCGTAGAGCGCCAGCAGCTCGGCCTCGTTGGCGAAGAGGAGGTCGACCTGGGTCTCGATGAAGCCCTTCAGGCCGCCGCGGTGGCGCTCGACCACGAAGCTGTCGGAGAGGGTGAGCGCGATCCTGCGGCCGGCGCCGTGCGCGAGACCAGCCGCCTTGGCGAAGGCGCGCCGCGCGGCCTCGGCGTCGAACAGGTAGCCTTCCAGGTAGACCACCTTGGCGGCCTCGACGGTGGCGACGTCGACGTCGTCGTCGGTGAACTCCACCGAGGCGCCCAGGAAGGTGCACATGGTGCGTTGCGCGTCCGGGGTGACGTTGATCATCGAGACCGCGGTGGCCGGGCCGCCCGTGAGGGGCGCGTTGTCGAACCTGGCGCCGATGGCGCGCATGTCGTGCGCGAAGACGCGGCCCAGCGGGTCGTCGGCCACCTTGCCCATGAAGGCGCCCCTGCCGCCGAAGCTGGCCAGGCCCGCGATGGTGTTGGCGGCCGAGCCGCCCGAGGCCTCCACCGCCTCGCGCATCTTCGCGTAGAGGGCCGCCGACTGCCCGGCGTCGACCAGCATCATGGCGCCCTTGGTCAGCCCGTTCTCGGCGAGGAAGGCGTCGTCGCACGGCGCGATCACGTCGACGATGGCGTTGCCGATCGCGGCGACGTCGTAGGTCTCGGGCATAAGCAGGCAATCCCCTCGGGCCAGGGCGCGCCGATTACAGGGAAAAGGTCGGCGAAGCTAGGCGCCGGCCGTGACGTCCAGGAAGGGGGCACGACCGTCTGAGGTTCAGGCTAGGTCGCCGGCGGCGGCTTCGCGGCGGCGGCTTCGGTCTTCAGACGCTGCACCATGTCGCCCGAGAGGTAGCCGTCGGCCGTGAAGCCGCGGGCCTTCTGCCAGCTCCGCAGAGCCTTGCGCGTGCCCATGCCGACCACGCCGTCGGGCTGGCCCGCGTCGAAGCCCAGGGCGTTCAGCGCGCGCTGGGCCGTCATCCGGTCGACGAGCGACAGCGGCGTCTCCTGCGGCCAGGCCCGGGTCAGCGGCGGCGCGCCGGCGAAGCGGTCGGCCAGCAGGCCCACGCCCAGCGCGTACGACAGGCTGTTGTTGTACTGGCGCAGCGCGAAGTGGTTGGGGAACAGCAGGAAGATCGGCCCGCCCGCGCCGGCCGGCGCCGCCAGTTGCGCCCGGGCGTTCGTGTCGGCGTCGGCCCAGGGCCGCCCGTCGGCGGGCTTCACGCCCTGCGCCGCCCACTCGGCGGGCGTCAGCTTCGGCCCCTCGGTCACGCTGTAGTCGAAGCGCGCCGGCACGCTGACCTCGCGCGCCCAGCTCTGTCCGCGCGCCCAGCCGGCCTTGGCGAGCAGGTTGGCGGCCGACGCCAGGCTGTCGGCGCTGGAGCCCCAGATGTCGCGCCTGCCGTCGCCGTCCTGGTCGACGGCGGTGGCGAGGAAGGTCGAGGGGATGAACTGCGTCTGCCCCATCGCCCCGGCCCACGAGCCGCGCAGGCGCGCCCGCGGCTGTTCGCCCGACTGTATGATCTTGAGCAGGGCCACGATCTCGCCCTCGGCCCAGCCGCGCCGCCGGCCCTGCGCCGCCAGCGTCGCGAGCGAGCGCAGCGTGTCGTAGTCGCCCTGGATCGAACCGAACCCGCTCTCCAGCGCCCAGACGCCCAGCAGGATGTCGCGCGGCACCCCGTAGCGCTGCTCGATCGCGCCCCAGACCGGCATCGAGGCGTGATAGCGCTGGCCGATGGCCACCCGGTCGGCGGTCACCACGCCGCGCAGGTAGTCGCCGATCGGCTTGGAGAACTCCGGCTGGCGTGAATCCGCCCCCGCCACGCGCGGATCGGGCGTCAGGCCGGCCATCTCGCGGCGGAAGACCGCAGGCTCGATCCCGGCGGCCATCGCCCGGCTCTCGAAGTCCGAGGCCCAGGCGTCGAAGGTCTGGTCGCCGGACGCCGTCGGCGGCTGGATGCTGGCCTGCGCCGGCGCGGCCTCGCCCACGGATGCGCCGACGCCGGCCATCGGCGTCGAGCCGCCGGGCGCCATCGGCGAGGCGCAGCCGGCCAGGAGCAGCATCAGGGGCAGTCGAAAACTCATCCGGCTGAATCTAGGGTGCGTCGGCGCGGCGCCCAATCACTTCGGTGTCAGCGCGGCACGCGGCGAGGGGGCGGCGCAGGTTGACTTGCCGGGACCCGCCCCGTATATGCGCGCGCTCTGTTTGACACCGGCCGGGTTCCCGGCCCGATGAGATTTGGGTCCATGAAGGTCAGAAGCTCGCTCAAGTCGCTCAAGACGCGTCACCGCGACTGCAAGCTCGTGCGCCGCAAGGGCCGGGTCTACGTCATCAACAAGACCGATCCGCGCTTCAAGGCCAAGCAGGGCTAAGGCGACCGTCGGCCTATGCCGAAGGCCGTTCTCTGGGACTTCGGCAACGTCATCGTGCGCTGGAGCCCGCGCACGCTCTACGACAAGATCTTCCCCGACGCCGCCGAGTGCGAGCGGTTCCTTTCGACCGTCTGCACCATGGCCTGGCACGCGCCCACCGACTGCGGCGTGACCTTCGCCGACAACGTCGCGGCCCTCGTCGAGGCCCATCCCCAGCACGAACCGCACATCCGCGCCTGGCACGAACGCTGGGACGAGATGTTCTCCGGCCCGATCGCCGAGACCGAGGCCGCCATCGAGGCGCTGCACGCCCGCGGCGTGCCCCAGTACGGCCTCTCCAACATCAGCCACGAGACGCTCCACTCGACGCTGGCCATGAGCCCGGCGTTCGGCCGCCTCTCCGGGCTGGTCGCCTCAGGCTTCGAAGGCGTCATGAAGCCCGACCCGGCGATCTTCCGCCTCTGCTGCGAGCGCTTCGGGCTGGCGCCGGCCGACTTCTTCTTCGTCGACGACAGCGAGAAGAACATCGCCACCGCCCGGGACATGGGCTTCGACACGCTGCACTTCACCGACCCGGCGGCGCTGCGTCCCGCCCTGGAAGCCCGCGGCCTTCTCTGACCGTCGCACGGCGGATCGGGTCACGCCGTTACTCAAAACGGGTGATCCGGCGCGTCCTCGCGGCCGGCCTGCGCGTAACGGCGAGGCTGGCACGCGATGTGCCGGGTTCGGGAGGAACGCAACCGACGTCGTCCCAAACCGACACAGACACGGATACAGACCGCCATGACCCGCCTCAGCGCCTTCCTCGCCGCCACCGCCCTCGTGGCGATGGCCAGCCCCGCCGCCGCCGCGGTGAACGTCACGCTCTCGAACCAGGGCCAGCCGTTCGCGCTTCCCGACGGCCAGGAGCTGATCGCCACCTTCGACGACGCCAACAACCCGACCCAGGTGTTCGTCGACGGCGTCACCCTGACGCTCATCGGCGCGACCGTCGGCGTGAACGAAGGCGGATCGGGCTACTCGGGCACGCTGCCGAACGACGACACGCACTATCTGACCGTCCCGGGCGGCGCGACGGCGACCTTCGAGTCGCTGCGCCTGATGTCGAGCTTCAGCCTCTTCATGGGCTCGCCCGACACCTACAACCAGATCGAGTTCTTCGGCGACAACGGCTACCACGAGGTGCTCTCGGGCGCCGACATGTTCCTGGGCGACACCAACCAGGACTGGGGCTGGGGCAAGCGCGTGAACTTCGACTTCGGCGGCTACAACGTGAACAAGATCGTGCTGTCCTCGTCGGGCAACTCGTTCGAGGTCGACACCGCCGCCGGCGCGTTCGCCGCGGGCGTTCCGGAACCGGCGACCTGGGCGCTCATGATCGGCGGCTTCATGGCCACGGGCGTCATGCTCCGCCGCCGCCGCGCCAACCTTTCTCTCGCTTAGACCTCTCTCCTCTGGGCGAGATCAACTGAACCCCCTGTCTTCCCCGGCGGGGGGGTTCTTTTTGCCCGAAGGTCCACGGGCGGGCGGCGGGGGAAAACGGGGATAACTCGCCGGCGCCGCTTGGCGGCGGGCGTCCTTCTCGCCTAGAGGCTTTCCCATGGCCGACGACGCTTCCGCACACCCCGACATCCTGAACGCCACCGCGCAGGGACAGCTCAAGAGCATCATCGAGCGCATCGAGCGCCTCGAGCAGGAGAAGGCCGAGATCGCCGAGCAGATCAAGGAAGTGAAGGCCGAGGCCAAGGGCAACGGCTTCGACGTGAAGATCATCAACAAGGTGATCCGCATCCGCAAGCAGGACCGCGCCAAGCGCCAGGAGGAGGAGGCGATCCTCGACCTCTATCTCTCCGCGATCGGCGAAATCTGAGGAAGAAGCCGCCGGCTTCGCCCTTCGAGGCGCGCAAGGCGGCGGCCAGGCGGGCCGCCCTCAACGCCCTGAAGCGCGCCCGGCGCGCCGCCGACAAGGCCGGCGTGACGCTCTCCGACTGGGAGGGCGAGTTCCTCAGCGAGGTCTCCGACCGCGTGAAGACCTACGGCCGCGCCTTCGGCGACCCCGAGAAGGGCGCGGCGGGCGAGGCGCTCTCGATCATGCAGGCGGTGAAGCTCAAGGAGATCACCGCCAAGGCCAAGGGCGAGAAGACGGGGATGCGGCGGACGCCCCTCCGGCGCCGCAAGGCCGAGGACTAAGGCGCGGGTAACCATCCCTTTTCACGATGTCTTGGCCGCGTTCGGGCCTAATCCCCGCGTGACGACATCGCGTTCCATACGGGCGGCCGTGGCGGCGCTGGCGGGCCTGGGCCTCCTCGCCGGGCCCGCGTCGGCGGCCGAGTTCACCGAAGACCGGCTGGCCGTGGTCATGGACCAGGTGTTCGGCCAGGGCGCGTGGCGCCTCACCGGCGGTTACCGTACGCCGGCCCGTGAGGAGCAGTTGCGGGCCCAGGGCGCCAAGACGGTCCGGCCGGGCGGGATCTCCAAGCACTCGATGGGGCGGCCGGATGCGCCGGGCGCCTACGACGTCGTCGTCGACGGCATGAAGCCGTCGGAGGCGGCGGCCCGCCTGCGCGCGGCCGGCGCCCCGTTCGCCCGCTACATGCCCAAGGGCCGCCACGGCGCGCAGGGGCCGCACCTGCACGTCGAGCCCTTCGGGTTCGGCGAGGAGGCCCCCGAGGGCCCCGCCACCATCCTTCTGGCCGACGCCGACGCGCCGAAGGAAGGCCGCGCGCTGTCGGTCACCATCGTCATGCCCCGCAGCGGCGCCGCCAGCCTGGCGGCCGCCCGCGAGCACCTGGCCGGCGTGCGCGCCGAGGCGCTGAAGGATCGCGCCGACGCCCAGCTCGAACTCGCCCGCGCCTACATGGTGGGCTACGCCGTGCCGCGCGACTTCGCCGAGGCCAAGACCTGGCTGATCTCCGCCGCCGCCAACCCCGGCGCCGACCCGCAGACCCGCGGCGAGGCCGAGGACACGCTCGCCCAGATCCCGGCCCTGATGGACGCCGACCGCGCCCAGCGCCCGGCCCACTACGCGGCGCTCAGGGCCGGCGCGGCGGATCGGTAGCGTTACGCCATCTGATCAAGATGCAACGTCATCCCCCGGCTTGTCCGGGGGACCCATTGGGCTGTGAGTTAGGGGAAACGCGCGGCTGCACCGCCGCTGTTCGACGCCGCGCGCACAGCCCAGTGGGTGGCCCGGACAAGCCGGGCCATGACGTTCAGAGGTAAGCGAGAGAGCCCTACGCCGCTTCCGCGTCGGCCTCTTCGGGGGCGCCGCCCTTCACGAGCTGTTCGAGGCCCTGTTCGCGGACCTTGCGGTAGAGCGTCGAGCGGCCGATGCCGAGGCGGCGGGCCACCTCGCTCATGTGGCCGGCGTAGACCTCGATGGCGAGCCGGATCATGTCGCGCTCGACCTCCTCCAGCGTGCGCAGGTGGCCGCGGCCGTCGAGGACGCGGACCGGCTGGTCCTGGGCGATCGCGGCGCCGGGCGCGGCGACCACGGTCGGGGCCGGCGCCGGCGTGTATTCCGGCGGCGGCGCGGCGACGCCCGAGATGGCCGGGAAGTCGTGCGGCTGCAGGTAGGGCGCGTCGGCGAGCACGATGGCGCGGTAGACCGCGTTCTCGAGCTGGCGGACGTTGCCCGGCCAGTCGTAGGCGGTGAGGAACGCCAGCGTCTCGGGCGAGGCGGCCACGACCGACTTGCCTTCCTCGACGTTGAAGCGGCGCACGAAGGCGTCGACCAGGGCCGGCACGTCCTCGCGGCGCTCGCGCAGCGCCGGCGCCTCGATCGGGAAGACGTTCAGCCGGTAGTAGAGGTCCTCGCGGAAGCGGCCTTCGGAGACCGCGTTCGACAGGTCGCGGTTGGTCGCCGAGACGATGCGGACGTCCACCTTGATCGAGCGCTTGGCGCCGATCGGGTCGATCTCGCTCTCCTGCAGGGCGCGCAGCAGCTTGACCTGCATGTCGAGCGGCAGCTCGCCCACCTCGTCGAGGAACAGGGTGCCGCCGTTGGCCTCCTGGAACTTGCCCAGGTGCTTGTCGGTGGCGCCGGTGAAGCTGCCCTTCTCGTGGCCGAACAGGATCGACTCGACGAGGTTCTCGGGGATGGCGCCGCAGTTCACGGCCACGAACGGCTTGCCGGCGCGCTCGGACGAGCCATGCACGGCGCGCGCGATCACTTCCTTGCCGACGCCGCTCTCGCCCGTGATCAGGATCGGGATCGACGACTTGGCCGCCCGCTCGCCCAGCCGCTTGACCATGGTCATGGCCGGCGAGCCGCCGATCAGGTCGTTGAAGGTGGTACGGCCCGTGGAGTGCTTCTTCAGGCGCTCGACCTCGCTCTTCAGCGAGCCCATCGACAGCGCGTTGCGGATCGAGACGGTGATGCGCTCGGGGCTGGCCGGCTTCACGAAGAAGTCGCAGGCGCCGGCCTGCATGGCCGACACGACGGTGTCGATCCCGCCCGTGGCGGTCAGCACGATCACCGGCAGGCCGAAGCCGCGGGCGCGCATTTCCCTGAGCGTGTCCTGCCCCGAGATGCCCGGCATCACGAGGTCCAGCAGCACCACGTCGACCGACGCGCCGGACGTCAGGTGCTGGATCGCCTCGTCGCCGCTCTGGGCGTGCGCGACGGCGAACCCGTCGCGCTCGAGGACCGCCTGGATCAGACGGCGCTGGGTAGGATCGTCATCGACGACCAGGACCGTTTTGGCCATATGAAAACACCCACCGGACTGGACGCTCACCGTTCTGGCGAGGCCTTGTTCTTGTCCCCGTTTGGTACAGGGCAAGAGTAAAGGCGGCGTTTCGCAGACCCTGTTCAGGGGTTAAGCGGTTGGGTTTCCGGAATCTGAAGATGGGGCAGGAAGACCTGCACGAACGGACCGATGGCGAAGGCGCGGACGACTATGCGGAGCGCGCCGCGAGGCCGGCGAAGAGCTGGATGAGGCGGCGGGCCAGCATTGGTCTGGCCAGATGCTGCGAAGTGGACCTGTAAACCGGCGCCAGTTCTGCCAGGCTGGCCGCATGAGACGCATCGGACCCGCTTCCGTCACGCGCCTCCTCGGCGCCTGGCGCGGCGAGGGCGGCGCCGGCCCCGCCTACCGCCAGCTTGCGGACGGGCTGCGCCTGCTGATCCTCGACGGCCGCCTGCCGCTGGACGTGGTGCTGCCCGGCGAGCGGGAGCTGGCCACGGCGCTGGAGGTCAGCCGCACGACGGTGACGGCCGCCATGGCCCGCCTGCGCGACGATGGCTTCCTGGAACGGCGCCAGGGCGCGGGCGCCCGCACGCGGCTGCCCGCCGGCCCCGGCGCGCGCGGCGGCGGCCTGATCGCCGGCTCCGAGGGCGACGGCCTGATCGACATGGCCTCGGCCGCCCCGCCGGCCGCGGACGCGGTCCACGCCGCCTTCGCCGCGGCCATCCAGGCGCTGCCCGCCCACCTGCCCAACCACGGCTACGGCGCGATCGGCCTGCCCGTCCTGCGCGAGGTGCTGGCCGAGCGCTACACGCGCCGCGGCCTGCCGACGGCGCCCGGGCAGATCATGATCACGTCGGGCGCCCAGCACGCCCTGGCGCTGATGATCCGCCTGCACTGCGGGCCCGGCGACCGCGTGGTCATCGACCACCCGACCTATCCGCACGCCATCGACGCGATCCAGCGCGCCTCGTGCCGGCCCACGCCCGTCGGCCTGCCCGGCGAGGGCTGGGACGTCGAGGGCGTGGCCGCCGCCTTCCGCCAGGCGGGCCCGCGGCTGGCCTACTTCATCGGCGACTTCCACAATCCGACCGGCCGCTGGATGAGCCCGGAGACCCGCGCCGCCATCGCCCGCGCCGCGGCCCAGACCCGCACGGTCGTCATCCTCGACGAGACCCTGGTCGACCTCTGGCTCGACGCCCCCATCGCGCCCTACGCCTTCGACGAGCCGGCCGAGGGGCTGGTGCGCGTCGGCTCCACCGGCAAGAGCTTCTGGGGCGGCCTGCGCCTGGGCTGGATCCGCGCCGACGCCCAGACGATCCAGGCGCTGGCCCCGCGCCGCGTCTCCATCGACCTGGGCTGCCCGCTGGTCGAGCAGCTCGCCGCCGCGCACCTGCTGACCACCGACGAGGACGGGCTCGCCGCCCGCCGCGCCCTGCTGCGCGCCCGCCGCAACCACCTGGTCGGCGAGGTCCGCCGCGTTCTGCCCGACTGGAAGGTGGCCTCGCCGCCGGGCGGCCTCTGCCTTTGGGCCGAGCTCCCGACGCCGGTCTCCAGCGCGCTCGCCGCCACCTCCGAGCGGTTCGGCGTGCGCCTCGCCGCCGGTCCCCGCTTCGGCGTCGACGGGGCGTTCGAGCGCTTCACGCGGTTGCCCTACACGCTCGCCCCCGACGTCCTGACCGATGTCGTCGGCCGTCTCGCCCAGGCCTACACGCGCCTGCGACCGGCGCCGTCAGGCGCGCGTTCCTCGATGGGCGCCGTCATCTAGACCCCCTTCCTGGACGTCATGGCCGGGCTTGTCCCGGTCACCCATGGACACCGGTCGCGCCGAACTGGCGGTGACGCCGTCGCCGCGGGCCGGCCTGTTTCGCCCGCGCGTCTGGATGGCCGGGACAGGCCCGGCCATGACGCCCCGAGGTGGGAGTGGCGCGACGATGGCGGGAACGGATCGGCGGGCAGGGGAAGTTCCGCAGCGACATGCTTGCCCGGCGCGCGGGCAGGGGCATAGTGCGCTCACTGAACGCCGATCATTCGAAGAAATCGGCTGCTGGGAGGGCGCTATGAAGCTGATCCGTCTGGGCCTTGCGCTCGCACTGGCCGCGACCGTGGCCGCCTGCAACAAGCCGCCGGGCGCCGTCGACGACAAGCGCCTGACCGCGGCCGCCGGCAACGGCGAGTGGCTGAGCTACGGCAAGGACTACAACGAGCAGCGCTTCAGCCCGCTCGACAAGGTCAACGCCGGGAACGTCAAGGACCTGGGCCTCGCCTGGTACGCCGAGTTCGACACCGACCGCGGCCAGGAGGCGACGCCGCTGATGGTCGACGGCGTGCTCTACACCTCGACCGCCTGGTCCAAGGTGTTCGCCTTCGACGCGAAGACCGGCAAGCAGCTCTGGACGTTCGACCCGAAGGTCGAGGGCTCCAAGGGCTTCGACGCCTGCTGCGACGTGGTCAACCGCGGCGTCGCCATCTGGAAGGGCCGCGTCTACGTCGGCACGATCGACGGGCGCCTGATCGCGCTGGACGCCAAGACCGGCGCGGTCGCCTGGGAACAGCAGACCACCGACAAGTCCAGGCCCTACACCATCACCGGCGCCCCGCGCGTGGTGAAGGACAAGGTGCTGATCGGCAACGGCGGCGCGGAATACGGCGTGCGCGGCTACGTCAGCGCCTATGACGCGGCCACCGGCAAGCTGGCCTGGCGCTTCTACACCGTGCCGAACCCGACCGGCGCGCCCGACGGCGCGGCCTCGGACAAGGTCTTCAGGGAGAAGGCCGCGGCCACCTGGTCGGACGGCGAGTGGAAGGAAACCGGCGGCGGCGGCACCGTCTGGGATTCCATCGTCTACGACCCGGCGCTGAACATGGTCTACATCGGGGTCGGCAACGGCAACCCGTGGAACCACCAGCGCCGCTCGGGCGGCAAGGGCGACAACCTCTTCCTGTCGTCGATCGTGGCCCTCAACGCCGACACCGGCGAGTACGTCTGGCACTACCAGACGACGCCCGGCGAGAGCTGGGACTACACCGCCACCCAGCAGATCATGCTGGCCGACCTCGATATCGGCGGCGCGCCGCGCAAGGTGCTGATGCAGGCGCCGAAGAACGGCTTCTTCTACGTCATCGACCGCACCAACGGCCAGCTCATCTCGGCCAAGCCCTACGCCAACATCACCTGGGCCACCGGCGTCGACATGTCGACCGGCCGGCCTATCGAGAACCCGGCCGCCCGCTACGAGAAGGCGATGGTCATGCAGGTGCCGGGCCCGCTCGGCGCCCACAACTGGCAACCGATGGCCTACAACGCCAAGACGGGCCTCGTTTACATCCCGACCAACGTCACGCCCTTCGCCTACACCGACGACAAGAGCTTCTCGTACCGGCCCGGCGCCTGGAACGTGGGCGTCGACTTCCTGGCCAACGCGCTGCCCACCGACGAGGCGACGCTGAAGGCCACCATGGCCCTCATCAAGGGCAGCCTGGTGGCCTGGGACCCGGTGCAGCAGAAGGCGGTCTGGACGGTCGACCACCCGTTCTTCTGGAACGCCGGCGTGCTCTCGACCGCGGGCGGCCTGGTCTTCCAGGGCGACGCCGAGGGCGAGCTCGCGGCCTACGAGGCGGCCAAGGGCGGCAAGCTCTGGAGCTTCAAGACCGGCAACGGGATCATCGCCGCGCCGATGACCTACGAACTGGGCGGCGAGCAGTACGTGGCCGTCATGGTCGGCACCGGCGGCGGCGGCCAGATCTCGGCCCCGGCCTCGATGCCGGTCCGCTCGCGCCTGCCGGGCCGCCTGCTGGTCTTCAAGCTGGGCGGCAAGGCGACGGCCCCGGCCTTCCCGGCCCCGGCCCAGCCGCCGTTCCAGCTCACCGGCGTCAGCTCGAAGGGCGACGTGAAGCACGGCTTCGCGCTCTTCCACCGGAACTGCCAAGTCTGCCACGGGCCGAACGCCTCGGGCGCCTGGCTGCCCGACCTGAAGCGCTCGCCGATGCTGCAGACCGAGGCCAACTGGAAGGGCGTGCTGATCGACGGCGCCAGCGCCGCGCGCGGCATGGCCAGCTTCAGCCGGTTCCTGTCGCCGAAGGACGCGGAGGACATCCGCGCCTACGTGATCACCGAGGCCCAGGCCGCCGCCAAGCTCGCCGAAACCGGCGCCCCGCCCGCCCCGGCCACGCCGATCGGCCGCGACTGACGATCACCTACGGGCCTCCGCGCAAGCGGAGGCTCAGTCCTTCTTGAACCGCGGAATACGCGGAAGGACGCGGAAAGCGATTCCTTCCTCGTGAGCGGAGGCTCAGTCATTTGAACCACGGATTTCACGGATTTCACGGATGGAGTCCGGCGCTGATCCGTGTAATCCGTGCAATCCGTGGTTCTTGAAATTGCCGCCGCTTCGCGGCCGGTTCCGCGGCCTTCCGCGTATTCCGCGGTTCCCTGAATCGGAAGGCCCGCTTCGCGGCCGCCGGCCTGGGCTAGAACGCCCCGCCGCGGCCCTGGCCGCCCGTGAACCGCGTGGCGCCCTCGACGTGGGAGCCGGTGCGCAGGGTCTCCAGGCCGAAGCGCACCTCGGCGGCGGTCGCCGCGTCCCAGTCCAGCGACCACTGCGCCAGCGCCGAGAGCCGGTCGTTGCGCATGCAGAGCTGCGGGAAGGCGCCGATCTGCCGGGCCAGCTCCACCGCCGCCGCCAGCGCCTCGCCCTTCGGGACGACGCGGTTCGCGAGCCCCATCGCCAGCGCCTCCTGCGCGTCCACCGGCCGGCCGGTGAGGATCATGTCCATCGCCCGCGAGTGTCCGATCAGCCGCGGCAGCCGCACGGTGCCGAGGTCGATCAGCGGCACGCCGAAGCGGCGGCAGAACACGCCGAAGAACGCCCCCTCCGCCGCCACCCGCAGGTCGGCCCAGCAGGCCACCTCCAGCCCGCCCGCGACGGCGGGCCCCTCGACGGCCGCGATCACCGGCTTGCCGAGCCGCAGCCGCGTGCAGCCCATCGGCCCCAGGTCGCCGTCCTCCCGGATCGGGTTGGCGTCGGCCCGCGGCCGGCCGCCCGCGATGGCCTTCAGGTCGGCGCCGCCGCAGAAGTAGCCACCACGGCCGGTCAGCACCGCCACGTCCAGCCCTTCGTCGGCGTCGAAGGCCTTGAAGGCGTCGTAGAGCTCGCGGGCGGTGGCGCCGTCGACGGCGTTGCGCCGCTCGGGCCGCTCGATGGTGACGATCGCGATGCGCCCGTCGTGCTCGACGCTCACATTGCCCATGGCCCGGCTCCTTTTTCGAAGGCCCGGCATCGTGGCGCTTGCGACCGCGCGGAAGGCAAGACCAAATGCCCGCCACACCGGAGGAGTGGGCGTCATGAGCAAGGCCGAGAAGCTGGGGTTCTCCGTATCGCGGCTGGCGCGCATCGACCGCCTGCTGCAGGAGCGCTACGTCGGCCCGGGCAAGCTGCCCTGCGCCCAGTTCGTCCTCGCCCGCGGCGGCGAGGTGGTCCACCAGACGCTGCTGGGCCAGCAGGACCCAGAGCGCGGCGTGCAGATCGCCGACGACACCGTCTACCGCATCTATTCCATGACCAAGCCGATCACCTCGGTCGCGCTGATGCAGCTCGTCGAGGAGGGGCTGGTCGCGCTGGACGACCCGGTCGCGAAACACATTCCCGAGTGGAAGGACCTGGCCGTCTTCTCCGCCGGGACCGGGCCCTACCTGACCACGCCCTGCGCGCGGCCGATGCAGGTGGTCGACCTGCTGCGCCACACGTCGGGGCTGACGTACGGCTTCCAGAACCGCACCAACATCGACGCCGCCTACCGCAAGCTGAAGCTGGAGGCGATGCACGGCGGCCATGACCTCGAGACCATGATCCAGCTCATGGCCAAGGTCCCTCTGGAGTTCTCGCCGGGCGAGGCCTGGAACTACTCGGTCTCCACCGACGTCTGCGGCTACCTGGTGCAGAAGATCGCCGGCAAGCCGCTGGACCGGGTGTTGCAGGAGCGCATCTTCGACCCGCTGAAGATGGTCGACACCGGCTTCCATGTCCGCGACGACCAGCGCGCGCGTTTCGCCGCCTGCTACGACGCGGTCCCCGGCGGCGGCATGAAGCTGCAGGACGACCCGCAGAAGAGCCCCTACCTCGAACCGCCCGCCCTGCTCTCGGGCGGCGGCGGTCTCGTCGGCACGGCGGCCGACTACCTGCGGTTCGCCAATATGCTGCTGAACCGCGGCGAACTGGACGGCGCCCGCATCCTGGCGCCCAAGACCGTCGACCTGATGGCGTCCAACCACCTGCCCGGCGGCGCCGACCTGACCCAGGTCTCGCGCTCGCTGTTCTCGGAGAGCACCAACGCCGGCGTCGGCTTCGGCCTGGGCTTCGCGGTGGTCTTCGACCCGCCGCAGACCCTCATCCCCTGCAGCCTGGGCGAGTTCTACTGGGGCGGCGCGGCCTCCACCGCCTTCTGGGTCGACCCGATCGAAGACGTCACCGCCGTCTTCATGACCCAGCTCCTGCCCTCGTCCAGCTACCCCATCCGCCGCGAATTGCGGACGCTCGTCTACTCGGCGCTGATGGAGACGAACGGGTAGCGCGAGCGCGGGAGGCGGCGCCTGCCTGGCGCCGGCCTTCTCACTTCTCTTCGAAGGCCCAGGCCTTGATCAGTTGGTGGGCGATGGCCATCGGCTGGGGGCAGAAAGTGTCCGTGTACTCGCCGCGGACCAGCGCCCTGGCTTCCTCGCGGGAGAACCAGCGCACTTCGGAGAGCTCGGTCTGGTCGGGCCGCGCGTCCTCGTCCTCGACCTCGGCGATCAGGCCGATCATCAGCGACGACGGATAGGGCCAGGGCTGGGTCGAGTGGTAGCGCACCGAGACGGTCTTCAGCCCCGCCTCCTCGTTGAGCTCGCGGGCGCAGGCCTCCTCGATCGACTCGCCGGGCTCCAGGAAGCCGGCCAGGGCCGAGAACATGCCCTTGGGCCAGATCTCCTGGCGGCCGACCATGCAGCGGTCGCCGTGGACGGCCAGCATGATCACCACCGGATCGGTGCGGGGGAAGTGCTCGGCGTCGCAGGCCGGGCACTTGCGCTTCCAGCCGCCGTCCATCGCCTGCGAGGGCTGGCCGCAGCTTGCGCAGTACTGGTGGCGGCGGCGCCACTCGAACATCTGCTTGGCGGTGGCCAGGATCGCCGCGTCGGTGTCGGGCAGCCGCAGCGCGATCTGGCGCAGGTCCATGAACTCGCCCAGCCCCTGCAGCGGCCCTTGCGCCGGGTCTGACGTGCCTTCGAGGTCCACCGCGAAGACGGCGGTGTCCTTCCAGAGGCCCATGAACAGCAGGCGCTCGGGGCCGCCCGAAAGCTCGTCGACCATCTTCGCGGGCAGGTAGGCGATCTGCACGCCGCCCTCCTTGGTCTTCTCGACCAGCGGCTTGCCGTTCCAGATGGCGAGGCCCAGCGAGTCGGACGAGCCGAGCTGTCCGGCCAGCCAGTCGGCGTCGGCGCGCCGCTCGGACGCCCGGTTCAGCGGATTCCCGGCGAAGGTGTTCTGGAAGAAGGAAAGGGCCATGGGGCGCTATCTAGGGGGCTGAGGGCCGGCGCATCAACACGTCTTGGCGGTGCGGCGGATTTCGAGCGGCCCGTCGACGCCGTTGGCTTCAGACCCCTGGTCAAACGGCTGTTCGTCCGCCACATGTTTCGGCAAGGGTCCCCATTCCGCGCCTAGCAGGAGCCTCCGCATGGCCGACGACGCCGCGAAACCGCCGCCCAATCGCCCCGCCGACTACGTCCCGCCCAAGGTCTGGCAGTGGAACAAGGAGAACGGCGGCCGCTTCGCCGCCATCAACCGCCCGATCGCCGGCCCCACGCACGAGAAGGTCCTGCCGGTCGGCGAGCACCCGTTCCAGCTCTACTCGCTCGGCACGCCCAACGGGGTGAAGGTGACGGTGATGCTCGAGGAGCTGCTGGCCGCCGGCCACAAGGGCGCCGAGTACGACGCCTGGATGATCAACATCGGCCAGGGCGACCAGTTCGGCTCGGGCTTCGTTGAGATCAACCCGAACTCGAAGATCCCGGCGCTGCTGGACCGGTCGGACCCGGCCAGGCCGTTCCGCGTGTTCGAGTCGGGCGCGATCCTGCTGCACCTGGCCGAGAAGTTCGGCGCCTTCCTGCCGACCGAGCCCGCGGCCCGCGCCGAGGTGATGTCGTGGGTGATGTGGCTGATGGGCTCGGCGCCCTACCTGGGCGGCGGCTTCGGCCACTTCTACGCCTATGCGCCGTTCAAGATCGAATACGCCATCGACCGCTTCGCCATGGAGGCCAAGCGCCAGCTCGACGTACTGGACCGCCGCCTCGCCGAGAGCGAGTACCTGGGCGGGTCGGAGTACACGATCGCCGACATGATGGTCTGGCCCTGGTACGGCCTCCTGGCCAAGGGCGGGGCCTATGAGGCCGGCGAGTTCCTGGACACCCAGAGCTACAGGAACGTCCAGCGCTGGACCGACCAGATCGGCGCCCGGCCGGCGGTGAAGCGCGGCCGCGTGATCAACCGCGCCCTGCCCGAGCGCCACTCGGCGGCCGATATCGACAAATTCCTGGCCGAACAGGACGCCAAGAAATAGCCGAGGCCGCGCAGCAGCTTCGATTCAGAACCACGGATTTCACGGATTGCACGGATGAGGCCCGCGCCAATCCGTGAAATCGGTGAAGTCCGTGGTTCAAAATGACTGAGTCCCCGCTGGCGCGGAGGCTCCAAGAGCGCTTCGGGAGAACGTCGTGGAACTGAAGGACAAGATCGTCGTCGTCACGGGCGCGGCGAGCGGGATCGGGCGGGCGCTGTGCGTGCGGTTCAAGGCCGAGGGCGCGAAGGCCATCGTCTGCGCCGACCGGGACGAGCCGGGCGCGAAGGCCACCGCCGCGATGGTGGGCGGCCGGGCGTTCAGGACCGACGTGTCGAAGGAGGAGGACATCAAGGCCCTCATCGACACCGTCGAGGCCGAGGTCGGGCCGATCGACCTCTTCTGCTCCAACGCCGGCATCGGCGTGGGCGGCGGTGCCGAGACGCCGAACGACGACTGGCAGCGCATCTGGGACATCAACGTGATGGCCCACGTCTGGGCCGCGCGCCACCTCGTGCCCCTGATGGCGGCGCGCGGCGGCGGCTACCTGATGAACACCGCCTCGGCGGCGGGCCTGCTCAGCCAGATCGGCTCGGCGCCCTATGCGGTGACCAAGCACGCGGCGGTGGGCCTGGCCGAGTGGCTCTCGATCACCCACGGCGACCAGGGCATCAAGGTCTCGGTGCTCTGCCCCCAGGCGGTGAAGACGGCGATGACCGCGGGCAACCCCGACGGCGTGGCCTCCATCGACGGCATGATGGAGCCCGAGGTTCTGGCCGAGAGCGTGGTCCGCGCCATCGAGGCCGAGGAGTTCCTGATCCTGCCGCATCCCGAGGTGCTGCAGTACATGCGCAACAAGACCGCCGACTACGGCCGCTGGATCGGCGGCATGCGCAAGCTCAATCGGCGGTTCGCGGGGTAGACCCGTCCGCGCCGCCGGCACCGCCGCCGTTTCGGCAGAACGGTTCTGCAATCATGCTCAGTGCGCGGCGGCGCGGCCGGCCTTAACTGTGGGGCTCAGAAGGAGCTACCCACGTGACCACCGGCCTCTCCCTGATGACCCTCGGCTTCGCCGTCGTGATGTCGATCCCGCTGTTCGGCCCCATGCTGATGCAGGCGCTCGGCTAGACCCTCCGCGGCGTTCCGCCCCTTGCCCTCGGCGGTCCGATCCGCCATATGCCGCCACGGAGATCGGCGGCGGACGAGCGCCTCGCCAACCTGGTCAGGGCCGGAAGGCAGCAGCCACAACGAATCACGCTTCGGGTTGTCGTTCGGTCTCCACCTTCCCCCTTTCCCGTCGAAGTAGGCCGGCGCAGCGCCGGTGGGTCAGGCGGTCGCCCGGGGACGCCGCGCGTTCAGTAGGTCACGGCGGCCGCGCAGGACCGCGCCCGCGCCGCCGAACCCCGCGATCATCATCGCCCAGCCGGCCGGCTCGGGCACGCCGGGGACGGTCGCCGCGGGCATGAACGTGAGCATCGCCGTGTAGGCCGCGCCGCCGCCGCTCGCCCCGCTCAGCACCAGATGCTGCGCCGAACCGCCGGTGACCTGCACCCCGTTCAGGAAGTTGAACTCGTTCCAGCCGGCCGAACCGGACTCGAACGCCTCGCCGTTGAAGGTGATCGTCGACCAGGTGATGTTCTGGCTGTCGCCGCTCATCGTCGAGATGACGACGAAGTCCGCCCGCCCGGTCGGCAGGGTGAAGTCGAAGGTGTCGGTGAAATTGGCGTCGGTGACGCTGTCGTTGCCGAAGGTGATGGTGAAGCCGCCATCCGCGCCGACAGGTCCGTAGGTCACGTAGGTCGCCGCCGCAGCCGCCGACGCCGACAGGGCGACGGCGGCCAATGAGGCCGCGAAGCTCGATGCAAGCCGTTTCATTACTGGTACTCCGCATTGTCGGCCGCCGCCCCGCATGTCCGCGCCATGACGGCAGGGATGCGTGGGCCGGCAGCCAGGAACGGCGAGACCCTGCCTCTGCCGCCGCACGGAGTCCAGTAATTATGAAACTAGTATAAAAGAATCCACCGTGGCGCCGGAGGCGCCGCATTCGCGAGCACATGCTCGACCCCGGCCACCGCGCGGTCGCCGTGGACGAGGCCCAGCAGGGTGCGGTGGTCGGCCTCGGCGACCGCCTCGATCATCGGCGCCTTCGACCCGCGCGCCGGGGCCTGGCGCACCTCGTCCCACATCGACATCGCCGGCGAGCGCGGCCCGGCGGTGACGACGGCGATCGGCCACTCGGGCCGCAGCGGCCCTGCGGCGGCGGCCTGCGCGGCGGCGGCGCGCCAGCCCCGCACCTCGGCATAGGCGGTGCGGCTCTGGCGGCCGGATATGAACCCGCGGCGCTTCTCGGCCCTGCCCTGCGGCGGCAGGCCGATGCGGTCGCCCCACCAGTAGAGCGGCTTGGTCAGCCCCACGCTGCCGGCCACGGCGCCCAGGCGCGCCAGGCCCAGCATGCGATCGGCGAACCGGCTGGCCTCGCGCCGCTCGACCATCTCGGGCGTGACCGCGTCGAGGAGCACCAGACCCACCACCTGGTCCGGGTGCGAGGCCGCGAACTGGCGCAGGTACAGTCCCGCCATCGAATGGCCCATCAGGACATAGGGGCCGGGCTCGCCCGAGGCGGCCATCAGCTTGCTGAGGTCGCCCACGATGGCGTCGCCGTCGCGCGGCGCCGGGCCGGCTTCGGAATAGCCCATGCCGGCGCGGTCGTAGGCGCAGGAGCGCAGGCCCCTGGCGGCGAGCTTCTGCTGGATGGCGGCGAAGTCGGCGGCGCCGCTGAACGCGCCGGATTCCATCCAGACCACGGGCCGCGCGCCCTTCGGCCCCTCGCAGACCAGGCGCAGCCTGTGGCCGCCGACGTCCACCATCTCGCCGCGCGGCTTGTAGCTGCGGCTGATCACCTCCGCGGCGACGGCGACCGCGCCCCACGCCGCGGCGGCCACGGCGGCGAGGACGAGGAGCGAGGCGAGCAGGATGCGCAGCATCCGGATTGCTTAGGGCCAATCGACCTTCAGTTCACCAAGCTTGGCCAACGAGAACCGGTCCTGATCCGGCTGTGTCAGCCGCAGGCTGACGGATGAACGGGCGCGCTGAGCCTTCGACGCTCTGCGTGCGGCAGGCGCAGGATGAACCACAGAAAGCACGGAAGGACACAGAAGAGGCTCCGTGTGGTCCGCTGCCTTCCGTGTTTTCTGTGTTTTCCGTGGTTGAATCAGAACGGCGCTGCGCGCGCCACCTTCTCCCCGGCGGGGAGAAGGGTGCTCGTCCGGGCCGCCGGATGTCGATTGGTCCTGGCCCGTTTGGCGCGTGTCCCGCCACCCTGCGCGCTTTCCACCGAACTTTCGGGCCGTCCCCCTTTGCCGGGAGGGAAGCCTCCCGTTAGATGGCGGGCATGGGCGACGACTTCGAGCGCGACGATTCCCCGCCGGAACGGGATCCGAACACGCCCGACATGTTCGGCGGCCCGCCGCCCGCGCCGAAGGCGCCGGACCAGGAAGAGTCTCCGCCCGTTGGGGGCGCCGCCTACACCGTCATCGCGCGGAAGTACCGGCCGCGGTCGTTCGACGACCTCTACGGCCAGGAGGCGATGGTGCGCACGCTGCGCAACGCCTTTGCGTCGGGCCGGATCGCTCACGCCTTCATGCTCACCGGCGTCCGCGGCGTGGGCAAGACGACCACGGCCCGCCTGCTGGCGCGCGCGCTGAACTACGAGACCGACGCCGTCCACGAGCCCACCCTCGATTTCAGGGAAGAGGGCGTCCACTGCCGCTCGATCATCGAGGGGCGGCACATGGACGTGCTGGAGCTGGACGCCGCCAGCCGCACGGGCGTCGGCGACATCCGCGAGCTGCTGGAAGGCGTGCGCTATGCGCCCGTCGAGGCCCGCTACAAGGTCTACATCATCGACGAGGTCCACATGCTGTCGACGGGGGCGTTCAACGCCCTCCTGAAGACGCTGGAGGAGCCGCCGCCGCACGCCAAGTTCATCTTCGCCACCACCGAGATCCGCAAGGTGCCGGTGACCATCCTGTCGCGCACCCAGCGGTTCGACCTGCGCCGGGTCGAACCCGACGTGCTGGTCGGGAACCTGGAGATGATCTGCGAGAACGAGGGCGCGCGCGTCGAGGCCGATGGCCTGATGCTCATTGCACGAGCTGCGGAGGGTTCGGTCCGGGACGGCCAGTCCATGCTGGACCAGGCGATCGTGCAGGCCGAGCCGGGCCAGACGGTCACGGCGGCGTCCATCCGCGACATGCTGGGCCTGGCCGACCGGGCGCAGACGATCGGACTCTTCGAACAGCTCATGCGGGGCGAGGCGGGCGCGGCCATCGAGACGTTCCGCCAGCTCTACGGCTACGGCGCGAACCCCGACCAGGTGGTGATGGACCTGCTGGACCACGCCCACGGCGCCTCGGTCGCCAAGGCGATCGGGCCGAACGCGCTGGTGATGCCGAAGGAACAGGCGTTGCGGCTGGCGGCGGTCGGCGCGGCGGTCTCGGCCGGCGTACTCTCGCGGGTGTGGCAGCTCCTGCTGAAGGCCTACGACGAGGTGCGGCGCGCGCCGGATGCGGCGGCGGCCGTCGACATGGCGCTGATCCGGCTGGCCTATGCGGCCGACCTGCCGGGGCCGGAAGAGGCGCTGAAGCGCCTGACGAGCGGCGAGCCGATGGGCGGCGCCGGGCCGACGGGCGGACCTTCCGGCGGTGGCGGCCCCACGGCGCGGCAGGGCGGGATCGCGACCTCCGCGGTGGCCCGCCAGGCGATGCCGCTGTCGGCGCCCGCCACCGAGCCGGTGGCCGAGCTCAAGACCTTCGAGGACCTGCTGGCGCTGATCGACCGGCGGCGCGATATCCGGCTGAAGATGGACGTGGAGCGGTTCCTGCGGCCCATCAGCTTCCGGCCGGGCGCCATCGAGTACGAGCCCGCGCCCGGCGCGCCGAACGACCTGGCGCAGCGGCTGGTGTCGCGGCTCAAGGACTGGACGGGCGAGCGGTGGCTGCTGTCGACGCAGGGCGGCGGCGGGGCCGAGAGCCTGTGGGAGAAGCAGAAGCGCGAGCAGCGCGAGGTGCGCGCCGAGATCGAGCAGGACCCGTTCGTGCAGGCCGTGATGGACGCCTTCCCGGGCGCCGAGATCGTGGGCGTCCGCAACCTGGAGACGGCCGCCGAGGCCGCCGCCCCGGCCGACGCCGCGCCGCCGGAGGAGGACGGCGACGACGAATGAGGCGGCGAAGCCGCTTGAATCGAACCGCGGAATACGCGGAATGGCGCGGAAGGACGGATGCGATTCCGCGTATTCCGCGGTTTCTTCAGGACAGCGCCTGCGGCGCAGCAAGTGGATGTGATGAAAGACCTCAATTCCCTGATGAAGCAGGCCCAGGCCATGCAGCAGCGCATGACCGACGCCCAGGAGAAGATCGCCGCCCTGGAGGTCGAGGGCACGTCCGGCGGCGGGATGGTGAAGCTGACGCTGAGGGGCACGGGCGAGCTGGCGCGCGTGGAGCTGGACGAGAGCCTGATGGCGCCGGGCGAAGGCGAGGTGGTCGCCGACCTGATGGTCGCCGCCCATGCCGACGCCAAGCGCAAGCTGGACGCCGCCCAGGCCGAGCTGATGCGGGACGCCGCCGGCCCGCTGGCCGGGCTCAATATTCCCGGCATGCCGAAGTTCTGACTTGGCCGCGTCCGCCGGACCCGAGATCGAGCGGCTGATCGGGCTGCTGGCCAAGCTGCCAGGGCTGGGGCCGAGGTCGGCGCGGCGCGCGGCGCTGGCGCTGCTGAAGCGGCGCGACCAGCTCCTGCTGCCGCTGACGGACGCGATGGGCGAGGCGGCGCGGCGGGTGAAGACGTGCCAGGTCTGCGGCTCGCTCGACACCCAGGACCCGTGCGCGATCTGCGCCGACGGCGTGCGCGACGGGGCGCTGATCTGCGTGGTCGAGGAGGTGGGCGCGCTCTGGGCGATGGAGCGGGCGGCGGCGTTCCGCGGGCGCTACCACGTGCTGGGCGGGCTGTTGTCGGCGCTGGACGGCGTCGGCCCGGACGCGCTGAAGGTCGGCCCCCTGGTACACCGGGCGAGCGCGCCGGAAGTGCGCGAGGTGATCCTGGCGCTGCCGGCCACCGTCGACGGCCAGACCACCGCGCACTACCTCGCCGAGCGGCTCTCGAACGCCGACGTCAGCGTCACCATGCTGGCCCGCGGCGTGCCGGTGGGCGGCGAGCTCGACTGGCTGGACGACGGCACCATCGCCCAGGCGATGCGGGCGCGGCGGCCGGCCTAGCTCCCGCGACACGACTCGTGCTATGGAACATAGCATGAACGCGTTTCTCTTCGTCGCCGTCCTGATGACGCTGATCGCGGCCGGGGCCGTCGCCTGGGCGCTGCGCGAGCGCGGCCGGGCCCACGCCGCCGAGCTGAAGGCGAAGCTGGTCGAGGGGCACGGCGACCTGCTCGCGGCCCAGTTGACCCAGCAGGCGTCGAGCCTCGCCGAGGAGATCCTGAAGCGGAACGAGGAGCAGGTGCGCAGTCGCGAGCAGCTCGCGCAAGCGCGCCTGGAAGCGCAGTTGAAGCCGGTAGCCGAGAGCCTGGAGAAGTTCCAGGCCCAGGTGACGGCGGTCGAGAAGGCGCGCGCCGAGGAGACCGGCGGCCTGAAGGAGCAGATCCAGAGCCTGCTGGCCGCCTCGACGGCGACGCAGGACGAGGCCCGCAAGCTCTCGGCGGCGCTGCGGCGCGGGGCGGGCGTGCAGGGCCGTTGGGGCGAGCAGACGCTGCGCAACGTGCTGGAGGCGGCGGGCCTCTCGGGCCGGTTCGACTTCGAGGAGCAGGCCTCGACCGACACCGAGGAGGGCCGCCGGCGGCCCGACGTGACGGTGAAGCTGCCCGGCGGCGGCCTCTTCGTCATCGACGCCAAGTGCTCGCTGAACGCCTTCTTGGAGCTGCAGGACGCCGCCGACGACTTCGCCCGCGATGCGGCCGGAATGCGCCACGTGCAGAGCGTGAAGGGCCACATCCAGGGCCTCTCCGCCAAGGCCTACTGGGACCAGTTCGAGGCTTCGCCCGACTTCGTGGCGATGTTCGTGCCGCTGGACTCGGCGCTGGCGGCGGCGCTGGACCGGGCGCCTGACCTGATGAACGACGCCATGGACCGGCGCGTGGTGATCGTGACGCCGACCACCCTCTTCGCCCTCTGCAAGGCGGTGGTCTACGGCTGGCGCGTCGAGGAGCAGGCGGCGAACGCTCAGGCGATCGCCGACCTCGGCAAGGAGCTCTACAAGCGCATCTCGGTGATGGGCGCGCACGCGGGCTCGGTGGGCAAGGCGCTGGAGGCGGCGGTCTCCCGCTACAACCAGTTCGTGGGCTCGCTGGAGACCCAGGTGCTGACCCAGGCGCGGCGCTTCGAGGACCTGAAGGTCGACCACCAGGGCAAGGAGGTCGGCGAGCTCGCCGTCGTCGAGGCCGGCGTACGCCCGCTGACCAAGCTGCTGGAAGCCGAGGCGCCTACCGTCCGGCTCGCGGCGAGCGGCGAGTAGTCGCCTGCTGCTTGTCCCACCTTGACGCTCAACTATCCCCCGCTTACCTGCCCGCCATGGCCCTTCGCGAGATCATCGTCGTTCCCGATCCCCGCCTGAAGCAGGCGTCCGAGCCCGTCCAGGCGGTCGACGACGAACTGCGCGCGCTGATGGACGACATGCTGGAGACCATGTACGCGGCGCCCGGCATCGGGCTCGCCGCCATCCAGGTCGCGGTGCCCAAGCGCGTCATCGTCATGGACCTGGCCCGCGAGGGCGAGGAGCCGCAGCCGCGCTACTTCGTGAACCCCGAGATCCTGTGGGCCTCCGAGGAGACCGCGCCGTACGAGGAGGGCTGCCTGTCGGTGCCCGAGATCTACGACGAGGTGGAACGGCCGGCCCGCGTGAAGCTGCGCTACCTGAACTACCGGGGCGAACAGATCGAGGAAGACGCCGAAGGGCTCTACGCGGTCTGCATCCAGCACGAGATGGACCACCTCGACGGCGTCCTCTTCATCGACCACCTGAGCCGCCTGAAGCGCGAGCAGGCGATCAAGAAGGTGAAGAAGCAGGCGAAGGCGGCGTAGCGACGAAGTCGCGTTCCCTCCCTTCAGGGCAGGGCAATCGCATATGGCTTGTGGGCGGCTTGTCCGCCCGATTCTTGAACCGCAGAGATCGCGGAGACACGCAGAGAGGGGCGCGGATCCACCGGAATCCTCTGCGTATCTCCGCGATCTCTGCGGTTTGACTGCCGGCCTTTCGGCCGCCCGCATCCATATGCGATTGCCCTGCCCTGAAGAGGAGGGATGTTCAGCGCTTCGCGTCCTTCGCATCCCTGGCGTCGGCGGCCTTCTTGCCCTCCGCCTCGGCCTTGGCCAGGCCGTCGCGGGCGCCGGCGGCCGCTCCCTTGAGCACGGACTTCGTGGCGTCGGCGGCGTCGCCCGCCGCGTCCTTGAGCTCGGCGCCGGCCTTCTTGATCTCGGGGCTGTTGGCGGCGTCCTTGGCCTTCTGGCCGACGCGGTCGGCGGCGGCCTTCACGTCGGCGGCGGTGTCCTGCCGCTCGGTCTTGCTGCAGGCGCCGAGCGCGAGGGCGAGACCGACGGCGGCGGCGAACATGATCCTGGACATGGGCGGGCTCCCTTGAGGCGTCGGCGGGTGAACGGCTCCGCTTGCGCGCAAGTTCCCTTGGCCGCTCGGGGCGGCTAAGAGCGGGCCGATGCGTCTCGCCTTCCTCGGCACACCCGACTTCGCCGTCACCGCGCTCGCCGCCATCGTGGCGGCCGGGCACGAGGTGGCCTGCGCCTACTCGCAGCCGCCGGCGCCGCGCGGGCGCGGCCACGGGCTGAAGCCGTCGCCGGTCCACGCCTTCGCCGAGGCGCACGGCATTCCCGTCCGCACCCCGGCGTCGATGCGCGACCCCGCCGAGATCGCGGCGTTCGCGGCGCTGGACCTCGACGCGGCGGTCGTGGTGGCGTTCGGCCAGATCCTGCCCGGCGCGGTGCTCGAGGCGCCGCGGCTGGGCTCGTACAACGTCCACGGCTCGCTCCTGCCGCGCTGGCGGGGCGCCGCGCCGATCCAGCGCGCGATCATGGCCGGCGACGCGGTCACCGGCGTGCAGGTGATGCGGATGACCGAGGGGCTGGACGAGGGGCCTGTGCTCTCGACGGCGACCGTGCGGATCGGCCCGCTGGACACGGCCTCGACGCTGCACGACCGGCTGGCGGCGGCGGGCGCGGACCTGATCGTGCGCACCCTGCCGGAGATCGAGGCGGGGACCGCCGTCGCCACGCCCCAGTCCGGGGAGGGCGTGACCTATGCGAAGAAGATCAGCGCCAGGTTCGCGCGGCTCGACTGGACGAAGCCCGGCGCGGTGCTGGACCGCAAGATCCGCGGCATGTCGCCGTTCCCGGGGGCGTGGTTCGAACTCCCGACCGAGAAGGGGCCCGTGCGCGTGAAGGCGCTGCTGTCGCGGTTCGAGGACGAGGCCGGCGAAGCGGGCGTCGCCCTGGACGACCGGCTGCTGGTCGGGACGGGCGAGGGCGCGGTGCGGCTGCTGCGCGTGCAGCGCGAGGGCAAGGGCCCGCAGGACGCCGACGCCTTCCTGCGCGGCCATCCCGTGCCCGCGGGGACGAGGCTCGGCTGATGCCCCGCTACCGGCTCCTGATCGAGTACGACGGCCGGCCGTTCCACGGCTTCCAGGCCCAGGCCGGCCTGCCGTCGGTGCAGGGCTCGCTGGAGCGGGCGGTGAAGAGGTTCTGCGGCGAGGACCTGCGGGTCGGCGCCGCCGGCCGGACCGACACCGGCGTGCATGCGACCGGCCAGGTGGTCCACGTCGACCTCGCCAAGGACTGGCCCGCCGAGACGGTGCGCAACGCGCTCAACTTCCACCTGCTGCCCGATCCGGTGGCGGTGATCTCGGCCGAGGTGGCGGAGGCGGGCTGGCACAGCCGGTTCTCGGCGACCGAGCGGCGCTACCGCTACCGCATCCTGAACCGCATGGCGCCGCCGGCCATCGACCAGGGCCGCGTATGGCACGTGAAGAAGCCGCTGGACGCGGAAGCGATGCACGACGCGGCCCAGGCGCTGGTGGGCCACCACGACTTCACCACCTTCCGCGACCTCGCCTGCCAGGCCAGGTCGCCGACGAAGACGCTGGACGTCGCCGCCGTGCGCCGCGAGGGCGAGGAGGTGATCCTGGAATTCGCCTCGCGCTCGTTCCTGCACCGCCAGGTCCGCTCGATGACCGGCACGCTGGCCGAGGTCGGCGTCGGCCGCTGGACGAAGGCGGACGTCGCCGCCGCCCTCGCCGCCCGCGACCGCAAGGCCTGCGGCCCCGTCGCGCCGGCCGAAGGGCTGTACCTCACCCACGTCGGCTATTGAGTTCCTCTCCCCCCGCGAAGCGGAGAGGGAGAGGGCAGGGAGAGGGCGGCTCGGCGCTTTGCATCGCGCCGCTGGTGGACCGAGGATCCTCGCTGAACCTCCCGGGACGCTCCACCGCCTGAGCCACCCTCTCCCTGCCCTCTCCCTCTCCGCTTCGCGGGGGGAGAGGAGGGCGCTACACATTCCTCTGACTCGAAAACCGGAGACCGCCCCCATGTCGCAAGGCCCCTGGAACCATCACATGCGCAGCGCCGGCGTCTCGGACGACATCGACTTCGAGATCAAGGGCGAGGAGCTGCAGTTCGTCGAGATCGAGCTGGACCCCGGCGAGAGCGCCGTCGCCGAGGCCGGCGCCTTCGTGTGGAAGGACGCCTCGGTCGAGATGACCACCATCTTCGGCGACGGCTCGGGCCAGCAGGGCGGGTTCATGGGCTCGCTGCTGGGCGCCGGCAAGCGCCTCCTGACCGGCGAGAGCCTGTTCACCACGGTCTTCACCCACCAGGGCCGCGGCAAGGCCAAGGTGGCGTTCGCTTCGCCCACGCCGGGCGCGATCCTGCCGATCAAGCTGGACTCGGTGGGCGGCACGCTGATCTGCCAGAAGGACAGCTTCCTGGCGGCGGCCAAGGGTGTCTCGATCGGCATCGCCTTCCAGCGCAAGATCATGACCGGCCTGTTCGGCGGCGAAGGCTTCATCATGCAGAAGCTGGACGGCGACGGCTGGGTGTTCGTGCAGATGGGCGGCACGCTGGTGGAGCGCGAGCTGGCGCCCGGCGAGCAACTGCACGTCGACACCGGCTGCCTGGCCGCCTTCACCCCCAGCGTTGACTTCGACCTGGAGATGGTGCGTGGCGTGAAGAGCATCTTCTTCGGCGGCGAGGGCCTGTTCTTCGCGCGGCTGACCGGGCCCGGGAAGGTGTGGATCCAGTCCCTGCCGTTCGCGCGCCTCGCCGGGCGGATGCTGGCGGCGGCGGGGCCGGCCGGGCAGAACCGCGGCGAGGGCTCGGTGCTGGGCGGCCTGGGCGACCTGATCGGCGGCAACCGCTAGGCTGGCGAGAGCGCGGGGAGGCTGAGGATGCGGTGGATCGGGCTGGCCGGGGCCCTGGCCTTGGCGACGGCGGCGCAGGCGCAGGTTCCGGCGGCGCCGGCCGACCCGATCGGCGGCGTCTTCGCGCGGTTCAAGGCGGACGATCCGGGCTGCGCGGTCGGCGTGGAGCAGAAGGGCCAGGCGCCGGTCTACCGCGGCTTCGGCTCGGCCGATCTGGAGCATGGCGTCCCGATCACGCCCGACACGATCTTCGAGGCCGGCTCGGTCTCGAAGCAGTTCACGGCCGCCGCGATCCTGCTGCTGGCCGCCGACGGCAAGCTGGCGCTCTCCGACGACATCCGCAAGTACCTGCCCGAGATGCCGGACTACGGCCGGCCGATCACCATCGACATGCTGCTCAGCCACACCAGCGGCCTGCGCGACTGGGGCGAGGTGGCGGCGCTGGCCGGGTGGCCCAGGACCAGCCGCATCTACACGCCGCAGGAGGTGCTGCTGATCGCGGTGCGGCAGAAGGGCCTGAATTACACGCCGGGCGAGGCCTACTCGTACACCAACACCGGCTACAACCTGGCCGGGCTGATCGTGCAGCGGGTGAGCGGGCGCACGCTGGCCGACTTCACGAAGGAGCGCCTGTTCCAGCCGCTGGGCATGACCCACACGAGCTGGCGCGACGACTTCCGCCGCGTGGTGCAGGGCCGCGCGATCGCCTACGAGCCGGGCCAGAACGGAAGCTGGCTGCAGGAGATGCCGTTCGAGAACACCTACGGCCACGGCGCGCTGCTGACGACGGTCGGCGACCTGCTGATCTGGAACCGGGCGCTCTCCGAGGGCCGCCTGGGCGCCGGGATCGCCGAGAAGATGGCCGAGCGTGCGACGCTCACCGGCGGGCGGCGGATCACCTATGCGCGGGGCCTGATGGTGCTGTCGTGGAGCGGGCGCGAGGAGGTCTCGCACTCGGGGGCGACGGCGGCCTACCGGGCCTGGCTGGCGCGCGTGCCGTCGACGGGGCTGTCGGTGGCGCTGCTTTGCAACCGCGCCGACGTCAATCCGGTCCAGGTCGGCCATCGGGTGGTCGACGCAGTGGCGCCGCCGCCTGCCGCGCCCACCGCGGCGCGGCTGGCGTCCGAGCCGGACCTGGCGCGCATCCCTGGCGCCTACGTCGACGAGCGGACCGGCAATGTGCTGCGCGTCGTGGCCGACAAGGGCGAGCTGCGCGTGCGTGGCGGCGGCGCTTTCCAGCCGCAGGCAGAGGCGGGTCGCTACACGGGCGGCGGCATGGACTTCACCTTCGCGGGCGACACGGTGAAGCGTGTGGACCCGGCCGGCGAGACGGTGACCTTCGCGCGCAAGGCCGAATGGAAGCCAGAGGAGGCCGACCTCCTGCCGCTGGCCGGCGCCTATTCCAGCCCCGAGGCGGGCGGCGTGCTGGTGGTGAGCGTGAAGGGCGGCGTCGCCGTGATCGCTCCGGCCGACCGGCCCAGCGCGCCCTATGTCATCCAGCCGCTCTACAGGGACGCCTTCCAGGGCGACGGCAACCTGATCCGCATCGTGCGCGACGCGAAGGGCAAGGTCACGGCGCTGCGCTTCACCAACAGCCGCGTCTACGCCCTCGACTTCCGGCGGGTGGACGCGCGGTAGCGCTCCCTCACCAAGGAACGTCATGGCCGGGCCTGTCCCGGCCATCCAGACACGCCGACCCCAAGCAAGCTCGCAGCGGCGCCTGGTGCGGGCCACCTCCGCACGCCTGTGCGTCTGGATGGCCGGGACAAGCCCGGCCATGACGTTCAAGAGGAGGTTTTAGAACCACGAACCCACACGAAGGCCCACGAACGCGCCCTGCCGGCCTCACACTCCGCAGCCCTCTCCCCGCAGCCTCGCCGGACGAGCACTTCAGACCGTCCGCCGCACAGGCGCGTTCGTGTTCGTTCGTGGTTGAACCAAGCGCGCGCGCCGCGCGCCCTTCTCCCCTCCCCGAACGTCATGGCCGGCCTTGTGCCGGCCACCCATGAGCACCGATCCCGGAAGGCTCGCAGCGGCGCCCGCCGCGGGCCGCTTCCGCACGCCTGCGCGTCTGGATGGCCGGGACAGAGCCCGGCCATGACGTTCAGGGGGTGGGGAGCGCGTTCGTGCGGCCAGGGCGACGCCCCGCCTCGCAACTGCGCCGCCAGCGACTATATTGCGCCGATGCCTGATGCGAATATCCCCGACGACGTCGTCGGCGCGTTCCAGATCGAGGGGGAGCCCGTCCGCGGACGCGTGGCGCGCCTGGGCCCGGCGATCGACGAGGTCCTGCGCGGACACGACTATCCCGAGCCGGTCGCCAACCTGCTGGGCGAGGCCTGCGCGCTGGCCGCCCTGGTCGGCTCCAACCTGAAGTTCGAGGGCCGCCTGATCGTGGAGGCCCGCGGCGACGGGCCCGTGCGCTACGTCGTGGCCGACTACGACACGAGCGGAGGCCTGCGCGGCTATTGCCGGTTCGACGCCGAAGAGGTGGCGCAGGTCAGCGGCGGCTTCCAGCGCCCGGGGGCCAAGACCCTGCTGGGCGACGGCGTCTTCATGATGACCGTCGACCAGGGCCCGGAGATGGACCGCTACCAGGGCATGACCGCCATAGAGGGCGAGACCCTGGCGCTCTGCGCCGAGCAGTACTTCGCGCAATCCGAGCAGACGCCGACGCGCGTGCGCCTGGCCGTGGGCCGCGAGGACGGCGCGTGGCGGGCCGGCGGCTTCCTGATCCAGTACATCGCCGCCGATGACGCCCGCGGCGAGACGGTCGAGGCGTGGAACCGCACGCAGGCCTTCTTCGAGACCATCGGCGAGGACGAGCTGCTGGACGCGGGCCTGTCGTCGGAGACGCTGCTCTTCCGGCTGTTCCACGAGGACGGCGTCCGCGTGTTCGGCTCCAGGCCGTTGCGCGCCTTCTGCCGCTGCAGCGAGGAGCGGATCATCACCGTGCTCAAGAGCTTCGACGCCGCCGAGCGCGACGACATGGTCGAGGCCGACGGCAAGATCCGCGTCACCTGCGAATACTGCAGCCGCGTCTACGCCGTGGAGCCCGCGGCGCTGCTGGCGGCTTAGGCCGCGTCCAGCGCGCGGCTGACGTCGCGGACGAGGTCGCCGGCGCCTTCGAGGCCCACGCTCATGCGCACCCAGCCCTCGGTGAGGCCGATCTCCAGGCGTTCGGCTTCGGGCATGGAGCGGTGGGTGGTGGTGCAGGGGTGCGTGGCCATCGACTTGGCGTCGCCGAGGTTGTTGGAGATGTCGAAGATCTCCAGCGCGTCGAGGAAGCGCCAGGCGGCTTCGCGGCTGCCCAGGTCGAAGGCCACGACGCTGCCGCCGCCGGTCATCTGGTTGGCGACGATCGCGGCCTGCGGATGGTCCGGCCGGCCGGGATAGACGATCTTCTTCGTCTTCGAATGCGCGGCGATGGCGTCGGCGACCTTGCCGCAGGTCTCAGTCTGGCGGCGCACGCGCAGCTCCAGAGTCTCCAGGCCCTTCAGCAGCACCCACGCGTTGAACGGCGAGAGCGCCGGGCCCGTGTGGCGGTGCATGTCCTTGTAGGCGTCGGTCAGCAACTGGGCGTCGCCGAGGATCGCGCCGCCGAGGACGCGCCCCTGGCCGTCGATGTGCTTGGTGGCCGAATAGACGACGACGTCGGCGCCGAGCGCCAGCGGCCTCTGGAAGATCGGCGTGGCGAAGACGTTGTCCACCACCAGCTTGGCGCCGGCCGCGTGCGCCACCTCGGCCACGGCGCCGATGGCGGTGACTTCGAGCAGCGGGTTGGCCGGGCTCTCCACCAGGAAGCACCGGGTGTTGGGCCGCACCGCGTTCTTCCAGGCCTCGATGTCGGTGGCGTCGACGTAGGTGGTCTCGACGCCGAAGCGCGGCATCCATTCCGACAGGATCCAGCGGCACGAGCCGAACAGCGCCCGGCCGGCCACGATGTGGTCGCCGGCGCGGACCAGGCCCATCAGCGAGAGCTGCACGGCGGCCATGCCCGAGGCGGTGGCCTTGCAGGCCTCGGCGCCTTCCAGCAGGGCGAGGCGGTCCTCGAACATCTGCGTCGTGGGGTTGCCGAAGCGCTGGTAGATGAAGCCCGGGCCGCCCGCGAACCGCTCGTCGGCGGCCTGCGCGCTCTCGTAGGCGAAGCTCTGGTTGAGGAAGAGGGCTTCCGAGATCTCGCCGTGCTCGGTGCGCATGAGGCCGCCGCGCACCGCTCGGGTCTCGATTTCCCAGTCGCGCGGATCTTCAGCCATCGGTGGCCTCCTTGGTGCAAGGACGCCGCTTGAACGGCAGGGGCGAGGCCGGGTCAAGGGCCGGTTTTCACCAACTTCCCCGCGTGAGCCTTGCAACACCCGCGTTCTGCGCTAAGGCTTCGCCGCCCATGAGCGAGATCACCGCCCCGGGCATCCTGCCCTGCCAGTCCATCGAAGCCCTGATCGCCGGCGGCGCGATCGCGTCCGCGACCCCCTGGGAGGCCGACCAGGTGCAGCCCGCGAGCCTCGATCTGCGCCTGGCCGGCAAGGCGTGGCGGGTGCGCGCCTCGTTCCTGCCGCGGCACGGCACGGTGCGCGAGCGGCTCAGGGAAGTGCGGATGCACGAGCTGGACCTCACGGCCGGCGCGGTGCTGGAGCGGGGCTGCGTCTACATCGCCGAGCTGCAGGAGCGGCTGACGCTGCCGAAGGGGATCTCGGCGCGGGCCAACCCGAAGAGCTCGACGGGCCGCGTGGACGTGTTCGTGCGCGTGATCACCGACCACGGGCACGCCTTCGACGACGTGGACGAGGGCTACGACGGGCCGCTCTACATGGAGATCGCGCCGCAGACCTTCTCGGTGCTGGTGCGCTCGGGCACGCGGCTGAACCAGTTGCGCCTGAAGGCCGGCGAGCCGCCGCGGCTGCGCACCGAGAGCGTCGGCGTCGACCTGACGGGCGAGATCGCCGGCTTCCGCGGCCGCCGCCACGCCGGCGTCGTCGACCTGGACCACGAGGACGGCCACGACCCGCGCGACTTCTGGGAGCCGCTGGTCCCGCGCAACGGCCAACTGCTGCTGGACCCCGGGGAGTTCTACATCCTGGCCTCGAAGCAGGCGGTGGAGATCCCGGTGATGGAAGCGGCCGAAATGACGCCGATCGACCCCTCGGTCGGCGAGTTCCGGGTGCATTACGCCGGCTTCTTCGATCCCGGCTTCGGGACCGACGAGGCGCACGGCAAGGGCAGCAAGGGCGTGCTGGAGGTCCGCAGCCACGAGACGCCGTTCATCCTGGAGGACGGCCAGACCGTGGCGCGGCTGGTCTACGAGCCGCTGACCGAGAAGCCGACGCGGCTCTACGGCGACCTGGGCTCGCACTACCAGCGGCAGGGCCTGAAGCTCTCGAAGCACTTCCGCGTCTGGACGCCCTGAGGCGAAACGGGCGCGAGCCTCGCCGCCCGCGCCCTTCGTCCGTCAGGCGGGGCTGAGCCCGCCGCCGGCCCGCACGGGCAGCAGCCCGGCCTCGGCCTTGTCGATCGCGTCCTTCACGTGCAGCCGGCGGCGGCGCAGGGCCTGCAGCCGCATCGCGTCGGGATGCGGACGGCGCAGCTCGGTGCGGATCTGCTGTTCGAGCTGGCGATGCCGATCGCGCAGATGCCAGATGCGGTAGTGTTGCATGTGCTCCTCCTGTGTGGAGGCGCGCCCGAAGCCCTTTGGAGCCTGATGGGGGAGAGAGGCGATTCCGCCAGGCCCCGAGCGCACCTGTCGCGGTCCGACATCACGATCGTGGGGGTGATCGCCAGAGGGGCCCGGTCCCGCCCTCCTGAGCTAGGCGCCCGGCGGCGCCTGGTGAAGAGGCGCCTCGATCAAACTTTTCGTGAGCGGGCGAGCGTCGGCGGGTCGCACTGACGTGCGCCGCGGCGGGGGCTATGGTCGGCCGCGGTGACAGGTCGGGGGACGACCATGGTGTGGCGTGGATTGGCGTTTGCCGTCGTGGCCGCGCTGCTGGCGGCCTGGCCGGCGGCGGCCGCGCCAGCCATGTGGCGGGTCTCGGACGGGGACAGCCAGGTCTTCCTGTTCGGCACGCTGCATGCCCTGAAGCCAGGCGTGGCCTGGCGCACGCCGCTCTACGACGCGGCGATGGCGAGGGCCGGGACGGTCTGGTTCGAGGCCGACATGACCTCGGGCGACCCGGAGACGATCCGGCTGCTGGTCCAGCGCTACGGCTCCGATCCCGACCGGCCGCTCAGCCGCAAGCTCGCGCCCTCTGACCTGGCGGTGCTCGCGCGCGAGACCGACATCGCCCGCATCGACCACCTGCGGCCCTGGGCGGCGGCGCTGATGCTGTCGGTGCGCCCGGTGCTGGGCCGTGGCGCCTCCGTCGACGCCGGCGCCGACATGGTGGCGACGCGCGCGGCGCGCGGCGCCGGCAAGCGGGTCAGGACCTTCGAGACCCTGGAGGACCAGGCGCGGATGTACGCGAGCCTCCCGGAAGCCTCGGAGGTGCGCTATCTCACCGACGTGATGCGCCGGCGCAGGAAGCCGGCTCTGCCCCCGCCGCTGGGGCCCGCCTCGCTGGAGAAGGCCTGGCTCGCGGGCGACATCTCGCGCCTGAACGACGGCCTGGAGGCCGAGAACCCCGGCCTCTACGACGCCCTCGTCCGCAAGCGGAACCGCGCCTGGGCCGAGACGCTGACGGCGGAGATCGTCGGCGCCTCGGGCATCGAGGTCGTGAACGTCGGCGCGCTCCACCTCATCGGCCCCGAGGGCCTGCCGGCGCTCCTGAAGGCGCGTGGGTTCAAGGTGGAACGGGTGCAGTAGGGCGCATCCGCCCCACAGGCCTCAGCGGCCGGCGCAGGCGCCGGGCTGGTAGGCCTTCCTGCGGATGATGGCATAGTCGCGGCCATTCCAGCGCATGACCGGGAAGCAGAAGCCCGGCCCGCCGTTCTCGATGTCGGGCCAGCCGCCGACGCCGCGGGTGGGCAGGAAGGTCGGGATGCCCTGGTTGCCGAAAAGCTGCTTCCAGGCGCCCGCCGCGTCCTTGGTCACGATCACGTAGCCCTGGCCGGTCATGCCGAAGCAGGCCGTGCCGTAGTCCGTGACCACGGCGTCCTGTCGGCCGTCGCCGTTCAGGTCGCGCATCTCGATGGTGACCTCCTGGGAGGTGTCGCAGGCGGGGTAGCGGCCGCGGACGGCGGTGAAGCCGGCGGCCCGAAGCGCCGCGGTGCGGTCGGCCGCGTTCCCCGCAGGCGGCGCAGACGGCGCCGCGGCGGTCCGGGCGGGCGGCGCGCCGCCGGCCGGGCAGTTGGACTTCAGCGTGTAGTCCTGGCCGTTCCAGGCCCAGACCGGCTGGCAGCCCGGCGCGTCGATGGTGTAGTCGCGCCAGCCTCGCGTCGCGGTCGGCAGCACCTTGATCGGCCCCATGGCGCCGCCGATCAGCCGCCAGCCCGAGGGCTCGCGCACGATCACCGCCGCCTTCACGCCGCCGGGGCCGTAGCAGGCCGCGTCGCCCGCGTCGGTGACGATGGCCTCGGGCCGGCCGTCGCCGTTCAGGTCGACGGCCGTGGGCCGCGGCTGGGCGGGCCGGCCGCAGAGGTTCTGGATCTGGTTGGGCCGGACGGTGAAGCCGGCGGCCGTGAGCATCGCCGCCGCCTCGCGGGCGCGGTCCTGCGGCGTCGTCTGCGCGAGTGCGGGCGCGGCCGCCAGCGCGGCCGCCGCGAACGCCGGAACCCCCCCGAGCTTCATCGCGCTCAGGCCGCCGGGCGCTTGTAGATCGAGCGCTTGGGGGTCTCCATCACCCGGCGCATCATCGGCGTGAACGCGTCGAGCGGCATGGTGTCGTAGCCCGGCTCGAACGAGTTCTGGTCGTAGAGGTGGCAGAACTGGGCGCAGGCCTCGAACGCCGGGTGGCCGCGGTGCTGCTCGCGCATGTCGCGGTCGAGGCCGATGTGGTGGAAGAAGTAGTACCCCTGGAAGATCCCGTGGTGCTTCAGGATCCAGTGGTTCTCCTCCGAGACGTAGGGCTCGAGGATGGTCGCGCCCAGCTCGGCGTGGTTGGCCGGCAGCAGGATGTCGCCGATGTCGTGCAGCAGGGCGCAGACGACGTACTCCTCGTCCTTGCCGGCGCGGTGGGCGCGTGTGGCGGTCTGCAGCGAGTGCTCCAGCCGGTCGACGGCGAAGCCGCCGTGGTCGCCGCTCAGCAGGTTGAGGTGCGCCACGATCCGGTCGACGTGCTCGCCGCGGTGCGCCATCGAGGCGCGGCCGATGGCGGCCCAGTCCTCGAACGTGCCCTCGGTCATCGCCGTGAAGACTGCTCGATCCAGCGCCGCATCGTCGGCCATCGGAACCTCCCGCTCATGAGGGCGCCATGGTGCGGGCGCGACGCGGCGGGGTCAACGCGCCGCGTTCGCCGGGGTCATCCACGCGGGGGCCTTGTGCAACTCGTCCGAGCGTCCGCCTCGACGGCCGGCCGAAGGTCCGCTAAAGGGATCGCCCTTCCGGAGCGATCCCGGCGGCGCGGGTGTAGTTCAGAGGTAGAACGTCAGCTTCCCAAGCTGAATGTCAGGGGTTCGATTCCCCTCACCCGCTCCAGTCTCCCGGTCCAGGTTCAGTGCATGAACACCCTGAGGACGGCGACGAGGGCGCCCGCGAAGCCTCCGGCGAGGAAGACCATCTTGATCGGCTCGAACGCGAGCTGTTGATCCTTCAGCTTAAGGTCGCGGACCTTTAGCTTGCGATCCAGGCGCATCAGCTCGAGACGCAGATCGCGCTCGGTGTCGTCGCTCCCGGACATGCTAGCGGAAGAGCGCCCAGGCGCCGAACACGAGCAGGCCCGCGATGAAGCCGCCGACCGGGTACATCATGAGCCGCCAGCGTGGCGTCTCCGTATAGGTGTCGAGCTGATGTTCGGTCATGGGCGTACCCTATCACATGGGTCCGGATTGTCGCCTGGGCAAGCCCGAGGCGGGTCGAGCCGGGCGATGGGTCCGCAGCTCGCGTCTGGCATCATCGTCCGTGAGCGCCGTCAGTTCGCCGCCACGCGCGCCGTCTCGGCGCCCGGCAGCGCCCGTGCGCCGTCGCCGACGATGAGGAAGGCGGCCCAGTAGTAGGGGTGGGAGTAGTCGTCGTCGCGGGAGATGAAGCTGCGCATGGCGGCGGCGAGCGCCTCGCCCTGGGTGGCGGCCTTGGCGTTGAAGAGGGCCGACATCAGGGTCTCGGTGGCGGCGGAGTCCACCTCCCAGTTGGAGACCAGCAGGTTGCGCGCGCCGGCGTAGGTGAAGGTCGAGACGAGGCCGCCCAGGGCCGCGCCGCCGCCGCCGTCCTCCAGGCCCGCGCCGGTGTCGCAGGCCGAGAGCACCACCAGGTCGGCGTCGAGCTGGAGCTGCGGGATCTCGCTGGTGTCGAGGAGCGAGTCGCTGCCCGGCCCGCCCTGCGAGGTGACCAGCGCCGGCTGCAGGCAGCCGTTGGCCTGCGGCAGCAGGCCGTGGGTGGCGAAGTAGAGCACGCGGTACTGGTCGAGCGCGCCTTCGAAGCCGCCGCCGTTCTTGACCCGCTCGTCGGTGAAGTCGGCGCCCACGATCACGCTGTCGGGCGCGCCCACGGCCTTGGCCACGAAACGGACCTCGGTGGCGGCCTCGGGGAGCTGCGGCATCTCCATGAGCTGTTTGCGGAAGCTGGCGCAGAAGTCGGCGCCGCCGGCGAGCGCGATCGACCAGTCGGGCGCCATCACGCTCCGGAACGCCGCGTCGTCCTTGGCGATGACCGGGTCGGCGAAGCCCAGGAACGGCTTCGGCGCGCGGCTCGGGCGGCTGCGGCGGGTGTTGTAGAAGGCCGCGGTCGAGACCGACACCGACGTCTCCAGGCGCGAGGCGACCCAGCTCACGCCCTTGTAGGAGACCTCCGCCTTCGCCCGCCGGGCGCGCTCGACGTTCTTCGCCATCACCTGCACGCTCGCGTCGTCGGTGACGAGGGCGCCGATGGGCACGCCCACCATGGTCGGGTCGGGCTGGTAGATCAGTTTGGTGATGGTCTTGAGCTGCGGCTCGATGGGGCCGAGCAGGGCCGCATAGAGCCGGTGGGCCACGCCCACGTCCCACTCGCCCAGGAAGCCCGAGCCCACCTCGGCGATCGGCTCGCGCAGCTTGGCGGCGAGCTTGCGGGCCTCCGGCCGGCTGAGGTCGATGGCGTAGGGCCGCACGGCGTCGCGGGTGATCAGGAGGCCGTAGCCGCGGTTCGAGAGCAGCATGACCTTGAGATAGGCCTCGCCGTCCTTCAGCTCGGCCTGCAGGTCCTTGCTGGTGACGGTGGTCGAGAGCGCGGTGGCATAGCGCGGGTTGGCGTCGAACAGGCGCTGTTCCAGCTCGTTGGCCTGCTTGCGCAGGGCGTCGAGCTCGGCGTCGGCCTTCTCGCGCGCCTCGCCCGTGTAGGCCCCGGCGCGCTGGAGCTGGCGGATCTCCTGGTCCTTCTGGGCGACGAGGCGCAGGGTCGCGTCGCGGGCGCGGGAGATGCCCGCGCTGGCCGAACCCTCCGAGCTCAGGCGCTCGGCGAACTGCAGCGAGGCGGCGGCCGTGGATTCCCCCACCAGCGCCTCGGAGCTGGCGAAGAACCGCTGGGCGTCGGCGGCCTTGGCGACGGGGTCGTTCCCCACCCGCTTCAAGAGGATGTCGAAGTAGTCGGCGGCGGCGTCGGCCGAGGCGCCCAGGGCGCCGCGCTTGAGCTGGAAGATGCCGAAGGCGCGCTCGAAGTCGCCCAACGCCTCGTCCTCCATGCCGGCAGCGGCCTTGGCGCGGGCCAGCTCCAGCAGGAAGCGCCCCAGCGGGAGCGAGCCGGCGTCCTTCATCTCGTAGGCGGCGAGAGCGGCCTCCAGCCGGCGGACGGCCAGCGCCGGCTGGCCGTCGGCGCGGTCGAGCGTGGCGAGGTCGACCTGCAGGCGCACCACCAGCCAGGGCGCGGCCGAGCCCAGCACGTCGGCGCCGCGCGGGCGCGACAGGATGTCGATGGCGCTCTGCAGGCTGGCGCGGGCCGCGGCGCGCTGCTTCAGCGCCTCCTGGCTGGTGCCGATGATCTGCCAGGCCTGGGCGTCGCGCACCGCCTCGCGCTCGTCGGCCGAGAGCTGCAGGCTCGGCATCTTGCCCTGGGCGTTGAGCGCCATCGCCGCGGCGTGGCCCAGGCGGACGTCGGGGCCCGCGCGGGTGACCAGGCCGGCGGCCGCGACCTCGGCCATGCCCGCGCGCTGGGCGATGGCCTGCCTGGCGAGCGCGATGGCGTCGTCGAAGCGGCGCTGGTTGCGGGCGTGGGCGGCCTGCATGTTGAGGGACAGCGCGCGGAGCGGCGCGCTGTTGGCGTCTGCGACCAGCGGCGCGGCGGCCTTGAAATAGGCCTCGGCCTCGGAGGTGCGGCCGGCGTTGGAGGCGTTGAGCGCGACGTTGAGGTAGGCCTCGGCGCGGTCGGTGACGCCGAGCCGCTCCAGCGACGCGCCGGCGAGCTGGCTGAAGCGCGACTCCGCGTCGCCGAACTGCCAGAGCTGGGCCTCGCGGTAGGCGGCCTCCTTCTGCTTGGCGGGCGAGGCGGCGCTGGCCTCGGCGACGGCGTTCAGGTTCTCGATCTGGCCGCCCAGCACGGTCCCGAGGTTGGCGGTCTGCTGGCTGGTGGCGGCCGGCGGCTTCTGGCGGCCCAGCGCCACCTTGACGCCCGTGCCCAGCACGTCGGCGATGGCGGCGTAGCCCTCGGCCACGATCACGTCCTTGCCGTCGTGGGCCTCGTAGACGACGTAGCTCGCGCCCAGCGGCCTGGTCTTGCAGGCGGCGAGCGTGGTCTTGCCCAGCCCGGGATCGGGCGCGTCCATCGCCGGCTCGCAGGCCGCGCGGTCGGCGAGATGCCTGCGCCACGCTTCGCCCGCCGCCGCGCCGTCGGCATGGAAAGCGTAGATGCGGCCCAGCGTTTGCGTCCAGCCGCGGCACATCACCTGCCAGGCGCGCTGGCCGGCCCGCTGCGCGACCGGGTCGTCCCAGTCGCGCACGGCGGTGCAGACCGCCCCGCTGCGTGCGCTCTGGCCCAGCACGAAGTCCTCGCGCGGCGCGGCCTCGGCGCCGCCGCCCCACGCGCCCAGGGCCAGCGCCGCGAGGGCGCCGGGCCAGGCCGGGCGCTGGCGGCGGCGCGGGGCGGGCAGCATCCCGCTTTGGCCGATGACA
>NZ_JAHBYD010000010.1 GCF_019636135.1 Phenylobacterium sp.
GCGAGGTCGGGGCCGGCGGCGGCGGCGGCCGTCGCGGGCGCCGTGGCGTCAAAAATGCCGACCAGCGGCAGGCCCGCCGGCGCGGCGACGCGCATCGTCCGCGCCGGGACCAGCAAGCCGAGCGGGGCCAGCGGGACCAGCGCCCAGAGGCCGTAGGCGACCTGCGGGCCGAACAGCCGGCGCGACGGCGCGCGCAGCGCCAGCACGACCGCCGCCGCCACGGCCGCGGCGAGGTTCATCGTGAGCGCGAGCAGCAGCAGGTCACTCATCGTCCAGGTCCGCGATGAGCTGCTTCAGGAGCTTCACGTCCTTCGGGGTCAGCGCGCGGTGCTCGGCGAAGGCGGCCACCATCGGGGCCACTTCGCCCCCGAACAGCCGGTCGACCAGCCCCTGGCTCTCCGACAGCACATAGTCGGCCCGCGCCAGCAGCGGCCGGTAGAAGTAGCCGCCGGCCTCCTTGCGGCCCTCGATGGCCTTCTTGCGCAGGAGGCGGGTGATCAGGGTCTTCACCGTTCCGGCGGTCCAGCCGTTGGCGGGGCCGACCGCGTCGACGATGCCGTCGGGCGTCAGCGGCGCGTCGCGCCACAGCGCCTCCATCACCTGGCTCTCGGCGCCGGAGATCCTGACCGCCATGGGGCGTTCCTCATTACCGAAAATACACGTGTATTTTCGATCAAAATACAACTGTATCCTACCTCAGGCGGCGGCGATGGCCAGTGACATCGCGTTCATGCCGGGGAGAGACGTCGTTGCGTTCCGTGTGCCTGGGCCTGGCCGCCATGGCCGCCGCCGCGCCCGCCTTCGCGCAGCCCGCGGCGCCGACGCCGCCGGCGCCGAAATCCCAGCCCAACACCGTGGGCGAGGTGCGCGTCGAGGGGACCGCGCCGCCGGTCCGCACCTCGATCGACCGCAAGAGCTACAGCGTCACCGACGACCTGCACGCCACCACGGGCTCGATCAGCGACGCCTTGCGCAACGTGCCATCGGTGGAGGTGGACGTGCAGGGCGCCGTCAGCCTGCGCGGCGACCCGAACGTGACGATCCTGGTCGACGGCAAGCCCTCGTCGCAGTTCGCGGGCGAATCCAGGAGTCAGGCGCTACAGTCGCTGCCGGCCGAGCGGATCGAGCGGGTGGAGGTGATCGCCAACCCCTCCGCCGAGTTCCGCGCCGACGGCGCGGCGGGGGTCATCAACCTCGTCACCAAGCGGGCGCGCGGGGCGGGCAGGACGGGCGGCGCGCGGGTGACGGTGGGCGGCCAGGGCCAGGTCTTCGGCGGCGCGAACGCCGGCTACAATTCCAAGGACCTGACGGTCACCGCGGACGGCTTCTTCCGCCACGACCTGCAGAAGCAGGCGTTCTCCGAGGACCGCGGCCGGCTCGACCCCGCGACGGGCGCCTTCGCCGGCAGCACGACGCGTTCGATCCAGCCGCTGGAGTTCAACATCGTGGGCGGCCGGGTCGCGGCGGACTACGATATCGGCCCGAAGACGCGGCTCTCGGGCGAGTTGCGCGGGCAGTTCATCGACTTCCGGCTGGACGGCTTCGGCCCGACCCTGCGCGAGGACGGCGCCGGCGCGCTGGCGCAGGCCTACGATCGCGCGATCCGCGTCGATCAGCAGCGCGGCGGCGGCGAGATCACCGCGGGCCTGCTGCGCAGGTTCGACGGCGAGGGCCACGACTTCAAGCTGACCGCCAGCTTCGAGGCCGTGGAGGAAGACCGCACGCGCTCGGGCAGCGTGCTGAGCCGCGTGCCGCCCGCGCCGATCGCCTTCGACCGCCAGCACGTGCTGACCAGCCTGCGCCAGGTCCAGGTGAAGGGCGACTACCAGCGGCCGATGGACGGCGGCGGCAGGCTGAAGGCCGGCTTCGACCTGCAGTGGGACGACAACGAATACGACAACCGCGGCTTCACCGGCCCGACGCAGCCGGCGAGCACGCCGAACGCGGCGCTCAGCAACCTCTTCCGGTTCGACCGGCGGCTGCTGCAGGGCTACGTCACCTACGAGCGGCCGATCGGCGACCTGACGGTGCTGGCGGGACTGCGGCTGGAGGACGTGAGCCTCGACCTCGACCAGGTCACGCAGGGGCGGCGCGACGACCAGGACGGCCTGAAGGCCTATCCCAGCCTGCACCTGGCCTGGAAGCTGGACGACAGCCGGCGCCTCACGGCCAGCTACAGCCACCGCATCCAGCGCCCGCAACCCGAGCAGTACAATTCGTTCCGCTTCCTGATCGATCCGATCACCTTCCGGTCGGGCAGCGCCGACCTGAAGCCGCAGGAGACGCATTCGCTGGAGGCCGGCTTCGAATACCGCAGGAGCCCGGCGATCTACCTGGCGACGCTCTACTACCGCGAGACCTTCGACAGCTTCACCGACGTGACCCGAGACCTGGGCGGCGGCGTGTTCCTGATCCGCCAGGAGAACCTGGGGAAGATGCGCAACGCGGGGCTGGAGCTGACGGCGAACGGGCGGCTGGCGAAGGACCTGACCTACAACGTGAGCGGCAACGCCGCCTGGACCGAGATCGACGCCTCGGCGTCGCAGGGCATCGCGGGGACGCGCTCGACCGCGTCGCTCTCGGGCCGCGCCAGCGTGAACTGGCAGGTGACGCCCAACGACCTGATCCAGGTGTCGGGCTTCCTGAACGGGCGGCGGCTGACGCCGCAGGGCTCGCTCGGCGCGACCGGGATGCTCAACCTCGGCTATCGCCACAAGTTCGACGACCGCTTCACCCTCGTGGTGTCGGCGCAGGACGTCCTGAACACCTTCCGCAACACCATCGTCGTGAACGATCCGACGCTGCGCAGCCGCATCCGCTACGAGACCGACACCACCCAGGTGTTCGTGGGCGTCGTGTGGACGTTCGGCGGCGGGCGGCCGCGCGACCAGGGCTTCGACTTCCAGCAGGGGGGCGCGCCCCCGGGCTGATCCCGAACGTCATGGCCCGGCTTGTCCGGGCCGCCCGTGAACGCCAGGCCGCTGTCACTCGCAGCGGCGCCGACCCTTCCCTTCCGGCGAGGCCGGCGTTCACGGGTCCCCGGGACGGAGCCCGGGGATGGCGTTCCGGAGGGGCGAGCCTCAGTCGACGGTGACGACGACCTTGCCGAGCGCCTTGCGGCTGGCGAGGTGGGTGATGGCCTCGGCCGCGCGCTCCAGCGGGAAGCGCTCGGAGACGAACGGCTTGATCTTGCCCTTGGCGTACATCTCCAGGAGGTCGGCCACGTTCTTCTGGTGCTTCTGCGGGTTCTTGGCCACCCAGCCGCCCCAGAAGACGCCCACGATCTGGCAACCCTTCAGCAGGGCGAGGTTCAGCGGGACCTTCGGGATCTCGCCGGCGGCGAAGCCCACCACGAGGTAGGTCCCTTCCCAGGCGATCGAGCGCAGCGCCGGCTCGGCGTAGGCGTCGCCGATCGGGTCGTAGATGACGTCGGCGCCGTTGGGGCCGCAGGCGTCCTTGAAGAGGGCGGCCATCGCCTTCTGGCTGTCGCGGTCGAACGGGCCCCTGGGATAGACGACGCCCGCGGCGGCGCCGTGCTTCAGGCAGAGGTCGACCTTCTCCTGCGACGAGCAGGCGGCGATCACGCGCGCGCCCATGGCCGCGCCCAGCTCGACGGCGGCCAGGCCCACGCCGCCCGCCGCGCCCAGCACCAGCAGGGTCTGGCCCGGCTGCAGCTTCGCGCGGTCCTCCAGCGCGTGCCAGCTCGTGCCGTAGGTCATGATGAAGGCGGCCGCCTCGTCGAAGGGCATGGCGTCGGGGATCTTCACCAGCCGGTGCGCCTCCAGCGCCAGCTCCTCGGCCATGCCGCCCCAGCCGGTGTTGCCCAGCACCCGGTCGCCCGGCTTGATGTGGGTGACGCCCTCGCCCACCGACTTCACGATGCCGCTGACCTCGCCGCCCGGCGCGAACGGGCGCGCCGGCTTGAACTGGTACTTGTCCTCGATGATCAGCACGTCGGGGAAGTTGACGCCCACGGCCTTGACGCTGACCACGGCCTGGCCGGGCTTGGCCTCGGGCGACGGCATCTCGTCGAGCACCAGGGTCTCCGGCCCGCCGACGGCCTTGCTGAGCAGCGCTTTCATGGACGTTCTCCCATTTGTCGGCGCGACCCTAGCCAAGTCGAACGAATGTTTGAAGTGGCGCTCCCTCCCTTAATGGGGAGGGACACCGCGCGAGCGGCCAGGGTGGGGAAGTCCAGGTCGGAACGCCGAGTGTGGTGGTTAGCCAATCCCTGTGCGCAGGCGCTTCGGGCCACGCTTCCCCACCCTGCTCGCCTGCGGCGAGCTGTCCCTCCCCATTAAGGGAGGGAGATTTTGAAGTCGAAGCGCGCTCCCCTATATTCGCCGCTCTCCGGAAGGACCGAACCTTGGGCGTGACCCTCGATCTCAGCCGCGCGCCGGCGACCGCACTTGCGCCGAAGGCGCCGAACCTGACGGGCCTCTCCCGCCAGGAGCTGGCGGCTGCGCTGGTCGAGGCCGGGGCCGTGCCGCCCGAGAAGGCGAAGATGCGCGCCTCGCAGGTCTGGCGCTGGCTGCACCACTACGGCGTCACCGACTTCGACCGGATGACCGACATCGCCAAGGAACAGCGCGCCAAGCTGGTCGAGGCCTTCAGCCTGGAACGCCCCGAGGTGGTCGAGCGCCAGGTCTCCAGGGACGGCACGCGCAAGTGGCTGATCCGCATGGGCCCCGGCATCGAGGTCGAGACCGTCTACATCCCCGACGTCGGCCGGGCCGGCGCGCTGTGCGTCAGCTCGCAGGTGGGTTGCACCCTGAACTGCACCTTTTGCCATACAGGCACACAGGCGCTGGTCCGCAACCTGACCGCCGCCGAGATCGTGGCCCAGGTGCAGGTGGCGCGCGACGACCTCGGCGAATGGCCCTCGCCGAAGGAGGACCGCCGGCTCTCGAACATCGTGTTCATGGGCATGGGCGAGCCGCTCTACAACCTCGACAACGTGGCCCAGGCGATCGACATCATCGCCGACCACGAGGGCATCGCCATCTCGCGCCGCCGGATCACCGTCTCGACCTCGGGCGTGGTCCCCCAGCTCCAGGCGCTGGGCGAGAAGACCCAGGCGATGCTGGCGATCTCGCTGCACGCCACCAACGACGCGCTGCGCGAGAAGCTGGTGCCGCTCAACAGGAAGTACCCGCTGGCCGAGCTGATGGCCGCCATCCGCGCCTATCCGGGCCTGGGCAACGCCCGGCGCGCAACCTTCGAGTACGTGATGCTGAAGGGCGTCAACGACAGCCCGGCCGAGGCCAAGGCGCTGGTCCAGCTCCTCAAGGGCATTCCGGCGAAGATCAACCTGATCCCGTTCAACCCCTGGCCCGGCACGGACTACGAGTGCTCGTCCTGGTCCACCATCGAGCGGTTCGCGGCCATTCTGAACCGCGGCGGCTACGCCTCGCCGATCCGCACGCCCCGCGGCCGCGACATCCTCGCCGCCTGCGGCCAGCTCAAGAGCGAGAGCGAGAAGCTGCGGGCGAGCGCCCGGCGGAAGGCCGCCGTCTCCCTGCCTCCCCCATCGTGATGGGGGAGGGGGCGCGTCCGTGCTAACGAGTCGGCCGCAAGTTCGGGGACGACCGCATGCCGACACCTTCGCCTGAGATCCAGGCCTTCGCCGCCGGGTTCCCGGTCTTCCTGCTGCACGTCTCGGTGACGGTGACGATCCTGATCGCGGCGGCGGCGGCCTACATCCTGCTGACGCCGCACAAGGAGATCACCCTCATCCGCGAGGGCAACACGGCCGCGGCGCTGTCGCTGGGCGGCGTGCTCGTCGGGCTCGCGATCCCGCTCTCGGCGTCGCTGAAGGCGTCGACCAACGTCATCGAGATCGGCCTCTGGGGCGCGGTCACGGTGGTGGTGCAACTGCTGATCTTCCGGCTGGTCGACATGATCCTGCGCGGCCTGCCCCGGCGCATCCAGGAGGGCGAGGTCTCGGCCGCGGCGCTGCTGGTCGGCGCCAAGCTCGCCACCGCCGTCATCCTCGCGGCGGCGCGCTCCTGACGATGAAGTTCCCGCGGCTGCCGGACTGGGTGGTCTACGCCGCGATCCTCGTGGTGCTGCTGTTCGCGGCGCTGGGACGGGACGAGCGCACCGACGCGCCGCCGCCGCCGCCGAAGAGCGCCGACCCGCTGGGCGAGGCGCTGGGGCCGGCCTCGCCGTTCGACCCGTCGGTGGTGGTGGACGTGCCCGACAAGCCGGGGCCGGCGGCCGGCACCGCCTTCTCCATCGCCCGCTCCGGCGTGTGGCTGACCGCGCGCCACGTGGTCGACGGCTGCGCGCGCGTGGCCATCGTGGTGGGGCCGGGCACGGGCGTGGCGGTGAACGTCAGGATCGACCCGAAGGGCGAGGCGGCGCTGCTCTACACCGAAGGCGGCGCCGCGCCCCTGCCGCTGGCGCTGGCCGAGCCGCTGCGCCGCGGCCAGCGGGCCTTCCACCCGGGATTCCCGCAGGGCGAGCCGGGCGAGGCGTCGTCGCGCCTGCTGGGCCGCGAGAACCTGGTGGTGCGCGGCCACGGCGCGCGGACCGAACCGGTGCTGGTCTGGGCCGAGACCGGCCGCACCGAGGGGCTGAACGGCACGCTGGGCGGCCTCTCCGGCGCGCCGGCGCTGGACGCCCAGGGCCGCGTGCTGGGCGTCACCATCGCCGAGAGCCCGCGCCGCGGCCGCATCTACACCACGGCGCCGGAGGTCGTGCGCGCGACCCTGACCAACAGCGGCCGCCGCGCCGACGCCACGGCCACCGGCGAGCAGATCACGCCGCAGAACTACTTCTACGTCGCCGACGACCTGCGCCGCGAGCTGCAGGTGGCGCAGGTGGTCTGCCTGGGGGACCTAGGTCCTTCCAGCGGCGTCTCGCCGTGACTGGATCCGCCACAGCCACGTCACCAGCAGGATCGGCGGGACGGCCGTGAGGCCCGTGCCGATCCAGGCCGTGGCGTAGGCGCCCATCAGCCCCTGCGCCGGCGTCATGCCGTCGACGACCGCGCCGGAGAAGCCCTTCAGGAACTTGCCCAGCATCGCGTAGGTCGACGACAGCAGGGCGTACTGCGTGGCCGTGTAGCCGAGGCCGGTGAGGCTCGACATGTAGGCGACCAGCGCCACGCCGGCGAACGCCTGGGCGAAGTTGTCGAGCGCCATGACGGCGGTGAACATGGCGACGTCGTGGTTCAGCGTCAGCAGCGCGAAGGCCGCGGTGCCCACGCCCTGTAGGACCGAGCCGACGATCAGCGTCGGGAAGAGGCCGAACCGCGCCGCGCAGAGGCCCGACACCGCGATGCCGATGAACGCGCCCGGCAGGCCCGTCGCCGCCCGCACGGCCGCCACCACGTCCTTCGCGATGCCGAGGTCGTGGTAGTACGGATTGTACATCGGCCCCATCAGGAAGTCGGGAAGCCGGTAGGCCGCGATGGCCGCGAGCATCAGGACGCCCAGCGCCCTGTGGGTCCGGAAGAAGTCCACGAACGGGCCGACCACGGCGTCGAAGAAGCCGCGCGGCGTCCAGAGCGGAGCCTGCGCCTGCATCACCTCGTCGGCGCGCGCGGGCTCGAAGGCGAACAGGCTGCCGGCCACGCCGATGCCCATCAGGACGGCCATGGCCACGTACGAGAGCGGCCAGCCGAAGTGGGCCGCGCCGGCGATGATCGCGGCGTCGGCGACGAGGATCGCGATCCGGTAGCCGAGCTGGAAGCCCGATGCGAGGAGGCCCATCTCCTCGGTGTCGCTGGACGCCTCGATGCGCCAGGCGTCGACGACGATGTCCTGCGTGGCGGACGCAAAGGCCACCACCACGGCGAAGGCGGCGATCGCCGTCAGGCCGGGGGTCGGCCCCACCGACGCCATGCCGATCAGGCCCAGCGCGATCACGATCTGCGCCAGCAGCATCCAGCCGCGGCGGCGGCCGAGCCGGCCCAGCAGCGGCACGTCCACGCGATCGACGATGGGCGCCCACAGCGGCTTCAGCACATAGGCGAGGCCGATCCACGACGCGAAGCCGATGACCTTGAGGCTCGTGCCTTCGTCGCGGAGCCAGTAGCCCAGGGTGTTCTGGGTGAGCAGGAACGGCAGGCCGGACGAGAAGCCCAGCGCGAGCGTCATGGCGACCTTCGGCTGGCGCAGCGACCGGACCACCTCCATGGCGGTGCGCTTGCGCCGCGGGGCCCCGGCCCCCTCAGCCTTGTCGGTCATGCCGGCCTCTCAGGAAGCGCCCCCCGGGACGCCCGATCTCAGCCGACCTTGAAGCGCTTGGCGGGCTTCGTCCAGTTGGCCCGGCTGGTGGGCGCGGCCCAGCGCGTGAGCGCGCTGCGGAGCGCGTCGGGCGACAGCGGCTTCACCAGGAAATCGTCCATCCCGGCGGCGAGGCAGGCCCGGCGATCGTCCTCGAAGGCGTTGGCGGTGAGGGCCACGATCGGGGTCGCGATGCCGGCTTCGCGCAGGCGGCCGGCGGTCTCCTCGCCCGACAGGCCGGGCATGCGCATGTCCATCAGGATCACGTCGAAGGCGCCCATGTCGGCGGCCTTCAGCGCCTCGGCGCCGCTGGTCACGTGCTCCACCTCGCAGCCTTCGCGGGTGAGCAGGGTGCGGGCCAGCAGCGCGTTGATCGGGTTGTCCTCGACCAGCAGGATGCGCGCGCCGGGGGCGGCGGCGGTGACGATCCGGTCGTCCTCCCGCGGCGGCGCGGCGCTGGGCGCCTGGCCCGCGGCGATCAGCACCCGCTCGGCCAGCGAGGCGCGGCGCAGCGGCTTGATCAGGTAGCCGGTGAAGCCCGCGCGGCGATAGCGGGCGATGCGGTCGCGTTCGTCCGGCGCCAGCAGCACGATGCCCTTGCGCTGCGGCGGCGGGCGCAGGGCCCCCGTGGGGCCGGCGAGGCCGGCGTCCACCAGGACGACGTCGCCGGCGCGGGTGGCGGCCGCGACGTCGCCCACGGTCTCGCCGCAGACGGCGGTCCCGCCGCAGGCCTCGATCTGCGCCGCGGCGGCCGCGCGCACGATGGTGCTGGGGGAGGCCACGCCCACGCGGCGGCCCTCCAGGGGCCGTCCGCGGACCGCAGCCGGAACGACCGGCAGCCCGGCCTCGAACCAGAACGCCGCGCCGCCTTCGCCGGCCGGGTCGACGCCCACGTCGCCGTCCATGGCGCGCGCGATGCGCCGCGCGATGGCGAGGCCGAGGCCCGAGCCGCCGAGATCGGCGTGCGCCGTCTCGGCCTGGGCGAAGGCCTCGAAGATGCGGTCGCGGTCGGACTCGGAGACGCCGGGCCCGGTGTCCTCGACCGTGAAGCGCAGGCGACCCGGCCCAGGCGCCGCCACGGTGATCAGCACTCCGCCGGTCTCCGTGAACTTCACGGCGTTGCCCGCGAAGTTGAGCAGGATCTGGCGCAGGCGGTTCTCGTCGGCGTGGATGGTGACCGGCGACGCCGGCGCGACCGCCCAGGCGATCTCGAGGTCCTTCTCGCGCGCCCGGGGCGAGAGCAGCTCGGCCACGCTCTGCAGCAGCGACTCCAGGTCGGTGCGCGCGGGATGCAGCTCCAGCCGCCCGGCGCCGAGCTTGGCGAAGTCGAGCACGTCGTTGACCAGGGCGAGCAGGTGCTGGCCCGAGTCGCGGAGCGCCGCGACATAGGTCTTCTGCTCCTCCGTGAGCTTCGTGCCTTCGAGGAGGCGGGCCATGCCCAGCACGCCGTTGAGCGGGGTGCGGAACTCGTGGCTGAGCGACGCGAGCTGTTCGGCGCTGATCTGCGCGCGCGTCGGGCGCCGTTCGGAAAGGGACCGGGTCGGTTTACGCATGCGGCGGCGAACCTAGCCGCGGAGGGCTTAACGGACCCTCAAGCGCGACCAATCGACCGGCGCCAAGACAACGCGAGCCGATGTAAACCACGCGGCAAAGTAGACGCCGGGCGAAAGCCGTCGTTTACTGCGCGAGAAGGAGTGCGCTTTGGGGGGCGTCATGAACCCTGTCGAGATGCTGACCCAGCGCGAGCGGGATTGCCTGCGGCTGGTCGATCAGCATCTCAGCTCCAAGCAGATCGCCCGCGAGCTGGGCATGTCCAAGACCTCCGTCGACACCTACTGCGACCGCGCCCGCAGGAAGCTGGGCGTGGACGACCGCTTCCAGGCGGCCAGGCTCCTGCGCGAACTGGACCGCGGCGCTGTCCTGATCGCGTCAGGACACGACGCGATCAGGACAGACAGGGTTAACCGAAACTGGCCGGATGACCTCGCAACCGAGGAGACATCCGATGGGCGACTGGCCGAGCTTCGAGAACAGGGCGGTGATTGGCAGGGCGCTTCGCCTTCGCCGGGAGATCGACGACTTCGAGGCGCGCTGGCCAGCCTTGGCGAAACGGGAGGAACTTCTTCCCGGCTTCTCATGGACGCAGCTCGAGCGGCAGCTCGTCGATCTCTCGGCGACGCCGGCGCAGGCGGACATGGCGCGGCACCTGGTTTCCGCTACGCGGAAGCTGGCGCCGTTCAAGCCGCCGGAAATGGTGCTGCGGGAAATCCTCTGCCTGACCTGGGTTCTCCTGGACGAGAACTTCAAGGGCGAAGCGGAGGCTGGACCCGCCGAAATGAACTGAGCCCGGCCGTCCGGATCGTGGCGATCGTCGGGATCGCCATCGTCACCGTCCTCGCCTTCGGCGGGATGCTGGCGGGGCTCCACGCCCTCAACGATCTGGCGGCGAATTTACTAAAAGCCTGAACGGCCGAGAAACCCTGATCGCTGACAATCAAAGCGCGTGCGTTCCGCACGAACGCGCATGGAGAGAACTCATGCTCAAAGAACGCCGTATGGCCGCCCAAGAGGTCGCCACCGCCCTGTTCGACGCCGAAGCCGCCATCGACGCGGCGCTCAGCAAGACCGCCGCCCTGACGGGCGTGATGCCGTCGCTGCGCAAGGCCGCCGGCGCCTCGGCGCTCATCGGCCAGGACGCGGTCGAGCGCGCCAGCCAGGCCATCATGGCCCTGGCCGAAGCCCGCCGCGCCATCGTCGAGACCCACAAGGAACTCAGCGTCGTCCAGGGCCAGATCGGGCTCGGGGCGGTGCGTATGACGGGCGACGATGGCGACAAGCCGCCGCCGCAGGGCCTCGAAGTCGAGCGCGTCCGCATGCGCAACCTGCGGATCGCCTCCTAGTCGTTCCCCTTCGGCAGCGCATCTGCCAGATTGCGGCCCTCGGTCATGCCGGGGGCCGTAAGCTTGTCTGCGTACCAACTTCCGCTTTGGGTCTGGCCAACCGGGATGGCTGCTGTCGGCGCTGTCACGCTTTGGCGTGGGCGCGACGACGAACGGTTGGCCTACGTCGGGCTCCTGGGTGCGTGGGCTGTGTCGATGATGGTGTTTCGCCGCGACAGCGAGCAGACCCAGACGGAAATCCTGTTTGTCGACCTGACGCTTTTCGCCATCTACGTCTGGATCGCGTTGCGAAGTCACGGCTTCTGGCCGCTTTTCGTCGCCGCGTTCCAACTTCTGGCCTTCGTGACCCACATCGCACGCGTGCTTGACCCGTCGATTACCGGCTGGGCGTACCTGACGGCGGAACGGGTCTGGAGTTACCTCGTACTACTCACCATCGGATACGCATCCTGGACCGCGCCCTACCGGCACAGTGAGATCTAAGGCGGAGCGTGCCAGAAAGTAGCCGGACTAAGGTCTCCCAGGCCTGCAGGGAGCCTCCGCTGTCGCCTCCGGCCACCTCCTCCCTGCCATTGTTCGGCGGGCGCGAGGCGGAGCGACGAGGATGTCGTGCTTTATCTCATGGCCTCGAGGCAGGCGCTCATCTCCCATGAGACCGAAGCTTTCCTCTCTCTGTGAGGAAGAGCAGGTCTCACTTCCCCCACCCTCGTCATCCCGCGGCTTGTCCGCGGGACCCATGAACACGTGAGAGCGTGGTGACCCGCAGCGTCGCTGCCCGCGTCCTGTCCGGCGCCACGGAGTCCATGGGTCCCGCGGACAAGCCGCGGGATGACGAGAGGTAAGGCTGTGTGGGAAAGGGTGTGTGTCCCTACTTTTCTCATGAACGCGTGAGAGCGTGGTGATCCGCAGCGTCGCCGCCTGCGACCCATCCTGATCCGCGGAGTTCATGGGTGGCCGGGACAAGCCCGGCCATGACGTTCAGAGGTTCCGGGGTGCGTGCGAAACACCACTGAATGCGGATTCGTCCTCGCCGGCCATCCTGACCGCCATCACGCCCCTGCCCCACCGGGCCGAGCCGGAGGGAGTCGAGACGCGCCGGTAGATCAGCGCTTCGGCGACGTGGACGCGGCGCACCGGGCCCGAGCCTTCGAGGTCGGCGATGGTGCGGGCGAGGCGGAGCGTGCGGGTCCAGCCGCGGGCGGAGAGGCCGCCGGCTTCCGCGGCGCGGGCCAGCAGGGCGCGGGCCGGCGGGTCGAGGTCGCAGATCGTTTCCAGGAAGTCGCCCTCGGCCTGCGCATTGAGGATGGGGGCGTTCGGCGGCGCGCCGTCGCCTCCGGCCCGGTCCGCCATCTGCGCTCGCGCGGCGAGGACGCGGGCCGCGGCCTCGGCCGTGCCCTCCGCGGGCGCGGGCAGGGCCAGGTCGGCGGCGGTGACGGGCGGGACCTCCACCTGCAGGTCGATGCGGTCCATCAGCGGCCCGGAGATGCGGCCCTGGTAGTCGCTCTGGCAGCGCGGCGCGCGTCCGCAGGCGCCGCGGCCCGCGCCGCCCAGGCCGCAGCGGCAGGGGTTCATGGCCGCCACGAGCTGGAAGCGGGCCGGATAGCGGACGTGGGCGTTGGCGCGGGCGACCACGACCTCGCCGGTCTCCAGCGGCTGGCGCAGGCTGTCGAGCGCCTGGGCGCCGAACTCGGGCAGCTCGTCCAGGAACAGCACGCCGTTGTGCGCCAGGCTCACCTCGCCCGGCTTGGCCTTCAGCCCGCCGCCGGTCAGCGCCGCCATGCTGGCCGAGTGGTGCGGGCTGCGGAACGGGCGGTTGCGCGAGAGCCGGCCCCTGGCGATCAGCCCGGCGATCGAATGGATCATCGAGGTCTCGAGCAGCTCGCCCGGCGTCAGCGGCGGCAGCAGGCCCGGCAGCCGCGCCGCCATCATCGACTTCCCCGACCCCGGCGGGCCGATGAAGCTGAGGTTGTGGCCGCCGGCGGCGGCGATCTCCAGCGCCCGCTTGGCGTTCTCCTGGCCCTTCACGTCGCGCAGGTCGGGGACGCGGTCGCCCTCCAGCATGTCGCCGGCCCTGGGCGGCGCGAGCACCTGGGTCCCGCGGAAGTGGTTCACGAGCGCGATCAGCGACGGCGCCGCCACGATCCGCGTGTCGCCCGCCCAGGCCGCCTCGGGCCCGCAGGCGTCGGGGCAGATCAGGCCCAGGCCCATGCCGCCCGCCGCCACCGCCGCGGGCAGGGCGCCGGCCACCGGCAGGATCCGCCCGTCCAGCGCCAGCTCGCCGATGGCGGCCCAGCCCTCCAGCACGTCGGGCGGGACGATGCCCATGCCGGCCATGATCGCCAGCGCGATGGGCAGGTCGTAGTGGCTGCCCACCTTCGGCAGGTCGGCGGGCGCGAGGTTGGCGATGATGCGCCGCGACGGCAGCGCCAGCCCCATGCCGATGAAGGCCCCGCGGACCCGTTCGCGGCTCTCCTGCACGGCCTTGTCGCCCATGCCGACGATGAAGAACTTCGCCTCGCCGCCGGTGAACTGGACCTGCACGTCCACCCGCACCGCATCCACGCCGTTGAACGCCAACGTCACGACGCGCGCGGCCATGCCTCAACCTCTTGTGGTCGGTCCAAAGTTATCCACAACCGAGCATACTGCTCAGCTCAGATCAAGAACAAATTGGGAACCTAGAGGGAAAGTCAGACGATTCCGTAACTTCCGGACGTCTTCTGTGAGACGGTCCTAAGACATCGCCCGTATCGCCTCGACACGCTCCCACATCGCCTCGGTCGCGTCGATTCCGCTGAAGCGCTTCAGCGCCACGGCCCCGGTGGGCGAGGTCACGTTGATCTCGGTCAGGTGGTCGCCGATCACGTCGATGCCGACGAAGATCAGGCCGCGCGCCTTCAGCTCCGGGCCGATCGTGGCGCAGATTTCGCGGTCGCGGGCGGAGAGCTCGACCGGCTCGGGCGTCCCGCCCACGGCCATGTTCGAGCGGATCTGGCCCTTGGCCGGCACGCGGTTGATCGCGCCCACCGGCTCGCCGTCGACCAGCAGGATGCGCTTGTCGCCCCGGGTCACCGAGGGCAGGAACTTCTGCACGATCACCGGCTCGCGGCCGAGCTCGGCGTGGATCTCGAGCAGCGCCGAGAGGTTGGGGTCGTCCTTCAGGTGCCGTGTCACGCCCGAGCCGCCCTTGCCGTTCAGCGGCTTCAGGACGATGTCGCCATGCCGCTCGCGGAACTCGCGGATCGCCTCGCGGTCGTTGGTGATCAGCGTCGGCGGCTGCAGTTGCGGGAACTGGGTGACGAACAGCTTCTCGGGCGCGCTGCGCACCTCGCGCGGATTGTTGACCACCAGCACCTTCGGGTGGACCGCCTCCAGGAAGAAGGTGGCGTCGATGTAGTGCATGTCGAACGGCGGGTCCTGGCGCATCAGGGCGACGTCGAACTCGGTCAGCTCCACGCGCCGCACCGGCCCGGCCTTGAAGTGGTCGCCCTTCACGCGGTTGACGCTGACGTCGCGCCCGCGGGCGAAGACCCGGCCGTCCTCCAGCGCCAGGGAATCGGTCAGGTAGACGAACAGCGAATGCCCGCGCGCCTGCGCCGTCTCCATCATCAGGAAGGTCGTATCGCCCTCGATGTTGATCCCCTCGATGGGGTCCATCTGCACGGCGACCTTGAGCGGCATGCGGCGTCCTTCCGACCTGAAGCTCAGCCGATGTAGGCGGTCGGAGCAGGAAGCGCCAGCGTCAGCCCCAGCGCTCGCGAGCCGCGTTGAGCATGTCGCGCACCTGCACGATGTTCAGCCGCCAGAGGCCTGGGAGCGTCTCGCGGCCGCCGCCTGTCAGGAAGGGGGCGCTTCGGCGCGCCGGAGCGGGGAAGCGGATGACACGTTGCCGCTCGCTGCGCTCGATCACGAACTCCCCCACGTCGGACCATGACCAAGCGCGGCGCCAATACGGACCCGTGTAGGTGAGCCCCTTCGAGGTCAACGTTAGCCGTGGTGGATGCGCAAGCTGCATCGCCGCTGCGACCATTCCGCAGGCGCCCATGGCCGCCGTCAGAGCTCCCATGACGATGATGAACTCGCGGCTGTACCGCGGGCTCTCCGGATGGAAGACCATCCATTCGCCCAAGGCGAGAAACACGAAGGCCGCCACGAGCACCCACGCCATCTTCTCGCGCGACTGAACGATGACCTGATCCGGCGCTGCGTCGGTCAATTGAGCCGCAGCCTCACCCGCTCGCGCGCGGCGCGGGCGGCCAGCGCGGCGCCGCCGTCGAGGGCGGTGGCGCGTTGCAGGGCCTCCAGGGCGCCGGCCAGGGCGCCCTGACCTTCGCGGGCGGCGGCGACGTCGAGCCAGGGGCGGTGGTCGAGCGGGTCGAGGAGGGCGCGGCGCAGGGCGGCGCGTTCGGCGCGGGCGAAGTCGCCGGCGTTGGTCGCGGTGGCGAAGCAGATGTTCTGGAGCCGCAGCAGGACGGCGCGGTCGCTCACCGGCGCCATCAGCCGGTCCAGGCGGTCGGCGACGTTGGGGGTCAGGCCCGCGTGGAGCGCGCGGCGCGTCAGCTCGGACGGCAGCACGACGCGGCCCTCGGAGAACGGGTCGAGCGCCAGCGGCCCCTCCTCGGTCTCGATGCGCAGCAGGAAGTGGCCGGGGAAGTCGACGCCCTGCAAGGTCAGGCCGCACTTCCTCGCCGCATGCAGGTAGAAGAGGCCGACGGTCACGGCCAGGCCGCGCCGCTTGGCCGCCACCGACAGGATGTCGGCGTTGTCGGGGTCTTCCAGGGTGAAGAGGTCGCCGCCCAGGCCCAGGTCGCCGGCCATGGTCTCGGCGATGGCCTCCTCGGGGCTCTCGCGCTTCAGCCGTTCGCTCAGGCGCTCGACGCCGCGGCTGGCCAGCTCGCGCGCAGTCGCGGGATCGCGCACGGGGTCCTCGTGGACCGCGCACGCGATCGCTGCTTCCAGCAGCGGAAACTCCGCGTCCGCGGCTCCCCCAGCCTCGGACAGGATCGTCTCGGCCTCCTCGCGGTCCATCTCCCGTAGCGGCTCCGTGTCAGCCGCCCTTCCAAGCGTCGGGAATATGCCTAGGAAGTCGTCCGGGCGCCAAGGCCACCAGATCGAGGCGCACGCCGCATCCCTTCAGGCCGGGCCGATTGGCCGCGAGCTGGGCGCCGGCGCGGCGCAGCCGGTCGCGCTGGTCGAAGGTGACGGTCTCCATCGCGGTCTCCAGGCTGGTGCGGCTCTTCACCTCGACGACGGCCAGGGTGGCGCCGCGGTGCGCGAGGAGGTCGATCTCCGCGATCGGCGTCTTCAGCCGGAATCCCAGGATGCGGTACCCCTTCGCCATCAGCCAGACCGCCGCCCAGACCTCGGCGCGCCGGCCCGAGAGCCGGGCCGCGGCGCCGCGCCGGGCGCGGCCGTTCACCGCTTCAACTCCATGGCCCGCCTGTAGAGTTCCCGGCGGGGCAGCCCGAGCGCCTTGGCGACTTCGGCGGCGGCGTCGGCGGGCTTGAGGCGCGTGAGCGCGTCCGCCAGGGCCGCATCGGCGTCGGCGGCGGTGGCTTCCACCTCGCGGCCCGGCGCCACCATGATCACGATCTCGCCCTTCGGCGCGTCGAGCTTCGGGTCGGCCGCGAGCTCGGCCAGCGGGCCGCGGTAGAAGGTCTCGTAGAGCTTGGTGATCTCGCGCGCGACGACGGCCTCGCGGTCGCCCAGCACCTCGGCCATGTCGGACAGGCACTCCGCCAGGCGAGAGCCGCCCTCGAAGAAGACCAGCGTGGCGCGCACGCCGGCGAACTCCGCCAGGAACGCCCGCCGCGCCGCCGACCTGGGCGGCGGGAAGCCCACGAACAGGAAGCGGTCGGTGGGCAGCCCCGCCGCCGAGAGGCCCGCCAGCAGGGCCGAGGCGCCCGGGATCGGATGCACCGCGTGGCCGGCCGCGGCGGCCTCGCGCACCAGCCGGTAGCCGGGGTCGGAGATCAGCGGCGTGCCGGCGTCGCTCACCAGCGCCACGCGGCCGCCGTCGGCCAGCCGCGCCATGGCCTTGGGCCGCGCCCGCCCGGCCGCGTGCTCGTCGTGCCGCTCCAGCTTCGCCGAGAGGCCGAACGCCTGCAGCAGCTTCGCCGTCACCCGCGTGTCCTCGGCCAGCACCAGGTCGGCCTGCTTCAGCACGTCCAGCGCGCGCAGCGTGATGTCGCGCAGGTTCCCGATCGGCGTCGCCACGACGTAGAGCCCCGGCGCCAGCGGCGCGTCGTCGAGCTGCGGGGGCGGAAGGGCGCGGGCCATGGCGGAGGGTTCGCCGCTCCGGCCGCGAAAGGCAAGCGAACCCCGAGGGGCACGAGGAGCGCCGCGCTCACCCTTCGAGCCTTCGCGCCAGCGGAGGCTCCGTCGTCTGGAACCGCGGAATGTGCGGAATGACGCGGAAAGCTGGCCCGGATTCCTTCCGCGCAATTCCGCGTGTTCCGCGGTTCCCTGAATCGGAAGGCGCCGCTTCGCGGCCTCTCCCGTGCTTTCCGTCAGGCGCCGGAAAGGATCAGTTCCGCCGTCACGCGGTCGAGGACGCGCCTCCCGGCCGGCGTCGCCTTCAGGCGCCCGGCGTCCACGGCCACGAGGCCGAGCCCGGCCAGGCCCTGCACGGCGGGATGGCCGGGCTCCAGGCGGAGCGCGGCGAGGTCGGCGAACGGCACGCCGTCGGCGATGCGCAGGCCGCTCAGCAGGCGCTCTTCGGCGGCTTCGACGGGCGTCAGCGTCTCGCGGCTCGCAAAGCCCACGCCGGTCTCGCCGACGCGGCGGATGTAGTCGGCGGGGCGGTCGGCGGCCTCGGTCGCGTCGCGGGCGCCGGCGAGGGTGATCCGGCCGTGAGCGCCGGGGCCGGCGCCGACGTAGTCCCAGCCCTTCCAGTAGACGAGGTTGTGCCGCGAGCGCGCCGCCTCGCCCTTCGCGTGGTTGGAGACCTCGTAGGCGTGGAAGCCCGCGGCCTCCAGCACGGCCTGGGTGGTGTCGTAGAGGTCGGCGCCCGCCTCGTCGCCCGGCGGGGCGAACAGGCCGCGGCGGACCGCGCGGTCGAAGGCGGTGCCCGCCTCGATGGTGAGCTGGTAGGGCGAGACGTGCTCGGCGCCGAGGGCGGCGGCGGCCTTCAACTCGGCGGCCCAGGCGTCCGGCGCCTGGTCGGGCAGGGCGTAGATCAGGTCGACCGAGAGCCGCGGGAAGGCCCTCGCCGCCGCCTCCGCCGCGCGCCGGCCCTCCGCGGCGTCGTGATTGCGGCCCAGGAACTTCAGCGCGGCATCGTCCAGGGACTGGAGGCCCAGCGACAGGCGGTTCACGCCGGCGTCCGCCAGCGCGGCGAAGCGGTCGGCCTCGGCGTCGGTCGGGTTGGCTTCCAGGCTGACTTCGAGGTTGTCGCGGGGCGTCCACAGCCGCCGCGCCGTGGCGACGATGTCCGCGACGGCGGCGGGGTCCATCAGCGACGGCGTCCCGCCGCCGAAGAAGATCGAGACCAGGTCGCGGGGCCCGGTCAGCTCACGCTGCGCTGCGAGGTCGGCGACGATGGCGCGGGCGAGATCGTCCGCCTCGGCCTCGCGGCCCCTGGCCCTGAAGACGTTGAAGTCGCAGTAGGGGCAGATGCGCGCGCAGTAGGGCCAGTGGACGTAGACGCCGAGAGGGCTCGCCCCTTCCCCTTGCCGGGAGGAGTCGGGGGTGGGGGTGCGAACCGGCAGGCTCAGAGCCGACGCCCCCATCCCCGGCCCTTCCCCGCAAGGGGGAAGGGAGCTGGATGCGGCTCCTTCACAGCAATGCGGCCTTCAGCTTCTCGAAGGCGCGGGCGCGGTGGCTGATGCCGTCCTTGGCAGCCGGCTCCATCTCGCCGAACGTCTGGTCGAAACCCTCCGGCACAAAGATCGGATCGTAGCCGAAGCCCCTGTCGCCGCGGGGCGGGAAGGCGAGCGTGCCGTCCACGCGGCCCTCCACCACCACGGCCGGGCCGTTCGGCCACGCCACCGCCAGGGCCGAGGTGAACCAGGCCGAAAAATCGTCGGCGTTGACCTCCTCCAGCCGTTCCTCGACCTTCCGCATCGCCAGGCCGAAGTCCTTCGAGGGGCCGGCCCAGCGCGCCGAGTAGATGCCCGGCGAGCCGTCCAGCGCCGTCACCGAGAGCCCGGAGTCGTCGGCGAGCGCGACGAGGCCCGAGGCGTCGGCCGCGGCGCGCGCCTTCAGGAGCGCGTTGCCGACGAAGGTCTGCTCGGTCTCTTCGGGCTCGGGCAGGCCCAGTTCGCCCGCGGCCACCAGCTCGAAGCGGCCCTCCAGGATCTCGGCCAGCTCGCGCGCCTTGCCGGGGTTGTGCGTGGCGACGACCAGGCGGGCGCCGGGCTCCAGCTTCAGCGGCATGGCGAACTCCCTGTTCGATCTCGTCTTACTCGATCTCGGGCGGCCGCACGCCCACGACCTTGCCTTCGGCCAGCCGCACGTCGGGCACGGCCTCGCGCGTGAAGGGGAGATACCACGTGGCGCCGCCCTCGGGCGGGACGATCTCCAGCAGGTCGCCGGCGCCGAAGTCCTGCACGGACTTGATGGTCCCGAGCGGCGCGCCGTCGGTCGCCTCGACCGGAAGGCCGATCAGGTCGGTGACGTAGAACTCATTCTCGTCGGGCTCGGGGAGCGCGGTGCGGGGGATGAAGAGCTTGAGGCCGCGCATCGCCTCGGCCTGCTCGCGCGTCTCGATCTCGCGGGCGCGCGCGACGACGCCGCCCTTGGCGGGGCGGCCGGACAGGAGCGTGAGGCCGGCCGAGCCGTCCTCACGCTTCAGATCCCTGTAGTCCAGCAGGGCCGCAGGCTCGGCCGTGAAGCTGGTAATGCGGACCTCGCCGCGGACCCCGAAGGCGCCCGCGATGCGGCCCACCTGGATGAGATCGGATCCCATCCGTCAGGCTTAGGCCTGCTCTTCGCCTTCGGCAGCGGCTTCGGCGGCCGGGGCCTCCTCGGCGGCGGCTTCAGCGGCCGGAGCTTCTTCGGCAGCGGCCTCGACCGGAGCGGCTTCTTCCACGGCGGCTTCCACCGGAGCGGCTTCCTCGGCGGCGGGCTCTTCGACCACCGGCGGCGGGTTGTTCCTGGCTTCCTCGGCGGCCGCGGCGCGGTCGGCTTCGCGCTGGGCGCGCTCTTCCGCACGTTCCTTGGCCTTCTGGCCCGGCTGGCCCTTGTTCGGGTTGTTGCCGGCTTCCCACTTCACGACGCCGAGCTTGCCCAGTTCGCGGGCCACGCGGTCGGTCGGCTGGGCGCCCTTCGCGAGCCATTCGCCGATGCGCTCCTGGTTCAGGACGACGCGGTTCGGGTCGTCCTTCTTCAGCAGCGGGTTGTAGCTGCCCACCTTCTCGATGAAGCGGCCGTCGCGGGGCGAGTGGCTGTCGGCGACGACGATCGAGTAGTAGGGGCGCTTCTTGGCGCCGCCACGGGCGAGACGGATCTTCAGCATTTCAGTCGGTTCCTGGTCGTTATTTCTTGAACGGGTTGAAGCCCGGCGGCAGGCCGCCGCCGAGGCCGGGGAGTTTCGGGAGACCGCCGGGCATCTGCTTCAGCTTGGCCTGGATCTCTTCAAGCTGTTCGGGGGTCGGCGGCGCCTGGCCCGTCATCTGGGCGATCTTGCCCATGTCGAGGTTGCCGCCGCCCAGCATCCTGGCCATCTGGCCGAAGCCCTTGCCGCCGTTCTTGCTCAGCGCCTTGAAGGCGTCGGCCATCTGGCGGTGCTGCTTCAGGAGCCGGTTCACCTCGGCCACGTCGACGCCCGAGCCGGCGGCGATGCGGCGCTTGCGCGAGGCGGCCAGGATGTCGGGCTTCTTCCGCTCCTGCTTGGTCATCGACGAGATGATCGCCATCTGGCGGTCGAAGCTCTTGTCGTTCAGGCCGCTCTCGGCGATCTGCTTCTTCATCTTCGCCACGCCGGGCAGCAGGCCCATCATGCCTTCCATGCCGCCCATGCGCTTCATCTGGGCGAGCTGGTCGGCCATCATGTCGAGGTCGAACTGGCCCTTGGCGAGCTTCCGGGCCGTGGCTTCCGCCTTGGCGACGTCGAGTTCCTGCGCCGCCTTCTCGACGAGGGCGACGACGTCGCCGCGGCCCAGGATGCGGCCGGCCACGCGGTCGGCGTCGAAGGCGTCGAGGCCGTCGATCTTCTCCGAGACGCCGAGGAACTTGATCGGCAGGCCGGTGACGGCGCGCATGGAGAGCGCGGCGCCGCCGCGGCCGTCGCCGTCGGCGCGGGTCAGCACCAGGCCGGTCAGCGGCAGGCGCTCGTGGAAGGCCTTGGCGGTGCGCACCGCGTCCTGGCCGGTCAGCGCGTCGGCGACCAGCAGGGTCTCGGACGGCGTCGAGATCTTCGCGATCTCGGCCGCCTCGGCCATCATCGCCTCGTCGATCGTGGTCCGGCCGGCGGTGTCGAGGATCAGGATGTCGAAGCCCTGGAGCTTCGCGGCCTGCATGGCGCGGCGCGCGATGTCGGCGGCGGCCTGGCCCTGGACGATCGGCAGGAAGTTCGCGCCCGCCTGCTCGGCCAGCATGCCGAGCTGCTCCATGGCCGCCGGGCGGCGGGTGTCGAGCGAGGCCAGCAGGACCTTCTTGCGCTCCTTCACGAGGCGCAGCGCCAGCTTGCCGGCGGTGGTGGTCTTACCCGAGCCCTGGAGGCCCGCCATCATGATGACCGTCGGCGGGTTCAGCGAGATGTTCAGGCCGACAGGATCGCCGGAGCCGCCGAGCATCTCGACCAGGCCGTCGTAGGTGATCTTCACCACCTGGTCGGCGGGCCGCACCGAGCGGATCACCGCCTCGCCGGTGGCGGCCTCGGTCGCCCTGGCGATGAAGTCGCGGACGACCGGCAGCGCGACGTCGGCCTCGAGCAGGGCGACGCGGATCTCGCGCATCACCTCGGTGACGTCCTTCTCGGACAGCACGCCCTTGCCGGAAAGCCGGTCGAAGACCCCTGTCAGCCGATCTGTCAGCGCGTCGAACAAACGCCATTCTCCTGTGGCCCAAACGCAGTCGACCCCCGTGGACGATTGCGTCGACGGGGGGCCTCGCCGCTCTCGTCCGATATGGGGATCGGGGTCGTAGCGGTAGAGGGCGCTGACCGAGGTTGGCGCCGGAAGGGCGCGCTTATGCGCTCAAGGGGCCGTCAGGTCAAGGAAGCGCGGGTCAGGCCAGCCGGGCGGCGAGCTCGGCGCGCATCGCATCGAGGTTGCGGCGGACCTTCGCCTTGTAGGCGGCCACCGCGTTGCGATCGACGCTCCAGAGCCGGCCTTCGGGCCGCCGCGCGCCGAAGACGTCGAGCAGCATCGCCTCGAACTTGCCCGAGACCCGGTCCCCGCCGCCGCGGCGCTGTTCCAGGTAGGCGACCTCCTCGGCCGCGGTGAGCGCGCACATCAGCGGGTGCAGGCGGGGCGACACGACGCGGCGCGCGGATTGGTAGCGTGCGATCAGCCGGTCCAGCGGCTGGTCCTCGCCGACCTCGGCGCCCACTTCCAGAGTCTCGTCGCGCGACCAGCGCGCCATCGGGAAGGCGTCGATCATCAGGTCGCCCAGGTGGCGCACGTTCGACCGGTCGCGGCCATAGAGGTAGGCGTCGGCCTCGTAGCGCGCCCACCAGACGTCGAGGCGGTCCAGCAGGCGGCCCATGAGCGCGCCGTCGATGCCGTGGCGGTACTGCGTGCCGAAGACGCCGACGACCTGCGCCGAGCGTTCGGCCAGGTCCACGAGCTGCGGCGTCAGCACCCGCTGGAACAGGCTGCCGCCCGCCCCGACGATCAGCAGGTCGGGCTGCTCGTCCGTGGGCAGCTCCCAGGGCTCGTGGTGGACGTGGCGCAGGCGCGCGTTGGGCGGCAGGACGCCGGCCAGCACCTGCGCGCCCAGCCGGTCGCCGAAGTTGCCGACGTTGCTGAACGACACCAGCCACACCGACCGCTCCGCCGGGGCGGCGGCCTGCGGGTCGAGCCGAAAGAGCCGCTGGCCGGGCGAGACCGGATGGGCGGAGACGCGCCCGAACCCCGCCGCCCTGGCCAGCGCGACGACCTGCGCCTCGGTGTAGTCGTTGACCCAGCCCAGGGCGCGGCGATCGGCCGGTCCGCCGCCGGCCGCAACGTTGTAGCTGACCATCGCCGGGCGGTTCAGCGCCCGCAGGCGCGCGAAGAAGGCGGGCGCGTCGTAGAGGTACTCGGCCACCCCCAGCGCGGTGACCATGTCGCAGGGCGTGTCGGCGGGGAACTGGCCGGCGTTGAAGTCCGCGACGAGGGTCCGCGCGTCGCGGGCCACCAGGTCGCAGGGGATATAGGCGCAGCCCTCGGGCAGGAACCGCTCCAGCGCCATCGCGCCGCAGCCGAGGTCGAGGACGCGCGCGCCGGGCGGGACCAGCGTGGCGGCGAGGCGCGCGCGCTCGTCCCAGCCGGGCTTGCCGTCGAGGGGCGCCGACCAGCGTTCGCGGTCGGTCAGGCCCGCCGCGATGGACCGCCGCCGGCGGTCGGCCTCCGCGGCCTGCGCGGGGGAGACCTCGGCCGGCGCGGCGCGCCGCGGCGTGGGGCGGGCGAGCAGCGGGGCGAGGTCGCGGCGCAGGTCGTCCACGACGGCGCGCCAGCCTGCCTGGGACTGCCGGTAGAGCCGCGCGGTGGGATACCAGGGCGAGTCCGCCCGGCCCCGAAGCCAGCGCCAGTCGGCGTTGAGCCGCGGAACGAGGATCGAGACGGGCTTCCCCAGCGCGGCGGCGATGTGGGCGGTCACACCGTCGACCGCGACCACGTGGTCCAGGTCGGCCATCGACAGCGCGAGGTCCTTCAGCGACCGGGCGCCCGTGTGGCGCGGCTCCAGGCTGACCGCGCCGGGGTGGCCCATGAACTCGGCGACGAGATCGGGCGCGAGCGCGCGGCTCGCGTCGGCAAGGGCGGCCTCCGCCGTGACGGCGATCCCGACCCCACCGCCGGCGGCGGTCGGCAGGGCCAGCCGCAGCGGCGGCGGAAGGGTCTCCAGCCGCGCGTCGAGGCTGAGCGGCAGGCTGCCGATGAGCCGCCAGGCCTCCTGCTTCGGCAGGGCGGCGCCGGGCGCGGCGGCGACGACGCGCAGGCCGGCGCCTTCGAGCAGGTCGGCGAGCGGCGGCGGACAGAGCAGCGTGGGCTCGACGCCGCGACGCTGCAGCTCGGGCAGGAACCGCGCGAACTGCAGGATGTCGGCGGGGTTGCGCTCGGGCCAGACCAGCAAGGTCCCGACCGGCCCGCCGTCCCACTCGGGAAACGGCAGGGTCGGCGGATCGACCGGCCCGCGCCGCCGCGCCTCGTAGAGCGCCCAGCCCTCTTCGTAGCGTCCGGCGGCCAGCACGTGGCTCGCCAGCCGCATGGCCAGGCCCGCGTCGTCGGGGAAGAGCGCGACGGACTCGCGCATCAGCGTCTCGGCCTCGTCCCACCGCTGGCGGTCGCGCAGGAGGGCGATCAGGTTGCTGCGCGCGACGAGCTCGCGCGGGCGCTCGGCGAGGACCTGCCGGTAGAGGGTCTCGGCCCTGTCGAGCTGACCGTCGACGTGAAGGGCGGACGCGAGCTCGAGCGGATCGACGGCGGCGGGCATGGCCCCCATTACACAGCCGCGGGCGTCGCCGCATAGTGCTCCATCCATGTCCGAAAGCCGCCAGCGGCTTTCGGCGAACGGGCCTATCTTCCGGCCATGACCCAGTACGCCTTCTTCGAGACCGCCATCGGCATCGCCGGCATCGCCTGGAACGCGGCGGGCCTCGTCGCCTGCCACCTGCCCGAGCGCGATGCCGAGCCCGCGCGGCGCAGTTTCCTGCGCCGGTTCCCCGAGGCGACGGAGGCGGAGATCCCGGTGCTCCTGGCGCCGACCGTCGAGGGCGTCCGGGCGCTGCTGCGCGGTGAGAAGGCCGACCTGTCCGCCGCGCCGCTCGACCTGTCGCAGACGCCGGAGTTCCACGCCCGCGTCTACGCGATCGCCCGCGCCATCCCGCCCGGCGAGACCCTGACCTACGGCGAGATCGCGGTGAAGCTGGGCGACAGGCTGCTGGCGCGCGACGTCGGCCAGGCGCTGGGCAGGAACCCCTGGCCCATCGTGGTGCCCTGCCACCGCGTCACGGCGGCCGGCGGCAAGCCCGGCGGTTTCTCGGCCCGCGGCGGCGTGAACACGAAGCTGAAGCTGCTGGGCATCGAGGGCGCCCCGGCCGCCAGGCATGGGGCCGCGGCGCAGGCGGACCTGTTCGCCTCGTGACCCTCACCTAGGGGTCGGCGCGTTGCGCGCCGTCAATGCAACTGTCCGGGATGGCCCGAGAGTTGCGAACGAACGGCCGACGCCCGCGTTGAGACCCAAGATGATGCTGCGAGCCTTCACGACCGCGACCCTTCTGGCCCTCGCCCTCGGCGGGACCGCCCGGGCGGCGACCTGCGGCGGCGAACCGCCGGCCGACGCCGCGGAGTTCCGCGGCCCGGTCCTCGAAGTGCTCGACGGCGAGAGCCTGTGCGTGGCGCTGGGCGCCGATCCGTCGTCCTGGGTCCCGGTGCGCCTTGCCGACGCGCCGATGAAGGTCTCGACCGCGCCCGCCTCGCGCGGCGCGCTGATGGCCGCCAGCTTCGGCCAGGACGTCACCTGCCGCGTCACCGGCCGCGACCAGGCCGGCCTGGTCGCGCAATGCGTCGGCGACCGCGGCTCGGTCGGCCGCCTCTCGCAGGCCGCCGACGTCGTCAAGGCCGGCCTGGCCTGGCGCTGAGCAACGGCCGGGGAGCCGCCGCCGTCCCCGGCGTCGACAGCCCCCGCGACCCTCGCTAACACCGGCGCATGAGCATCGGCGTGTTCGATTCCGGCGTCGGCGGGCTGACCGTTCACCACCGGCTGGTGGAGCGGTTCCCGGACGCCGACTTCGTCTACCTGGCCGACCAGGCGAACGCGCCCTACGGCGGCCGCTCGGGCGAGGAGATCGTCGAGCTGACGAAGGCCGGGGCGAAGCGGCTGTTCGACGAGGGCTGCGACCTGGTCGTGCTGGCCTGCAACACGGCCGCCAGCGTGGCGCTGCGCCGCCTGCAGCAGACCTGGTTGCCCGGCTATCGGCGCGAGTTGGGCCGGCCGATCAACGTGCTGGGGATCGTCGTGCCGACTATCGAGGCGGCCACCGGCCTGCCCTGGGAGCACGAGGCGCAGTGGCGCGAGGAGAAGGCCGAGAAGCTGGAGATCCTGGGCGTCTTCTCGACGCCGGCGACCACCAGGAGCCGCGTCTACGAGATCGAGATCGACAAGCGCCGGCAGGACGTCGCCGTCTTCTCCGAGCCCTGCCCGGAACTGGCGCGGATGATCGAGGAGAACGCGCCGCGCGACGAGTTGGCCAGGGTCGTCGAGGGCCACGTGAAGGCGCTCGCAACCCGCATCGGCCGGGCGCCGGACCGGGCCATCCTCGGCTGCACCCACTACGAGATCGTGGCCGACCTCTTCCAGGCCGCGCTCCCGCCCGGCACGCTGCTGATCCGCCAGCCCGACGCCACGGCCGATGCGCTGGCCCGCTACTTCGAGCGCCACCCCGAATTCCAGACCGGAACCGGCGCCGTTCGTCGCTTCCTGACCACCGGCGAGCCGCGCGCCCAGAACAGCCTGGTTGAGACCTTCTGGGGGGCGCCGCTAAGCTTCGAGCCGGCCTGAGGAGGCAAGGGCATGAGAGCTTGGATCGCGGGGGCGCTCGTCGCCCTGTCGCTCGCGGGCGCGGCGCAGGCCGAGGTGGTCGACACCAACGCCAACGGGTTCCGCCTGCGGTCGGTCGTCCAGATCGAGGCGCCGCCCGAGAGGGTGTTCGACGCCATCGGCGAGCTCGGCCAGTGGTGGGACAGCGAGCACAGCTATTCCGGCGACGCGAAGAACATCGTCTTCCCGCTGAAGGCCGGCGGCTGCTGGTGCGAGACGATCCCCGGCGGCGGCGGCGTGCAGCACGGGACGGTCGTGCTGGCCTGGCGCGAGAAGGGCCTGATCCGGGCGCATGCCGCCCTGGGGCCGCTGCAGGACGAGGGCGTGTCGGCGGCGCTGTTCTTCCAGTTGAAGCCCAAGGACGGCGGAACCGAGATGACCGTCACCTACAACGTGGGCGGCGCGCGGGACTACGTCCTGAAGGCCGCGCCCGGCGTCGACGGCGTGCTGACCGGCGGCTGGGCCCGCCTCAAGCGCTACGTCGAGACCGGCAAGCCCTGAACCTGCCGTCATCCCCGGCTTGTCCGGGCCATGACGTTCAGGATGTAGGCGAAGACGCGCGCGCGGCCGCCGACAGCGCCTCGTCCAGCCGCACGCCTTCCGCATAGGGCGCGAGGTCGGGCGTGGGCGGCCCGCAGGCGCCCATGCCGGGCTCGGGCAGCGGCGCGCCGATGCGGGTCTCCACCGGGAAGACGCCGGACCAGGCGGTCCAGCCGTGGTCGGCGGGCAAGTCGGCGACGCCGGTGCGGCGCACCTTCGCCGAGGCCTCCTCGATCTCCATCTCGACCATGGCGGTGGCGGCCACCTCCTCGTCGGTGGCCGGCCGCAGCTTCACCGGCCGGCCCGCGTAGAGGCGGTCGATGAAGTTGTTCAGGGCGTCCCGCCGCGCCTCGATCCCCTCCACCAGCCTCGCGCGGCCGAAGGCCATCACCGAGCGGTAGTTCAGCGAATGCACCATGCCCGAGCGCCCGACGATGAAGCCGTCGAGGAAGCTGACGGTGACGCAGACCGGCACGCCTTCGCCCACCACGCCCAGCATCCGGTTCATCGCCGAGCCGTGCCAGTAGAGCTTGCGGCCCTCGCGCCAGTAGGCGGTGGGCGTGACGTAGGGCTGGCCGTCGATCGCGTAGCCGACGTGCGCCATCACCCCGGCGTCGAGGATCCCGTAGACGGTGGCCTCGTCGTAGGCCGCCCGCTGCGGCCTGCGCCGCACCCGCGAGCGCTCGGTGGGGACAAAGGCGTTCATGGCGGCGCTTCCTTCCTGGCCGCGGGCTACGCCTTGTGTGGTCTGCCGGACAGGTCCAATTTCGACGCCTCCGACAGACCAATCGCGAGCGTCCGGATGAGCTGGGCCGACATCTACCCGTGGCGCGCGCCCGAGGCCGGCGGGCCGGTGATCCGCCAGGTCTACGACCAGGTCCGCGAGGCGATCCACGAGGGCGCGCTGAAGCCGGGCGGCCGCCTGCCCTCCAGCCGCGACCTGGCCCGGCGCCTGGGCGTCGCGCGCGCCTCCGTGGTCGCGGCCTACGACCGGTTGCTGGCGGAGGGCTACGCCGAGGGCCGCCGGGGGTCGGGCACCTACGTGTCGGGCGACCTCTCGGGCGTGGTCGACCTGAAGCCGGCGCGGGCCGCTGATGAAGGGCCGGCGGCGGGCGAGGCCGCGCAGGCGGCCATGGGCTTCGCGCCGCTGGCGATGGCGTCGCAGGCCTTCTCCAACGGCCGCACCTTGATGGACGCCCGCGCCCTGGACGAATGGTCGAAATCGACGCGGCGCGCGCTGCGGGTGCTGGACCCGATCCACTTCGGCTATGCCGAGCCGGCGGGCGACCTGAAGCTGCGCGCCGCCGTCGCCGACTACCTGCGCGCCGCCCGTGGCGTGGTCTGCACGCCCGACCAGATCCTGATCACCTCGGGCGCGCAGCAGGCCACCGACCTGTCGCTGCGCGCGCTGCTGGCGCCGGGCGACGAGGTCTGGCTGGAGGACCCCGGCTACCAGCCCACCTGGCACGCGGCCCGGACCGCAGGCGCGAAGGGCGTGGCCGTGCCGGTCGACCGCCACGGCCTGATCGTGCAGGCGGGCGTCGCCAAGGCGCCGCGCGCCCGGGCGGCGTTCGTCACGCCCTCGCACCAGTTCCCGTTCGGCGTGGCGATGTCGATGGCGCGCCGGCTGGAGCTGGTCGCCTGGGCGCGCGAGGCGAAGGCCTGGATCGTCGAGGATGACTATGCCGCCGAGTTCCGCTACGCGGGCGCGCCCCTGCCGGCGCTACAGGGCCTCGATGGCGGCGAGCGCGTCGTCTACGTCGGCACGTTCAACAAGTCGCTCTTCCCGGGCATCCGCCTGGGTTATGTGGTGGCGCCGCGCGAGCTGGTCGGGAAGCTCTCGGCCCTGCGCCGCCTCACCGACCGCCAGCCGCCGACGCTCACCCAGGCGATCGTGCTCGACTTCATGGAAAGCGGCCATTTCGCGGCCCACATCCGCCGCCGCCGCCTCGCCTACAAGGCCCAGCGCGACGCGCTCGCCGAGACGCTGAACCGCAGGCTCGGCCACATCCTGGACGTCGACACGCCCGACCAGGGCATGCACCTGATCGCCTACCTGAGGGACGGCCGCCCGGACGTGGAGGTCGAGGCCAGGGCCGCGACCCGCGGCGTGACGGCCCGCGCCATCAGCCCCCTCTTCCACGACGAAACGCCGAGGCGCGGCCTGCTCCTCGGCTTCACGGGATTTCCGGTCCAGGCGATGGCCGGCGGCGTGGCGAAGCTCGCCGCCGTGCTGGAGGGCTAGGCCGCCAAGTCCTCAAGCCGCCAGGGCGGTCTCGGCCGCGACGATGCGGCTGGCGGCGTTGACCACGGCGGCGATGCGGAGCGCCGCCTGGATCTGCTGGGCCGGGACGCCGTGCTTCTTCAGCTCGGCCTCGTGGGCGTCGAGGCACATGCCGCAGCCGTTCACGGCCGAGACCGCCGTCGACCACAGCTCGAAGTCGGCCTTGTCGACGCCCGGGTTCGCCAGCACGTTCATGCGCAGGCGGGCCGGAAGGGTCTTGTATTCGCCGTTCGAGAGCAGGTGCAGCGAGCGGTAGTAGACGTTGTTCATGCCCATGATCGCCGCGGCGGACTTGGCGGCGGTCTTGGCCTCGGGCGACAGGCCGGCCGCGTCGGCGGCGGCCTCGATGGCCCGGATCACGGAAGGTTCGCCTACCGCATGGGCGGACGCGACGAAGGCGCCCCACTTCTGCTGGTCGGAAAGCACGGTCTCGGAGGCGAGGCTGCCGAGGTTCAGGCTGATGTCCTTGGCGTAGGCGGGCAGCGCGTCGCGCAGGGTGTCGAGCGACATCTCGTCGTCTCCAGGCATTCGGGAAAATGAAAGATCCGGGGGCGCTCGAGGGGGAAAGGAGCACCCCCGGACAGTCGCTGAGGCGGCGGGTGTGTTACGCCGCCTTCAGGGTCTCGCCGCCAACCGAGCGGTTGCACGGGCAGAGCTCGTCGGTCTGGAGCGCGTCCAGGACGCGCAGCGTGTCCTGCGGGTTGCGCCCCACGTTCAGGTTGGTGACGTAGACGTGCTGCACCACGTTGTCGGGATCGACGATGAAGGTGGCGCGCTGGGCGACGCCTTCTTCCACGTTCAGCACGCCCAGGTCGCGGGCAAACCGGCCGCCGTTGTCGGCGAAGTTCCAGATCGCCAGCTCGTTCAGGTCCGGGTGCTCGCGGCGCCAGCCGAGCTTGGAATGCTCGTTGTCGGTCGAACCGCCCAGGACGACGGCGTCACGGTCGGCGAATTCGCGGTTCAGGCGAGCGAACTCGGCGATCTCGGTCGGGCAGACGAAGGTGAAGTCCTTCGGGTAGAAGAAGATGACCTTCCACTGGCCCGGGAAGCTCTCCTTGGTCAGCGTCTCGAAGGCGCTCTCGCCCTTCTCTTCGTGGCGCATGAACTTCGGCTTCACGCCGACGATCTTGAAGTCGGGAAGGGTCTGGCCAACGCTCAGCAAGTGACAACTCCTTGAAATGATTGGCGGCGTGCGGGGAGGCAGCGCCGCTGCCGGTGAGATAGGGGGTTGCGCCCCAGAGCGCCAATCGATTGTTTTTGAGATTGAGATAGGGCGGGTCTATGATCCCGTTCGGCCGCCGCGCCCCGGATCAGGTCCGGGCGCCCTGTCGGCCGGGACCACGGGTTTTCAAGGCATGCTGCCCACCATCCGCCAACTCCAGTACCTGAAGCTGCTCGCCGAGCACGGCGCGTTCGGAAAGGCGGCCGAAGCCGCGCACGTCACCCAGCCGACGCTGTCGGCCGGCATCCAGGAGCTGGAGCGCACGCTGGGCGCGCCGGTGGTCGACCGGGCGCGGACCGGCGTGATCCTGACGCCGGTGGGCGAGGAAGCGCTCAGGCGCGCCACCGTCATCCTCAACGAGGCCGAGGAACTGGTGGAGGCGGCGAAGAACGCCGGCCAGCCGCTCACCGGCCGCTTCCGCCTGGGCGTGATCCCGACGATCGCGCCGTTCCTGCTGCCCGGCGTGCTGCCGCTGCTGCGCCAGCGCTTCCCCAAGCTGCGGCTCTTCCTGCGCGAGGACCTGACCCAGCGCCTGATCGCGCAGTTGAAGGCGGGCCGCCTGGACGCGGCGCTCATCGCCCTGCCGTTCGACACCGCCGGGCTGGAATGGGCCCACGTCAGCGACGACGAGCTGCTGGCCGCCGTTCCCGCCGACCATCCGCTGGCGCGCGAGGCCACCGCCAGCCCGGAGGCGATGGAGCGGGAGAACCTGATCCTGCTCGAGGACGGCCACTGCCTGCGCGAGCACGCGCTGTCGGCCTGCAAGCTCAACCCGCCGCGCGCGGGGATCGGCGAGGAGCCGTTCGCGGCCACCTCGCTGCCGACCCTGGTGCAGATGGTGGGCTCGGGCCTGGGCGTGACCTTCCTGCCGCAGATGGCCGTGAGCGCCGGCCTCGCCGACGCCGCCCACGTCGCGGTGAAGCCGCTGGCCGCCGATCACGCCGCCCGCGAGATCGTCGTCGCCTGGCGCGCCGGCTCCAACCGCCGCGCCGAAGGCCGCCTGCTCGCCGAGGTGCTGAAGGAGGCGTAGGGCGGCCCTCCTTTCCCGCTTGCGGGAAAAGGGGGACCGCACGCCGAGGTCGGCGCCAGCCGGCCGTAGAGCGGGGGGGTGGAAAGGGCAAGCGGCTGCAGAGCGGTTCGACCGGGTTGTGGGGGGCACGCCGAGCGTGAGGCTTTCCCTCTCCACCGCCCGCTCTTCGGCCTACGGCCTTGGCGAGCGGTCCCCCTCTCCCGCTCGCGGGAGAGGCAGGATTTCGACTGTATCGAAAAAGCGCTTGCGGGCCGGAACGGTTTCGATGTATCTGAACTTCAGACATATCGAAACTAGGTCTAAATCACATGCACAGACACTTCCACGAACACAGACTTCATCGCGGCCGTCACGGCTGGGGCGGCCACGGCGGGCGCCATGAGCGCGGCGAGCGCCACGGCCGCCGCTTCGGCCGGTTCTTCGAGCACGGCGACCTGCGCTACGTGGTCCTGGCCCTGCTCGCCGAGCGGTCGCGCCACGGCTACGAGCTGATCAAGGAGCTGGAGGACCGCACCGGCGGCGCCTACCGCCCCTCGCCGGGCGTGGTCTATCCCACGCTCGCCATGCTCGAGGACGAGGGCATGATCCGCCAGACGGCGGGCGACGGCGGCCGCAAGCAGTTCGAGATCACCGACGCCGGCCGCGCCGAACTGGAGAACCACAAAGCCACCGTCGAGGCGCTCTTCGCCCGCATGGACGAGGCCGGCCGCGCGTCGGGCCCCGGCCGCCCCCGCGTGGGCCGGGCCATGATGAACCTCGGCATGGCGCTCAAGAACCGGATGGCCCGGGGCTGCTCGGAAGACGAGCTCGACCGGATCGTCTCGATGATCGACGACACCGCCGCGGCGATCGAACGCTCTTAGGCAGATCCTCCCCCGATCCGCTTCCTGCCTGGGCCTCCGCGCGAGCGGGGCCCTCTTTTTGCGCGCGGGTGGCTTTCGCCTATATAGCCGGCCGCCATGAGCCGTCCGTTCCTGAAGATGAACGGGCTCGGCAACGACTTCGTCGTGGTCGAGACCCGCAGCGCCCCGTTCGAGCCGACGGCCGACGAGGTGCGCGCCATCGCCGACCGCGAGACAGGCGTCGGCTGCGACCAGTTGATCGCCATCGACCGGGCCGAGGGCGCCGACGCGCGCGTGCGCTTCTGGAACGCCGACGGCGAGGCGGTGGGCGCCTGCGGGAACGGGACCCGCTGCGTCGGCTGGCTGCTCATGCAGTCGACCGGCAAGGACGAGGCGGTGATGGAGACGGCGGCCGGCCGCCTCGTCGCCACCCGCGCCGGCGAGCGGCTGGTCAGCGTCGACATGGGCGAGCCGCGGCTGGACTGGCGCGAGATCCCGCTGGCCGAGGAACACGACACCGCGGCGCTGCCGGTCCCGCTCTACCCGCACGCCGACCTGATGGCGCCGCCCGGATGCGTCTCCATGGGCAACCCGCACGTGGTGTTCTTCGTGCCGGAGGTCGCGCAGGCGCCGGTCGCCGAGGCCGGGCCGGTGGTCGAGGCGCACCCGCTGTTCCCCGAGCACGTCAACGTGGGCTTCGCCGAGATCAGGGCGCCCGACCGCATCCGCCTCAGGGTCTGGGAGCGCGGCGCGGGGCTGACGAAGGCCTGCGGCACCGGCGCCTGCGCGGCGCTGGTGGCCGCGGCGCGGCGGGGCCTCACCGGCCGGCACGCGACGATGGAGCTGGACGGCGGCGAACTCTTCGTCGAATGGCGCGCCGACGGCCACGTGATCATGACCGGCCCGGCCGCCGTCGACTTCGCGGGCGAGCTGCCATGAGCGATCCGGCGCAGGCGCCGCGGCCGCGGGCCTGGTGGGTGGCGCTGCTGCTCAACCTGCTGTTCCCGCCGGCGGGCTATGCCTACGTGGGCGCCTGGATGGCCGTGGCCGTCACGCTGCTGGTCATCGTCACCGTGCCCATCCTGGTGATGGTGGCGACGCTGGAGTACCCGCCCGGCTTCTACGCCGCGGGGATGGGGCCGGCGATCTGGGCCAGCCTCGCGGTGCTCGCGATCCTGGGGCTGCATGCCGCGCTGCTGGCCCGCCGCGCGCCGGGGCGGACGGGGCCGCAACTGCCGCACGGCCTGCTCTACATGGCGCCCTGGGCGGCGGCCTTCGCGGTGAACCTGGCGTTCAACGCCTACTGGCCCAACCCGGCCTACGCGATCTCGTCGGAGGCCATGCAGCCCACGCTCCAGCCCGGCGACGTGCTGGCGGTCGAGGGCGCGCGCAACACCTGCAAGGCCGACCCGAAGCCCGGCGACGTCGTGCTCTACCGCGCGGGCGCGGCCCACTATCTGATGCGCGTGGTGGCGGGGCCGGGCCAGCGCGTGATGATGGCGTCCGGCCAGCTCTTCATCGACGGCAAGCCCGTCGAGCGGAAGGTCGTGGGCGCGACGCGGGTCATGGAGACGCCGCTGCCGGTCGAGATCGTCGAGGAGACGCTGGCCGACGGCGCGCGCTACCGCACCATCGACTTCGGCCCGGACGGCGCGCTCGACACGCTGCGCGAGGTCACGGTCCCGGCGGGGGCGTGGTATGTCCTGGGCGACAACCGCGACAACGCCGCCGACTCCCGCGTCCACGGGCCGGTGGCGGCGCGCGACATCTGTGCGGTGGGCCTGAAGCTGCTGTCGAGCAAGGACGGAACCCGTGTCGGCCAACGACCCTGAGCGCGGGCGCCCAGGCCTGGAGCCCGGCGCGGCGGACATCCGCGAAGACGCCGCCGACGCCGACGTGCGCATCGTCACCTTCGGCTGCCGCCTGAACGCCTACGAGAGCGAGGTCATCAGGAAGCGCGCCGCCGAGGACGGGCTGACCGACGCCGTGGTCTTCAACACCTGCGCGGTGACGGGCGAGGCCGTGCGCCAGGCGCGCCAGGCGATCCGCAAGGCGCGGCGCGAGCGGCCGGGCGCGAAGCTGATCGTCACGGGCTGCGCCGCGCAGATCGACCCCGCCGCCTTCGGCGCCATGCCCGAGGTGGACCTGGTCCTGGGCAACGCGGAGAAGAGCGCGGCGGGCGCCTATGCCCCGCAAGCCGAGCCGATGAAGGTCCGCGTCAACGACATCATGAGCGTGCGCGAGACCGCCGGCCACCTGATCGACGGGCTGAAGGACCGGGCGCGGGCCTATGTCGAGGTGCAGAACGGCTGCGACCACCGCTGCACCTTCTGCATCATCCCCTACGGCCGCGGGAACTCGCGCTCGGCGCCGGCCGGCGAGGTGGTCGAGCAGGTGCGCAAGCTGACGGCCCAGGGCTACCGCGAAGTGGTGCTGACCGGCGTGGACGTCACGAGCTGGGGCGCCGACCTGCCGGGCCGGCCGACGCTGGGCCAGCTCGTGGCGCGCATCCTGAAGCTGGTCCCCGAGTTGCCGCGGCTGCGCCTGTCGTCGATCGACGCCGCCGAGATCGACCCCGACCTGATGCGCTGCCTGGCCGAGGAGCCGCGGCTGATGCCCTACCTGCACCTGTCGCTGCAGGCAGGCGACGACATGATCCTGAAGCGGATGAAGCGGCGGCACAGCCGCGCCGACGCGCTGAAGCTGGTGCGCGAGGTGCGCGCGGTCAGGCCCGATACGGCGTTCGGCGCCGACCTGATCGCAGGCTTCCCGACCGAGACCGACGAGATGTTCGCCAACACGCTGAAGCTGGTCGAGGAGGCCGATCTCGCCTTCCTGCACGTCTTCCCGTTCAGCCCACGGCCCGGCACGCCCGCGGCGCGCATCCCGCCGGTGAAGCGCGACGTGGTGAAGGCCCGGGCTGCCGCCCTGCGCACAGCGGGCGAGGCGGCGCTGGCGCGGCATCTGGGCCGGCAGGCGGGCCGCGTGCTGTCGGGCCTGGTGGAGCGGCCGGGCGTGGCGCGGGCCGAGGACTTCACCGAGATCGCGTTCACGGGCGAGGCGCCGGTGGGCGAGGTGGTCCGCCTGCGCGTGATCGGACACGACGGCCGGCGCGTGCTGGCCGAGACCCTGGCGATGGAGGCGGCATGAGTTTCGCGGGCGGATGCCAATGCGGCGCGGTGCGGTTCGAGGCGGGGCGGCTGGGCCGCGCCAGCATCTGCCACTGCCGGATGTGCCAGAAGGCGACGGGCGGGTTCTTCGGGCCCTACGTCGACGTGTTCGAATTCGCCTGGACGAAGGGGCCGCCGCAGTATTTCGCGAGCTCGGCGGCGGTGAAGCGCGGCTTCTGCGCGGCCTGCGGCACGCCGCTCAGCTTCGAGATGGGCGAGAACCGCGGCGTCTCGATCGGTGCGCTGGACGACCCGGAGCTTGCGCCGCCCGCCACCCAACTGGTGTGGCCTGAGAAGCTCTCGTACGTGGACCACCTGGGCGACCTGCCGCACTGGACCAACCCGAAGACCGGCCAGAGCCCGTCCGAGACCTTCGCTAACGTGAAGTCGAACCAGGACCATCCTTCCTAGCTCGTCATCCCCCGGCTTGTCCGGGGGACCCATTGGGCTGTGAGCCGGCCGGAGTCTTGGGCGGCGACGCCGCGCATCGTCGTAAGCTCACAGCCCAGTGGGTGGCCCGGACAAGCCGGGCCATGACGTTCAGGGGCGTTCAGGGACGTTCAGGAGGGGGCGCATCGGGTGGCGTCCGTCCCGGGAAGCCCGGCATCCGCCAGCCGAACAGCATGGCGCCGGCGCGCAGCGCGAAGGCGCAGAGGAAGCCCACGACGCCGGCGACGGTGGCGGCCACGCCCATGGCGTCCAGGCCCACGAAGGCGCCCGCGCCCAGCAGGGCCGGAGTGATGTAGAGTTCGCGCTTCAAGAGGATCGACGGCTCCTCGGCCAGGACGTCGCGGATGATGCCGCCGAAGGCCGCGGTCAGCACGCCCATCACGATGGCCGAGAGCGGCGGCACGCCCATGGACAGCGACTTCAGCGCGCCCACGACGCAGTAGGCGGCCATGCCCAGCGCATCCAGCCAGTTCAGCATCCGCTCCCCGCGCCGGCCCCAGCCGAACACCCAGATCGCGGCGGCCGCGGCCACGCACACGGCCACGTACTGCGGCTTGGCCACCCAGAAGACCGGCGCGCCGATCAGGAGGTCGCGCAGGGTGCCGCCGCCCACGCCGGTGACGGCGGCGAAGAAGCCGAAGGTGATGATGTCGTGCTTGCGCCGCGCGGCCGCCAGCGCGCCGGTCGCGCCGAACACGGCGACGGCGGCGTAGTCGAGCACCATCAGGGTCGTGGAAAGCGCGTCCATTCGTCCCTTGATGCGGTGGCGCGTGACGCGGGGCAAGTCGCCCGCTAGAAGGCGCGCCCATGTCTGAACCCAAACGCGGCTGGTTCGCGCGACTTACCGAAGGGCTGACCAAGTCGTCGAAGCAGATGGGCGAGCAGATCGCCCAGGTGTTCGTCGCCAAGGAGCCGCTCACCCAGGCCAAGCTCGACGAGCTGGAGGAGATGCTGATCGAGGCCGACCTCGGCCCGCATTCGGCCGCGCGCATCACCGAGCGCTTCGCCGCCGAGAAGTTCGGCAAGGACGTCGACGAGGCCGAGATCCGCGAGGCGCTGGGCAAGGCGATCGGCGAGGAGCTGTCGAGCCGCGAGGGGTCGTTCGACCCGCTCTCGGGGCCGCGGCCGTATGTCGTGCTGTTCATCGGCGTGAACGGCTCGGGCAAGACCACCACCCTGGGCAAGGTCGCCACCGACCTGCGCCGGCGCGGCGCCAAGGTGCTGGTGGTGGCGGGTGACACCTTCCGCGCGGCGGCGGTGGAGCAGCTCAAGGTTTGGGCCGAGCGGGCCGGGGCCGACTTCCTGGGCCGCCCGACGGGATCGGATGCGGCCGGCCTCGCGTTCGACGCCGTGCAGAAGGCCAGGGACGAGGGTTACGACGTGGTGCTCGTCGATACCGCCGGCCGGTTGCAGAACAAGCAGGGCCTGATGGACGAGCTTCTGAAGATCATCCGCGTGGTGAAGAAGGTCGACCCTGACGCGCCGCACGAAACGCTGCTGGTGCTGGACGCCACGGTGGGCCGCAACGCGCTGGCCCAGGAGAACATCTTCGGCAACCAGATCGGCGTCTCGGGCATCGTGATGACCAAGCTGGACGGCACGGCGCGCGGCGGCGTGCTGGTGCCCGTGGCCCAGGCGTCGGACAGCCCCATCAAGCTGATCGGCGTGGGCGAGGGCGTGGACGACCTGCAGCCCTTCGATGCGCGCGCGTTCGCCCGCGGCCTGGTGGGCCTTTCGGAGCCGGTGCGATGAGCGATGCCAGCAAGCGGCACTGGGTGCGCTGGTTCGTCGACTATTCGGCGCTGGCGGTGTTCCTCGTGGCCTTCTTCGCGACCGGCCGCGACCTGCAGAAGGCGACCTGGGCGCTGGTGGCCGGCTCGGCGCTCGCGCTGGCGGTGGGCCTGGCGGTCGAGCGGCGGATCGCGCCGTTCCCGGCCATCGCCGGCGGCGCGGCGCTGCTGTTCGGCGGCCTGTCGCTGCTGTTCCACGACCCGCGGGTGCTGAAGATCAAGCCGACGGTCATGAACGGCCTCTTCGGCGCCGCCCTGTTCGGCGGCCTCCTGCTGGGCAAGAACCCGCTGAAGCTGGTGCTGGCCGACGCGTTCGAGATGCCCAACGACGTGTGGCGGACGCTGACGGTCCGCTACGGGCTGATGTTCTTCGCGCTCGCGGCGCTGAACGAGGCGGTCTGGCGCACGCAATCCGACGCGACCTGGGTGCTCTTTCGCTTCCCCGGCCTGATGATCCTGACGCTGGTCTTCACGCTGACGCAGGTGCCGCTTCTGATGAAGTACGTGAAGGCCGAGGACATGCCCCCGCCGCCGACCGAGTAGGCTCAGCCCTTCGGGAAGCAGATGTTGGCGGGGCGCAGGTGCGGGGTCGCGAGGCGGCTGTAGGACGGGTCCGGCAGGCCGCCCACGATCAGGTCGAGAAGCTCGGCGCCGCCGCCCGCGGGCGGCGGCTCGCCGTAGAGCTGGCGCCACAGGGCGGCAGCCTCCTCGTAGATGCGCTCGTTCCGTCCCATCGCACTGACAATTGGCCGTATCTGGCTACAGAACCCGGAAGATGGACAGGCGTTCCCGGATAAATTGTAGTTAATTGCGCGGCTTAGCCGTGGAACCCGCGGCGGTGGGCTAGACCCGGATGTCGATCAGCGAGCCGGGCCGCAGGATCTTCTGGGGCGCCTCGGCCGGTTGGACCGCCGCCGTGCGGAGCGCGGGCTGGGCGGTGGACGTCGCGGCCATGGGGGCGGCGGGCTGCGTGGGCGCGCCGGCCTGGCGCAGCGCCGCGTCGAAGAAGGCGCGCGCAGCGGCGGCCTTGGCCGGGTCCTGGGGCTGGGCCTGGGGGCCGTGGCCGCCGGGCGGCAGGAGGTCGGGGCGGATCGTCGTCACGGGTCGCCAACATGGTTAACGGAGCGCAGGCGCAAACTGCCGCTTCGTCCTCAACGCCGGGTTAACGCGCGCGGTTCGCGAGGTTCTGGGCGGCGGCCTCGTCCAGCGGGCCGGTGTGCTTGTCCAGCACCTTGCCGTCGCGGCCGATCAGGTAGGTCTCGGGCACGCCCGTGACGCCGAAATCGACGCCCGCCCGGCCGTCGCGGTCGACCAGGACCTGCGCGAACGGATCGCCGAGGCGGGTGAGGAAGGCCCGGGTGTTGGTGGGGGCGTCCTTGTAGGCGATGCCGACGACGCGGACGCCGCGGCCCTTCAGGCCCATCAGCACCGGGTGCTCGATCTCGCAGGGAGCGCACCAGGAGGCGAAGAAGTTGACCAGGATCGGCCCTTCGGAGGCGGCCGCCGCCGGGATGCGCACCGGCTGGCCCCCGGCGAGCGCAGGCAGCGTCAGGTCCGGGACCTGGCGGCCGACGAGCGCCTTGGGCTGCACCTGCGGGTCGCGCTTCAGGGCGAAGACATAGAAGAGCCCGCCCAGCGCCACGAGCGCCACGAGCGGCAGGGCGGCCAGCCAGCGGCTCACCCTACTTCGCGCCCTTCGGGCGCTTCGAAGGGCAAGTCCGATGGAGGGCCTGTTCTCCGGAGCCTTGGCGAAGGCGGGTCACTTTCCGTCCAGTTCCTCGAAGCGCCTTTTCCAGCGGGCGGCGTGGGCGAGCGCGCTCCAGGCCATCGCGGCGAAGACGATCCCCGTGACGGCGAAGGCCGGGACGATGAACTCGGCGTACTTGAAGTCGAACATCGGGCCCCTTCTCTCAGGCTCTCGCAGCCCGGAGCGCGGCGGCCTCGGCGCGGCGGCGCCAGACCTCGCCGCGGATACGCACCAGCCAGAGCGACCCGAAGGCGGCCATGTAGGCGAGCGCCATGATCAGCAGCGGGTGCAGGAAGACGGGCGCCAGCGTCGGCCCGTCGGCGCGGAACACCGACGCGCCCTGGTGCAGCGTGTTCCACCATTCGACGCTGAAGTGGACGATGGGCAGGTTGACCGCGCCGACCAGCGCCAGGATGGCGGCCGCGCGCGCGGCCTTGGCCTCGTCGTCGAGCGAGGCCCGCAGCGCCATGTAGGCGAGGTAGAGCAGGAACAGCACCAGCACCGACGTCAGCCGCGCGTCCCAGACCCAGTAGGCGCCCCACATCGGCCGACCCCAGAGCGAGCCCGTGACCAGCGCCAGGAAGGTGAAGGCCGCGCCCAGGGGAGCGGCGGCCTGGGCCGCGGCGTCGGCCAGCACGTGGCGGAAGATCAGCGACAGGAAGCTCGCCCCCGCCAGGCAGACGTAGATGAACATGCACAGCCACGCGGCGGGCACGTGGATGAACATGATCCGGACCGTCTGGCCCTGCTGGTAGTCGTCGGGGACATTGAAGCCCAGCGTCAGGCCCCAGGCGGCGAGGCCCAGCGCGACCGCGCCGAGCAGCGGGGCCGCCCAGCGCGAGAACGCCATGAAGCGCTCGGGATTCGACAGGAAGGCGGGCGCCCAGCTCATGCCCTTCGCATAGGGCCGGCGCGCCCGCGTCGCAAGCCGGCTGGCGCTACCAGCGTGGCGGCGCGGGCGGGACCGGCGGCACGGGCGGAATCGGCGGGGCGTGCGCCACGCGCACCGGCAGGATCATGGGCCCCACCGACGGGCCGACCATCATCAGGATCGGCATGCCGTCGAAGGCCTTCTTCTGCTGGGCGTCGAGCTGCGCGTAGAAGGCCTTGATGGCGGCGATCCTGCGGTTGGCCTCGGCCTGCTGGGCGGCCATCCGCGACTGCATGTCGTCGAGGCGTTGCAGGGTGCTGCGGCCGCTGTCGCGATCGTGGTCGAAGCGCACCATCGTATCCTTGCCGTCGGGGCGTCGCGTCGCGGCGAGGAAGGCGGCGAGCGCCGGCTTCTGGTCGGCGCGGAGCTTCAGGGCGTCGGTGAGGTGATCCTCGCGGTCCATGCCCCGCGAGACGTAGATGAGATCGCCGTCGCGGCGGGCGGCGCGGGCCGCTTCGAGGGCGGCGTCGCGCACACGTTCCCCCGCCTCGCGGGCCCGTTCGCCGGCTTCCCGCGCGCGCTCGGCGGCGGCGCGGGCGCGGTCCTGGGCGTCCTCGCGGGCTTCGCGGGCGTTGTCGCGCGCCTCCCGCGCCCGGTCCTGAGCCTCCCGGGCGATGTTGCGGCCGTCCTCGACGGCGGCGCGCGCGTCGGCTTCGGCCTGGCGGGCGGCGTCCTCGGGTCCGTAGGCGGCGGCGACCGCGGCCCCGGCGCACAGGGCGAGGGCGGCGCCGGCCAGCAGCCAGGTCTTCGTGGGGGTCATGTCTGCGTGTCCTGCAAGAGGCGGGATTCCCTTCGCCGCCAGCATGCGGCGTGGAGCGCAGGAGGCCAGTTAAGCTTTGGTCATGCTCACGAAAGCGCATTGCGGCAGGCCGCCGCCATGGCGACCGGGCCGATCGCGAGCGCCCCCAGGGCGTAGGCGCCCAGCAAGGCGAAGCCGCCGCTCCAGGGCAGCCCGCCGGCGAAGGCGTCGAGCACCCCGCCGCCGAAGATCACCGGCGGCACGAAGAGCGGCAGCACGATCACCGCCGTCAGCAACCCGCCCCGCCGCGCGCCCAGGCTGAGCGCCGCGCCGATCCCGCCCACGAACGCGAAGGCGAGACCGCCCAGCAGCGCGCAGGCGAAGGCCAGCGGCGCGAGGTCCGGGCCGGCGCCCAGCGAGATGGCGGCGATGGGCGCCGCCAGCGCCAGCGGCGCGCCGTTGGCCAGCCACTGGCCCAGGCACTTGATCAGGCAGGTGAGCTCCAGCGGGACCGGCGAGAGGAAGAGCTGGTCCAGCGCCCCGTCCTCGTAGTCGCGCTCGAAGAGGCGTTCGAGGCTGAGCAGCGAGGCCAGCGCCAGGGCCACCCAGGCCGCGCCCGGCGCGATGGCGGCGAGGCGCGTGGGCTCCGAGCCGATGGCGAGCGGCAGGAAGGTGGTGACCCCGGCGTAGAAGCCCACGGCCACCAGCGGCCCGCCGCCGCGGCCCCAGGCCAGCGCCGTCTCGCGGCCGAGCAGGGCGAGGAGCCGGCTCACGCGGGCAGCTCCAGGCTCACCGTCGGGATCGGCAGGGGGTCGTGTACGGCGGCCAGGATCAGGCCGCCGCCGTCGAGGTGCCGGCGCATCAGGTCGCCGAACGCCTCGCGCCAGCGGGCGTCGAGGGGGCTCAGGGGCTCGTCCAGCAGCCAGAGCGCCCGCGGCGCGGCCAGCAGGCGCGCCATCGCGAGCCGCCGCCGCTGGCCGGCGGACAGGCGGCGCACCTCCAGCGGCAGCAGGGTGTCCAGTTCGAGCGTCCGGGCCGCCTCGCGGGCCGACGCGTCGGTCCCGCCGCACCAGCGGCTCCAGAACGCCAGCTCCTCGGCCGCCGTCCGCGACGGCTTCAGCCCGTCGGCATGGCCCACCATGTGCAGGCCGCCGCCCCGCGCCGCCTCGACGTCCGCCGCGCCGAACCCGATCGACCCCGCCTCCAGGCGCACGAACCCGGCCACGGCCCGCAGCAGGCTGGTCTTCCCCGACCCGTTCGGCCCCGTCAGCGCACACGCCTGCCCCGCCGCCAACTCCAGCGACACCCCCTCGAACAGCAGCCGCCCGCCCCGGCGGATCGCGGTGTCCTTGATGGAAAGCGCAGTGATCAAGTGAGCGCCCCTGATTCAACCGCGGAGATCGCGGAGATACGCAGAGGAGGCCGGTGGACTTCACAGGCCATTGGCGATCCGGGCGATGCCGTCCTTGAACATCTTCACGTTGAAATTGAGCAGGTAACCGAGCCGATATCGACCTAGCTTCAGATAACTCAGGATCTGAGCGCGATGCACGTCGGTTAGCTTCTCGACGGCCTTGACCTCCACGACGACGAGGTTCTCGACCAAGAGGTCGAGGCGGTAACCGAGTTCTATCTGAACACCGTCGTAGGTGACGGGCATCGGCATTTGTCGTTGGAAGGCCAACCCTGACTTCGTCAGTTCGTAGGCAAGGCAAGCTTCATAAGCGCCTTCGAGAAGCCCTGGTCCAAGAGCGCGATGCACCCTGAGAGCGCAGCCCAGAATTCTCTCTCCAATCAGGTTCTCGTCCACGACCCCTCTGCGTATCTCCGCGATCTCTGCGGTTTGAGAATTGCGTCGGCGACTTCGCTGAGGCCAGGGTTCGAAGAACCTTCATTCTGCGGCGCATGGACGACATTGGAGGGCGGGTTTATGAACGGCGGGGCCGCCGCCCCTGGGGGGAGCCAACGCCGCGCGGAAACGGACCCTGTGAGTCCGCTTCTTCGATAGCGCGCGATCCCTCGGGTGGTCCTCGGCGGCCGGAACAGAGAAAGGATCTCCTCTATGGCGTCCGTGGACACCCTGAAGACGCGCCGTCAACTGACGGTCGGTGACAAGACCTACGCTTACTACAGCCTTCCGGCGGCCGAGGAAGCGGGGCTTTCCGGCATTTCGCGCCTGCCGATCTCGATGAAGGTGCTGCTCGAGAACCTGCTGCGCAACGAGGACGGCGACACCGTCACCGAGGCCGACCTGAAGGCGATCGCCGCCTGGGCCGACAACAAGGGCGCCGTCGAGCACGAGATCAGCTTCCGCCCCGCCCGCGTGCTGATGCAGGACTTCACCGGCGTGCCGGCGGTGGTGGACCTGGCCGCCATGCGCGACGCCATGACCGCGCTGGGCGGCAACCCGGACAAGATCAACCCGCTGAACCCGGTCGACCTCGTGATCGACCACTCGGTGATGATCGACTACTTCGGCACCGCCAAGGCGTTCGGCCAGAACGTCGAGCGCGAGTACGAGCGCAACATCGAGCGCTACAACTTCCTGCGCTGGGGCTCGTCGGCCTTCAACAATTTCCGCGTCGTGCCGCCCGGCACCGGCATCTGTCACCAGGTGAATCTCGAGTACCTGGCCCAGACCGTCTGGACGAACGCGGACGAGGGCCCGGAAGTCGCCTATCCCGACACCGTGGTCGGCACCGACAGCCACACCACCATGATCAACGGCCTGGCCGTGCTGGGCTGGGGCGTGGGCGGCATCGAGGCCGAGGCGGCGATGCTGGGCCAGCCGATCCCGATGCTCATCCCCGAGGTCATCGGCTTCAAGCTGGAGGGGGCGCTGCCGGAAGGCGCCACCGCCACCGACTTGGTGCTCACCGTCACCCAGATGCTGCGCAAGCGCGGCGTGGTGGGCAAGTTCGTGGAGTTCTACGGCTCGGCGCTCGCCAACCTTACCCTGGAAGACCAGGCGACCATCGCCAACATGGCCCCGGAATACGGCGCCACCTGCGGCTTCTTCCCGGTGACGCGCGCCACTATCGACTTCCTGGCCGCCACCGGCCGCACGCCCGACCGCGTGGCCCTCGTCGAGGCCTACGCCAAGGCCCAGGGCATGTGGCGCGAGCCGACCGATCCGGAGCCGGTGTTCACCGACACCCTGGAGCTGGACCTGGGCACGGTCGTCCCCTCGATGGCCGGCCCCAAGCGCCCGCAGGACCGCGTCGTGCTCACCGACGCCGCCTCGGAGTTCAAGGCCGCGCTGGCCGGCGACTTCGGCAAGGCCGACACCATGACCGAGCGCTACAAGGTCGAGGGCGAGAACTTCGACCTGGGCAACGGCGACGTGGTGATCGCCTCGATCACCTCCTGCACCAACACCTCGAACCCCGGCGTGCTGATCGCCGCGGGCCTGGTGGCCAAGAAGGCCGCCGAGAAGGGCCTGCAGGTGAAGCCGTGGGTGAAGACCTCGCTGGCGCCCGGCAGCCAGGTGGTCACCGACTACCTGAAGGCCGCCAAGCTGGACAAGAGCCTGGACGCCCTGGGCTTCAACCTGGTCGGCTACGGCTGCACCACCTGCATCGGCAACTCCGGTCCGCTGCCGGAGCCGGTGTCGGAATCGATCCAGAAGAACGACCTGGTCGCCGTCTCGGTGCTTTCGGGCAACCGCAACTTCGAAGGCCGCGTGAACCCCGACGTGCGCGCCAACTACCTGGCCAGCCCGCCGCTGGTGGTGGCCTATGCCCTGGCCGGCTCGATGCAGGTCGACATCGTCAACGACCCGCTGGGCGAGGGCAAGGACGGCAAGCCCGTCTACCTGCGCGACATCTGGCCGACGACCGCGGAGATCACCGCCCTGCAGCGCAAGCACGTGACGAACAAGATGTTCGCCACCCGCTACGCCGACGTCTTCAAGGGCGACAAGAACTGGCAGAACATCAAGGTGAAGGGCGGCCAGACCTACGACTGGACCCCCGGCTCGACCTACGTGAAGAACCCGCCCTACTTCGAGGGCATGACGATGGAGCCGGCCCCGGTGACCGACATCGTCGAGGCCCGGGTGCTGGGCGTGTTCGGCGACTCGATCACCACCGACCACATCTCTCCGGCCGGTTCGATCAAGACGACGTCGCCCGCCGGCCAGTACCTGATCGAGCGCCAGGTCCCGCCCAGCGACTTCAACGGCTACGGCGCGCGGCGCGGCAACCATGAAGTGATGATGCGCGGCACCTTCGCCAACATCCGCATCCGCAACCGCATCACGCCCGATATCGAAGGCGGGGTGACCAAGCACTTCCCGTCGGGCGAGGTGATGTCGATCTACGACGCGGCCATGCGCTACCAGGGCGAGGGCCGTCCCCTGGTCGTGTTCGCGGGCAAGGAATACGGCACCGGCTCCTCGCGCGACTGGGCGGCCAAGGGCACGAAGCTGCTGGGCGTCCGCGCCGTGGTGGCCGAGAGCTTCGAGCGGATCCACCGGTCGAACCTGGTCGGCATGGGCGTGCTGCCGCTGCAGTTCCTGCAGGAAGGCTGGCACAAGCTGGGCCTGACCGGCGAGGAGATCGTGACGATCCGCGGCCTGACCGAACTGGCCCCGCGCAAGCAGCTGATCGTGGAGATGTACCGTCCCAGCGACGGCCGCATCGCCCGCTTCCCGGTCCGCTGCCGGATCGATACGCCGACCGAGCTCGAATACTTCAAGCAGGGCGGCGTCCTGAACTACGTGCTCCGCGGCCTGGCCCGCGCGCCGGCGGCCGCCGAGTAGGCTTCAGTCTACGACTGACGATGACCAGGGAGCCCTCGCGCAAGCGGGGGCTCCGTCATTTTGGAACCGCGGATTGCACGGATCGGCGCGGGCGATTTCCGCGGCATTCCGCGGGTTCAATCCGAAGGACGGCCGGTCCGCGACCTGTGCCGCGGACCGAACGCAGAAGTCCGGGTCGCCTGGTTCCGGGCGAACTCCCTTGGCCACCGGTCTGGCCCCCGCGAATGCGTCCGCGGGCCTTCGTGGGGTCCTGATAGGGCGCCGGATCGACATGGCCGAGGTGGCGCCTTGTCTCAGCGCGATCTCGCCGCGCGACGTTCCGACGCGGAATATGGTGAATGGAATCAGGTCTTTGAGAGCAGTTCGGCGACGGCGGCCGCGACCTGGGTCACGTCGTACGGCTTGCGGATGACCGGGGCCTCGAAGCCGCCGGGCGCGCCGCCCGTCTCGCCGTAGCCGGTGGCGAAGACGAACGGGATCTTCCGCTGGCTCAGCACCTCGGCGACGGGCGTCACCGAGCGGCCGTTGAGGTTGGCGTCCAGCACGGCGGCGTCGATCGGCCGGTCGAGCAGCGCCATCGCCTCCTCGAGCTCGTAGGCGGGGCCGATCACCTCGGCGCCGGCGTCCGAGAGGCCGGTCTCCAGCTCCAGGGCCAGCAGGACCGCGTCCTCGACGATCAGCACCCGGGCGCCCTTCAGGCTGGCCGGGCCGACGGAGGTGGCCACCGTCTCGGTGACGCGGGGCGCCGGCATAACGGGCGCCACCTCGGGCCGGTCGGCCATCGCCTGGGCGCCGGCCCGCAGGCGCACCACCACCCCCGCGGGCGGGTATTCGGCGGCGGCGTCGCCGTTGAGTTCCCGGCCGGTGACCTGCTCCAGCAGCGTCGAGCCGAAGCCGCGACGGGTCGGGGGCTGCACGGTGGGGCCGCCGCTCTCGGTCCAGGTCAGCTCGAAGCCGCCGGCCCTGCGCGCCGTCCAGCGCACGTGGACGTGGCCGGTCTCGACGGAGAGCGCCCCGAACTTGACCGCGTTGGTGGCCAGCTCGTGCAGGGCGAGGGACAGTGCGTTGGCGGCGCGCGGCGTGAGGAAGAGCTCCGGCCCCTCCCAGCTCGTCTGGCCGGGCGCGATGGCGCCCAGCTCCGCGGCCGCCAGGTGGTCGATGGCGGCCCCGCGCCAGCGGGCGGCGGTCAGCAGCTCGTTCGCCGAGGCCATCGCCTTCAGGCGGCCCGAGAAGGTGTTCAGGAACACGTCGAGCGACGTGGTGCGCTTGGCCGTCTGCGCGGCCAGCGCCTGCACCGCGGCCAGCACGTTCTTCACCCGGTGGTCCAGCTCGGCCATCAGTTCGTGGCGCTGGTCTTCCTCGAGGCGGCTCTGGCTGATGTCCTCGACGATGCCGGTCGTGTCGATGGCGCGGCCCGTCTCGTCGCGGTGGACGATACCGGCCAGCCGAAGCCAGATCGTGCGCCCGTCGTCGGGCCGGATCATCCGGAAGCGCAGGTCGAAGGTCTCGCCCGACTGCAGCGCCGCGTCGCGCTGCGCGCGGAAGGCCGGCAGGTCGTCGGGATGGGCGTGCCGCTCCATCAGCGCGCCGAGGCTCGCGGCCATCTCGCCGGCCGGGAGGCCGGTGATCGCGGCCATCCGCGCGCTGACGATCAGCCGGTCGCCCGCGATGTTCCACTGGAACTCGCCGAGGCCTGCGGCCTGGAGCGCGAGCTCCAGTCGGGTGCGTTCGGAGCTGGGGGGCGGCTCACGCATGATTCGAAGATAGGAAAATGTGGGAGGCGCCTCCACCGCGATCCTGCGCAAACTTTCGTGCCGGGCGCCTTTGCGGCATGCTCTGGAACGACCTATGTTGCAGTGCGTTCATGGCGCAGCTTCCCCAGGGTCTGCCTGGGGGCGAACCTCCGGAGACGAAACATGCCCGCCAAGGCCGGCCAACTGACGACCGAAGACGCGGCTGCGGCTGCCAACGACACCGCCGCGAAGATCACGGCGGATGCTCAGAAGGCGATCGCCGACGCGGCCAAGCGCATCGAAGCCGCGGTCCAGCAGGGCCTCGAGCAGTTGCGCGCGCAGAGCCGCGTCTACGCCGACGTGGCGGGCGAGCAGCTCGACGAGGCGACCCGCGTCGCCAGCGAGCAGATCCGCGCCCGTCCGCTGGCCGCCACCGGCGCGGCGCTGGGCGTGGGGGTGCTGATCGGCCTCCTGCTCGCTTCCGCCTCGCGGCGTTGAACCTCGAGTTCCTCAACATCCGGCGGATCCTCCGGCTCGCCGCCGCGATCGCCGCCGTGGCCGCGGCCGCGGCGGTCGTCGTCGTGGCCGCGTCGTACGCGGTCTACGCCCTGGCGCTGACCTGGCTGACGCCGGCCGCCGCGGCCGCGGCCGTCGCGGGCGTCTTCGCTGTGATCGCCGTGGTGGTCGCGTGGGTCGTGGCGCGGCCGGTGACGCCGCCGCCGAAGAAGCCCGGCGCGCCCCAGGACGACGCCACGCTGGCCGACCGGCTGATCGGGATGGCGAAGGAGCGTCCGCTCATGGCCCTGGGCGCCGCGGCCGCAGCCACCTTCGTGCTGATCCGCAACCCCGCGGTCGTCACCGCCGTCGTCAGCGCCTTCATGGCCGGCAACGCCAGCAAGCCCGAAAAGTGATTTCCTGTCCCCCCGAGGCGTAGCCCGGGGGAAGAGCAGGGCCATCGCATTCGGGCGGCCGAAAGGCCGTCATTCGAACCGCGGAGATCGCGGAGATACGCGGAGGATTCCGGTGAATCCGCGAGCTCTCTGCGATCTCCGCGATCTCTGCGGTTCAAGAATCGGGCGGGCGAGCCGCCCGCAACCCATATGCGATGGCCCTGGGGGAAGAGGAGGATCGGGAACGGCGCGCGCCCGAAAGCGTTGCCTTCGCCGCAGGCCGATCGGATGGCCTGTAGAGGAGAAACGACATGCTCGGTTGGGCCCTGACCTTCCTGGTGGTCGCCCTGATCGCCGCGGTCCTCGGCTTCACGTCGGTGGCCGGCGCGGCGATGGGGATCGCCAAGATCCTGTTCTTCGTCTTCCTGGTTCTGTTCGTGGTGTCGCTGGTCATGCACCTGGTGCGCGGCCGCAGCCCCGGACTCTAGGCAGGCCAGACTCAAGCCTGGGCGCGACGATCCAGCGCCCAGGTCCGATAGGGCTCGTACGTCGAGCCCGTCCAGGCGAGGGCGGTCACGCGGATGCAGCCGTCCTCGACCTCGACCTCGTTGTAGCCGGGCGGCACGCCCCGCTCGCGCACGGACAGCGTCCCGGCGCCGACCGCATAGGTCCGCCCGTCGCCGTGCGGATAGGGCCAGGTGAAGGGCGCATGGATGTGCCCGGAGAGCACCAGGTCCACCCGGGCCTCGCAGAACAGCTCCGCCGCCGTCTCCCCGCCCCAGACCCGCGCCGTCATCGGGCCGCCGATCATCTCGATCAGCGGGTGATGCACCACGACGATCCGGAGGGTGTCGCCGGGCTCGAACCAGTCGGCGGCGGCGCGCGCCTGGCGCATCGAAATCTGGCCCTTCGACCAATTCAACCGCGGCTGCGCGCCGCGGGCGGTGTTGATGCCGCGCACGGCGACGCCGCCGGACCGCCAGCTCTGCCACGGCGCCGGCCCGACCAGCCGCTCGTAGCGGCGGAACGGCGCGAAGATGCGCTCGGCCCACGCGAGGTACGGCGCGTCGTGGTTGCCGGGCGTCACGAGCTTGGGCTCGGGCGCCTCGGCCAGCCAGGCCGTCGCGGCCTGGAACTCCGGGATCTCCGCGTACCGGGTGAGGTCGCCCGAGACGATCGTCAGGTCGAAGCCGCCGGTCCGCAGCCGTTCGCCCGCCGCCGCCACGGCGTCCTTGTTCTCGCCGCCGAAATGGATGTCGGAGAGGTGGGCCAGCCGCAGCTTCACGCAGAGTCCTTCGGCGTCGCCAGCACGCGGCAGATCCTCGGGTCGTAGGTGACCTCGACATGGGTCGGCAGGCTGACGCTCTCGCCGTCCAGCAGGGCCGGGACCTTCCGCGCCGACCAGACCCTGGCCCTGCGGCAGGGGCGGTTGTCGACGGCCGGGTCCTCGCGCCAGTCGCTCACGATGGCGTTGAAGCCCATGCGCAGCACCTCGGCCGCGCCGGTGGGGTTGAGCGCGGCGGCCTCGAACGCGGGCGCGTCGTCGTCCATCACCTTGGAGGCGATGGGGCACATCAGGACGAGCGCCTGGGCCTTCTCGCGCCCACCCTTGTCGAGGCTGTAGCGGAGGCGGCCGGTGAAGGCGCGCTGCATGGCGTCGCGCGTCCTGTGGAACGCCTCGACGATCCTGCCCTCGCGCGCCGCCTCGCGGGCGGCGCCCAGGCGGGCCGGCGAGCCCAGGATCGCGCCGCACAGGAAGCGGTGGCCTTCGATGCAGCCGCCGCCCAGGTCGCGCTCCTCGCCGTTCTCCAGCACGTCGCGCAGCACCTCCTGCCACGGCCGCCGGCCGTAGACGGCGAACGGCAGCATGTTCATCGTCCCGCCCGGCAGCGGCGCGATCGGCGGGCCTTTCGGGCCTGCGAGCTCGGCGGCGCAGCGGATGGTGCCGTCGCCCGCCAGCACCACGAGCAGGTCCGGGCCGGAATCCAGGCTGGCCTTGATGCCGTCGCGCAGCTCGCCGACCTGCGGCGCGCGAATGTTCGGCTTCAGGCCGAATTCGGCGAAGATCGTCTCGAGTTCCGCGGGCGCGTCGGGTTCGACGCTGCCCGATGCGACGTTGGCCACCACCTCGACCTTGGCGAGGCGGGGCCGGTTCTTCTTGGCGCTCATGCCCCCAGGCTTAGCCTCAGTTGGGGACGACGTCGTCACCGGCCTTGCCGGTGGTGGCGTTCCTCACCGCCTCGCCCGCGGTCTGGGCGGCGCTGGAGACGGCCGGCGCGGCCTGGTCGGCGGCGGTGGCCAGGTTCTGGTCGACCACCGTGCCTGCGGCGCCGAAGGACCCGTTCACGGCGGCGAGCGCCAGCACGATCAGGCCGGCGGCGGCGGCCAGCACGAGGAGGGTCATCACCACGGGGTGGCGGCGGCTGCGCTGGGCGTCGCGGCGGCCCAGTTCATACGCCTGGCGCAGGTCGCTGCGCTCGTGGTCGCGGTCGCTGTAGGAGGTCACGGCTTGTCTCCGCTGCAGGGTGTTCCCGCGATGCAACGGAGGGGCGCGGTCTTGGTTCCGGTCGGGAACTGCCCAGGTGGCCTCGCGTTCTGGCCGGCAGGGGACACCCCAAAGGAGAGCCATCGGCATGCTTAAGCCTGTTATCGCGATCGCCGGCGCCGGTCTTCTGGCCGCCGCCTGCACCAGCACCGGTCACACGGAACGTAGCGCCCTCGGCGGCGCGGCCCTCGGCGCGCTCGGCGGCGCGGCGATCGGCGCCATCTCGGGCGACGTGGGCGTCGGCGCGGGCGCTGCGGTCGGCGCGGCCGTCGGCGGCACCGTGGGCGCCGTCAAGGGCTGCCGCGACGAAGGCGGCTGCGGCGCCGCTTCGCCGAACCGTCGCCAGTACTATGACGAACGCGCCGGCCGCTATTACTACTACGACCCGTCCTCGGGCCGGTACTACTGGGAGAACGGCTCGCCGCGGTGACGCGCAGCCGGACTTGATCTGACTGGGGAACGGGCGGCCGGAGCCTTTCCGGCCGCCCGTTCGCCGTGAACGCAGGAGGGGCGCATGCGCAAGACCGTCGTCGTGATGAGCGTGGTGATGATCGCAGGCGTCGCCCTGAGCGCGTGCCAGACCGTGGGAAGCGGCCGCGGCCGGGTCGAGAAGACCCCCGCCGCCTGCCAGGACATGACCGTCCCCGTCTATTTCGAGCCCAACGTGGCCCAACTGACGCCGGAAGGCCGGCGCGTGATCGCCGCGGCGGCGCGCACCGCCAGGCCCTGCAAGGTGGACTCGGTGACGGTGCTGGGGCTGGCCGACGCGGCCGGCGACCCCGCCGCCAACCTCGAACTCTCCAGGAAGCGCGCCGACGCCGTGGCGGGCGCCATCGCCCGGGCCGGCCTGCCGGCCGCGGTCTTCGCGGTCGAGGCCGTGGGCCAGGCGGGATCCGTCACCGCGGACGGCAAGGTCGTCCCGGTGCGTCGGCGGGCGGATATCGCGCTCAAGCTCGGCAGGCCGAAGTAGCTGCCTTTCCCGCTTGCGGGAAAGGGGGACCGCTCGTCGAAGAGCGAGTGGTGGAAAGGGAAAGCGGCCGGCAGGGCGGTCGACCCGGGCTGTTGTCGATATCGTGGGCGAGGCTTTCCCTCTCCACCCCCCGCTCTACGCCCGCTGGCGCGGGCTCGGCGGGCGGTCCCCCTCTCCCGCGAGCGGGAGAGGCAGGAAAAGAGAAGGGCCGGTCAGAGACCGGCCCAAGGTGTGCATCATCGAGAAAAGGGGTGCGGAGACGGCAGACTGGCATGCTCGCCAGCCTCAAGTCGGGGGGGGCGTCGCCGCCTCCGCAGATTAAGAACACGTCAACGCGAGACGCGTTCCGCGGCCGACTCACTTTTCCGCCGAATTTTTCCCGCCCTGCGTGCGGCGCGGTCGTGAGCTCGGAACGGCGGCTTCACCGTCGCGTTTAAGCCCCTGCCGGACGAAGACTGCCGGCCGCGGGAGACGCGTCGGATGCGCAGTTCCTTCGTTGCGACCACCGGGCTGAAACTCATCCGCACCCCCAGCGTGCGCCAGCAGACCGCGCGGCGGCGGCTGGCGATCGTCGGGGCCATCGCGGGCTTCGCCATGCTGAGCGGCGCGATCGGGGTCCTGACCGCGCCGCACGGCTCGACGGAACCCGGACCCCGGACCGGACCGTTCAGCTACTTCCCGTCCGAGTAAGCAAGGAGACCGCCTCATGAGCTACCCGCCCGAGACCGAGCACGCTCCGGTGGTCAACGCCACCCGCGCCCGACAGGGCCGCTGGGGCGCCCACATCTTCTGGGTGCTGGTGTTCGGCACGCTGCTGGCCGCCCTCGGCATGTTCGCCGCCTGGACCTGGAAGTCGACGACCGAGCCGGTCCCCGTCGGCCAGGGGAACGAGCGTGTTGACGGCCGCCTGACCAGCGACACGCCGGCCCCGCCGACGCCCACCTTGCAGAAGCCGCCGGCCGCGCCGCAGCCGTAGCCGCGCCGGCCATCCCGCAAACGAAAAGGGCGCCGCTCGGAAGCGGCGCCCTCTTTCCCTGGACCTCGGTCCGGACGTCAGGCGGCCTGCCTGGACGCCTTGCGCGGATGGAAGAACAGCGCCTGGCCGATCGCCGCCTTCACCGTCTCGGGCTGGAAGGGCTTCGTGATCAGGAAGGTGGGCTCGGGCCGCTCGCCGGTCAGCAGGCGCTCCGGGAAGGCGGTGATGAAGATCACCGGCACGTCGAAGCGCTGCAGGATGTCCTTCACCGCATCGATGCCCGACGAGCCGTCGGCGAGCTGGATGTCGGCCAGCACCAGGCCCGGCGTCTTGCGGGCGACCGCGTCGACCGCCTCGGTCCGCGTGGCGGCGATGTCGACCACCGTGTGGCCGAGCTCGGTCACCAGGGCCTCGATGTCGGCGGCGATCACCGGCTCGTCCTCGATGATGAGGACATCGGTGGCCAGCTCGGCGTCGATCTCGGCCTGGGCCTCGGCGATCAGCCTCTCGATCTCGGGGAAGTCGGCGCCCAGGATCTGGGCCGCTTCGGTCGGCGTGAAGCCTTCGAGGGCGGTGAGCAGGAACGCCTGGCGCGAGCGCGGCGCGATGCGCATCAGCCGGCGCGTGGCGTCGTCGACGCCGTAGTCGTCGTCGCCGGGCCCCTCGAGCTGGGCCCCCGTCGAGCACCAGATGGCGTGGAACACGTGATAGAGCGCCACGCGCGGCGTCATGCTGTCGGACAACGTCCGCTCACCGGCCGCCAGGGCCTCGAGCGCGACGCGGACGTAGTGGTCGCCGGTGGTCTGGTCGCCGGTCAGCGCGCGCGCATACCGGCGTACGTAGGGTAGATGCGGCGCCAGTCGAGCTAGAAGACTCAAGGGTTGCCCCTCCCGTATTGCCTGTCTCACAAGGCAGTCACGGCCGGAAACGCCTTTCCTGGCCGTGACCCCATGTTGATCCGAAAACGTGACCGCTGGGAACCGGTTCCCTTGCGGCGCGGTTTTCCGCATCTTGTCCCGCATCCATCGGGAACCTGCCGCGGGGCAAGGGCGTTGAGCGCTGACAAGGAAGGCCAGAGGGGGCGGTCTCCGCGCGAGCGGGGCGCCGACGATATGATAGAACAGCGTCCATCCCCGGAGCGCCGGAAGGCGACCGCAGCCCTGGATGAAGCCCGCCTGCGCCAGCAGGCGATCGGCGTACGTCTGCGTCAGATGTTCGACGAGGTGGTGAACGAGGACGTCCCGGACGAATTCCTCGAAATCCTCCGCCGTGCCGACGAACGCAGCGCGGAGAAGCCCTGATGGACGTCGCCGTCGCGCCGAAGCCGCGGCCGCCTCGCACCCCCGAGGAAGACGCCGCCTTCAAGAAGGAGCTGGTGCAGTTGATCCCGCACCTGCGCGCCTTCGCCCGGACCCTGTGCGGCGATCCCACCGCGGCCGACGACCTGGCCCAGGACGCCATGATGAAGGCCTGGGACGCCCGCGCCAGCTTCCAGATGGGCACCAACATGAAGGCCTGGACCTTCATGATCCTGCGCAACCAGTTCTACTCCGAGAAGCGCCGCTCGTGGCGCCAGAGCCAGCTCGACCAGGAAGCGGCCGAGCGGACCCTGGTGGCCGTCGACGATCCCGAGGCGCCCGTGGCGCTGGACGAACTGCGCCAGGGCCTGGCCATGCTTCCGGCGGAACAGCGCGAAGCGCTGATCCTCGTGGGGGCCGGCGGCTTCGCCTACGAAGAGGCGGCCGAGATCTGCAACTGCGCGGTGGGGACGGTGAAGAGCCGGGTCAGCCGCGCGCGCCGGGCGCTCCACGCCATCCTCGAAGCGGGCGCCTACGATCGCGACGGGGGACAGGCCAGTGACGCCATGCGTTCTATCCTGGCCGACGCGGAGCGGTTAAGCAGCGTCCGGTAAGGACGTCGCATGGCCGGGTGGAGTTCGCTCAGCACGATCAGGGTCCGCCTGATCGCCGCGCTTGCGGCCGCGCTCCTGCCTGTCCTGATCCTGGGCGCGCTGCAGTCGGCCATCGGCTTCCAGCGGGAGGGCCGGGCGCTCAGGCAGAACCTCGGGTTCGCGGCCGAGCGGAGCGCCGCGACCGCGCGCGCCAAGATGGAGAGCGCCGACGTCCTCCTGCAGACGCTGGCGCCCGGCGCGGTCGGCTTCCAGTGCCAGGAGCGGCTGGCGCAGGTGACCGCGCGCATCCCGGGCTATCTGAACCTGATCCGCTTCGACCGTGACGGGCGCGTGGTCTGCGCGGCCGGCGGCGTGCCGGCCGATCCCGCGCGCTCTGGCCGCGACTGGTTCCGCCAGTTGCAGGGCGGGCGCAGCTACGCCGTCACGCGCGACGCGGGCTCGACCTATGCGCGGGAGCCGGCGGTGCTGACCGCCGCCCGGGCGACCGCGCCCGACGGCGCCTTCGACGGGGCGTTCGCCGCGGTGATCTCGCTCTCGAGCCTGCAGCCGCGCGCGAGCGACCCTTCCCTGCCGAGGGGCGCCGAGGTCGGGCTGGTGGACAAGGGCGGCCGCTACATCACGACCACCGATCCCGGCGCGTTCCCGCGCCTGCCGGCCGACTGGCGGGCCAAGGTCGAGGCCGCCGGCGCCCTGGTGTGGTACGGCGACGACGGCAAGAGCCGGCGGCGGGTCTATTCGGCCGCGCCCGTGGTCGGCGATCAGGTCTATGTGGTGCTCTCGGCGCAGTCGCCGGGGATCCTCTCCTGGTCGCGGCTGAACCCGCTCTCCGGGATCGCCTTCCCGCTGCTCAGCTTCCTGCTGGCGCTGCTGTTCGTCTCGGCCGCGGCCGACCGGGTGGTGGTGCGCTGGATCGAGTACCTGCAACGGATCGCGGCGCTCTACGCGCGCGGCCGCCTCTCGGTTCGCCCGGTGCAGGCCGAGCAGATGCCGCCCGAGATCCGCGAGCTCGCCGAGACGCTGGAGGACATGGCCGACGCCATCGTCGCCCGCGACGCCTCCCTGCGCGACAGCCTCGCCCAGAAGGATGCGCTGATGCGCGAGATCCATCACCGGGTGAAGAACAACCTCCAGATCATCTCCAGCCTGCTCAACATGCAGCAGCGGGCCCTGACCGACCCCGCCGCGCGCTCGGCGATGAGCGACACCCGCCAGCGGATCACGGCGCTCGCCCTGATCTACCGCGCCCTCTACCAGGGACCCGACCTGAAGCGGGTGGACCTGCGGCCGTTCCTGGAGGAGCTCACCGCCCAACTGGTCAACGGCGAGCTCGCCCACGGCCTGGCCGTCCGCACCGAGCTGAAGGTCGACCCGCTGGTCATCGACCCCGACCGCCTGGCGCCGCTGGCGCTCTTCGCGGTCGAGGCGGTCACCAACGCCCAGAAGCATGCCTTCGCCTCGCGAGGCGGGGTGCTGAAGCTGGAGTTCACGGTCCGCGGCGACGAGGCCGAGCTGACCATCTCCGACGACGGCGAGCCGTCGGCCGACGCCCTGGTGTCGTCCGGGGTGGGCCGCACCCTGATGACCGCCTTCGCGCGGCAACTGCGCGGCCGCGCCGAGCTGGTCCGCAACCCGTCCGGCGGCGTCACCGCGCGGCTGGTCTTCCCGACGCCCGCCGCAGACAGGGCGCCGCCCGCGCAGGGGCGCAACGGGGGGAACCAGGCGGCGGCATGAAGCGTTGCCGCGGGGCAAGTTCAAATCCCGCCGGGAGATTCCACAAATGCGCAATCTGATCCTGCTGGCCATCGTGGCCGCGAGCATGGCCACGGCCGCCTGCAACACCGTCTCGGGCGCGGGCAAGGACGTGAAGTCCGCCGGTGAAGCCGTCACGAACACGGCCGAAGACGCCAAGAAGTAGACGTCGCGACCCTTACGGCGCGAGAGCCCCGCAGCCGCTGGCCGCGGGGCTTCTTCGTGCTCAGGCCGCGGTGCGGACCGCGTCCTGCGGCAGCGCGAACAGGCCGAAGCCGCCCGCGAGCGGCGTGAGTTCGCCGCCCGCTTCCTCCTTGAGCCCCAGCGCCAGCCGGCCGCCCGGCGCGAGCGCCTGCTTCAACTGGCCGATCACGCGGGCCTGGGCCTCGGGCGCCATCTGGGTCAGCACGTTGCGGCAGAGCAGGAGGTCGAACTGGCCGAAACGGCCGAGGTCGTCCACCAGGTTCACGCGGCGCCAGCGGATCATCTGGCGGATGCGCGGCGACAGCACGAAGGACTCGCCGTCCTTCTCGAAGTGGCGCACCAGGGTGCGCGCCGGCAGGCCGCGCTGCACCTCGAATTGCGAATAGACGCCCGACTGCGCCTTCTCCAGGCTCCGCTCCGAGAGGTCGGAGGCGAACAGTTCGACCTTGCCCGCCAGGGTCGGCGTGTCGGCGATCATCATGGCCAGCGAGTAGATCTCCTGGCCCGTCCCGCAGGCGGTGCTCCACACCCGGACCGGCGCGCCCGCCCGCTGGCGCACCAGGGTCGGGATCACGTCGTGGACCAGGGCCTCGAACACCGCGTGGTCGCGGAGGAATTCGCTCTCGGGCAGCGCGATGGCCTCGACGATCGCCCAGTTGAGCCGGTCGTCGCCGCCGCCGTCGCGCAGGCGGCCGATGAACTCCTCGGGCGAGCTGAAGCCTTCACGGCGGGCGACGGGGGCCAGCCGGCTCTCGATCAGGTAGGCCTTCTCGGCGTCGACCTTGAGGCCGGCGCGGGCGAGGCACAGGGCGGCGACGAAGGCGCGGTCGACGGCGGCGATCATGCGGCCACGCCCAGCCACGCCAGCTTCCCGGCGACGATGGCGCCGTCGAAGGGCTTCATGATGTATTCGTCGGCGCCGGCGTCCAGCGCCTCGCGGATGCGGCCGATGTCGGTCTCGCCCGAACAGAACACGACCTTGGGCCGATCGCCTCCGGGCTCGGCGCGCAGGCGCTTCAGGAATTCCATCCCGTCCATGCCGGGCATGATCCAGTCCAGCAGGATCGCGTCGGGCATCACGGCGCTGCACCAGGCCATGGCCTCCACGCCGTCCGACGCCTCGGCGACCTCGAAGCCGAGGTCTTCGAGGATGCGGCGCGACACCTTGCGGATCACGCGGCTGTCGTCGACGACGAGACAGGTCTTCACGGAAGCGGCTCCGAAACTCGAAGCCCTATCTCGCGCCCCGGTGGTTAACGCGGGGCTGACGCGGACGATGAACGCCGCAGTTTCCTGGCGTCCCGTGTCGCTTCCGCCCGGCGCGTTCAGCAGGGCGGCGCCCAGCAGGATGGTGGCCAGGCCGGCCGCCAGCTTCAGGATGGTTCCCACGCGCACGCCCCCTCGACCCGAACGAAAGCCGAGCTCAGGCCCGCGGCTCGCCCGCGGTCAACGGCGGCGCTATCGTGCGGCCATGGTCGGCGTTCCCGAGATCCGCGCCCTGGCGGCCGCCCTGCCCGAGGCGGCGGACGCGTGCAGCGAGACGCACCTCGGGTTCACCGTGGGCGGCAAGGGCTTCGCCTGGACGTACCTCGTGCGCGAGACGCCGAAGGGCAAGCGGTTGCCGCGGATCGACGTGCTGGCCGTGCGCTGCGACCTGGCGCGCAAGGAGATGCTGATCGCGGCCGCGCCTGAGCGGTTCTTCGACGACGATCACTACCGCGGCTATCCGGCCGTCCTGGTGCGGCTGGCGCGGATCGAGGCGGACGAGCTCGCGGCGCTGTTCCGCGAGGCCTGGCGGCTCTCGGCGCCGAAGGCCGTGCTGAAGCGCTATCCCGGAATCTAGGCCGGCAGGGTGGCGGCGAAGACGACCCGCTCCTCCTGCACGTCGGCGAAGACGCGGCCGCCCGCGTCGCCCACGAAGAGGTGGGTGTAGTAGGCCTGGACCCAGTGGCCGTGCAGGCCCTCGCCCGGCGGCTGGCCCTGCAGGCCGGCCAGCACCTCGGGGCGCAGCCGCGCGCGCGGCCCGGTGGCTTCGATGGCGATGGCGATGGACGCGCCCTCCTGCACCGCCTGCACCTTCGCCACGCCGCCGGTCGGCAGCGCCGCGCCGGCCATCTGCGCGAGGTTCAGCAGCGTGCGCGCCGCGGGCTTGTTCACCGCCGGGACGTCCACCGCCCAGGCCAGCTCGGCGCGCATGTGGTCGAAGACGCCGGCGGCCAGCTTCTCCAGCTCGCGCACGTCGAAGGTCTCGGCCGAGGCGCTGGCCCCGAACGCCACGCGGGAGAACGAGAGCAGGTCGGCCAGCTTCTTCGACGACGAGACGATGAGACCCATCGCCTCCTCGCGCATGTCCTGCGCCGAGGGGTCTTCCAGCAGGTCCAGGCCCGAGGCGATGGCGCTCGCGGGGCTGATGAAGTCGTGGCACATCCTGGCGGCCAGATAGGCGGCCACCTCGGCGGTGCGGACGTTTTCGGCGGTCTCGATCATGGGGGCCGACCTTTACGCGATTTGGCGGTTGGGGAAACGCCTCCGCCTCTCTAAGGAACCCGGGATGGACAGGTTTTCGGACCCCTTCCTGGAGCCGGGCGTCCTGGTGCGTCACCCCACCCGGCCCGACTGGGGGCTGGGCCAGGTCCAGTCGGTGGCGGGCCGCAAGGTGACCGTGAACTTCGAGCACGCGGGCAAGCAGACGATCGACGCGGGCGTGGTCACGCTCGGCTTCGCCGGCGACGACCCGCAGGAACTGGACCGAGGGACGAGTTGAGCGACGAGAACGACGTGGGCGAGGTGCTGGCCGGGATTTGCGAAGCCGCGGCGGCGCTGATCCTGCCCCTCTGGAAGACCGGCCTGACCGTACACGCCAAGGCCGACGAGAGCCCGGTGACCGAGGCCGACCGGCGCGGCGAGGCGCTGATCCTGGAACATCTGGCGCGCCATTTCCCGGACGTGCCGGTGATCTCGGAGGAGGACGCCAGCGAGTTCGGGACGCCGCAGTCGATCGGCCCGCGTTTCTTCCTGGTCGACCCGGTGGACGGCACCAAGGCGTTCGTGCGCGGCGACCCGAACTTCACGGTGAACATCGCGCTGATCGTCGACGGGCGGCCCGTCGCCGGCGCCGTCAACGCGCCGCCCACGGGCGAGACCTGGTTCACGCAGGGCGGCGTGGCGATGAAGCGCACGAACGGCGGGCCGGCCGCGCGCGTGCGGGTCCGGTCGTGGCCGAAGGGCAAGGCGGTGGCCCTGGTCAGCCACACCATGAAGGACGAGACCCGCCGCAAGCTGATGGACCAGTACGGCTTCGACCTGCCCGAGCCGATGGATTCGTCCATCAAGTTCGTACGGATCGCCGAGGGCGCGGCCGACCTCTATCCACGCCACGGACCGACCATGGAATGGGACATCGCCGCGGGCCACGCGGTGCTGGAGGCGGCCGGCGGGACGGTGCGCACGCCCGAGGGCGGGCCGGTGCTCTACGGCAAGGCCGCCGACAAGTTCCGCAACGGCTGGTTCGTCGCGAAGGGCGGCTGACTAGATGTGCTTGCCGGGTCCGAAGTCGTCGACCGGCGCGACCGCCGACACCGGCGCTTCGTAGACCGGGCCGGCGGGCGGTTCCGCGGCGACCAGGGCATGGCCGATGACCCAGTAGCCGATGAAGCCGGTCATGAAGGCCACGCAGGCCAGCAGCATATAGGGCTTCAGCAGGGTCATCGCGGACTCTCGGGGCCTCGGGGCGGCGTTCTCCCCCATCTCAACGAAAGCGCCCCACGGGGGTTGCAGCCCCGCTCGCCCTTGTCCGGTCAAATCGCCCGAACTAGCAGAGGAGGCGGCCCGGTCCGTCGGGGAGCCAGGGCCGCGCTTGGAGAGTCCTCCGCCCATGACGCTGTTGTCCAGGCTCCGTCGGCTGTGGCTCGACGTACACCTCTGGATCGGTGCGGGCCTGGTGGTCGTGCTCATTCCGCTGAGCGTCACGGGAGCGATCCTCGTCTGGCACGATCCGATCGACCGCGCTCTCTATGCCGGGAGATACGCAACGAGCGGGCCAACGGCTTCACTGCCGGTGCAGGCTTATGCGGACGCCGCGCAGGTGGCGTTCGGCGACGAGGCGCGGCTGACCCAGGTGCGCCTGCCGCAGAACGCCGGTGACCCGGTCGTGGCGGTGGGGCGGATCGAGGGCGCGCCGGGCCCGGGCGGCCGCCCGCGCACGATGAACGCCTGGATCGACCCGCCGACCGGGGCGCTGCTCGGCAAGGCCGAGATCGCGAAGCAGCCGACGATGGTCATGCACCGCATCCACGGCTCGCTGATGCTGCCGCCCTCCAGCGGGCCGGGGCCGGCGCTGGGCCGCCAGGTCGTGGGCTGGCTGGGCTGGGCGATGTTCGTCTCGTGCGCGACGGGGCTGTGGCTCTGGTGGCCGCGGCGCGGCGGGGTCCGCCAGGGCCTGCGCTGGCGCCGCGGCGCCTCAACGCTCTTCAACCTGCATCACCTGATCGGGTTCTGGGTGTGCGCGCCGCTGGCGGTGCTGAGCCTGACCGGCGTCTACATCTCGTTCCCGCAGACGAGCCGCGCGCTTTTCGGCCTGCCGCCGCCGCCGCCGCGCGCGGCCGGCCCCGGCCGCTTCGCGCCCCCGATCCCCGCGCCCAGCCTGACGGTGGGCCAGGCGGTCGCCGCGGCCCGGGCCGAGGCGACCGGCGCAGTGGTCACCGAGGTCAACACGCCGACCCGTGGCGACGAGCCGGCCTGGCGCGTGCAACTGAAGGTCCCGGGCGCCGAGCGGCCCCGGACCGTGCAGGTGGTCGATGCGACGGGCGCGGCGAAGGCCGTTCGCGAGCGCGGTCCTGGCGGCGGGGACGGCCAGGGCGCGGAACCGCCGAAGGACGGGATCTCGCCGCTGATGCGCCAGATCCACGACGGGAACGGGATGGGCCCCGCCTGGCAGGCGATCATCTTCGTCGCCGGGATCGCGCCGGCGGTGCTCGGGATCACCGGGGTCGTCATGTGGCTCAGGCGGCGCGCGCGGCGGCGCGCCGTCCGGCACGGGCAGGCCTAGCGCGTGACCTCGAAGGTCAGCGTGTAGCTGCTCGACTTCGCGACGGGCGCGGGCGCCGCGCCCTCCTCGCGCACAGGGTAGCTCGCCTGCAGCACGTAGACGCCGGGGGTCGGCAGCTTGAGGCTGGCCGCGCCGGCCGCGTCGGTGCGGACTGTCTGCGCGAAACGCTGGTCGACGTAGACGTCGCCGGCCCGCGAGAGCGTGAAGGCGAAGGTGGGGAGCGGCTTGCCGTCGTTCAGGACGCGGATCTTGAACGCCTCGCCGGCGAAGGCCTCGTTGGGATGGCTGATCGCCTCGACTTCGAGGCCCTGGCCCGTGGGCTTCAGCGCACCGTTCGTCGGCGCGCCCTTGGTGACGTAGGTCTCGGAGCGGTTGTAGCCGACCGCGGTCATCGTCTCGGCGCCTGCCGGGATCGCGCTCTCTTCCACGAAGCGGCTCTGGCCGCCGCCGGCGCCAGGGGGCGGGCCGCCACCCGCCGCGCCGGCCGGAGGACCGCCCGCGGGGGGAGCGCCGGCGGGAGGAGCGCCGCCGCCGCGACCCGGACCGCCCGCAGGCCGGACCATCTTCCAGGCGCCGTCGATCTTGACCCACTTGGCGCTGCGCCCGGCGCGCTCGCCGGTGGAGATGCGGTACGTGCCGTCGGCGGGAAGGTCGACCTCCACGACCGCGAACTCCTTGAGCATCACCACATTCGCGGCCTTGACCGGCTGGCCGTCGTTGCCGGTCACCCAGAACGGCGCTTCGCCGCGGATCGGCATGTCGGGGACGAAGAAGGCGCCTTCCGTCAGCGCCGCCTCGACCGAGACGAACGGATGCTTGGGTGCAAAGGTCGTCGGCTTGAGGTAGGGTGTGTGCGCGAAGGCCCCCTGGGCCAGGGCGAGACCGCCTACGAACAACGCAACTCCAGCGATCCGGCGCATTTCCAGTCTCCACAAGCTCTGCCGCCTTGCTAATGCGAACCATTCGCACATACAAGGGCGCCAACGTCCGAGAATGCGTCTGGAGTCCGTATGTCCCTGCTCTTCGCGTCCGCCGCCGTCGCCGCCGCCCTCTCGCCGACCGAGGCGCCGACGACGTGGTCCTACCACCTGGACCACGTGCTGGGGACATCCTTCGACATGGCGGTCGAAGCGCCGCGCAAGGCCGATGCGGACTTCGCCTTCGCCGCCGCCGTCTCGGAGATCGGCCGGCTGGACCGTGTCCTCTCGGGCTGGCGCGACGACAGCGAACTGGCGGCGCTGAACCGCGCGGCGTCGATGACGGTCTCGAACGACCTCTTCTCGGTGCTCGCCGCCTGCGAGCGCTGGCGCGCGAAGACGGATGGCTGGTTCTCGGGGCGCCTGGGCGGTGCGGAGGCGGCCCTGGACGCCGGTGACGCCGACGCGGCCTGCGCGGCGGCCGCCGTCGCCGGGCGGGCGGATGTCCGACTGGACCGCGCGAGCCTGCGGGTCGAGCGGCCGGCCGGCGTGACCTTCGCCATCGACGCCGCGGCGAAGGGCTTCGTCATCGACCGCGCGCTGGCCGCCGCGCGCCGGTCGGCGCCCTGCGCCACCGCCATCCTCGTGGACGTGGGCGGCGACATCGCCTGCTGGGGCGATCGCGACTGGCGCGTCGGCGTCGCCGATCCCGCCCAGGCGGCCGACAACGCGCCGCCGCTGGCCCGCATCGCCGTCCGCAACGCCGCCCTGGCGGTCAGCGGCCCCGGCCCCCGCGACCGCAGTCTCGACGGCCTGGCGCAGTCGCGCCTGCTCGACCCCCACACCGGCGCGCCCGCCCCGCGCCGCCAGGCCGCCGTGCTGGCGCCCGACGCGATGACCGCCGACGCGCTCGCCACGGCGCTCGCCGTGATGCCCGCCGACGAGGGCAAGGTGCTGGTCGCCGCGCTGGACGGCGTCGAGGCGATGGTCGTGGACGCCGCGGGCGGCCAGTGGGCGAGCGAGGGCTTCGTGGCGGCGTGCCAGGCCGGCGCGGCGATCCCCGCCGGCTTCCAGGCGGAGGTGACCTACACGATCCCGAAGCTGGACGCGCCGAACTACAAGAAGCCCTACGTGATCGTCTGGGTGACCGACACCGAGAAGAACCCGATCAAGACGCTGCTCATCCAGGGCACGCGGCAGGACTGGCAGGAAGACAACTACGTCTGGTGGCGGCGCTACGGGCGCAAGCAGGCGGGCGCGGTCGAGGCCATGGGCAAGCCCACCCGCCCGCCGGGCCGCTACACCGTGGCCTGGGACGGGACCGACGAGAGCGGCAAGCGCGCCGCGCAGGGCCGCTACCTGATCCACATCGAGGCCGCCCGCGAGCACGGCGGCCACGCCTACCAGACCATCGAGGTGAACCTGGGCGCCGCGCCGGTGACGGGCTCCGCTGCGGCGAAAGACGAGCTGGGCGCGGCGCAGGTGCGCTACGGGAAGGGCAAGTGAAGGCCGACGCGAAGCCGAAGGCGGCGCGGAAGACGGCGAAGGGCGGGAGCTGGAAGGGCGAACTCTACCGCCAGTCCCGCGCCTGGCACGGCTACCTGTCGGCCTTCGCCTTCCTGGCGCTGATCTTCTTCTCGGTCACCGGGCTCCTGCTGAACCACCCGGAGTGGACCGCGGACCTGAAGGATCAGCCCGAGCACGAGGCCAGGCTGCAGTTCACGCCGGCCGAGATCGCCGCGGTGAACGCGGCGAAGGAGCCGCCCCGCGCGCTGGCGGCGGCGGTGGCGAAGAAGACGCCGGTGCTGGGTGAGTTCCAGAGCGGCGAGATCATCGACGGCGAGGCGCAGTTGCGCCTCGAGGGCGTGAAGGGGGCGACCGACATCCTGGGCGACCTCACGTCCGGCGAGGTCGAGGTGACCACCAAGGCCTCGAACCTGCTGACCACGCTGAACGACCTGCACCGCGGCAAGAACGCGGGCGCGGCCTGGAAGGCCGTGATCGATATCTCCGCGATCGTCGTGATCGCGCTTTCGGTGATCGGCTACGTGCTGTTCTTCAGCCTGCGCTTCCGCCTGCGCACCAGCCTCATCCTGACGGCCGTGAGCCTCGCGGGCCTGGTCGCCGTCGTGGTCCTCTTCACCCCCTGAGAGGCCGTCCGTGGCCGGCGAACGGCCAAGGCGCCGCTTTTTCGTTTATTGCGAATGATTCTCATTGCCGCGAGATTGCGCCTAAACTAAGAACGCCTCGCATTCTTAGTCGCAATAGTCCGAGGGACACCGGGGGATATGGTGAAGAGTTCAAAGGGCGTCGTCGCCCGCAAGACCCGCGCGCTGACGTTCGCGGCCGCCGGCCTGGCCGGCCTCTCCCTGGGCGGAGCCGCCTGCGCCGCGGACGGCGGCGACGCCGCCGCCGACGCGGCGATGGCCACCGCCGACCAGGACCAGGCCGGGACCGTGACCAGCGTCGAGGTCCAGGGGCAGATCCTCAAGCAGAACAACCCCAAGGTCACCGCGGACCCGCTGAACAACCCGCAGACCGTGACGGTCATCTCGCGCGGCACGATCGCGGCGCAGAACCTGCTCTCGCTGCGCGACATCCTCTCGACCGTGCCCGGCATCACGTTCGGCGCCGGCGAAGGCGGCGGCGGCTTCGGCGACTCGATCAACCTGCGCGGCTACTCGGCCAACAACGACATCACCGTCGACAACGTGCGCGACAGCGCCCAGTACAGCCGCTCGGACCCGTTCAACCTCGAGCAGATCGAGGTCACCAACGGCGCCAACTCGGTCCAGCAGGGCTCGGGTTCGGTCGGCGGGACGATCAACATCGTCTCCAAGCGGCCGACGCGTCGCAATTCCACGACCGTTTCCGCCGGCGTCGGGACCGACAACTACTACCGCGGCACGATCGACGCGAACCATGCGATCAACGACAGCATCGCGGTTCGCCTGAACGTCATGGCCCACCGCAACGACGCGCCGGGCCGAGACGTCGAGAAGTTCAAGCGCTTCGGCATCGCGCCGGCCATCACCATCGGCCTGAACGGCCCGACCCAGTTCACCGCCCTTTACCTGCACCAGGAAGACCGCAACACGCCGCAGTACGGCGTCCCGTACTACAACGGCGGCGCGGTCCCCGGCGTCGATCCGAGCGACTACTTCGGCTACTCGAACATCGACAAGCAGCGCCAGCAGGTCGACGTGTTCACGGGCATCATCGACCACGACTTCGGCAACGGCCTCAAGGTCCGCAACCTCAGCCGCTACCAGCGCGTGACGCAGTTGACCGTCGTGGACCCGCCGCAGGGCGTCTACTGCCTGGCCAACGGCCAGAAGGCGGTCGGCTTCAGCCAGACGACGACGGCGACGAACATCACCGGCTACACGGCGTGTCTCGCTACCGATCCGGCGCCGGGCTTCTACGCCCCGTCGGGTCCGCGCGGGAACCTGCGCAACTCGAAGAACACGCTGCTCTACAACCAGACCGACTTCACCTGGGACGGCGAGTTCGCGGGCATGCAGCACACGCTGGTCGCCGGCTTCTCGTTCACCGAGGAGGATTTCCGCCTCGACACCGGCAACCTGTTCCGCAACCCCAACGGCTCGACCGTGGCGCTGGCGCCGATCAACATCGCCAACCCCAACAACATCTATACCGGCCCGATCAACTACATCCGGGGCAGCATCCAGAACGGCAACCGCAAGAACCAGGCCGTCTACCTGTTCGACAACATCCAGTTGAACGAGCAGTTCTCGATCAACGGCGGCCTCCGCTGGGAGCACAACGAGGGCGTCAACTCGACCGACGCCTACTCGACCGTCGTGGGCCCGACGCTGGGCGTGGTCACTCCCGGTATCGAAAACCGCTCGGACGACAACCTGCTGACCTACCGCATCGGCCTGGTCTACAAGCCGATCCCCAACGCCAGCCTCTACATTGCGTACGGCAACTCCGAGACGCCGTCCCAGGCGACCGTGAACGGCTCCGGGGCCTGCAACGCGGCCACGAACTGCACGGTTGATCCCGAGAAGGCCGAGAACTTCGAAGTGGGCGCGAAGTGGGACATCGACGGGCGGCTCTCGCTCACCGGCGCCCTGTTCCGCAACAAGCGGTCGAACTATCGCGTGGCGTCCAACGATCCGACCATCCCGGTCCAGCAGCTCGACGGCACGGCGCGGGTCGACGGCGTGGCGCTCGGCGTCACCGGCAAGGTGACCGAGCAATGGTCGGTGTTCGCCAACTACACCTACCTGAATTCGAAGGTGATCCAGGGCGTCGACGACTTCGCCGCCAACCTGGGCCGCGACTTCACGAAGGGCGACGACCTGCTGCAGGTGCCGAACCACGCCTTCAGCCTGTTCACCACCTACGACGTGCCGGAGTGGAAGCTGCAGTTCGGCTACGGCGTCACCTACCAGGGCGAGGCCTACCTCACCCAGCACGGCCAGATCACCAACTCGAACCCGCCGGCGCGCACGACCATCCCCCTGGTGAAGTCGGACGACTACTTCGTCCACCGCATCACGGTGGCCTGGTACCCGACGGACACCCTCGAGGTGCGGCTGAACGTGAACAACGTGCTCGACAAGGAGTACTACATCCGCATCCGCAACAACGGCTGGGCCACGCCGGGCGACACCCGCAACGCCACGCTCACCGCGAACTACCGGTTCTGAATCCCTGAATGCACTTCAGGACCGGTCGCCGCCCCCCGCCTGCTCGCAGGCGGGGGGCTTTTCGGTCTAGGTTCCGCTCATGATGCTGCATGTCCCCGGTGTGCTGAGCGCGGCTGAGGTCGCGAGCCTCCGCGCCCTGATCGAGGCCGCCCCCTGGGAGGACGGCAACGCCACGTCCGGCAAGCAGTCGCGCCTGGCCAAGCGGAACCGCCAGCTCCCCGAGGGCTCGGACGCCGCCCGCGACGCCGGCGCCCGGGTGCGCGAGGCCGTGACGAAGAGCGCGCTCTTCATGGCCGCGGCGCTGCCGCACACGGTCTATCCGCCGCTGTTCAACCGCTACGGGGGCGGCGAGACCTTCGGCGACCACGTGGACAACGCGCTGCGCTTCCAGCGCCACCAGAACGTCCGCATCCGCACCGACCTGTCGGCGACGCTGTTCCTCTCCGGGCCCGACGCCTACGACGGCGGCGAGCTCGTGGTGGAGGACACCTACGGCGCGCACGAGGTGAAGCTGCCGGCCGGCGACCTGATCCTCTATCCCGCGGCCAGCCTGCACCGGGTCATGCCGGTGACCCGCGGCGAGCGCGTGGCCAGCTTCTTCTGGATCCAGAGCCTGATACGCGACGACGCGCAGCGCACGCTGCTGTTCGACATGGACGTGGCGATCCAGAACCTCGCGCAGGAGGTCGGCCTGGGCGCGCCCGCCATCGTGTCGCTGACCGGGACCTACCAGAACCTTCTGCGGATGTGGGCCGAGCTGTAGGCCGCCCGGTTCTGATCCCATAGCCGCAACGCATCTTCCCGCGCCGGCCTTTCGGGGCGAGTGTCTGCGCGACCAGACCGGGAGGACGAGATGACGGACGGCGCGCAGGCCCCAACGTTCGAGACCCTGACCTACGAGATCCGCGGCGCCGTCGCGATCATCACCCTCAACATCCCGGACCGGCTGAACGCCATCGGGCGCAAGGTGATGGCCGAGATGCCGGAGGCGCTGGAGGCGGCGCGGGCGGACGATGCGGTGCGGGTCGTGGTGCTGACGGGCGCCGGCCGCGGCTTCTGCGCGGGGGCCGACCTCACGGGCGCGGCGATCATGCAGGCCGGCGGCCCCCCGCCGCCCGCCGACCAGAACGAGCGCATCGACGAGATGGGCTGGGTCGGCCGCTGGGCCACCATGTGGGAGACGTTCGACAAGCCGGTGATCGGCGCGATCAATGGCGTGGCGGCCGGCGCGGGGCTCTCCACCGCCATGGCCTGCGACGTGCGGATCGGGTCCGAGAACGCGCGCTTCAAGAGCGTCTTCATCGAGCGGAACCTGTCGCCCGACAGCGGCCTGTCGTACTTCCTGCCGCGGGTGATCGGCTATGCGGCGGCGGCCGACATGATCTTCACCAGCCGCGCCGTCGGCGCCGAGGAGGCGCTGCGCCTCGGCCTCCTCAACCGCATCGTGCCGGCGGCCGAGCTGGTGGACGCCGCCGTGGCCTATGGCGAGGAGATGGCCCAGTGGCCGCCGCTGGCGCTGCGCATGTCCAAGCGCGTGCTGCAGGAGAACCAGGGCGCCGACCTGCAGTCCGCGCTCCGCTACGAGACCCTCGGCCTCAGCCTGGCCCGCAAGGCGGTCAACGATTCCGCGGAATCCCGCGCCTCATTCCTCGAGAAGCGCAAAGGCGTCTACACGGGGACCTGAAAACCCGGTATCGCGGCGCGCAGAAGGAGACCGTTCATGCCTCTCGATTCCGGCGCGCCCCAAAAGACCTACCGTTGGGACGATCCCCTCGACCTGTCCTCGCGCCTCTCCGACGAGGAGCGGATGGTCTGGGAGACCGCGCGCCAGTACGCCCGCGACAAGCTGCTGCCGCGCGTGGTCTCGGCCTTCGCCGAGGAGCGGTTCGACCGCGAGATCATGACCGAGATGGGCGAGCTGGGCTTCCTCGGCCCAACGCTGCCCGAGGAATACGGCTGCGCCGGCGTGAACCATGTGGCCTACGGCCTGATCGCCCGCGAGATCGAGGCGATCGACTCCGGCTACCGCTCGGCGATGAGCGTGCAGTCGTCGCTGGTGATGTACCCGATCTATGCGTTCGGCTCGGAGGAGCAGCGGCGCAGGTTCCTGCCCGGCATGGCGGCCGGCAGGATCGTCGGCTGCTTCGGCCTCACCGAGCCCGACGGCGGCTCGGACCCCGCCTCGATGCGGACGAACGCGAAGAAGGTCGACGGCGGCTACGTGCTGAACGGCGCGAAGATGTGGATCACCAATTCGCCGATCAGCGACGTCTGCCTCGTCTGGGCCAAGCTGGACGGCAAGATCCGGGGCTTCCTGGTCGAGCGCGGGTCGAAGGGGCTGGAGACGCCGAAGATCGAGGGCAAGCTCAGCCTGCGCTCGTCGGTGACGGGCGAGATCTCGCTCTCGGACGTGTTCGTGCCGGACGACATGATGCTGCCGGGCGTCGAGGGGCTTCGCGGGCCGTTCTCGTGCCTGAACAAGGCGCGCTACGGGATCGCCTGGGGCGCCATGGGCGCCGCGGAGTTCTGCATGCACGCGGCGCGGGACTACACGTCGAGCCGCACCCTCTTCGGCCGCACGCTGGCCTCGCGCCAGCTCGTGCAGAAGAAGCTGGCCGACATGTCGACGGAGATCGCGCTGGGCTTCGAGGGCGCGCTGGCCCTGGGCCGGCTGATCGACGAGGGCGCGTGGGTCCCCGAAGCCATCTCGATGCTGAAGCGCAACAACTGCGGCAAGGCGCTGGCGATCGCCCGCGAGGCCCGCGACATGCACGGCGGCAACGGCATCTCGGGCGAGTACCACGTGATGCGCCACGCCATGAACATGGAGACGGTCAACACCTACGAAGGCGCCCACGACGTCCACGCCCTGATCCTGGGCCGCGCGATCACCGGCGAGAGCGCATTCTGAGGGGAGTCAGTCCAGGATCTTGCCGGGATTCAGGACGCCCCTGGGATCGAGGGCGGTCTTCAGCGCCTTCATCAGGGCGATCTCGCCGTCGTTCCGCGACATCCTGAGATAGGCCTTCTTGTGCAGGCCGATGCCGTGCTCGGCGCTGACCGAACCGCCGAGGGCCGCGAGCGGGCCGTAGACGATCTCCTCCACGGCGGCCTTGTTCTCGGGTCCCTTCTCGCCGGTCCAGACCAGGACGTGCAGGTTGCCGTCGCCGAGGTGGCCGAAGACGTAGTTGTCGACACCGGGCCAGCGGGCGCGCAGCTTCCCGTCGATCTCGGCGACATAGGCCGGCATGTCGGCGATGCGCAGGCTGACGTCGAACGTCACGGCCGGGCCGTTGCGGTTCACCTGTCCCACGTCGTCGCGCAGCGCCCACATCCTGGCCCGCTCGGCCTGGCTCTTGGCGATGACGGCGTCGGCGATCAGCCCGTCCTCCAGCGCCTGGCCCAGCACGCGCTCGAACCGCTCGGCGTCGGCCGCCTCGTCGCCGCCCAGGCTCTCGACCAGCACGTAGTAGGGATAGCCGCGGGCCAGCGGCGGGGTCCCCTTGGCGGGTTCGGTGGTGACGAGGTCGTAGAAGGCCGGCCACATGACCTCGAAGGCCGACAGCCCGCCGCCCAGGCCGCTCTCCAGGGCGCGCAGCAGCCGCGGGATCGCGTCGAAGTCCTCGGTGGCGACGTAGGCGGTGTTCTGGCTGATGGGGGCGCTGCGCAGGCGCAGGACCGCGCGGGTGACGACGCCGAGGGTGCCTTCCGAGCCGATGAAGAGCTGCTTCAGGTCGTAGCCGGTGTTGTTCTTCATCAGCCGGTTCATCGACGTGACGACCGTGCCGTCCGCCAGCACGGCTTCCAGGCCCAGCACCATGTCGCGCATCATGCCGTAGCGGACCACGCGGTTGCCGCCGGCGTTGGTGGAGATGTTGCCGCCGATGGTGGCCGAGCCGCGGGCGCCGAGGTCCAGCGGCAGCAGCAGGCCCTCGGCCTCCGCGGCCTCGCAGGCCACCTGCAGGATGACGCCGGCCTGCACGGTCATGGTGGCCGAACCTGTGTCGATCTCCTCGATGGCGTTCATCCGCTCCAGGCTGAGCGCGACGGCGCCGTCGGCGGTGGCCCCGCCCGCGAGGCCCGTCTTGCCGCCCCAGGGGACGACGGCTGCGCCCAGGCGGTGGGCGATCTTCAGGACCGCGGAGACCTCTTCGGTCGTCTTCGGGTAGACCACCGCGACGGGCGAGCCCAGGCGCATCCACGCCCCTTGCGCCCGCTCCAGCGCGGCGTCGCCGGTGAAGACGGCGTTGGGGCCGAGCGCCTTCGTCAGCGCCCCCTCAAGCGAACTTGGGGCTAGCGGTTCGCGTGCGAGGGTCTCGGACATGGGGGGAGCTTACGCTCCGCTCAGTCGGCCGCCAATCGGGCGAGCACGGTCCCTTCGGCGACCTGGGCGCCGAGCTCGGCGGCGAGTTCCTCGACGGTCCCGTCGAAGGGGGCGGTGAGCGCGTGCTCCATCTTCATGGCTTCGAGGACGAGCAGCGGCTGGCCCTTGGTCACCGCATCGCCGGCCTTGACCGAGAGCTGGGTGACCTTGCCGGGCATGGGCGCGCGGATGGCGCCGTCGCCGCCGGCGGCGTCGCTGTCGGCGACCGGCGGATGGTCGCGGAAGACGAAGGCGTCGCCGCCCTCGAACACCACGACCGCCTCATCGCTCTCGACGTGGATGAAGCGCGAGGGCTCGGGCGGCATGTCGGCCTCGACGGCCCGGGCGCCGTGGAACAGCCGCGTGGTCGCGACCGGCGGGGCGTTGAGGCGGAAGCCCTTGAGGTCGACCCACGGCGTGGTCTCGCGCTCGCGGCCCTCGACGCGCTCGCGGAACGCCCAGCCGGCGGTGGCCAGGGCCTCGGCGGAGGGCTCGGCCGGGGCGGTGAGCTCTTCGAGGCCGCGGCCGATCAGGCCGGTGTCGACGGCCCCGGCGATGAAGTCCGGCGTCTCCAGGCAGCGGACGAGGAAGGCGGCGTTGGTCTTCACCGGCCAGACCTCGACGTCGGCGCAGGCCTCGGCGAGGTCGGCGATCGCCTGGTCGCGGGTCGGCGCGTGCGCGATCAGCTTGGCGATCATCGGGTCGTAGAAGGGTGTGATGGCGTCGCCCTCGTCGACGCCCGAGTCGGCGCGGACGTTGGCAGGCAGGCTGAAGCTCTCCAGCTTGCCGATGGAGGGCAGGAAGCCGGTGGCCGGGTTCTCGGCGTAGAGGCGGGCCTCGACGGCGTGGCCGTTGAGGGTGATCTCGGATTGCCTGAGCGGCAGCGGCTCGCCCGCCGCCACGCGGAACTGCCACTCCACGAGGTCGAGGCCGGTGACCATCTCGGTGACCGGATGCTCCACCTGCAGGCGGGTGTTCATCTCCATGAACCAGATGCGCTCACCCTTCAGGCCGGCCGACGCGTCGGCGATGAACTCGACGGTGCCGGCGCCCACGTAGCCCACGGCCCTGGCGGCCTTGACGGCGGCCTCGGTGACGGCCTTGCGGGCGGCGGCGCTCATGCCGGGGGCAGGGGCTTCCTCGATCACCTTCTGGTGGCGGCGCTGCAGCGAGCAGTCGCGCTCGTAGAGGTGGACCACGTTGCCGTGGCGGTCGCCGAACACCTGCACCTCGATGTGGCGCGGGCGGGTGACGTAGGTCTCCAGCAGCACGCGGTCGTCGCCGAAGCTGGCCTTGGCCTCGCGCTGGCAGGAGGCGAGCGCGGCGTCGAAGGCGTCGGCGCTCTCGACCAGCCGCATGCCCTTGCCGCCGCCGCCGGCCACGGCCTTGATCAGCACCGGGAAGCCGATGGCTTCGGCCTCCGTCTTCAGCCGCGCGGCCGACTGGTCCTCGCCCAGGTAGCCGGGCGTCACCGGCACGCCGGCCTTCTGCATCAGGGCCTTGGCGGCGTCCTTCAGGCCCATGGCGCGGATGGCGCTGGGCGGCGGGCCGATCCAGATCAGGCCGGCTTTGATGACCTCCTCGGCGAACTCGGCGTTCTCCGACAGGAAACCATAGCCCGGGTGGATCGCCTCGGCCCCGGCGGCCCTGGCGGCGGCGATGACGCGCTCGCCCACGAGGTAGCTCTCGCGCGCAGCCGCGGGCCCGATCAGCACGGCCTTGTCGGCGTCGCGCACGTGGGCGGCGTCGCGGTCGGCCTCGGAGAAGACGGCGACGGTCTCGATGCCCAGCCGCCGCGCCGTGGCGAACACCCGGCGTGCGATCTCGCCGCGATTGGCGACCAGCACCGAGCGGAACATCAGGCGACTCCGCGGCGCGTCAGCGCCGCATTGAATGAACCACGAACCACACGAACCACACGAACATGAGATCCCTGGCGTGGCCGTTCCGCTGGCAGGCTTCGTCCGTGTGGTTCGTATGGTTCGTGGTTGAATCGAATGGCGCCTGCGGCGCGCAGTGAGCTGGCCATGTCGCGCCTCACATCCGGAACACGCCGAAGCGCGTCTCGGGGATGGGGGCGTTCAGCGAAGCGGAGATGGAGAGGCCCAGCACGTCGCGGGTCTGGGCGGGGTCGATGACGCCGTCGTCCCACAGCCGCGCGGTGGCGAAGTAGGGGTTGCCCTCGTCCTCGTAGCGCTGGCGGACCGGCGCCTTGAAGGCCTCCTCCTCGTCCTTGCTCCACTTGTCGGCGTCGCGGTGGACGGTGGCGAGCACCGAGGCGGCCTGCTCGCCGCCCATCACGCTGATGCGGCTGTTGGGCCAGGTCCAGAGGAAGCGCGGGGAATAGGCGCGGCCGCACATGCCGTAGTTGCCGGCCCCGAACGAGCCGCCGATCAGGACGGTGAACTTCGGCACCTCGGCGCTGGCGACGGCGGTGACCAGCTTGGCGCCGTCCTTGGCGATGCCGCCGGCCTCGTACTTCCCGCCGACCATGAAGCCCGAGATGTTCTGCAGGAAGACGAGCGGGATCTTCCGCTTGGCTGCCAGTTCGATGAAGTGGGCGCCCTTCAGCGCGCTCTCCGAGAACAGCACCCCGTTGTTGGCCAGGATCGCGACCGGATAGCCCCAGATGCGGGCGAAGCCGCAGACCAGCGTCGTGCCGTAGAGCGCCTTGAACTCGTCGAAGCGGCTGCCGTCGACGACGCGGGCGATCACCTCGCGCACGTCGTAGGGGGCGCGCACGTCCTGGGGGACCACGCCGTAGAGCTCGGCGGGGTCGTAGGCCGGCGGCTCGGGTTCCTCGAGCGACAGTTCGTGGGCCTTGGTGGTGTTCAGGTTGGCGACGATGCGGCGCACGATGGCGAGCGCGTGCTCGTCGTTCTCGGCCACGTGGTCGACCACGCCCGAGCGGCGCCCGTGCGTCTCGGCGCCGCCCAGCTCCTCGGCGCTGATGATCTCGCCGGTGGCGGCCTTCACCAGCGGCGGGCCCCCTAAGAAGATCGTGCCCTGGTTCCGCACGATCACCGTCTCGTCGCTCATCGCCGGGACGTAGGCGCCGCCGGCCGTACACGAGCCCATGACGCAGGCGACCTGGGCGATGCCCTCGCCGCTCATCCGCGCCTGGTTGAAGAAGATGCGGCCGAAGTGCTCGCGGTCGGGGAAGACCTCGGCCTGGTGCGGCAGGTTCGCGCCGCCACTGTCCACCAGGTAGACGCAGGGCAGGCGGTTCTGGAGCGCGATCTCCTGGGCCCGCAGGTGCTTCTTCACGGTGATCGGGAAGTAGGCCCCGCCCTTCACCGTGGCGTCGTTGGCCACGATCATCACCTCGCGGCCCGACACCCGGCCGATGCCGGTGATCACGCCCGCGCCGGGCGCCTCGTCGCCGTACATGCCGTTGGCCGCCAGGGCGCCGACCTCCAGGAACGGCGCGCCGGGATCGAGCAGGCGCATCACCCGGTCGCGGGGCAGCAGCTTGCCGCGGCTGACGTGCCGCTCGCGGCCCTGCGCCGAGCCGCCGAGCGCCGCGGTCGCCGAACGGTCCCGCAGTTCGTCGGCCAGCGCCCGGTTCACCACGGCATTCGCTGCGAAGGCCGCCGATGCCGGATCGACCGCCGAAGCCAGTTTCCTCATGCGCTGAGGCTACGCCGTCTTTTCGAGCACGAGGTCAAGTTCCGCGATCATCGTCTCGCGCATGGCGAACTTCTGCACCTTGCCGGTGACGGTGGTGGGGAAACCCTCCACGAACCTGATGTGGCGTGGAATCTTGTAGTGGGCGATCTGGCCGCGGCAGAAGTCCCGCACCGCCTCGGCCTCCAGCGTCTCGCCGGGCTTGATCACCACCCACGCGCAGAGCTCCTCCCCGAAGCGGGGGTCCGGCACGCCGATCACCTGCACGTCCTGGATCGCCGGGTGGCGGTAGAGGAACTCCTCGATCTCGCGCGGATAGATGTTCTCGCCGCCGCGGATGACCATGTCCTTGATGCGCCCGGTGATGTTGCCGTAGCCCTCGTCGTCGATGACGCCGATGTCGCCCGTGTGCATCCAGCCCGCGGCGTCGATGGCCTCAGCGGTCCGCTCGGCGTCGTCCCAGTAACCCAGCATCACCGAATAGCCGCGGGTGCAGAGTTCGCCCGGCGTCCCGCGCGGCGTGATGCGGCCCTCGGCGTCGACGATCTTCACCTCCAGGTGCGGCTGGATGCGGCCGACGGTGGAGACGCGGCGCTCCAGGCTGTCGTCGCACGACGACTGGAAGCTGACCGGCGAGGTCTCGGTCATGCCGTAGGCGATGGTCACCTCGGGCATGTGCATGCGGTCGATCACCTGGCGCATCACCTCGATCGGGCAGGGCGAGCCCGCCATGCAGCCGGTGCGCAGCGACGAGAGGTCGAAGGCCGCGAAATCCGGGTGGGCCAGGGTGGCGATGAACATGGTGGGCACGCCGTAGAGCGCCTGGCAGCGTTCCTCCGAGACGGCCTGCAGCACCGCCAGCGGGTCGAACGCCTCGGCCGGGTAGACCATCGTCGCGCCGTGGGTGATGCAGCCCAGGTTGCCCATCACCATGCCGAAGCAGTGGTAGAGCGGCACCGGGATGCAGAGCCGGTCGCCGGCCTTCAGGCGCATCGCCTCGGCGACGAAGTGGCCGTTGTTCAGGATGTTGTGGTGGCTGAGCGTCGCGCCCTTCGGGAAGCCGGTGGTGCCGCTGGTGAACTGGATGTTGATCGGGTCGTCGAACTGGAGCACCGGCCCGATTTCGGCCAGCGCCGCGCGGTCGGCGCGCTTGGCGGTGCCGGCGATGTGCGGGAAGCTCTGGCAGCCGCGGTGCGGGTCGTCGCCGATGGTGATCACGGCTTCGACCGTCGGAAGTTTGCCGGCCTCGCGGAGCTGCCGGACCATGGCCAGGTACTCGCTGGTCTTGTGGCGCACGGCGATGACGAGCGCTTTGCAGCCCACCTTGTTGATCGCGTACTCGGCCTCGCTGAGCCGATAGGCCGGATTGATGTTCACCAGGATCAGGCCGGCCTTGGCGGTGGCGAACTGGGTGATGGCCCATTCTGCGCAGTTCGGCGCCCAGACGCCGAGCCGGTCGCCGCGCTCCAGCCCCAGCGCGATCAGCCCGGCGGCGAAGGCGTCCACCTGCTCCCTGAGCTGCGCATAGGTCCAGCGGACGCCCTGGTGGCGCGAGATCAGCGCCAGCGTGTCCGGATACCGGGCGCAGGCATCGTCGAACGCCTGGCCGACCGTCTTGCCGATCAGCGGGCTCGTGCTGGCCCCATGGACGTAGCTCAACCCAGCCATCGCCCGCCTCCCTCGTGTTTTTCTTATCGTTGCGCGACCACCACCGCGTGTCACGAGGTTAGGGCTGTGCGAACTGCCGGAGCCGTTTGATTCAACCACGAACCACACGAACCACACGAACGTCAGCGCACAAGGCGCTCGATCTGCGCTTTGTATGAACCACCGAAGTTCACGAGCAGACCGACCCGGAGATCGGCAGCTTTCAAGTAGTTGATCACCTGCGCGCGATGCTCGGGCGCGATCGCACTTGCCGCCTTCAGTTCAACGAGCACGCAGCCGAAGCAAATGAAGTCAGGAATGTAGACGGCGCGCAGCGCCGTCCCTTTGTAGCTAAGTCCCAGCTTAGGCTGAGCGACGAACGGGATTTCACGCCTGCCGAACTCGATGCCCAGGCTCTCTTGATACGCGGCCTCGAGAAAGCCGACGCCGAGCACGCGGTTCACCTCAAAGATCGCACCCTGCACGGCGAAGACCTCCTCGCGGTGCAGCAATCGTTCGTGTGGTTCGTGTGGTTCGTGGTCCATTTCAGCGAGCTTTCCGAGTTCTCGGCGCGGGAACAATGTATGAACATGTGGACTGGTCTAGGCTCACGCAGGGTCGGCGTGGCAGAGAGGCGTCGTGATGAGCGAGACGTTTCCTGAGATCCGTGAGGCGGTGCGCAGGCTGTGCGCGCGCTTTCCTGGCAGCTATTGGCGCGAGCTGGATCGTGAGCGGGCCTATCCGACCGCGTTCGTGGCTGCGCTGACCGAGGCCGGGTTCCTGTCGGTGCTGATCCCGGAGGAATACGGCGGCTCGGGCCTGGGGCTGGCGGCGGCGACCGCGGTGCTGGAGGAGATCCACCGGTCGGGGTGCAACGGCGGCGCCTGCCATGCCCAGATGTACACCATGGGCACCGTGCTGCGGCACGGGACGCCGGCGCAGAAGGCGGCCTACCTCCCGAAGATCGCCACCGGCGAACTGCGCCTGCAGGCCTTCGGCGTGACCGAGCCGGACGCCGGCACCGATACCACCCGCATCACGACATTCGCGAAGAAGGTGGGCGACAAGTACGTCGTGAATGGCCGGAAGCTGTGGATCAGCCGGGCCGAGCACTCCGACCTGATGGTGCTGCTCTGCCGCACCTCGCCGCGCGACGAGGCCAGGACGTCGGCCGGCATGAGCGTGCTGCTGGTCGACATGCGGGCGGCGCGGGGGAACGGCCTGACCATCACGCCGGTCCGCACCATGCTGAACCACGCCACGACCGAGCTCCTGTTCGAGGACCTGGAGGTCCCGGCCGAAAACCTGGTCGGCGAGGAGGGCAAGGGCTTCAGGTACATCCTGGACGGCATGAACGCCGAGCGGATTCTGATTGCGTCCGAGTGCATCGGCGACGCGAAGTTCTTCATCGACCGGGCCAGCCGGTACGCCAGGGACCGCGTCGTGTTCGGCCGTCCGATCGGCGAGAACCAGGGCGTGCAGTTCCCGATCGCCCGCGCCTATGTGCAGATGACCAGCGCCAGCCTGATGGTCGACCGGGCCGCCGAGCTCTTCGAGGCCGGCCAGCCCTGCGGGACCGAGGCCAACATGGCCAAGCTCACCGCCTCCGAGGCGAGCTGGTACGCGGCCGACATGTGCCTGCAGACGCACGGCGGCTTCGGCTTCGCCGAGGAGTACGACATCGAGCGCAAGTTCCGCGAGACGCGGCTCTACCAGGTGGCGCCCATCTCCACGAACCTGATCCTCAGCCACGTGGCCACCCACGTGCTGGGCCAACCCAAGAGCTTCTGAGCTGGCGCGTCAGCGCCTTTTCGATTTCACCACCAAGGACACCAAGATCACGAAGAGCAGCGGCGCCTAGCCTTGGTGTCCTTGGTGATCTTCGTGGTTCAAAATGACGGCGCCTGCGGCGCGCAGGGAGTGAAGGCGATGGCCTACGAGACGATCAAGGTGACGGAAGCTCAGGCCGGGATCACCGTCATCACCTTCGCGCGGCCCGAGGTGGCCAATGCGCTCTCGACGGCGATGGGGCGCGAGTTGCTGGACGTCTGGAGCAGGCTGCGCAGCGACGCCGACCTGCGGGTCGTGATCCTGGCGGGCGAGGGCAGGCACTTCCAGGCCGGCGCCGACCTCAAGGAACGCAACGGCATGACCGACGAGGCCTGGGCCGAGCAGCACCGGCTGTTCGAGGCCATGATCCGCGCCCAGCTCGCCTGCCCGGTCCCGATCATCGCCGCCGTGCAGGGCGCGGCCATGGGCGGCGGGTGCGAGATGAGCCTCGCCTGCGACTTCACCTACGCCGCCGAGGGGGCGCGGTTCGGCCTGCCGGAAGCGGGCCTGGGCATCATGCCGGGCCTGGGCGGCACGCAGCTCCTGACCCGGGCGGTGGGTGCGCGGCGGGCGCTGGAGATCATGACGACGGCCGCGCCGTTCCCGGCCGAGAAGGCGCTGGAATGGGGCCTGGTCAGCGCGGTGGTTCCGGCCGACGCCCTGACGGAGACCGTGCTCGCGGTCGCGCGCCAGATCGCCAGCCGGGCGCCGCTGTCGGTGCGGGGCCTGAAGCGCGTGGTGCATGGCGGCCAGGACCTGGACCTGAAGCGCGCCATGGACCTGGAGCTGACCGTCTACAACAACCTGTTCACCACCGAGGACCGCCGCGAAGGCGTCGCCAGCTTCAACGAGAAGCGGACGCCCGCCTTCGCAGGGCGCTGAGGGTCAGGCGGCCGCCAGGGCGCGCCGCCGACGCGCCGCCACGCCGAGCGCGCCGAAGCCCAGGATCATCATGGCCCAGGTCGCCGGTTCGGGCACGCCGCCGACGCCCGCGCCGGACAGGATCGCGAAGTCCCAGTTGGACACTTCCTGCAGCGAGTGGGACAGGCCGGTCGCACCCGTGAAGCCGACGTAGACGCTGGGGCCCAGGCTCGCGAGGTTGAAATTGCGGCTGCCGCTGATCAGGACGTCGGTCGCGTAGTTGTAGGCCGTGAAGCTGAAGACGCCCGCGAGATAGGAGATGGTGACGTCCACGACGTCATCCTGATCGCCCAGGTTGAAATTCCCGCGCGAGCCCGCGTTCGCATAGATGTTGCCGTTGGTGAAGATCCGGGCCTGGTTGTTGTCCCAGCTCCGCAGGGCGACGCCGATGTTGAAGGCGAGGCCGTCGGCGCCCACGCCGCCGCCGCCGCCGCCGACCGCGTTCAGGCCGTTGGGATCGTTCTGCAGGATGAAGGTGATGCCGTCGGCCAGCGGGTCGAAGCCCGTATTGGTCAGGGTGAGGGTGAAGCTGGTGGTGAAGCCGTCAGTCGTCAGGAACGGCGTGTCGAGGTAGGCGCTCGACTCATAGCCGATGTTCGACCCGGCATCGTCGGGGTCCGCCAGGTTCGCCCCTGGCGTAAGGGTCAGGACGGACGAGGTGGCCGAGGCCCCATCCCCGTTCAGGACCATGGTGGTGAAGTCGACCACCGCCGCCTGGGCGCTTGCGGCGGACGACAGGAAAAGCGCCGTCGCGAGGACGGCAGGAACAGGCAGCTTCATTGGAACGGACCCCGAAAATGGCTTCGCACAGCGCCGGGAGGGTCCGTGTCTACCGTCCAGCGACGGCCATCATGGGGGAACGCCGCGGGGGCGCAATCCCTGTCGCCTCTCAGGCGAGTCCGGGCGGGCCGGGCGGTCGCTCCACAAGTTGCGGAGGCGCGGGGCCGACTCGGTGTTACCGTCGCCGCCATGAGGATGCCCGCGCCCGACGATGCGACGATCGCCCGCAAGGGCGAGATCGTGCGGGCGCTCAGGCGCATCGTGTCGGGCGAGGGCGTGGTGTCGGAGCCGCCGGCGCTGGTCCCGTTCGAGAGCGACGGGCTTTCGGCCTATCGCCAGCAGCCGATCGCGGTGGTGCTGCCCGAGACGACGGCGCAGGTCTCCGAGGTGCTGCGCTGGTGCCAGGCCAACGGGGTGAAGGTGGTGCCGCGCGGCGCGGGCACGTCGCTGTCGGGCGGGGCGCTGCCGCTGGCCGACGGCGTGGTCCTCGGGCTGTCGAAGTTCAACCGGGTGCTGGAGGTGGACTACGCCAACCGCTGCGCGGTCGTGCAGCCGGGCGTGACCAACCTCGGGATCACCGCGGCCGTGGAGGCGCAGGGCTTCTACTACGCGCCCGATCCGTCCAGTCAGATCGCCTGCACCATCGGCGGCAACGTCGCCGAGAACTCGGGCGGGGTGCATTGCCTGAAGTACGGGCTGACCACCAACAACCTGCTGGGCTGCGAACTGGTGCTGATGAGCGGCGAGGTGGTGCGCCTCGGCGGCAAGGCGATGGACGCCGACGGCTACGACCTGCTGGGGCTGGTGACGGGGTCCGAGGGCCTGCTGGGCGTGGTCACCGAGGTGACGGTCCGCATCCTGCCCAAGCCGCAGGCCGCCAAGGCGCTGCTGCTGGGCTTCCCGTCGGTGGAGGCGGCGGGCGCCTGCGTGGGCGACATCATCGCCGCCGGCGTGATCCCGGCCGGGCTGGAGATGATGGACAACCCGGCGATCCGGGCGGCCGAGGCGTTCGTGGGCGCGGGCTATCCGGTGGACGCCGCGGCGCTGCTGATCTGCGAGCTGGATGGACCGGAGGCCGAGTGCGCCGAGCTGACCGGCCACGTCCGCGCCCTGGCCGCCGACCGGGGCGCGGACTTCGTGAAGGTCTCGCAGAGCGAGGCCGAGCGGCTGTCGTTCTGGGCGGGCCGCAAGGCCGCGTTCCCGGCGGTGGGCCGGATCGCGCCCGACTACTATTGCATGGACGGGACCATCCCCCGGGGACGGCTGCCGCAGGTGCTCACCCGCATCCACGAACTGGCCGCCGAATACGGCCTGGGCGTGGCCAACGTCTTCCACGCCGGCGACGGCAACCTGCACCCCCTGATCCTCTACGACGCCGACAAGCCGGGCGAGCTGGAGCGGGCGGAGGCGTTCGGGGCGGACATCCTGAAGCTGTGCGTGGCGGTGGGCGGGGTGCTGACCGGCGAGCACGGCGTCGGCGTCGAGAAGCGGGACCTGATGGGCGAGATGTTCGATCCCACCGACCTCGCCTGCCAGCAGCGGGTGAAGTGCGCCTTCGATCCCGGCCTGCTGCTCAATCCCGGCAAGGTGTTCCCGACACTGCACCGCTGCGCCGAACTGGGCCGCATGCACGTCCACCGCGGCAAGGTCGCCTTCCCGGAGCTGCCGCGGTTCTGATGCTGGACGAGGCGCTCAAGACCCTGAAGCCGACCTCGCCCGAAGAGGTGCAGGAGATCGTCGCGGAAGCCGGCGCGGCGGCGCGCAGCGTGGCCGTCATCGGCGCGGGCACCAAGCGGTCGATCGGCGGCATGGACCGGGTCGACGCGCTGCTCTCGACGGCGCGCCTCGACCGCATCGTCGACTACGCGCCGGACGAGCTGACGCTGACCGCGCAGCCGGGCGTGCGACTCGCCGACCTGGAGCGGCTGGTCGCGGGCAAGGGCCAGATGCTGGCGTTCGAGCCCCCGGCGTGGACGCGGCTGCTGGGCGCGCGTGGCGAGCCGACGCTGGGCGGGGTGCTGGGCGCGAACCTGTCGGGGCCGCGGCGCATCCGGGCCGGGGCGGCGCGCGACCACTTCCTGGGCTTCGAGGCGGTGTCGGGCCGCGGGGAGGCGTTCAAGGCCGGCGGGCGGGTGGTGAAGAACGTCACCGGCTACGACCTGATGAAGCTGGTGGCCGGCTCGTGGGGCACGCTCGCGGTGCTGACGCAGGCGACGATCAAGGTGCTGCCGGCGCCGCGCACCGAGACGACGCTGCTGCTGTTCGGCCTGCCGGACGTGCGGGCCAGCGAGGCGATGACCGCGGCGCTGAACGGGCCGTACGAGGTTTCGGGCGCCGCGCACCTGCCGTCGTTCGCGGCCAGGGCGCGGCCGCTGAAGGCCGAGATGCCGGTGACGGCGCTCCGGCTCGAGGGCTTCGAGGCCTCGGTCGCGGCGCGGGCCGAGGCGCTGTACGCGGCGTTGAAGGGCTTCGGCCGGATCGACGAACTCGGCGCCGAGCACAGCCGCGACTTCTGGGCCCAGGTCCGCGAGGTCGAGGCGTTCGCGGGCGACCCGCGGCCGCTCTGGCGGCTCTCGCTGCCGCCGGCCTCGGGCTGGAAGGGGCCGCACGCGCTCCCCGGCGATGCGCTCTACGACTGGGGGGGCGGCCAGGCCTGGCTGCTGAGCGAGGAGCCGGCGGCCAAGGTGCGCGGCGTCGTGCGCGGGCTGGGCGGCCATGCGCTCAGGCTGCGCGGCGGCGAGGCGTTCGGGCCGCGGGAAGGTGCGCTGGGCGAGTTGCAGGCCCGCGTGAAGGCGGCGTTCGATCCCCTGGGCGTGCTGAACCCGGGCCGGATGGAGGGCGGCGCATGAGGACCGCCTTCACGCCCGAGCAGCTCGCCGACCCGAAGACCGCCGCCTCGGCCGGCGCGATCCGCAAGTGCGTCCACTGCGGCTTCTGCACCGCGACCTGCCCGACCTACGTCCTCACGGGCGACGAGCGCGACAGCCCGCGCGGGCGGATCGAGCTGATCCGCGAGATGCTGGAGGGCGGCGGCCCGCCCGCGCCCTCGACCGTGACCCACATCGACCGGTGCCTGTCGTGCCTCGCCTGCACGACGACCTGCCCGTCCGGCGTCGACTATGCGCAGTTGATCGACCACGCCCGCGCGTACATCGAGGCCCACCATCGGCGGCCCTGGTTCGAGCGCACGTTGCGGGCGCTGATCCCGGCGATCCTCACCCGTCCGCGGCGGTTGCGGCTCGCGCTGTTCGCGGGGCGGCTGGCGCGGCCGCTGGGGCCGCTGTTCGAGCGGCTGAAGGCGCCGCAGCTCGCGGCGCTGCTGCGGCTCGTGCCTCCGCCCGCGGCGACGCCGCAGGTGTCGCGGGCGGCGCGCGGGCGGGCGAAGGGGCGCGTGGTCCTGTTGCAGGGCTGCGTCGAGCCGGCGATGGCGCCGCAGATCCGCGCCGCGGCGATCCGGCTGATCACGCGGGCCGGCTACGAGGTGGTCCTGGCCGAGGGCGAGGGCTGCTGCGGCGCGATCTCCGAGCACCTGGGGCGCGCCGGGGAGGCCCAGGGCATGGCGCGGGCCAACCTGTCGGCGTGGGCGAAGGCCGGGAAGATCGACGCCATCGTGACGACCGCGGCCGGCTGCGGCACGGCGCTGAAGGCCTACGGCCGGCTGCTGGGCCAGCCCGGCGAGGCGACCGCCGCCAAGGCCAGGGACGTGCTGGAGTTCATCGCCGAGGTGGGCCTGCCCGAGGTGGTGACGGCGCGCCGGCCCAGCGTCGCCTACCATGCGGCCTGCTCGCTGCAGCACGGCCAGCAGATCAAGGCCGCGCCGCCGCGCCTGCTGGCCGAGGCGGGCTACGAGGTGCGGCAGGTCCCCGAGGGCCACCTCTGCTGCGGCTCGGCGGGCGTCTACAACATCCTGCAGAGCGCGTTCGCGACGCAACTGCGCGACCGCAAGGCGGCCAACATCAGGTCCACCGGGGCGACGGTGCTGGCGGCGGGCAACATCGGCTGCATGGCCCAGCTCTCGCCCGTGCTCGACATGCCGGTGGTCCATCCGGTGGAGCTGCTGGACTGGGCGACCGGCGGCCCGCCGCCGCCCGCGCTCACGCCAGCCGGGGCGCGGGTTTCCCCTTGAGGGGAATAGCTCCCACCCGCTGTCATCCCGGTCTTCGCCTGCGCCCAAAACGGGATGACAGCGGTGGGGGATGACACTGGTAGGGTAATGCCCTAGAAGCCGCCGCTTTCCTGCGCGCCGCGTCCGATCCGCGGGCCAGGGTTACGAAGGCAGAGCTCCCATGAAACGTCCGAGCGCCACTAGGCGCGCGCCCACCGGTCCGTCGCAGCGGCAACTCCGTGCAGGCGAACTGGTCCGCCACGCGCTGGTCGACATCTTCCGCGAGGAGGAGATCAACGATCCGGTGCTCAGCGGCGTCTCGGTGACCGTCACCGAGGTGCGGGTGAACCCGGACCTGCGCCACGCCACCGTCTTCGTGGAGCCGCTGGGCGGCGAGCATGCGGACGAGGTGGTCAAGGCGCTGAACAGGCACGCGAAGTTCGTCCGCGGGCATCTCGGGCGGATGATCGACATGCGTTTCACGCCCGACCTGCATTTCCGCCACGACGAGAGCTTCGACGAGGCGGCGCGGATGGCGAAGCTGTTCGATGATCCGCGTGTACGCCAGGACCTCGTGCGCCAGGACCTGACGCCGCAGCCACCATCGGATTCCTGGAAGGACGAGGACTAGCCGTGGCCCGCCGCAAGAAGGGCCAGGCGATCTCGGGCTGGATCAACCTCGACAAGCCCTACGACCTGACCTCGACCCACGCCGTCAGCCGCATCCGCCGCCTGTTCGACGCCCAGAAGGCGGGCCACGCCGGCACGCTGGACCCGCTGGCCACCGGCGTCCTGCCGATCGCGCTGGGCGAGGCGACCAAGACGGTCCCGTTCATGGTCGACGCCGACAAGTCGTATCGGTTCACCATCGCGTGGGGCCGAACGACCGCCACCTACGACCGCGAGGGCGCGACCCTGGCGGAGTCCGATGTGCGTCCGACCATCGCCCAGGTGCAGGCCGTGCTGCCGCGCTTCATCGGCGAGATCGAGCAGGTCCCGCCGGCCTATTCGGCCATCAAGGTGGACGGCGAGCGGGCCTACGACCTCGCCCGCGCCGGCGAGACGGTGGAACTCGCGGCCCGCACGGTGCGGATCATGGACGTCCGCGTGGCCGACGCCGAAGACGCCGACCACGTCACGCTGGAGATGGACTGCGGCAAGGGGACCTACGTCCGCGCCCTGGTCCGCGACATCGCCGCGGCGCTGGGGGCCTGCGGGCATGTGAGCGCGCTTCGCCGCACGCGCGTGGGGGCGTTCACCGAGCAATCGGCGGTCGCACTGGAATTGCTTGAGGATTTGGGCTATGAGGCCCGCCAATCGGAGGCCCTGCTTCCGGTCGAGACGGCACTGGACGACATCCCGGTGCTCGCCGTGACCGACGAAGACGCCTTCCGATTGAAGCAGGGACGATCGATCGTTCTCGTTCCCCGACAGGTGGACGCTGTGAAGGCCAGGCTCAAGCCGGGCTCGCGCACCGTTTCAGCGATGGCGGGGGGATCGATGGTGGCGCTCTGCGAGATGCGTGCGGGACGGCTCGAGCCCTCGCGCGTCTTCAATCTCTAGCCGAGCAGGAGAACCCGATGTCGATCACGGCCGAACGTAAAGCCGAAGTCATCAAGACCCATGCCCGCGGCGACGCGGACACGGGCAGCGCCGAAGTCCAGGTGGCGATCATGTCCGAACGGATCGCGAACCTCACCGAGCACTTCAAGACGCACAAGAAGGACAACCACTCGCGCCGGGGCCTGCTGAAGCTGGTCTCCGCCCGCCGTTCGCTCCTCGACCACCTGAAGAAGTCCGACGTGGCTCGCTATCAGGCGCTCATCGAGAAGCTCGGCCTGCGCCGCTGAGGTTTCCGACGGACTCGGTTTCCCGCCGGGGGACCGGGTCCGTTTCAGTTTGAGGCCGCTCCTCCGTCACAGGCCGGGGGATGGATGCGGCAAAGGGGGCGAGTTCCGTCCCGACACGCCGAGGGCCCGAGGGGTCCTCATAGCCTGTGCCATTGGAGAGGATTCGTAGAGACGATCCCCTGTCCGCGCCCGCCGGGAATACGCCCGCGGGACCAGAAAGAAGCAAAATGTTCGATATCAAACGCAAGACGATCGAGTGGGGCGGCAAGACGCTGACGCTCGAAACCGGCCGCATGGCCCGTCAGGCCGACGGCGCGGTCCTCGCCACCTACGGCGAGACCATGGTCCTGGCGACCGCCGTCTACGCCAAGAGCGCGAAGCCCGGTCAGGACTTCTTCCCGCTCACCGTGAACTACCAGGAGAAGTTCTACGCCGCGGGCAAGATCCCCGGCAGCTTCCCCCGCCGCGAGGGCGCCCCGTCGCAGAAGGAAACCCTCACCAGCCGCCTGATCGACCGCCCGATCCGCCCGCTGTTCGTGAAGGGCTTCAAGAACGAGGTGCAGGTCGTCACCACCGTGCTGGCGCATGACCTCGAGAACGATCCCGACATCGTCGCCATGGTCGCCGCCTCGGCCGCCCTGGTGATCTCGGGCGCGCCCTTCATGGGCCCGATCGGCGCCGCGCGCGTCGGCTTCATCGACGGCGAGTACGTCCTGAACCCGACCCTCGACGAGATGAAGGAGTCCAGGATGGACCTCGTCGTCGCGGGCACGCAGGACGCCGTGATGATGGTGGAGTCCGAGATCCAGGAGCTTTCGGAAGCCGAAGTCCTGGGCGGCGTGACGTTCGCCCACAAGGGCATGCAGGCGGTGATCGACGCGATCATCGAACTGGCCGAGCACTCGGCGAAGGAGCCCTTCGAGTTCGTCGCCGACGACACCGACGCCATCAAGGCCGAGGTGAAGAAGGCCATCGGCAAGGACCTGGCCGCGGCCTACAAGATCGTCGCCAAGATGGAGCGCCACGCCGCCGTCGGCGCGGCCAAGGAGAAGGCCGTCGCGAAGTTCGGCAAGTCGGACGAGAACCCGGCCGGCCTCGCGCCCGACAAGCTGGGCTCGATCTTCAAGGACCTGGAAGCCGACGTCGTGCGTCGCAACATCCTCGACACCGGCGTCCGCATCGACGGCCGCAAGGTCGACGAGGTCCGCCAGATCGTCGCCGAAGTGGGCGTGCTGCCCCGGGCCCACGGCTCGGCGCTGTTCACCCGCGGCGAGACCCAGGCGCTGGTGGTGGCCACGCTCGGCACCGGCGACGACGAACAGCTCATCGACGCCCTCGAGGGCAAGTACTATGAGAAGTTCATGCTGCACTACAATTTCCCCCCCTTCTCGGTGGGGGAAACGGGCCGCATGGGCGCGCCGGGCCGCCGCGAAGTCGGTCACGGCAAGCTGGCGTGGCGGGCTGTCCGCCCGATGCTGCCGGCCTACGACGAGTTCCCCTACACGATCCGCCTGGTCTCCGAGATCTTCGAGTCGAACGGCTCGTCCTCGATGGCCTCGGTCTGCGGCTCCTCGCTGGCCCTGATGGACGCCGGCGTGCCCCTGAAGAAGCCGGTCTCCGGCATCGCCATGGGCCTGATCCTGGAGAAGGACGGCTTCGCGGTCCTGTCGGATATCCTGGGCGACGAGGACCACCTCGGCGACATGGACTTCAAGGTGGCCGGCACGCACGACGGGATCACGTCGCTGCAGATGGACATCAAGATCGCCGGGATCACCGAGGAGATCATGAAGAAGGCCCTCGAGCAGGCGAAGGGCGGCCGTGAGCATATCCTGGGCGAGATGAACAAGGGGCTGGAAGCGCCCCGCGATCACCTCGGCGAGTTCGCGCCGAAGATCGAGACCATCAAGATCGCGGTCGACAAGATCCGCGAAGTGATCGGCTCGGGCGGCAAGGTGATCCGCGAGATCACCGCCGAAACCGGCGCCAAGGTCGACATCGGCGAGGACGGCACGATCAAGATCGCGGCCGCCGACCAGGCGAAGATCGACGCGGCCCGCGACTGGATCAAGTCGATCGCCAGCGAGCCGGAGATCGGCACGATCTACACCGGCAAGGTGGTCAAGATCGTCGACTTCGGCGCCTTCGTGAACTTCTTCGGCGCCAAGGACGGCCTGGTCCACGTGAGCCAGATCGCCGACCGCCGCGTCGAGAAGGTCTCGGACGTGCTGACCGAAGGCCAGTCGGTCAAGGTGAAGCTCCTGGGCTTCGACGACCGCGGCAAGACCCGCCTCTCCATGAAGGTCGTCGACCAGGAGACCGGCGAGGACCTGTCGGCCAAGGCCGAGGAGAAGGCGGACGCCTAGGCGCCGCGGTCATCGGTTGAAATAGAGAAGGGCGGCTCCGGCGACGGGGCCGCCTTTTTCACGTCCATCCATCCCTCGTCATCCCCCGGCTTGTCCGGGGGACCCAGTGGGCTGTGAGTGAGCTGTTCGTCCGCAGCATCGCCACCAGCTCACAGCCCAATGGGTGGCCCGGACAAGCCGGGCCATGACGATCCCTGGGGAACACGCCTGCGTCCCGCCGCCGCACGAGCGGTTGGCATACGCCCTGCAAGCGCAGCCGTAACTGCACCCGCTCGCGTCCCGGAATGGGACGCTTCGCCTGAGGGAATTCCTGCCGTGCTGAAGCCCATCGCCTTTGCCGCCGCCGTCGCCGTCTCGGCCCTGGCGACCACCGCCTCCGCGGCGACCGTCGAACTGCTGACCAACGGCGGCTTCGACGACATCGGGACGGCCACGCCGGAAGGCTGGGGCGGCCTCACCTACTACGCGGGCGGCCCGGCGCTGCTGCCCGGCTGGACCGTGGAGGCCGGCAGCGTCGACCTGACCGACACCTCCAGCGCCTGGGGACCGGCCGGCGGCGGCCAGTATTCGCTCGACATCAACGGCTGGAGCGCCGGCACGATCGCGCAGAGCTTCGCGACGGTGCTGGGCCGCCTCTACACCGTCTCGTTCAACTATTCCCGCAACCCGGCCAACGCGCCCTACACGGCGACCGCCACGGTCTCCGCAGGCGGCCAGAGCCTCGACGTGACCGCCCTGGGCGACGGCGCGTTCGGCGGCCTGGGCTCGATGGCCTGGCAGAGCGGCACGTTCACCTTCGTCGGCACGGGCAATACCGAAACCATCCGCCTGGCGGCCACCATCCCCGGCAACGCGGGCGTGTTCTTCGACAACGTGTCGGTCACGGCCGGCGTGCCGGAACCGTCGACCTGGGCGATCGCCATCATGGGCTTCGGCCTGATGGGCGCGGCGCTGCGCCGCCGCCGGATGGCCGCGGTCCGGATCTAAGAGCTCCAGTCCAGTAGCGTAGCGTAAGCGTAGAGTACGGGGCGGCCGCAGCGATGCGGCCGCCCTTCTCTTTGGGCGCCGCCTCGCGGATCAGCCGCGCAGCTTCCTCAGCAGCACGTCGATGTCGCGGGCGATCACGGGATCCTCGCCCTTGAGCTGCTCGATGCGGCGCACGGCGTGCAGGACGGTCGTGTGGTCGCGCCCGCCGAAGCGGCGGCCGATGTCCGGCAACGAACGGGTGGTGATCTGCTTGGCCAGCCACATGGCCACCTGGCGCGGACGGGCCACGGCGCGGGCGCGGCGCTCGCTGATCAGGTCGGCCTGCTTCAGCGCGTAGTGCTCGGCCACGGTCTTCTGGATCGTGTCGACCGTCACCTTGCGCTCGTTGACGCTCAGGTGGGGCCGCAGGATGGCCTGGGCCTCGTCCAGGCCCAGGCGGGCGATGTCGCCGCCCACGCGGGCCACGAGGGTGTTCAGGGCCCCTTCCAGCTCACGCACGCTGTCGGTGAAGCGGTCGGCGAGGAATTGCAGCACCTCGGCCCGCGCGGCGGGCACGAAGCCCCCCTGCTGGGCGAGCGTGTTCAGCTTGCGCTCCAGGATGCCCAGGCGAAGGCTGCGGTCGGCCGGCTCGATGCCGCAGACCAGGCCCATCTGCAGGTGGCTGCGCAGGCGCGGCTCCATCTCGGAGATCTCGGTCGGCGAGCGGTCGGCGGTCAGCACCACGCGGCGGCCGTCCTCCACCAGGGCGATCAGGGTGTGGAACAGCTCCTCCTGGGTCTGGGTCTTGCCGGCCACGAAGTGGACGTCGTCGATCAAGAGCAGGTCGGCGTTGCGCAGCTCGTCCTTGAACGCCGCCGTCTGGCGGGTCTGGATGGCGTTGACGAACGTCGAGGTGAAGCGCTCGGCCGAGAGGTAGACCACGCGCTTGGAGGGGCCGCCCGTGCGCATGGCTTCCCACGCGAGCGCGTTCAGGAGGTGGGTCTTCCCGAAGCCGTAGGGGCCATGGAAGACGACCGGATTGAAGTGGCCGTCGGCCCAGGAGGCCACGCGGCGCGCCACGGCGAAGGCGAACTCGTTCGCCGGGCCCGACACGAAGGTGTCGAACGTATAGCGCTCCTGCAGGCCCTGCAGGCGGCCCTGGCGCGCGGCGACGGGCGCCACGGCTTCGGCTTCGATCTCGAAAACGGGTGCGGTCATGGTGTGTACGGCCTGGGGGAGAGCCGGATGGGAGGCGTTGGCGGCGGCCGGGGCGGTCAGCGAGGCGCTGTCGACCTCGGTGCGGCACTTCAGGTCGAGCCGGCGGTTCAGCGGGTCGTTCTGCGCCCACAGCTCGCCGATGCGGCGCCACGCATTGTGGCGGATCCAGTCGCGGGCGATGCCGGTGGCGGCGACGACGCAGACCTCGTCGGCGGTCTCGCGCAGGGCCGCATGACCCAGCCACGACCCGAACGTCGCATCACCCAGCTCGCGCTTGAGAACCTGGCACGTCTTGCTCCACACGGCCGTAGCCGGCGCATTGGCCATAGCTCCCGCAGCCCCCCCGCTCGTCATTCCTCGGAACCCCATCACCTTACTTACCCAGAAGCCAGGGCCCCGAACCCCCCGACCAACCCATTTGTTCAGCGCAAACAGATGCTTACTCGGCGAACGCATGTGCTTCGCCGCCGTCCCGGTTTGGCCCCGAGATCAAGAGTGAGAACCTGTAAGAAGGCCGACACTAAAGGGGGACCCCGGGGGGTCAACGGTGATTCTTTTCACCGTCGAGACTTATTTCTGTTGACTCGTAAGGGACCCTTTTCAGTCCAAGGGAAAGGCCGAAAACCCACCTTGGAAGCTGAGCTTTTTGGTCGCAGGCGCCGCACCCCGCAAGGGCTTTCGCCCCCAAAAAAGAAGCGCCCCGGAGGGGGCGCTGCTCTCGAAATTCCTAGAGGTGAAGAAGGGGAACGCGTTCCCCGAAATCGGGCCTCAGGCCGCCGACATCTTCTTCAGCTGGGCCGCGAGGCGCGACACCTTGCGCGAGCCGGTGTTCTTGTGGACGACGCCCTTCGTCACGGCGCGCATCAGCTCGGACTGGGCCTTGATGAAGGCGTCCTTGGCCACGCCGGCGTCGCCGGACGCCACGGCTTCCTCGAACTTGCGCAGGAAGGTGCGCACGCGCGAGCGGCGGGCGGTGTTCACTTCGGTGCGGCGGGCGATCTTGCGGACCGCTTTCTTGGCGCCGGGCGTATTGGCCATTCGGGACTCTTCTTCAAACGGGCAAACCCCGCCGGTTGGCCGGCGGGCGAAATCGGAGGCGCGGATATACTGAAACGGACCCCGGCGGTCAACCGCCGCCGACGCGGGCGCGACAGGTTCCCCGGCCCAGGGGCTACCGGCCCCTGAAGGCGGGCTTCCGCTTGTCGATGAAGGCGGCCATCCCCTCCTTCTGGTCCTCGAAGGCGAAGAGGGAGTGGAACAGGCGCCGCTCCATGCCCACGCCGGTCGAGAGCGTGGTCTCGAAGGCGGCGTTGACCAGCTCCTTGTTCATCATCACCGCCAGCGGCGATTGCGCGGCGATCTTCGCGGCCGCCGCGACAGCTTCGTCGATCAGCTTGTCGGCCGGCACGACGCGGCTGACGAGGCCGGCGCGCTCGGCCTCGGCAGCGTCCATCATCCGGGCGGTCAGCACCATGTCCATGGCCTTGGCCTTGCCCACGGCGCGGGGCAGGCGCTGGGTGCCGCCGATGCCGGGCATGACGCCCAGGTTGATCTCGGGCTGGCCGAACTTGGCGGTCTCGGCGGCGATGATGAAGTCGCACAGCATGGCCAGCTCGCAGCCGCCGCCGAGCGCGAAGCCCGCGACTGCGGCGATGATCGGCTTGCGGAAACGCTCCACGCGCTGGCCCGCGGCGCCGAAGAAGTTCGAGCGGAACATCTCGGCGTAGGACTTGTCGGACATCTCCTTGATGTCGGCGCCGGCGGCGAAGGCGCGTTCCGAGCCGGTCAGCACCACGCAACGCACGCCGTCGTCGGCCTCGGCCTCGTCCAGCGCCTGGGAGAGCTCGGCCAGCAGCTCGCTGTTCAGCGCGTTCAGCGCCTGCGGCCGGTTCAGCCGGATCAGGGTGACGCCCTCGCTGGGGCTTTCGACGATCAGGGTTTCGTAGGCCATGTGCGCTCCCGGGGTGCTGCGCCGACCGCTTACGGCCCCGTGACCGAATAGCCAAGGGCGCGCAGGCGGGCCGGCAGCCCTTCCGGCCCGATCAGGTGGCCGACGCCGACCACGACGACGGTGCGGCCCTGGCCCTTGAGGCGGGCGTCGAGCTGGCGCGTCCAGTCGGCGTTGCGCTGGACGACCAGGCGGTCGAAGACCCCGGGCGAGGCGCGGCGCAGCGGGGCCAGCGCCTCCCGCTCCAGGCCCTTCACGTCGGCGGCCATCCAGGCGCGGACCAGCTTCATGTAGGCCTCGGGGTCGCGGTCCATCTCCTGCAGCGTCTGGCGCAGGGAGGCGATCTGGTCGCGGAGCGGCGCGCCGTCGATGAGGCCGAGCTGACGGGCCGGGGTCTCCAGCGCCTTGCGCCGGACGGCGGGGGGCGTGGTGGCGCTGAGCGTGGCCTCGACGCCGTTGGACGTGTCGGCGCCGGCCCGGCGGTAGGCCGCGGCCGCGAGGGTGACCTCGGCGAGCCAGGGCTCCAGGCGGTCCAGCGTGAGCCTGTCGACCCCGTAGGCGTCGGCGACCTTGATCAGCAGGGCCGCGTCCTTCGGCGGGAGCAGCCTGAAGATCGACTGGCCGGGGGGCAGGACGCCCCGCGTCGCGGCGATCAGCGAGATTTCGCGGTCGGCCTCGGGGCCGATGGGCAGCTCGAACCAGAGGTCGTCGGCCTTGCCGAGCGCCGCCTCGAGCGCGGCGGGCTTCCAGGCGAGGCCGGGCGGCAGCACGTGGACCGAGCCGAACAGGACAAGCTCGGAGTCCTTGTCCCTGACCACCCAGACGGGCGGCTCGGCGAAGGCGGGCGTGGCCAGCGCGAAGGCGGCGGCGAGGCCGGCGAGCCGCGCCCTCACGCCTGGCAGACCGGGCAGTGGAAGGTGGAGCGCCCGGCCTGGACCTGGCGGCCGATCACGCCCTTGCAGCCGGCGTTGCGGCAGGGCTGGCCCTCGCGGTCGTAGGTGCGGAAGCGGTGCTGGAAGTAGCCCAGCGCGCCGTCGGCCTGGGCGAAGTCGCGCAGGGTGGAGCCGCCGGCCTCGATCGCCTCGGCCAGCACCGCCTTGATCTCCGGAACCAGCGCTTCGAGCCTGGCGGGCCTGATCTTCCCGGCCGGCTTGAAGGGCGAGATGCGGGCGCGGTTCAGCGCCTCGCAGACGTAGATGTTGCCGAGCCCCGCCACGACGCGCTGGTCCAGCAGGAGGGTCTTCGGCCCCTGCTTGCGGCCCTTGAATGCGGCCTTCAGGTGGGCGGCGTCGAAGGCGTCCGAGAGCGGCTCGGGGCCGAGGCCCGCGAACCAGGGGTGGAGGTCGAAGGTCGCGGTGTTGACCAGGGCCATGTAGCCGAAGCGGCGGGGGTCGTAATAGGTGACGCGGTTCCCGGCCTCGGTCTCGAAGACGATGTGCGCGTGCTTCGGGTCCGGATCGGGCGCGTAGTGGAACTGGCCGGGGCGGCTGGAGCCTTCCGGTCGAGCGATCTCGAAGCGTCCGCTCATGCCGAGGTGCATGACCAGCGTGTCTTCGCGGTCGAGGCGGGCCAGCAGGTACTTCGCGCGGCGCTCCAGCCTGACGACCGTCGCGCCGGTCAGCGTCTGGACGAAATTGGGCGGCAGCGGGAAGCGCAGGTCGGGGCGGCGGGCTTCGACCCGGGCGAGCCGGTGGCCCTCGAGCACTGGGACCAGGCCGCCGCGCACGGTCTCGACTTCCGGAAGTTCAGGCATCGCCGACCCGCTTGGCACGCCTTCGCTGGCGCGCCAAGGGGTTGGACGCTAGAACCCCGGCCATGACGGGACCTTCCGCCACCTTCGGCTTCCGCGATGTCGACGCTTCCGAGAAGGCGGGCCTCGTCCGGGGCGTCTTCGACCGCGTGGCCCGGCGCTACGACCTGATGAACGACCTGATGAGCGCGGGCGTCCATCGGCTCTGGAAGGACGCGACGGCCTCGCGCCTCAACCCCCAGCCCGGCGAGGTCATCGTCGACTGCGCGGGCGGCACGGGCGACATGGCCCGGCGGTTCGCCAAGCTGGCGCGGCGCGCGCAGGAACGCCGGGGCGGCGACGACGCGCAGGTCTTCGTGGTCGACTACAACGCCGAGATGATCGCCGCCGGCATCGAGCGCGGCGGGGCGCCCGAGATCTGCTGGGCCGTGGGCGACGCCCAGCGCCTGCCCCTGCCCGACGCGACCGCCGACGCCTATGTGATCAGCTTCGGCATCCGCAACGTGACCGACATCTCCGCGGCCCTGCGAGAGGCGCGCCGCGTGCTGAAGCCGGGCGGGCGGTTCCTGTGCCTGGAGTTCTCGCGGCCGGTCACCGAGGCGCTCAGGGCCGCCTACGACGCCTATTCGTTCAGGGTGATCCCCGAGATCGGCGCGCGCGTGGCCAACGACCGCGAGAGCTACCAGTACCTCGTCGAGAGCATCCGGCGGTTCCCCGACCAGAAGGCGTTCGCCGCCCTGATCGCGGGCGCGGGCTTCAGCCAGGTGGCGTGGACCAACTACTCCGGCGGGGTGGCGGCGCTGCACACCGCGCGGGCCATCTGAGCCGCCGGTGGCGTCGCTCGGGGCCTATTTCCGGCTGATCGGGGCCGGATGGACGCTGGTCCGCAACGACGCCCTGCTGCCGCGCGAGCTGGACGGCTTCTATTCCCCGGCGGTGCGGGCGCTCGCCAACACCCTGCGGATCTTCGCCGGCCGCCGCGACGGGCGGCCGGGCGAGCGGCTGGCGCGCGCGCTCCAGGGCCTGGGCCCGGTGGCGATCAAGCTGGGGCAGTTCCTGTCCACGCGGGCCGACATCTTCGGGCGCACCTTCGCCGAGGACATGGGCCACCTGAAGGACCGCCTGCCGCCGTTCCCGGCCGCGCAGGCCCGCGCAGCGATCGCCGAGGGGCTGGGCCGGCCGATCGAGGCGCTGTTCGCCGGCATGAGCGAGCCGGTCGCCGCCGCCTCGCTGGCCCAGGCGCACGACGCGACCCTGCTGGACGGCCGCCGCGTGGCGGTGAAGGTGCTGCGGCCCGGGATCGAGCGGCGGGTGGCGGCGGACTCGGCGGTGCTGGCGCTCGCCGCGCGGCTGATGGCGCGCTGGGCTGCGCCGCTCAGGCGCCTGGAGCCGGTCAGGTTCGCCGACACTGTGATCCGCGCGACCGAGCTGGAGCTGGACCTGCGGCTGGAGGCGGCGGGCGCCGACGAGCTGGCCGAGATCATGGCCCGGGACGGCTACATGGCCGCGCCGCGGGTCGTGTGGCCGGGGGTCGGCAAGCGCGTGCTCACCATGGAGTGGGCGCAAGGGCTGCCGCTCAGCGACGACGCGGCGCTGGACCAGCCCGGCCTCGACCGGCCGGCGCTGGCCGACAACCTGACCCGGGCCTTCCTGGCCCAGGCGCTGGACCACGGGGTGTTCCACGCCGACCTGCACGAAGGGAACCTGTTCGCCGCCGCGCCCGCCCGCCTCTTCGCGGTGGACTTCGGGATCGTCGGCCGGCTCGGCCCCGCCGAGCGGCGCTACCTCGCCGAGATCCTGTGGGGCTTCCTGAACCGCGACTACCGGCGCGTCGCCCAGGTCCACTTCGACGCCGGCTATGTGCCGTCGCACCACAGCGTCGAGGCGTTCGCCCAGGCGCTGCGGGCGGTGGGCGAGCCGGTGTTCGGGCGCACCGCCGACGCGGTGGCCATGAGCCGGGTGCTGACCCAGCTCTTCGAGATCACCGCCCTCTACGACATGCACCTGCGCCCCGAGCTGGTGCTGCTCCAGAAGACCATGGTCACCGTCGAGGGCGTCGCCCGCCGCATCGACCCGGACCACAACATCTGGGCCGCCGCCGAGCCGGTGGTCCGCCGCTGGATCGCCCGCGAACTGTCGCCGGTCAGCCGCGTGAAGGAACTGGCCGGCCAGGCCGAGAGCGCCATCCGCAACCTCGCCCGCCTGACCCAGCCGCAGCCGGTGGCGGCCGTCGAGCCCGAGAAGGCCCGCTTCGGCATCGTCCAGTTCCTCCTGGGCGCGCTCGTCGGCGCCGCGGCCTTCATGGCCGGCCGGCTGCTGTGAGGGCCTTCCCTTCCCGCTCGCGGGAAGGGGGGACCATCCGCCGAAGAGCGGATGGTGGGAAGGGAGAGCCTCACCAACCGGCTGCGCGGCTGCGAATGCGCTCGTCCGCCGCGAGGATCACAGCGTCGGCGACGCCGCTCAGGTTGCGGTAGACCTCGCCCGCTCCGACGCGAAGCACCGCGATGCCGCGTCGCGCGAGCCAATGGTCCCGCGCCTCATCCTTCGCCTGCTTCTCGTCGTCCCAGTGCGTCGAGCCGTCCACTTCGACGGCCAGCGCCGCTCTCGGGCAGTAGAAGTCGAAGATCATCGACTCGTAGGCGAACTGCCGCCGGAAGATCGGCTTGTCCGCCCGTCGACCCTTCAGCCGGGACCAGAGCATGACTTCCGGTTCCGTCATGCTGTGGCGCAGGGCCCGTGCGCGGTTCGCGATCCGGGTGGATGTTCGATCGACCATGCCGGCCGCTTTCCCTTCCCACCCCTCGCTCTTCCCCCGGCCTTCGCCGGGGTCGGCGAGCGGTCCCCCCTTCCCGCGAGCGGGAAGGGGAGGTTCTACGCGTCGTCGTCGCCGTTGCGGCGGGCGGACTGGGTGCGGCGGGCTTCGCGGGTCTTCTGCTCGGCCCAGTAGGCGGCGCCGTCGTCGGGGTGGAACATGGTGCGCGGCGCGCCTTCCTTGCTGCGGACGGCGAAGGTGTTGCTCCTGGCGTCGTAGATCAGCAGGTCGCCGTTGCGGCGCTTCAGCGTCTGGGCGCCCTTCGGCGGGTCGGACACGAAGGCGTGGGCCTTCTTCACGAACGCCTGGACGTTGTCGGCGCCGAAGGCTTCGCCGTTGCGCTCGAAGGCGCGGCGCGCGTTCTCGTCGGCGGAGAACTTGCGGCTGGCCGACCACATCGGCCGGCCGTCGACCAGCTTCACCGGGTCGTTGCGGTGGTCGACGCGGGGCGCATCGCCGTCGTCGTCCGTGCGCGGCGAAGGCGCCGTCGCATAGGCCTCCGGACCGCTCGCGGCCTCCGCCATCTGCGTCCCGGCCGCCTGCCGCTTGCCCGCCACGGCGGAGGGGCCGTTGTCGCAGGCGCTGAGGGCCAGGGCCGCCGCCGCGGCGAGCAGGATCGTTCTCGTGACCGACATCATTTCCTCCAGCGTCCAAGCTGTGCCGGAACAAAGAAAGAACACAGTGCGGAAGGTTTGTCGAGTCCCCGCCGATGACCTAAATCGGGGCCCTCTCGAACGGGGCGGTTCCCTTGAGCGATAAGCGGGTTCTCCTGATCGTCGGCGGCGGGATCGCGGCCTACAAGGCGCTGGAACTGACGCGCCTCCTGCGCAAGGCCGGCGTCGGCGTGCGGCCGATCCTGACGAAGGCCGGGGCGGAATTCGTCACGCCGCTGAGCCTTTCGGCGCTGGCGGAGGACAAGGTCTACTCGGACCTCTTCAGCCTCACCGACGAGGCCGAGATGGGCCACATCGAGCTCTCGCGCTCGGCCGACCTCGTGGTCGTGGCGCCGGCCACGGCGGACCTGATGGCCAAGGCGGCGAACGGCCTGGCCGGCGACCTCGCCTCCACGACCCTGCTGGCCACCGACAAGCCCGTGCTGATGGCGCCGGCGATGAACGTGCGCATGTGGGAGCACGCCGCGACGCAGCGGAACCTGGCGACCCTCAGGGCCGACGGCGTGCTGTTCGTCGGGCCGGACGAGGGCGCGATGGCCTGCGGCGAGTACGGGCCGGGGCGGATGGCCGAGCCTCCGGCGATCCTCGCGGCGATCATGGCGGCGCTGGCCGGCGGGCGGCCGCTGGCGGGCCGGCGCGCGATCGTCACCGCCGGGCCGACCGCCGAGCCGATCGACCCGGTGCGCCTGATCACCAACCGCTCGTCGGGCAAGCAGGGCTACGCGATCGCGCAGGCCCTGGCGGCGCTGGGCGCGGACGTGACGCTGGTGAGCGGCCCCACCGCGCTTGCGGCCCCCGCAGGCGTGAAGCGCGTCGACGTCGAGACGGCCCGCGAGATGCTGGCCGCCTGCGAGGCGGCGCTGCCGGCCGACATCGCCGTCTGCGTGGCCGCGGTGGCCGACTGGCGGCCGGAAACCCTCAACGGGTCGAAGATCAAGAAGGGCGCGGGCGGGCCGCCGGCGATCGGCCTGGTCGAGAACCCCGACATCCTGGCCACGCTGTCGACGGCCAAGGCGCGGCGGCCCAGGCTGGTGGTCGGCTTCGCGGCCGAGACCGACGACGTGGAGGCCCACGCGCAGGCCAAGCTGGCCCGCAAGGGCTGCGACTGGATCGTCGCCAACGACGTCAGCGTCGAAGGGACCATGGGCGGCGACCAGAACGCCGTCGCCATCGTGTCGAAGGGCGGAATCGAGCGATGGGACCGCATGGCCAAGGGCGAGGTCGCCCGCAGGCTCGCCGCCCGCATCGCCGAGGAGTTCCAGTGACCGCCCCCGTCGTCCCGATCACCCGCCTGCCGCACAACGCCGACCTGCCGCTGCCCGCCTACGAGACCGCCCAGGCCGCGGGCATGGACCTGCGCGCCGCGGTGCCGGAGGACGAGCCGCTGGTGCTGCATCCCGGCGACCGGTTCGCGGTGCCGACGGGCCTGGCGTTCGCCCTGCCGGACGGGTTCGAGGGCCAGGTGCGCCCGCGCTCCGGGCTGGCCTTCAAGAACGGGATCACCTGCCTGAACTCGCCGGGCACGGTCGACGCCGACTACCGCGGCGAGGTGAAGGTGATCCTGGTCAACCACGGGCCCGAGGCCTTCACGATCCGCCGCGGCGACCGCATCGCCCAGCTTGTGATCGCGCCGGTGGTCCAGGCCCAATGGTCCGAGGTCGCGAGCCTCGACGACACCGCCCGCGGCGCCGGCGGCTTCGGTTCGACCGGCGGGCGCTGAGCGTTCCGCGCGGATGCGGATCGCCACCTTCAACGTCAACGGGGTGAACGGGCGGCTGGAGCGGCTGCTCGACTGGCTGGCCGACACGAAGCCCGACGTCGCCTGCCTGCAGGAGCTGAAGTCCGACAGCTTCCCGGCGAGGGCGCTGGAGCAGGCGGGCTACGGCGCGGTCTGGCACGGGCAGAAGAGCTGGAACGGCGTGGCGATCCTGGCCCGCGGCGCGGCGCCCATCGAGACGCGGCGCGGCCTGCCCGGCGAAGGCTCGGGCGCCCAGGCCCGTTACATCGAGGCGGCGGTGAAGGGCGTGCTGGTGGGCTGCCTCTACGCGCCGAACGGCAATCCGGTGGGCAGCGCCAGGTATGCGGCCAAGCTCGCCTGGTACGACCGCTTCGCGGCCCACGCCGAGGCGCTGCTGGCCACCGGCCAGCCCGTGGCCCTGGCGGGCGACTACAACATCATGCCGACCGACCTCGACGTCTACGCGCCCGAGCGCTGGCGCGGCGACGCCCTGTTCCAGCCCGAGCTGAAGGCCCGCTACGCGGCCCTGCGCGACGCCGGCTGGGTTGACGGGATCCGCGACGTCTTCGGCGAGGGCGAGCGGGTCTACACCTTCTGGAAGTACTGGCGGAACGCCTTCCAGCGCGACGCGGGCCTGCGGATCGACCACGTCCTGCTCAGCCCCGTCCTGGCCGCGCGGCTGGAATCCGCCGGCGTGGACAGCCACCACCGCGCGAAGGCGGGCGCCAGCGACCATGCGCCGGCGTGGGTGGAGCTGGAAGGCTAGGCCCGCCGCCAGGGTCGCCAACGCCGGCCGGGTAGGCTAGCCCGTGTCGTCGTCACCCCGCAGAGGACCGCCCCCGTGAGAGCCTACCGCTTCGACACCCTCGACGGCCCCGATGCGCTGCGGCTGCGGGAGGAGGCGGACCCGGTTCCGCAGCGCGGCGAGGTGCTGGTGCGGGTGCATGCGGTCTCGCTGAACTTCCGCGACCTGGCGATGGTGCGCGGGCGCTATCCGCGGCCGTGCTTCCCGGGGCTGATCCCGGTCAGCGACGCGGCGGGCGAGGTGGTCGCGGTCGGCGAGGGCGTGCGCGCGTTCAAGGCCGGCGACCGGGTGATGGGCGCGTTCCACCCGCGCTGGTTCGGCGGCGAGATGCCGTCCACGATCCAGGCCGACAGCTACGGCGCCGAGTCCGACGGCTGGCTGACCGAACTGAAGGCGGTGAGCCAGGAGGCGGTGGTCCGGATTCCGCAGGGCCTGTCGTACGAGGAGGCGGCGACGCTGCCCTGCGCGGGCGTGACGGCGTGGACGGCGCTGACCGGCCCCACGCCGATCCGCGCGGGGCATTCGGTGCTGGTGCAGGGGACCGGCGGGGTCTCGATCTTCGCCCTGCAGATCGCCCGCGCGGTCGGCGCGACGGTGATCGCCACGACCTCCAGCGACCGCAAGGTCGACCGGCTGCGGGCGCTGGGCGCCGACCACGTCGTGAACTACGTGGCCGAGGCCGAGTGGGGGCGTGCGGTGCGCAAGCTGGCCGGCGGCCGCGGCGTCGACCGCGTGGTCGAGGTGGGCGGGCCGGGCACGATCGGCCAGTCGCTGCGGGCCGTGGCCCTGGGCGGCGAGATCGCCTCGATCGGGTTCCTGTCGACCGAGAACCCGGGCATCGACTTCTTCCAACTGAAGGCCAGCGGCGCCGGCTTCCGCAACATCACGGTCGGCGACCGCAATGCGCTCATCGCGTTCGCGCGGCTGGCCGGGATGACCGGGCTGAAGCCCGTGATCGACCGGGTCTTCCCCTTCGAGGAGGCCCGCGAGGCCTTCGTGCATCTCGAGGGCGGCAGCCACTTCGGCAAGGTGGTGATCAAGGTCGCGGCGTAGCGCCGTCGCGCCCCGAAAATCGCCGGCCGGCGGTCAGATCGGCGGGGGCTCGAAGCCCCGCACGTTCTCGTCGATGGCCTGGGCGACGGCGAGCGTGCGCGAGTCGCCGCCGAGCGGGCCGATGATCTGCGCGCCGACCGGCAGGCCGCCGGGCGTGCGGCCCGCCGGGACCGCCGTGGCGGGCAGGTGCAGCGCGGTCGCCAGGCCGATCCAGGTGAGCATCGAGTTGTACGGGATCGCCTGGCCGTCGCTGAGGGTCAGCGACCGCTTCTGGAACGGCCGCGTCTCGTGCGGGAAGGCCGCGACCGGCGCGATCGGGGCCAGGATCACATGGTGGCGCTCGAACGCGTCGCCGATCTCGTGGCGCAGGCGCGCGCGCACGGCGTCGGCGGCCAGCCATTCGCGGTGGCGGGCGGTGTAGGCGCGGGCAAGATGGAGCGGCGAGAAGGGGTCGTCGCCGTCGCCGCCGCCGAACAGGCCAGCGAGGCTGCGGGCGCGCTCCATCCGGCGGATCAGCTTCGGCGGCAGGTCCTCGCCCAGCACGGCGCCCAGCAGGGTCTGGTAGGCGCCGAGCAGGGCCGTCATGTCGACCGGGCTCCGGATCGGCTCCACTTCGGCGCCGGCGTCGCGGAGCTGCTGGGCGAAGGCTTCCAGCACGGCGCGGACCTCCGGGTCGAGCGGGCAGCGGGCCTCGTCGAGCCACAGCCCGATGCGCGTCTCGGCCAGGTCGGCGGGCGGCGCCTTGGGGGCCAGCGGGCCGGCTTCCAGGATCGAGAGCAGCATCCGCAGGTCGCGCGCGGAGCGGGCCAGCGGGCCCACCACGTTGAGGTCGCGCTCGGCGTAGCTGCCGGGATGCGGCGGCACGTGGCCGCGCTGGCCGACCATGCCCCAGGTGGGCTTGTGGCTGAACACGCCGCAGAAGCTGGCGGGCACGCGCAGCGAGCCGCCGATGTCGGAGCCGATCTCCAGCGCCGTGACCCGGGCGGCCAGCGCCGCCGCCGCGCCGCCCGAGGAGCCGCCGGGCGTGCGGGCCGGGTCCCAGGGGTTGTTGGTGGCGCCGTAGAGCGGGTTGGCGCTCTGCCAGTCGGCGGCCATGACCGGCACGTTGGTCTTGCCCCAGATCACCGCGCCGGCGTCGCGGGCGTGGCGGACCGCGGTCGCGTCCTCGGTCATGCGACGGCGCAGTTCGGCCAGGCCCGAGGACGCGGCCATGCCGGACACGTCGAAGGTGTCCTTGATGGTCATCGGCAGGCCGGCCAGGGCGCCCGGCGCCTCGCCCTTCAGCCGGGCGTCGTCGATGGCGCGGGCGCGTTCCAGCGCGCGTTCGGGATCGGCCGCGACGACGGCGTTGAGCGTCTTGTGCGTCTCCGCATGGCGGGCCAGCGCGGCCTTCAGGAGCTCGACGGCCGAGACGCGCCTGGCGGCGAGCGCCTGCAACTGGTCGGTGGCGTCGCGGTCGAGGAGTTCGCCGGCCATCGCCTCAGCTCCCCTTCATCCCGAGGACGTCCTGCATGTCGTAGAGGCCGGGCGGCTGGCCCGCGACCCACTTGGCGGCGGCCACGGCGCCGCGGGCGAAGAGGCCCCGGTCGCGGCCCGAGTGGCTGAGGGTCAGGATCTCCTCCTCGGCGGCGAAGGTGACGCTGTGCTCGCCGACGATGCCGCCGCCGCGCAGGACGGAGAAGCCGATCTCGCCGACGGGGCGCTCGCCGGTGATGCCGTCGCGGGTGCGCCGCTGGACGTCGGCCAGCTTCACGCCGCGGCCCCTGGCGGCGGCTTCGCCCAGCATGAAGGCGGTGCCGGACGGCGCGTCGACCTTGTGCCGGTGGTGCGCCTCGAAGACCTCGATGTCGAAGAGGTCGGCGGGCAGCGCGCGGGCGGCCTGCCGCACGAGGTCCATCAGCAGGTTCACGCCCAGGGAGTAGTTGCCGGCGAAGACGATCGGGACCTTCGTCGCGGCCGCGGCGATGGCGGCGCGCTGCGCATCGCTCGCGCCGGTCGCGCCGATGACGAGGGCGGGCCCGCCGCGCTCGGCGGCGCGGGCGGCCAGCGCGACCGAGGCGGCCGGCAGGGTGAAGTCGACGATGACGTCGGCGGCGGCCAGGGCGTCGTCGAGGGTCGCCAGACCGGCGTCGGCGGCGTCGGGCCGGTCGAAGCGGGCGGCGACGGCCAGCGCCGGGTCGGCGGACGCGACCTTGTCCACCGCCTGGCCCATGCGGCCGAGCGCGCCGGCGATGGCGATCCTGATGGGGTCGGACATGAGGGCCTCCGGAATTGCTGGCGGCAATTGCTAGCCAGCCGCGCGCCCGGTCAATTCTGAAACGTTGCATGACGCGCAAGGATCGCGCGCCCGGCGATGAGGCTGGAGCGGGGCGAAGAGAATCCCCCGACCGGCTGACGGAGAATCCGCGGGGTCCGCGCCTCTCCCCTCGATGGTTGGGCTTCGCGCGCGGACCGGACCCCGGCGCGGGCCCGTTTTTCTGGGGGTTACGACACATGCGCATGTACAAGGCCCTGCTGGGCGCCGCCGCCGCGGCGCTGGCGACCTCGGCCCACGCCGCGGTGCTGTATCAGAACGACTTCGACGGCAATCTCGCGGTCCACGCGGGCGTCACGGGCGGGCTGACCGGCGTCACGACGCTCACCACCGCCACGACGGGCGCCTGGAACGCCGACGGCTGGGCCGGGAACGTGTTGCGCAACGACTCGCAGGGCGACCCGGCGGGCTTCACGACGCTCTCGCTGGCGAACCTGGCGACGCACACCCAGATCTCGATGAGCTTCATCATCGGGCTGCTCGATAGCTGGGACTCCGATGGCGGCGGCGGCTTTGGCCCCGACAATCTCGAGATCTGGATCGACGGGACGCAGGTCGCGACCATGACCACCAACACCGCCCTCGGGAGCACCGAGGCGCTGGCCGGCGGCACGAAGCTGTACAGCGGGTTCCAGACCGAGAACGGCTCCAGCTACTATTCCGACGTGCTGGTCGACATGAGCGGCGCGCCGTTCATGTCGTTCGCCCACACGGCCTCGACCTTCACCCTGGCGATCCGCGCGTCGGGCGCCGGCTGGCAGGGCGCCGGCGACGAGGCCTGGGGCATCGACAACATCGCCATCACATACGACGGCGTGCGCGACACCCCGCCGCCCGGTCCGGGCGTTCCCGAACCCGCGACCTGGGCGATGATGATCGTGGGCTTCGGCGCGGCCGGGGCGATGCTGCGCCGGCGCAGGACGATCCCGGCCTAGACCGGGAAACGGACCAAGGAGAGAAGGGCGGCCCGCGAGGGCCGCCCTTCGTCGTTCCGGACGCGGCGCCTGGGCCTACTTCTTCCTGAGCATGTCCTTGATCTCGGCCTGGGTGGCGTTGACCGCGGCGGTCTGGCCCTTCACGGCCAGGTTCGAGGCCTCCACCGCGAAGGTGTCGGCCCCCATCCTGATCGTGGCGGTCTGCTTGCCGTCCGCGCCGGTCTTCACCTCGGTGACCTGCCCGATGGTGAGGCCCGTGTTGTCGACGACCGACATGCCGGTGGTGACGCTGGCGTTCGAACCCGAGGCCGAGGCGCTGGCCGCCGAGGTGTCATCCGGCGTATCCGCCGGCGGGGGCGCGGCGCCGGTCGACGGCGGCGTCGCGGGGTCCACGGCCGGCGGCGTCGGCGTGCTGGTGGCGGCGGGCGGGGCGGCCGTCGTGCTGTCGGCCGGCGGCTGCGCGGCGGTGTCGGCGGCCACGCCGGTATCGGCCGGGGGGTTCACCGCGGCGCCTTCGGAGGGCGGAGCCGCCGGGGTCTGGGCCATCATGGGGGCGGCGCCGAGAGCAAGGGTCGCGGCGGCGGCAAGAGCGAGGCGTTTGTTCATGGTGTTCCCTTCGGTGCGTCCCCCACACCCGTCGGCCCTTCAACCCGGCGGGATCGGCGAAGGTTCCCTCGTTGTCGCCGCGGCGCGGCGTCTATAGGTTGGGCCGCTTCCGATATTCGAGCCCGAGGGGATGGGCGGGGACCTGATGGAACAAGTCGACAAACGCACCTTCACCGACGAGGAGGCGCTGAGCTTCCACAAGCATCCCACGCCCGGGAAGATCGGCGTCACCGCGACCAAGCCGATGGCGACTCAGCGCGACCTGAGCCTGGCCTATTCGCCGGGCGTCGCGGTGCCGGTGCTGGCGATCGCGAAGGACCCCGAGCTCGCCTACGACTACACCTCGAAGGGCAACATGGTGGCCGTGATCTCGAACGGCACCGCCATCCTGGGCCTGGGCAACCTGGGCGCCCTGGCCTCGAAGCCGGTGATGGAAGGCAAGGGGGTGCTCTTCAAGCGCTTCGCCGACGTCGACGCCATCGACATCGAGATGACCACCACCGACCCCGACGAGATCATCACGGTGGTGAAGAACATCGGCGTGACGTTCGGGGGCATCAACCTCGAGGACATCCGCAGCCCCGACTGCTTCCGCATCGAGACCGAGCTGCAGGAGCTGCTCGACATCCCGGTGTTCCACGACGACCAGCACGGCACGGCCATCATCTGCTCGGCCGGCCTGATCAACGCCTGCGAGATCACGGGCCGCAGGATCGAGGACGTGAAGGTGGTGCTGAACGGCCCGGGAGCCGCGGGCATCGCCACCCTGGGCCTGATCAAGGCCATGGGCGTGAAGCACGAGAACGTCATCGCCGTCGACCGCAAGGGCGTGCTCTACCGCGGCCGCCCCGAGGACATGAACCAGTGGAAGTCGGCCCACGCCGTCGACACCGACAAGCGTACGCTGGCCGAGGCCCTGGAGGGCGCCGACGTGTTCATCGGCGTGTCGGCCAAGGGCGCGCTGACGCCCGAGCTGGTGAAGACCATGGCGCCCAGGCCGATCATCTTCGCCATGGCCAACCCGGACCCCGAGATCACGCCCGAGGAGGTCTACGCCGTCCGCGACGACGCCATCGTGGCGACCGGGCGCTCGGACTATCCGAACCAGGTCAACAACGTGCTGGCCTTCCCCTACCTGTTCCGGGGCGCGCTCGACGTGCGCGCCCGGCAGATCAACATGGAGATGAAGATCGCCACGGCCCGCGCGCTGGCCATGCTGGCCCGCGAGGACGTGCCGGACGAGGTGGTCGCCGCCTACCACGGCGTGCAGCTCAAGTTCGGGCCGAAGTACATCATCCCGACGCCGTTCGACCCCCGCCTGCTCTCCTACATCCCGCCGTTCGTGGCCCAGGCGGCCATGGACACCGGCGTGGCGCGCCGCCCGATCGGCGACATGGACGCCTATCGCGACTCCCTGGCCCAGCGCCTGGATCCCACCGCGGCCTTCTCGCAGAAGCTGCAGGGCGCCGTGCTGTCGGCGCCCGAGAAGAAGATCGTGTTCGCCGAGGGCGAGGAGCAGTCGGTCATCCGCGCCGCCTACGCCTTCCAGACGCAGGGGCTGGGCAAGGCCGTGCTGGTGGGCCGCGAGGAGCTGGTGCATGAGAACATGCGCGCCGCCGGCATCGATCCGGCCGACGCGGGCCTGGAAATCCTCAATGCGCGCCTCTCGACCTGGAACGAGGCGGCGGTCGACTACCTCTACGGGCGTCTCCAGCGCGAGGGCTTCCTGCGCCGCGACGTGCAGCGCCTGATCAACCAGGACCGCAACGCCTTCGCCTCGTCGATGGTGGCGCTCGGCCACGCCGACGGGATGGTCACCGGCGTCACCCGCAACTTCGACCAGGTGCTGGAGGAGGTGCTGAACGTCATCGACCCGGCGCCCGACGGCCGGATCATCGGCATGAGCGTGGTGATGGCGAAGGGCCACACGCTGTTCATCGCCGACACCAACGTCACCGAGATGCCCGAGGCCGAGGAACTGGTGGAGATCGCCATCGAGGCGGCCCGCGCGGTGAAGACCCTGGGCTACGAGCCCAAGGTGGCCTTCATGAGCTACTCCACCTTCGGCAACCCGATGGGCGACCGTTCCGAGCGCATCCGCCAGGCGGTGCGCATGCTGGACGACATGGAGGGCGTCGACTTCGAGTACGAGGGCGAGATGCCGCCCGAGCTGGCCCTGGAGCCCGAGAGCCGCGGCGCCTATCCGTTCATGCGCCTCAACGGCCCGGCCAACGTGCTGATCATGCCGGCCATCCACTCGGCGTCGATCTCGACGCAGCTCATCAAGTCGCTGGGCGGCGCCGAGGTGATCGGCCCGATCCTGCTGGGCCTCGACCGGCCGGTGCAGATCTGCCCGCTGGGCGCGTCGGTCTCGCGCATCCTGCAGATGGCGACCGTCTGCGCCTACGACCGCCCGCTGATGGAGGTCGCGGAATGATGCGGGGCGTCACCGCCATCGCCTGAGGTCGCGCGCCATTCCGGGAGCGGGCGGCCTTTCGTCCCTTCCCGGCAGGAGCCCGACCGATGAACGGCCGAAGTATCCCCTACAGCCTCGGAATCGACTTCGGGACGACCAACACCGTCCTGGCCCTGGCCGAGGCGGACGGGCCGGCGCGCCTGGTGCAGTTCCCGACGCCGGAGGGCGAGCTGTTCGCGTTCCGCTCGTGCCTCAGCTTCCATGCGCCGGCCGAGGCCCCGTCCGACCGCCAGGTCGCGGCGGGGCCGTGGGCGATCGAGGCCTATGTGGAGGACCCGGCCGAGACCCGGTTCATCCAGAGCTTCAAGAGCTTCGCGGCGCAGGAGAGCTTCACCGAGACCCAGATCCTGGGGCGGCGCTACCGGTTCGAAGACCTGCTCTCGACGTTCCTGCTGAAGGTGCGGGACTATGCGGGCGCCGAGCTCGGCGCCCTGCCCGAGCGGGTGATCGTCGGGCGGCCGGTGCGGTTCGTCGGCGGCTCGCCCAACGAGGCGCTGGCGCTGTCGCGCTACGAGACCGCCTTCCACCGGATGGGCGTGAAGGAGGTGCTCTACGCCTACGAGCCCGTGGGCGCGGCCTTCTTCTTCGCCCGCGAGCTGGACCATGACGCCACCGTCCTGGTGGGGGACTTCGGCGGCGGCACCTCGGACTTCTCGATCATCCGCTTCGAGCGCCACGCAGGGGAGGTGCGCGCGATCCCGCTGGGCCGCGCCGGGGTGGGCGTGGCGGGCGACGCCTTCGACTACCGGATCATCGACAACCTGGTCTCGCCCGAGCTGGGCAAGGGCGGCGACTACGTCTCGTTCGGCAAGACCCTGCCGATCCCCTACAAGTACTACGCGGCCTTCGCGCGCTGGGACCAACTGGCCATGCTGCGCGCCAGCCGCGACATGCGCGAGATCCGCGCCCTGGCGCGCGAGGCCGTCGAGCCGGGGAAGATCGCCGCCCTGATCGAGGTGCTGGACGAGAACTACGGCTACCAGCTCTACAGGTCCGTCTCGCGGCTGAAGGAGAGCCTCTCCGCCAGCGACGGCGACGTGTTCCGTTTCGAGGCCGGGTCGATCGGGATCGTGAAGCCGGTGGCGCGCGCGGACTTCGAAGGCTGGATCGCACCCGAGCTGGCGCAGATCGAGGCCGCCGTCGATGCGGCGCTGGCCGACGCCGACCTGACCGCCGAGCGGATCGACCGGGTGTTCCTCACCGGCGGCTCGTCGCTGGTGCCGGCGGTGCGGGCGATCTTCCACCGACGCTTCCCGAGCGACCGGATCGAGACGGGCGCCGAGCTGGAGTCCATCGCCTCGGGCCTGGCCCTGATGGCCCGCGAACGCGACCTCTCCCGCTGGACGATGGGGGCGCCTTCCCTCCCTTGATGGGGAGGGACAGGCCGGCGTGAGCCGGCGAGGGTGAGGGAGTCGCGTCCGGACTGCGGCGCTTCGAGATGAGCTCATCGCCGGCTTGGCGCCCCGCCCTTCCTGACGTGCGGCCCTCGCGTCCTTCCTCCATTCTCCCGTCCCCTGAACGTCATGGCCGGCCTTGTGCCGGCCACCCATGAACACCGATCCCGACAAGCTCGCAGCGGTCCCGCCGCGGCCCATCTCCGCATGCCGGCGCGTCTGGATGGCCGGGACAGGCCCGGCCATGACGTTCAGGGAAGGGGGTTAGAACCACGAACCCACACGAAGACCCACAAACCCGCCGTGCCGGCGTCGCAGTCCACAGTCCTCTCTGCGCAACCTCACAGGACGAACGCTTCAGTCCGTCCGCCCCACAGACGCGTTCGCGGGCGTTCGTGTTCGTTCGTGGTCCAATCAAACGGGCTTCGCCGCCCGCGCAGCGCCCCGGCCTACTGTCCCTTGCGCAGCGTCGGGCTCTCCAGGTCGAGCTCTGCGCTCGGCGCCACCTCCAGCCCCGGCAGCCTGGCCCTCAGGTCGCCCATGAAGGTCTTGGCGTCGCCGGCGACGATGACGCTGGCCGTCGCCGGGTCGAACGCCTTCCTGGCGAAGGCCTGCACCTGGGCGGCGTCCACCGCCTCGACCTTGCCGGTGTAGAGGCCGAGTTCGTCCAGCGGGATGTCGTAGAGGGCGTAGGCGCCGAGGATGCCGGCGAGCCCTTCGGAGGTCGCGACGCTGCGGCCGTAGCCGCCCACCAGCACCGACTTGCGCGCCTTCAGCTCGTCGGCGGCCGGCGGGGCGGCGGCGAGCTTGCTCATCTCGGCCTTGATCAGGTCCAGCACCTGGCCGGCGGACTCGTTCTTGGTCTGGGCCGCGGCGCGGACCGAGCCGGTGGTGCGCGCCGTCGAGAGGCGGGCGCTCGCGCCATACGACAGGCCGCGCTTGATGCGGATCTCCTGGTTCAGGCGCGCCGAGTAGCCGCCGCCCAGGACGTTGGTCGCCACGATGGCCGGGTAATAGTCCGGGTCGGTGCGCGCGATCGTGGGCTTCAGCACGTTGACCGAGGCCTGGCCGGTGCCGGGGATGTCGATGACGACGGCGCGCGGCTTGCCCTGGGGCGCGATGACGGGGGCGGGCGCGAGCGGCGCCGTGGGCTTCTTCCAGTCGCCGAACGCGGCCTTGGCCGCGGCGAAGCCCTGCTCGGGACCGATGTCGCCGGTCAGCACCAGGATGGCGTTGTCGGGCCGGAAGGCCGCGGCGTGCAGCCGGGCCAGATCGGCCGGCTTCAGGCGGGTCAGGCTCTCGGGCGTGCCCTGGATCGCGTGGCCGAAGGGCGTGCCGCCGTACACCACGGGGGCGGCGGCCAGGCCGGCCACCTCGCCGGGCTGCTGGTAGGCGACGCGCAGGCCGTCGAGCGCCTGCTCGCGCTGGCGGTCCAGCTCCTCGGTCGCGAAGGCCGGGTTGCGCGCGACGTCGGCCATGATGGCCAGCGCCGGCTTCAGCTTGTCGGTGACGACGTTGAGCGTGACCGACGACGACTCCAGGCCGCCGCCGGAGGAGAGCGAGGCGCCCAGGCTCTCGGTCTGGCTGGCGATGGCCTGGGCCGAGCGCGTCTTCGTGCCCTCGGTCAGCATGCCGGCCATCATGCTGGCGGCGCCGGCGAGGCCCCGCGGGTCGGCCCAGGCGCCCGACTTCACGAGCAGGTCGGCGGTGACCAGCGGCAGGTCGGACGAGCGGGCGACGATGACGCGCAGGCCGTTGGCCAGCGTCGTCTCGGCGGGCTTCGGCAGCACGGGCTGGACCGGCTCGCCGATCGCCGGCGGCGCCTGGCGGTCGGCCTCGGCGGCGAGGGTGAAGACGGGGCCGGCATAGGTGGCGACCGTGGCGGGCGGCGCGGGCGCCTTGGCGGCCTCGACGCCCTTGGGCCGCTCGCTCTCGGAGCGGTAGCGGATGGTCATGCGCCGGTCTTCGGCGAGGTACGTCCTCGCCACCCGCTGGACATCGGCGGCGGTGACGGCCTGCAGCCTGGCGAGTTCGGTGTTGACCGCGTTCGGGTCGCCGTCGACCCGGAGGGCGTAGCCGATGGCCGAGGCGCGGCCCTCGATGGTCTCGCGGCCGCGCAGGGCGCCGGCCAGCAGCTCGTTCTTCGCCTCGGACAGCTCCGCGGCGGTGGGCGGCGCATCGCGCAGGCGCTTCACCTCGGCCAGCAGGGCGGCTTCGCCCTCATCGACCCCGTGACCGCTGGACATGATGGCGCCCACCATGAAGAGGCCGGGGTCCTGCGGCAGGTCGGCGTTGGAGAAGGCCTCGACCGCGATCTGCTTGTCGTAGACGAGGCTGTTGTAGAGCCGCGACGACTTGCCCGCCGACAGGATGGCGTCCAGCACCTTCAGGGCCGGCGCGTCCGGGTCCGAGGCCGCGGCGCCCTGGTAGGAAAGCACCACCGCCGGCAGCGGCACGTTCGGCCCGTAGCCGTCGAACACGCCGGCCCGAGTGCGGCGCGGCTCCTTCACGGTGACCTTGGGCAGCGCGATGTCCGGGTTCTTCAGCCCCGCGAAGTACTTGTCGACCCAGGCGTCGAGCTGGGCCGGATCGAAGTTGCCGACCACGATCAGAGCGGCGTTGTCGGGCCGGTAGTAGGTCTGGTGGAAGGCGCGGACGTCGTCGATGGTCGCCGCGTCCAGTTCCTCGATCGAGCCGATGCCGGGGCGCTTGTAGGGGTGGGTCGTGTAGCTCGCCTCCGGCAGGTAGAGCGCCATCAGCCGGCCGTAGGGCGAGGCGAGCACCCGCTGGCGAAGCTCCTCCTTCACCACGTCGCGCTCGGACTTGAAGACGGCTTCGTCGACCACCAGCCCGGACAGCCGGTCGGCCTCGGCCCAGAGCAGGCGCTCCAGGTGGTTGGCCGGCACGACTTCGTAGTAGTCGGTGAAGTCGTCGGCGGTGGAGGCGTTGTTCTCGCCGCCGACGTCCTCGGTCAGCCGGTCGAAGGTCTCGGACGGCATGTTCCGGGTGGCCTTGAACATCAGGTGCTCGAACAGGTGGGCGAAGCCCGAGCGGCCGGCGGGATCGTCCTTCGAGCCCACGCCGTACCAGACCTGGACCGACACGTTCGGCGTCGTGCGGTCGAGCGAGGCGTAGACCTTCAGGCCGTTGGGCAGGGTCCGGGTCGTGAACCGGATCGGCGGGACCTCGGCCGCGGCGGCCGGCGTCGCGAGCGTGGCGGGCGCAAGCGCGGTGGTGGCCAGGAAGACGGCGCCGGCGGCGGCGCGGAACGTGCGGAACATGGAAGATCCCGGTGAGGGCGAAGGCAGGGGAGTCCCTTAGCACCAACCGGGATCGCGCGAGATTACGAGGTTTTCATGTCGCCCCTCCTCTCTTGGGACTGCGAGGAGGGGGCCATGACGAGGGCCTGGGAGAAGGCGCCTCAGGGGAGGAAGGACCGGCCGCCCGTCCGGGGAGTCGCGGGCGGCGGGTCCGGCGGGCGGCGGCGCTGTGGGAGCGGGCCGCCGCCCGATCGCCCGCTCCGAGGGGAGGGAGGAGCGGGAGAACCTGTGTGCGCCCGTCAGGCCGCCTTGGCCGGGGTCCGCACGAAGCCGACGAACGTCCCGAAGGCCGCATAGGTGGGCGCGAAGCCGGAGCGCGCCTTCATGCGGGCGATCCAGGCGGCGACGTTCGGGTAGGGCGCGAAGTCGAAGCCGACCAGGTCGCCCAGCAGGCAGAACGACAGGCCCATGTAGTCGGCGAGGCTGACCTGGTCGCCGCAGACGAAGGGCCTGCCGCCCAGCATCTGCTCGTCCAGCAATCGCAACCAGCGGGGCGAGTGCTCGGCGCCGTAGGCCAGCATGGCCGCGGCCATCTCGGGCGAGAGGCCGTGCGGCACGCCTATGACGGGGTAGCAGCCGAAGAGGCAGAAGACCTCGTGGAAGCGGGTGTTGAACCAGGAGATCGCCTCGTCGACCTTCACCTGGGCCTTCAGCCCCTCGGGGTAGGCGGTCGCGTGGGCGCGGATCGCCAGGTACTTCAGGATCGCGGCGCATTCGCCGAGCTTCAGGTCGCCGTCGACCAGGAAGGGCACGATCCCGTTCGGGTTGATCGCGAGGTATTCCGGCGCGAGATGCTCGCCGGCCAGCAGGTCGACCTTCACGATCTCCACGTCCAGGCCCTGCTCGGCGATGAACATCAGCACCGGGCGTGACGTGGTCGAGATCGGGTCGCAGTACAGTTTCATGGGACACACACCTTCTTCGTTGCGCAGGCCTCGTTGGAGCTGGGCCATGTCGCGGGGGACGCAGCAGATACGGTTGCGCGAAGGTGAAGGTGATCAGCGCTCTTGCAGGTTGGGTCTGCACAACCGCAGAATGGGGCCCATGTTCGACTGGAATGACCTCAAGGCGTTCCTCGCGGTGGCCCGCGGCGGCTCCACGCTCGCGGCCTCGAAGGCGCTCGGGGTGAACCAGACCACGGTCGCCCGGCGCATCGAGAGCCTGGAGAACGACCTGGGCTTCAAGCTGTTCGAGCGCGGCCAGACGGGCAGCCGCCTGACCGAGTACGGCCAGGCCCTGATCGGCGAGGCCGAACTGGTCGAGCGCGCCGCCATCCGCTTCGCCAACCAGGCGGCGGGCCAGTTGCGCGGCGTGTCGGGGGCGCTGCGGCTCACCACGAACGAGCTGGTGGCCAACACCATGGTGATCCCGGCGCTCGGCGCGTTCCGCAAGGCGCATCCCGACGTGCAGGTGGACCTGGTGATCACCGACCGCCAGATGGACCTGGAGAACGGCGAGGCCGACCTCGCCATCCGCACCAGCAAGTCGCTGGCGGTGTCGGACCTGGTGGCGCGCAAGATCTGCGACCACCAGATGGCGCTCTACTGCAGCAGGGAGTACGCCGCGCGCGCCGGGACGCCGGCCTCGCCCGACGACCTCTGCAACCACGACCTGATCGACGTGACGCCCGAGATGGGCGAGATTCCGGGCGCGACCTGGATGATGCGCCATTCCGGCGGCAAGGCCCCGATCACCCGCTCCAACAGCATGGGCAGCCTGGTCCACGCGGTGAAGGCGGGCCTGGGCATCGGCGCTCTGCCCGTCACGATCGGCGACACCGACCACGCCCTGCTGCGCTGCTCCGACGACATCGAGGAGGCCCGCGCCACCTCGTGGATCGTGACGCGCCGCGAGCTGAAGGACACGCCGCGGGTGCGCGCCTTCATCGACTTCATGGTCCCGTTCCTCCAGCAGCAGATCCGCGCGGTGGAGGAACGCGGCCGCGCCCGCATCGCGGCGGACGCGGCCACCGTGGTCCCGTTCCCCACGAAGAACGCGAGCTAACTCCTCCTCCGCCCCTCTTCGGCCTGCAGCGCGCGGGGAGAGAGGCGGTTGTCAGCCCACGCTCAGCGCCACCGGCGTGTCGGTGCGGGTGAGGTGCGAGTAGGGGCACACGACATGGGCCTTCTCGGCCAGGTCCTGCGCCCTGGCCTTGTCGAGGCCGGGGATCACGACGTTGATCGCCAGCGTCAGCTCGAAGCCGCCGCCGTCGGCGCGCGGGCCGATGCCGACGTCGGCCGTGACCGTGGTGTCCGCCGGGATCGCGACCTTCTCGCGGCCCGCCACATACTTCAGCGCGCCCAGGAAGCAGGCGGCGTAGCCGGCGGCGAACAACTGCTCGGGATTCGTGCCGGCTCCGCCCGCGCCGCCCAGTTCCTTCACGGTGTCGAGCGCGACGTCGAGCTTGCCGTCGGATGACCTGGCGGAGCCGGTACGGCCGCCGGTGGCGGCGGCCTGGGCGGTGTAGAGAACGGGCATGTGCGGTCTCCAATGGGAGATATGCGATAATAATTATCGCGATAATTTGTTCCTACGCACCCAGCCGATCCTTGTCAAGACATCTTTTATCGCGATACATAAATGCATGCCCCAGCTCCCTCTCGACCGTCAGCTCTGCTTCTCGATCTACGGCGCCGACCTGGCGATCAACCGGGCCTACAAGCCGATCCTCGATCGCCTGGGCCTGACCTATCCGCAGTACCTCGTGCTGCACGCGCTCTGGGAAGCGGACGGCCTGACCATCTCGGCCATCGCCGAGCGCCTGGCGCTGGAGCCCAGCACCATCACGCCCCTGGTGAAGCGCCTGGAGGCCGCCGGCTTCCTCGGCCGCCGGCGTAACCCCGCGGACGAGCGGCAGGTGCAGGTCACTCTCACCGACAAGGGCCGCGCGATGCGCGAGGAGAGCGCCTGCCTGGGCGAGGCCCTGCTGGCGAAGGCCGGCATGGACCTGGAGGAACTGGGCGCCCTCAACCGCCAGGTCCAACGGCTTCGGGACGCGCTGAGCGGCGCGTCCTAGAGCGCGTCGCCCCAGTCCAGGCGCCGCGCCCTGGCGTGGGCCAGCTTGTCGCGGCGGGGGACGTGGCGGCCTTCGAGGGCGGCGGCCTCGGTGCAGAGCTTGAGGTCGATGCCGGGCTTGCCGACGCGGGGGCGGGCCAGCACGCGGGCGGTGCGGGGCTCGGCGGCGACGTGCGGGCGGGCGGCCAGCAGGTAGGCGAACTTCTCGTCCTCGAAGGGGGCGTCGGCGCCCTTGGCGAGGCGGTGGTCGCGGGAGCGCGGCAGGCGGACCGCGAAGTGGCACCAGTCGGCCGCGGTCAGCGGGCAGGCGGCGTGGTGCGGGCACGGCGCGAGGACCTGCGCGCCGGCGCCGATCAGGACATCTCGGGCCGCCAGCAGGCGCGCGGAACCGGCCGGCGTGCCGGGTTCGACGAGGGCGAGGAGGCCGTCCGTCGCCGCCCAGAGGTCGGCGACGAGCCTGGCCTGCCGGTCGGGCGCGATCTCGGCCAGCGCGTAGCTGGCCAGCACGAGGTCGGCGTGCGGGAAGCCGCCGCCGGCGAGGTCGCCGCGGGTGGGCGTCGCCTCCAGGCTGCCGGCGGCGAGGCGGGCGGCGAGCGCCAGGAACGGCGGGCTGGCGTCGAACCAGGCGATCCGCGCCAGCGACGGCCAGGCCTCCCGCGCCGCCCAACTGCCGCCGCCGGGTCCGGAGCCCGCGTCGAGCAGGGTCGCGGGCGTGAAGCCGGGCGCCGTCCGCCGCGCCTCGGCGAAGACCCTGGCGGTCGCCGCATAGGTGGCGGGCAGGCGGGCCAGGGCATAGGCGAGCGCGTCGTCCTCGCCCCTGATGGCGACGGCGGAGGTGCGGCCCGCGCGGTACGCGGCGGTGGTCGCGGCGGTGCGCGCCGCAAGGTTCGCGCGGCGGCGGCCCTCGAGCTCGCGGTCGATGGCGGCCTTCAGCCCGGGCGGAAGCTCCGGCCCCATCAGGCCAGGGCGTCGGCCCGCAGCTTGGCGAGGTAGGCCGCCACGGCCGGGTCGGTGAGGCCCGAGACGTCGCCCGCGTCGCCGGTGCGGGCGATGCGCGTCAGGACCGGGCGCACGACCTCGCCGGCGGCGGTCTTCGGCAGCGGGCCGAAGATCACCTGCGCGGGCACGGCGTTCGCGCCCTTCTCGCGGCGCAGGTAGCCCTTGAGGTCGGCGGCGAGCACGTCGCTGGCCATGATATCGGGGTCGGGCGTCACGAACGCCCAGAGGGTGTCGCCGTCCTTGCCCGGCGCGGTGACGACGACGGCCTCCTCGACGGCGTGGTGCTCGCCGAGCGCGGCCTCCAGCTCGGCGCACGACAGGCGCTGGCCGCCGACGTGGGCCTCGTCGTCGTCGCGGCCGGCGCGGTTCTTCACGAGGTCGTCGACGACGGCGGGCTCGGCCAGCGTCGAGATGTCGCCCAGGTTGCCCAGGTCGTCCTCGGCGATCTTGCGCAGGATGCGGCGCATGATCTTGCCCGAGCGGGTCTTGGGCAGGCCGGGCGCGAACTGGATCACGTCGGGCGCCGCGAACGGGCCGATCTCGTGGCGGACGTGGCCGCGCAGGTCGGCCATCAGCGCCTCGGTCGGGTCGACCCCCACCTTCAGCGTGACGTAGCAGTAGATGCCCTGGCCCTTGATGTCGTGCGGATAACCGACCACCGCGGCCTCGGCGACGGCGGTGTGGCCCACGAGGGCGCTCTCGATCTCGGCCGTGCCCAGGCGGTGGCCGGATACGTTGATCACGTCGTCCACGCGGCCGGTGATCCAGTAGTAGCCGTCGGCGTCGCGCCGGGCGCCGTCGCCTGTGAAGTACTTGCCGGGATAGGTGGAGAAGTAGGTGTCGATGAAGCGCTGGTGGTCGCCGTAGACCGTGCGCATCTGCCCCGGCCAACTGTCGGTGAGGCAGAGGTTGCCGCTGACCGCGCCCTCCAGCACCCCGCCCTCGGCGTCGACGAGCTGCGGGTAGACCCCGGGCAGCGGCTGGGCGCAGGAGCCGGGCTTCAGGGCATGCGCGCCGGGCAACGGGGTCATCAGGCAGGCGCCGGTCTCGGTCTGCCACCAGGTGTCGACGATCGGGCAGCGGCCCTCGCCCACCACGCGGTGGTACCAGAGCCAGGCTTCGGGGTTGATCGGCTCGCCGACGGTGCCCAGCAGGCGGATGGTGTCGCGCGGCCACGTCTTCACCGGCCCGTCGCCCTCGCGCATGAGGGCCCGCAGCGCCGTCGGCGCCGTGTAGAATATCTCCACCTTGTGCTTGTGGCAGACCTCCCAGAAGCGGGAGTTGTCCGGATAGTTCGGGACGCCCTCGAACATCAGGCTGGTCGCGCCGTTGGCGAGCGGGCCGTAGACCACATAGCTGTGGCCGGTGACCCAGCCGACGTCGGCGGTACACCAGAAGACTTCGCCCGGGCGGTAGTCGAACACGACCTCGTGCGTCCAGGCGGCCCAGGCCAGGTAGCCGCCGGTGGTGTGCAGCACGCCCTTCGGCTTCCCGGTCGAGCCCGAGGTGTAGAGGATGAACAGCGGGTCCTCGGCGCCCATGGGCTCGGGCTCGCAGTCGGCGTCGACGGTCTTCTTGAGGTCCGAGAAGTACTGGTCGCGGCCGGCGACCATGGGCACGTCCCCGCCGGTGCGCTTGACCACGATGACGTCGGTGACGCCCGGGCAGGTCTTCAGCGCCTCGTCGACGTTGAGCTTCAGCGGCACGATGCGGCCGCCGCGCAGGCCCTCGTCGGCGGTGATGACGATCTTGCTGTCGCAGTCCTGGATGCGCCCCGAGAGGCTGTCGGGCGAGAAGCCGCCGAACACCACCGAGTGGATCGCCCCGATCCGCGAGCAGGCCAGCATCGAGGCCGCCGCCGCCGGGATCATCGGCAGGTAGATGGTGACCCGGTCGCCCTTGCGGACGCCCTTCTGCTTCAGCACGTTGGCCCAGCGGCAGACCTCGGCATGGAGTTGCCGGTAGGTCAGCGCGTCGTAGCTCTTGCCGTCGTCGCTCTCCCAGATGATCGCGACCTGGTCGCCGCGCTCGGCGAGGTGGCGATCGAGGCAGTTGGCGCTGACGTTCAGGATGCCGTCGGCGTACCAGCGGACGTGGAAGTCGGCCTTGTCGAAGGACACGTCCTTCACGACGGTGAACGGGGTCATCCAGTCGAGGCGCCTGCCGATGTCGGTCCACCAGCCGTCCGGATCCTCGGCGACCCGCTTCACCGCGGCCGCGTAGGCCGGGGCGTTCAGGATCGCGTTCTTGGCCCAATCCTCCGGGACCGGGAAAACTTCGCCGTCGGACACGCTGTCACCTCCGCAGGAACGCAGGAGACCGGAGTATCCAAAGTGACGTGGGGCGCGCAACCGCGACGCCAAGGACTCTTGAAGCGACTCGAGAGGCCGCAGAGGCTCCGGCGGATGATTCGCAAGCTTGCCGTCGTCGCCAGCGCGCTCGCCCTCACCGGCTGCGGGGCCGCCCCGCAGGGCGCCGCCGAGAGCGCGAGCCGTCTGCTGGCCGCCGCGCTGAAGGGCGACCGGGTCGCCTTCGAGGCCGAGATCGACCGCGCCGCCGTGCGCGACGACGTGCGCCGCCAGATCGCCGACGTGGCGCGGGGTTCGCTGCTGGACGTCGAGGGCGGGCCGTCCGAATTCGCGCTGGACCGCATGATCAGCCCCGCCGCCATCCGCGTGGTCCACGCGGGCACGGGCGAGACCCTGACCGCCGCGCCGACGCCGGCCCAGGTGGCGAAGCTGATGCGCGAGGTCGACGACAGGCGGGCCTGCGTGCGCGGCCGGAAGGGCGACTGCCTGCTCACCTTCGCCAAGGAAAAACGCGACTGGCGCCTCGTCGGCATGAAGGCGATGAACGTCGAGGTCGAGGTGGCGAGCGCTTCCCTCCCTTGATAGGGAGGGAACGGCGCTCAGGAAGGATCTCCCCATGCTGCTTCACCTGTCCACCTGGGCCGAGGTCGAGGGGTTCCTCGCGCGGTCGAGGACCGTGGTCATCCCGATCGGGTCGAACGAGCAGCACGGTCCCACGGGCCTCCTGGGCACCGACTGGCTCTGCCCCGAGATCATCGCCCACGAGGCGGAGAAGGGCGGCGACATCATCGTGGCGCCGACGTTCAACATCGGCATGGCGCAGCACCACCTGGACTTCCCGGGCACCATCGCGCTGCGCCCCTCGACCTTCATGCTGGCGATCGGCGACTGGTGCCGCAGCCTCGCCCACGCCGGCTTCGAGAAGCTCTACTTCCTGAACGGCCACGGCGGGAACGTCGCCACCATCGAGGCGGCCTTCTCCGAACTCTACGCCGAGGCGAGCTATGCCGGCCGCAACCGCGGCTTCGCCTGCAAGCTCAGGAACTGGTGGGACCTTAGGGGCGTCACCGCGCTCGCCAACCGCCAGTTCCCGGTGGGCCACGGAAGCCATGCGACGCCGTCCGAGATCGCGGTCACCCAGTGGGGCTATCCGGGCAGCATCAAGAGCGCCAACTACGCGCCGCAGATCGCCCCCACAGGCCCGATCCGCGAGGCCCGGGACTTCCGCGCCCGCTACGCCGACGGCCGCATGGGGAGCGACCCGGGCCTCGCCACGCCCGAGAAGGGCGGCGAGCTGGTGAAACTGGCCGCCGCCTCGCTGCTGGAGGACGTCGCGGCGTTCGGCGCCGAGCGCGCACCGGCCTAACGCGGTTCGGCCATAGCGGGCGAAAAAGCGCGCCATGAAGGGAAAAGCCGCCCTTTCGCTAATCCTATGCGCGAGTTCGGACTCCTGAGACGCGAACAGCCTTCGCCTTAGGGTGTCGCAGGGTTAACGCGCCTCTCGACTGCGAGCCGCGGCGTCGCCGCGCTCGCCGAGCGCCAGTAAGCACCCAAGCGTACGGAAGGGCGTCGTTCCTGTGTGGAACGGCGCCCTTTCGCTTGTCCGGCGGTCTTGCCGGTCAGGCGGTGAAGACCTCGCCGTCGCGCACGTCCACGGGCCAGGGCCGCAGATGCTCGCCTTCGCAGGGGCCCGCGACGCAGCGGCCGTCGAGCGAGAACAGCGCGCCGTGGCCGGCGCACAGGATGTGGCGCCCGTCGCGGGTCAGGTAGCGGTCGTCCATCGGCGCCAGGGGCCAGCCGGCGTGCGGGCAACTGTCGACGAACCCCCGGGCCGCCGCGCCCGCGCGCAGCACGAAGCCGGCGAACAGCTTGTCGCCCGCGCGGAACCGGAACGACTTGCCGCCGGGGTCGGCGATCTCGCCGAGCGCGCAGAGGCGCACGCCGGCGGCCGGCCGCGCCGGGTTGTCGCCGTCAGGGTTGGCCAAGGGTGATGCGGATGGGCCGGATCTCGACGCGCTCGAAGAGGCCCGCGAGGCTGTAGGGATCGGCGGCGGTGAACGCTTCGACCGCGGCGCGGTCGGCCACGTCGAGGATCAGCAGCGAGCCGGCCATGTCGCCCGCGTCGTCCGTCATCGGCCCGCCCAGCTTCACCACCTCGGCCTTGCTGCGGACATAGGCGAGGTGCGCCTCGCGGTTGGCCATGCGCAGGTCGAGCGAGTTCGGCTTGTCGACGCAGTAGAGCACGAAGGTCGGCATTCAGGATTCCTCACGGAGCGGCCGGGACAGCAGGCCGCGGATGGCGTCGTCCACGGCGACCTCGCCGGCCAGGACGGCGGCGACGGCCTCGCAGATGGGGGTCTCCACGCCGAGCCTGCGGGCCAGGTCGCGGACGGCGGGGGCGGAGGCGACGCCCTCGGCCACCGAGAGCTTGCCGGCCAGCGCCTCGTCCAGCGTCTGGCCGGCGCCGAGCGCCAGGCCGACGGACATGTTGCGCGACTGCGGGCTGGAGCAGGTGAGCACGAGGTCGCCCAGGCCACAAAGGCCGGCGACGGTCTCGGCCCGGCCGCCGAGGGCCAGCGCCAAGCGCGTGAGTTCGGAGAAGCCGCGCGTGATCAGCGAGGCGTGGGCCGACTTGCCGAGGCCACGGCCCTCCGAGACGCCGCAGGCGATGGCCAGCACGTTCTTCACCGCCCCGCCGGCCTCGGCGCCCACCAGGTCGGCGGCGAGGTAGGGCCGGAAGGTGGGCGTGGCGATCGCCTCGGCCAGCGACCAGCCCACGGCGTCGTCCTCGCAGGCCAGGGTCACGGCGGTGGGCAGGCCGCGGGACACCTCGCCGGCGAAGCTGGGGCCCGACAGCACGGCGGGGACGGCCTGCGGGACCGTCTCGGCCAGCACCTCGGTCATCAGCTTCAGCGAGCCCTGCTCGACCCCTTTGGAGCAGAGCAGGACGGGCAGGCCGTCGCGGGCGTGCGGCGCGAGGGCCGCGAGGGTCGAACGCGTGTGCTGGGCGGGCGCGACCGCCAGGACGAAGTCGCCGGCGGCGAGGTCCGCCATGTCGCCGGTGGCGCGGATCAGCGGATCCAGCGGGACGCCGGGCAGGAAGACCGCGTTCTCGTGGCGGGCGTTGACCGCCTCGACCACCTCGGGCTCGCGCGCCCACAGCACGACCTCGCGGCCGGCGCGGGCGCAGACCTGGGCCAGCGCCGTGCCCCACGCGCCGCCGCCGATGACGCCCGTACGGTTCATGCCTTCGCGCCTTTCCGTCCGGCCTTGTGGGTGGGGCTCGCCGTTGCGGCGGCTTCGTCCAGCGGCCAGCGCGGGCGGGCGACGGCGTCCAGCGGGTCGGAGATCCCGACCGCCAGGCGCTCGGCGCCGGCCAGCGCGATCATGGCGGCGTTGTCGGTGCAGTAGGCGAGCGGCGGGGCGGCGAAGCTGAAGCCGTTCTTCCGCGCGGCCTGCTCGAGGACGGCGCGGACGGTCCGGTTGGCCGCGACGCCGCCGGCCACCACGAAGCGCAGGCTGCGGCCCTCGTGCTCGCCGGCGTAGGCCTTCATCGCGCGGTCCGACTTCTCGGCGAGCTGGGCGGCGATCGCGGCCTGGACCGAAGCGGCGAGGTCGCGGCGCGCGGCCTCGCCGGCGACGCCTTCGGCCAGGCGCGCGGCGGCGGTCTTCAGGCCGGAGAAGGAGAAGTCGCAGTCCTTGCGGCCGAGCAGCATGCGCGGCAGCTCGAAGCCGGCCGGATCGCCGCCCTGCGCCAGCGTCTCCAGCGCCGGGCCGCCGGGGTAGGGCAGCCCCATGGCCTTGGCGATCTTGTCGAACGCCTCGCCGGCGGCGTCGTCGATGGTGGACCCCAGGCGGCGGCAGGCCCCGACGCCGTCGACGCTCAGGAGCTGGCAATGGCCGCCGGAGACCAGCAGCAGCAGGAACGGATAGGGCAGGTCCGCGCCCAGGCGCGCCGAGACCGCGTGGCCCTCCAGGTGGTTCACCGCGACCAGCGGCAGGCCGCGGGCCAGCGCCACCGCCTTGCCGAACGACAGGCCCACCATGACGCCGCCGACCAGCCCGGGGCCCGCGGTGGCCGCCACGCCCGACAGGTCGCCGTAGCCGACGCCGGCCTCCGTCAGCGCCGCTTCGGCGATCGCCTCGATGGACTCCACATGCGCGCGGGCGGCGATCTCGGGCACGACGCCGCCGAACGGCGCGTGCTCGGCGATCTGGCTGCCCACGACGGAGCTCAGCACCTCGGCGCGGCCGTCGGCATGGCGGCGCACGACCGCGGCGGCGGTCTCGTCGCAGCTCGTCTCCAGGCCCAGGACAAGTTGGGGAACGGTGTGGGGCGCGGTCATCCGGTTGCCGGGGGCGGGCCGCTCCTGTAGCAGCCCAGGTCAGATTTCGTTCCCGAGGTAGACCGCCGCCCGTGGCCACGCAACCTACAGTCCGGATCGGCGCGCGCGGCTCGAAGCTCAGCCTGGCGCAGGCCGGTCACATGCAACGCCGCATCGCCGCCCTCCTGGGCGCCGATCCCGAGAGCCCCGCCGAGGTCGAGCGGGTCGCGCCGCTGGTCGTCATCACCACCACGGGCGACCGCGTGCAGGATCGCCGGCTGCTGGAGATCGGCGGCAAGGGGTTGTTCACCAAGGAGATCGAGGAGGCGCTGGCCGAGGGCCGCATCGACTGCGCCGTCCACTCGATGAAGGACATGCCGGCGCTCCTGCCCGACGGCCTCTGCATCGCCGCCGTGCCCGAGCGCGAGGACCCGCGCGACGCCTTCCTCAGCCGCGGCGTGGCGCGCCTGGAGGACCTGCCGCAGGGCGCGCGGCTGGGGACGGCCAGCCTGCGCCGCCAGGCCCAGTCGCTGAACCGCCGGCCCGACCTGGACGTGCAGATGCTGCGGGGCAACGTCGACACCCGGCTGGCGAAGCTGGCGGCCGGCGAGGCCGACGCGATCCTGCTGGCCTACGCGGGGCTGCGGCGCCTGGGGCTGGGCGACCGGGCGAAGGGCCTGATCGACCCGAAGGCGGCCCCGCCGGCGCCGGGCCAGGGCGCGCTCGCCATCGAGACCCGCGAGGCCGACCGCGACCGGCCCTGGGTGGCGGGCCTCGTCTGCGAGACGACGACCCTGTGCGTCGCCGCCGAACGGGGCGCGCTGACGGCGCTGGAGGGCTCGTGCAAGACGCCGGTGGGCGCGCACGCCTGGCTGGAGGGCGGCCTGCTGCACCTGATCGTCGAGGCGCTGTCGCCGGACGGCAGGCTGAAGTTCCGCCACACCGGCGCCGCCGAGATCCCGCGACTCGCCGACCCGACGGTCGCGGCGCGCGACCTGGGCCTGTCGCTGGGCGCGGCGGTGAAGGACGAGGCGGGCGACGCCATCGTGCTCTGATCGCGCGACCCGGCGGGCGCGACGTCGCAATTCCCGTTCCGCAAGGTCCGCGGGTCGGATAACAGCACGTTCATGGCGGGCCGCAGGCAGAGGATCTGGATCACCCGCGCCCAGCCGGGCGCAGACGTGACGGCCGAGCGCGTCCGGGCGCTGGGGCACGATCCCGTCGTCGCGCCGCTGCTGGCCGTGAAGGTGCTGCCCGACGTCGCCGTCGACCTGCGGGGCGTAGCCGCGCTCGCCTTCACCAGCGCCAACGGTGTGCGCGCCTTCGCCGACGCGAGCGGCGAGCGGGCCTTGAAGGTGTTCGCGGTGGGCGCGGCCACGGCGCAGGCGGCGCGGAGCGCGGGCTTCAGGTCGGTGCTGTCGGCCGACGGCGACGTCGAGGCGCTGGCCGAGGGCATCGCGGTGCGCCGCGGCGAGTTGCGCGGCGCGGTGCTGCATCCCGGCGCGGCCGAGCCGGCGGGCGACCTGACCGGCGCGCTGGAGAAGCACGGCGTCGAGGCGCGGCGGCTGATCCTGTACGAGACGGCCCCGGTGGCCCTGGAGGCGATCGACGCCGAGGCGCTGGCCAGGAGCGACGCGGTGCTGCTGCACAGCCCGCGCGCGGCGCAGGTGCTGGCCAAGCTGCTGAAGGCCCATCCCGCGCCGCACCTGAGGGCGCTGGGGCTCTCGAAGGCGGTGGTGAAGCCGCTGACGCGGACGCCGATGGCGGGCAAGCTCTTCCCGCCCTTCCCGCTGGAGGCCGCGCTCCTGAACCTGATCGACCGCCGGCCCTGAGCCTCGCGCGATGAGCGAGCCGCCCGGCGATCCCGACAACGATCGGCCCAGGCCGCTGATGGGCGCGGCGTTCTGGATCATGATGGCGCTGTGCGCGGTGTGCGTCGCGGCCGGTGCGGCCGTGGCCTGTCTGTCGCCCCGGTTCATGGGCTGACGGCGGCGCGACCGCCTGACGCTTTGCAAATCGAGGCCATTCGCGTAAAAGCCCGCGTCCCGGATACGGGCCGCCATAGCTCAGCCGGTAGAGCGGCGCATTCGTAATGCGTAGGTCGGGTGTTCGAGTCACCCTGGCGGCACCATCCTGCTTCGCGCCGGCGCGCCGACCAGCCTGCGCCCGTCAGGCGGCAAGGCCGCTCCGGGCCGTGACCTGGGCCTGGAAGAGATAGCCGCCGCCCCGCAGCGTCTTGATCATGTCGCCCGCCCCGTCGCAGGCCGCGAGCGTGCGGCGCAGGCGCGCGATGCGGGCGTCGATCGAGCGGCCGCCCGCAGCGGCGCCGTCGCCGTGCAGCAGCCGCACCAGCGCGTCGCGGTGCAGCACCTCGCCGGGCCGCGCGGCCAGGGCGCGCAGCAGCGCGGCGTCCGCGGGCGAGAGGCGCACGGTGCGGCCGGAGGGCGAGGTCACGTAGCCGAGCTCGGCGTCGAAGCGCCAGGTCTCCAGCGCCGCCTCGGCGGTCCGGCGCGCGTGGCGGGCGGCGCGGCGCAGGAGCGCGCGCACCCGGGCCAGCAGCTCCAGCGGATGCGTGGTCTTGGCGAGGACATCGTCGGCGCCGAACTCCAGGCCGGCCACCCGGTCCAGGGTGTCCGCGGCCTTGGCGACCACCAGCACGGGGGCGCCGTCGGCCTCGGAGAGCCTGCGGCAGAGCGCCAGGCCGTCGGCGTCGGGCAGCGCGGTCTCGAGGATGACCAGGTCGGCGCTGGCGGCGTCGAGCGCGGGCTGGGCCTCGGCGGCGGACACGGCCCACTCCACCTCGAAGCCGTGCCGCCGCAGCATGTCCACGCCGGATTCGTTGGCGGCCGGATCGGCGTCGATCCACAGCACGCGGGGCGATCCTTGCGCAACGATCGGGCGGGCAGGCGCCACGCCGGCGGCGAATTCGAAGGCGACGGCGGTCATGGACGGATCTCTTCTGCAATCGGAACCGGAAGCCGAACCGGTACAGAAAGAACCTAGACCGATGGTCACGAATATCTGTGACGACTTCTCGTCATACTTCTCATGAGGAACGTTCATGTGTCACGCGGCCGTGACAATTGTAACCAGGGGCAAATTCTGTTTTCTTTTTGCAACATCCTGCCGGGATTGCTCCGACGCTTTCGGCTGTGACGGTCGTCCGGCGCGCCTTCCGTCGGAGACCGAAGGCCGAAATCAACTAACTGAATTCACTTATGAATAATAGGAATCCTGGCCCCAGAGGGCGGACTCCGCCTCGCTGACGCATGAGCCAACTTCATGCGTGGAATAAGACAAATTCAGTAAAGACGTCCCAGCCGCGACAATAGTTTTCCTTCAGCGGTGTTGCGCGCGGCCCGGGGGATTCGGGGTGCGCCGGCGCCAGCTTTTCATGTGGGGCTCGGCCCGCGGCGCGCCGCCGCCGGCCGCTGGAGGACTTTGACCTTGAACATCCGAAGCATGCGGCAGCGCCTTATGGCGTCTTCCATGATCTGTGGCGCCGCCTTTCTGGGCCTCGCCGGTTCGGCCGCCGCCCAGGCGGCCGACAAGGACGACGCCGTCGCCGAAGTGGTGGTGACCGGCACGCGCATCCCGACGCCGAACCTGACCAGCGTGAGCCCGGTGACCGCCATCGGCGCCGCCGAGATCAAGGCCGCGGGCATCACGCGGGTCGAAGACATCATCAACACCCTGCCGCAGGCCTTCGCCTCGCAGGGCTCGACCGTGTCGAACGGCTCGAACGGCACCGCGACGGTGAACCTGCGCGGCCTGGGCGCCTCGCGCACCCTGGTGCTGATCAACGGCCGCCGGATGGGCGCGGGCAACCCGACCTCGATCAACAACCCCGTCGCCGACCTGAACTTCATCCCGAGCTCGCTCGTGGAGCGGGTCGACGTGCTGACGGGCGGCGCCTCGGCCGTGTATGGCGCCGACGCCGTGGCCGGCGTCGTCAACTTCATCATGCTGCAGAACTTCGAGGGCGTCCGCGTCGACACCAACTACTCGATCTACCAGCACCACAACGACAGCTTCGTGCAGGACGCCCTTCGCCTGAAGGCCGCGGCCGCCGGCGCCAACGCCGGCCAGTTCGCCATCCCGAAGAAGAACGTCCGCGACGGCGAGGCCTCGGAGGTCACCCTGACGTTCGGCGTCAACGCCGCCGACGGCAAGGGCAACATCACCGCCTTCGCGAGCTACATCCAGCAGAACGCCATCCTGCAGGGCGCCCGCGACTATTCGGCCTGCACGCTGAACTCGGGCGCCGACTTCACCTCGCTGGCCGCCTGCGGCGGCTCGGGCACCGCGACCCCGGCGCGGGTGGGCAACTTCACGGTCCAGGGCAACACCTTCCGGCCCCGCAACGCCACGACCGACGTCTACAACTTCGGCCCGTCGAACTACTACATCCGCCCCGACGAGCGGTATCGCCTGGGCGCCTTCGCCCACTACGAGATCGCGCCGTGGGCCGAAGCCTACGCCGAGATGATGTTCATGGACGACCGTTCGGTCGCCCAGATCGCGCCGGGTGGCATCTTCGCCGGCACCTTCTCGATCAACTGCGACAACGCCTTCATGACCGCGGCCCAGCAGACCCAGCTCTGCGGCGCCAACGCCGGCACGCCGGCGCTGTTCACGGGCACGGTGGCCAAGCGCAACGTGGAAGGCGGCGGCCGCCAGTCGGAGTTCCGCCACAACACCTACCGCTACGTGATCGGCCTGAAGGGCGACCTCAACGAGGCCTGGAACTACGACACCTACATGGAATACGCGGCGACCAAGTTCGACGCGCGCCAGACGGCCTACTTCCTGAAGTCGCGGATCGACAACGCCCTGATCGCCAAGCGCAACGACGCCGGCCAGATCGTCTGCGGCGTGAACCAGGCCACCGTCACCGACGCGGCCTGCGTGCCCTACAACATCTTCTCCGAGGGTGCGATCACCCAGGCGATGCTGGACTACCTGCAGGTGCCGGCCTCGACCTTCGGCAACACCTCGGAGCGCGTGGTCAACTTCTCGCTGGGCGGCGACCTCACCGGCTACGGCGTCAAGTCGCCCTGGGCGAACGACGGCGTCGGCGTGGCGTTCGGCGCCGAGTACCGGCGCGAGCACATCGACTTCGACGGCGACTTCGTGTCGCGCACCCCCGGCCAGCTCAACGGCGGCGGCGCGGCCTCGACGCCGATCAACGCCAGCTTCGACGTCTACGAGGTGTACGGCGAGGCGCGCATCCCGATCGTCCAGGACGCGCCGATGGCCAAGTCGATCTCGCTCGAGCTCGGCTACCGCTACTCGGACTACTCGTACGACGTGACCACCGACACCTATAAGCTCGCCGGCGAATACGAGCCGTTCAGCGGGCTGCGCTTCCGCGCCAGCTACCAGCGTGCGGTGCGCGCGCCGAACCTGGTCGAACTGTTCGGCCCGCAGATCCACGCCCTGGACGGCTCGACCGACCCGTGCGCGGCGCTCGCCGACAATGCGGCCAACGCCGCGCTCATCGCCCGCTGCGGCGCGGTCCACGGCTACACCAAGGCCCAGGTGCTCTCGATCGAGGCCAACGTCGCCAACCAGTACTACGGCCTGCTCGGCGGCAACCCGAACCTCGACCCGGAGAAGTCCGACACCTACTCGGTCGGCTTCGTCTATCAGCCGGAGTTCATTCCCGGCGCCACGCTGACGGTCGACTACTTCAACATCAAGGTGAACGACTACATCTCGAACATCGGCGCCGACACCGTCCTGGCCAAGTGCTACTTCCAGAACGACGACAGCTACTGCCCGCTGATCGTGCGCGACGCCCGCACCCGCAGCCTCTACCTCAACTCCTCGGGCCCTGACGGCCACGTCGTCGACCTGACGCAGAACACGGGCTCGCTGAAGACCTCCGGCCTCGACTTCAGCGCGGCCTACCGCACCGACCTCGACCGGTTCGGCCTGGAGAACGCGGGCGGCGTCAACGTCAGCTTCGTCGGCACCTACCTGAACGAGCTGTCGAGCGCGATCCTGCCCGGCGACCCCTTCGTGGACTGCGCCGGCTACTACGGCTCGCTCTGCAACGGCCGTCCGGGCTCGACCATCCCGAACCCCAAGTGGCGCCACAAGGCCCGCCTCACCTGGAACACGCCGTTCGAGTACGGCGACTGGGTGAAGAGCTGGTCGGTCTCGCTGCAATGGCGGCACTTCTCGAGCGTCAAGCTCGACGCCCTGTCCAGCGACCCGGCCCTCAACGCCGCGAACCCGCCGGCGTCGGACCTGAAGCTGGCGACGCGGGACTACTTCGACCTGCTGACCTCGTTCACGATCCGCGACAACCTCAACTTCCGCGCGGGCGTCAACAACCTGTTCGACAAGGATCCGCCGCTGGTGGGCCAGACGAACTGCACCCCGAACGCCTCGTGCTCTGGCAACGCCTACAGCCAGGTCTACGACGTGCTCGGCCGCTACCTGTTCATCGGCCTGACCGCGGACTTCTAGGAACCCGCGCAACGTCCGAGGAGACGGCGGGGCCCCTGCGCAGGCGGGGGCCCTTTCCGTTCGCGGGACCTGCGGTCTGGAGCGTGTTGCGAAACGTGGGAACCGGTTTCCGGAACGCGCTCTAAGCGGCGTGCAGCACCGGGGCGGGGCCGGGGTCGAGCGCGGCGGCCAGCCAGTCGACGAAGGGCCGGATCAGGTCGGCGCGCGGCGAGGCCGGGTTCCAGACCGCGGTGTAGTCCTCGCGCAGGCTCGCCTCGGCGTCGAACAGGCGCACGAGGCGGCCGGCGCCCAGGTCGTCGCGCACCAGCAGGCCGCGGGCCAGGCAGACGCCGGCGCCGTTGCGCGCCAGCTCGAGCGCCGCCAGCGGGCTGTCGGCGGTGAGCGTCGCGGGCGTCGGCAGGGCGGAGAGGCCCACCTGCTCCAGCCACAGGCGCCAGGGGTGTTCGGGCTGGTGGATCAGCGCCGCGCGCACCAGGTCTTCGGGGCGCCGCGGCAGGTCGGCCGCCGGCGCCGCGACGGGGAACAGCGCCTCGCCCGCGAGCCGGCGCTGGGTGAGGCCCGCGCAGGCGCCCGCGCCATAGAGCACCGCGACGTCGGCTTCGCCGGCGCTGACCTCGGCCGCGCCCGTGACCGTGCGCAGTTCGATCTCGCGGTCGGGGTTGCCGGCCAGATACGCGGGCAGCCGGTTGGCGAGGATCCGCTCGGCGATGCCGGCGGTGGCGGCCACCACTAGGCGAGCGCGGCCCGGGCGCGCGGGCGCCTCGAAGGCTTCCGAGATGAGGTTCAGCGACAGCCGTAGGCGGCTCACGAACGCGCGGCCGGACTCGGTCAGCACCACGGTGCGTCCGAAGCGGTCGAAAAGGTCGACGCCCAGGCGCAGCTCCAGCGAACGGATCGCGTGGCTGATGGCGCTCTGGGTGAGGTTCAGCTCGTCGGCCGCCTTGGTGAAGCTCTCATGCCTCGCGGCGGCCTCGAAGGCGGCGATGGCCCTCAAACTCGGCGGTCGCACGGGCACGTTTCGATCCTCCCCCAAGGACGGCGACTCACAGGACATCAACATGCCAGCGATGACCTGGGCGGCATCGGGTGTTGCGGCGAAGGGCATGCCCTGACGCTGTAAGCGGCTGAATTTGCGGCGGACGGGCGGGTCCCGGCGACCAGCGGTATCCGACCGCCACCCGCGCTGGTCCGGCCGCTCGTCGCGGCGTGAGGCCTCCTGGAGGCGCGGTTTTGCGGTGAACGGCGCGGGTGCGTCGACAAGCGGACTTGGTGACCTCGCGCGAGGCGTCACAATGCCGGCCGTGGGAGGGGCGATGCGGCTGCCGCGGCTCAACAACTACCTAGTCGCGAACTTCGTCCTCTGGACGCTGACCTACGTCATCGTGACCGCGCGGGTGGCGGCCGATCCGATGCCGCATGCCGGCGCCATGGCCTGGCGGCGCCTCGGCATGGCGATCTTCGGCTTCCTGGCCTGCCTGCTGGTGGGGAAGATCCTGTCGGCGCTGGCGGAACAGCCCATCTGGCGGCGGCTCGTCGTGGCGGTGCTGCTCTCGGGGATCGGCGGCTTCACCTATTCGTACCTGAACTACGTGGTCTTCTACCTGGTCGCGCCGCTCTGGAAGGTCGAGCCGCTGTCGCCGATCTCGCTGGCGTTCACGGCCTCGATGTTCTTCTGGACCTTCATCGCCTGGTGCGCGCTCTACTTCGCCATCCGCTACGAGGAGGAGCTGAAGGAGAAGAACCTCCGGCTGGTGGCCGCCCAGGCGCTGGCCATGGACGCGCAGAACCGGATGCTGCGCTACCAGATCAACCCGCACTTCCTGTTCAACACCCTGAACGCGCTCTCCTCGCTGATCCTGGCCAGGGAGAACGAGCGGGCCGAGCGGGTGGTGCTGTCGCTGTCGTCGTTCCTGCGCCATACGCTGGAGAAGGAGCTGCCCGACAAGGCGCCGCTCGCCGACGAGATCGAGGCCCAGCGCCAGTACCTGCTGATCGAGCAGGCGCGGTTCGAGGACCGGCTCAACTACGTCGAGAGCATCCCGGCCGAGTTGCGCGACGCGCTGGCCCCCAGCCTCATCCTGCAGCCGCTGGTCGAGAACGCCGTGAAGTACGGCGTCGCGCGCTCGAATGCGCCGGTCACCATCGAGATCAGGGCCGAGGCGGCGGAGGGCCGCCTGAGGCTCACCGTCGCCGACGACGGCGCGAACGGCGCGGGCCTGCAGTCGACGGCCAAGCTGGGGCTGGGCCTCGAGAACGTGCGGCGCCGGCTGGAGCTGATCTACGGCAAGGCCGCCGACCTCACCTGCGGCCCGATGCAGCCGCACGGCTTCCTCGCCTCGGTCGAAATTCCCCTGGAGAGGGCATGATGGAGACGGCGGCATGATCCCGGGCGGCGTCAGCGGGGACCCGGCCGTCGCACCGCTCCGGGTCGCGCTGGTCGACGACGAGCCGCCGGCGCTGCGCCGCCTGCGACTGGCCATCGAGAAGGCGCCGGACGCCGAGGTGGTGGGACAGGCCGGCAACGGCGAGGAGGCGCTGGCCCTGATCGCCAAGGGCGGGATCGACGTGGTCCTGCTCGACATCCGGATGCCGGGCCTCTCGGGCCTGGACCTGGCGCGCGCCACCGATCCCGACCGGGCGCCGGTCTTCATCTTCGTCACCGCCTTCTCGCGGTTCGCCACCGACGCCTTCGAGCTGGCCGCCGTCGACTACCTGCTGAAGCCCGTCGAGTTCGACCGGTTGCACGCGGCGCTGGAGCGGGCGCGCAAGACGTTGCAGTCGCGGGCGGCCCGTTCGCGGATCGCCGAGCTGGAGGAGGTCGTGGCCGCGCTGCGCGCCGCGGAGGCCGAGCCCGCGGCGCCCAGCGGCTTCGCCGAGGAGATCTGGGTGCCGGACCGCGGCGACCGCCTGCGCCTGCCGGTGAACCTGATCGACTGGGTCGAGGCCGAGCGCGACTACGTGCGGATCCACAGCCGCGGCCGCAGCTTCCTGGTCAGGAAGGCCATCCGCAAGCTGCAGGCCGAGCTGGACCCGGCCGACTTCCTGCGCGTGCATCGCGGCGCGCTGGTGCGGCGCGACCGCATCGTGCGCCTCGCGCGCCGGCCGGGCGGGCCCTCGGCCGTGGTGCTGCAATCCGGCGCCGAGGTGCCGGTCGCGCGGCGCCAGGCGGCGCAGGTGCGCAAGATCGTGGGGTCGCGCCCCTGACCTCCCGCGCGAAAGCCGGGAGAGGTCAGACCGGCGCGCAGGTCTGCAGGTTGACCGGGTCGGAGCCCCCCTGGCTCCAGGTGTCGCCGGTCTTCGAGAACAGCGCGAACGCCGAGCCCGACTTGCCGGTCGAACCGTCGGGGTTGCGGGCGGCGAAGGTCATCGCGGCCACCACCTGATCGGTGATCCCCTTCTTGGCGTCGTCCGGCGAGACTTCGTGGATCGCCTTGCAGGTCACCTGGAAGTCCTGGCAGCCCTTGCCCTCGACCTTCACGCCGCAGGCGGGATGGGTGGCCTCGAGGTCCTTGCTCCACCGGGCGATCAGCGGCCGCAGCGCGACGTTGGGGTCCTCGGCCTTGGCGCCGGAGTCGGCGCCCTTGCCGCAGGCGGTGAGGATGACGAGGGACAGGCCCGCAAGGGCGACAGTTCGGATCACGTAGCGCTCCCGGAGATGCGGGCGAGCGCATAGCCCAGAAAACAGGGCGACGGTGTGACGAAATCGTTCCGGGCCGCAACTAGTTGGCCGGCGCCGCCTCCGTCATCGCCGGCCCGATCTCGTCGTGCAGCACGAGGTCGGCGTAGGGGTCGAGCTCGGTGGCCTCGCGATTGACGATGGCGAGCGCCGCGCCGTTCTTCTTCGCCAGCACCGGGAAGCCGGCCGCCGGATAGACGACCAGCGACGACCCCAGCACCAGGAAGAGGTCGCAGGCCAGCGTCGCCGCCTCGGACCGCGCCATGGGCCCGGCCGGCATGGCCTGGCCGAACGAGATGGTGGCGGTCTTCACGATGCCGCCGCAGGCGCGGCAGGCGGGCAGGTCGCCGGTGGCCTGGTAGAGCGCCTTCAGGTCGTCCAGTTCGTGCCGTTCCCCGCATTCGAGGCAGGTGGCGTAGCTGGCGTTGCCGTGCAGCTCGATCACCTTCTCCGGCGGCACGCCCGAGGCCTGGTGCAGGTTGTCGACGTTCTGGGTGATGACGACCGAGCACTTGCCGGAGGCCACCAGGCGCGCGACCGCATGGTGGCCGGCGTTGGGCTCGCGGCCGGTCCAGCCGGCGCGGCCGCTGAAGGCGCGGTCCCAGGCCTCGCGCCGACGCGCCTCGCTGGCCACGAAGTCCTGGAAGTAGATGGGCTTCATCCGGCTCCAGACGCCGCCGGGGCTGCGGAAGTCCGGGATGCCGCTCTCGGTCGAGATGCCGGCCCCGGTGAAGATCACCATGCGCTGCGCGTCGGCGATCAGCCGGCCCAGGTCGGCGCGTGTCGGCATCCCGCGGAGCCCCCTTGTCCCGGTTCAGGTGATGACCGGCGGCACCCAGCGCCCCCAGCGACCTTCGTAGTGATCGTACGGGTTGGGTTCGCCCAGGCGGTCCACGGCGCGCTCGCCGGGCCTCACGGTCAGGCGGTTGCGGACTTCGCTGACGCCCGGGGTCCGCCGCGCCAGCAGCTCGGCGTGGGCCACGTCCGAGGCGCCGGGCACGTGGCCCACCAGGGTGACCGCCGCGCCGTCGACCAGAACCTCGACGCCGCGGGCGTCGATCAGCCGGTCCTCCATCAGGCGGTCCGAAACCTCGTCGCGGATCCGGGCGTCGTCGGGGGTCCAGGTGCTCGGGCCCTTGCCGGTGTGAGGTCCGTGGAAATCGTTCATGGGAAGGGTCCTCGCAAAGCTACGCAATCACAGAACAGGCAGGAACGCGAGGCGTTCCGCATATCGGTTTCGAAGCTTCAGGAGGGGGATCGGCCCGGCCGCGGTCGGGGGATGCGAGGGGTGGGGACCGGGCCGATCCGGACCGTCCGTGTCCGATAGGCAGGTCGTTGGACGATCGCCTGCATAACCTTTGTTGGGCGAACAGGGTTCCCGCCCTCAGGGCCGGCCGAACACCTCCGACAGCACATGTTCGTCGACGCCCTCGATCTCCAGGCGTTTGACGCGGGAGGTCCCTCCGGCGGCGATGCGCACCGCCGACTTCGGAAGCTTCAGCGCCTTGGCGATCAGCGCGACGACGGCGGCGTTGGCGGCGCCCTCGCTCGCGGCGGCGCTCACCCGGAGCTTCAGGACCGGGCGCCCGGCCTCGTCGGCCGCCCAGCCGTCGACGGCGTCGCGCCCGCCCTTGGGCGTGACGCGGACCGTCAGCCGCATCGCCTCAGCCCAGGCCGGGGGGAAGGAAGCGGAACAGCCAGGGCAGCAGGTAGCCCTTGATCCCCTGCAGGATCAGGATCGCGAAGATCGGGCTGATGTCGACCCCGCCGAGCGGCGGGATGATGCGCTGGAAGGGCCGCAGGATCGGCCGCGTCACCGCATCCAGGAAGTGGACCACGCTGTAGACGAACTGGTTCCTGAGGTTGATCACGTTGAAGGCGACCAGCCACGACAGGATCGCGCTCACGATGATCGCGGCGATCATCAGGAACAGGATTCCGTCCAGGACGAAGTAGATGAAGGTGCCCATGGCCCTCATGTAGCGATGTTTGAGGCCGTGACAAACCGGCGCTTCGCAGGGCGGGCGAGCGACGCCGCTTGACAGGATGGCCCGCAATCGACTTATTCCGCGCCTTCCTGGGGCCGTAGCTCAGTTGGTAGAGCGCCTCGTTCGCAATGAGGAGGTCAGGGGTTCGACTCCCCTCGGCTCCACCAGGAACCTTCCGAATTGTCTGAGACCCGATCCATAGCCCCGCCGCCCAGCACGGGCGGACGGCTGGTCTACGCCGTGGGCGACATCCACGGCTACGCCGCCGCGCTGAAGGCGCTGCTGGCCGACATCGCCGAGGACGCCGAGGCCAGCCGTCCGGCGGAGAGGCCGCTCCTCGTCTTCGTCGGCGACTACGTGGACCGGGGGCCCGACAGCCGGGGCGCCATCGACCTCGTCCTGGAGGCCGAAGCCTCGGGCCTGTTCGAGGTGGCGGCGCTGAAGGGCAACCACGAGGACGCGCTGCTGCGGTTCCTCGAGGAGCCGGCCTACGCCCCGTCGTGGATCAGCAACTGGGGCGAGACGACGATGATCTCCTACGGGATCGTGCCGCCCGAGCCCGGCGACACCGCCGCCTGCCGGCAGGCCCAGGCGCGCTTCGCCGCGGCCCTGCCGGACGCGCACCGGGCGTTCCTGGGGCGGCTCGGGCTGTGCAAGACCGTGGGCGACTACCTCTTCGTCCACGCGGGCGTGCGCCCGGGCGTGGCGCTGGACGCGCAGACCGACCGCGACCTCATCTGGATCCGCTACGACTTCCTCGAGTGCGACGACGATTTCGGCAAGGTGGTGGTCCACGGCCACACGCCCTCGGCCGGCCGCCCCGAGGTGAAGAAGAACCGCATCAACGTCGACACCGGCGTCTACTTCACGGGCCTGCTGACGGCCGTCCGCCTGGAGGGTGAGAGCCGGCGCTTCATCCAGGCGGCCGTCTGAATGCTCCCCCGGCGGGGGAGGGCCATCGCATATGGTTTGTGGGCGGCTCGTCCGCCCGATTCATGAACCGCAGAGATCGCGGAGATGCGCAGAGAAGCTCTCCCACGATTG
>NZ_JAHBYD010000011.1 GCF_019636135.1 Phenylobacterium sp.
CGCGACCAGGCCCAGGCCACCGCCCGCGCGCGCACCATCTCCACCGCCGCGGCGGCGGCCGCCTCGCCCGGCCGCGGCAGCAGCGTTTCGGTCAACGTGGGCGACGCCGGCCAACGCCTCGGCGACAGCTACCGCCGCCCCTCCATCTCCTCCCGGCCCGCGGGAGCCGCCCGATGATGCGTACGACCACCGCCATAGCCTTCACCCTCGCCCTCGCCGCCACGCCCGCGCTGGCCGTCACGCCGCGCCCCGGCCCCGGTGACCCGCGGATCCACGTCGTGGACTACGACCCCGCCGAGGTGGTCGAGCTGCGCACAGCGCTCGGCTTCCAGTTGGCGCTCGAGTTCGACCCGCTGGAGAAGATCGAGAACGTCGCCATCGGCGATTCCCTCGGCTGGCAGGTGACGCCGAACCGGCGCGCGAACCTCCTGTTCCTGAAGCCCATGTCGGCCCGGCCGCCGACGAACATGACGGTGATCACCAACGCGCGGCGCTACAACTTCCAGCTCAGCGTCCAGAAGCAGCCGTCGCGCAACCTGCCCTTCACGGTGCGCTTCCTCTACGCGCCGCCGGTGGTCGCCCTGATCGAGGCGCCGCCCCCGCCCCCGCCGCCGGTCGAGGCCAACAGCGCCTATTCCTACGACGGCTCGTCCAGGACGCTTCCGGTGAAGGTCTTCGACGACGGGCGCGACACCTACTTCACCTTCCGCGGCCAGGAGGACCTGCCGGCGATCTTCGCCGTGGATCCCGACGGGGGCGAGGCGGTGGTCAACACCCGGCAGCGCGACGGCTACATCGTGGTCGACCGCATCGCCCGCGGCTTCGTGCTGCGCCGGGGCGCCGAGGTGACCCGCATCTACAACGACGGCTTCCGCGTCGAGGAAGCCAGCCTGCTGCGGCAGCGCAAGAAGGACCCGTGGTGGCGGCGATGAGCGGCAGGACCCCCCAAAAGACGCCCCAGGGCGTCAGCCCCGTCTTCGCGCGCGGCGAAGCCCGCACCCCGCGGGTGCGTGCGCCCAACTCGCCGGTGACCCTGTGGGCCGGCCTGGGCGGCGCGGCGATCCTCGGCTTCATGGTGTTCAACGGCCTGAGCTCCGGCCGCACGGCGCACGCCCAGGCGCAGCCCACGGCCACCGAGCGTCCGGTCGTGGCGCCGGCCGCCGCGCCGACGCCCGCCCCTCCGCCGCCCGTCGTGCAGCCGCAACCCGCGCCGACGTCGCTCGTGCCTCAGCCGCTGCCGCCCGCGCCCAACCCGAACGACGCCCACTGGCGCGCCCCGGCCATGGTGGTGGACTTCAGCGCCTCGCCCGACGCCGCGCCGATCCAGTTGGCCCAGGCGGCCGGCCCCGCCGCGGTCGCCGCCGTCCCGCCGTCGAACGAGGCGCGCGAGACCTCCGACGAACGCTTCGCCGCCCGGGTCATCGGCGCCTCGGGCGACGTGGCCCACGCCGGCCAGATGCGGGACCTCGGCCGCACGGTGCCGCAGGGCACGGTGATCGCCGCCGTGCTCGAGACCGCGATCAATTCCGACCTGCCCGGCTCTGTGCGCGGCGTCGTCAGCCGCGACGTGCGCAGCTTCGACGGCAGCCGGGTGCTGATCCCGCGCGGCTCGCGCCTGGTCGGCCAGTACAAGTCGGCCGCCGCCATCGGCCAGACCCGCGCCTTCGTGGTCTGGAGCCGGATCATCAGCCCGACCGGCGTCACCATCGACGTCGGCTCGCCCGGCACCGACCGCCTGGGCCGCGGCGGCCTGGACGGCGAGGTCGACACGCATTTCTTCCGCCGCTTCGGCGCCTCGATCCTCCTCTCGGTGGTCTCGGCCGGCTCCCAGGCCCTGGCCAACAGCGCGACGAACGGGAACAACACTACCTTCGTCATCGCCTCGCCGGCCCAGGCGAACCAGGTGGCCTCGATCGCGCTGCAGAAGCAGATGGACATCCCCGACACCATCAAGGTGGCCCAGGGCGTGCCCGTGCAGGTGTTCGTGGCCCGCGACCTGGACTTCTCGGCCGTCGTCCGCTGATGAGCGCGCCCCGATGAGTGCGAACGTCTACCTCTCGGCGTATCTCGCGCCGCTGGCGCCATGGCTCTCACGCCCGGACGTCACCGACGTCCTGGTCAACCGCGCCGGCGAGGTGTGGGTGGAGACCGCGGGCGGCGGCATGACCCGCGAGCCCGCCGACCAGCTCGACGAGACCGCCCTGCAGCGCCTCGCCCGCCAGATCGCCGCCGCCAGCCACCAGGGCGTCAACCGCGAGCAGCCCCTGCTCTCGGCCACCCTGCCCGATGGCGCCCGCGTGCAGGTGGTCTCGCCGCCCGCCACCCGCGGCGGCCTGATCCTGGCGGTGCGCAAGCACCTGATCTCCGACCTGTCGGTCGCCGACCTGGCGCGCGACGGCCTCTTCGCGGCCACCACCCGCTCGGACCCCGCGAAGGAAGCCGCGGGCGACGCCGAACTCGAAGCCCTGCTGGCCGCCGGCGACCACGCCGCGTTCCTCAAGCTCGCCGTTCGCCGGCGCAAGACCATCGTCGTCTCGGGCGGCACCGGCACCGGCAAGACCACGCTGCTGAATGCGCTCGTGAAGGAGATCGACCGCGCCGAGCGCCTCGTCGTCATCGAGGACGCCCCCGAGGTGCGTCTGGACCACCCGAACAGCGTGGGCCTGGTCGCCGTGCGCGGCGAGCTGGGCGAGGCCCGCGTCGACGCCGACCAGCTTCTGGCCGCGGCGCTGCGCCTGCGCCCCGACCGCATCTTGCTGGGCGAATTGCGCGGCAAGGAGGCCTTCGCCTTCCTGCGCGCCGTGAACAGCGGCCACCCCGGCTCGCTCACCACCGTCCACGCCGACAGCCCCGGCGGCGCGCTCGACCAGATCGCGCTCCTCGCCCTGACCTCGGGCGTCGACCTGGGCTGGGACAAGGTGCAGACCTACGTCAGCCGGGTGATCGACGTCGTCGTCCAGATCGAGCGCGTGGACGGCGCGCGGCGCGTCACCGAGATCCACTACCGACCGCGTTGATCCGCCGCACTTTTTCTGCGGCATGAGGGAAATCTCTTAAGCATGTTCGGCCATTGTGGCCGCCATGACGACCCGCCCCGCCGTGGACTGGAACGAACGCCGCGCCGAGCCCCGCGCCTCGGTCAGCATCCGTGCGCGCGTGCTGCACGGCCAGGGCCTGGCCATGTGGGCCGACTGCGTGATCAAGGATCTCAGCGCGTCCGGCGCCAAGATCGAGCTCTCCCACTTCCACAAGATCCCGCCCCGCTTCGTGCTGCTGCACTTCGAGGCGGGCGTGGCGTTCGAGGTGGTCCTGAAGTGGCGCCGCGCCGATCTGGCCGGCATGGCCTTCGAGCATCGCCACGACCTCCAGGGCGAGGTTCCCGCCCACCTGAAGGCCGCCAAGGAACAGTGGCTGGCCCTGAAGCCCAGCCTGGGGCTCTGAACCCGTCCCGGACGAAGCTCGGCGACCGTCTCGACGGCCGTACGCGGCCTCGCATCCTGCGGCCACGCATCTCGTCGCCTGCCGCATTGGCGGCCAGCGGCAGGTGTGGCGGAGGTCCTGGGCAGTCGCGTTGGCCCCCCAAGGACGGAGGGCACGGACTGGTTGACAAACGCGGGACGGAGGCGTCATTCACTCGTCATAATGGGGGATTGGCGCGGGAAAGGCCGTATCAGTTCGCGACGCTCGGGGTTCGCCGCCTAAGTGCGATCCGGCGTCTCCAGATGCGGACCTTGCCGGACGGTTTCGCGAGCCTCGTGGTCGGCTATCGCGTGAGTTTGTGGGGGTTGGAGTATGCCGAGTGAGCCGGTGACCGCGAGCCCGAGCGTCGGGCGATCGGACCACGGCGAGGAGACGCGGCAGGGGCGTTGGCTCACCAGCCTGCTGCTGTTTTCGATCCTGTGCCTCGGGCCGACAGCGCTGCTCTTCGCCCTCAACAGCATCGTCGGGATGCTGGGGCCATGGATCAATCTCGACCTGCTGCTTGTCTATATCGCCGCGGTGCTCGCCGGCCGGGTTTCCCAGCGCCTGGCCGTCGTCCTGGCGACGCTGGGCATGTTTGCGACGCTTGGAATCCAGATCCTCGTGGGCATCGGCCTCATCTACATCGAGGATCCGGCGCTCATCCTGGAATATCTGGCCTTCGCCGCGTTCTGGCCCTGGCGGGTGATCAGCCTGTGGGCAGGCCTCGCCCTGGTCGCGATGCTGATCACCTACCTGTTGCTGAGCCGGATCCGGATCGGCCGCGCGCGGACCTTGCCCGCGGTGGTCCTGCTCATCGTGTTCGTTTCGCTCGACCTCTTCGGCCGTACGGCGATCGGCTACGACATGGTGCGTCTGAACATGGCCACCAGCAGCGCGGTGCGGCTGGGCCAGTTGATCGGCAAGTGGACCCGGCCGGCGCAGTTCCACGTGCGGCCCTTCGACGGTGAGACCATGCAGTCCTACCTGACGACGAACGGGCCGCCGCCCGACAGGATTCTGTCGATCGCCGTCGAGTCGTTCGGTTCCGCCCAGGACGCGAACTACAACGCGGTCGAGATCGCGCCGCTGCAGAAGGCGCTCGGGAACGACTACGTCGTCACGCGGGCGCTGCATCCCTATCGTGGCGCGACGCTGGCCGGCGAAATCCGCGAGCTCTGCGGCCTGCGCATCTCGGGCACACCGAAGACGGCGGAAGGCCGGTTGCTCCGGCCGCACTGCATTCCCGCGAAGCTCTCCGAGCAAGGCTGGGCCACCCTCGGCATCCACGGCAACTCGCGCTTCTTCTACAACCGTTCGGGCCTCTATCCGGCCATCGGCTTCACCCACACGCTCTTCTTCGACGATCTCAAGGCGCAGGGCCGGCGCGTCTGCCGCACCCGCGCCTTTGCGGGGATATGCGACCACGACTCCATCGGCGCGGCCCTGGATTTCATGGCCCGGAATCCGAAGGCCTTCGTCCACATCATGACGCTGGACACGCACTTCCCACTGGGGTCGCGCACCGCGGGCGACCGGAACTGCAAGCCCGGCGTAACGGTGCCTTCGCCGGAGCTGTGCCTGTATCAGAACCAGATCACGGCCGTCATGGGCGAGATCGGCGAGGTCATCGCGAAGGCTCCGGTCAAGCCCGACCTGATCTTCATCTATGGGGACCATGCCCCGCCCTATGCGGTGGCGTCCGAGCGGAAATATTTCGATCGCGAGAACATTCCCGTTCTGATCCTGAAGCGGCGCGCCGAAGCCGATGGCAATGCGCCTCCAGTCTAGGCCGCAGCCGTCCCCGTGGGCAGCGGGCCGCAATGTGCGCGCCTGAGGACCGTCAGACGAAGTCCAGATAGCGGCTGTTGAAGTTGCGCACGCGCGGGAAGATCACGTCGATGTCGGCGTCCGACACGCCGAACCAGCGCCCGAGGGTCGCCCCGTACTGATCGACCGACGTGGTCGGGATCAGGGCGCCGCCGACGTTGTCGGGATTGCTGAAGCCGTTCACGTCGGCGCCCAGCGTCGGGTACTGGCCGTAGATGTCGCCGCCGTTCACTGCGCCGCCCATGATGAAGTGGTGCGCGCCCCAGGCGTGGTCGGTGCCGTCGCCGTTCGTCGTGAAGCCGCGGCCGAAGTCCGAGGCGGTGAAGGTGGTCACCTGGCTGCGCCGGTCGACGCCGCCGATGTTCGACAGGGCGGCGTCGAAATAGCTCAGCGCATGCGCGACCTTCGCCAGCAGGTTCGGCTGCACGTTGTTCTGGAAGTCATGGGTGTCCCAGCCCCCCAGGCTGACGAAGAAGACCTGCCGCCGCACCCCCAGGACCGAACTGGCCGCAATCATGCGCGCCACGGTCTGCAACTGGACCGCCAGGCTGTTGGCCTCGACCCGCTGCAGCACCGGGTTGGTATAGGCCGGCGCGGTCGCGACGCTGGTGACGATCTGCTGGCTGAAGGCCGAATTCACCGTCGAGGCCGCGCCGACCGAGCGCGCCACGGTGGTCGCGTAGTCGGCGGCGAAGTTGTTGGCCACGCTGGTGTCGGTGATCAGGCTGCGCATCGCGCTCGGCCCCTGCGACGAGCCGAACAGCGTCGAGCCCTGCTGGCTCGAGATCACCACGGCGGGCTGCGCGCCGGTCGAGAGCTGGTACTGCACCACCGACTGGCCCGAGAGGAAGACGGCGTTGCCCGCCGCCGAGACGGCGGTGAACAGCGTGCTGGCCCCGTTCATCGACGCCATCAGGTCGGCGAAGCGGCCGCCCCATCCGGTCCGCGCGCCTTCCTGCGACAGGGCCTGCCACGTCGACTGCTGGTCGTTGTGCGAGAACAGGCTGGGCGGCAGCGCCACAGAGCGGGCCTGGTACTGCGCCTTGGTGGTGGGCTGGACCAGCGTGCCGACGTTGGCCAGGACCGCCAGGCGGCCCTGCCCGAACAGGGCCTGCAGAGGCGCCATGAAGGGGTGCAGGGCGAAGGTCCGCGACGCCGCGCTCGTGCCCTCGGGCACGCGCTGGGCCGTGCGCGGCGCGATCGGCAGCACCCCGCCCCAGGCCTCGGGCGACGCCCGCTCGGCCACGCGGCCCGTCACCGGGCTCGTCTGGCCGACCGGCGTCGGCTCCGCGCCCACGGGCATCAGCGCGATCGGGTCGGTCCCGGTGTCGCGGGCGTTGACGTAGCGGGTCCAACTGTCCTGGTCGGTGGCCAGCACCATGTTGTGCGCGTCGTTGCCGCCGTAGAGGAAGACGCAGACCAGGGCCTTGTAGTCGGGCGCGGACTGGCCGGCCGCCGACCCCGCCGCGGCCAGTTGCATCGCGAACGGCGCGCCGACGCCCAGCGCGCCCACGGCGCCGCCCAGGCGCAGGAGGTGGCGGCGATCCATCGTCCCGCTCATCGCTGCACCAGGTATTCGGCCGAGGCCATGGTCATGAAGACTGCCAGCTTCGCGCGGTTGGTGAGCGCCGTGGTCCGGGCCGCGCCGGCGGCCGTCGGCAGGTTGATCGCGCCCACCGCGCCGGTGATGCGGCTGCGCAGGCCCGGCGACATGCGGCCGCTCAGCAGCAGGAGGTCCATCCGGTCGACCAGGGCGTTGACGTCGTTCGCCAGCGCGGTCTCGGCGGCGTAGGTGGAGCGCACGTCGCGCGACGTGCCGATCCCGCCGTCGATCGTCGATTGCATGGTGTTGAGATAGCCCGCGACCGTCACCTCATCGACGATCTGCGCTTCCGGCGCCACGAGGCCGGCGCCGCCGACGCGCGTGTTCGGCGGCGAATAGCCCGGCCGGAAGAAGTTGAACACCGACGGCGCGGTCAGGGCCGACTGGCCGAGCGAGGTGTTGGCGCTCGTGGAGACGATCGCCCAGTCGCCGCTGGCCGAGGCGGCGTCGAACGCCCGCGCCCAGTTGGCCAGCCGCACCACCGGCTCGCGCAGCTTGCCGTCGTTGGCCCCGTCGGCCGCGCCCCGCGCCTCGGGGTCGAGCAGGATCGCCCGCACGACGGCCGCCATGTCGCCGCGCACCCCCTTGCCGTTGTCGTTGAACGCGGCCGCCACGCGCGCGACGTATCCGGGGCTCGGGTTGCTGGTGACGAGGCGCTGGATGAGCTGCTTGCCGATGAACGGCCCGACGTTCGGGTGGTTGAACAGGGTGTCGAGGGCGATCTTCAGGTCGCCCTGCGGATCGGGTGTCGAACTGGCGGGGATCGTGACCCCCAGGAACGCCTTGGCGCCGGTCGAGTGGAACTGCGGATAGGGGATCATCGCGCGGATGAGCGCATCGTTGGCCACCCGGCTGCCGCCCCGGAACGTCCCCGTGGTCGGATTGGCGGCGTAGTAGCTGTAGCCGGTGAACACCTTCGCCAGCCCGCTGATGTCGGCGGCCGTGTAGGTCGGCAGCGGCCGACCCGACAGATCCGTCCTCACCGTGCCGTCGGGAGCCAGCTCATTGACCCCGATGGTCATCAACTGCATCACCTCGCGGGCGAAGTTCTCGTCGGGATTTCGGCCCGTCGCCGGGTCCTCCTTCTGGTTCGCCAGCCAGGTCAGGTAGACGCCCATCGTCGGATGCAGCGCCACCTGCTCGAGCAGGGTGCGGAAGTTGCCGAACGCGTTCTGGCCCAGCATGTCGTAGTACGAGGCCGCGCCGCGCACATCGACGTTGGAATCCACCAGCGAGATCACGAAGATCTCGGAGAGCGCGAGCTTCATCCGCTGGCGTAGCTGGTCGGGCCCGGTCACGGCCTGGCGCCAGTACGAGGCGTAGAAATCGGGCGGGTTCAGCGTCGCGCCCGGATTGCTGAGCCGCAATTGTGCGAGCTTCGCGTCGACATCGCCCAGGTGCGAGCGCGGCGGCGACATGACGATCTGCTGGTCGATCCACTGGGAATAGCCGGCGGCCCGCACCTGGCTGATGGCCGCGTCCGTCGGGCCATAGGCGGCCTGGCCGAGGAATCGCGACGCCTCGGCCGCCGACGGCGGCCCCTCGGGGCCGCCGGTCCCGCGCGCGCCGCTGCACGACGCCACGACGAGGGCGAACAGAACGCCCAGCCAGCGCACGCCCCCGCGCGGCATCTCGCCCCCTGAAATCAACGCCCCTCAGCCCCGAGTTTCGCCGTTCGTGGACCCGGCGTCCACCTACAGGCTACTACGGCCCCACCGCAGCCTCGGTTTGCACGATACGTGCATTTCCGCTCGGTCGGACGGAAGATTTGTTTCGTCGCGTTGACGCCCTAACATCAGCGCGATCAAGGAGTGGGCATGGCCACGTTCACGGCCGGCGTCGTCGGCGTCGACTTCGACATCCTGGACCTGGGCCCGCTGGCGTTCGCCGCGATCTCGGGCGCGACACCGACGTCGATCGGGCTCACGGTCGCCGGCGTCTCGACCCAGCTTTTCGGCTCCGGTTTCAGCTTCGCGGCCGGCGGCCCTCCCACCGCGGGCGCCATCGGCCGCATCATCGTCGGCGCCGACGTGGGGACGATCTACGACATCGCGGGCCTGAACCAGTCGGCGGCGCAGTTCCGCGGGTGGGTGCTGGCGGGCGACAGCGCCTCGGCCAAGGCCGGCCTCTTCTTCGGCGACGACATGTTCACGGGCTCGAACCTCGCGGACCGCCTGCGCGGCTATGCCGGCGCCGACACGATGGTGGGCGGCGGCGGCGACGATTTCCTCGACGGCGGCGACGGCGACGACATGGTGTTCGGCGGGCTCGGCAACGACACCATCGTCGATCCCGGCGGCTCCAACTATCTGCGCGGCGACGAGGGCGACGACGTGATCGTGGGCGGCGCCGGCTTCGACGACATCAACGGCAACATGGGCGACGACACCCTGGAGGGCGGCCCGGGCGACGACTGGGTGGTCGGCGGCAAGGACGAGGACCGCCTGTCCGGCGGCGCCGGCAACGACCTCGTCTACGGCAACCTCGGCGACGACACCTGCGACGGCGGCGCCGGCAACGACACCGTGCGCGGCGGCCAGGGGAACGACATCCTGGCGGGCGGCGCGGGCGACGACTTCATCTCGGGCGACCGCGGCGACGACACCATGACGGGCGGCGGCGGCGCCGACATCTTCCATTCCTCGTCCGACGCCGGCATCGACCGTGTGCTCGACTTCAGCGTGGCCCAGGGCGACCGGGTGCAACTGGACCCCGGAACGACCTATACGGTGATCCAGGACGGCGCGGACACCGTAATCCAGATGTCGGAGGGCCAGGTCGTGCTCGTCGGCGTCTCGATGACGAGCCTGCTCGGAAGCAGCATCTTCGTGGGGTAATCGCCGTGGGAAACATTGGACACGACCGCCCCGATTATGACACTGGCGCTGGCGCATATCGGGTCCATGGCAGGCGTATTCGCATGAAGCGGCGGTTCGGAACGGGGCGACGGGTCGGCGCGATCCTGGCGTTCGCCATGGCGTTGCCCACGGTCGGCGCCTGCGGCTCGAGCGGCGCGCGCGAGATCAAGCCCGCCAACATCAACGAGGCGCTCGCCGCCGCCCGCGACGGCGATGTCCTCGTGCTGGGTCGCGGCGACTACGACAACGTGGTGCTCAAGGGGCGCAAGTTCGCCAGGCCGCTCGTGATCGACGCCAGCGCCGCGACGTTCACCGGCTTCCGGGTCCTGGACAGCGAGGGCGTGACCGTGCGCGGCGGCGTCTTCAAGCTGCCGGCCGGAGCCGAAGCGCTGAGCGACGGCGGACGGGCGATCTCGATCGATCGCGCGAGGGGCGTGCGGATCGAGCGCGCGACGTTCATCGGCCCCGGCGCCACGAGCTATGAGCCGGGGGGCGCCTATGGCGAGGGGACCGCCGTCAAGGTGACGACCAGCACCGACGTCGAGGTGCGCGGCAGCGTGTTCAGGGCGTTCCGGCGCGGCGTATCCTTCAGCAAGTCGGAAGACTTCGTGATCGCCGACAACACCTTCGAGTGGATGCGCTCGGACGGGATCAACGTGGCCCTGAGCCGCAAGGGCCGGGTCGAGAACAACCACTGCAAGAGCACCCGGGTGCGCGAAAAGGAACATCCCGACTGCATCCAACTCTGGTCGCGTCCCGAGGCGGCGCCGACGGCCGACATCGTCATCCGCGGCAACCGCGCCGAGGGGCCCACCCAGGGCATCGGCGCGTTCAACCACGTACGCGACGGCAAGGACGACGGCGGCTACGACCGCATCACCATCGAGAACAACATCATCAACGTCTCGCGGCCGAACGCGATCACGCTGGTGGACGGGAGGGATTCCGTCGTGCGGAACAATCAGGTGGCCACCCTGCCCGGCGCCAGGTGGCGGGCGAAGATCAGGGTCAGGGGCGACGTCCGGACGTGCGGCAACACCGTCGGCGAGTGGGAAGGCAGATCCAAGCAAACCGAACGCGGCTGCTGAGGCGGCTGCGGGGGTGAAGCGTCGGGGGACGAAGGCTTATTTCGCGGCCAACCTGCTCGTGCAGGTGGTCGGCCTGCTGCGGTTCATCTTGCTCGCGCGTTTTCTGGGCGCGGAGGAGCTGGGCGTCGCGGCGATGCTCATCCTCACGGCCCAGTTCTTCCAGTCCGTCAGCGACACCGGCAGCGACCGCTTCCTGATCCAGGACGAAGACGGCGATTCCCCGGTGATGCAGGGCATGATCCACGGGGTCCTGGCCCTGCGGGGCGTCCTGATCTGCCTGGCGCTCATCCTGTTCGGCGGGCCGGTGGCCAGGCTCTTCAACGAGCCGGAACTGACGATGTCCTTCATCGGACTGTCCCTGGCGCCGCTGATCGGAGGGTTCACACACCTGGACCTGCGCCGCGTGCAGCGCGAGGGTGATTTCCGGCCGGAATCCTGGGGCCTGATCGTCGCCGAGCCGCTGGGCCTGATCTGCACCGTCGCGGCGGCCGCGATCACCCACGACCACACGGCCGTCATCTACGGGCTCACCGCGCGGGCCCTGGGCCAGACCGTCGTCTCGCACCTCACGGCCGAGCGGCCCTACCGCTGGGCCTGGTCCAAGCCGATGTGGGACCGCTTCTCGGGCTTCGCCATGCCCCTCTTCCTGAACGGCCTGCTGCTGTTCTTCGGCTCCCAGGGCGACCGGGTCCTGATCGGCGCCAACCTGGGCTCGACCGCCCTGGGGCACTACAGCGCCATCCTCCTGCTGATCTACTACCCGTCAGGGATGCTGACCCGCTTCCTGGTGGGGATCTCGCTGCCCCCCGTCGCGCGCGCGCGCAACGATCCGGAACGCTTCCAGGAAGAGACCAACCGGCTCGGCGGGCGCACCCTGCTGCTGGCGCTGTCCATGATGTTCGGGTTCGCGCTGGTCGCCCCGGTCTCCACGGTCCTGTTCTACGGCAAGAGCTTCGCCCAGCCGCTGGAGCTGTTCGCCCTGATCGGCGCCCTGCAGTCCGCGCGCTTCCTCAGGACGTGGCTGACGACCATCGCCAACAGCATCGGCAAGAGCACCATCATCCTGCTCAACAACGTCGCCCGCCTGCTGGGCCTGGGCGCGGCGCTCCTGGTCAATCAACTGTTCCACAGCCTGGACGCCATCGTCATCAGCTTCATCCTGGGCGAGGTCGCTTCGCTGCTGGTGGCCTTGGCCCTGCTGCGTCGAGCCAACGCGGTTTCGATAAACCGCGAGCTCGGGCGGGTCCTCATCTTCCTGGCCGGCTGCGCCGCGGCGGTGGCGTGCGCCTGGACTCTTGAAGCGCGGTGGTACGGGTTCCTGGCCGCGGCCGGAGCGTTCACCGCCGCCTATGCCGTCCTGCTCCTGCGTTCGGAGCGGAACGTGATCAGCGAACTCGTGGACTACGCGTCGCGTCGCGTCCGTAAGGCGCTGGCGCGGCCACGCTGACGCCGGCGCGTTCGGCCTGCTCCTGCTCCTGCTTCTTGCGCCGCCGCTCGAACGCGCCGCGGGCAAGAAGGTCCCAGACGACGGCTCCGACGACGCAGAGGAAGAGGATCAGAAGGGCGTACGGCTCCAAAAGCATGTCAGCCTCCCGATGCTGTCAGAGGGATCCAACTCGGCCTCCCGCGCCGTCCACGGATCCCCGCGAACCAGCCGGAAAAGGCGTAGCCGAGCTGCGCCCAGGCCCTGCGTCGGCCATACCGCGCCAGGATGACGAGCGCCGCCGCGGGCGTCACGATCCATAGCAGCGCCGGCCGCCGGTCGCGGGTGAGCAGGATGCGGTTCCGCTCATTGAGATAGACCGGCGTGCGCGGCATCTCGCGGAAGGCCGCGGCCGATCCGGTCGTCGAGCCGGCATGATGGCGGACCCTCGCGTCGGGCGCGAAACCGAGGCGCATCCCGAGCGGCTCCCCGCGCAGGAACCACTCGACCTCCTCGCAATACAGGAAGTAGTCCTCGCGCATCGGGCCGACGACCCGCAGGAACTCGCGGCCGACCAGGGCGCAGGCGCCGCTGATGAAGTTCTGCCGCCCCTCGATGGCCGGTCGGAATCCCGCCTCGGCGGCGGGCCGCCCGCGGCCGAGGGATTCGGCGCGCCCCAGCATCCACTGCCAATGGCCGCCGTCCGACTGGACGCTCCCGTCGTCGAGATAGATCGTGCAGCCGACCGCCTCGCAATCGCCCTGCTGCAGCCGCCGCACGCAGGCGCCCAGGGCGCCGGGCTCGGCTTCGGTGTCGGGGTTGAGGACCCACCAGGCGTCCGCGTCCGGCGCGGCGGCCATGGCCCGGTTCACGCCGCCCGCGTAGCCGACGTTGCCTTCGGCCATGATGATCCGGACCGGCTGTCCGCCCCCGAGGCGCGCCGGCAGCGCCGCCTGCAGGGCGTCGAACGCGGCCGCCCCGCCGTTCTCGCAGATCACGACTTCGAAGTCGGTGTGCTCCGAGCTCTCGAGCGCGTGCAGGCAGGCGACGATGTCGCCCGCGTTGCGAAACCCGACGATGGCGATCGCCACATGCATCGGGCGTCGCCTAGGCGAGGCGGCGAGCCAGGCTCGTCCCGATGAAGGCGGGAAGTTGCTTCGGCTGGACCGCGCGCAGCATGAGCGGAATGAACGAATCCAGCGTGTTGAACGCCACGTCCGGAACGTCGCCGAACGTCGAGAGGCGGATCAGGACGCCATCCGGCACGTAGCCTTCCATGGCGTTCTGCAGCCGCGCCGTGCGCTGGTCGCCGGCGCTCTGCGGCAGGCGCTCGCCGAGCCGGGTCCAGTAGATGATGTTCTCGACGCGATCCTCGGTCGAGGCGATGACGCGCCGGGCCGGCACCGAGACGCTCGGCGAAACGACGACGTCCGTCGCCTTGCTCAGTTGGATCGTATAGCCGACCGCCGGATAGCAGCTCTCCGGCCGGTGCAACTGCAGGAGGTCGCTCTGCGTGTCGCCGTAGGCGATGAGCATCATCACCTCGTGCCCCGTCTGATCGTAGTACAGCCGGCTGACGGTCTCGCTGTAGAGCGTCTTGGCCAGTCGGCCCGCCATGGCGGGATTGACGAGGGTCGTGTCCTCCGACTCCCAGCCCGAGAACGTCTGCGGCAAGGCGCCGGAGATCGTCGCGCCCTTGCCGAGCAGCGTCAGTCGCTTGCGCGGCCGCAACGCCTCGGCCGTCCCGAGCCCGCCGACCGCCAGCCCCGCCAGGAGCAAGTCACGCCTCTTGATCACGCGTTTCTCACCTTCAGGAGCCGGGACGCCACGCTGTCGATCGCGAACATGAGCAGCAGCGACACGGCAAAGAGGAACAGGCCGGCGGTGACGTGCAGGAAGCCCTGCCCGACCGCGTCGCCGAAGAAGTAGGTCAGGAGGATCAGCGCGATGATCCGCAGCACGTTCGCGAAGATCGCGATCGGGATGATCAGGCACACGAGGAAGAGCGAGTAGCGCCAGCCCGCATTGCGCAACAGGTAGATGTAGAAGGTCGTGATCGCGATGAGGCCGATCAGCGAGTTCAGGCCGGAGCAGGCGTCTTCCACCAGCAGTTGGTAGGGCCCGACGGTCATCGTGACGCCTTCACGCACGATCGGGATGCCGAACGGCTCGACGATGCTGGCCGACAGCCAGGAGACCAGCAGCTTCAGCGGGGCCGTGAACTGGTCGAGCGCCCAGCCCGGGACCGGCAGCAGCAGGCCCAGGTAGACGATCGGGAACCAGTTGCGGAGCATCACCGGGATGCCGAACCGGTCGTGCAGGACGCACAGTCCGAAGCCGTACAGGCCCGCCGCCTCGAGGCTGATCAGGTCGTAGGCGCGGCCGAAGACGTAGATCCCGAGCGAAGCCGCGACGCCCAGCAGCGTCAGGATGAAATTGCCCGGCTTGGCCTCCGCGGTCATGTCCGGGAAGCGGCGCCACAGCAGCCACGCGCCGGTCGCGAGCACGATGGGGCCGTGCGCCCCGATCTCCTTGCTCCAGACCTGCACGCCCAGCCGGTAGAGCGTCGGGACGGCCATGATCAGCAGGCCCGCCAGGATCGGCAGGTTCCTGAGCCAGGTCGCCGCCGACAGCGGCGGCGGGGCGGGATTGTCTTGTGAAACGCTCGCCATGTCGCTCATCAGGTGTCGTTCAGGACCGTTCCGACCACCTTGACGCCATCCTCCTGCAGCTTGGTCGTCAGGGTCGAGAGTTCGCTCATGCGCGAGACATGCGTGCGCGCCACGATGAGCGCATAGCCGACCATGCGGGCCTCGAGACGCTCGTCGGCGCCGACGTCCGCGGCGGTGGTGTCCACGATCGTGAACTCGAAGTCGCGCAGGCAGCGGTCGATGACGCGCTTGAACGTCTCGCCGGCCAGGAGCTCCTGCGGGTTTGCGGCCGCGCCGCCGGAATACAGGATCGAGAGGTTCGGCAGGACCTCCGGGTGGATGCACTCGCTCAGCGTCGGGCCGTTGACGGCGAGGCAATCCCTGAGTCCCGGACGCTGCGCCAGCGGCCGGATGAACTTGTCGACCTGCGGTGTCCGCAGATCGCCGTCGATGAGCAGCGTGGCGACGCCGGCCTGCGCCAGCGCGACCGCGAGGTTGACCGCCGTGAACGTACAGCCCGCCCCGCTGCTCGCCGCGCAGATGGCGAGACTCCGCCGCCCCTCCTGCAGGTGGCGCGCCACGAGATGGGTGCGCACGGTGCGGATCGCCTCGGCCTCGGCGGCCCGGGTCTCCGACATGGCGACGACGTCAGGCGAGATCTCGTAGCGGAACTCGCCGTCGGTCCCGAGGCTTTCGACCTGCTGGACGGCCGGCGCCGCAACGGCGTCGGATGAGCGCGTCATGCCCGGGCCACCTTAGGCTGCACCCGCTTGCGCGGGATCGAGAACGCGAGGAGCGGACCGCGACGACGCCGCGCGCTCGGGTTCTGGAGGACCGCGAGCACCGGCGCGTCGACCACGCTGGCCAGATCGCTCGCGCTGCGGACGCGGCGGGTGATGAGCTCGAGCAGCAGCGCGATCATCACGCCGAAGGCCAGCCCGAGCGGGATCGAGACGCCCATCGTCAGGCCCTTCTTCGGGAAGTCGGGTGCCTGCGGCGTCGCGGCGGCGGCGAGCGGCACGACGCCCGCCTCCAGCACCTCGGCTTCCTGGTTGAGTTGCGCGGCCCGGGCCAGCGCCTTGTTGTACTGATCCCGGCGCAGGTCGATCTCGTCCTGCATCAGCTTGAGGCGCTCGACCGTGCTCCGCTGGGCCATGACCTTGGCCTTCTGCTCCTCGAGCAGCCCGGCGGTCGCACGCGCGGCGGAGATCGCGGCGCTGGCCGCCGCACCCGCGGTGTTGCGTTCCGTCGCCACCTGCTGGACCAGCACCGTGCGCTTGGCGCGCATGGCCTGCAGCGCGGGGTGGTTCGGGCCGAGGCTCTTCTGGGCTTCGGCGATTTCCGCATCGAGCTGGGCCAGTTGGATCGCGCTGGGCGCCGAGCTGGGCGGGGCGGCCGCGACCGGAGCGCCGGCGGCCGAGGCCAGCGCCGAGAGGCGCGCCTGGTCGATGTCGATCTTGTCGGGTTGCAGGACGATGCCGCTGGACCGTTCCAGGGCCGCCTTGTCGTTCTCGGCCTTGAAGAGGATGCCCCGGGTCTTGTTGGCCTGGTCCTCGTACCATGCCGCGTTGCGCCGCGCGTTGTCGCGGCGGGTCTGCAGGGTCATGTCCACATAGGCCTGGCGCAGGGCGTCCGCGACGGTCTTGGCTTCTTCGGGCGACTTCGAGGTGTAGGTCACCTCGAGGATGTTGCTGCCCGAGATCAGGGTCGCGTTCGCGCCGGCGACCACCTTGTTCGTGGCCCAGTGCTGGAAGTCGAGCTCCCGCCCGCTGTCGCGCTCACGGTACTCGCGCTGCAGCGCCTTGTTCTGGCTCCACTTCAGATCGTCGACCACGCGCCGCGCGACCTGGATGTCCTTGATGAGTTCGATCTGGGTCTTGATGTAGCCGCGCAGGAACGCCGTCGACATGACCTGGCCCGTCACCGGGTCGGGCTTGATGACGTCGAGCATGACGCGCGACTGGGCCACATAGCGCGGCGGAATGAGCTGGACCGTCGTGGTCGCCGCGATGAACGCGACCGCCGTGACGATCAGGATCAGGTTCTTGTAGGCCCAGATGATCCGGAGGAACTGGAATATGCTCATGGTGCGGCTCCCTGCGCCCGGTCAGAACAGCCGTTCGCCGAAGACGATGACGTCGCCGGCCTGCACCGGCTCATCGATGCCGACCTTCACCTTCTTGCCGCCACGGGTCACCGTGACCTTCTTCTCGGAACCCGATTGCGTCAGCCCCCCCGCCCGGCCGATCGCCATGCGCAGCGTCATGTTGCTCGTGAGCGGAAACACGCCCGGCGAGTTGACCTGGCCGTAGATGTAGAAGGTGTCGGCGATCGGCGCGAAGATCTTGTCGCCCGGCTGCACCAGGGGGTCCTTGGTGACGTCGCCGGTGGAGAGGTCCCGGATGAAGAGGCGCGTCTCGTCACCCTTCTCGTGGCGGATCACGAGGTAGTCCGCGGCCGATTCGCGAACGCCGCCGACGCGGGCGATGATCTCCGACATCCGGTACGGACGGTTGATCGGGACGAGGCCGGGCTGGCCCACCGCGCCCAGGACCGTGACGTAGCGGCTGGCGTAGCCCACCACTTCGATCGTCACGACCGGATCGGCGAAGTAGCCGCCCTTCGTCAGCGCGGCGCGGATATCGTCGGCCAGTTCGCTCGTCGTCCGCTCCGCGGCGGGGATCTTGCCGATGAAGTTGAGCTGGATCGTGCCGTCCGCCTGGACCCGGGCGCGGCCGCCGAAGTCGTTGCGGCCGAGCAGGCCCACCTGCACGACGTCGTCGCGCCCCAGGATATAGGCCGACGAGCCGGTTTCCCCGACGCCGCTCGCGCCCGGCGCGGGCTGCGTCGCTTCCGTCTGGGCGACCGCCGCGGTCGCGACGAGGGTCGTTGCGAACAGTGCGACGAGGAGGTTCGAAATGGTGCGGATGATCATGGATCGCTCGCTTGGCTCAGAATGTCACGGTGGTGCGTAGCCCAACACGTGTTGAGCTATAGTTGAACTGCGGCAAGTTGGTGTTTCGCCTGTCGCGCTGAACGGTGAACTCCCAGCTGATCCGGTCGCTCTGTGCGTATTGTACGGATCCGAAGGTCAGGTTGTTGCGGCTGTTCGTGATGACCGGGCGCGTGCCGGGCGCGGTGTCCGCGTTGGAGTTCGTCTCGGTCCAGGCATGCCCGACCTCGATGTCGTAGCGCGTCCCCAGGGCGTAGCGCACCGCGCCCTCCAGGTGGGTCGAGACGTCATAGATCTTGCCGGGCCGGTTGCTGGGCTTCACCGAGCGCGCGCCCGAGGCCCGCAGGCCGATCCGCTCGCTCATCCGGTAGTCGAGACTTGCGGCGTAGCTGGTCGTGGAGAACTTCAGCGGCGCGCCGGCGATCGCGAACTCGCGCTTGACCATGGTGCGGCCGATCGACCCGCCCAGGGTGATCTTCTGGCCGAGCTGGCGCTGGTACGACAGGGTGTAGTTCGAGGTGATGAACCCGTCGCCGACCGGGCGGCCGGGGATGATGCGGTTCGGATACTCGTTGCTGCCGTAGCCCCACGCGATGGACGCCTGGCCCAGCGTGGGGTTGGAATAGCTCAGCGCGAGGTTCAGGAACTCGGAATCGTGGTCCGACGCGGTGCGGCCGCTGGTCGAGTTCTTCACCATCTCCCGGCCCACCATCACCTGGACGCCGGGGCCGATCGGGCGGCCGCACCGAAGCCCGGCGGCCGTGCCGTAGGACTGAATCAGGTTCGTGACGGTGTTGCTGTCGGCGTCTTCGAGATCGCTCTGGCGGCCGGAATAGGACCCCATCAGCGAGGGCTGGCATATCCCGACGCGCGCGGTGTACCCCCCGCCGACCTGTACGTTGGCGCGGTCGAGCCTGCTGTTGTTGCGGTGGAAGTCGTAGCCGGCGAAGCCGTTCAGATAGACCATCTGCGTCCCGAGCGGCTGCGAGACGGTGGCGGTGACGCGCGGCTGGAAGACCGTGTCTTCAGGCTGCAGGCCGCGCTGCGACGCGAGAAGATCGCTCCCGCGCGAGACGTTGGTGTCGTAGTAGACTTCGGCCGATGCACCGAACCGGAGCACCCGCTCGCCCGACAGGACCGGCATCTGAAGCTGTTGCTGCGCCGCTGCGGGCCCGGCAACTGCGGCGCCGAGGACCGCCCCGGTCGCCATCACGCCAAGTCTCATCGCGCCCCGCTCCGCCCTTTGCACTATATTCCGCTGCAAGTGCTAACTAGCAGCTAAGAACCCGCAGTTGCTACCCCGCGGGCGCCGGCGGCGAAAATCCGCGATTCACTGTATCTTTAGACCACTGCCCCGCAAGGATGACGCATGGGAGAGAGCACTCCGGAACCCTCGCGCATCCGCATCTGCCTCGCGGCGTCCGGCGGCGGCCACGTGCGCCAGTTGCTGGACCTCGAACCGGTCTGGAGCCGGTACGACCATTTCTTCGTCACCGAGGATACGGCGCTGGGGCGCACGCTCGAAGGGCGCCATCGCACCCACTTCGTGCCGCACTTCGCCTGGGGGCAGGCCAAGCATGGCGCGCCGCTGCGCATGCTGGCGCTCGCCTGGACCAGCTTCTTCCGCTCAGCGCGCATCATCCTGTCCGAGCGGCCCGACCTGATCATCAGCACCGGCGCCGGCGCGGTCATCTTCGCGGTGCTCTGGGCGCGGCTCTCGGGCGCGCGCGTGATCGTGGTCGAATCGTTCGCGCGGTTCGAGAAGCCGTCGTTGTTCGGACGGATGGCCTCGCCGCTGGCGCACGACCTGATCGTGCAGTCCGCGAAGCTGGCGCCGTTCTATCCGCGCGCGCGCGTGTTCGACCCCTTCCGGCCGCTCGACAAGGCCTGCCCCCCGAAGCGCGAGCTGCTGTTCGCCACGGTGGGCGCCACCCTGCCCTTCGACAGGATGGTCGACATGGTCGCCCAGGCCGCGGCCGACGGGTCGATCACCGAGGAGGTGTTGATCCAGACCGGCGAAGGCGGCCGACGCCCGGCGGACCTCGACGTGCGCGAGACCATCCCCTTCGAGGAGGTCCAGGAGATCCTCCGCGAGGCCAGGATCGTCGTCTGCCACGGGGGCACCGGATCGCTGATCACGGCGCTGCGTGAGGGGTGCCAGGTGATCGCCGTCCCGCGCCTCGAGGAACTCGGCGAGCACTACGACAACCATCAGGCCGAGATCACCGACGCGTTCCGGCGCCGCGGCCTCGTCCTCGAAGCCCAGACCCCCGAGGACCTGCGCGCGGCGCTGGCCGAGGCGCGCGTGCGGACCCCGGTCCTGGCCACGACCGACCCGACGGAGCTGCGGGACTTCCTCCAGGGCCGGATCGCCGGCCTTCGTCCGCGAGGCCGCCATGCGTGAGGCCGCGACGCCGGGCCGCCTTGCCGGCCGGACGACATAGACCTATCGCTGGGACGCGCATGCTCCGCCGCCTGACATCACCGTTCCTCCGCGCCTTCGAGGCGCTGACGCCGGGGCGGCGGCCGGAAGAGCAGCCGTTGCTGCCCGGCTATCGGCGCGCGCCGTCCCAGCTCCTGGTGTTCGGCCTGCTGTCGGTGCTGCTGCTGATCTGCGCCGTGCAGGGCTTCCTGTTCGCCACCATGGCGCCGGCGCGGGTGATGCCGTTCACGGCGCCCCTCGCCATTCTCGGGATGCTGGTGATCTGGGCCCTGCCGCAAGGCGACTATGCGCCCACCCCGTTGCTGGAGCCCCTGTTCATCGGCTTCTTCGCGGCGCTGATCGTCTGGCCCAACTATCTGGCCATCGCCCTGCCCAGCCTGCCCTGGGTGACGATGCTGCGCTTCTTCGGCTTCCCGCTGGTGGCGGTGCTGCTGATCTGCGTCTCGACGTCGAAGCGGGTCCGGGCCGAGATCGGCGAGGTGCTGTCCATCGACAGACGGATCATGCAGTTCCTCCTCGGCGTGATCGTGCTCTGGACGATCACGCTCCCCATGTCGCGCGAGATCGGCGTCAGCCTGAACAGATGGATCGTCGCCCAGGTCAACTGGACCGGGATGTTCTTCGTCGCCTGCTGGGTGTTCCGGCGCGAAGGCCTGATCACGACGTGGTCCAAGATGTTCCTGACGCTGACCGCCGTGATCGGGGCGATGGGCATCTGGGAATCCCGGATCCAGCAACTGCCGTGGGTCGGGTTCATCCCGCCCTATCTCCGCAACGACGATCCCGTCGTGGCGCGGATCCTGGCGCCGCACGCCCGCCATGCGACGCCCGAGCTGTACCGGATCCTGAGCGTCCAGACGACGCCGCTGGGCCTGGCGGAGCTCTTCGGCCTGGCGATGCCGTTCGCCGTGCATTTCGCCCTCAACCGCTATCCGCCCTGGTTGAGGGTCTTCGGCGCGCTCTGGGTGCCCTATGCGATCCACGTGATCCTGCTGACCCAGTCGCGCCTGGGCCTGGTCGCCTGCCTTTCGACGGTGGCGTTCTATGTGCTGATCTGGGCCCTGATGCGCTGGCGACGCGTCCGCGCGAGTCTGATCGGTCCCGCGCTCGTGCTCGCCTACCCCGCGCTGTTCCTCATGCTGGTCGGGGCGACGTTCACGATCGGCAAGCTGCGCGCCAAGGTCATCGGCGACGGGTCGCAGACCGCCAGCGACACCGGCCGAAAGGAACAGTGGCTTCTCGGATTCCAGAGACTGGAACACAACCCCTTCGGCCACGGCATGTCCCAGGCGTCCGACGCGCTGGGCTGGAGGACGGTCGGCGGCAACACGAGCATCGATTCGTACTACCTGAGCGTCCTGCTCGACATCGGCATCCTCGGGTTCATCTTCTACTTCGGGTTGATGATCCGCGCGGCCTACCTGGGTGGCCGCACCCTGATCGCCAACCCGAACCTGGAGCGCGAGCACATGTTGCTCTTCCCGCTCACGGTCTCGCTCATCAACTTCATCATCGTGAAAGCCGTGCTCAGCCAGGACGCGAACCACTCCGTGGTGTTCATAATGCTGGGCGCGATCATGGCGCTCATCTACCGCGTCAGGAAGAGCCAGGGCGCCACGTCGGGGGCGTCGTAGCGCGCCGCGCTCGCCTAGGCCTGGTTGAGGACCGATCCGACGACCGTCGCGCCGTTCACCGTCAGTTGCTCGCGCAGGAGTTCAACGTCGGTCACGTAGGCCGCGTCGCGCCTGGCGACGATCACCGCATAGCCGAGCGTCGCGGCCACCATCAGCGCGTCCGAGCACTGGTTCGCCGGCGGCGTGTCGACGAGCGTGCAGTGGAAGTTGCGCATGCACTCGCCCAGCATGACCCGGAGCCGCGGGCTGGCCAGCAGCTCCTGCGCGTCGGGCGCCGCGCCGCCGGCGTAGACCAGCGAGAGGTTTGGCAGGACTTCCGGGTGGATGATCTCCTCCACCCGGTCCGCCTCGCCGCGCAGGAACTGCTGCACGCCGGGCGAGTCGACGCCGGGTCGGATGAAACGTTCCAGGCCCGGGCGTCGCAGGTTGCAGTCGATGACGATCGTCGACACGCCGGCCTGGGCCAACGTCGCGGCCAGGTTGACGGTCGTGAAGGTGGCGCCGGCCCCGGCCGAGGGCGCACAGACGGCGAGGCCGCGGCGGCCGCGTTCCACGTGACGGTCCATCAGGACGGCGCCGGCCTCCGCCATCGCCAGGGCGGCGCGTGAGCCGGGGGAGGTCAGCGACAGGATGCCTGGCGACAGCTCGTACTGTTCGGCGCCGATGGACGCGGCGTGTCCGGCCGGGCGGGCCGGCGCGGCGAGCGCACGCACCTTCTTCTTCTTTTCCGGCTTCTCCTTCGGCGCGGCCTTCCTGAACCCGGGCAGACGGATCATGCGGCCTTCTTCCGTCGCGGCCAGGCCAGGGTGGGCCGGCTGAGCACCGCCACGCCACGGCGCGTCGGCCGTTGCCGCGGAATCGCAGCCAGAAGCGGCGCGCCCGCCGCCCGCTCCAGGGTCCGGGGATCCCGCACGTGGCGCGCGAACATCTCGCAGAGCAGCGCCAGCAGCGCGCCTCCGATGACGCCCAGCGCGCCCGTTCCGCCCATGATCAGCGTCGGATTGGGGAACGAAGGCTTCGGGCTGGACGTCACCTGCCCGATCGACATGATGGTCGTGGTGTCCGCCGCCGCGACCTGGCGCATGTGGGCGATGCTGTCCGTCAGCGTCTTGATCTGCTCGGTGTAGGCGTCGATCAGGTCCTGCTGCAGGCGCAGTTGCAGCAGGGTCACCCGCTCGGCGAGAACCTTGGACTTCTGCTGTTCGACGCGCGCCGAGGTCACGCGCTCGGAGACGATCTTCTGCTGGGCGGCCTGGCTCGCGACCGACGTCGACTGGGCCACAGACTGTTGCGCGATGCGCTGTTCGTTGCGCAAGGCGACGAGCCTGGGGTTGTTGGGGCCGAGAACCGTCTCCGCCTCGGCCAAGGCGGAGTTGAGACGGACCAACGACGCGGTCGCCTGGGGACCCAGTTGCGCCGGGAGATCCGGACGACGGCGGAGGGGCGGGTTGGAGAGCGTCGCCAGCGTGCGGCTCTCGAGGTCCATCCTGCCCTGGACCATCATGATCCCGGTCTGCCGCTCCAATTGGGCTTGCTCGGCCTGGACCTCGGCCAGCTTCGCGCGCAGCTTCGCCTGCTTTTCCGCCAGGGCGGCGGCGTTCGCCTCGTAGGCCTGCCGACGGCTGGCGACCGTGGCGCTGATGTAGGCGGTGCGGATGGCGTCCACGACGCCCTCGGCGGCCTGGCGTTCCCGCGTCCGGTAGCGGATCTCGAGGATGTTGGAGTCCTCGAAGGGCTTCACCGTGAGCGAGGCCATGATCTGTTGCGCCACCCACATCGGGTACTCGGGCTTGTCGCCCTCGGGTATCGCCGCATAGCTTTCGATGAACTGCGGGCTGTCGAGAAGCCCCAGGGCCTCGGCGGCCGGCACGGCCACCTGATAGTCGCGGATGAACTGCATCTGCGATGTGACGTAGGCCTCGACCTGCTTGCGGCCGACCTGCACGCCGGTGACCGGATCGGGCTTGATGTAGTCGAGCACGACGCGCGCGGTGGCGACATAGCGCTTGGGAGCCGTCTTGACGACGATGGCGCCCCCGACGAGGGACGCCAGGGTCGCGACGAGCACGATGGCGCGTCGACCCCAGAGGATCCGAAAGAGGACGGCCAGGAACTTCATGCCGCGATAATCCCCCGGGGACAGCTTGTGCGCGTCGCCTGCAATATCGCAGTCAGGGTCTTACTGAACAGTCGCCGAACCGCCGCATCGGCCGACGGAGGGCAAAAAGAAACCGCCGCCCCGAAGGGCGGCGGTCCCGTAACTCTCGCTGGTCGCTGCGCCGCTTAGGCGGCGGCGGCGAGCTTGCGACGCTGGGTCCGGAGCATGGCGCCGGCGCCGCCGAAGCCCATGATCATCAGGGCCCAGGTGGCCGGTTCCGGCACGCTCAGGCCGATGGTCGGCGAGGCGCTGCGTTGCGCGCCCGAGCTCGGCGCGTTCAGCACGTACTTGTGCGTCACCGAGTACAGGCCGGCGCCGCTGAGGTCGAAGAACGTGGTCGAGTTCACGCTCGCCGCGCCCAGGCTGCCGTTGCTGAAGCTGCCGATCTGGACGCCTGCGAACAGCTCGTTGCTGTCCGACACCAGCGTCGAGAGCGAGTTGCCGATGCCGCCGCCCACGTTGTTGGTGGTGTACGACTGGTACTGCTTGTCGCCGAGCGGAGCCAGGTCGGTGCGGGTCACGAAGATGACGATCGAGGCGGCGCCCGTGTTGCTGGCGTTCACTTCGACCGAGTCAGAGTGGAGCACGCCCGGACGCGGCGGAGCGTCGCCACGCACGGTGACCGCCTCGAAGCCACCGCAGTCCGCGGTGTTCGTGCAGTCGTAGTTAAACACGAACGTACCGTCGGCAGCCGAGAACACGTTGGAGATCGTCGAGCCGCCATCGAGCGAAATGCCGATGAACACGGCGGCCTGGGCCGAAGCCGCGCTCATCGAGAAAGCGGCGACAGCGCCGGCCAGAAGCTTGGTAACAGTTTTCATTTTAGCACCCCATTTAACTTGTCGTTCACCCTAGAGGCGGCGGAAAACCCTGTCATCCACCTTCCCCTGGCAGGCGAGTTGAAGGACCCTAACGCCAGAAAACGCCACAAATTTTGCAGGCCCCTCAGGAAGCGGAGAGGCCCAAAATGAACCAATCCGCCACGAAAACCGCAAAATTCATTCCGCAACTACCACGTCCTGGCTCCCGTGGCGAGAAGCTTAACTGGCTATTAAACGGATGCGACGGCGCGGCGGATGCACTCGGCGCCTCCGCACGGGCGTGGCATTAAGCAAACAGAAGGCAGCGCCGGGGCACTAAAGGCGTCTATGTGCGGATCGCGCGCGTAGGGCGTTCTATAGACGGGCGCGCGCGAGCCGCGCGGACATTGGAGAGCAACTTGGCCGGCTGGAATCCCTTCAAGCGGAAAACCCCCGCGAAAGCGGCGCGCATCGAGGCGCTGCAGACGGCGGTGGTGAAGCCGCTGATCCGCGAGGCGCACCGCCGCGGGAACGAGGCCGGTGGCCTGCCCCGCTTCAACACGACCGCCAGCGACCAGATGAGCGGCCGGGGCGGCGATCGCTTCGCCCTGGTCCGCGCCAAGCTGCGCCATGCGTTCACGCCGTCGCAACCTGTGGCTGACCGCCGGCTGTTCGCGGGGCGCGACGACACGCTGAAGACGATCATCCGCGCGATCGAGGATCAGCGCCTGCACGTCGTGCTCTATGGCGAGCGCGGGATCGGCAAGACGTCGCTGCTCCACGTCCTCAGCCAGGCCGCCAGCGAGGCGCGCTATATCGTCGTCTATACGTCGTGCGGCGCGAACTCGAACTTCGACGAGACCTTCCGCGCGGCGGCCGCCGAGATCCCGCTCCTCTTCCACTCGGGCTTCTCGCCCACCGCGGAAGTGACGGAGAGGGGCTCCACCCTGGCCGACCTGCTGCCGAGCGAGCCGCTGTCGCCGCGCAAGTTCGGCGACCTGTGCGCCAAGCTGACCGGCACGCGCGTGCTGATCATCCTCGACGAGTTCGACCGCGCCGAGTCCGGCTCGTTCCGCCGCGACGTCGCCGAGCTGATCAAGAACCTGTCCGACCGCCTGGGCCGGGTGCAGCTCGTGCTGGCCGGCGTGGCGGCCGACCTGACCGAGCTGGTCGAGCATATCCCCTCGATCCGTCGCAACATCTTCGCGCTGCGCGTGCCCAAGATGTCGGAGGGCGAGGTCATGCAGATCGTCGCCAACGGCGAGCGTGAGGCGGACCTCAAGTTCGACACCCCGGCCGGGGCCTTCGTCGTCGAGGTCGCCCGCGGCTCGCCCTACATCGCCAACCTCATCTGCCACCATGCCGGCCACGCCGCCCTGGACCAGGGCCGCGCGACGGTGGCGCCCGCCGACGTCGCCAACGCCGTCGACCGTGCGATCCTGGAGTTCCAGGGCCGCATCCCGACGCCGGCGCAGGCGCGGGTGCGCCGGCTGTTCGAGCAAGGCCGCCAGGACGCCCTGGCCATGACCGCCCGCGCCGCCCTGGCCGCCGACGGCGTCTTCGACACCGCCGACCTCGAGAGCAGCAACGAGATCACGGCCCGCAAGGCGCAGGAGGCGGTCGAGGTGCTGGTCTCGGAAGGGCTCGTGAAGCCGTCGCCCGGCGAAGGGCCTTCGCAGCGCTACGCCTTCGTCGAAGAGGGCCTTCCGACGCTCATCTGGATGATCTGGGCGCAGCGGAACCTGAACCGCGAACCGCAGCCGCAGTCGACCCGGGCCGCGACGGCCTCCTGACCGGCCCTCCACCCGGCGCAAGACAAGAAGGCCGGCCCCGCGGGGCCGGCCTTTTCGTTTGGTCCGTCGCCGGGATGGGACCGGCTACTTGGCCTCGGGCGTCGCCGGGGCCGCAGCCGGAGCCGCGGCGGGCGCGGCCGGAGCGGCTCCGGCAGGCGCCTTCGCCGCCGGGGCCGCCGTCTTCTCCGGCGGCGGCTTGAAGGCCGGGTTGTAGGTGATCTTCGGCTCGGCGGCCTTGCGCAGCGCGGCGAGTTGCTTGCCGACGTTCTCCTGCGTCTTCTGACTCCGAAGCGCGTTCATGGCGTAGGCGTTGGCCACGGCGCCGCTGAGCGGCGCCGAGCGGCTGGACGACACCTGGTTGAAGAGCAGCGCGCCGCCCTGCGGGATCACGAAGATCTCGCCCGGCGGGAGGTTGTTGATCCCGGCCACGAGGCGCGGGTCGGCCGACAGCGTGTCGAGCACCGCGGCGTTCTCCTGGTACTGCACGCCCTCGCTGTCGAGCAGCGCCTTGACCTCGCCCAGCGTCTTCAGCGGACGCAGCCTTTCGGGCGTGATCTTGCTGGGCGCGGCGATGACCTGATCGACGAACAGGACGCGGCGGTTGGCGAACATCTCCGGGTGCGAGGTCACGAAAGCCTCGGCCTCGGTGCGGTTCGGCTGCGCGAGCTTGGCCGCCAGCTTGCGCTGGTAGAGTTGCGCCAGCAGCGTCTCTTCGCCCCGCTTCATCTGCAAGGTGAAGTCCGTGCTCTTGTCGAGCTTCTCGTCGCGGGCCTTCTGGGCCAGCAGGCGGCGCATGATGATCCGCTGCAGCGCCTGCTGCTGGGCGGCCTTCATCACGGCGGGATCACGCGATCCGAAGTTTCCGAGCTCGGTGCGGAGCTCGAGGTTCGTGATCTCCTCGCCGTCCACCGTCGCGACCACCTGGCCCTTGGCCTTGCCGCCGCCCGCGAGCTTCTTGATCTGGTCGCAGCCAGACACCATCAGCCCGGCGGACACCGCCACGGCCACAATTAGTGTGGTCTTAGATTTCAAAGCGCCCCTCCTGGTCGCAGACAAAGCGCAAGCCCCCCTGATGGTCGCGCTCCGCGAATGGGTCCCTACTAAACTGATAGGCTATGAACTAATGGTATTCGCGTCCCGTGAGAATGCGCTTCATTCGACATGCGGCGAAAGGCGCCTACCCGTTGCGGGGCTCCACCGACGCGGGATTGCCGACGGCGTACGATCCGTCCGGGACATCGCGCGTCACCACCGCGCCCGGCGCGACCACGCAATCCGCGCCGATCGTGATCCCCGGCATGACGATGCTGCGTGCGCCCAGCATGGTGCGGGCGCCGATACGGGTGTCCAGATAGAGGCCGCGGGTCATGTCGTGGGCCAGCACGACGACCTCCTCGTCGATCACGCAGCCCGCCTCGATGTGGACGCCCTTCGGCCAGGTGCGGTCGATGAGCGCCGTGGTCGCGATCCGGGCCGAAGGATGGATGTCGGTGCCCCAGAAGCGCACCTGGATCACCCGCTGGATCCGGCGTGTCAGGAAGTCGAACAAGCTCCGCCCCCGAGCAAGGAGTGATTCAGCCGCGCCATGCTATGCATCTTGCATGGCCTTGGACATTTGAAGATGGCGTTGAAGTCCCTGAACCAGCTCCGGGCGTTCCGGAACGCCCTGATCGGAGCCCGCAACTGGTGGCTCCAGAAGCGGTTCGGCCTCGTCCTCGAAGGCGAGGCGAGCATCTCGCTCTCCTCCAGGTTCCGCTCCTCCGCGCGCGGCGACATCGTGGTGGGCCACCAGACGCTGATCGCGTTCAAGACGCTGTTCCTGACCCGCGACGCGCGCACGGGCGAGCGCCGCCCGATCCGCGTCGGCTCACGCTGCTTCATCGGCGGCGGAAGCGTGATCCTGCCGGGCGTGACGATCGGCGACCATTGCATCGTCGGCGGCGGCTCGGTCGTGTTCGAGGACGTGCCCAGCGGCTCGATCGTCATCGGCAACCCCGCCAAGGTGCTGCGCAGCGGCGTCGAGCTGCTGCCCTTCGGCCGGCTGCCGGTGGCGCGCGAGAACACCCGCAAGCTCTACAAGCTCTGATCAGGCGCTGCGCGTCGCCAGTTCGCGCAGGTAGCGGCCGTATTCGCTCTTGCCCTGGACCTCGGCCGATTTCAGCAGTTCGCCGCTGTCGATCCAGCCGTTCTCGAAGGCGATCTCCTCCAGGCAGCCGATGCGCAGGCCCTGGCGCTGTTCGAAGACGCGGATCAGCTCGCCCGCGCCGATGAGGCTGTCGTGCGTGCCGGCGTCCTCCCAGGCGAAGCCGCGGCCCAGCAGTTCGACGTGCAGTCGGCCTTCCTGGAGGTAGACGTCGTTCAGCGCGGTGATCTCGAGTTCGCCCCGGGCCGAGCGATCCAGCGTCTTGGCGATCTCGCTGGCGCGGCCGTCGTAGAAGTAGAGGCCGGTCACCGCGTAGTTCGACTTCGGGTTGGCGGGCTTCTCCTCGATGGAGATGGCGCGGCCGTCGGCCGTCAGCTCCACCACGCCGTAGCGCTCGGGATCATGCACGGGATAGCCGAACACGGTCGCGCCCTCGGTGCGCGCGTCGGCGCTCTTCAGCATCTGCACGAAGTTCTGCCCGAAGAAGATGTTGTCGCCGAGGATCAGGGTCGACGGCTGGCCGCCCACGAACTCCTCGCCCAGCAGGTAGGCCTCGGCGAGGCCGCCCGGGGTCGGCTGGATCACATATTCGAAGCGGACGCCGAACCTCGACCCGTCGCCCAGCAGGCGCATGAAGCCCGCCTGGTCCTCGGCCGTGGTGATGATCAGGATCTCGCGGATGCCGGCCAGGAACAGCACCGACAGCGGGTAGTAGATCATCGGCTTGTCGTAGACCGGCAGGAGCTGCTTCGACGTCGCCATGGTCAGCGGGTGCAGCCGGGTGCCGGCGCCGCCGGCGAGAACGAGACCCTTCCTCATCGCCCCGCCCCTACGCCTTCACCAGCCCGAGACGGTCGGAATGGAACCCGCGCTCGCGGATGCGCTCCACCCAGCCGTAGTTGTCGACGTACCACTGCACGGTGCCCTCGAGGCCCTGTTCCAGGGGCATGCGCGCCTTCCAGCCCAGTTCGCGCTCCAGCTTGGTGGAGTCGATGGAGTAGCGGAAATCGTGCCCCGGCCGGTCGGTGACGAAGGCGATCTTGTCGGCGTGGGGCGTGTTGGCCGGCGCCATCGCGTCGAGGTGGGCGCAGATGGCCTTCACGATCTCGATGTTGCGCTTCGTGGCGTCGCCGCCGATGCAGTAGGTCTCGTTGAGCAGGCCCTTCTGCAGCACCAGCAGCAGCGCCTCGGCGTGGTCGTCCACGTGCAGCCAGTCGCGCACCTGGCGGCCGTCGCCGTAGACCGGGATCGACTTGCCCTCCAGCGCCCGGGTGATGACCGTCGGGATCAGCTTCTCGGGGAACTGGTGCGGGCCGTAGTTGTTCGAGCAGTTGGTGATCACCACCGGCAGCTTGAACGTATGGCCCCAGGCGCGGACCAGGTGATCGGCGGCGGCCTTCGACGCCGAATACGGCGACTTCGGGTCGTAGGGCGTCTCCTCGGTGAAGTCGCCGGTCTCGCCCAGGGCGCCGAACACCTCGTCGGTCGAGACGTGGTGGAAGCGGAACGCGTCCCTGGCCGGGCCTTCCAGCTTGTTCCACCAGGCGCGGGCGACCTCCAGCAACACCGCCGTGCCCGTGATGTTCGACTTCACGAAGTCGAGCGGGCCTTCGATGGCGCGGTCGTTGTGGCTCTCGGCCGCCAGGTGCATCACCGCGTCGGGCTTGTGCCTGGCGAACACCGCCTCCAGCTTGGCGCGGTCGCAGACGTCGACGTGCTCGAACGCATAGTTCGGGTCGTTCGCGACGCCCTCGACGTTCTCGAGGTTGGCCGAATAGGTCAGCGCGTCCAGGTTCACCACCTGGTGGCCGTCAGCGATGGCGCGCCGAACGACGGCCGAGCCGATGAATCCGGCCCCGCCGGTGATCAGGATCTTCATATGCGCCTTCCTGTGCGGGACGCCGCCCGCCGTCAACTCTCCGCACCCTGCGCCGGCGCAGGTTTACGGGGCCTTGCACCGCCGGCGGCGACCAGCGCGGGGGTGTCGTCAGCGGGCCGACCGAAGCGCTTCTCGACATCCCGCTGGAGCGCCCGCGCGGCGAAGGCGTGGCCGGTGAAGAGGGTGTCGAGCGCCCAGCCCACGATCGGGACGCCGGAGGCGACGCTGTCGAGGCCGAGGTAGGCGGCCATGCGGGCGAGCGTGGCCCGGGAGGCGCCCGCCTGGATCGCCTCGGAGAGCAGCAGGGCGGCGGCGCCGACCGAGTAGGCCGTGCCGGCCACCGGGACCCAGGCCAGCACACCGTCGATCCCCAGGCCCCAGGGGCCCAGCCCCACGACACGGTCCGAGAGTCGCTTGATGCGTTCGGCCCGCCGCCAGGCCTTGTGCGCGCGGTCGCGATGGAGGGTCATGACCGGCGCAACGCCCGCGCCGGCGCGGGCGTTGCCGGGGCCGCCTGGGTCAGGTGCGTCCTCATACATCAGGCTCTGTGACATTCCCGTGACAGGGGAGTCCTGTTGCGGGTGACGCGCCGCAGTGGTTGACGGAATGTGAACGCGAGGGGCTGTGCGATGGACGGTACGGTGTTGCTGGGCGCCATGCTGGTGCCGAAGTGGATGGTGCTTCTGGGTCTGGCGGCCGCCTTTCCGACGTGGCTCGGCCTGCTGTTCCTGCTGACGCCGCAGCAGCGTGTTCCGGTCACGGCCAAGCCTCATAACTAGGGCCGCCGAAGCGCCGGTCACACGGCGGACAAGGAGTTTCACTGAGCCGGCGGACGTCCTGCGCGACGCAGGCGCGCTGGCGCGCCAACATAAAGCCGGCAACCTGGCACGACCCCTTCTCCGGCGCCCTGCGCGCCATCCCGGATCAAGCCGAGCGCGCTAAACGCAGACGCTGATCGCCAGCGGCGTCACGGTCACATCGAACCGTTGCGCCTCGCCCATATAGTCCCCGTCCACATGGAACCCCAGGGGCTCCGGGGTCGTGACGGTGATCTCCTGGCTCTTATGGTAGATGGCCGCCCGCGACTTCGGCAGGTCGCCGAACGCCAGTCCGGCCGCGACGCGTAGCGCCCTTCGCACGGGCATTTCTTCGATCAGGCACAGGTCCAGCAGACCATCGGAGATATCGGCCAGCGGAGCGATCATGGCGTTGTTGCCGTACTGGGCCGCGTTGGCGAACGCCAGGACGTAGCACTGCGCGTCCGAGACCGCGCCGTCGATCGTCAAGCGGACGGGCCGCGGCCGGTACGCGCCATATTCCTGCAACGCCAGCCGCACATAGGTCACGAGGCCGCGACGCGTCGACTCGGCGAAGCACTTGCTCACATGGGCGTCGAAGCCCAGGCCGGCCGTGCAGAAGAACGGGTGGCCGTTGATCCGCCCCACGTCGATATGGCGGTAGGTGGGCCGGTTCAGCCGGCGCAGCGCGCCGGGCACGCTGAGCGGGATGCGCAGGTGGCGGGCGAACCCGTTGCCCGATCCGGTCGGAATGATCGCCAGCGACGTCGCCTCGGCCCCCAGCAGCCCGCGCCCCACTTCGTTGACCGTGCCGTCGCCGCCGATCGCGACCACGACGTCGTACCCCTGGGCGGCCGCCTCGCGCGCCAGGGTCTCGGCGTCGCCCCGACCGCGGGTCCAGGCCACCTCGTAGTCCACCGCATCCGGCGACAGATGGCGCTTCAACAGCCTGGTGAAACCACGCAGCCCGCGCCCCGCGCGCGGATTACGGATGAAGCGGACCCGCAGCGGTCGGCGCGGCGCCTCACGAACGATCTGGGTGGCGGCTGTCACGCCCTCGGAAAGCCCTTTCATGACGAACCCCTCAGGCCGGCGCCCGACGCCGAAGCGCATAGACCGGCGCCTCTCGGCGGTTGAAACAGTCTCGGAGGCGTTCATTCCGGTACGGCGGCGCGAGGTCGCCGTAGACATGGATCACGTCGGGCTTGGCGCCGTCGCCGGTGCAGACCTGAGCGGCGTGTCGGCGAAGCGTCCGGCTTTCGCTGGAAACGGACTCTTTGGTCTCGGCAATCATGGGCCCCTCTGAGCCGGTACGATACAAACAGCCTGTCGGCCGCACCCTGCGCTGCAAAATTCATCCCACCGCGAACCCGTTGGCCGGCACAACGCGTTCAGGCAGTTCGCGAATTCCGCCGAAAGACTGCCCCTAGGAGGCGCGTCATCCATGCGCCTCCCAGCCTGTTTGCGTCAATCGGATGACGGGCCGGCGACGTCGACTTTTCCCAAGGCGCCTGTTCTGCGCGCGCCCGCGCTCCGTTCAGATCATGTCTCCACCCGCCGCGTCGAGCAGCAGGAACAGGCGGCCGGCGTCGGCGGCCAGCATGTCGGCGAGCACGAAGCCCTCGGGGTCGCGCCCGATCGCATCGTCCACGAGCGTCGTGTAGCGGCGCACGTAGACCTCGGTCTTCCGCTTGACGTCCTCGTCGGTGAACAATCGGCGCGCGATGCGCCGGGTGGCGGCGGGAGCCAGCTTCCTGACCACCTCGCGGGCGCCCTCGACGTCGCCCGTCTGGATCGCCGCCGCGATCTCCTCGATCCGGGGCGGCGGCAGCAGCTTCCCGGGATCGACGCCCATGTGGGCCAACTCGGCCGCCAGGGTCTCCTCCAGCCGCTCGCCCTCGCCGTCGGCGCCGTCCAGCGAGGCCAGCAGATCCTTCCAGGTCCAGGTGTCGTCGCCCGGGCCCGCCTCGCCGTCGTCCGCGTCAGGATCGGCCTGCGCGGCGGCGGGCAGGCCGCCGGCGGCCTGGAAGACGGCCGAGAACTCTCGGTCCGTGGCGGTCGGCGTGAAGCGGAGGCGGGTCTTCAGCCCCAGGCGGTCGGCGAGCGCCCCGGGCGGCTCGGCGGGCTCCGACAGCTCCAGAGGCTCCTCCTCCGGCGGCGGGGCGGCGGCCTTCGCCCTGCGCGCAGGCGGCGCCGGGGGGCTCTGGACGGGCGGCGGAACCGCGGGCGGGGCCGGCGGGGGCGCCACGGCGGCGACGCCCATCAGCCGCACGGCCTCGCTCAGCATCTCGAAGTTGCGGCGCACGCGCTCCTGGAAGGCCGCATCGATGGCCTGGGCCTCCTCGGCGGTGCGCCGGGCCTGCGCCATGAGCTCGTCCATGCCGTCGGCGACGGCGGCGCGGACCTGCTCGGCCTGGCCGGCGGCGGCGACGGGCAACTGCGATGCGCGCGCCTCCAGTTCGGCCAGCATGGCGGCGAGCTCGTCCAGCGTCTCGCGGGCCGCGGCGGCGCCGTCCGCCAGGCGCTTCGCGGTGTTCGCCCCGGCGTCCTCCACCATCTTCGAAGACTGCTCGATCAGCGCCTTCGCCTCTTCGAGGCGGGCCTCGAAGGCCTGGTTGGCCTTCTGGCCGGCGGCGAAGGCGGCCTCCGACAGGTGGTCGACCTGCTCGCGGGCCGCGGCGGCATGCCGGGCGGCCGCCTCGCGGGTCTCCTCGGCGGCGGCGGCGAGGCCGTCGATGGCCGTCCGCGTCATCGCCTCCAGGTGGGTGCGCTGCTCGGCGGCGGCGGACGAGACGGCCTCCAGGCTCTGCAGCGTCGACTGGCCGAACTCCTCCCGCTCGGCCTTGGCCGTCTCGGCGAGGTCGCGGAACTGCAGGGCGGCGTCGGACATCAGCCGGCGCAGATGCTCGCCGCCGGCGGTGGCCCGCTCGGCCATCTCGCCCGCGGAGACGCGGGTGGTCTCGATGAACTCGCCCAGCCTGGCGGCATGCGCCTCGGCCTCGGCGGCGAAGGCCTGGTGATCGCCCTTCAGGGCCTGGCTGAGGCCCACGAGCGCCGCGCGCTGTTCGGACAGGCCCGTCTCGACCGCCTTCACCTGATCGGCGACGCCGGTCCCGGCGGTCTCCAGGCGGGCGATGTGGCGGGTGAGGTCCTCGCCGGCCGTGCGCGCGGCGTTGCTGGCCTCGCCGGCGGCGGCGGCCAGGTCGGCGGCGCGGGCGGCCAGCGCCGTCTCGGCCTCGCGGATCTGGGCGTCGGCCACGCCCGCCGCCTCGCCCACCATCTTCGCCTGCTGGACGATGGCGTCGGCGATCCTGGTCGACTGGGCGTCGAGGGTCTGGGCGAGCTGGCCCATCTCGGCGCGCTCGCGGCCAAGGGTCGTGGCCAGTTCCTCCGCCGTGCGCACGGACTGTGCGGTGACGCCGGTCAGCTTGTCGGTCTCGAAGGCCAGCGCGTCGCGCATCGCCAGCAGGGTCTCGCGGGCGTCTTCCGCGGCCTGGCCGGCGCGGGCGATCTCGTCGCGGACCGCCTGCGCCACGTCGCCGGCGCGGGCGGCGGCGACCAAGGCGGGGGCCAGCATGTCCTCGGCGGCGGCCTTGGCGCGACGCGCTTCCCAGGACAGCTTCTGGCCCTGGCGGATCATGTAGGCGGCGCCGAAGACGAAGGCGGCCGGGCCGATCGCCAGCAGCGCGAAGACGGCCATGGCGAAGGCGTCGTTCTGCAGCGGCGCGACGTTGCTGCGATAGCCGACGGCGAACGCGATGGGCGCCAGCGCCCACAGTCCGGCCACCGCGACGGCGGTCAGCCAGATGGGCCAGCCGGCGGGCGCAGGGGCTGCGGCCTCGAGGTGGGCGACGTAGCTCTGCGCCGCGACCTCGGACTCCCGGCGCAGCGCCGCGGCGCGGGCGCTGGGCGCGGTCACGGCCTGTTCGCTGTCGCGGTCGATCGGGCGGAAGCCGACGGGCTCGGTCGGCGGCATGTCCAGGTCGTCGTCCGCCGCGGCCGCGTCGGCGGCGTCGGGCGCCTGGGTGGATCCGAAATCCGCCGGCTTTTGCCGCTTGGAGAACAACGCCTAGACCTTCCGCTCACGAGACCTCGCGGCTGCGCTCCGCAAGGTCCAGCCGTCCCCCGACAGCCGCAAACTCCACACCCGCAGGTGTACCTGGGGCGCGGACCGACGCAAACAGGCGAGGTCGCGATTTTGGGCGCGGAACGCGTAATGCCGCGGAGGCGCTAGGCCCTGATCAGGCGGGCGCGCTGCTGGGCGTCGGGGCAGACCGAGGCCTTTTCGACGCGGGCCGGCTCGCGTCGCGCCGCGGCGGCCTGACGGGGCGTGCGCGCGACGATGCGCTGCTCGGCCGCCGGACGCTGTTCCAGCGTGGGATGATCGACAGTCACGCCGAAATGCGAGAAGGCGGCGGCGGACGAATGCACGACCACCGCGGCCACCATTTCCGTCAATGTCGCCATGGGAGCCCCCGACGATTCCGCCTATCTTCGGTATGCCATGGAGCGTGGCCGTTGGCAGTGGGGGCGACGGCTTAAATTTTCGCAATGTTCGGTCACTTCGCGACGGACGTGACAGGCCCCGGCGTGACGCGCGGCGGGCTGCGCCGCCTGGGCGCGCCGCTAGCGAGGATGGACGGCTGACGCGTCGGCCGGCGCGAGCGTGACCACGACGGGATAGTGATCCGAGCCGAGCTTGGGCCCGCGCTCGACACTGACCGTGGCCCAGCCCGGTCCGGCGTAGACATGGTCGATCGGCAGGTAGGGGAACGGCGCCGGCAACCGGTTGTGGCTGATCCTCGCCGCCGGCCACGAGAACAGCGCGCGCGTGCGGCGGATCATCCCGAAGTCCCGGTCCTCGGCGCGGCGCGCGAAGGACCAGGGCGTGGAGTTGAAGTCCCCGGCCAGGATCAGCCGTTCCTTCGGCGCCTCGGCGATGAGCTCCCGGAGCTGGGCCGTCTGCGCCCGATCGCGCGCGAAGCGCGTCGGCCAGAACCGGTGGATGGCGACCACCGTGAACTCGCCCCGCGCGTCGGCGTAGGTGGACGAGACGAGGTAGGCGGAGTGGCCGTCGGCGCGCCCCTCGGCGAACGTGCGCACGGGCGCGCGGCGGGCCATCACGCCGGCCGAACACCCCTTGCAGCTCGTGATGAAGCCCCGGGCGATGAGGAGGTCCCGCAACCGGCCGCCCTCCTGCATCACGATGATGTCGGGCTTCTGGGCCACCAGCCACGCGACGGCGGCCTCGGCCTGCTCGTTGCGGCCCCAGGCGTTGAACTGGATGACCTTGAGCTGGTCGGGCGCGTCGGCGGCGGCGCGAGGATCGCGGCCGACCGACAGGAATTCCGGCGCGACCAGGACGGCGACGGCGGCGACCGCCGCGAGCGCCGTCAGCGCCACCGGCCCCCGCATCGGCCGGGCTGCGAAGAGGGCCAGCGCCAGGGCGAGGATCGCGGGCGCCAGGTAGAGCGGCGCGAAGTGGGTCAGCACGTCCAGCCGCGGGCTGAACCGGCCCCCCTGGGCCGCGAGCGAGACGATCAGCGCGCCGGCCGCGAGCAATCCCGCGACCGCGCCGACGAGGAACCGCAGACTCTCCATGGGCCCCGACGTATCACGCCCGGGCCCGTCTCGGAGACAGCCGTCGTCAGAGCACGAAGTCCGCCGCGACCAGCGTGCCGGCGCCCGGCAGGATCAGGTGGAAGTCCGCCACGCCGTCGCCGTTGGTGTCGCCGTAGACGTGCGTCACGCCGCCCGAGATATCCATCCGCAATTCGCCCGCCGTCTTGTGGAAGGCGCTCGTCCCGATGAAGGCGAACTTCTGGTCGCCGGCGAGGTTCGTGTTGGCGTCGATCGGCTGAAGATTGATGCGGTCGCCCTCGGCGTGCGAGAAGTCGAGGATCCTGTCGCCCGTCATCGAGACGTCGCCGTTGCGGAAGATGAAGACGTCCGCGCCGGCTCCGCCCGAGAGCGTGTCGTCGCCCGCGCCGCCCTCGAGCGTGTCCGAGCCGGCCCCGCCCGACAGCGAGTCCGAGCCGGTGTCGCCGTTCAGCTTGTCGTTGCCGGCGTCGCCGCTCAGCGTGTCGTCGCCGTCGTTGCCCGACAGGGTATCGTTGCCGTCGCCGCCGTAGAGCCTGTCATTGCCGCCGGAGCCGCCGCTCAGTTGGTCGTCGCCGCCGAAGCCGCGGATCTCGTCGTCGCCGGCGCCGCCCGCGATCTTGTTGTCGAGCGAATTGCCGCCGCCGTAGCGGGCCGCGCCCTGCAGTCGCAGTTGCTCGACGTTGTCGGCAAGCGTGTAGTCGGCGTAGGCGTTGACGAGATCGTAGCCGCCGTCCTCATCCTCCACGATCACGTCGTTTTCGGAATAGACGTTGTACTTGTCGTCGCCGAGCCCGCCGACCAGCGTGTTGTGGCTCATGCCGGCCTTGCCGGAGAGCACGTCGTCGCCGGCGCCGCCGTAGAGGATCGAGTTGTGGATGCCGTCGGCGGTCAGCTTGTCGGCGCCATCGGTGCCGGTCATGCGGACGACCTTCGCGAGTTCCGCGTTGATCTCGGCCAGCGCGCGGTTCGCCGCGGCGTCGAGCACGCTCGACGTGAGGCTGCCCGCGTTCACGATCTTCAGCGGCGTCTCGCCGACGGCCACCTTCAGCGCCGTCCCGCCGACGGCCATGACCTGCAGCTCGCCCTGGGTCTTGGCCAGGCCGCCGCCCGAGTTGCTCGCCAGCCAGGCGCGCTGCAGGGCGAGGCCTCCGTCCATCGGCGAGGCGATCGTGCGGTCGTTGATCTCGCTCCCGGACTCGACCGTGTAGGACGTGGCCACATTGTTCGAAAGCGTGGCCTCCTCCACCTGCAGGGTCGAGATCTTCGAGAGCTGGTCCGGCAGGCCCGCGACTACGTTGTCCGAGATCGTCACCCCCTTCGCGCCGTTGACGCGAATGCCGATCGTGAGGCCGCCCACCACCAGGTTGTTGCTGATCGAGACGTTCAGGTACGGCAGATCGCCGCCCGACTGGTCACGGAAGAAGATGCCCTGGACCGCGTCGCCCGAGCCGCGCGTGATGACGTTGCCCGTCACGGTTATGTTCGACGCCGAGGCGGTGGTGTTGGTGGTCCAGAACTGGATCGCGTCGGGGTGGTCCCCCTCGGACCTGCGTTCGAAATCCGTGAAGTAGTTGCCCGACACCAGGACGTCCGACGAGCCGCCGCCGCGGATGCCGTCCTCGGACAGCTCGTGGATGTAGTTGTTGGTGAGCTTCAGGCCCTTGCTGTCCAGGTGGCCGATGCCGTTGTTCAATTGCACGAATTCGGAATTGGTCACGGTGACGTTCGAGCTGCTGCGGATCTGCAGGCCGCCGGTGTCGTTCTTGGCGTCGCCGTCCAGCGAGCCGTGGACCTTCACGCCGTCGAAGGTCACGTTGCTGGAGCTCGTGACATGGTAGGCGTAGCCCGTCGCCGCGGTCGACGGCGCGTTCATGTCGATCGCCTGGAAGGTCAGCCCCTGGCAGTCCCTGATGGTCATGCCGTTCATGACCGCCATGTGGCTGGGATCCTGCGACGTGATCGTCACGTTGCCCGCGAACTTCAGCCCCGACAGCGTGAAGCTGGCATAGTCCCCCGACGCCAGTTGCACCACGTCGCCCGCCTTCGCGGCCTTGAGGGCCGACACGAGGCCAGCAGAATCGTTCACCGTAATCGTGGTCACTTGCGCATCTCCAGAGTTCCCGTCTGGAGCGCCAACTGACGATCTACGCCGTCAATTCCGACACCCCACCAACATTCGCGACGTTAGTGGAGGCCCATTTCGGAGTGGCTAATCGAGATCGTTAATTAAAGAAAAACGCAATACTTCATTAACCGCCCCACTTCGGAGATCTTTGTTTTCCTTGTACTTTATCGGTCACACTGTCACGGCTCAGGCTGCGAGGCGGCCCTTGAACGCCGCACCCTCGTGTTCCAGCAGCCAGCGCTTGCGGTGCAGGCCGCCGCCGTAGCCGGTGAGCGAACCGTCCGAGCCGATCACCCTGTGGCAGGGCACGATCAGGGCCACCGGATTGGACCCGTTGGCCAGGCCCACGGCGCGCACGGCGGTGGGCCGGCCGATCCGCTCGGCGAGCTGGGCGTAGCTCAGGGTCTCGCCCGCCGGTATGGTGCAGAGCGTCTCCCACACCGTCTTCTGGAACGCCGTGCCGGCGCCTTCCCAGGCGACCGCCGCGAACGCACCGGCCTCGCCGGCGAAGTAGCGGGCGAAGACGGGCCGCAGCGGCCCCTGCCCTTCCACGATCGCCGCCCCGGGATAGCGTCGGGCGATCCACTTCCGCATCGCGGGCTCGTAGTCGGTCCAGTTGAAGGCGCGGAGCACGCCCGCCGCGTCGGTGACGGTGAGCGCCGTGCCGATCGGGGTCTCGATCCGGTCGAGGGTGAAGGCTTCAGGCTGCATGACGGGCATCGGTCTTGTCCTTGGTCTTGGATTTCCGGGCAGGCGCCCCGGCCTGGGCCAATGCCGGGTCCGCGGCCCACAGGTGCTGCGCGGCATAGGCGCGCCAGGGCCTCCAGGCCTCGCTGCGGGCGAGCAGGCCGTCCGCGGTCGGGCGGACGCCCGCGTCGTCGGCCATGGCGCGCAGCAGGCCGACGTCGGCTCCCGGGAACGCGTCGGGTTCGCGGAACTCCCGCAGGGCTACGTAGTGCGCGGTCCATTCGCCCACGCCCGGCAAGGCCTTCAGCGCGGCGATGGCGCTGTCGAGGTCGGCGCGCGGCGTGAAGATCGCCGGATCCTCGACCACGGTGCGCGCCAGCGCTTCTATCGCCGCGCCCCGCGCACGCGGCATGTTCAGGACCAGCGAGATCGGCTCGCCGATCAGGCGCCCGGGCGTCGGGAAGACGCGGGTGAGGCCCAACTCCGCCGCGGCGGGCTCGTCGATGGGATCGCCATAGGCCTCGACCAGCCTGGCGGCCAGGTTGCGGGCGGCGCCGACGCTGACCTGCTGGCCGAGGATGGCGCGCACCGCCAGTTCGAAGCCGTCCCAGGCGCCCGGCGCGCGCAGGCCGGGCCGGGCCGCGACCAGGGGCGCGAGCGCCGGATCCTGGCTCAGGTGCGCGCCGATCAGCACCGGGTCGGCCGAGAGGTCGAAGACGCGCCGCACGCGGGCGATCACGGCGGGCAGGCTCTTCAGCTTCGGGAAGCGGATGTCGGCCTGCAGCGCGCCGTCGCTGCGCGGCGTGACGATCACCACGCCCCGCTCGCCGTCCATGGAGAGCGTCCGGGCGTAGCGTCTCGCCTCCACCCGCTCGACGCCCGGGATGGCGCGGTCGGCGAGGAAGCGGATGATCGCGTCCCAGTCGTAGGGCGGCTTGTAGGGCAGGCGCACGACGATGCCGTCGGCCGCCGGCGTCTCGGCCCGGCGCGAGCGGCGCAGTTCGCCCGGCGGACGGCCGAACAACTGCTGGAACGTCTCGTTGAAGCGCCGGACGCTGCCGAACCCGGACGCCAGCGCCACCTCGCCCATGGGCAGGCGCGTTTCCTGGATGAGCTGCTTGGCGAGCAGCACACGCCGCGTCTGCGCGACGGAGACCGGCGACGCGCCCAGGTGCTGGCGGAATAGGCGGCGCAGTTGCCGCTCGCCCACGCCGAGGCGCAGGGCCAGGCCGTCGACGTCGCCGGCGTCCAGCGCGCCGCCCTCGATCAGCGCCAGCGCGCGCGAGACGGTGTTGGACGTGCCGCGCCAGGCGCCGAGGTCGGGCGAGGCCTCCGGCCGGCAGCGCAGGCAGGGGCGGTAGCCGGCCTCCTGCGCCGCCGCGGCGCTCGGGAAGAACTCGACGTTCCCCGCATTGGGCGTGCGCGCCGGGCAGATCGGGCGGCAGTAGACGCCCGTCGTCTTCACCCCGCAGAAGATGCGCCCGTCGAACCGGGCGTCGCGGGTCTGGAAGGCGCGCCGACAGGCTTCGAAATCCATGTCCATGACCCGAAGATGAGCGTGCGCGCGCCGCGAGTCTCGCGGTTTTCGGACACGGATGCAGGCCGGCCGGCGGCTTTCGGACGGCAATTGCGGCCGGCCGCGATTTACTCTCGCGTCATGGTCTGGTCCTAGGTTGCAGGCCTGAGTTGGGGGTTTCGATGTCAGCCGGACCGTTCGTCAGTGTCGTCGTGCCGCACTACCAGGACCTGGCCGGGCTGAAGATCTGCATGGCGTCGCTCGCCGCGCAGACCTTCCCGCGCGACCGGTTCGAGATCGTCGTCGCCGACAACAATTCCCCGGTCGGCCTGGAGGCGGTGAAGGCCGTCGTCGGCGATCTGGGCAAGGTGGTCCTTGTCACGGAGAAGGGGGCCGGCCCCGCGCGGAACGGCGCCGTGGCCGCCTCCAGAGGCGAAATCCTGGCCTTCATCGACTCCGACTGCGTCGCCGAGCCGCAATGGCTCGACGAGGGCGTGAAGGGGCTGGAACGGTTCGACCTCGTCGGCGGCCGGGTGCGGGTGCTGGTCGGCGATCCTGCGGCCATGACGCCGGCCGAGGCCTTCGAGCGCGTCTTCGCCTTCGACTTCAAGACCTACATCGAGAAGAAGGGCTTCACCGGCGCCGGCAACATGTTCTGCCGCCGCACGCTGTTCGAGCGGGTGGGCCCGTTCGGCGTCGGGCTCTCGGAGGACGTGGACTGGTCGCGCCGCGCGGTGGCCGGCGGCGCCCGCCTGGGTTACGTGCCGGACGCCGCCATCGGGCACCCGGCGCGCGTGACGTGGGAGCAGTTGAGCACCAAGTGGCGGCGGCTCAACGCGGAGACGTTCGGCCTGATGGCCGGCGCGCCCCATCACCGGCTCCGCTGGCTGGCGCGCAACGCCCTGATGCCGCTGTCGGCCGTGGCGCACACGCCGAAGGTCCTTCGGAGCCCGGAACTCGACACGGTCGGCCAGCGCGCGGCGGCGCTGGGCGTGCTGTACCGGCTTCGGTTCTGGCGCCTCATCGACGCCGTCCGGCTTCTCGCGACGACCCGGTCGCCGGGTTAGCCGGGGTGGTCAGCCTCCCCGCCGCGACGTACACCCCGCGGCCATGACCCCCGGCTCGCAGGCCGCCGTGCTCGTGACGGGCGGGGCGGGCTACATCGGCGCGCATACGGCCAAGGCGCTGGCCGAACGCGGCTATCGGCCGGTGGTGTACGACGACCTCTCGGCCGGCTTCCGCGAGGCCGTGCGCTGGGGGCCGCTCGTGCGCGGCGATATCCGCGACGAGGCGGCCCTGCGGGCGGCGATGTCCGAGCATGGCGTCGCCGCCGTGGTCCACTTCGCCGGCCTGATCGAGGTGGCCCGCTCGGTGTCCGACCCCGGCCCGTTCTGGGACGTCAACGTTTCGGGCACGCGCGCGCTGCTGGCGGCGATGCAGGCCGCCGGCGTGCCGCGGCTGGTGTTCTCGTCCACCGCGGCGGTCTATGGCCAGGCCGGGCGGGCCGCGGGCGACCTGATCTCCGAGGACGACGAGAAGGCGCCGTCCAGCCCCTACGGCGACACCAAGCTCGCCGCCGAGCGGATGATCGCGGCCCATTGCCGGGCCCACGGCCTGACGGCGGTGGCGCTGCGCTACTTCAACGCCTCGGGCGCGGATCCCTCCGGTGTCATCGGCGAGGCGCACGAACCCGAAACGCACCTGATCCCTCTGGCCCTGGCGGCCGGCCTGGGCGACGGGCGGCCGCTCACCCTCTTCGGCGACGACTTCGACACGGCCGACGGCACCTGCCTGCGCGACTACGTCCACGTGAACGACCTGGCCGCAGCCCATGTCGCGGCGGTCGGGGCGGAACTCGCGGGCGGAACCTTCGAGGCGATGAACCTGGGCGCGGGCCGCGGCCACTCCGTGCGCGAGGTGGTGGCGGCGGCGGCCCGGGCGCTGGGACGTCCGGTGCCGCACGCGATCGGCCCGCGCCGCGCGGGAGATCCGCCGAGCCTCGTCGCGGACCCGAGCCGGGCAAGATCGCGGCTGGGCTGGGAGCCCGCACGGTCCGATCTCGACACCATCGTCCGCGACGCCCTGCGCTGGGAGGCGCAGCCGGCCTACGCCGCGGGCGGACGGGCCAGCCGGCGCGGCGAAGCCAAATGACCTGTTCGGCCGTAGAGATTTCCTGTGGCTCCGTCGCCTTGCACCCGTCACAGGCGACCGCTAACTCAACCGGCGGCGGCCCGGGGCTTGCAGGCTCGCGCTGCGGCTTCTCAATTCCGGACGATCAGCACATGGACGCCAGGGTGCCCGAAACGATGACAGCGCAAGGCGCCTTGCCGCCGGAGACCCTGACGCACCTGGAGCGGTTGGAGGCGGAGAGCATCCAGATCTTCCGGGAGGTGGTGGCGGAGTGTGAGCGTCCGGTGATGCTGTACTCGATCGGGAAGGACTCGGCGGTGATGCTGCGTCTGGCGCTGAAGGCGTTCTGGCCGGGCAAGCCGCCGTTCCCGCTGCTGCACGTGGACACGACGTGGAAGTTCCGGGCGATGTACGAGATGCGCGAGCGGATGGCGCGCGAGACGGGGATGGAGCTCCTGGTCCACCGCAACCCGGAGGCGGAGGCGCGCGGCATCAACCCGTTCGACCACGGCAGCCTGCACACCGACATGTGGAAGACGGAGGGGCTGAAGCAGGCGCTGGACAGGTACGGCTTCGACGCGGCGTTCGGGGGCGGGCGGCGCGACGAGGAGAAGTCGCGGGCCAAGGAGCGGATCCTGAGCTTCCGGACGGCCGAGCACCGCTGGGACCCGAAGAACCAGCGGCCTGAGCTCTGGCGGCTCTACAACACGCGGAAGGCCCAGGGGGAGAACTTCCGCGCCTTCCCGATCTCGAACTGGACCGAGCTCGACATCTGGCAATACATCTACCTGGAGGACATCCCCATCGTGCCGCTCTACTTCGCGGACCTGCGGCCGGTGGTGGAGCGCAACGGCAACCTCATCATGGTCGATGACGACCGGATGCGGCTCTTGCCGGGCGAGGTCCCGCAGATGAGGTCGATCCGCTTCCGCACCCAGGGCTGCTATCCGCTGACGGGCGCGGTCGAGAGCACGGCCGCGACCCTGCCCGAGATCATCCAGGAGATGCTGCTCACGACGACCAGCGAGCGCCAGGGCCGGGTCATCGACCACGACCAGACCGCCTCGATGGAGAAGAAGAAGCAGGAGGGCTACTTCTGATGGCCGCCCACAAGAGCGAGCTGATCGCCCAGGACATCGAGGCCTACCTCCACCAGCACCAGCACAAGAGCCTGCTGCGGTTCCTGACCTGTGGCTCGGTGGACGACGGCAAGTCGACGCTGATCGGGCGGCTTCTGTACGACTCCAAGATGATCTTCGAGGACCAGCTCGCGGCGCTGGAGGCGGACTCGCGGAAGGTGGGCACGCAAGGCGGCGACATCGACTTCGCGCTGCTGGTGGACGGCCTGGCGGCCGAGCGCGAGCAGGGCATCACCATCGACGTCGCCTACCGGTTCTTCTCCACCGACAGGAGGAAGTTCATCGTCGCCGACACGCCGGGGCACGAGCAGTACACCCGCAACATGGTGACGGGGGCTTCGACCGCCGACGCGGCCATCATCCTGATCGACGCGAGGAAGGGCGTGCTGACCCAGACCCGGCGGCACAGCTACCTGGTCTCGTTGCTGGGCATCCGCCACGTGGTGCTGGCGGTGAACAAGATGGACCTGGCGGACTGGAGCCAGGAGGTGTTCGAGGCCATCGTCGGCGAGTACCGCGACTTCGCCGGCCAGATCGGCATCACCGACTTCACCGCCATCCCGATGTCGGCGCTGAAGGGCGACAACATCACCGACCGCTCGGAGAGGTCGCCCTGGTACGACGGCCCGCCCCTGATGCGCTGGCTGGAGGAGGCGCCGGTCGAGGACGACCTGCAGGGCAAGCCCTTCCGCATGCCGGTGCAGTGGGTGAACCGCCCCGACCTCGACTTCCGCGGCTTCTCCGGCCAGGTCGCCTCGGGCGTCGTGCGGCCAGGCGACAAGGTCAAGGCCCTGCCCTCGGGCCGCGAGAGCACGGTGGCCAGGATCGTCACCTTCACCGGCGACCTGCCGCAGGCCGTGGCCGGCCAGTCGGTGACGATCACGCTCGAGGACGAGATCGACGTCTCCCGGGGCGACGTGCTGGCCGCCGCGGGAAGTCCGCCCGAAGTGGCCGACCAGTTCGAGGCCACCATCGTCTGGTTCGACGACGAGGCGCTGCTGCCGGGCCGGCCCTACCTCCTGAAGCTGGGGACCCGCACGGTGCAGGCCCAGGTCGCCGAGCCCAAGCACAAGGTCAACGTCAACACGCTCGAGAAGCTCGCGGCCACCCGGCTCGAGCTGAACGAGATCGGGGTCTGCAACCTCAGCCTCGCCGCCCCGATCGCCTTCGACCCCTATGCCGAGAACAAGGACCTCGGCGGCTTCATCCTCATCGACCGGATCACCAACCGCACCGTCGGCGCGGGCATGCTGCACTTCGCGCTGCGCCGCAGCCACAACATCCACTGGCAGGCCACCGACGTCGGCAAGGCCTCCAGGGCCGCCCAGAAGGGCCAGACGCCGAAGGTGCTGTGGTTCACCGGGCTCTCGGGCGCGGGCAAGTCCACCATCGCCAACCTGGTCGAGAAGCGCCTGCACGCCGACGGCCGCCACACCTACCTGCTCGACGGCGACAACGTCCGCCATGGCCTGAACCGCGACTTAGGCTTCACCGAGGAGGACCGCGTCGAGAACATCCGCCGCGTCGGCGAGGTGGCCCGGCTGATGGCCGACGCCGGGCTCATCGTGCTCACCGCCTTCATCTCCCCCTTCCGCGCCGAGCGGCGCATGGTGCGCGAGATGCTGCCGGAAGGGGAGTTCGTCGAGGTCTTCATCGACACCCCCCTCGCCGAAGCCGAGAAGCGCGACGTCAAGGGCCTCTACAAGAAGGCCCGCAAAGGCGAACTCACCAACTTCACCGGCATCGACAGCCCCTACGAGGCCCCCCAAACCCCCGAGATCACCATCGACACCACCACCATCACCGCCGAAGACGCCGCCGAGGCCATCGTGGCCTGGCTCGACCGCGCCTGACGCGACCGCCAGACGGGGGTAAGGATGGGTCCGGATTTCTGGCTGTTCGCCGCCGTGGGCTTCGCCGCCCAGCTCGTGGATGGCGCGCTGGGCATGGCCTATGGCGTGATCTCGACGTCGGTGCTGCTGAGCGCCGGCGTCACGCCCGCCAACGCCTCGGCCAGCGTGCATGCCGCCAAGGTGTTCACGGGCCTCGCCTCCGGGCTGTCGCACATCTTCTACCGCAACATCGACTGGAAGCTGCTGGCGCTGCTCTCCGGCGGCGGGGTCCTGGGCGGCGTGGTCGGGACCTACGTCCTGACCTCCGTGCCGGGCGAGGCCGTGAAGCCCTACGTGGTCGGCTGGCTGGGCCTGATGGGCCTGGTCATCCTCTATCGCGCGTGGCGGCAGACGCGGCCGAAGGTGTTCTCGTGGCGCTCGCCCTTCCCGCTCGGGCTGATCGGCGGCTTCTTCGACGCCATCGGCGGCGGCGGCTGGGGGCCGGTGGTGACCTCGTCGCTGATGGGCGCCGGGGCCGATCCGCGCAAGGCGATCGGCACGACCAACACCGCCGAGATGTTCGTGGCCATCGCGACCTCTGCGGCGTTCCTCGCGGCGCTGCTGACCGGCCACTGGGACACCGAGGGCCTGGGCGAGCTCGTCTGGTCCGTCGCCGGCCTGATCGCCGGCGGCGTGGTCGCCGCGCCGATCGCAGGCTGGATGACCAAGGTGATGCCGCTGCGCGCGCTGACCTGGATCGTCGGCTTCCTGGTGGTGGCCCTGGCGATCTGGCAGGGCGCGATGCTGTTCCTGCCGAAGGCGTAGATCTATCCTCCCAGACAAGTCGCGGCCGCGAATTATTTTAATGACCAGTCGCTAAATTTTCCTCCATATAAAGAGAGGTGCTCGGGAGGTCGCGCTATGCATCGCCGGACATGGCTCGGAGGCGCGGGCGCGGGGATGCTTTTCCCACGTGTCGCGCGCGCCGTGCCGGACTACGGCCTCGTCGAGCCCGGCGTCGAGACGTGGAGCGAGTCGCTGATGCTCCTTCACTTCGATCCCGAGGTGCGTCACGGGATCAGCGTTCGGGTCTCGCGCTATCCCGACATGAACGCCACCTGGGTCTGGTGCCACGTGCTGTTCGACGGGCGCATGTATGCCTTCACCGAGCGGCGCCTGTGCTGCAGCCCGGCGCGCAACCTGGGAACGGCGTCGCACGCCGACTACGACAGCCGAGAGGCTGGGGTCGCTTTCGGGCGACTGGGACCTGTGGCCCAGTTGGAAGGCCTTCGTCTGAGCGTGAAGGTCAGGAGCCGGCAGAGCTCAGGGGGCCGGGATGGCTCGGGCGACATACCCGTGGCGATCGATGCGGTCTTTCGGCCGCAGAGCCTGAAGAAGAACTTGCCGCCCGGCCGCTCGGAGTGGACGGGCCAAGTCGAGGTTGACCTCAGGGTCGCCGGTCAGGCTCGACGTCTGACGGGCGTCGCCAAGGCGCACGAGCAGACGCAGACCGCGCCGCGGTTCGACGTTCCGTTCACCTATGGGATGATGTGGAGCCCCGCAGCCTCGTTCATCGCCAATTCATCGCCCAAGAAGCGCTATGGTGAATTCGAGGCGGATGGCCTCTCGCACGCCGTGACGGATTTCCGGCCGGACCCGCCGGACGTGGCCCGGCGCTTCGCTGCGACCCTCGACAATGGACAGGTGGTGAAGGGGCTCGCGATGCGCGTCGCGAGCTATGACGTGCCGGTCTTCGACCGCGTGTGGAACGGGAACATCGTGCGCGTGGACCTGGACGGGCGGCGCTTGGTGGGCATGCTCAACGACTGGCGTCCCGACGCCCAGATATTCAGGCCGCTCTGAAGGTCGCCTGAGGTGGGCCTGGCGGGCCAGACCCCCGCCGAACATGAAGATGTCGACGTCACTCCGATCCCACGCGCGAGTTCGGGGCGGCCGCAAAGCGCCCGGCAGGATCCGTCCTCGAGCTATTTATTTGAACAATGAGTCAGATATTTGTAGACTCATTCTACTATTTATGGGTTTCTCCCCGCACGCCTCGCAGAGGGCGGGAAGGAGGGGACTCATGAAACGTGCGCTCATGGCGTCGGCAGCGTTGCTGCTCGTGTCGCCGGTCACGCCGGCCTTCGCTCAGGACAAGACGGTCAAGGACGTGACCGCGGGGGATGACGCCGTGACGCTCGGCGACGTCGTGGTCACCGCGCGCAAGGTCGAGGAGCGCCTGCGCGACGTACCGGTCGCCGCCACCGTCCTGGATGCGGAGACGCTGAACAATCGCGCCGCGCCGCTCGAGATGGGCAGCATCGTCAACTCGTCTCCGGGCGCGCGCTTCAACGACCTGGGCACGACCGCCACGTCGGAGATCTCGATGCGCGGCTCGGGCACGTTCCGCGCCTCGAACGCGGACTCGCCGATCGGGCTCTACGCGAACGGCGTCTATGTGCAGGGCGGCCTGCAGTTCGCGCGCAATTTCACGCGGATCGACCAGTTCGACCTGGGCCGCGCCGAGGTGCTGCGCGGCACCCAGGGCGCGCTCTTCGGGCGCAACTCCGTCTACGGGGCGGTGAACCTGGTGCCCCAGAAGCCGAAGTTCGACAACTCGGGCCTGCTGATGCTCGACTACGGCGCCGAGATCGACAAGAAGGACGCGACTGCGATCGTGAACTTCAACCTCGGCGAGACGCTAGCGTTTCGGATCGGCGGGGAAGTCATCGACCAGGACCAGGGCTTCTTCCGCCAGGCGGTCGGCGGCTACGCGGACGAGCGCCACGGCTGGCTGGGGCGGGTGCAGGGGCGCTACGCCAAGGGTCCGGTGGACGTGACGCTGACCTACCAGGCCGAAGACATGCGCCTGCCCTTCCAGAACATGCACTACAACATCGTGCCGGGAACCCCCGCCGCGGCGACCTACGGCTTCACCACCACCGGCTACACCACGCCGGACTTCTTCCTGCCGTGGAACACGGCGGCTCGCTCGTACGAGAAGGTCAGCCAGGGCACGATCGACGCCAAGGTCCAGACCAGCCTGGGCGAGCTGAGTTCGCTGACTTCCTATCGCTATCGTTTCCGCGCCGGGATCTTCGACACCGACTACATCGACGAGGCGACGCTTGCGGCGCTGCGCGCACAGGTCCCGACCGCCTTCACGGTCCTCAACGGGTCGACGGCCCGCTACCTCGGAGACAGGACGTGGAGCTACTACCAGGACATCCACCTGGCCGGTAATCCGATCGGCGACTTCACCTGGCTGATCGGGGCCGATTTCCTGCGGCAGGACACGAAGTACCGGGTCGTCCAGGACCAGGCGACGGGCGCCACCAACCCTATCACCGGCGCGCCGCTGAACCAGGCCTTCCGGCGCACCAACACCGTGCCGTTCCGCGGCGACCAGAAGCTCTACGTGCAGTCCAAGGCCGTCTACTTCACCGCCGGCTACAGGCTCACCGACAAGTGGAACGCCAGCTTCGAGGGACGCTACACCGACGACTACAAGCGCGCGTCCTCCATCGACTTCATCGGCCCGCCCCGTCTCAACGGGACGCCGGGCGGCGGCATCTTCGGCCTCGGCGTGGCGACCCAGGTGCAGAACCCGTTCACGATCAAGACGTTCGACAACACGAACTTCTCGTACAACCTGACGACGAACTACAAGTTCGCGCCGAACTGGATGGGCTACCTGAAATACGGGACCGCCTATCGCGCCGGCGGCTTCAATTCGGGCCGCAATCCGGTGGGCTTCACGGCCCCGAACCCGGTGCTGCCGACCTATGGGCCGGAGACCATGGAGACGGTCGAAGCCGGCGTGAAGGGCAACCTGGCGCCGAGCGTCTACACGACCTTCACCGCCTATCACAACAAGGGCAAGGACACGCTGGTGCAGACCAGCAACGGATGCACCGTGGCGCTGTGCGGCGTGGGGGCCGCGGTGTTTGCGGTGAATGCCGGCGAAACGGACACGTGGGGCTTCGAAGGCGAAGTGACCACGCGGTTCGCGCTGTTCGGCGGACGGACCCTGCTGTCGGCCTCGGGGTCGCGGCAGAGGGGCGAATACCGCAAGAGCGCCTACGCCGGGCGGACGATCCCGCAGACTCCCACGTGGGTGGCCAACGCCAACCTCAACTACACGCACCCGATAACCGAAGACGTGATGGGCCTGCTCAATGTGAACTACCACGAGCAATGGGGCGGGGTGCAGGACGTGGAGCTGCCGCAGAAGGCGCTGGAGGACTTCAGCCAGGTCGACGTGCGCGTCGCCGCCCGGGCCGGCCACGTCGAACTCGCCCTCTACGCCAACAACATCTTCAACACGGTCTATCACCTGCGCGACGACAGCGATGCGATGTACCGGCTGTCCAGCCCGCGCACCTACGGTGTCCAGATCAGGTATTCGTGGTGAACAGGGGGAGGAGTCTGATGCGCGCTTTCTCACGTCGCGGCCTGCTGCGCGCGGGCGCCGCCCTGCCGCTCGCGGCAGGTTTCGCGGGCCGCGCCCTGGCCGAGGACGCGCTCTCCGAGGTCGGCCCGCTCGAGGTGTCGTTCGTCGACGCGGACCTGCGCGACGAGGCGCGGGGCCGCAGCATCGCGACGCGGGCCTACTATCCGGCCAAGCCCGGCCGCTACCCCGTCATCGTCTTCAGCCACGGCTTCGGCGGCTCGCTTCTGACCTTCACCAACACCGGGCGGATCTGGGCCAGCCACGGCTATGTCGTGCTGCATCCCACGCACTCGGATTCGCTCGCCAGGATGGATCCCGGCGCGCCGCCGGCCGAGGCGGCGGTCATGCGCCAGTACCACGAGGCGGCCGGCGCGCCGTCGCCGCAGTTGCGCCAGGCGTTCGTGAAGGTGCTCGACAACCCGTTCTTCATCGACAGCCGCCTGCGTGACGTCGGCGTCCTCGTCTCGGCGGTGAAGCAGGGGAAGGGACTCGACCGGGCCATCGTCGAGCGCGCCGACCCGACGCGGATGGGGATGAGCGGCCATTCCTTCGGGGCGTACACGACGCTCGTCATGGCCGGCGCGCTCCTGTCGCCGCCGGTGAGCGCCCCGGTTACCCCGGGCTTCGCGGGCTTCCTGTCGATGAGCGGCCAGGGCCCCGGCCGCATGGCGCTGCACGACGACAGTTTCGCCGGCATCACGAAGCCCATGATGGTGACCACGGGCACGCGCGATTTCGGCGCCGCCGGCGAGACGCCGCCCTGGCGCCTCAAGCCCTTCGACCTCAGCCCGCCGGGCGACAAGTACGCGGTCGTGGTGGACGGTTTCGCGCATCGTGAGTTCGATCCCGCGCCCGGCAACCCGCGCGGTGCGGCGCTGCGCGTGATGCAGCTCCGGTTCTGGGCCGGGGCGCTTCGCGGCGATGCGGCGGCGCGGGCCGCGCTGGACCGGCAGGCCGACGCCTCCAAGCCCACCGACCCCGTCTGGCTGCGCCGCCGCTGACGCCCGGCGGCGCCGCCGGCGGACGTGCTGGCGGGGGCGGCGAACCCCCCGTGGACCGCGTCGTTCGAGGTCGGCGAACCAGTGGGGGTTTCTGCGCGCCGCGATCCCCTGACTTCCCGACGGAAGGCCAAACCGACCTCCTTCACACCCATGAGGAGCAAGCACGGCACCGGCGTCGCGAGCCCCCGAACCCAGGTTGGGTGTCCCCCGGGAGGTTGGCGCTGGACTTCAGTGAGGGCGAGACGGCAGTCTCCGCTGCGGCGCACCGGCACAATGTCGAGTTGCGCTATGATCGGCGCGAGCAGCGTCGCCGGCTCGCGAGATTCGGCGGACCAGGAGGGGAAAACGATTGGCGGCTTCCAGATCGGCGGCGGGATCGCGAGGCCGCCCTTCTCAGCGCGATGGTCGGGTGGAACGGGCCCTGGACGCGGCCGCCTACGTACTCAACGCCGATGGCCTCACCTACGCGTCGCTCGAAGGCGTCGCCACGGCCCTGGGCATCACCAAGAGCGCGCTCTACTACTATTTCCGCAGCAAGGAAGACCTCGTCTACAAGAGCTACCTGCGCACCTGCCAGGTTTGGATCCGGGCCGTCGAGGGCGCGGCCGGTCGCGGCGGCGCCGGGCGCGAGCGCTTCGAGGCCTACGTCCGCTCACGGCTCTCGGTCGACAATCCGCCGGTGGCCTTCGTGGGCGAGATCGACTTCCTGGCGCCGTCCCATCGGAACGAGATTTTCGCGCTGGAGCGCCGGCACGATCATGCGTTGCGGGGCCTGCTGAGCGAAGGCGTCGCTGACGGCAGCCTGACGATGCCCGACGTGGGGGTCGTCAATCACTCGGTCATCGGGGCGCTGAACTGGATCCTTGTCTGGCTCCGACCGGGCAAGGGGGAAATGACTCCGGACATCATCGGGGAGGCCTTTCTCGACCTCTTCCTGAACGGCCTGGCGCGCAGCGGCCGGAGAAGCGCGGCCGACCTGCCCCCGCCGGTGCGGCTCATGGAGCCGCCGCCGGTCGCCGCCTTCGATCGCATCGAACAGGCGGCGCGGCGGCGCGAGGCGTTGGTGCGCAGCGGCTCGGAGTTCTTCAATCGCAACGGCTTCGACAACTGCACGCTCGAGGACGTGGTCAATGGCCTCGGCATCTCGAAGAGCGCCCTCTATCACTACGTCTCCAGCAAGGAGGCGCTCCTGCACGCGGCCTACGATCGATCGCTGGAGAAGACCGAGCTCGTCATGACCACCATCGACGACGATCCCGGTGATGGGCTCGCCAAGATCATGCGCACCATCGCCTCGGCCGTGGATCTGCACGTCGGGCCGGCCGGACCCATCGCCAACTACACGCGCCTGAAGTCGCTGACGCCGGAACACGGCCGAGAGGTGCATGCACGGAGCGAGCGGCTGGAGGCGATCCTCTCGGGCTTCTTCGACCTGGGCGTCGCCGACGGCAGCGTGCGACGCATCGACACGCATCTCGCCCGCCTGGCGCTCCTCGGCGCGATCAACTCCTTGCCCAAGTGGTACGCTCCGGGGGCGCGCGTCGATGCCGACGCCGTCACCGCAAACCTGGTCCACCTGTTCATCAACGGTCTCGTCCCACGCAAGGGCTAGGGCGGCGATCTGCCCGCTCTAGCGCCGCCCTGTATCCAGGAAGTCGCGGGCCGAGAAGGATTCGGGCGCGGGCACCTCGACGATCGGGTCGTCGCGGTCGTCGAACTCGAGGCGGAGCGCCCTGCTCATCACCGCGTGCATGTCGTACAGGCAGGTGATGTAGGTGAACTCCATGATCTCCTCGTCGGAGAGGAAGGTCCTGAGCTTGTCGAAGACGCCCTGCGGCGTGCGGCCGCCGGCGGCCAGGCAGTCGGCGTAGGCCAGCACCGCGCGCTCCCTGTCGTCGAAGCAGTCGGCGACCTGCCAGTCCGGGATCGCGGCGATCTTCTCCTCGGGCATCTTCAGGCCCCGCATCGACTTGCAGTGCTGCGAGAAGACGAACTGGCTGCCCTTCACCCAGCCGACGCGGGTCTGGCCCAGCTCGCGCAGTTGCGGGTCCAGCCGGCGCTCGGGATTGCGGTAGAGCGCGAAGCCGCGGTTGGCGTGCTCGAGGATGTCTGGGACCAGGGCGAAGACGGTCCACCAGTCGCCGCGTGTGCCGGTGGCGGTGCCGGGCTCGGCCACCGGGTCGCGGTCGCCGAACAGGAGGTCGTAGGTCTTCCGGACGTGCTCGGACGTGGTCTCGGCGCGCGAGACCTGGCGCAGACGGGGCATGGGCGTTCTCCCTCGGAGCCTCAGAATTCCAGGACGATCTTCCCGAAGTGCTCGCCGGCAGCCATGGCGCCGAACGCGGCCTTCGCCTCGGTGAACGGGAAGACCTTGTCGACGACCGGGAAGATCTTCTTCAGGTCCATCATGCGGCACATGGACTCGAACATGTCGCGCGAGCCGACGGAGAGGCCTTGCAGCTTCGCCGAGTTGCCGATCAGCGCCGCCGGGTTGAACGGGTCGCCCGCGCCCGCCACGACGCCGATGACGGCGATGTGGCCGCCGATCCGGACGGCGCGCATGCTCTCCTGGATCGTGCCGCCGCCGCCCACCTCCATGATGAAGTCGGCGCCGCGGCCGTTCGTGGCCTCGCGCACCGGCTTCGACCAGGCCGGGGTGGCCCGGTAGTTCACGACGTGGTCGGCTCCGAGCTCCCTGGCCCGTTCCAGCTTGGCGTCGGACGACGAGGTGATCAGCGTGCGCAGGCCCGCCGCATGCGCGAACTGGAGGCCGAAGATCGAGACGCCGCCGGTCCCCTGCAGCACCACCGTGTCGCCGGGCTCCAGCCGCGCGTCGGCGAAGAGGCCGCGCCAGGCGGTCAGCGCGGCGCAGGGCAGCGTGGCGACCTCGTTGTCGCTGAGGTACTCGGGGACCTTCGACAGGCCGTGCTCGGAGAAGGTCTGCAATTCCGAGCCCGCGCCGGGGATCGGGAAGCCCAGGGCCGTGACCACCTTCTCCAGGCTGGGCGGACCCGAGATCCAGCCCTGGAAGAACAGCGTGGCCACGCGATCGCCGGCCTTGAAGCGGGTGACGCCCTCGCCCACCGCCTCGACATGGCCGCAGCCGTCGGAGAAGGGGGTGATCACGTCGGTGGTCTGGCTGGGCGCACGGCCATACATGCCGTTGACCATCAAGAGGTCGCGGTAGTTCAGCGACACCGCTTTCATCCGCACCAGCACCTGGCCGGGGCCGGGCGTCGGGGCCGGCTTCTCCACCACCTGGATGGCGTCCAGCCCCCACGGGGCGGAGACGTTCAGTGCGCGCATGCGGACCCTCCGGGGCGCTAGTTGGCGCCGCCATCCGGCGCCTCGCAAGCATGCCGCTACGTCAGGCCCGAACCCGCGGCAAAACGGGTTTGTCGCCCGCACAGGTGTCGGGCTCGGCCTCGGACATGAGCGGCAATCGACCACCCCATACGTCAGAAGGGACGGAGCCCGGGAACCGGGTCAGATCATGCTGCAGAACGGGGCGTGCGGCCCCTGCCCCTTGCAGGCGTCGGGCTTGGTCCTGGTCGCCTTCCAGTACTTCATTAGGCCGAGTTGCCCGGCCGCCGCCGGAAAGCCCGGATCGCTCAGGGTGGCGCGCATGCCGGGGTACCAGAAGATCGAGGGGCCCGGGTATCTCTGGGCCGCGAGGCGGCTGGCGATGCGGAAGGCGTCGTGGGTCGCGCCGAGGTCGCCGAGCAGCAGGGCGACGTCGTCGTTCTGCTGGTCCTCCGGCAACGCGCGGAGGGCCTGCACGGCCTCCCTGGCCGCGGCGCTTCCCAACGCCCGCGCGCGATAGCCCGCCACCAGGGCGCTGCGTTGCTGGTCCGGCATGGCGAGCGCGGGGTCGAGCAGGGCGTCGGCGTCGCCCATCGCCGTCGCCTTGTACCGCATGATCCTCGCCGCGAAGCCGGCGTCCGGCGCCAGTTGGATGGCCGCATCGTAGAACGGCCGCGCCTCGTCGGCCTTGCCCGCCTCCACCAGCACGTCGGCCAGCGTCAGCGGGGTGTAGACGTACAGGGCCAGCATGTCGTTGGCCTGGCGCAGTTGCTCGACCGCCTCGGTCACGCGCCCGACGTTCGCCAGCATCGTGCCGTACTGATGATACTCGCACCCGCAATCGAGGCGGCGGGCCCCGACGGCGCGCTTCAGCAGGTCTTCCCGGGCGATCCAGTCGTTCCGGTCCACCAGCATGGACTTGATGTAGAGGGCCTCGCTGTTGCGGCTGTCCAGCGCCAGCGCCTTGTCGGCGGCCTCGCGTCCGGCGGCGCGGGCGGCGTCGCCGGCCGGGCCGTCGCCCGCGCTGGAGTCGACCTTCCAGTACGCGCCGGCGACGGCGGCCCAGCCCCAGGAGAAATCCGGGGCGGCGGCGACCACGCGCTGAGCGGGGACGAGGGCCTTGCGCCCCTCCCTCATGTCGGGATGCCAGTGCCCGCGGCAGAACTGCATGTAGTCCCTCAGGACCGCGTCAGGCAGGGGCTTCTGGTAGGTGGAAGCGCCGAACAGCCCGCAGCGGACCACGTTGCCGGCGTCCACGGCGATGTGGCGCGGCACCTTCGCGGCCTCGGCGCCGTCGTAGTCGAACGTCTCGCTCCAGAGGGTGGCGCCGGACCGCTCGTTCGTGAGGCGGGTGATGACGCGGATGGTGGGGCCGTCGTACTGGATCGTGCCGCCCAGGGCGTAGGCTGGCGCCGGGCCCCGCGCAGGGGCCGACGCCGTGGAGACGCCGACGACGCCGTCGGCGTTGAAGGCCGCGGCGATCTCGGAATCCACCGTGGCGCGAAGGGTCGGCGACAGGTCGGGCGACAGGAGCTGGAAGCCGGCGAGGCGCACCGTCATGCTGTGCGGGCCCGCCGTCGACGGGCGCAACTGCCACCAGGCGGCGGCCGCGACCAGCAGGGCGAGGCCCGCGACCGCGGCGAGGACGGCAGGGCGACGGACCGCGGTCGCGATGCGGCCGAGGGCCGAGGGCGGCGGCGCGAGGGCGGCGCGGCCAGTCTCGTCGCTGACGGGTTCCGGTTCGCTCACCACACGCCCCTTGCCGGGAAGCCGGAAACCTATGGACGTTTTCCGCCGCTGAGAAGCCCTACGCCGGGTCCAGGCGGCGCACGCCGTAGAGCCTGAGCGCGCCGACCAGGCCGGCGAGGCACATGGCGGTCATCAGGACGTAGCCGTGGGCGCCGTAGCGGTCGAAGAGCGGGCCCGACGCCATGGTGGCGAGGCCGGCCAGGACACCGCCGGAAAGGGCGGAGTTGACGGCCTGGGCGGCGGAGGCGTTGCGGGGGGTCGAGAGGCGCTCGACCAGTTGCAGCGAGGCGATGAAGGTGGCGGCGTAGCTGAAGACGTGCAGGGCCTGCAGCGGGAACACCAGCCAGAGCGGCGGGGCGAAGGCGTAGGCGGTCCAGCGGATCAGGGCCGCGCCGCCGCCCAGCATCAGCAGGTTGCGGGGCCCGATGCGCCGCCGCCAGGGCTCCATCCACCACAGGAACGCCACCTCGGCGGCGACGCCGACGCCCCAGAGCACGCCGGTCAGGCCCTCGGGGACGCCCTGCTGCTTCCAGGTGAGGGTGGAGAAGCTGTAGTAGAAGGCGTGCGACGACTGGATGAGGCCGCAGGCCAGCGCGGCGGTCATGAAGGCGGGGTCGCGCAGCAGGGCGCCCAGGCCCGCGAACCGGTCGGCGGCGGGCGCGGGAAGCACGCCCTCCTCATGCACCGGGTCGGGCGGGAGCAGGTAGCGCGCGCCCAGCGCCGTCAGCGAGACCGCCGCCGTGATCCAGACCAGCACCAGCTCGGGCGATCCCCAGGTCAGCACCGCGCCCATGACGACGTTGGCGACGATGAAGGCGACCGAGCCGATGCCGCGCGGCCAGCCGTAGTTGAAGCCGTCGCGCCGGGCGCGGGCGAGCACGATCACATCGGTCAGCGGCGACATCGTCGAGAAGGCCGACGAGGCGGCGAACCAGACCAGCGTCCAGCCCAGGAAGCCGAGCGGCAGCGCCATCAGGGCGTAGGCGACCGCCACGCCCAGGCTCATGAAGATCAGCGCCGTGCGCCGCAGCCGGAAGCTGTCGGCCCAGACGGCCAGCAGCGGCGCGGTCAACGCCCGCGCCAGCATCGGCAGCGACAGGATCAGCCCGATCTGCGCCCCCGACAGCCCCCGCTCGGCGAACCATACCGGCATGTACGGCGAGGCCGCGCCCGTGCCGACGAAGATCGCCGAATAGAAGAGCCCGAGGCGGACCGGGAGCGACATGGGGCCGGGTTATACGGAGTCGCGCCCCGCTTCTCACCCTGCCCTTCCCCCCGAACGTCATGGCCCGGCTTGTCCGGGCCACCCATTGGGCTGTGAGGTTGGGGTTGTTTGCGGCGTGGACGCCGCGGGTCCTCCGGTCGACGCACAGCCCAATGGGTCCCCCGGACGAGCCGGGGGATGACGGGCGTTGGGATGGGGGATGAGGCGCCGTGGGGTGCGGCTCTGCCGTGGGTGCGGCCCCAGGCTAGCCGATCACCTTCCCCCGAAACGTCATGGCCCGGCCTGTCCGGGCCACCCATTGGGCTGTGAGGTTGGGGGCGAGGCGCAGCTTCGCCGCCGCGGGTCCTCCGGTCGACGCACAGCCCAGTGGGTCCCCCGGACAAGCCGGGGGATGACGAGCGTTGGGATGGGGGATGACGGGCGGAGCGGCATGGCTCTAAGGTGCCTGAACAACGATAAGGAGGCCGTCATGAGCCGCGCCAACAGCCGGGACCGGGAGCTGCGTGAGCGGGCGGCCGCGGTGATCCCGGGCGGGATGTTCGGGCACCAGGCGGTGGGGCTGCTGCCCGACGACTATCCGCAGTTCTTCCAGCGGGGCGAAGGCGCCCACATCTGGGACGCGGACGCGAACCGCTACCTCGACTTCATGTGCGCCTACGGGCCGAACCTGTTCGGCTATGCGAACCCCGAGATCGACGCGGCGTTCGTGCGCCAACTGGGCCTCGGCGACACGCTGACGGGGCCGACGGGGCTGATGGTGGAGCTGGCCGAGGCGCTGGTGGGCATGGTCAGCCACGCCGACTGGGCGATCTTCTGCAAGAACGGGACGGACGCCACGACCATGGCGCTGACCACCGCGCGGGCGCACACGAAGAAGAAGACCGTGGTGCGGGCGAAGGGCGCCTACCACGGGGCGGCGCCCTGGTGCGTGCCCAGGCCTTCGGGGGTGATCGAGAGCGACCGGGCGCACCAGATCCTCTACGACTACAACGACGTGGCCAGCCTGGAGGCGGCCGTGGCCGAGGCGGGCGACGACCTGGCCGCCGTGTTCGCCGCGCCCTTCAAGCACGACGCCTTCATCGACCAGGCCGACCCGGACCCGGCCTATGCGCGGCGCGCACGGGAGCTGTGCGACGCCACCGGGGCGCTCCTGGTGGTCGATGAGGTGCGGGCGGGCTTCCGGCTGTCGCGCGACTGCTCGTGGGAGAGGCTGGGCGTGCGGCCCGACCTCACGTCATGGGGCAAGTGCGTGGCCAACGGGCACCCCCTGTCGGTGCTGCTGGGGAACGACAAGGCGCGCAAGGCGGCGGCCTCGATCTACGTCACCGGCTCGTTCTGGTACCAGGCGGCGACGATGGCGGCGGCCCTGGAGACGCTCAGGCTGATCCGCGAGACGGACTACCTGGAGCGGATCACGGCGCTGGGCGAGCGGCTGCGCGGCGGGCTGGCCGAGCGGGCGGCCGCGGCGGGCTTCGGCTTGCGGCAGACCGGGCCGGGCGTGATGCCGCTGTTCCTGTTCGACGACGACCCGGACCTGCGCAAGGGCTTCTGCTGGTCGTCGGAGATGCTGAGCCGCGGCGTCTACGTCCACCCGTGGCACAACATGTTCCTGTGCGCGGCGATGACCGAGGCCGATATCGACGTCGCGCTGGACGCCGCCGAGGGCGCGTTCGGGGCGCTGAAGCAACAGGTGCGCGATCTCACCCCTGTCGAGAAGATGGCCTTCCTTTCCGCCGGAGCCCGCTAGATGGACGACTATCCGAACTACGACGGCCTGGGCCTGGCCGAGCTGGTGAAGGGCAAGCAGGTCTCGCCGGCCGAGCTGGTGGAGGCCGCCATCGCGCGGGCCGAGCGGCACAACCCGACGCTCAACGCCATCGTCTACGAGGGCTACGAGGACGCGCGCAGGCAGGCGAAGGGCGCCCTGCCCGACGGACCGTTCACCGGCGTGCCGTTCCTGATCAAGGACCTGGGCATCTCGGTGGCCGGCTGGCCGCGCAGCCACGGAAGCCGGTTCGGCAACCTGGTCGACGCCGAGGACACCGGCCTGATGCGCCGCTATCGCAGCTCGGGCGTCATCCCGCTCGGCAAGACCAACACGCCCGAATACGGCATCACCGGCACGACCGAGAGCGCGCGGCTGGGGCCGTGCCGCAACCCCTGGGACCCGAACCGCATCGCCGGCGGCTCGTCGGGCGGGTCGGCGAGCGCGGTGGCGGCGGGGATCGTGCCGCTGGCGCATGCGAGCGACGGGCTGGGCTCGATCCGCATCCCGGCGGCGTGCTGCGGGCTGGTGGGCCTGAAGGTGACGCGCGACCGCAACCCGAACCTGCCCGACGGCTACGACTACGCCATGGGCAACGTGGTGGACCACGTGGTGAGCCGCACGGTGCGCGACAGCGCCGCCATGCTGGACGTGACCGGCGTGCCCGAGCCCGGCTCGCCCTACCCGGCCCCGCCGAAGGAGCGGCCGTACGTCGAGGAGATCACGCGGAGCCCCGGCAGGCTGCGGATCGCCTGGTCGTCGGAGACGCCGTCGGGCCGGCCGATCGACGCCGAGATCCAGGCCGCGCTGGAGCGGACGGCGGCGCTGCTGAAGGGGCTCGGCCACGAGGTGTTCGAGAAGGGCCTGGGCGTCGACTACCGCGCCCTCTACGCCTCGCGCGGCGCGGCGGCGGCGGCCAACTTCGCGGCCGGCATGCAGCGGCTGATCGAGGAGGTGGGCCGCGAGCCGGAGCCGGGCGAGCTGGAGCCGCTGACCTGGGCCTCGCTGAAGGCCGGCCGCCGCCAGACCGGCGCCGACGTCATGCGCTCGCTGCAGGACACCCGGATGCTGGTGCGCGAGGTGCTGGGCTTCTTCGAGGACGTCGACGTCTACCTGACGCCGGTGCTGGGCACGCCGCTGCCGGAGATCGGCCATATCGACCCGGTGAACCTGGAGCCCCGGGAGGTGAACCGCCGCCAGGGCCGCGTCTTCCCGTTCACGCCGCCGTTCAACTACTCGGGCCAGCCGTCGATGAGCCTGCCGCTGGAGACGGACGCGAACGGCCTGCCCATCGGCATGATGTTCACGGCCCGCTACGCGGACGAGGCCACCCTCTTCCGACTCGCCGCGCAACTTGAGAAGGAGGCCCCCTGGGCGGATCGTCGCCCGCAGGTGTGGGGCTGATGGGTTTCTGGACACGGCGGAACTGGATGACGCTGGGCGCCGTGGGCGGCTTCGTGGCCGTGGCGGTGGGGGCGTTCGCGGCGCACGGCGTGCGCGACGACCCGCGCGCGGCCGAGCTGCTGCGGACGGGCGCGACCTACGGCTTCATGCACACCATGGCGACGTTCGCGAGCGCCACCTTCATGCAGGTGGGGGCGCGCCGCGCGCGGTTCGCGCCGGGGTTCTTCCTCTCGGGCGTGGCGCTGTTCTCGGGCTCGCTCTACGCGCTGGCCCTGGGGGCGCCCGACTGGGTCGGCGCGATCACGCCGGTCGGGGGCCTCCTGTTCCTGGCGGGCTGGGCGACACTGGCCTGGGCGGCCCGCGGCGTCGATCCTCACTGACGCAGCGCCAGCAGGCGCAGGCTCGCCGCGGACCCCAGCAGGGCCGCCAGCATCACCAGCGCCATGGTCCGCGGCCCGTCGTCGTGGAACAGCGCCGTCAGGCTGGAGGCCGCTGCGCCCGTGGCGAACGACAGGGTGCCCATCAGGGCCGAGATGGCGCCGGCCCTCAGGGGGTCGACGTTGAGCGCGCCGGCCATGGTGTTGCCCTGCATGAAGCCGTAGCTCGACAGCAGCAGGAACAGCAGCGGCAGGACGGTCCACTGGCCGCCGATCCCGCTGACCGCGGCGATCGTCATCAGCACGGCGAAGACCACGGCGACCGTGCTCGCGCGCCGCAGGACCGCGTCGGGGGTCATGCGCCGGAGCACGATCCGGTTGATCTGGCCCGTCCCGATCACGCCCAGGGCGTTGATCCCGAAGATCCAGGGATAGACGCCCGGCGAGTAGCCGTAGGCCCCCATGATCAGACCCGGCGACGAGGAGATGTAGGTGAAGAGCGTGGCCCCGTTCAGGGCGCCGGCCAGCGCATAGCCGATCAGGCGCGGCTGGCGCAGCAGCGCGGCGTAGGCCTGGAACGGGTTCTCCTTCGACGCCTGGATCGCGGTCGCCTCGGAGCGGGACTCGGTCATCCGCAGCGCCGCGGCGAGCAGCAGCGCCACGCCGACCGCGGTCATGAACCAGAAGTTGGACTGCCAGCCGCCGACGGTGAGCAGCATGCTGCCGAGGATCGGCGCCAGGATCGGCGCCAGGCCCATGATCAGCATCATCAGGCTGAGCATGCGGGCGGTCTCGGTGTGGTCGAACCGGTCGCGGATCACGGCGCGGGCGACCACGCCGCCGGCGCAGGCGCCCAGCGCCTGCACGAAGCGCGCGGCGAGCAGCATCGTCGCCGAGGTCGCCATGGCGCAGGCCGCAGACGCCACAATGAAGATCACCACGCCCAGCACGATCGGGACGCGCCGCCCGATCCGGTCGGACCACGGGCCGTAGAACGGCTGGCCCACCGCCATCCCGGCCAGGAACGCCGCCACCGTCGCCTGCGCTTCGGCAGGATCGGCCCTCAGCCCCGCGGCGATGGCCGGCAGGCTCGGCAGGTACATGTCGATGGCGAGCGGCCCCATGGCCGTCAGCGAGCCCAGGAGCACGACGAGGCCCCAGGGCGTGGGCGGCGGCGGGGTGGCGGAAGACTCGTTGGCGGACGTCACGGCGCCCATGCGCTTACTGGCTAAGTCGGGATGTGGGAAACCCGGAATCGCTCGGAGGGACCTCGAATGGGCGCGCTCGAGACCATGATGCCGCCGCCGAAGCGGGCGCGCGTGAACGGCGTGGAGATCGGCTACTACGAGGCCGGCCCGCGCGAGGGCGTCCCGATCGTGCTCAGCCACGGCTTCCCGGAGCTGGCGTTCTCGTGGCGCCACCAGATCAAGGCGCTGGGCGACGCCGGCCGCTGGGTGATCGCGCCCGACCAGCGCGGCTACGGTCTCTCGGGCAAGCCGGGAGCCGTCCCCGACTACGACATCGACCACCTGACCGGCGACATGGCGGGCCTGCTCGACCACCTGGGCGTGGAGAAGGCGATCTTCTGCGGCCACGACTGGGGCGGCTTCGTCGTGTGGCAGATGCCGCTGGTCCATCCGGAGCGGGTGGCGGGCGTCATCGGCCTCAACACGCCCTTCCTGCCGCGCGGACCGTCGGACCCCATCGCCGCGATGCGGGCGCGCTTCGGTCCCGACATGTACATCGTCTGGTTCCAGACCCCGGACGAGCCCGAGGCGGTGCTGGGCGCCGACACCAGGCGGACCATGGACTTCTTCATGCGCCGCCCGGCCGCCGGGCCGGTGGCGCCGCCGCCGTCGGCCTCGGGCTCGACCTTCGCCTTCCGCGACCTGCTGAAGGCGTGGGACCCGTCGGTCGATCCGCGCGAGCGGCTGCTGAGCGACGGCGAACTGGCGGTCTTCGCCGACGCCTTCCGCGACGGCGGCTTCTTCGGCCCCGTGAGCTGGTACCGCAACTTCACCCGCAACTGGGAACGCGCCGAGGCGCTGCCCACCCGGATCGACGGCCTCCCCTGCCTGATGATCACGGCCGAACTGGACGCCGTGCTGCCGCCCGCCGCGGCGGAGCACATGCCCGCCTTCGTCGGCGACCTGGAGACGACCATGGTCAAGGGCTCGGGCCACTGGACACAACAGGAGAAGCCGGGGGAGGTGAACCGCCTGATCCTGGACTGGCTGGACAGGCGGTTCCCGAAGTAGAAGGGCGTATGGAACGTAACACCCCGCCGCCCGCCGTGGCCGGCGCGCAGCACCGGCGCGGCCTGTTTCCCGACAACGAACCGTTCGCGAACGGCTGGCTCTCGACCGGCGGCCCGCACGAGGTGTTCTACGAGGAGTGCGGCAATCCCAACGGCAAGCCGTGCGTGATCCTGCACGGCGGCCCGGGCGGGGCGATCAACCCCACCATGCGGCGGTTCTTCGACCCGGCGAAGTGGCGCATGGCGCTGTTCGACCAGCGCGGCTGCGGCAAGAGCCGGCCGAACGCCAGCCTGGACGACAACACCACCTGGAGCCTGATCGACGACATCGAGCGCCTGCGCGAGCATCTGGGCGTCGAGAAGTGGGCCGTGTTCGGCGGCTCGTGGGGCTCCACGCTCGCCCTGGCCTACGCGATCAGGCGCCCCGAGCGGGTCACGGGCCTCGTCCTGCGCGGCATCTTCCTGCTGACCGAGCGCGAGCTGCGGTGGTTCTACCAGGACGGCGCGTCGTTCCTGTTCCCCGACGCCTGGGCCCGCTTCTGCGCCCCGATCCCGCCGGCCGAGCGCGGCGACATGATCGGCGCCTACCACAAGCGCCTGACCCACCCCGACCGGCGCGTGCAGGCCGAGGCCGCGGCGGCCTGGAGCCAGTGGGAGGGCGACACCATCTCGATCCGCGGGCCGGAGGCGCGGCCGTCGAAGTTCAACGAGATCGACTTCGCGATCGCCTTCGCCCGGATCGAGTGCCACTTCTTCGCCAACGGCGGCTTCTTCGACAGCCCGAACTGGATCCTGGAGAACCTCCACCGCATCGCCCGCATCCCCGGCTGGATCGTCCAGGGCCGCTTCGACGTGGTGACGCCGATGGAGAGCGCCTGGAAGCTGAAGCAGGCCTGGCCGGCGGCGCGGTTCGAGGTGGTCTGGGACGCCGGCCACGCCTCGACCGAGCCGGGCATCGTCGACGCCCTGGTGCGGGCCACCGACCAGGCGCTGACCCTCTGAGCGGGATGACCCGCCGCGACGCCAGCCTTCCGGCGGTCAGAACCGCCGCCGCCTGGCGTCCCTGAGGATCTCGGTCGCGGCGTTGTGGCCTGGCGCGCCCGTCACGCCGCCGCCGGGGTGCGTGCCCGAGCCGCACTGGTAGAGGCCTCGGATCGGGCTGCGGTAGTCGCCCGCGCCCAGGACCGGGCGGGCCGAGAAGAGCTGATCGAGGCTCAGGCGGCCGTGCATGATGTCGCCGGCCACGAGGCCGAAGGTGCGTTCGAGGTCGAGGGGGCTGAGCACCTGGCGGCCCAGCACGGACCTGGCGAAGCCCGGCGCGTGCTTCTCGACCGTGGCGATCATCAGGTCGGCGACCTCGTCGCGATGGTCGTCCCAGGCGCGGCCGCCGGGCAGCTCGGGCGCGACGTGCTGGCAGAACAGGCTGGCCACGTGCCGGCCGGGCGGCGCGAGGCTGTCGTCCAGGGTGGACGGGACCAGCATCTCGACGATGGGCGCCTTCGACCAGCCGTGCTCGCGGGCGTCGACGAAGGCGCGGTCCATGTAGGCCAGGGTCGGCGCGACGATGATGCCGCCGGTCATGTGGTCGCCCGGCTCGGGCGCGACGGTGAAGCGCGGCAGTTCGGACAGCGCCACGTTCATGCGGAACGTGCCCGAGCCGGAGCGGTAGCGGCCGATGCGCTCGCGGAAGTCGGCGGGCTGGGCGGCCGGATCGACCAGCTTCCCGAAGGTGAGCTGCGGGTGGAGGTTGGAGACTACCGCGCGGGCCTTCAGCACCTCGCCCGTGGCGGTGACGACGCCGGTGGCGCGGCCCTTCCCGGTGAGGATCTCGGCCACGGCGACGTTCGTGCGCAGCTCGACGCCGCGGGCGCGGCAGCAGGCGGCCATCGCCTGGGTGATCGCGCCCATGCCGCCGAGGGCGTGGCCCCACGCGCCCTTCCGGCCGTTCACCTCGCCGAAGACGTGGTGCAGCAGGACGTAGGCCGTGCCCGGCGTGTAGGGGCTGGCGTAGGCGCCGACGACGCCGTCGAAGCCGTAGGCGGCCTTGATGGGGTCGCTCTCGAACCAGCCGTCCAGCCAGTCGCCCGCCGATTGCGAGAACAGCGCCAGCAGGTCGCGCTTGGCGGTGAGCGTCAGCTTGGAGAGCCTGCGGCCGAGGACGGCGCTCTTCAGCAGCTCGGGCAGCGCCTCGGCGAACGAGCCCTCGACCAGGTTGGGCGGCGTCTGGATCACCACTTCACGCAGGACGTCGGCGATGGCGTCGAGGCGGTCCCAGTAGGCCGGCAGGCGCTCGGCGTCCTTCGGCGAGAACCGCGCGGTCTCGGCCTGGGTGATCCCGTCGCCCACGAAGAAGCGGTCGCCGTCGAGCGGCAGGAAGTTGGCCATCTTCCGCTCGACCACCCTCAGGCCGTGGCCGTGCAGGTCGAGGTCGCGGATCACCTTCGGGTTCAGGAGCGACACGGTGTAGCTGGCTGTCGAGTTGCGGAAGCCGGGATGGAATTCCTCCGTCACCGCCGCCCCGCCCAGCACGCCCCGGCGCTCCAGCACCGTCACCTTCAGTCCGCCCGCGGCCAGGTAGGCGGCGCAGGTCAGGCCGTTGTGCCCGCCGCCCACGATGATCACGTCGCTCGCCATGGGCGCCCGATGGCACGGGCGCGTTCGACGGGCAAGCCGACCGGTTCCGCTTGCCCGCGGCGGTCGGCCGGCTATGCTTCCGGGCAGACATCGGGTCGCGCTCCAGCGACCGGGCTGGCGCCCTTCCCGGCGAATCCAGTCAGGCGTCCGTCGATAACCTGACGCCACGACCGCTGACCCTCCGGGAGGCCGCCGTGGCGCGCAAACTGACCTTCGAATTCCTCCGCACCGAGGCCGCCTCGGCGAGCGTGCTGGCGCTGGCCGCCGTCGCCGCGCTGGTCGCGGCCAACTCGCCGTGGTCCGCCGCCTACTTCGGAATGCTGAAGAGCGTCCAGCCGCTCACGATCGGTCCCTTCGCCCTGGAGATGACCGTCTCGGAGTGGATCAAGGAAGGGCTGATGGCGCTCTTCTTCCTGGTCGTGGGCCTGGAGATCAAGCACGAGATCCTGCGCGGCGAGCTCAGCGATCCGCGCAAGCTCGCCACTCCGGTCGTCGCCGCCCTGGGCGGGATGCTGGGGCCGGTGGTGGTCTACCTGATCCTGGCGGCGACGACAGGCGCGCCGCACGCCGGCTGGCCGATCCCGGTGGCGACCGACATCGCCTTCGCCCTGGGCCTGCTGGCCTTGGTCGGGCGGGGCCTGCCGCCGTCGCTGCGCATCTTCCTGCTGACCCTCGCCATCGTCGACGACCTGGGCGCCATCGTGCTGATCGGGGCGCTGTACAGCGGGGGGACGGACTGGGCGATGGCCGCGGCGGCGGCCGGCATCCTGGCGGCGATGGGCCTGGTCGCGCGATGGGTGCGCGTGCCTTCGCCATTCTGGATCGTCGCCTTCGCCATGGTCTGGTGGCTGACGGTGCTGGCGGGCCTCAGCACGTCGCTCGCGGCGGTGGCGTTCGCCGCGATCGTGCCCTTGCGCGCGCGGGCCGACAACCACCAGAGCCCCTTGCAGGAGGCGATGCACGACCTGCACCCCTGGAACGCCTTCCTGGTGCTACCCCTCTTCGCCTTCGCCAAGGCGGGCGTGGCGCTCACCGGCCTGTCGCCGGCGCAGGCGTTGGCCCCGCTGGTCGTGGCGATCGCGCTGGGCCTGTTCCTCGGCAAGCAGGCGGGGGTGCTGGGGGCCGTCTGGCTGGTCTCGCGGCTCGGCCTGGGCCGGCGGCCGGACGGCGCGACATGGCTGCAACTCTACGGGGTCGGCCTGCTCTGCGGCGTCGGCTTCACCATGAGCCTCTTCATCGGGGCCCTGGCGTTCCCCGGCGACGCCGTCGACCTGCAGACCGAGGCGAAGCTGGGCGTGCTGGGGGGCAGCGTGCTGTCGGCCATCGCCGGCGCGATCGTGCTGGGCGCCGCGCGGCGCAGGGGCGCGCAGGCGGAGAAGGAGACGGCGTGATGTCGTTCGAGTCGTGGATGCTGTTCGGCGGCATGGTCCTGGGGCTGGTCCACATGACGGCGGCCTCGTTCACGTTCAAGGCGCAGGTCGGCAACGCCTACACGGTGGGCGCGCGCGACGACGACCTGCGGCCGCGAGGCGTCGCCGGCCGCCTCGACCGGGCGCAACGCAACTTCCTCGAGACCTTCCCGATCTTCGCGGCGGCGGTGCTGCTCCTCGAGCACCTGGGGCGGACCGGCTCGACGTTGGGCGTATGGGGCGCGGGAATGTACCTGGCGGGCCGCGTCGCCTTCCTGCCCCTGTACGCCGCGGGACTGCCCTGGGTCCGCACGCTGAGCTGGAACTTCGCGACGCTCGGCCTGGTCCTGGCGATGACGGCGGTCGTCGTCGGCTGACGGGGAACCGCACCGCTTCAGGACCATTCCGTGCGGATGGCCAGGCTCCGGATCCGACACGAGACGCACTACAGCTACGAGCGGCCCGTGTCGTTCGCGGCGCACCGCATGCTGCTGCGGCCGCGGGACAGCCACGCGATCCGGGTGACGGACGCGGTGCTGACCGTCTCGCCGCCCGGCGACACGCGCTGGGTCTACGACGCCCTCGGGAACTCGGTCTGCTGCTTCACCCCGGGCGGGGAATCGACGGGCCTCTCGATCATCTCGGAGCTCACCATCGAGCGCTTCCCGGCGCATCTCGCGGACCTGGAGGTCGACGACCCGCAGACCGCCACGCCGATCGTCTACACGCCGCCGGACCGGGCGGTGCTGGCCCCGTTCATCGACCCGGCGACCGAGGACGCGGACGGCGACCTGCTGAAGTGGCTGCGCGGGCAGATGGGGAGCCCGCACGAGCCGGCGCTGGACTTCCTCCTGCGGATGAACCGGACCATCCACGACGGCTTCGAATACCAGGCCCGCGACATCGGCGCGGCGCAGGAGCCGTCGCACACGGTCAGGCTGGGGGCCGGCACCTGCCGCGACTTCGCCTGGCTGATGGTCGAGGCGCTGCGCCGGCTGGGCTATGCGGCGCGCTTCGTGACCGGCTACCTCTATTCGCCGGGCGAGAGCGCGATGCGCGGCGCCGGCGCGACCCACGCCTGGTGCGAGGTGTTCCTGCCCGACCTGGGCTGGACCGAGCTGGATCCCACCAACGCCATCGCCGAGAGCCCAGACCTCATCCCGGTGGCGGTGGCGCGGACGCCGGCGGAGGCCACGCCGATCTGCGGCGCGATCCACGGGGACCCGGGCGACACGCGCCTGACCGTTCACGTGGATGTGCGCCCCGACGATTCGCTCCAGGCGGCCGCCTGAGTCATTGATTCGACCCGACGGAGGGCTCGCCCATGACCACCGGCTTCCAGCAGCAGGACTCCCTCGGGATCAGCTTCCCCCGGCAGGCCACCAGCCCGCAGCATGGACAGAAGGGGCCGAAGAAGCCGCTGCCCGTCCCCGCGCCCCGCAGCTATCCGCCGCGTCCTGGACACTAGAACGGCACGTACATCCCGCTAGATTGCCGCCGAGGGTGGAAACCAGGGTCCTGCCGAACATGTCCGAACGCCTGCTGATCGCGCGCCGCACACTCGTCCTCGGAGGCGTGGGTGGCCTCGTCCTGCCGCCGGCCGCCTGGGCCGCCCTGCCGCCGCGCCTGGCGTTCCAGGTGTTCCGCAACGGGACCAAGGTGGGCGAGCACGTGGTGAGCTTCAGCGGCGACGACGACGCCCGCACGGCCACCACCAATGTGGCGATGACGGTGAAGGTCGGGCCGGTGCCGGTCTACAAGTACAAGCACACGGCCGTGGAGAAGTGGGTCGACGGCAAGTGGGCCAGCGTCGAGACCACCACCGACGGCAACGGCAAGATCACCAAGGTCTCGGCGCGCCAGATGGGCGGCTACGTGCAGATCAACGGCCCGGCCGGCGCGGTGCGCGGCCCCGCCAACGCGCTCCCGCTCAGCCACTGGAACCAGGGCAACTTCGGAAAGCCGCTGTTCAACCAGCAGGAAGGCAAGATGCTGAAGGTGACCTGCACCCAGGTGAAGCCCGGCCAGTGGCAGATCCGCGGCGAAGCCGAGATCGACGACTTCTATGACGCCCAGGGCAACTGGCTGGCGCTCAAGGGCAAGCTCGAGGACGGCTCGAAGATGGAATACAGGCGGGTCTGATCCTCGCACGGACACGACTTGCCTCCCGCCGCCCCGCGGGGGAGGCGACGCGCTTGTGACCCGGCGCGACCGTGCGTAAGGTCACCGACCATGTGTCCCGGTTGCGAACGCACCAGGGGTTAGCAGCCCCCGCCGAATCCAAGGCTCCCCGCCCCGCGCGGGCATGAGCCTTTGTGCGCACCTCTGCCTCGGGCGTTCCTTCCATGAGCTTCTTCTCCAACGAGGCGGTGAACCGCCTCAACCTGCATTCGGGCATCCAGACGCTGGCCCAGGAGGCCGGCGGCATCTTCATCCTCGTCTTCCTGCTGCGGGCCGGCGTGCCGGCGCCGCTGGTGCTCTGCTCGATGGCGGCCATGACCGCCGGGCGCTTCATCCTGCGGCCGTTCGTGCTGCCGTTCGCGCGGCGCTTCGGGCTGCGCGCCACCCTGGTGCTGGGCACGGTGCTGGAGGCGGCGGTCTTCCCGATCCTGCCCTTCGTGCAGGGCGTGGACGGGGCCTTCCTGGCCGTGGTGCTGGTGAGCCCGGTCGGCAGCGTCCTCTACTGGACCTGCTACCATGCCTACTTCGCCGCGGTCGGCGACGCGGAGCACCGGGGCGGCCAGGTGGCGGTGCGCACCGCGCTGATGGCGCTGATCGGCGTCGTGGCGCCGCTGCTGGGCGCCTGGGCCCTGGCGGCGGGCGGGCCGTGGCTGGCCTTCCCGGCGGCGGGCGTGGTCCAGGTGCTGGCCGCCGCGCCGCTGCTGGGCGCGCCCAGGGTGGCGGTGGCGCACGAGGCGCCGGGCGGCTTCCGCGCCGCCCGGTTCGGCGCGGCGCTGATGGCCTGCGACGGGATCTTCGCCGGCGGCTACCACTACGTCTGGCAGGTGGCGCTGTTCATCGCGCTGGGCCAGAGCTTCACGGCCTACGGCGGGGCCATGGCGCTGGCGGCGCTGGCGGGCAGCGTCTTCAGCCTCTGGATCGGCAGGCACATCGACGCCGGCCGGGGCCGCTCGGCCATCGTGATCGCCTTCGCGATCGCGGCGGGCGTGCTGCTGCTGCGGGGCGTGAGCCTGGGGTCGCCCTGGCTGGCGGTCGCGGCCAACGCCCTGGGCGCGCTGGTGGTGGCGGTGTGGATCCCGGCGCTGATGGCTCCGATCTACAACCTCGCCAAGGCGTCCCCCTGCCCGTTGCGCTTCAGCGTGGCGACCGAGGGCGGCTGGGACATCGGCTGCGGCGCCTCGTGCCTGGCGGGCGCGGCGATCGTGGCGGGCGGGGCGACCTACGCCGCGCCGATCCTGATCGGCCTGGCGGGCGCGGTGATGGCCTTCACCCTGCTATGGCGGCGCTACGGGCGGCTGGAGGCGGCGCCGGCGCGGCGCGGGTGAGGCCTGCTCCGGAGGCGCGTTTCCGGCTGCTCGCGAAAGGGCTTCCCACGATCCCCGGCGGCGCTCTAGCATTGCCTACGGCCGGTTCGCATACGCACCCGACCTTCTGAAATCCGCCACCTGACGAAGGGGGCCGGGGACGCGGGGGCGGCAGACCCGGCGCCAGCGGCCGGAGAAGCTTGGACGCCAAGGTCGAGGAAACCGAAGACGCCACCCTGGTGGCCGCCCAGGAAGGCGACGACCTGGCCGTGCGCGAGGCGGCCTACGAGAAGTTCGTCTGGGACAACCTGAAGCGCAACTACCTCGGCAACTACCTGCACGGCATGCTGGGGATGACCGGCTTCCGCCTCGTGAACGCCCCGACGTTCCTGCCCGCCTACCTGCACGCCGTCTCGGGCTCGAACGCCATCGTGGGCCTGGGCCTGGCGCTGCAGCAACTGGGCGGGGTGATCTCGCCGATCTTCGGCGCGACCAAGGTCGAGCACCGCACCAAGGTGATGCCGGCGGCGATGTGGATGGGCAGCCTGGGCCGCGTGGCGATCCTCTGCATGGCGCTGTCGGGCTGGTTCCTGAAGGGCCAGGCGCTGGTCTGGGCGCTGCTGTTCTTCATCCTGATGTTCGGCGTCTTCATGGGCGCCCAGCGGGTGGTGTTCAGCCTCCTGATGTCGAAGGTGATCCCGATCAGCCGGCGCGGCCGGCTGCAGGCGTGGCGCAACGCCACCGGCGGCGCGATCGCCGCCGTGCTGGCCTGGGCGGCGGGGGTCTACTTCATCGAGCCGAACCTGTTCGGGAACGGCTATTCGACCACCTTCGTCTTCGCCTTCGTGCTGACCAGCCTGGGGCTCTCGGCGTTGCAGATCCTGCTGCGCGAGCCCGAACCGCCGACGGTCAGGCCCCGGTCCCGCTTCCGCGACCGGCTGCGCGAGTTCCCGGCGCTGATCGCCCAGGACCACGCCTATGGCTGGTTCCTGGTGGTGCAGATGCTGGCCACCTCGGCGCGGATCGCGACGCCGTTCTACATCCTCTACGTCGGCAAGGTGATCGGCGCCGACGGGGCGACGCTGGGCCTGCTCTCGTTCGCGTTCCTGGGCGCGGACACGGCCTCGAACCTCGTCTGGGGCTACCTCGGCGACAAGTCGGGGTTCCGGCTGGTGCTGGTGATGGCCCTGGTCGGCTGGGTGGCGGCGACGCTGATGCTGCTCAACCTGCACACCGTGCCCTCGATCTTCGCGTCGTTCGCCGTGCTGGGCGCCTCGCTCAGCGGCTACATGATGGCCGCCCAGACCATGATCCTGGAGTTCGGCAGCCGCGACGACCTGCCGATGCGCATCGCCGTCTCGGCGACCGCGGAGAGCATCACCGCCACCGCCGGCCCGCTGATCGGCGGCCTCGTCGCCGAAGCCTACGGCTACGACATCGTGTTCATGGCTTCGCTGGGCTTCCTGGCGTCGGCCTTCATCATCCTCGTCCTCGCCGTGCGCGATCCGCGGACCCGCCGCCTCGCCTGACGCCCTCGTTCCCGGGAGCCGCCGGCGGGCAGCGCCGGGCTTGAGCCCGGCCGATTCCCCTGCCCTCATCGCGGGATGAGCGGTCGACCCGTCGAGTTCCGGACCCATGCCGCGCTGTGGGGCGGCGCGCTGATCGCCGGGGCCTGCGGCCTGCTCGCGCTCGCCGTCGGCGCCGCGACGTTGCAGATGGTGCTGTTCCCGGCCCCCGGCGCCCCAGCCCACGGCTGGCTCCCGCTCCTTCCGACGCTGGCGGCCGCGGGCGTCGCCGCCTGGTGGGGGACCCGCCTGTTCCGGATCGGGCATGCCGGCCTCAAGGCCGCCCGCGGCGTCGAGCGGGACCGCCTGGACGTCGTCGCCTCGACGGCGACGGCGGGTGTCGGCGCCCTGATCGCGCTCGCGGCCTCGGCCGTCACGGTCCGTGTCGCGGTCTCGGGCGTGCAGGGCCTGCTGCGGCCCCGCGCCTTCGACGCCGGGGCCGGGGTCCTGTGGCTTGCGCTGGCGCTCGGCGTGGGCGCCACGGCCGCCCTGATCGGCGGGCGGATCGCATGGAGCGGGCTGCGGCGGCTGCGGGAACGCTAGTATCCGTAATCGATGCCAGATGGCATGGCCGGCGCGGCAGGCCGGCGCCGCGCGATTGCACAGATTTTCAGCGTTTGCTGCCGAGAAAACCAGCGTTCCGGCGGATGAGCGCAGCGTCAAGCCGACGCCCGTCCGTTGGGCGGTCGACCGCCCGACTGCCCAGACCCTATGCAGTCGATGCCCGGCGCATGGGCAGATCGGCGGCCCAACCGTCGGCGGCGCGGGCGAAGGGGACGACGCGATGCGCCGAGCACCAGGGCTGGCCGGACTTTCGACGCTCATTTTCGCGGCAGGCGGGGGCGCGGCCTTCGCACAGGACGCCGCGGCGGCCGCGCCGCCCCCGACCGATCCGGGCAACACCGCCTGGATCCTGGCCGCGACGGCGCTGGTGCTGTTCATGACCTTGCCGGGCCTGGCGCTGTTCTATGCGGGCCTGGTGCGCGCCAAGAACGCGCTGAGCGTGATGATGCATTGCGTGGCCATCGCCTGCCTCGCGTCGGTGGTGTGGCTGCTGGGCGGCTACAGCCTGTCGTTCTCCGGGACCAACCCCCTCATCGGAGACCTGGCCAGGTTCGGCCTGCCGGGCGGGCGCGAGACGGTGAGCGGGACCCTGCCCGAGACGGTGTTCTTCGCCTTCCAGATGGCGTTCGCCATCATCACGCCCGGCCTGATCGTCGGCGCCTATGTCGAGCGGATCAGGTTCGGCGCGGTCCTGCTCTTCTCCGGCCTCTGGCTGCTGCTGGTCTACGCGCCGGTGTGCCACTGGGTGTGGGGCGGCGGCTGGCTGGCCGGGATGCACGTGATGGACTACGCTGGCGGCCTGGTGGTGCATGCCACGGCCGGCGTCTCGTCGCTGGTCGCCGTGGCGATGCTGGGCCCGCGCGACGGCTTCCCGCGCGACCTGCATCCGCCGCACAACCCCGGCATGACGATGATGGGCGCCGGCATGCTGTGGGTCGGCTGGTACGGCTTCAACGCCGGCTCGGCGCTGGCGGCCGACGCGGCGGCCGGCTCGGCGCTGGTGGCGACCCACCTCTCGGCGGCGACCGCGGGGCTCACCTGGGCGCTGATCGAGCAGATCAGGTTCAAGCGCTCCAGCATGATCGGGGTGGTGACCGGCGTGGTGGCGGGCCTCGCCACCGTGACCCCGGCGTCGGGGTTCGTAGGCCCCGTGGGCGGCGTGGTGCTGGGCGCGCTCGCCAGCCTGATCTGCTTCCACGCGGTCGAGCTGGTGAAGGGCCGCGCCAAGCTGGACGACAGCCTCGACGTCTTCGCCGTGCATGGGGTGGGCGGCATCCTGGGGACGCTGCTGGTGGCCGTGCTGGCGTCGCCGATGTTCGGCGGCGCGGGCTACGCCGAGGGCATGGGCATGGGCGCGCAGGCCGGCGTGCAGGTGATCGGCGTCGCAGCCGTCTGCGCCTGGTCGGCCGTGGCCTCGGCGGCGATCCTGCTGGTGTGCAAGTTCACCGTGGGGCTGCGCGCCTCGCCCGAAGCCATCGAGGACGGCCTCGACCTGTCGACCCACGGCGAGCGGGCGTATCAGAGCTGACCTTCCCTCCCCTTCATGGGGAGGGACAGGCCGCGCCAGCGGCCAGGGTGGGGAAGTGTGGGGCGTGAACTGAGAGGGCGGGGATGATCTAGGTTTCCCCACCCTGCTCGCCTCGCGGCGAGCTGTCCCTCCCCTGAAGGGGAGGGATGTTCAGGCGGCGGCCTGCTTGCGCGGGGCGCCGAGGATGCGGGCGCGGGCGATCTCGTTCGCCACCTCGTGGGTCGGGCGGCGCTCGGTCCGGGCCTGCTCCAGCACCTCTTCCAGGGTGAGCGCGAGGCGGTCCAGCTTGGCGTCGACCCAGGCCGGGTCGAAGGCTTCGCCGCGGTCCAGGGCGCGGATCTCGCCCGCCACGTTGATGATGCCGCCGCCGTTGATGACGTAGTCCGGCGCATAGAGGATGCCGCGGCGGTGCAGCTCCAGGCCCGCCTGCGCATCGGCGAGCTGGTTGTTGGCGCCGCCGGCGACGATGCGGGCGCGGAGGCGCGGCAGGGTGTCGAGGCTGACCGCCCCGCCCAGGGCGCAGGGGGCGAAGACGTCGACGTCGGCGTCGAAGATCGCCGAGGGGGCCACCATCTGGGCGTCGGTCTCGGCGGCGACGCGGCGCAGCGCCTCGCCGTTCACGTCGGTCAGCACCAGCCTGGCGCCGGCGGCGTGCAGCTTCTTCGCCAGGTAGCCGCCTACGTTGCCCACGCCCTGGATCGCCACGCGCACGCCGTCGAGGTCGCGCTTGAGCGCCCGCTGCACGCACAGGCGCACGCCGCGGAAGACACCCTCGGCGGTGACCGGGCTGGGATCGCCCGAGGCCGCGTCATGGCCCTCGAGGCCGGCGACGTAGCGGGTATGCCTGCGGGCGTGCTGCAGGTCGTGGACCGAGACGCCGACGTCCTCGGCGGTCCAGTACTTGCCGCCCACGTCCTCGACCGCGCGGCCGAAGGCTTCGAACAGCGCGGGCGTCTTCTGGGTGCGGCTGTCGCCGATGATCACGCTCTTGCCGCCGCCCAGCTCCAGGTCGGCCATGGCGTTCTTGTACGACATCGCCCGGCTGAGCTTCAGGGCGTCGTCCAGGGCCTCGGCGGCGCTGGCGTAGGGCCACATGCGGCAGCCGCCGGCGGCCGGGCCGCGGGCCGTCGAGTGGACGGCGATGATGCACTTCAGGCCGGATTTTTCGTCCGAGAAGGCGTGGACGCCCTCGTGACCCTCGAAAGCCGGAGAATCGAACAAGGTCATGCCGTGAACCTTACGTCCTGGGGGAGGATTTTCGCGCCATGTACGCCCAGCCGGGGCATCTCACAACCCCGCGGCGCGCCGTGACGCCTCCGGATGGGAGGTCGGCGCGCCGGGGATCGGCGGCGCGTTCGACGGGAGCGGCCCCTCGGGGTCGCGGATGAAGGCCAGGATGTCGCCGATCACCACCGCGCGCTGCCTGTCGCGGGTCAGCAGGTGATGGCCGGCGGCGTAGTAGGCGCTGCGGTCGGCGGGCTTCAGCCCCTTCACGGCCCTGAAGGCGGCGGTCTTGGGGATGATGTCGTCGTTGGCGCCGTAGAGGTAGATCGTCGGCACATGGTCGTCGCCGACGGCGGCGGCGGCGCGGTCCATCAGCTTGACGAGGCCGTAGAGCGTGTCCGAGCGGGCGCCCCAGATCATCAGCTTGTCGCGGCCCATGGCGATGAGCTCTTCGCGGTTGTCGGTGGGGTAGATCCTGTCGGTCAGCCATTTCGGCGGCGTGTAGACCTTCGAGCCGGTGAAGTTCGCGGCCAGCCACAGTAGCGTCTTGTTCGGCAGCGGCTGCGACTTGAAGCCCCAGACACCGGGCGCCGAGAGGACCAGCCGGTCGGCGGCCGGCGGGTTGCCGGAGGCGAAGGCCAGCGCGGCGACCGAGCCGCCCATGCTCTCGCCGACCACGACGATCTTCGCGCCAGGATATTTTGCGCGCGCCAGGGCCACGACCGTGCGCAGGTCGTCGACCATCAGGTCCTGGCCGGCCCAGACGCCACGGCCCGGCGAGCGGCCGAAGCCGCGCTGGTCGTAGGCGATGGTGGTGACGCCCTCGGCCGCCAGCGCATCGCCCAGGAAGTGGAAGGCGTTGGCGTAGTCGTTCATGCCGTGCGCGGCCACGACGACCGCCCAGGGCTCGCCGGTCCTTGACGGCCAGGCGGAGAGGCCCAGCCGCGCGCCGTCGAACGAGATCACGTGGTCGGCGGCCAACTCCGCGCCCTTGAACCCGGCGGGCGGCGTGAGCGCCGCCTGGCGCAGCATCGGCGCGCAGGCGGAGAGCAGGAACAGGAGGGCGACGAGGACGAAACGCTGCATCTTGCCGACGATGTTAGGGACCGGCCGTTACCCTTCCGAAAAGGCGGGCGCGTGTCAGCCGGTTTCGTCAGCGGCGGGAAGCCGCATCCGCCAGACGCCCTTGAAGTCGTCGGGGTCGGCGGGCTTGTTGTGGCGCAGGATCACGAGCCGGCCGGCGCGCGCGAGGCCCACGGCGGCCGGCCGCACCTTGCCGAGCTCGCGCCGCCAGCCCGCCGCGTCGACCGCGCGGGCCACGTCCTCGGGCGACACCGACTTGCCGGGCGCGACCTTGCCGAGCAGGTCGAAGATGGCGGCCTCGACTTCGGCGCTCATCGGATGAACCTCAATTCGACCGGCAGGCCGAGATCACGCCACGGGCGGTCGGCGGTGAGGACCGGAACCCGCAGCCGCAACCCCAGCGCCAGGCAAAAGCGATCGGCGAGCGAGACATTCTTTCGCGCAAGCTGCCAGAGAGACGCGACAATCGTGACGTCCTCGGCGATCAGGTGCGTCATGCTGAGCCCGGTCCGGAGGAGATCGCCGTGGACGTCGCCAGGGTTCATGCCCTGCAAGGCCGCCTTGCCCAGGCACTCCGCCAGGGTGACCGGCGACACCACGGCCTCCGCGATGTGGTCTTCGACCATCGACCAGCCCACCTCCCGCTTCACGAGCGCAAGGATCGCCGAGGCGTCGAGAACGACCTTCATCGCGGCGGCGTGCGCGACAGGACGAACGCCTCGAGGGTGTCGGGCGTCGCTTCGAATCGCTCGAGACGCGCCATCCAGTCCAGGCGCTCGGCGTCCGTGACGCGGCCATCTTCCCACGCCGCCTCCAGCCGCCTCTCGGCGAGGAAGGCGTCCGTGGACGACCAGCCGTCCGGAGTCTTGGACAGGGCGCCCACGGCCTCGCTCATCCGGTGCAGCCGCGCGATGGCTGCGCGGCGTTGCTCGTCCGTCGGCCGGTCCACCGCCCGCGCGAGCAGTTCACGAACCTCCGCCTCGACCGAGCGGCGATGCTCGGCAGCGCGGCGGCGCAGCGCGTCATGGACGTCGTCCGGTAGATCGCGAACGGTCAGGGTGGCCATGATAGCAATGCTAGCATTGCTATCATCGATTGTCACCCACCCCGCTTGAGTGTCTCGCGGGCGATGATCACCTGCTGGATCTGGCTGGTGCCCTCGTAGATGCGGAAGATGCGCACGTCGCGGTAGAAGCGTTCGATGCCGTAGTCGGCGATGTAGCCGGCGCCGCCGAAGATCTGCACCGCGCGGTCGGCCACCCGGCCCACCATCTCGGAGGCGAAGTACTTGGCGGCCGCCGCCTCCATGGTGACGTTCTCGCCGGCGTCGCGGCGGCGCGCGGTTTCCATCGTGAGCGCCTTGGCGGCCAGCGCCTCGGTCTTGGAGTCGGCGATCATCCCCTGCAGGAGCTGGAACGACGACAGCGGCTGGCCGAACTGCTTGCGCTCGGACGCATAGGCCACGCAGTCGGCGATCAGGCGCTCGGCCACGCCGATGCAGACCGACGAGATGTGCAGGCGGCCGCGGTCCAGCACCTGCATGGCCACCTTGAAGCCCTCGCCCTCGCGGCCGATCAGGTTCTCGGCCGGCACGCGCACATTGTCGAAGAACACCTCCGAGACGTGGGCCCCCTGCTGGCCCATCTTCTTCTCGGACTTGCCGACCGTGAGGCCGGGGCTGTCGCGCTCGACCAGGAAGGCCGAGACCCCGCCGCCGCCGGGCTTCGACGGGTCGGTGCGGGCCATCACCGTGAAGAGGTGGGCCTTGTTGGCGTTGGTGATGAAGCGCTTGGCGCCGTTCAGGACGTAGTGATCGCCGTCCTTCGCCGCGCGGGTCTGGACGTTGGCCGAGTCCGAGCCGGCCTCCGGCTCGGTGAGGGCGAAGGAGGTGATGATGTCGCCCGAGGCGATGCCCGGGAGGTACTTCTCCTTCTGGGCCTCGGTGCCGAACATGCAGAGCGCCTGGCTGCCGATGCCGACGTTGGTGCCGAAGGTCGACCGGAACGCCGGGCTGGTGCGCCCGAGTTCGACACCCACCAGGCACTCGTCCTCCATGGAGAGGTCGAGGCCGCCGTATTCCTCGGGGATCGAGAGGCCGAACAGGCCCAGGCCCTTCATCTCCTCGATGACCTCGTCGGGCATGGCGTCGTCTTCGGCCACCTTGGCCTCGAGGGGCCGCAGGCGCTCGGTCACGAAGCGGCGGACGGTGTCGATCAACTGGTCGCGGGTCTCGGCGTCGAGCGCCATGCGGTGGAATCCTTGTCGGTCAGTGGCAGGTGAAGGTTTCGGGCTTGGGCTTCAGCACGGGCTGGCCCGCCGATTCGAAGCGCTGGCGCCAGGTCTCGACGCCGATGTTGGGCCGGGTCTCGCAGGACTGCACCGGCTGCTTGTGCTTGCGCTTGGCCCAGGCGGGTACGCCGTCGGCGTCGACGGCCTCGGCGGAACTCAGCGGCGGCGCCTTGGCGGGGCCGCCCTCGACGGACGGCGGCGGCGGGGCCTTCTCGACCGGCGCGGCGGCGGGCTCGGCCTGGGCGAGAATGAGCGCGAGGATGAGACTGAGCACGATGTCCGGCCTTGCGTGAGGGGCGCCCGATGGGCTGTAAGCGGTCAGGTCAAACTAGTGTTCGAACCTGCGCCGGGCAAACGGTTCGGCAGGCGACCGGAGGGGAAATGGACGGCGGCGAGGTCCTGGAAAACACCTACGTCTCGAAGCTCATCACGGTGACCGAGGGCGAGTGGGCCGGCTGGCAGTGCTATCCGGGCGGCGATCCGTTCGAGGACCTGGCCGGCCCGTTCTACTATCGCATCGACGCCGACGGGCAGAAGGTCTGCGCCTTCCGGGCCGAGCGCAGGCACATGAACGGCGGCCTCTTCATGCACGGCGGCTGCGTGATGACCTTCGCCGACTTCAGCCTGTTCGTGATCGCCCGCGACGTGATCGACGGCAGCCGGACGGTGACCGCCACCTTCAACTGCGAGCTGGTGGGCACGGCGCGGATCGGCGATCTGGTCGAATGCCGCGGCGACGTGGTGAAGGCGGGCCGCAGCATGGTCTTCGTCCGCGGGATCATCAGCGCGCCGGGCGGCCCGGTGGCGGCGTTCTCGTCGGTGCTGAAGAAGACGACGGTCCGCGGCTAGGGCGGCCATGTCGTTCATGGAGCGCCAGGCTGGCCGGTTTCGTCATGCCGCAGGGGCCGGACGGGCCCTCGCCCTCGTCCTGACACTGGCCACGGCCGCCGGGCCCGCCTGCGCCGGCCCGTTCAAGCCGTGGATCGACGGAACCGACGCCGCCGAGCCCGCCACCCAGACCCAGCGATACGACCGCGACACCTATGTGATCCGCCAGTCGCTGCGGACCAATTTCGAAGGCCCGTTCCTGTACCTGCTCTTCGGACGCGACCGGGCGCTGCTGCTCGACACGGGCGCGGGCAATGTGAAGATCCGCCCGGCGGTGGAGGCGGTGATCGCCGGATGGCTGAAGGCGCACGGCCGCGCGTCGATCCCGCTGGTGGTGGCCCACAGTCACGGCCACGGCGACCACCACCAGGGCGACGCCGAGTTCGCGGACCGCCCCGACACCACCGTGGTCGGCCTGAAGCCGGAGGACGTGGCCGCCTTCTTCGGCATCGCCGACTGGCCGAAGCAGATCGCCACGTTCGACCTGGGCGGACGGAAGCTGTCGGTGATCCCGACGCCGGGCCACCATCCGGCGCACATCATGATCTACGACCCGAAGACCCGGCTGCTGCTGAGCGGCGACACCCTGTACCCGGGTCGGATCTATGTGCCCTCGAACCGCTTCGGTGAGCTGCAGGACAGCCTGGATCGGGTCGCGGCCTTCGGAGCCACGCACAAGGTCGCCTGGGCGCTGGGCGCCCACATCGAGATGAGCCGCAAGCCCGGCGAGGAGTTCCCGGACAGGCCGCCCCACCCGGACGAACACCCTCTCGAACTGCCGTTCTCGGCCCTGCTGGAATTGCAGGCGGCGATCCACGGCATGGCCGGCAAGCCGGCGCGCGCCGTGCGCGACGACTTCGTGGTCACGCCCATCCTCCCGCGCTGAAGCGGGCGAGCGCGGGAATGCGCGCATCGCTCGACGGGAGAATCCGGTCGCGGGAGCTCCACGCGGCGATCATAGTGCCTGCGGCGCCACCTGGGGGTCGGCGGGGCAGGACGGGCGCGGCCGCTTGGGGGCGCGGCGCCCGCCAGGCGCCGTGGGGGTTCCGGGCGCGGTTTCGCGAGGTCCGCCATAGCTTCTGTCCGAGGACATGCCCGTGCCCGCGACCAACAGCACCTACCAGAACTTCGCCGTTCGCCCCGGGACGGTGCTGATCACGCTGGATTCCGGCGCGGACATCGCGGCCCTGAAGGTGGCGCTGGGCGGGCTTGCGGTCGTGGCCGGCCCCGGCAATGGCGCGGCCTCGTCGGCGTTCCTGCGGCTCACGATCGGCGCGAGCACGGGGCTCGAAGACGCGATCCGGCAGATCTCGCAGTTGCCCGGCGTGAAGACCGCGCAGCCGGACTATGTGCTCACGACCTTCGACGACGGCGATGATGACGGCGGTGACGATCCCGGCGACGGCGATCCCGGCGATGGCGCCGGCGACCCGGACCCCGGCGTGGGCGGCGACCTGGCGCCGGTCGGCGGCGGCCTCGACAAAGGCGTCCTGACCGGCCCGTCGGGCGGCGAAGACCGCACGATCCTGGACCCGCCGACCCCGGAGATCGCCGGCCAGGACATCTCGAACGACCCGTTGTTCACCGGCGGCCAGCAATGGGGCATGTACGGCGACACCACCGCCAAGGCGAACGTCTACGGCAGCCAGGCCGGCGAAGCCTGGACGGCGGGCTACACCGGCTCCAGCAAGGTGGCCGTCGGCCTCGTCGACACCGGCCTCGACTACACCCATCCCGACCTCTACCTGAACGTCTGGCTGAACCCGGGCGAGATCCCGCTGGCGTTCCGGGCTTCCCTGGTCGACGTCGACGGCGACGGCCATATCGGCTTCCGCGACCTGAACGCCGCGGCCAACGCCAGCTTCGTCACAGACGTCAACGGCAACGGCCGGATCGACGCCGGCGACCTCCTGAACGACCCCCGGTGGGAGAACGGGATCGACGAGGACGGCAACGGCTACACCGACGACCTGATCGGCTGGGACTTCCTCAACAACGACAACGACCCGATGGACGACGTGGGCCACGGCACCCACGTGGGCGGGATCATCGCGGCGCAGGGCGGCAACGGCGTGGGCGGCGCGGGGGTCACCTGGTCGACGCAGGTGATCGTGACCAAGTTCCTGGGCCCCGACGGCGGCTACACGTCGGATGCGATCCGGGCGCTGGACTACATCACCGCGCTCAGCGCCGCGCCCGGCGGCAACGCCATCGTCGCCACCAACAATAGCTGGGGCGGCGGCGGGGCCTCGCCGCTGCTCGCCGCGGCCATCGGTCGGAGCGCGCAGGCGGACCTGCTGTTCATCGCGGCGGCCGGCAACGGCGGCGACGACCAGGTGGGCGACAACAACAACGCCGTCCCGAACTACCCCTCCAACTACGACACCGTGGCCGTGGCCGGCTATGACGCCGTGATCGCGGTCGCGTCGCTGACCTCGACGGGCGCGCTGTCCAGCTTCTCGAACTACGGCGCGACCACGGTCGACCTCGGCGCGCCCGGCAGCAACATCAACTCGACGGTTCCCGGCGGGGGCTACGGCTCGAAGAGCGGCACCTCGATGGCGACGCCCTTCGTCACCGGCGCGGTGGCCATGTATGCGGCGCTCAATCCCGGCGCGAGCGCGGCGCAGATCCGCGCCGATCTCCTGGCCGCGACGACGGCGACCTCGTCGCTGGCGGGCAAGACGGTGACGGGCGGCCGGCTCGACGTCTCGGCCCTGATCTACAGCATCTCGCCGGGCGGTGTCTCGGTGGTCGGCACCACCGCGAACGACACCTTCTCGCTGACCGCGGCGCCCGCGGGCCTGTCGAAGGCGAGCGTGTTCAACGACACCATCTCGGGCGGCGCGGGCAACGACAAGCTGGACGGCGGCCCCGGCGCCGACCGCCTCATCGGCGGCCCGGGCAACGACACCTATACGGCCGACGCGTTCGACACGATCGTGGAGGGCGCGAACGAAGGCGTCGACCTGGTCAACAGCGCCGGCAGCTACACCCTGGGCGCCAACCTCGAGAAGCTGACCCTGACCGGGGCGGCGGCGGTCAACGGCACGGGCAACGAGCTCGACAACACCATCACCGGCAACACGGCCGCCAACGTGCTGAACGGCATGGCCGGGAACGACACCCTGAACGGGGGCGGCGGCGCCGACACGCTGATCGGCGGCCAGGGCAACGACAAGCTGATCGGCGGAATCGGCGCGGATCGCATGGAAGGCGGCCCCGGCGACGACAGCTATGACGTCGACGACGTCGACGACGTCGTGGTCGAGGGCCTGAACGAGGGCAACGACCTCGTCACCAGCGCGATCAGCTACGCCCTGGGCGCCAATCTGGAGCGCCTGACGCTCTCCGGGACCGCGGCGATCAACGGGACCGGCAACGGCCTCGCCAACATCCTGACCGGCAACGCCGCCGACAACGTCCTGGACGGCGGCCTGGGCGACGACACGATCAACGGCGGCGACGGCGCCGATACGCTGCTGGGCGGCGAGGGCAATGACAAGCTGACGGGCGGGACCGGCGCCGACCGCATGGAAGGCGGCCCGGGCGACGACACCTACTACGTCGACGATCCGGGCGACGTGGTGGTCGAGGCGGCCGACCAGGGGAACGACCTCGTCAGCAGCACAGCGGCGAGCTTCACCCTGGGCGACAACATCGAACGCCTGACCCTGACCGGCACGGCCAACATCAACGGGACCGGCAACGCCCTCGACAACACGCTCACCGGCAACGCGGCCAACAACGTGCTGGACGGCGGCGACGGGGCCGACACGATCAACGGCGGCGCGGGGAACGACACGCTGTACGGCGGGGCGGGCGCCGACAAGCTGACGGGCGGGGCCGGCGCCGACCGCATGGAAGGCGGCCTGGGCGACGACACCTACTACGTCGACGACGTGGGCGACGTGGTGATCGAGGCCCCGAACGCCGGCAACGACCTGGTGTCGAGCAGCGTCACCTTCACCCTGGGCGCCAACATCGAGAAGCTGACGCTCACCGGGACGGCGGCGGTGGACGGAACCGGCAATGCGCTCGGCAACACGATCAAGGGCAACGGCGCGGCGAACCGGCTCTTCGGCATGGACGGCAACGACACGCTGAGCGGCGGAGCCGGCGCGGACACGCTGAACGGCGGGGCGGGCGTGGACAAGCTGACCGGCGGCGCGGACCTCGACCGGTTCGTGTTCCAGAAGGGTCAGGCGGCCGGCGACACGATCACCGACTTCACCGCGGGCGAGAAGCTGGAGCTGCACGGCTGGGGCGCGGGCTCGACCATCGCCAGGGTCGGCTCCACGACCAGTTGGCTCATCACCGACGGCGTGAGCGGGGCCACCGAGACGATCATCCTGTCGAACAAGTACGCCCTCGTCGCGGGCGACTGGATCTTCACCTAGAGCAGATCGCCGGAGCGTCAGTCGGCCACCTTCCAGACGCCGTCGACGCGGACGGTGCTGGCGTACTCCTTCGGCCCGAGGAAGATCACCGCGGTCTGCTCGCGGACGACCACGCGCCGGGCCGCCTTCAGCCGGGCGACCATCTTGGGCAGCTCGCGCCTGATCATGGGCGCGGCCTCGGGGGGCAGGTCCTTGAGCCGCGCCGCGCCCGCCTCCGTCGACAGCGCCATGGCCGCGGCCATGTCGCCGCGGATCATCGCCTCGGCGCGGGCCAGCACGACGCCGGTGGGCTCGGCGGTCGCCGCGGCCGAACCCTTGATGTCGGCGACCACCGGGTCGCGGAAGAGGGGCGCGCTGAAGCGGGCCGCGAGCCGTTCGCTGGCCTCGGGGTTCAGTTCGCCGCTGATGCGCGTGGCGGAGACGTCGAGCGTCTTCCAGAGGCCTTCCGAATTGCTGATCGTCAGGGTGGCCAGCGAATAGCCGGGCTCCGGCGCAGCCAGCACCGTCACCACGACGGCGGTGCGGTCGTCGGGATCGAACTCGATGAGAACGCCCTTCACCTCGCCCCGCCTCGCCATGTGCCAGATCGGCGGGAAGGACTGGCCGTAGAGCGCCGAGGGCGGGACTTCGCGGTCGGTGAGCGCCACGCGGACCTCGCGCGCGCTGTCCAGCAGGCCCTCGGCGTTGTCGCGCTCAAGGGCCGTGGCGTGCCTGAAGGCGACGTCGGCGTCGTCGTCCCTGTAAGCCCCGGAGGACGAGCCCGGGTCGATGGCGAGCGCCGGGGCGGCGACGAGCGCCAGCCCCGAGGCGAGAACCAGGCGGCGGTCGGGGGTCATGGACATCTCCCTTGCTAGGGGGCGAGCTGGCCGGCGGGCAGCAGGCCCACGATGGAGGCCGTGAGGCAGGTGGCGAGGAAGCCGGCCATCATCGCCTTCCAGACCATGCCGACGATCTCGTTGCGCCGCTCGGGCGCCAGGACCGAGAAGCCGGCGAGGTTGATGCCCACGGAGGCCACGTTGGCGAAGCCGCACAGGGCATAGGTCATCAGGATGCGGGAGCGCGGGTCCATCGCGTCGATGGGAATGCCGCCCATGGTGATGAAGGCGGTGAACTCGGTCAGCACCAGCTTCACGCCCAGCAGCGAGCCAGCGACCGGCGCGTCGTGCCACGGCACGCCGATGGCCCAGGCGAGCGGCGCGAAGATGACGCCGAGGCCGGCCTCGACCGAGAGCCTGTAGCCCACGAGGTCGCCGACCGAGCCCAGGATCTTGTTGAGCATGGCCACGAGCGCCACGAACACGATCAGGGTCGCGCCCACGTTCATGACGATCTGCAGGCCGTCGGTGGTGCCCTTGATCAGGGCGTCGATGGAGCTGTCGTACTTCTTGGCGGCCAGCGGATCGTAGGTCTGCGCCGCCTCGATGGCCGCGTCGCGCGGCACGATGATGCGGGCGAGCAGCACGCCGGCCGGGGCCGAGACGATCGAGGCGGTCAGCACATGGGCGGCGGCGCCCGGCAGCACGTCCTTCAGGATCGTCGCGTAGGCCACCATGGTCGAGCCCGAGACGCAGGCCATGCCGACGGTGATCAGCATGAACAGCTCGGAGCGCGAGAGGCTGGGCAGGTAGCTGCGGATGAAGATCGGGCCTTCCACCTGGCCCATGAAGACGGTGGCGGCGGTGGCCAGCGCCGGCGGCCCGCGCAGGCCCATGGTCCGCTCGAAGACCACCCCGAAGCCCTGGGTGATCCAGACGAGGATCTTCCAGTGCCAGAGCAGCGCCGCCAGCGCGCAGACCACCAGGATCACCGGCAGCACCCGGAAGGCGAAGACGAACAGCGAGCCGGGGTCGGTCAGCGCATAGGGCTGGTTCGGCGTCCCGGCCAGGAAGCCGAAGACGAAGGCGACGCCGGCCTGGGTCGAGGTGGCCAGACCATCGACCGCGACGCCGACGCCTTCCAGGCCGGCCCGCAGCGCCGGCAGGCCGAACAGCGCCAGGACGAGCAGGCCCTGCGCGACCATCACGCCGATGGCGAGCTTCCAGGGAAAGCGGCCCCGGTTCTCCGAGGCCGCCCAGCAGATCGCCAGGATGGCGGCGACGCCGACCAGGCTCTGGGCGTTCTCCAGACCGAAACCGAACATGCATCCCCCGATGCGCCGCCGAGTCAGCGGCCTGAGCCAAGCAATGCACGCCGAAAGCGGATCGAGCGCAAGCGCGGGGGCGCCGGGCGGCCGGCCGCACGTTACGAAGGTTTAATCGGCGGCGCCGCATCCGCCGAAATCGTCTCGCGCCTCTTAGGGTCGAGCGCGTCTTGCAGGCGGCGATCCGGACCACGCCTTACGGCGATTTAACTGGCTCCCGGGTCCCCACGCCACGACACCCCCGCGCTCGAAGGTGAGGGCGGCTCGTCACGATGTCTCTGGCGCTGGCAACACTGCTGTACGAATGGCGGCGCTACACCGCCGCCATCGTCGCGCTCGCCTTCTCGGGCCTGCTGATCCTGGCCCAGGTCGGGATGTTCACCGGCATCGTGAAGGGCGTCACCGCCACCATCGACCGCAGCCGCGCCGACATCATGATCCTGCCGGCGAAGATGGAGAGCCTGATCAACGGCGGCGGCGGCGCCCTGCCCGCGCGCCTCCAGCCGCAGATCTACCTGAACCCCGAGGTCGTCGAGGTCGCCGCCTGGGACAACGACGGCGGCCGCTGGGTGAACCAGCCGAAGGACGGCAAGAAGGCCGTCACCACCTACGTCAACGTCAACATGGTCGACACGCGGCCCGGCGCCGTCGCGCTGCCGGTGGACTATCCCGAGGCGACGCGGGTGGCGCTGCTCGAGCCCTATGCGGTGGCCATCGACGAGAGCCAGCTCGCGCGGCTCGGCGTGAAGCTGGGCGACTCCGCGACGCTGAACGGCAAGACGGTGCGCGTCCGCGCCATCCTCCACGGCTATCCCGACATCAACAACGCCTCGGTCACGGTCAGCCGCGACACGCTGCGGCTGCTCGGCATGCTGACCAAGAACGGCAAGACCGGCCCGCTGATGGTGCGCATCCAGGACCCGGCCCGCGCCGTGGCCGTCCGCGACCAGCTCAACAGGACCGCCAAGGGCGCCTACCGCGCCTGGACCCGTCAGGAGCTCGCCGACGCCAACGAGGGCGCGATCATGCAGGAGCAGATCATCGGCATGTTCGTGGGCTTCTCGGTCTTCCTCGCCTTCCTGATCGGCGTGGGCATCACCAGCCAGACCCTGCGCGGCGCGATCCTGAGCTCGATCAAGGAGTTCGCCTCGCTGCGCGCGCTGGGCGTCGGCATGGGCTCGCTCAGGATCATCGTCATGGAGCTCTCGTGGTGGGTGGGCCTGGTGGGCCTGGGCGCCACGGCGCTCTTCACCTTCGGCGTCTACCTGCTGGCCACCAACAACGGGGTGCCGATGGGCTTCCCGATGTCGTGGATCGTCGGCGTCTCCATCCTCCTGCTCGTCATCTCGGCCGCCTCGGGCCTCCTGGCCCTGGGCGTGCTGAAGAAGAGCCAACCCGCGGACCTGCTGAGATGAGTGCTTCGCAACAGGCGATCGCCGCCACCGGCGTCTACAAGCGCTTCAAGACCGGCCGCACCCACATCGAGGTGCTGAAGCGGGTCGACTTCGACGCCGACCACGGCGAGGTCACGATGGTCATGGGCCCGTCGGGCTCGGGCAAGTCGACCCTGGTGGCGGCGCTCTCGGGGCTCCTGAAGCCCGACGAGGGCAAGGTCACGTCGCTGGGCCAGGACATCTGGGGCCTGCGCTCGGGCAAGGCCGACCGGTTCCGGCTCGACCACTGCGGCTTCATCTTCCAGGGCTTCAACCTGTTCTCGGCGCTGACCGCCCTGCAGCAGGTCGAGATCATCCTGAAGCACCAGGGCGTGCCCAGGCGCGAGGCCCGCGAGCGCGCCGCCAACGCGCTGATGGAGGTGGGCCTGGAGACCCGGATGGGCCAGCGGCCGACCGAGCTTTCCGGCGGCGAGAAGCAACGCGTCGCCATTGCCCGCGCGCTCGCCAAGAACCCGCGCCTGCTGTTCGCCGACGAGCCCACCAGCGCGCTCGACGGCGAGAACGGCCTGATCGTGATCAAGCTGCTCCAGCGGGCCGCCAAGCAGCACGGCGCGGCCGTGATCTGCGTGACCCACGACGTGCGCCTGGAGGCGTTCGCCGACCGCGTCATCCACCTGGAGGACGGCCACGTCCTGTCGGACGAGCGCGTCGAGCACGCCGGCCCGCCCCCTGAGTCCTTCGGCGGCCACGCGCCGCGCATCCGCAAACCCGCCCTCGTCGAGGCCTGAAGACCATGCCCGCCCTCTTCCGCAACCGTTTCGTCTGGATCGCGCTGGTCCTGGCCGCCCTCGCCGGCGGCGGCGGCCTTTTCCTGCAGGGCCAGACCAAGGCCAGGAAGGCCGAGGAGGCCAAGGCGGCCGCCGACGTGAAGCCCAGCCCCTACGCCGCCATCGCCAACGGCAAGGCCGACGTGGAAGGCGGCATCATCCAGGTGGCCGCGCGCCGCGCCGGCGTGATCCGCGAGGTGCTGGCGCAGGAGGGCGACGACGTCCGCGCCGGCCAGGTCTTGGCCCGCCTGGAGGATGACGAGCCGCGCCTGGCCTCCGAGCGCGCCGCCGCCGAGGTCCGCCAGGCCCGCGCGGCGCTCGCCCTGCTGGACGTCCAGCGCTCGGCCGCCCAGCGCGAGCTGCGCCGCATGGAAGGGCTCGCCCCGTCCAACTTCGTGGCCGCCCAGAAGCTGGACCAGGCGCGTGACGGCGTCCGCGAGGCCGAGGCGAAGATCATGGCCCAGCAGGCGGTGGTGGCCACCGCCGAGGCCCGCCACAACGAGGCGCGCTACGACCAGGAGCTCTCGATCATCCGCGCCCCGGCCGACGGCCGCATCGTGCGCCGCTACGCCAACCCCGGCGCCGGCGCCTCGACGCTGAACGTCTCCAACATGTTCGACCTGGAGCCTCGCGCCGGCCGCATCGTGCGCGCCGAGATCGCGGAGGGCGCCCTGCCCTACGTCGCGATCGGCCAGTCGGTGCAGATGTCGCCGGAAGCCGATCCCACCAAGACCTTTCCCGGCAAGGTGCTGCGCCGCGCCGCCGTCTTCGGCGCCCGCAAGCTGCAGTCGGACGATCCCAACGAGAAGACCGACGACCGCGTCGTCGAGGTGGTGGTCGACTCCACCGGCGCGCCCTTCCTGATCGGCCAGCGCGTGCTGGTGAAGTTCGTCCGCCAGCAGCAGGCCCAAGCCCCGCAAGCCACGACTCCGCCGCAGAGCTGAGCGGGCCCTAGCCTCCCCGGGGCTGGTCCTTCGGACTCTCCCCGCAAGCCGTCCCCGGGGAGGACTTTTCGCGACATACACCCCCGATCGGGGGGCGGCACCCGCGGATCGCCGCTGCATGCTCGCAGTCCTGTGCAGTCAGGGTGGTGCTTTCAGATGTTCAAACGCGTCCTGCTCGCGGGCCTTGCCGGCCTCGCGCTCTCGACCCCTGCCGATGCGGCGCTCGTGCGCCTGCAGTTCACCGGCGAGATCGACCAGTTCAACAGCTACTTCCAGAGCAATGACGCCGACGTGGCGTACAGCGCCGGGCAGCTCGCCTACATGGGCGGCATCCACCGCCGGCAGGGGCTGACGCCGGGCAGCACCTACGACTTCATCATCCAGTACGACAGCGACACGGTGGCCGTGGACGGCCGCTTCGCCTTCGATCTGGTGTCGGGGTCGATCGGGTCGAACACCGACTTCAGCGACTTCACGCGCTATGCGATCTTCCAGCAGGCGGGCGCCTACACCTACCTGAACTTCGTCTTCGAGAAGTTCACCGCCGGCGGCGGCACGACGCAGCCGATCTATGCGATCTTCAACCTGGGCGACAACAACGGCGACGTCGTCGCCGGCGCCCTGCCCGCCGTCGTCAACCTGCCGGCCATCGGCGTGAAGGGCGCGTCGTTCGAGGCTCGGGGCGCGTTCGTCAGCAGCCGGTACCGGGCGTATTCGGACAGCGCGTCCGTGGGCCTGCTCCAGGCCGGCCCGATCGGTGACGGAACCGGCGACGGGACCGGCGGTGGAACCGATGGCGGGCCCGGCGGCGTTCCCGAGCCGGCGACATGGGCCCTGATGATCTGCGGGTTCGGTCTGGCCGGCGCAGGCCTGCGGCGCTCGAGAAGGGCGCTCGCCTAGGGTCCGCCCCCGATACCGCTCATCCCGGCGAACGCCGGGATCCAGATGGAATGGCGCAAGAGCAGGGTTCCAGGGCTCCGAGCTCTTCCAATCCGCCTCCGCGAGCGTGGATCTGGGTCCCGGCAGTCGCCGGGATGAGCGGAAATATTGAATTCGCTCAGAGGGACTTGAGTCCAGACCCTAGCCCGGCGCTCCCCTCCGGTCCGCTTGACGCCGTCGCCCCCGGCCCGCACAACGCGCGCCGCAATTCCGAACACCTGTTCCAAAGGGGATCCTGATGGCGGACATCCGCTTCGACGGCAAAGTGGCGATCGTGACGGGCGCGGGCGGCGGGCTCGGCCGGCAGCACGCGCTGGAGCTCGCCCGGCGCGGCGCCAAGGTGGTGGTTAACGACCTGGGCGGCTCGATGGACGGCGCCGGCGGCGGCTCGGACGCCGCCAACAAGGTCGTCGACGAGATCAAGGCCGCCGGCGGCGAGGCCATCGCCAACGGCTCGTCGGTGACCGACGACGCCGGCGTCGCCCGGATGGTCAAGGACGCCATGGACGCCTGGGGCCGGATCGACATCCTGGTCGCCAACGCCGGCATCCTGCGCGACAAGACCTTCGCCAAGATGGAGATCCCCGACTTCGAGATCGTGCTGAACGTGCATCTGATGGGCACGGTGAAGCCGGCCAAGGCGGTCTGGGAGATCATGCGCACCCAGAACTACGGGCGCATCGTGGTGACGACCTCGTCGTCGGGCCTCTACGGCAACTTCGGCCAGTCGAACTACGGCGCGGCCAAGCTCGGCATCATCGGCTTCATGAACACGCTGAAGCTCGAGGGCCAGAAGAACAACATCCACGTCAACGCGATCAGCCCGGTGGCGGCCACGCGCATGACCGAGAACCTGGGCATGCCGCCCGAAGTGCTGGGCATGCTGAAGCCCGAGCTGGTGACGCCGGGCGTCGTGTTCCTCTGTTCGGAGGAGGCGCCCACCGGCACGATCCTGACCGCCGGCGCCGGCGCCTTCGCCGTCTCCCGCATCGTCGAGACCGAGGGCGTAGCCATCGGCCCGAACGCGACCGTGGAGCAGGTCCGCGACAGTTGGGCGAAGATCGCCGACCCGGCCGGCCAGCAGGCCTACGTCAACGGCGGCGAGCAGAGCGCCAAGTTCTTCCGCAAGCTGCAGGGCGGCTGAGCCAACAGCGACCTGTCCCTCTCCAGCAAGGGGGCCATGCGGCGACGCATGGCCCCTTTTCGCTTTTGTAATCCAATAACGCTTGCCCGCGGCCCGGCCCTCGCGGCTAACGTCTGGAAAGCGTTCGGAGCGACGCGAGACGGAGGAACGAGCTTGGCGTCACAAGGCACTTCCAGCGGGCCGCAGCAGAACCTGTCGCTGCCCCTGATCCTGGCCTTCGCCAGCGCGAGCATCCCGATCCAGGCGCTAGTCCTGGCGATCAGCGTCCACCTGCCCCGTTATTTCGCGAGCCACGTCGGGCTCGAACTGGCCGCCGTCGGCGCCGCCTTCGCCATGGTCCGCCTCATCGACATCCCGATCGACGTGATGCTGGGCACGGCCATGGACCGCACCCGCACGCGGTTCGGCCGCTACCGGCTCTGGCTGGTGCTGGGCGCGCCGGTGCTGATGGCCGGCCTGTGGCTGCTGCTGCAGGCCAACAACACCACCAGCCAGCTCGGCCTCTCGGGCATCCTGCTGTTCCTCTATATCGGCTATTCGATGATGTACCTGTCGCACCTCGCCTGGGGCGGGGTGCTGGGGCCGAGCTACGAGCAGCGCTCGAGGGTGTTCGGTGCGATCATCGGACTGGGCGTGGTGGGCGCGGTCATCGTGCTCGGCATCCCGATCGTGATGAACGAAATGGGCCACACCGACGGCGAGGGCGTGCGCGCCATGGTCTGGTTCATCATCGCGGCGATCCCGGTGACGACGCTGCTGGTGCTGCTGACCACCCGCGAGAAGATCACGCCCGAGACCGGCAAGGCCTTCCGGCCCGTCGACTACCTGACCTTGCTGAAGCGCGGCAACGTGCTGCGCCTGCTGGCCGCCGACCTCTGCGTGACGCTGGGCCCCGGCTGGATGGCGGCGCTCTACCTCTTCTACTTCAAGGACAGCCGGGGCTTCGACACGACCGCGGCCAACCTGCTCCTGATGATCTACATCGCCGCCGGCTTCGTGGGCGCGCCCTTCGCGGCCTGGCTGGCCAACAAGATCGGCAAGCACCGCGCCCTGATGGTGACGACCACCATCTACTCGCTGGGGCTGGTCCTCATACCGTTCCTGCCGAAGGGGAACTTCCTGATCTTCGCGCCCGGCATGTTCGTGGTGGGCGCGATGGCCGCAGGCTTCGGGGTGATGATCCGCGCCCTGACCGGCGACATCGCCGACGAGATCCGCCTCGACACCGGGCGCGAGTGGATGGGCCTGATGTATGCGCTGACCATCGGCACGACGAAGATCGCGTCGGGCCTGTCGGCGCTGACCTTCGTACTGCTGGCCTATATCGGCTACCAAGCCAAGGCCGGCGCGGTGAACACCCCCCAGGCGATCCAGAGCCTGGAACTGGTCTACATCGTGGGCCCGATCGTCTTCGTGATGATCGCGGGCGCCTGCTTCATCGGCTACAAGCTGACGCCCGAGCGGCACGCCGAGATCCGCCGCCGGCTGGACGAGCGCGACGCGCTGACCGAAGGCGGCGCGAGCGCCCTGGAAAGCCTCACCGGCGACACCGAACTGGTCACCGCGAGCCGGCCCTCCTAGGCGACCTTCGCGGCGAGTTCGAGGAAGGCCTTCGCCGCGGCGCTTTCGGTGGTCTGGGCGAGCAGCGGGACGCCGGCGTCGCAGGCTTCGCGCAGCGGCACCTCGATGGGGATCTCGGCCAGCAGCGGCACGCCCAGCCGCTCGGCCTCGCGCCGCGCCCCGCCGGTCCCGAAGATCGGCACCTTCGCGCCCGAGCTGTCGGCGAAGTAGGCCATGTTCTCCACCACGCCCAGGATCGGCGCCCCGGTCCGCTCGAACATGGCGGCGGCCCGGCGCGCATCGATCAGCGCGATCTCCTGCGGCGTCGAGACGATGATCACCCCGTCCATCTTCAGCTTCTGGACCAGGGTGAGCTGGATGTCGCCGGTGCCCGGGGGCAGGTCGAGGACCAGCACGTCCAGCGGCTCGGCCTCGCTGCCCCAGTTGGAGTTGAGCAGCGTGCGCAACGCCGACGAGGCCATCGGGCCGCGCCAGATGTTGGCCGTGCCGGGCTCGACGATGAAGCCGATCGACATGACCTTGACGCCATGCGCCTCCATCGGGTTCAGCCGCTTCTCTGCATCGAAGGTCGGGTCGCCGTCGACGCCCAGCATGGTGGGCGCCGACGGGCCGTAGATGTCGGCATCCAGCAGGCCCACGCGCTTGCCCAGTTTCGTGAGCGCCGCGGCGAGGTTCACCGAGACGGTGGACTTGCCGACCCCGCCCTTGCCGGACGCCACGGCGATCACGCGCTTCACGTGCGGCGGCTTCACGGCGTCGACCATCGGGTGGAGCTGGGCCTGCGGGTCCTCGGCGACGCGCGCGCGGCCGCGCCCGGAATCGCCCGCCGGCGGCGGCCCGCCGCGACGGGGGCTGACGCGCAACTGCGGCATGGAGGGCGGCGTCGGGGCCTGCACCTCCGTCGTCAGCACGACCTGGCTGACCTCGACGCCGTCCACCTCGGCCATGGCCGCTTCGGCCTGGTCGCGGACGCGGCGGTAGAGGTCGATGTCGGCGGGCGCGACCTCCAGCATGAAGGCGGCGCGGCCCTCGCGCAGCACGAGGCCGCGCACGAGGCCGGCCGCCATCAGCCCCTGGCCCGACTTCGGATCGATCACCTCGTCGAGGGCCTTCAGGATCGCCGTCCGGTCGGGGCCCGCAGCTTCACTCATTGCCAGATGGTCTTGCTTCTGCGTGGGTGGGGGCCACATATCCGGCTGACAGCGCCGGTTTACAAGCCCGTCAGGGGCTATAAGGAACAGTGAGAGTAAGGTCCCGCTTGAGCACGACGCGAACCGGCTGATGCCCTGGAACGACAACGCGAACCCGGGCCCTTGGGGTAGCCCCAACAACGACGACCGCCGCGACGGGCCCAAGCGCCCGCAGGGCGGCGGCGGCCCGCGCCGTCCGGGCGGCCCCGACTTCAACGCCAGTTTCGACCGCCTGGGCCGGCGTCTGCGCGACATGATGGGCGGCCCCGGCGGGCCGCGCCCCGGCGTCGTCCCCGCCATCGTCGGCGTGGTGGTCGGCCTGTGGGCGCTCTCGGGCATCTATCAGGTCGCCCCGAACGAGGTCGGGGTGGTCACGACGTTCGGCGCCTACTCCGGCCAGACGGACCCCGGGCTGAACTACCACCTGCCCGCGCCGATCCAGGCGGTCGAGAAGGTGCCGGTGCAGGCGCTCAACCGCACCGATGTCGGCGGCGCCAACGGCGACGACCGCGCCGCGGGCCTGATGCTCACCGGCGACGAGCAGGTCGTCGACGTGAACTTCTCCGTCACCTGGCGCATCGCCGACCCGCGCGCCTTCCTCTTCGTGATCCGCGACCCGAACGAGTCGGTCACCGCGGTGGCCGAGAGCGCCATGCGCGAGGTGGTCGGGAAGACGCCGCTGCAGCCGATCATCTCCACCGGCCGCGGCCAGATGCAGCAGCAGACCCGCGACGTGATGCAGAAGACGCTGGACGCCTGGGGCGCGGGCATCACCGTCGTCGAAGTGCAGATCAGCCGCGCGGGCCCGCCCGCCGAGGTGAACGACGCCTTCCGCGACGTGCAGAGCGCCGAGCAGGACAAGGACTCCTCGGTCAACGAGGCCAACACCTACCGCAACCGGGTGGTCAACGAGGCCAAGGGCGACGCGGCCAGCATCACCAACCGCGCGCAGGCCTACCGCGAGCAGGCGGTGCGCGAGGCCGCCGGCGAGGCCGCGCGCTTCAACCAGATCTACACCGAGTACCGCCGCGCGCCGGGCGTGACCCGCGATCGCCTCTACATCGAGACGATGCAGCGCATCCTCCAGAACTCGAACAAGGTGGTGGTGGACTCGAAGGGCGCCAGCGCCCCGATCATCCTGCCGCCCGACGTGTTCCGCCCGAAGACGCCGACCGTCGCGCCACAACAGGCGCCCGAACCGGCGCCAGCGCCGGCGCCCGCGCAGAAGGGCGGCCAATGAGCACGCGCAGCCTCATGATCCTGCTCGGCGTCGGGGTCTTCCTGGTGCTGCTCTGGCAGACGCTGTTCATCGTCGACCAGCGCGAACAGGCCATCGTGGTCGCCTACGGCAACCCCGTGCGCGTCGTCCATGCGCCCCGCCAGGGCGGCGCGGGCCTGAACGTGAAGGTCCCGTTCATCCAGCAGGTCATCAAGCTCGACCGGCGCAACATCGCGCTGGAGTCGGACCAGGAGGAGATCGTCACGGCCGGCCAGGACCGGCTCGTGGTGGACGCCTTCATCCGCTACCGCATCGCCGAGCCGCTGGCCTTCTACAAGACCCTGCGCGACGAGCGCACGGCCAACGACCGGATCGAGCGCCTGGTGAACTCGTCCCTGCGCCAGGTCCTGGGCTCGGCCACGACCACCGACATCATCTCGGGCCGCCGCGCCCAGTTGATGCAGATCGCCAAGGCCGACGTCGCCCACCGCGCCAAGCTCTCGGAAATGGGGATCGAGGTCGTGGACCTGCGGATCCGCCGCGTCGACCTGCCCACCCAGAACCGCGACCGCATCTTCCGCCGCATGGTCACCTCGCGCCAGCAGGTGGCCGCACAGCTCCGCGCCGAGGGCGAACAGGCCAAGCGCGAGATCATCGCCCAGGCCGACAAGGAGGTGGCGATCACACTGGCCACCGCCCGCGAGCAGTCCGGCCAGATCACCGGCGAGGGCGACAGCCAGCGGACGCGCATCTTCGCGCAGAGCTTCGGCAAGGACCCGAGCTTCGCGGCCTTCTTCCGCTCGATGCAGGCCTACGAGGCGAGCCTGGCCAATGGCGACACGACGCTGGTCCTGTCGCCCGACAGCGCCTTCTTCCGCTACTTCGAACGCGGGCCGACGGGCGGGGCGGCCGCGCGCCGCTGACCCGGGCCCCGAAGCGTCGCCATGGCCCCTTGACGGCCATGGCGGAGTCGCAACAATCAGGGATGTCTTACGCGCGTAGTCGGCTGGGAGGACTTCCGATGCGCCGCCTGCCCTGGATGCTCGCCGCGTCGGCCCTGGTCGGGTCGGCTCTGGTCGCCGCGCCCGCGGCCGCTCAGCCGCGCAGCTATCTCATGACGCCCGTGCCCCTCGCCGGCCTCGATCTCGGCAGCGACGCGGGCGGCAAGGCGATGCTGAAGCGCCTCGACGCCGCCAGCCGCGGGATGTGCGCCCAGATCCGCACGCCGCTGCTGCCGGGCGCCGAGGGCCGCGCCTGGAAGTGCCGCCGCGAGGCCGTCGCCGCCGCCAAGGCCCGCCTGAACGAGGCGGTCTAGAGCGCCAGCCAGCCGCGCACCTCGTGCAGGTCGCGGGCGATGCGGACGCAGAGGGTTTCCATCTCTTCGGTCGGGTCCAGCATGTCGGGCACCATGACCGTCATCATGCCGGCGGCCGACGCCGCGCGGACGCCGTTGTGGCTGTCCTCCAGGGCGAGGCAGTCGGCGGGGTCGACGCCCAGCGCCGCGGCGGCCTTCAGGAACGGCTCGGGATGCGGCTTTCCGTTGGTCTGGACGTCGCGGGTGATCAGGGCGTGGAAGCGGTCGATCAGGCTGTGCGGCCCGAGGCTCGCCTGCACGCTCTCCAGGCTCGACGAGGTGGCGATGGCGCGCGGCAGGCCGACGGCGTCCAGGGCGTCGAGGATCTCGACCGCGCCGGCCTTGAGCGCGATCCCGGCCGCCAGCTCCTCCCGGAAGTGCGTGCTCACGACGGCGGACCAGGCATCGAGATCGAAGCCCGCGCCGAAATGGTCGACCAGGATCAGGTCGCTGGCGGCATGCTGCAGCCCCACCATCCGCTTGAAGGTCTCGAACGGCATCTCCGCGCCGATACGCTCCGCCGCCCGCTGCATGGCGCGGAACACCACGACCTCGGTGTCGACGAGCAGGCCGTCCATGTCGAACACGACGGCTTTGACAGGGCGCGGGAGAGCCATGGCGCGCTGTAGCTGAATCGGAGGGCCGTGGGTACGGGCCTGCCCGCGCGCGGGCGCCGCCCTACCCCCGAGTGTCATCCCGGTTTCGCCGCCAGGCGAAGACCGGGACCCAACCTTCCGGTGCTCTGAGGATGGGCGTGGCCCCGATCGGTGGGGCCGCTCTCCAGACATCCGATCACCTGACGGTTGGGTCCCGGTCTTTGGCCTTCGGCCAAAACCGGGATGACAGGAGGACAGTTCGTCAGTCCCGCACGAACTCTTCGGCCGTGTAGCCCTGGAAGTAGAGAAGCGCGGTCAGGTCGGCGTGGTCGACCTTCGCGTGCGCCTGGGCCGCCACGATGGGCTTGGCGCGATAGGCGACGCCGAGGCCCGCAGCCTGGATCATAGCGAGGTCGTTGGCGCCGTCGCCGACGGCCATAGTGTCTTGGGGAAGCAGGCCCCCGACCCGCATCGCCGCGTTCAGGCTAGCGAGCTTTGCCTCTCGGCCAATGATCGTGTCCCACACGGTGCCATCGAGACGGTCGCCCACGATACCCAGAGTGTTTCCTCTGTTCTCGTGAAAGCCCGCCGCGGCGGCCGCTCGCTGCGTGAAAAAGGTAAAGCCGCCGGAGACCAGAAGGCAGCGAGCATGGCTCCTCATGGTCTGCACAAGCGTTCGGGCCCCAGGATTGAGTCGCACCCGCTCGTCGTAGGCTCGCTGGAGGTCGGCCACCGGCAAGCCCTTCAGCATGGCGACGCGTTCGCGAAGCGCGGCCTCAAAATCTAGCTCGCCGCGCATGGCGCGCTCCGTGATTTCGGAGACCCGATCCTTCACCCCCGCGAAGTCGGCCAGCTCGTCGATGCACTCGACGTTGATGATGGTGGAGTCCATGTCGGCGATGAGCAGCCGCTTCTTCCGGTCGGCGGCGGCCTGGACGCAGGCGTCGACCGGCAGGCCGTCGAGCTCGGTAGCCACCACGGCGAGCGCCGCCTCGCGGTCGCCGATCAGCGGCAGGTCGTAGGCGCCCTCGCCCAGCGGCTTCGCGGCCTTGACGGCCGCGCCCGCGGCTGCGAGCGCTTGCCGCGCGCGTTCGGCGGCGGTGCGCGCGGTGGCGTCGTCGGGGCTGACGAGGGTGAGGACGAGTTCCATGACCGGCCGCATCTGGCTGATCGCTGGGCCCACCGCAAGCGGCAAGTCGGCCCTGGCGCTCACGCTGGCCGAAGCGACGGGCGGCGAGATCGTGGGCGCCGACTCCATGCAGCTCTACGCCGGCCTGCGCGTGCTGACGGCCGGGCCGTCGCCGGAAGAGGCCGCGCGGGCGCCGCACCACCTGTTCGGCGCGGTCGATCCCGCCGACGGCTGGTCGGTGGGCCGCTGGCTGCGGGCGGCGACCGAGGCGCTGGACGGGATCGCCGCGCGCGGCCGCGACGCGATCGTGGTGGGCGGCACGGGCCTCTACTTCCGGGCGCTGACCCAGGGGCTGGCCGAGATGCCGTCCATCGCGGCGGACCTGCGCCGCGCAACGGGGGCCGAGTTCGAGGCGATGGGTGAAGACGCCTTCCGCGCGCGGCTCGCCAAGGCCGATCCCGCCGCGGCGGCGCGCATCGCGCCCGGCGACCGGCAGCGGCTCATCCGCGCCTGGGAGGTCTACGCCGCCACCGGCACGCCGCTCACCGACTGGCAGGCCACCGGCAGGCCCGCGCTCGCGCCCGGCAGCTTCACCGCGCTTGCCCTGGAGCCGCCGCGCGCCGACCTCTACGCCCGCTGCGACGCGCGCCTGCACGCCATGATCGCCGCCGGCGCGCTGGACGAGGTGCGCGCGCTGATGGCCCGGAGCCTCGACCCGAACCTGCCCGCCATGAAGGCCGTGGGCGTCCGCGAACTGGCCGCGCACCTCGCCGGCGAGACGTCCCTGGAGGCCGCGGTCGCCGCCGCCCAGCAGGAGACTCGCCGCTACGCCAAGCGCCAGGCGACCTGGATGCGCGGGCAGATGGGCGACTGGCCGCGCATCACCGCGTCCGATCCCCGCGACCAATGGAGGCAGTTTCTTGCGCTGAACCCGCCTTGACGCCCCGGGCGCGGCATGCGACATGCCCGATCCGATCAACCGCGGGAAATCTCGTGCGCACCATTCTCGTACTCGTAGGGCGACCGTAGCGGACTGACGTAGCCGTCAGGACCGACCGGTCGCTTGCCCAGGCCCCCTCGCGGGCCTTTTTTATTGCCCTGAACCCAAGACCCAGGCCCTCACATGACCGCCCACCAGACGACGATCGAAGCTGAAGCCACCACCCTCTCGGGCGCCGAGATCGTGGTCCGCGCCCTCATCGATCAGGGCGTCGAGGTGCTCTTCGGCTATCCGGGCGGCGCGGTGCTGCCGATCTACGACGCCCTCTTCGCCGAGCCGCGGCTGCAGCACGTGCTGGTCCGCCACGAGCAGGGCGCGACCCACGCCGCCGAGGGCTATGCCCGCTCGACCGGCAAGCCGGGCGTGGTCCTGGTGACGTCCGGCCCCGGCGCCACGAATGCGGTAACGGGCATCGTCGACGCGCTGATGGACTCGATCCCGATGGTCGTCATCACCGGCCAGGTCGCCACCCACCTGATCGGCACCGACGCCTTCCAGGAGTGCGACACCATCGGGATCACCCGGCCCTGCACCAAGCACAACTACCTGGTGAAGGATGTGGCCGACCTGCCGCGGATCATCCACGAGGCGTTCCACATCGCCACCTCCGGCCGCCCCGGCCCCGTGGTCATCGACATCCCGAAGGACGTGCAGTTCGGCAAGGGGACCTACCAGGGCCCGACCGAGGTCAAGCACAGCCACAACTACGCCCCGCGCGTGAAGGGCGACGCCGGCAAGATCGCCGAGGCGGTGGCCCTGATCGCCCGGGCGAAGAAGCCGATCCTCTATACCGGCGGCGGCGTCATCAATTCCGGCCCGAAAGCCTCGCTGCTGCTGCGCGAGCTGGCGGAACTGACGGGCGCGCCCGTCACCTCGACGCTGATGGGCCTGGGCGCCTTCCCGGCCTCCAACCCGCAGTGGCTGGGCATGGTGGGCATGCACGGCAGCTTCGAGGCCAACAACGCCATGCACGACTGCGACGTGATGGTGGCCATCGGCGCGCGCTTCGACGACCGCGTCACTGGCCGCCTGGACGCCTTCGCGCCGACCTCCAAGAAGATCCACATCGACGTGGACGCGAGCTCCATCGGCAAGAACGTCCGCGCCGACGTCGGCATCGTGGGCGATGCGGCCAGCGTGCTCGAGGACATGATCGCCGCCTGGAAGAGCCGCAACCTCGAAACCAGCAAGCCGGCGCTGAAGGCCTGGTGGACCGAGATCGAGGCGTGGCGGGCGCGCCAGTCGTTCCGCTATCGGCCCGACTCGAAGCTGATCAAGCCGCAGTACGCGATCGAGCGCCTCTACGCGCTCACCCGGGACCACGACACCTACATCACCACCGAGGTCGGACAGCACCAGATGTGGGCGGCCCAGTTCTACCACTTCGACCAGCCGAACCGCTGGATGACCTCGGGCGGCCTGGGCACCATGGGCTACGGCCTGCCCGCGGCCGTGGGCGTGCAGATGGCGCACCCGGACAGCCTGGTCATCGACATCGCCGGCGACGCCTCGGTGCAGATGACCATGCAGGAGATGTCGACGGCCGTGCAGTACGGCCTGCCCATCAAGATCTTCATCCTCAACAACGAGTGGATGGGGATGGTGCGCCAGTGGCAGCAGTTGCTGCACGGCGAGCGCTACTCGCACTCGTACTCGGCGGCCATGCCCGACTTCGTGAAGATGGCCGAGGCCTACGGCGGCGTGGGCTTCCGCGCCGAGCATCCGGACGAGCTGGACGACATGATCCGCGAGATGATCGCGGTGAAGAAGCCGGTGCTGTTCGACTGCCGCGTGACCAAGGAGGAGAACTGCTTCCCCATGATCCCGTCGGGCAAGGCGCACAACGAGATGATCATGGCCGAGGAGGCCCGCGACCTGGGCGCCATCATCGACGACGCGGGCAAGCGGCTGGTCTGATGCCCAGGAGCGGCGGCTGTCTCTGCGGCGGCGTGCGCTACGAGGTCGAGGGGCCGCTCGCGCCGGTGCAGCTCTGCCACTGCGGCGAGTGCCGCAAGGCCCAGGGCTCGGCGTTCGGGGCCAACATGCCGGTGGCCAGCGCGGCTTTCCGGCTGCTGCAGGGCGAGGACCTCCTGCGGGAGCACCGCGCCTCGCCCGGCAAGCGGCGCGTATTCTGCGGCGCCTGCGGCAGCCCGATCTTCAGCCAGCGCGACGCCGCGCCGCAGACCGTTCGGCTGCGGGTCGGCACGCTGGACGGCGACGGCGAAGGCCTCACCGTCGGATTCCACATCCATGCGGCGTCGAAAGCCGCATGGTGCCCGATCGAAGACGGCCGCCCGGCCTATTCCGGCGAAGCACCGGACTGAGCCGCCAGGAACACCGCCCCGTGCGCGCCCGCGGGCGGGATGTCGGCCGCGAGCCCTTCCAGCGTCAGCGACGCGATCGCGTAGGCCGCGCCCTTCGCGATCGCGATGCCCTGCGCGGCGGGATCCTCGCCCAGCAGCAGGGTCAGCCGCCGTCCGAGATCGGCCGGATCGGGGTGCGCGAGGTCCATGCGGCCGACACGCCGCGCGCCGTTGGCGTGGCGGCGCACGGCGTCGGGCTGGGTGTCGGGCGGCGTGTAGGCGCCCATGGCGAACGGCAGGTCGAGGGCGGCGGGCGTCAGCATCTGCCAGGCCAGCTTCACCCCGTCGGGCCGGGTCCGGGTCGTGCCGACGATGCGGCCCAGCGGGGCGCCGGCGGCCTTCGAGGCGGCGCGGACGGCCTTCAGGTCGGCGTCGTCGGTCTCCAGGGCGTACTCGACGAGGCCGCAGGGCGCTTCGCCCCAGCGCCGCACGCGCCGCGCGGCCGGCCGGCCCATGACGGCGGCGAGCGCGAGCTCGGCCGCGGCCGAGGCCGGCGGCGGCTTGAACAGCTCCAGGAACGGCCCGTCCTCGAAGTAGATCAGCGCGTTGTGCGCCCGCTCCGGTGCGCTGCCCCAGACGCAGGTGAACCCCAGCGCGGCGTAGTCGGCGACCGCCGCCTTCAGGTCGTCGACCCGGATCAGCACGTGCGAGAAGCGCAAGCGGGCGGCCATGACGCGTCCCCTTCCTGACGCGGCCAGCCTAGATGCGAATGCGTTGCAGGCGCAATGGCCGAGCTCGCCTACTCCGTCGGCCGCATCGGGATCGACACGGGGCAGGTCAGGATGGCGCGCAGGCCCGGGTGGTTGTCGGCGAAGGCGAGCTCGCCGCCGAGCTGGCGGACCATGGCCGACATCATCCGGCTGCCGAAGCCCTCGCCGGGCGCGTGCTTGCCGCGGCCGTGGTCGGCGACGACCACGCGGAGCCTGTCGTTGTGCTCGTCGAGGCCGACCTCGATCGGCCCCGGCGCGCCGCCGTAGGCGTACTTGTTGGCGTTGATGACCAGTTCGGTGACCACGAGGCCCAGGCTGACGGCGCGGTCGGTCGGCGTCAGCACGGGCGCGGCGTCGACGCTGACCTTGCCGGCCCACTCCGCGCCCATCGACGAGTTCATGTCGCCGATCAGGTCTTCGAGGTAGCGGCCCATGTCGACCACCTCGATCTGGTCGGCCCGGTAGAGGCGGCGATGCACGAGCGCCACGGCCTGGAGCCGCCGCCGCGCCTCCTCGAACGCCTCGTGCAGCTTCGGATCGCCCATGGCGCGCGACTGCAGGCCCAGGAAGCTGGAGACCAGTTGCAGGCTGTTCTGGATGCGGTGGTTCACCTCCTTCAGCAGGATCTCCTTCTGCTGAAGCAGGCCGTCCTTCTCGGCCACGGCGTCGGTCAGCCGCGCGTTCATCTCGATCTGCCGGCGGTGGGCGCGGGCTTCCAGCAGCGTCTCGCGCAGGCGGGCCGCCGCGTCGATCTCGGCCAGCGTCCAGCGGCGCGAGCGGCCGCGCACCGCCTCGCGCCAGGCTTCGAACGAGGCGCGCGGCGTCAGCATCTCGCCCGGCGCAAGAGACACCGCCTTGTGCGGATTGCCGGCCCAGTTGACCACCTGGGGCTCCTCGGCGCGGAACCAGAGGATCAGGAACGGCTCGTCGGCGGCGACCACCAGGCCCAGCAGCCCGCTGGCCTCGGCCGTGAACCGCTTGGCGGCGGCGTAGTGCTCGGAGAGGCGGTCGGTGGCGACCGGGTCGGCGGAGCGGCGCTGCACCCATTCGGCCAGCTTCCGGATCTCGCCCGCCGGCGGGCAGGCGCCGTCCTGGTGCAACTGGCCGCCGCGGATCGCCGCCACGCCGTCGGCGTCCAGCATGCGGCGCAGTTCGCCGACCCCGGCGGCCACATTGGCGTCGACGCCCCCGGCCCGCGCGAACCGCGAGGTGAGCTCGTCCTCCAGGCCCCGTAGGCGCAGCCGCTCGCGATAGGCCTCGGCGTCCTCCTTGGCGCGGATCTGCCGCGCGAGGCCGCCGGCCAGCGTGCGCGCCGCCGCGCGGATGTCGTAGGGCATCAGCCGCGGCGTGCGGTGATGGCAGGCGATCAGGCCCCAGAGCACGCCGTCCTTCACCACCGACATCGAGGCCGAGGCGCCGACGCCCATGTTGCGCAGGTACTGCATGTGGACCGGCGAGACCGAGCGCAGCGCGCAGTCGCTCATGTCCAGCGGCTGCGCGCCGGTCCACGCGGGCAGGAGGGGCGCGGGCGTGTACCTCACGTCCGGGATCACGCGCACCAGGTTGCGGACGTAGAGCGCGCGGGCCTGGGCGGGGATGTCCGAGCCGGGGAAGTGGTGGTTCATGAAGCCGGGCATGCCGTCGGCGAGGTCCTCGGCCAGCACGGCCCCGGCGTCGTCGTCGAGGAAGCGGTAGATCATCACCCGGTCGAAGCCGGTCAGCCGGCGGAACTCGACGGCCGCGCGGTCCAGCAGCGCCTTCACGTTCGGCGCCCGTTCGAACGCCGCCGCCGCGGCCTCCAGTTGGGCCAGGAGCAGCACGGCCGGCAGCGGCGTCGCCAGCGCCGGCTCGATCTCGACGATCAGCCACTCGCCGTCGACACCGGCCGAGACGTCGAACGCCTCGCGCCCCGCCGACAGCCGGCCGGCATAGCCGCCGCCGACGCCCGAGCTGGTGGCCTGCGCCACGCGCTCGGCCAGCGGGTCGCCCAGCACCTCGCCCAGCGTGCGGCCGATCCAGGCGCCGCGCCGCAGCAGCCGCGCCACGTCGCCGGCGGCGTGGCGGATCTCCTGCGTCGTGCGGTCGGCGACCAGCATCGCGCCGTGGGGCTGGATCGAGCCCGGGATCCGGATCGGCTCGCGCGCGCAGGCGTCGAGGTCGACGGCGGTCAGGTCGGTCATGCGGCCGAGCCCCCGCACAGATGCCGCTCGCTGTGGTCGAAGCCCGCGACCGCGCCCGCCACCAGGCCCTCGACGTCGGCCTCGGCGTCGAGGACGCCCAGGAAGGCGCGCCAGCGCTCGCCCGCGTCCGCGCCGTACGGATCGAGGAAGCTCAGGCCCCGCATGTCGCCGCCGCGGCTCTCCACGTGCTTCCGGATCACCCGCCCGCCGAGGGTCGAGCCCTCCAGCACGTACATCAGGCCCAGCGCCTCGGCGACGCCGCGCACGACGATCGGCGCCGACGGCGCGCCCGGCGCGGTTCCCAGGTCGGCGAGGTCGCCCGCCAGCCGCGCCGAGCGGCGGCGCGCGTCGAAGTCCAAGCCGTCGATTCCCGCGAGGAACGGCGCCAGGGCGTGTTCGGCCGCGGCGTGCAGCGCGTGGAACCGGCCCACCAACTCGCGCCGGCCCTCAGCCGTCGCGATCCGGTTCAGGATGTCGATCCGGGTCTCCAGCCGGACATGGTGGGCATGGGTCGCGTCGCGTAGGCGACGGTGCGTGTCGCTGATCATCTCGAATCTTATCGCGGCGTCCCGGGCCGTAGGATAGGGACCCGCGAGCCCTGCCTCTGTACGATACTCGACAGAGGCCGTTCGGGTCCAACCGACGCTTCGCGATTTCCCGATGAGCCGAACGACGCCCGCCACACTCGCCCTCGACCGCGCTGGCGTCGCCTACGCCTTGGCGAGCTACGACTATGACCCGGGCGCCGAGCGCGTGGGGCTGCAGGCGGCCGAGGCGCTGGGCGTCCCGGCGGGCGAGGTGCTGAAGACCCTGATGGTCCGCGCCGACGGCAGGCCCGCCTGCGTGGTGCTGGCGTCCGACCGGGAGGTGACGATGAAGAAGCTGGCGGCCGCGCTGGACGCCAAGTCGGCCGAGATGATGAAGCCGGCCGACGCCGAGCGCATGACCGGCTACCGCGTCGGCGGCGTCAGCCCCTTCGGCCAGAAGCGCCAGGTCCCGACGGTGATCGACGCCGACGCCGCGGCGCTCCGCGAGGCGTTCGTGAACGCCGGCCAGCGGGGCCTGCAGGCGCGGCTCGCGCCGGCCGATCTCGTGCGCGTGCTCGGCGCGACGGTCGCGGCCGTCACCTGAGCCGGCGGCTCTCTGCGCGCCGCAGGCGCTGTCGTTTCGAACCACCAAGGCCACCAAGGGCGCCAAGGGCGACGCCAACCTCTTCGTGACCTTGGTGGGCTTGGTGTCGAATTCGCGGCGCTGACGCGCCAGCGGGGCAAGCCCTTCCTCCGCACGGGGCGAAGGGCCGCTGGAGCACGCGCTGAATGTGGATTGGCCCTAGCGCGACGACCCGATGCGGGCCATCACCTCGCCCGGGATGCGGTACCGCTCGACCAGCGTGTGGTGGTCGGTCAGGTCGCACGCCTCATGCTGCACCACGAGACTCCAGACGGCCTCCGCCGCGGCGTCCAGGAGCGGCTGGCGCTCGGCGCGCGCGCCGCCGCGGACGTCGAAGTCGCGCAGCGCCCGCAGGCTCTGCTCGACGTCACGCTCGGTGTGGCCGACGGCGCAGTCGATCTCTTCCAGCAGGTCGAACTTCAGGTGGGCCTCGCCGCTGTCGACATGGGCAGGTTCGGCGAGGTGCTGAGGCAGTCTGAGTGCGGACATGCCGCCTCCTTGGCTCTCGATGATCACCTGAGCCGACCATACCACCGTGGCGCCGAAGCGGCGAATGCTCCCGCTTATTTGAACCGCGCCTTCAGGCCTTGATGCGCGGCGCGCCCATGAAGTCGCGCTTGCCGAGCGGCGCGCCCTGCGCGCGGAGCACGTCGTACCCGGTCGTGGCGTGGAAGTAGAAGTTGGGCAGCGAGAACGACAGCAGGAAGTCGCCGCCGCGGAACGGCATCTGGCGCGGGCCCAGCTCGAAGACCAGGTCCTTGTCCTCCAGCGCGTTCACCTCGTCGGGCGTCAGCGCCGAAAGCTCGGCGATGGCGTCGGCCACCTCCTTCTGCAGGCCGGCGTAGTCGAGCTTGGCGTCCCACAGCGGCGGGCGGAACACGCCGGCCTTCACGCCCGCGATCGCGCCCCGGGCGTGATGGACGGTGGCGATCACCTGGCTGCGCAGCGGCCACTGGTCGTCGCAGAGGCGGGCCTCGACCAGGTCTTCCGGATTCCTGCCGGCCTCCACCGCATGCGCGCGGGCCTTTTCCAGGTAGCCGGCCACCGCCGGCAGGATCTGCAGGAACGTACGCACGGAGGCGTCGTAGAGCGTGATGGCCATGGTCGTTGTCTCCCCTCGTGGGGCCGGTTCTAGCAGGCCTTCCGCAGGGGCGCCGAGCCTCAGCGTGCGCCGAGGCGGGCCAGCACCTCGCGGGGGATGCCGTACTGCGCGACGACCGCGCTGCGGTCGCGCAGGCCCATGATCTCGCGCTGGACCAGGAAGCCCCAGACCGCATCGGCCGCGGCCTTCAGCACGGCTTGCCGCCCCTCGCCGCCCGGATGCTCGCGCAGCGCGGCGAGCGCCGCCTCGACCTTGCGGCCCGCGCGGCCCAGCGAATGAGCCTGCTCCTCCAGCAGCTCGTAGCGCAGCACCGCCTCGCCGGTCTCGACCTTGAGCCGGGCGACGAGCGATTGCGGCATGCGCAGCGAGGACATGGCCGCCATGTTGGCGGCCACTCCCCGCTTGGCAAGGGGCCCCGCTTGGCAAGGGTCCCGCTTGCAAGCTCGGGCTCAGTAGAAGAACCGCTCCTCGGCGATCTTGCCGTCGCGGATCGCGTAGACGGCGATCTCGTCCAACGTCGTCCGCTCGCCGCCCTTGGGCGTGATGTCCATCTTGAAGCGCACGGCGAACTGGTCGCCGTTGATGAAGGGCCCCTCGACCTCGACGCCGTGGACCTCGTGGTTGGCGTTCCACCACTCGCCCTTGGCGCGGACGCCCTCGACGCCGCGGATCTCGGCCATGTCGGCGCCGGGCGGGGCGTTCTCGTAGCTGACCACGTCGGCGGCCCAGTATTTCTCGCCGGACGCGTCGAACTCGCCGGCCTTCCACATGGCCACCAGGTCGGCGGCGACATCGGCGACGGTGGGGCGGTCCTGGACTTCGCTCATGGGTTCCTCCTGGGGTGATGAGGACACTCTAGCGGGGGCTGGTGACAGCATCCTGTCAGCAGCAAGACGCCGCCGCACCGAAGTGCGACGGCGTTCGCTTCAGCGGGGCGGCGCCCGATCAGTCGCCAAACACGTCGGCGAGGTCTTCGGCGACGGTAGGGAGCCGCCAGGATCGTCCCACGTCCGAAGACAGGGCGCGCTCCAGTTGCCAGCCGCTGCGACCGACATAGACGCCGACGGCGGTCAGGTCTGCGACCAGCTCGGCGCGGGTCTCCTTGTCGAGCGCCGCGTTCTTCGGCCCCTTCGCCTCCTCCAGCCGCCAGCCGAAGATGGCGTCGCGGCTGATCTCCACGACGGCGCCGTCAGCGCCCATCCACTCGTAGTAGGCCGCCCCGCCGGCTACCGCGTGCGAGACACGGCCGGCCAGGCAGTTCCCGTAGCGGCTGGCCGCCTCGCGCATCGCCGCCTTGGTGGCCAGCGGCTTGAGACGCTCGGTCGCCGCGAACGGCGGCGCCGGCGGTTCGGGGTAGAGGTCCTCGACCACCGCTTCGAACAGCGCCGCCTCGGTCTCCAGCTGAGCCCAGCGGAGCGCCGCCGCGTCGGCCACCGCCGCGCCCGAGCGACAGGCGATGGCGCCCTGCGCCTCGGCTACGGCGGCCGCACCGTCGTCGGTCAGCCGTTGCGCGAGCCCCAGCGCCGCGCCCATCTGCGGCGGCAGGAGCGCCAGCCGCGCGATGGCCGCCACGTCGATGGTCTCGGCGTGGCGCAGCGTCTTCGCCGCGGCAGGCTCACCCAGCAGGACCAGCAGTCGGCGGTAGACCACCGCCGGGCACGCCGTTTCGCCCAGGCGCGCCAACGCCCGCTCGAGGCCCGGCGGATTGCCGCCCAGCACGAGCCGGACGCCGTTGCGCAGCCGACCGGCCAGCACCGCGTCGGCGACCATCGCGAGGTCGCGCCCGGTGGCAAGCGCCAGGCACGCGAGATGGCGCCGCGCCGTCGGCGCGGTCAGAAACGCGGTGTGCGGTTCGGGCCAGACCTTGGCCACGGCGTGGGCGAATTCGCCGGCCACGAACTTCAGGAGGGCGCTCGGCTCGGTCCGCGCCGGGACCAGGGCGAGGCCCGGGATCAGCTTGAGCATGGTCAGCTCCAGAGGGATGCGCCGCAGTCCCTCGGGAGCGCGGCAGGCTAGCGGCGTGGGATGCGCGCGCCCGGTTCCGTGGCGACGCGCACGCGCGAGGACGCCGGCTGGCGGTCCTTCGTCTGCGTGTGATTTTGCGTCGGCATTCGGATGCCCCTGTGGAAGAGGCCGGCCGTCTCTCATGGACCGGCGTTCGGGCGCAAGGCCGAGCTTGGCGGCGCCTCGACTTCGTTAAGGCCTGTGGCCGGGCGGCCACGCCGGAGCTTCAGGGCTCGGGCCGGCGGACGGCCTGGACGTTCAGGTGATCGGGCCTCTGGCCGGTGATCTTGTAGAGGAGCAGCCAGCTTTGGATCGCCGCCGCGACGGGGCCGGGTATCGGCAGGCCCGCGAACCATCTGGAGACGGTCGAGCGGTCGACGTCCAACCCTTCGGCGAGACGGGACATCCAGCCCCGCTCGCCGAAGAGAAGGATCGCCGCGCGACGGAGCTCTTCAGCCGTCATGCCTGGCCTTGTGGCACGAGTCCTTCGGACTCGCGGATGTAGGTCAGCACGGCCTCGTAGAAGCCGTCGATGTGGGTCCACTTGCCGTAGCCCACACCGTTCCGGGCGCTGGCGACGTTGACCATGTAGGCCTTCGACGCCTTCGGATCCGGAACCTTGTCGTGCGACTGCTCGTCGGTGATGACGATCAGCCGGTCGTGCGGCAGGCGGTTCACCTGCTCGACGGCCTTGCCCAGCCACGTACCGCTGTGCGGCTGCGACCGGACGACCGCGTCCACCCCGACCATGCCCCGGCGCGCCGGGACTTCCACCACCTGCTCGGAGAAGGTGAAGACCCGAACGTCGCCTGGGATGACGGACGCCAGCGTCGCCGCCGCGTCCAACCGGGTGAGCGGAGAGGACGCGCTGACAGCCCATGAAGTTGCATTACGCAACAGATAGCTTCAACGCGCCCTACCCTACCCCTTCACGCAGACGACCTGCCGCAGGGTGTGGACGATCTCGACCAGGTCGGCTTGCGCCGCCATCACCGCGTCGATGTCCTTGTAGGCCATCGGCGTTTCGTCGATCACGTCCGCGTCCTTCCGGCATTCGACGCCCGCGGTCGCGGCCACGTGGTCGTCGAGCGTGAACCGCCGCTTGGCTTCCGCCCGGGACATGGCCCGGCCGGCGCCGTGCGAGCAGGTGCAGAACGACTCCGGGTTCCCCTTCCCGCGCACGATGTAGGACCGCGCCCCCATCGACCCCGGGATGATCCCGAGCTCGCCGAGGCCCGCCCGCACCGCGCCCTTCCGGGTCAGCCAGACGTCCTTGCCGAAGTGCCGCTCCTGGGTGACGTAGTTGTGGTGGCAGTTCACCGCCACGTCCGTGGTCGCCAGGTCCGGGAACACGTCGCGCAGCACGGTCAGCACCTGGTCCATCATCACCTCACGGTTCGCCAGCGCGTACTTCTGCGCCCAGCTCACCGCCCGGATGTAGGACACGAAGCCTTCCGACCCTTCCGGGAAGTAGGCCAGGTCCCTGTCCGGCAGGCGGATGAACCACCGCTCCATGTCCCGCTTCGCCCGTTCGACGAAGTACGACCCGAAGCGGTTGCCCACGCCCCGCGACCCGGAGTGCAGCATCACCCACAGCGCGCCATCCTCATCGAGGCAGAGCTCGATGAAGTGGTTGCCGGTCCCGAGCGTCCCGAGGTGGCCGAGGCCCCGCGGGTGCGCGGCCTTGGCGTCCCGCTCGACGATGGCCTTGTAGCCATCCTCGAGCTCGGCCCACTTCGCGACGGCGAGCGCCGGCGGGTCGCCCTGGTGGGCGCCGACGTCGTTGCGTCCGCCGTTGTCGGTCCGCCCGTGCGGCACGGCCGCCTCGATCGCGCTCCGCAGGGCGGCGAGCGAGTCCGGCAGGTGCCCGGCGCGGATGGAGGTCTTCACCGCCATCATCCCGCAACCGATATCCACGCCCACGGCGGCCGGGATGATGGCCCCGACGGTCGGGATCACCGATCCCACGGTCGCGCCCATTCCCCAATGCACGTCCGGCATCACCGCGATGTGCTTGTGGATGAACGGCAGGCCGGCGACGTTCTTGAGCTGCGCCTTGGCGCTGTCCTCGACCTGGACGCCGCGCGTCCACGCCTTGATCAGCCCCGCATCGCTTTCGATCACTTCAAATCCGCTCATCGGACACTCTCCTGGAACTTCTGCGTTCCTCCCGGCCCCCCGCGGCGGGCGAAGCGTACTTCCGAAACGAAGAACCCCTCCGCGGCCGGGCCGGGAGGGGTTCTTCGTACAAGCCTCGAATATGCCGAGACCTAAGCCGAACCGACCTCCCACGCGCACGCGCTCATACCCTCGACCTGGCGGTCGCAGGCGCTGGCGAGCGGCTTGGTGATAGGACGGTTGAACACGGGCCTCTCCTTCGAGGCCGGCGCGGATACACCCGCCCCGCCCCGCCGGGAAGCGATAGTTTCGCCCGCAACCAACCTTGGCCGCCGGGTGTGGCTGCGGAACCACGATCACGTATCGCGCTATCCGGGGCTGGCGCTGATCCCGCCGTCCACCGTGAAGACCACGCCGGTCGTGTAGGCGCTGCGGTCGGAGGCCAGGAACGCCATCAGGTCGGCGATCTCGCGCGGCCTGGCGGGGCGGCCCAGCGGGTAGTTGGCCATGAGCTCGCGGTAGCGGCCCTCGTCGTTGAAGCGCCGCCCCGCGGCCGCCTTCATCAGCGTGACGATGCGGTCGGTCTCGACCGGGCCCGGGCTCACGCCCACCACGCGGATCCCGTCGCGCAGCGACCTGCCGCCCAGCGCGCGGGTGAAGGCGTAGAGCGCCGCGTTGCCGGTGGAGCCCGCGATATAGCCCGCGTCCATGCGCTCGCCCGCCGCGCCGATGTCGTTGATGATCACGCCCGAGCCGCGGGCCTTCATGTGCGCGTAGATGGCCCGCGTGAGGTTGATGTAGCCGAACACCTTCAGCTCCCAGGCGTGCCGCCAGCGCTCCTCGTCGACGGCGTCCAGCGCGCCGCCCGGGATGTCTCCGGCGTTGTTGACCAGGACGTCGACATCCTTGCCCGCCTCGGCCAGCGCCTTGAGCTGATCCGGATCGCGGATGTCGGTGGGGACGGCGCGGGCCTGGATCTGGTGCTGTCCGCGCAGCCGCTCGCACAGCGCCTCCAGCGCCTCGCCGGACCGCGCCGCGAGGATCAGGTCGCACCCCTCCTCCGCGAACGCCTCGGCCGCCGCCGCGCCGATCCCCCTGGACGCGCCCGTGATCAGCACCGTCCGCCCGCGAAGGTTCAGGTCCATGGCGTTCCTCCCGTTGGGCCGAGCTTAGCCCGGCGGTTGCGGGCGCGGCCATCCTGTGACACCTGACCCCGGACTCGCCGGGGACTTCGCCGACCATGACCGACCAGCAGCCCGCCTCCGTCTACGACCTCGCCCACAAGGAGCAGGAGGAGAGCCGCGCGACGTTCGCGGTGCTGGTGGACAACGAGCCCGGCGTGCTGCACCGCGTGGTCGGGCTCTTCGCGGCGCGCGGCTACAACATCGACAGCCTGACGGTCGCGGAGACCGACGGCAACGCCCACACCAGCCGCATCACCATCGTCACGCGCGGCACGCCGCAGGTGCTCTCGCAGATCGAGGCGCAGCTTCAGAAGATGGTCTCCACCCGGCACGTCCAGGACGTGACGCGCGACCCCAACGGCATCGAGCGCGAGCTGGCGCTGGTGAAGGTCCGCGGCACGGGGACGGAGCGGGTCGAGGCGCTGCGCGTCGCCGACATCTTCCGGGCCAAGGTGATCGACACCACCCACGAGAGCTTCGTCTTCGAGCTGACGGGCGCCTCCACCAAGGTCGACAAGTTCGTGGACCTGATGCGGCCGCTGGGCCTGGTCGAGGTCTCGCGCACCGGCGTGCTGTCGCTCTCGCGAGGCGTCGAGGTGTTCTAGCCGGAGGCCGTCAGGGACCTGGACGCTCCGCAACGGCCTGCGGCCGGACGGCGCAGGGAAGAGCAGACCTCCCTCCCCCTCACTCGTCATCCCGCGGCTTGTCCGCGGGACCCATGGACACGGGAGAGCGTGGTGACCCGCGGCGTCGCCGCCTGCGCCCTGTCTCCCGCCCCGGCGTTCATGGGTCCCGCGGACAAGCCGCGGGATGACGGGGATGGATGGAGTATCGCGCAAGCTCTGCCCCTGCGGGGCCGGCGCCACGGAACCGCCGTGGGGACGTGGCTCTTTTCCTCCGTGTCTGCGCGCCTGATCACCCTGGCCCTGGCGGCGGCCGTCGCTCTGCCCGCCCAAGCCCAGCTCCTAGGCAAGAAGCGGGTCGCAGGCCCGCCTGAAGGCGCGCCGATCACCGAGGTCGAGGCCTGGCCCTATCCCGCGCCCGAACCCGAGGGCTGGTGGGACGACAAGCGCCCGAAGGTCCCCGAGGAGGCCGACCCGCTGGGCGGGCGGCGCATCCGCAGCGTCGAGCAGCTCGTGAAGCCCGACAACGGCGTCGAGGCGTCCACCTACCGCCTGTGGGGCCTGATGCCGCTCCAATGGCAGCTCGTCCGCGGCGACGAGATGATCCTGGAGGTCTGGACGCGGCCCTCCAACAGCGTGCGCCAGACGGTGACGCGGGTGACGGTCCGCTCGGACGGCGACGTGTTCGTGCAGGCCCGCGCGGGCCTCGCCTGCTGCGAGGCGGGGATCGGCCGGCGGATGGGCTTCGACCGGCGCCTGCCGCCGGGCTCGGCGGCGCGGTTCCAGGCGCTGAAGACCGTGCCGGTCTGGGCCTCGCCGCGCGACGTGCGGGTCGTGGAGGCGGGCGCGGCCGAGGCGGTCTGCGTCGAGGGCACCGCCTACGACATCACGCTGGTGACGCCCGGCCGCTCGACCACCCTGCACCGCGCCTGCGACCCCGCCGAGGTGGGCGAGGCGGCCGACGTGCTGGAGCCGGTGCTGGCCGCGGCGCTGGGCCACGACCCGCGCTTCGACGTGCTGTTCCGCGGCGGCGCGAGCTTCGCGGGCGCCCGAAGCGCCTACCGCGACCTGCTGGCCTCGAACGGCCGCCTGACGCCCAACCCGGACGCACGCCAGCCGCCGCCGGGCCAGGAGGGCGCGCCGCCGGCCGAGAACGAGGCCGGGACGCCCTCGAGCGGGACTACGCCGCCTGCGCCTGAGTCTCTGCCTGGGCCTGCGTCTCCGCCGCCTTGAGGTTGCGGATCGAGATCGCCCGCACGGTCGCGAAGTGGATGGCGAACAGCACGATCTTCGAGGCGGTCGGGACGACGGCCAGGAACGCCGGCCACCAGGCCTGGAACCAGACCGCGACCACCAGGTTGGCCGCCGCCGTCGCGAACATCAGGCCGGCCCAGACGTAGCCGAAGACGATCTGGGCGCCCCGGCCGTGCTCCTGCGCGACCGGCGGCAGGTAGCGGAGCATCCAGCCCTTCTTCAGCATCACGACGCCCACGATCGCGTAGACCAGCGTGGGCTTGGCCATCAGGAAGCGGGCGTCGTTGGTGAGGATGCCGGCCGCGCCGAACACCAGCACCAGCCCCAGGCTGGCCCATTGCAGGGGCGCGACGGGCTTCTTCAGCACCAGGGCGTAGATCGCGATCTGGGCCACGCTGATCGCCGCCGCGACCGCCGTGGCGAGGCGCACGTCCACATGCAGCGCGATCATCACCGCGAACGCGATGGTGGGGAGCAGGTCGCCCACGAGGGCGCGGCCGGCGTGGATCAGGTTACCCATGGAAAACTCCTGCGGAACGACTGGCGCAAGCCTACCGGCGGGCGCCGGAAGGCCGTGAATCCGCCCGCGAAGGATGGGTGGCGATCCACGAAATCGGGAGCCCCGTTCACGCTTCGCGAACCGCCTACCCTCCCCTTCATGGGGAGGGGCGGGCCGCGCCAGCGGCCAGGGTGGGGAAGTGAGGGCCAGGTCTCTGAGGTGGGGACTGGCTCATCCCTGGGCGCCGGCGTTCCGGCCCTCGCTTCCCCACCCTGCTCGCCTGCGGCGAGCTGTCCCTCCCCATGAAGGGGAGGGAAGGGTTGTTTGTTTTTCGACGTCCGAGCGCCTATATGCGAGGCGTCGGGTTCGCCCGACTATGGAGATAAACGCGCGCATAATAAGCGGACTGGACCCGGGTGCGATTCCCGGCGGCTCCACCAACCTTCCTCCGGGTTATCGCCGGAAAGTGCGGGGCCGATCAGCATCGACAGACGTCTAAAGGCGTTGCTTTCTCTCGGCTTGACCCACCGTTCCGGGTCTTAAACTAAATGCGAACGATAACTTCGCTGAGGAAGTTCGCCTGGCTGCGTAATGCGGTCCGGTAACATCCGAACCAAGCCCTAGGGGTTCAGATCCTTAGGCGGGGCCCGGGAGGCGCCTGGCAACAGAAGCCTCCCACCTATCCGCCCGGATTCGCGCCTCCCGACTCCAAGTGAGGATTTGGAGGCGCCTGGCGACAGAAGCCTCCCACTGTCCTTCCTCCCTTGCACAGACACCGGCACACGCTACCTTCGGTGTGTCGGTTCGCTTTGGAGTGCGTATGGCGCAGGATCCGCCGGTCCAGGATCTGATGAACTACGAGGCCCTGGCGCAGGACGCGCTCCGGGGCGTCGCCAAGGCTGCGCTGAAGCGCGCCGCCGCGCCCGAGGGGCTGCCCGGCTCGCACCACTTCTACATCACCTTCAAGACCGATGCGGCCGGGGTCTCGGGCCCGCAGGACCTCCTGGGCAAGTACCCGGACGAGATGACCATCGTCCTGCAGCACCAGTACTGGGACCTCGCGCCCGGCGAGACCTTCTTCTCGGTGACCCTGCAGTTCGGCGGCCAGCCCAAGCGGCTCTCGATCCCCTACGCCGCGATCACCCGCTTCTACGATCCGTCGGTGCAGTTCCTGTTGCAGTTCGAACCGCCCCCCGCCGCGCCGGCGGAGGCCAAGGCCGCCGTCCCCGCGGCCAAGGACGCCGCCGAGGCCAAGGCCGACGAGGCCGCACCCAAGGGTGAGGCGACGGTCGTCTCCCTCGATCAGTTCCGGAAGAAATAGCCCGCATGACCGACGTCGCCAGTGAGCCCGAAGCCCTGACGGACGAGGCGATCCTCGCGCGGTTCCTGCGCACCAAGAACCAGCCCACCGGCTCGCAGACGCTGGGTTTCCGGATGGTCTCGGTCAGCCAGGCCGACAAATCGGTCGAGGTCGAGTTCGACGCCAAGGCCGAGCTCCTGCTCAACCCCATGAAGCAGATCCAGGGCGGCTATCTCTGCGCCATGCTGGACGAGGCCATGAGCGTGGCCTGCATGGTCGCCTCGGGCATGACGGCGGTCGCGCCGACGCTGGAGATGAAGACCACCTTCTTCCGGCCGGGCCAGCCCGGGAAGATCCGCGGCGTCGGCAAGGTCGTGAAGTGGGGCCGCCAGGTCGCGTTCACCGAGGGCGAGCTGTTCGACCCCGAGGGCCGCACGCTGGCCAAGGCCACCGGCACGGCGATCCCGACGCCCTTCGCCAGATACAAGTGATGCGCCGCCGGGCCGCCCGCCTCTGCGCCGTGCTCGCCGGCCTGTGGCTGGCGACGGCGGCCGGCGCGGCGCAGGCGGCCGGGGCCTTTGCGGACTGGTCGGCCGTGGTGATCGCCGGCGACTGGCACGCCCATGACGGCGGCCCCTCGGAGGCGTTCGACAACGCCCGGCGCGACGTGACCTACGCGCTGGCCCGCGCCGGCTTCCAGCCGCAGAACATCCGCCAGTTCTCGGTGCGCCCCGAACGCTACAAGGACACCCGTCCCGAGAAGTCGGACCCGCAGGGCATCTACGACGCCATGGTCGACCTGGCCGGGCGCACCCAGGGTGGCTGCATGTTCTACATGACCTCGCACGGCGCGCCGCAGGGCGCGCAGCTCGACCAGGGCATCCTGCGGCCCGGCATGCTGGCCTCGATGCTGGACCAGGCCTGCGGCAAACGGCCGACCGTCGTGGTGATCTCGGCCTGCTTCTCGGGCGTCTTCGTGCCCACGCTGGCCAAGCCCAACCGCATGGTGCTCACGGCCGCGCGGCCCGACCGCACCTCGTTCGGCTGCGGCCAGGACAACAAGTACCCCTACTTCGACGACTGCTTCCTCTCGTCGATGCCCCAGTCGAAGGACTTCTCGGGCCTGGCCTCGGCCACGCGCGAATGCGTGCGCGTGCGCGAGATCGCCGAGAAGATGAGCCCGCCGTCCGAGCCGCAGGTGTGGGTGGGCGCCGAACTGCGCCCGATGCTGCCGCTCTACGCCTTCGAAGCGGCGCCGAAACCGAACTAGGCCGGATCCACATGGAGGCCGGCGAGGGTCTCGCGTAGGTTTGCGCAGAGCGTTGAAATCATCAGCCCTCCTCCTCGATGGAGGAGGGCAATCGCATATGGCTTGTGGGCGGCTTGTCCGCCCGATTCATGAACCGCAGAGATCGCGGAGATGCGCAGAGAAGCTCGCGGATCCACGGGAATCCTCCGCGTATCTCCGCGATCTCTGCGGTTTTGACTGACGGCCTTTCGGCCGCCCGAATCCATATGCGATGGCCCTGCTCGATGGAGGAGGGTTGGGTGGTGGTGTGACCGCTGAACGAAATCGTGCGCGCGAGAGACGCCGGCGTCTCCGCCGCCACACCGGTAAGGCCCTGCGCACACGTCCATCCCCGTCCTTCCTCCATCGAGGAGGAAGGGAGATCGAATCCCGTCACGCCGAATGTGGATCAGTCCCAGGCCGGACGCGCGCGGCGGCGGCGGAGCACAGCGCCCGCGCCGAAGAAGCCGCCGATCAGCAGCGCCCAGGTGGCGGGCTCGGGCGTCAGCGAGAAGTTGTCGACCAGCAGCATGCTGGGCTCGCGATCGTCGTTGACGTCGGTCACGCCCGCTTCGACGCGATACGTGCCCGGCCCCAGCCGCAGCGAAAAGTGCGTCCAGTCGGTGGCGCCCCAGTCGCCGGTCATCGCGATGCTGGAGAAGAACAGCACGACCGGCTCGTCGGCGAAGGTCGCGATCTCGCCGCCGCCCACGCGGTAGATCCGTACGAAGGCGGAGTCGTTCCAGGGCAGGTAGTCCTCGCCCAGGAAGGCGGCGTCGCCCCGGAAGGTCGCGCCGCCCGCGCCCGTCGTGAACGTCTGGCTGAGCAGCACCGCCTCGTTGGAGGCGTTGGCCTGCAGCAGCCCCATGAAGTCGCCGCCCGTCGGCATGTAGGGGCACGGCGACTCCGCGCCGGGCGCGCCGGGGCAGTTGTCGGGATCGCCGTTCTCGTCGCGGTGATAGGCCTGCCCGACGATGAAGGTCTGGTCCTCGTTCACGGTCCAGCCGGCGAAACCGTTCTCGAAGCTGCCGTTCTGGAAATGCGCGGCCTGGGCCGGCGCGCTCAGCGCAGCGGCCGCCGTCGCGGCGACGATCACGGACTTCAGACGCATCCCGGCCTCCACCCGAAGGGGCATGGTTGAGAATACCGCGTTCGGCCACGCGCGCCAGAGTGCTCGCCCGTGAGGGGTGTGGCCAAGTCGTCGCACGGAGAGCGCCACGGCGCGGGACGGGCTTCGCGACTCAACCGAGGTGATATGGTCGAAATTCACCCGCAGTGGAGTCGGCCCTTGATACGCAGCCTCGGCAAGGCGGTCCTGGCGACGCTGGCGCTCATGATCGCGCCGGCCGCGACGGCGCAGGAGGCCGCGCTGCCGAAGGCGCCGCTGCCCTATGCGCAGGTCCGGCCGAAGGCGGCGCCTGCCCGGCCGGCGTCGGCCACCGCCCCGGCCGCGACGCCGGCGCGGGCGGCCGTCGCAGGCGCGGCGCCGACGGTGGCGAACCTGCCGCGGCTGGCGAACGGCGCGCGGCTCGCGACCGGCCAGCCCTTGAATCCCGCCGAGCTGGAAGCCTTCGTCGACGGCTGGATGGCCGACGCCATGGCCCGCGAACATGTGGCCGGCGCCTCGGTCTCGGTGGTCCAGAACGGCCAGGTGATCCTGAAGAAGGGCTACGGCTTCGCGAACCTCAGCCCGCGCAAGCCCGTCGATCCCGACCGCAGCCTGTTCCGCATCGGCTCGATCTCGAAGACCTTCACCTGGATCCTCCTGATGCGGGAGGTCGAGGCCGGCCGCGTGCGCCTCGACGCCCCGGTGAACCTCTACCTGCCCGACAAGGTGCGGCTGCCCGGCAAGTCGAGCCGCGTGACGGTCGCCAACCTCATGGACCACACGGTGGGCTTCGAGGACCGCGCGCTGGGCCAGCTTTTCGAGAGCGATCCGCGCCGGATCCGCCCGCTGGACCTCTACCTGCGCCAGGAACGCCCCGACCGCGTGCGCGAGCCCGGGCGGATATCGAGCTACTCGAACTACGGCGCGGCCCTGGCCGGCGCCGCCGCGGTCTACGGCTCGGGCAAGAGCTTCGAGCGCAAGGCCGAGGAGGCGATCTTCGTGCCGCTCGGCATGCGGCACACCACCTTCCGCGAGCCGCGCGACGAGCGCCGCGGCCTGCCCGCCGCCATGCCGGAGCCCCTGCGCGCCGACATCGCCCAGGGCTATGGCTGGCGCAACGCCGGCTTCATGCCCGACAAGTACGAGTACATCGGCCAGGTCGCCCCGGCCGGCGCCGCCTCGTCCACCGCCGGCGACATGAGCCGCTACATGCTGATGCTGCTGGGCGACGGCTCCTGGAACGGCGTCACGGTGTTCGGCCCCAAGGCGGCGCAGGCGTTCCGCAGCCCGATGCGCAGGATGCCGACGGGGGTCAACGGCTGGGCCCACGGCTTCATGACCATGGACCTGCCGGGCGACCACAAGGGCTACGGCCACCTGGGCGCGACCATCGCCTTCATGTCGAACATGACGCTCGTCCCCGACCTGGGCCTCGGCGTCTTCGTCGCGACCAACACCGAGACCGGCCGGGCGGTGGCGGGGCCGCTGCCCGAGGCGATCGTGCGCCACTTCTACGCCCCGCCGGCGACCTTTCCGCGCGCGGGGACGCGCGAGCTGGCCGACGCCGCCGACACCTTCGGCGGCGGCTACCTGACCACGCGGCGCGCGCACGGCGGGCTGGAGGGCTTCGTCGACCTGCTGACCGGCGGGGCCGAGGTCAGGGTCACCAACGGCGGCCGCCTCCTGATCACCCGCAACGGAGAGAGCAAGGCGTTCGTGCCCGACGGCCCGGTCGGCGAGGGCCGCTTCATCGCCGCCCAGGACGAGGAGCGCGTGGCGTTCCACGTGCGGGACGGCCGCGCCACGAGCTTCCAGCCGTGGAGCAACACCGAGACGCTGATCCGCGCGCCGCTCACCGAGCGGCCGACGACCCTGGCCGCCATGGCGCTGCTCACCGCGCTCGCGGCGGTGGCGACCCTGATCGGCCTGGCGCTGCGCAACCGGCGCGAACTGCGGCAGAACCAGATCCAGTCGCGCGCGGCGCTGGTGCAGAACATCCAGGCCGGCCTGTGGCTCGCGGCGCTCGTGCTCTTCCTGGCGTTCGCCGCGAACGCGTCGGACCTCCAGGCGATCATGTACGGCTGGCCCGGTCCGCTGGTGATCACCGCCTCGGCTTCGGCCCTGGTGGCGGCGGCGCTGACGCTGGTCACCATCGCGGCGCTGCCGGCGGTCTGGCAGGGCGGGCGGCGGGTCGATTCGTGGACGGCGGCGCGGAAGGTATTCTTCACGCTCACGGTGCTGATCTACACCGCGTTCTCGGTGCTGCTGGCCATGAACGGCGCGCTGGAGCCCTGGAGCCGCTGAGGAAAGGCCGCGCCCTGCGACAGCTTGGCCCGTCCCGGTACGGTCAAGCCTAAACCCGGCCTTAACCAACAACTGGGAAATTCCTGCCTACCAGACGGGGCGGGGTCGCTTGGGCCGACGCGTCCCGTGCGTTGACGGGGGCGGACGGCTTGAACCAGTTCACGGCCATGGTGCAGAGGTTCGGGATCGGCCGCCTGGCCGCCATCCTGGGCATCGGCGCGGGCCTCGTGGCCGTCTTCGCCGCGATGTTCATGAACCTGGGCCAGCCGAAGGCCCTGCTCTACTCGAACCTCGACCTGAAGGAAGCCGGCTCGATCACCGCCGCGCTGGACCAGTCGGGCGTCAAGTACGAGGTCAAGGGCGACGGCTCGACGATCCTGGTCCCGCGCGATGCGGTGGCCTCGACCCGCCTGATGCTGTCGAGCAAGGGGCTGCCCACGGCCGGCTCGGTCGGCTACGAGATCTTCGACGAGGCCAACACCCTCGGCCAGACCGACTTCGTCCAGCAGTTGAACCGCCAGCGGGCCCTGGAGGGCGAGCTCGCGCGGACCATCCGCGGCCTGGACGGCATCTCGTCGGCCCGCGTCCACCTGGTGCTGCCCAAGCGCCAGCTCTTCGAGGAAGAGGCCGAACAGCCCAGCGCCGCGGTGACCATCGCCGTGGGCGGCCGCCAGCCGGGCGCCGACCAGGTCCGCGCCATCCAGAACCTGATCGCCGGCGCCGTGCCGAACCTGAAGCCCGACCGCGTGACGGTCGTCGACCAGCACGCCAAGACCCTCTCGGGCGGCGACACCGGCATGGCCGCCGAAGCCGACGGCCGCAAGTCCGAGGTCGAGCAGCGCATCGCCAAGCAGGTGAAGGCGCTGGTCGAGGGGATCGTGGGCGCCGGAAAGGCCCGCGTGAACGTCACCGCCGACCTCGACCTGGCCCGCGTCACCACCCAGGAGGAGAAGTTCGATCCCGACGGCCAGGTGATCCGCTCGGAATCCACGCAGGAGGAAAGCGCCCGCGAGAACGACGCCTCCGGCTCGGGCGCCGCCTCGGTGGCCGCCAACATCCCGGGCGGCTCGGGCTCCGACACGAACAACAACTCGTCGACCAGCGGCCGCACCGACTCCACCACCAACTACGAGATCTCCAAGACCGTCACGACGAAGGTCGAGGAGCCCGGCACGGTGAAGCGGCTCTCGGTGGCCGTCGCCGTCGACGGCGCCACGGCGCCGGCCGGCAAGGACGGCAAGCCCGGCGCCTACACCCCCCGCTCCGCCCAGGAGATGCAGCAGATCGAGCAGCTCGTGCGCTCGGCCGTGGGCTTCAACTCGGACCGCGGCGACCAGATCAGCGTCGTGAACGTGCGCTTCCCCACCGCCGCGGACGAAGGCGGCGTCGAGGCCGCCAACCCGCTGATGGGCTTCGACAAGAACGACATCATGCGCGCCGTCGAACTGGCCGTGCTGGCGGTCGTGGGGATCCTGATGATCTTCTTCGTCGCCCGCCCGCTGGTCGGCGGCGGCGGAGGCGGCAAGAAGGGCAGGAAGGGCGCGCCCGAACCGGCCGGCCCGCCGCCCGTGACCCGCATCATGGTCACCCCCGACGGCCAGCAGATGGCCATCGCCGCGGACGGCAGCATGTCGCCCCTCGCCCTGCCCGGCCCCGGCGACGACGGCGCCCGCATGGACATGGCCCGTGTCGACGGCCCGGTCCGCGTGAGCTCGGTCAAGAAGGTCGCCGAGTTCGTGGAACACCACCCCGCCGAGTCGGTCGCGATCCTGCGCGGCTGGCTGCATGAGACGAACTGATGGCGCCGCGCCCCAACTCCAAGAACATCGTCGACGTCTCGCGCCTCAGCGGCGCCGAGAAGTGCGCGGTGGTGCTGCTGGCGCTCGGCGAGGAGCACGCCCACGTCTGGCAAGGCCTCGACGAGGAGGAGATCAAGGAGATCTCCCAGGCGATGGCCAGCCTCGGCAACGTCACCGCCCAGGTGGTCGAGGACCTGCTGGTCGAGTTCGTCTCCGGCGCGGCCGGCACCGGCTCGATCATGGGGTCGTTCGAACAGACCCAGAAGCTGCTGGCCTCCATGATGCCGGGCGAGAAGGTCGACGCCCTGATGGAGGAGATCCGCGGTCCGGCGGGCCGCACCATGTGGGACAAGCTCGGCAACGTGAACGAGGCCGTGCTCGCGAACTACCTGAAGAACGAATATCCGCAGACGGTCGCGGTGGTGCTGTCGAAGATCAAGTCCGAGCACGCCGCGCGCGTGCTGGCCTCGCTGCCCGAGGACTTCGCGCTGGAGTGCGTCATGCGCATGCTGCGCATGGAGCCGGTGCAGCGCGAGATCCTCGACAAGATCGAGCTGACCCTGCGCAACGAGTTCATGTCGAACCTGGCGCGCACGTCCAAGCGCGACAGCCACGAGATGATGGCCGACATCTTCAACGCCTTCGACCGCCAGACCGAGAGCCGCTTCATCACCGCCCTGGAGGAGCGCAACCGCGAGGCGGCCGAGCGCATCCGGGCCCTGATGTTCGTGTTCGAGGACCTGTCGAAGCTGGACCCGGGCGGCGTGCAGACGCTGCTGCGCTCGGTCGAGAAGGACCAGCTCGCGCTCGGCATGAAGGGCGCATCGGACAGCCTGCGCGAGATGTTCTTCTCCAACATGAGCGAGCGCGCCTCCAAGATCATGCGCGAGGACATGGAGAGCATGGGCCCCGTCCGCCTGCGCGACGTCGACCAGGCCCAGATGGCCATCGTCCAGGTCGCCAAGGACCTCGCCAACAAGGGCGAGATCATGCTGGCCGGCGCCAACTCCGACGATGAGCTCGTCTACTGATGCCGGAACCGCTCGCGAAATTCAGCTTCGACACCGAGTTCGACGCCGGCGGCGGGGTGGCTTTCGCCGCGCCGCGCCCGAAGCGCCTGTTCCCGGCCGACGAGGTCGAGCAGATCCGCGCGGCCGCCCACGCCGAGGGCGAGCGCGCCGCGCTGGCCTCGGTGGCCGCCCAGCAGGCGGACGCGCTGGCCCAGATCGCCGCGGCCTGCGGCCAGGCCCTGCCCCGCCTCGCCGAGGTGGCCCACGAGCATCGCCAGGGCTCGGCGGCGCTGGCCATCGCCTGCGCCCGCGCCATCGCCGACGCGGCCCTCGCCAGGTTCCCCGAAGCGCCCGTCGTGGCCGCGCTCGAGAGCCTGGCGCGGGAGATCGACGCGAGCCCCCGCCTGGTGGTCTCGGCCGACCCGGTGCTGGCCGACGCCCTCAAGGACGTGCTGGAAGACACCGCCAGAAGCGTGGGCTTCGACGGCGCCGTCGTGGTCAAGCCCGACGGCGCGTTCGGGCCCCACGCCTTCACCCTCGACTTCGGCGACGGCCAGGCCGCGTTCGACCCGGCCGCGGCCGCCGAACGCGTGGCCCGGACCCTGGAGGCGGCGCTCGCCGCCGAGGGTCTCCACGCCGAACCCCTGATCCCCGGTTCAGAAAGCTAGGACCATGGCCGACGACGACCTGAAACTCGACGAGTTCTCCCCGGAGGAAGGCGCGCTCGCCGACTCCATCGGCGAGGACAAGACCGCCGGCGACCTGGCGCCCGTCTTCGACGTGCCGGTGGCGATCTCGGCGGTGCTCGGCCGCTCGACCATGTCGGTCGCGCAGTTGCTGCAACTCAGCCAGGGCTCGGTGCTGGAGCTGGACCGCAAGGTCGGCGAGGCGATCGACATCTACGTGAACAACCGCCTGGTGGCGCGCGGCGAAGTCGTGATCGTCGACGAGCGGCTGGGCGTGACCATGACGGAAATCATCAAGGACGGCGACTCTCAGGCCTGAGCCTGAGCGTGCGGAGGAGTGACGGGAAATGCGGCTTCTGGTCGTCGGTAAACTGAGCGGGCAGCTCTCCACCGCCGTGAAGATGGCGATGAGCGCGGGCGCCAAGGTCAGCCACGTGGAGAACACGGAGGCGGCCACCCACGCCCTGCGCGCCGGCCAGGGCGCGGACCTGCTGATGGTCGACTACGACCTCGACATCGCGGGGCTGATCGCCTCGAACGAGCTGGAACGGATCCACGTGCCGGTGGTGGCCTGCGGCATCGCCGCCGACCCCAGGCGGGCGGCCGACGCCATCCGCGCCGGGGCGAAGGAGTTCATCCCGCTGCCGCCCGAGGCCGAGCTGATCGCGGCCGTGCTGTCGGCGGTGAGCGACGACAACCGCCCGATGGTGGTGCGCGACCCGGCCATGCAGGCGGTGACGCAGCTCGCCGACCAGGTCGCCCCGTCCGACGCCTCGATCCTGATCACCGGGGAAAGCGGCTCGGGCAAGGAGGTCGTGGCCCGCTACGTCCACCAGAAGTCGCGCCGCGCCAGCCGCCCGTTCATCAGCGTCAACTGCGCCGCCATCCCCGAGAACCTGCTCGAGAGCGAGCTGTTCGGCCACGAGAAGGGCGCCTTCACCGGCGCCATGGCCCGCCGGATCGGCAAGTTCGAGGAGGCCAACGGCGGCACCCTGCTGCTCGACGAGATCAGCGAGATGGACGCGCGCCTGCAGGCCAAGCTGCTGCGCGCCATCCAGGAGCGCGAGATCGACCGGGTCGGCGGCACGAAGCCGGTGAAGGTGGACATCCGCATCCTCGCCACCTCGAACCGCGACCTCGCCCAGGCGGTGAAGGACGGCGCGTTCCGCGAGGACCTGCTCTACCGCCTGAACGTCGTGAACCTGCGCCTGCCGCCGCTGCGCGAGCGCCCGGGCGACGTGCTGGCCATGGCCGAGTTCTTCGTGAAGAAGTACGCGGCCGCCAACGGCGTGGCCGGGAAGCCGCTGTCGGCGGAAGCCAGGCGCCGCCTGGCCGCCCACCGCTGGCCCGGCAACGTGCGCGAGCTCGAGAACGCCATGCACCGCGCGGTGCTGCTGAGCGTCGGCCCCGAGATCGACGAGACCGCCATCCGCCTGCCCGACGGCCAGCCGCTGGCGCCCGCCGACGCGGGCGCGCGCACGGCCCAGGCCGCGGTGACGGCGGCCGAGACGGCCACCCGCTCGTTCGTCGGCCAGACGGTCGCGGAGATGGAGCAGACCCTGATCATCGAGACGCTGGAGCACTGCTTCGGCAACCGCACCCACGCGGCCAACATCCTCGGCATCTCGATCCGGACGCTGCGCAACAAGCTGAAGGAATACACCGAGGCCGGCGTTTCGGTCCCCGCCCCGCAGATGGGCGCGAGCGCGGCATGACGCCCTCCCCCGCTTCGCAGGGGAGGCAGGGATGACTGACGTCACCACGTCCCGTCCCTCGAACGCGCCGTCCGCGCGCGACATGATGGGCTGGGTGATGCGCGGCGACGTGGCCCTGGCCGTCGGCGTCATCGGCGTCGTGCTGCTGATGATCCTGCCGATCCCGGCCTTCATGCTGGATCTGTTCCTCTCGATCTCGATCGCCTCGTCGATCCTGATCCTGATGACGGCGATCCTCATGAAGCGGGTCCTCGACTTCACGGCCTTCCCGACCGTGCTGCTGGTGGCGACGCTCTACCGCCTGGCGCTGAACATCACGACGACCCGCCTGATCCTCAGCCACGGCCACGAAGGCGCCCACGGCGCCGGCCACGTCATCGAGACGTTCGGCAAGCTGATGATGGGCGGCAACTTCGCCATCGGCATCATCGTCTTCGCGATCCTGGTGGTGGTGAACTTCGTGGTCATCACCAAGGGTTCGGGGCGCATCGCCGAGGTCGCGGCGCGCTTCACCCTGGACTCGATGCCCGGCAAGCAGATGGCGATCGACGCCGACCTGTCGGCCGGCCTCATCGAGCAGGACGAGGCCAGGAAGCGCCGCAAGGAGCTGGAGCAGGAATCGACCTTCTTCGGCGCCATGGACGGCGCCTCGAAGTTCGTCCGCGGCGACGCCGTGGCCGGGCTGGTGATCCTGGCCATCAATGTGGTCGGCGGCATCCTGATCGGCGTGCTGCAGCACAAGGTTCCGCTCGGCCAGGCGTTCTCGACCTACACCATCATGTCGATCGGCGACGGCCTGGTCAGCCAGATCCCGGCGCTGATCATCTCGATCGCCGCCGGCTTCCTGGTCTCCAAGGCGGGCGTCGAAGGCGCCGCCGACAAGGCCCTGGTCACCCAGCTCGCCACCAACCCGATCGGCCTGGGCATGGTCTCGGCCGCGGCCGGCCTGATGGCGATCATCCCCGGCATGCCGATCGCCCCCTTTGCGGCGGTGTCGGTGGGCGCGGGCATGCTGGCCTGGCGCCGATCGCAGAAGAAGGAGGAGCCGGTCGTCATCGAGGCCGCGCCCCCGCAGGAGGAGGTCGAGGAGCCGATCTCCCAGACCCTGGCCATCGACGAGATCAAGATCGAGCTGGGCTACGGCCTCCTGCCGCTGATCAACGACCTGGAGGGCCGCCGGCTCACCGACCAGATCAAGGCCCTGCGCCGCACGCTGGCCGCAGACTTCGGCTTCGTCATGCCGTCGGTCCGCATCCTCGACAACATGCGCCTGCCCTCCATGGGCTACGCGCTGCGCATCAAGGAGATGGAGGCCGGCTCGGGCGAGGTGCGCATCGGCCAGCTCATGGCCATGGACCCGCGCGGCGGCCAGGTGGACCTGCCCGGCGAGCACGTGAAGGAGCCGGCGTTCGGCCTGCCCGCCACCTGGATCGACGACGCGATGCGCGAGGAAGCCACCTTCCGCGGCTACACCATCGTGGACCCGGCCACGGTGCTCACCACGCACCTGACCGAGATCCTCAAGGACAACATGCCGGACCTGCTCACCTACGCCGAGGTCCAGAAGCTGATCAAGGACCTCCCGGCCGAGGAGAAGAAGCTCGCCGAGGACCTGATCCCCAACGTCGTCACCGCCACCACCGTCGTGCGCGTGCTCCAGGCGCTGCTGCGCGAGCGGGTCTCGATCCGCGACCTGGGCGCCATCCTGGAAGGCATCGGCGAGGCCGCGCCGCACACCGGCTCGATCACGCTCCTCGTCGAACAGGTCCGCGCCAAGCTCGCCCGCCAGCTCTGCTACGCCTACCGCGGCGACGACGGCGCCCTGCCGATCGTCACGCTTTCGGCCGAGTGGGAGAACGCCTTCGCCGACGCCCTGGTGGGCCAGGGCGACGACAAGCAGCTCGCGCTGGCCCCCTCGCGCCTGCAGGACTTCATCCGCGGCATCCGCGAGACCTTCGAGCGCGCGGCGCTGGCCGGGGATTCGCCCGTGCTGCTCACCAGCCCGACCATCCGGCCCTACGTCCGCTCGATCATCGAGCGCTTCCGCGGCCAGACCCCGGTCATGAGCCAGAACGAGGTCCATCCGCGGGCGCGGCTGAAGACGGTGGGCGCGCTCTAAACCCATCGGCGCGGGATGCGCCGCGGGCGCGCTGTTTCCCACCACGAAGAGCACCAAGATCACCAAGGGGGCCGAGAGGCGCTGCGCTCAGCCCATCCGCGGAGCCTTGGTGATCTTGGTGCTCTTCGTGGTTGATCGACACGACGCCGGCGCGCCGACGAAGCGACAGGCCCGTTTGTCCGGCACGCCTCGCGCGCCTCCTGACCCGGCGCCGTCTTGACCGGCGCCCGCGCCGTTGCGACGAGAGGGCTCCAGTCACGGGGGCCCGCTATGATCCGTCCGCTCAGAAGCGCCGTCGCGCTCGCCGCCGTCCTTGCGCTCGCCGGCGCCTGCACGCCCGCGAAGGAGGCCGGTTCGAAGGCGGCGGCCGCGGCCGCCGCCAAGGTCCCCTACGGCGCCAACAAGGCCGCCAGCGGGACCTTCGTCCACGACGGGGTCACCTTCTATTACGAGGTCTACGGCGAGGGAGAGCCGCTGCTGCTCGTGCATGGCAACGGCGGCAGCCTGGGCATGCTGGCCGCGCAGATCGACGGCTTCAAGGGCCACCGCAAGGTGATCGCCATGGACAGCCGCGACCAGGGCCGGTCCGGCGACAGCGCGGGCCCGATCACCTACGAGATGATGGCCGACGACCTGGCCGCGCTGGTCGACCACCTCAAGCTCGGCAAGGTCGACGTGGTCGGCTGGAGCGACGGCGGCATCGAGGCGCTGCTGATGGGCGTGCGCCATCCCGACAAGGTGAACAAGCTGGTGGCCATGGCGGCCAACCTGAACCCCGACGCCATCTACCCCGAGACCGCGGCGTGGGTGGCGCAGATGAAGGCCCAGACGCCGCCCGACCTCGACAAGACGCCCGAGGGCCGCCGCGCGCTGAAGATGCTGAACCTGCTGGAGAACGAGCCCCACATCGACCCGAAGCTGCTGAGCAAGGTCGCCGCGCCGACGCTGGTGATGTCGGGCGACCACGACGTCATCCAGTTGAAGCACACCATCGAGATCTTCGAGAGCCTGCCGAACGCCAACCTCGCCGTCCTGCCGAACAGCACCCACGCCGCGCCGTATGACGACCCCAAGCTGTTCAACGAGACCGTCGACCGCTTCCTGAAGACGCCCTTCAGGAAGCGCGACCGCATCGCCGACCTGGTCGCTTCGATTCAGAAGAGCGAGGCCGAGATGGCGAAATGACGCCGCAGGCCGCGGCAGGCGGGGCGGCCACGGCGTCTGTTGCAGGTCGCCTCACCGGCTGATAGCGGTTCGGGCCTCGGGCGGCTTAAGCCCGGTTGAGTCTCGGAATTCGGATGCGGCGACCCCTACACCGGCCTGAAGGCTCCAGCGGCCAGTTCCTCTGGGACCTCCTGACCTTCGAGCGCCTGCTGACCGGCACGGTGTTCCACCTGGTCTACTGGGCCGGCCTCGGCATCATCGGGATCATGGCGTTCGGGATCCTGGGCGCCACGGTCGGCGTCGCCATCCGCGAGGGCAGCGTCGTCGGCATCCTGCTCGCCGTCGGCGTGCTCGGCGTGGGCGCGCTGGGCGTGTTCGTGGCCGTGCTGCTGTGGCGCGCCTTCTGCGAGTTCTACGTCACGATCTTCAAGATCGCCGACGACCTGCACGTCCTGCGCAAGGACGTCGAAGCCGAGCGGGCGCGGCAGGGGCGCTAATCTCCTCTCCCCTCTCTTCGCGCCTGCGGCGCTCGGGGGGCGAGGAGGCCCTACCCCGCCGCGCGCTTGCGCAGGCCCAGTTCGTCGAGGGCGGCGGCTTCGCGGCGGCCGGCCTGCCTGCGGGCCTCGACGCGGATGTTCTGGGCGATGTGCTCGTACTTCTTCTGGGCTTCGAAGGCTTCGGCCAGCGCATCGCGGGCGCCTTCCTCTTCCACCAGGATCAGGTCGATCTCGGCTCGGACCTTGGCCTTGCGCACCTTCAGGCCTTCGAAGAACCCGGCGCGGTAGATGCCGGCCGCAACCTCCTCGGCGGAGAACAGCGCCTCGGCCTCGCCCTCGGCTTCCAGCATCGTCAGGCGCATCTCGACCGCCATGCGCCGGTCGACGATCTCGCCCAGGCGCTTCTGCAGCACCTCGGCCTCGTAGGTCGACAGCTTGATGAGGGACTCGGCCCAGCTCACTTACGCAACTCCGGTCAGGATGCTCGAAAGGCCCTGGAAGCTGTCGTCCAGGCCGGTGACGTCGTTGGGGTTCTGGCTCAGGAACGCCTCGACGGCCGGATTGAGCTGGATGGCGCGGTCGATCAGCGGGTCGGCCCCGGCGCGGTAGGCGCCGATGCGGATCAGCTCCTCCATGTTCGAATAGGCCGAGAGCGCCTCGCGGGCCTGCTTCACGACCTCGCGCTCCTCCATCGACTGGCAACCCGGCATGGTGCGGCTGATCGACTTCAGCACGTTGATCGCCGGGAAGCGGCCGCGCTCGGCGATGGCGCGCTCCATGACGATGTGGCCGTCCAGGATGCCGCGCACGGCATCGGCGATCGGCTCGTTGTGGTCGTCGCCGTCCACCAGCACGGTGAAGAGGCCGGTGATCGGGCCCGCCTGGGTGCCGTCCGGGCGGATCGGGCCCGGGCCGGCGCGCTCCAGCAGCTTCGGCAGCTCGGTGAAGCAGGTGGGCGTGTAGCCCTTGGTGGTCGGCGGCTCGCCGGCGGCCAGGCCGATCTCGCGCTGGGCCATGGCGAAGCGGGTGACCGAGTCCATCAGGCAGAGGACCTCCATGTCCTGGTCGCGCAGGAACTCGGCGATGGCCAGGGTCATGTAGGCGGCCTGGCGGCGCTTGAGCGCCGGCTCGTCCGAGGTGGCGACCACCACGATGGCGCGGCGCAGGCCCTCTTCGCCCAGGGTCTCCTCTATGAACTCGCGGACCTCGCGGCCCCGCTCGCCGATCAGCCCCACCACGACGGCGTCGCAGTCAGCGTTCTTGGCCAGCATGGAGAGCAGCACCGACTTGCCGACGCCGGAGCCCGCGAAGACGCCGAGGCGCTGGCCGCGGCAGCAGGTGGTGAAGACGTTCATGGCCCGCACGCCCAGGTCCAGCCGCTCGCCGACGCGGGCGCGGGCGTGGGCCGGGGGCGGCGCAGCGCGCAGGGGATAGGCCGCGAGGCCCTGGGGCAGCGGCCCCTTGCCGTCGATGGGCTGGCCGAAGGCGTCGACGATGCGGCCGAGCCAGGCCCTGGTGGGGCGCACGGCCGAGCCCAGCGGCTGGATGCGGATCTCCGCGCCCGGCGCCACGCCCTCGACCGGGCCGAACGGCATCAGGAGCGCGCGGTTCTCGCGGAAGCCGACGACCTCGGCGGCGACGGGCTTTTCGTTGAAGCGGCCGATCTCGGCGCGGGCGCCGACGGCCAGGCGGCTCAAACCCCCGCGGGCTTCGATCAGCAGGCCGTTGACGGCCGCGACCCGGCCCGAAACCGTAAGGGGATCCAGCCGCTCCACGGCGGCCACCAGACTCTGCAAAGGAAACGCCCCTCGACCCGACCCGCGCAGGATCGCGCGCGCACGCTTAAGGGGTCGTGAAGAACAGCCTTGGCCTTGGGCGTTTCCGCCGCGTCCGGACGCCGCAGCCGTGAGCCGCGCCGCAGGCGCGTGGTGTCGAATAGGCGGCGCCGACGCGCCCTCGCGGCTGAAGGGCCTAGGACCAACCCACGTTCAGCGGTGTTTCGTACGCACCCAGAACTTCTGAACGTCATGGCCGGGCTTGTCCCGGCCACCCATGAACTCAGACGCTGGAGTCAGTCTGCAGCGGCGGCCTCAACCGCTATTCCGGCCAAGGCCGGTGTCCATGGGTGGCCGGGACAAGCCCGGCCATGACGTCCATGAAAGGGGGACGCTGCGTGTCGTGAACGTGGATTGGTCCTAACGTGGATTGGA
>NZ_JAHBYD010000012.1 GCF_019636135.1 Phenylobacterium sp.
AGCATTCGGCGGTTCGCTTGAACCGTCGAAGGCTCAAGACCTTCGCTTAGGATTAGACCATTCGGCTTCCCGACCTCGGACCTACCTCAGCGCCGAATGGTCTAGTCATCGAAGAGGGGAAGCAGCGTCCTGGGGTCGTCGATGCGGAGCGAACGCCAATCGGCGGCGGAACGCGTGGGGACGATCCGTCACAGGACGGGCTCGAAGGCCTCGCCCCGGCCTCAGCACTCCGGCGCGGCGCTGACGCGGCGGATGGTGACCTGTTCGTCGATGGTGGAGCCGCCGGCGCGTTCGATGCGGCGCTGGTTCAGGCTGATCACGCGGCCGTCGCGGCTGGAGACGACGGCGTCGGTGGTGAAGTCCTGCTGGACGCCGGACGTGCCGCCGACCGCGGCGCGGGTCACGCGCACCGTGCAGCCCGCCTTCAGCACGCGGATGTCGGAGAGCGCGCGGCCAGGCGGGCTCCTGCGATGGTCCACGACCACGTTCGAGCCCAGCGGGGCGGCGCCCTTCGGCTCCATGATCGCCATCAGCCGCACGTCGCCCAGCACCATGTCCTGCGCCGCGTACAGCGGCTCCTGGGCGAAGCGCTGGTGGTAGGTGTTGCGGATCGTGTCCTGCGGCGGCAGCGCCCGGTCGACGCCGGCCAGCACGCGGCTCTTGAACTCGTCCCAGTTGTCCAGGCCCGTCAGCATGCCGTCGCCGCGCAGGCGGAAGTCGAGCGGCGCGCCGATCAGCGCCTTCAGCGCCGTCTCCATGGCCGGGCCGGAGCTGTCGGTGAGGCTGACCTCCTTCAGCGTGTAGCGGAGCCTGAGCGCGTCGGCCGCGACGCCCAGCACCTCCACCTCGAACACCTGGGTGTTGTGCTGGCTGGCCTGCCCGTCCGCGGTCTTCTCGGCGTACTTCGCCTCGCTCCTGAAGCGGTAGACGTCGCCGACGGCGTCGGCGCGCGTGCGCACCTCCACCGTCTCCACCTTGCCGTCCTTGGACGTATCCTGCGCCGCGGCCGGAACCGCGGCGAGGAGGGCGAGTGCGACGAGGGCCCGCTTCACCGGCGGCTCATCGCCCGACGAAGTCGCCGACGCGGCGCTCGGCCACCGAGCGCACGCCCTCGGCGTAGTCCTGCGTCTTGCGCAGCCAGGCCTGCTCGGCGGCTTCCTTGTCGGTCTGGGCGCGCACGGCGGCCGCCAGGTCCGCGCGCAGGGTCTTGCGCGTGGAGACCAGCGCCAGCGGCGCGTTCTCGGCGATCTCCCTCGCCAGCGTCAGGGCCGCGGCGCGCAGCGCCTCCAGAGGCACGACCTCGTCGACCAGGCCCCAGGCCAGGGCGTCGTCGGCCTTCACCCGGCGCGCAGTCAGGAACATCAGCTCGGCCTTCGAGGGGCCGATCAGGCGCGGCAGGGTGTGGGTGAGGCCGAATCCGGGGTGGAAGCCCAGCTTCACGAAGTTGGCCGCGAACTTGGCGTCGGGCGAGGCGATCCGGAAGTCGGCGACGACCACCAGCCCCAGGCCCGCGCCCACCGCCGCGCCCTGCACCGCCGCCACGATCGGCTTCTGCGCCGAGAACAGCCGCACCGCCTGGTCGTAGAGCGGGTTCACCGACCCCAGCCCCCCCTCGCCCTCGGTCCGCACCAGGTCGGCGCCGGCGCAGAAGTTCTTGCCTTCCGCCTGCAGCACCGAGCAGCGCACGCCGGGCTCGGCGTCGATGGCGTCGAACGCGTCGGCCAGGTCCTTCATGAAGTCGACCGACACGTGGTTGTGCGGCGGCCGGTCGATGGTCACCACGGCGACGTGGCCGTCGACCGCGATCTGAACGTGATCGCCGAATTGTGTCTGCATCATCGTCTCGTCCCCAACAGGTTCCTGGCCACGACCCACTTATGCACCTCGCTGGGGCCGTCGTAGATCCGCATCGTCCGCAGCTTCGCCTGCATGAGCTGCAGCGGGATTTCCTTGGTCATGCCCATGGCGCCGAACGCCTGCATGGCGCGGTCGACCGTCTCATAGGCCATCTCGGTGGCGAACCACTTGATCATGCTGATCTCGGAGCGGACGTCGCGGCCGTTGTCCAGCTTCCAGGCGCAGTCGTAGGTCATCAGCCGCGCCGCGTGGATCTTGGTCGCCGCCTCGGCCACCCAGAACTGGATCGCCTGGCGCTCGCTGAGCGGCACGCCGAACGTCTTCCGCTGCGGCGCGTAGTCGATGACCATGTCCAGCGCCCGCTGCGCCATGCCCACCGACCAGGCCGCCATCTGGATGCGCCGCGTGCCCAGCCGCGTCTGCATCGGCGCGAAGCCCGCGCCCTCCTGGCCCAGCAGCTTCCAGCCCTCGACCCGGCAGTCCTCCAGCGCCACCTCGTAGGTGTAGGCCCCGCCCACCATCGGGATGCGCCGCAGCACGTTGAACCCCGGCGTCCCCTTGTCGACCAGGAACGCCGTGATCCCGCCCCGCGCCCGCTTCTCGGGGTCGGTCACCGCCATCAGGATGGTGAAGTCGGCGTCGGCCGCCCGCGAAATCCAGATCTTCCGGCCGTTGATCACCCAGTCGTCGCCGTCGCGCACGGCCCGCGTGGTCATGCCGGCGGGGTCCGACCCCGCGCCGGGCTCGGAGATGCCGATCGCCGAGACGGTCTTGCCGGCGACGTAGGGGGCCAGGTAGGCGGCCCGCTGACGCTCGTCCACCGTCTGCATCAGCATGCGCAGGTTGGGCGAATCCGGCGGCAGGGTGTAGGGCGTGACGCAGCGGCCGATCTCCTCCTCGACGCCGACCATGGCCAGCATCGGCAGGTCCGAGCCGCCCACGTCCTGCGGCGCGTCCAGGCCGAACAGGCCCAGCTCGTGCGCCTTGGCGTCGAGGCGGGCGTGGTCCTCGGGCCCGATGCCCAGGCCCTTGCCCTCGGCCTCGCGCTGCATGACGCCGGCTTCCAGCGGCATCAGCTCGTCCTTCACGAACCTCGCGACGAGGTCCTTGAGCATGCGGTGCTCTTCGGCGAGCTCGAAGTGCATGGCGTTCCCTCTTGGTCTTGCGGCCATTGAACAGGCCCGCGCGAACGGATACTAGGCCTTCCGGCATTCGCCCATATGTGGATGGAATTTCCACATATGTGTTTTCTGAGCCATCGACGGGGAAGCAGGTGACCGACAGCGCGGTCAAGTCGGCGAAGCGGGCGCTGGAGATCCTGGAGGTCTTCGCGCGCCATCGCCGGCCGCTGGCGCTGAAGGAGATCCTGGACGAGCTGGGCTATCCCACCTCGTCCGGCTCGGCGCTGCTGAAGTCGCTCGTCCAGCTCGGCTACCTCGACTACGACCGCGAGCGGCGGACCTACTTCCCCACCATGCGCATCTCGGTGCTGGGCGCCTGGGTGCCGCAGGCGCTGTTCGGCGACGGCCAGCTCCTGCCGGCGCTGGAGGGCCTGGCCGCCCGCACCGGCGAGACGGTGATCCTGGCGGTGCAGAGCGACCTGCATGCGCAGTACGTCCACCTGATCCATTCCGCCGAGCCGCTGCAGGCCAGGGTCCAGCCCGGCACGCTGAGGCCCCTGGCGCGCTCGGGCCTCGGCCTCGTGCTGCTCTCCGGCAAGACCGACGCCGAGATCGAGCGCCTGCGCCGGCGCATCAACGCCGCGGGCGAGAGCGGCGGCCAGAGCCGCGAGGAGCTGATGAGCCGCGTGGGCGAGGTGCGCGCCCGCGGCTACGCCTTCTCCAGGCACGCCATCTCGCCCGGCGTCGGCATCATCGGCGCGGCGCTGCCCAAGGGCCCGTTCGGGCGGATGAGCGCCGTGGGCGTCGCCGGCGCCGTGCCCCGGCTGGAAGACAGGGAAGACGCGATCGTTGCCGAACTTCGGGCCACGGTCCAAAGGCTCGAACAGGCGTAAGGGAGGAAGCGGGATGACCAACACCATGGGCGCGAAGGCCACGGGACCGCTCGCCGGAATCCGCATCCTGGACCTCACCAGCGTGGTGAACGGCGCCTACGGCACCCAGATCCTCGCCGACCAGGGCGCCGACGTGATCAAGCTGGAGGACCCCGGCTCGGGCCGCGGCGACGGCGGCGACATCATGCGCTGGGCCGGCCACCTGCCCGAGGGCGCGCCGCGCGGCATGGGCCCCATCTTCCTCAACATCAACCGCAACAAGCGCTCGATCCTGCTCGACCTGAAGAAGGAGAGCGCCAGGCGGGCGCTCGCGAAGATCATCCGCTCCTGCGACGTGGTCGCCTCGTCCATCCGCTACGAAGGCATGAAGCGCCTGGGCCTCGCCTACGAGGACGTGGCCGCCATCAAGCCCGACATCGTCTTCGTCCACGCCGCCGGCTACGGCTCGGACGGCCCCTACGCCGGCGAGCCGGCCTACGACGACCTGATCCAGTCGGCCTCGGGCTGCGCCGACCTGCTGCCCCGCACCGACGGCGACCCGACCCCGCGCATCCTGCCCACCCTGGTGGCCGACAAGGTCTCGGGCCTCTTCCTGTCGCAGGCGGTCACCGCGGCCCTGCTGCACAAGGCGCGCACCGGCGAGGGCCAGTTCGTGGAAGTGCCGATGTTCGAGTGCGTGACCAGCTTCCTGCTCGTCGAGCACCTCTACGACCACACCTTCGACCCGCCGACCGGCCAGTGGGGCTACCAGCGGGTGGTCAACCCCAACCGCAAGCCCTTCGCCACCAAGGACGGCTACATCGGCCTCCTGCCCTACACCGACAGGCAGTGGGACCAGTTCTTCGACGCCGCCGGCTTCGGCGAGGCCGTGAAGTCCGACCCCCGCTTCGCCGACTACGCCACCCGCGCCAGGCACACCCGCGAGCTCTACGGCATGATCGAGCAGGCCGCCGCCACCAAGACCACCCAGGAGTGGCTGGACATCCTCAAGCCCCTGTCGATCCCGGTGGTGAAGACCAACACCCTGGACGACCTCGACGACGACCCGCACCTCAAGGCCGTCGGCTTCTTCCAGCCCTTCACCCACCCGGAGCTCGGGACCTACCGGCTGATGAAGCCCCCGGTGAAGTTCTCCAAGTCCCCCAGCAACCTGCGCCGCCACCCGCCCAGGCTGGGCGAACAGACCGACGAGATCCTGGCCGAGTTCGGCATCGCGGCCGAGGAGGCTTAGCGGCCGCCGTCGCCCAGGATGATGAAGGGCGCCCAGAAGCGCGGGTGGAGCTGGGCGCGGCCGGGCGGCGCGGCCAGGTAGGCGCGCTGGGCCTCGGCGAGGGCGGCGGCGGGTCCGGCCGCATCGGGGCCGGCGAGGCGCGCGAAGAGGCCGGAGACGACCGTCGCGCCGGTCTCGGAATTCACCGGCCACAGCGTGCCCATCACCCCGCGTACGCCCGCCTGGGCGAAGGCCGAGCTGAGCGCCGGCAGGTCCTGGGCGAGGCGGGTGAACTCCAGGTTCGCCGTGTTGCAGGCCGACAGCGCCACGAAGTCGGCCGGAAGCTGCAGGTCGGCGATCTCGGAGGCCGTGAGGAAGCCGTCGCCCCCCTCGCCGGGCGTCAGCACCAGGGCCGGTTCGTCCACCCCTTCGACCTCGCCGCGCATGACGCCATGGGTGGCGAACGACACGAGGCGCGCGCCGGGCGCCAGCGCCTCGCGCACGCGGGCCTCGGTCGCCTCCGCGCCGGTCAGGACCTGCGCCGTGCGGAACGGGCGGGCCGAGGCGGCCAGCTCCGTCGCCGTCTCCGGCAGCGGGCCCAGGCCCGCCTTGCGCACCGCCGCGGCGGCGGGACCGTCGAGCACGGGGTCGCCCACGCCCAGGAAGTCGCGGTCCGGCGGGCGGGACCGCGCCGTGCGCGCGGCGACGAGCGCGCTGGCCGAGCCCGCATAGCTGACGGCGTGCGCGCGCACGAACCACTCGGCGGCCGCCAGGTCCCAGCCCTCGCCCCGCCGCGGCGGCTCGCGCGGCAGCAGCGCGGCCAGCGGCAGGCCGCCCACGCTGACCAGCGGCGAGAGCCAGGTCACCCGGTCGCCGCGCTTCAGGCAGGGCTCGAACGGCCGCAGGAACACGTCGTAGAGCCGCACGGCCGCCGCGACCGGGAACTGGCTGTCGGCCGCCTCGTCCGGCGCATGCGTGGCCGACAGCGCGGCTTCGATCAGCCGCGCATCCAGGCTGACGCGGCTCGTGTCGGGCCGGGCCGTGACGAGCGTCATCCCCTCGCGCCGGACGCAGGCGTAGAGAAGCTCGCCCCCCACCGGCACGTAGGCCAGCGCGGCCTCGTCGGCGGCAAGCACGCCGCGCAGCTTCTGCAGCGTCACGAGGTTGGCGCCGGAGGTGGCGAGGCCGGCCTTGGCCAGCGCCGCGTCCGACGCCGCGAGCCGGGCGTTCAGGCCGCCCAGCTCCGCGAGGCGACCCGCGTCATAGGTGAAGGGCCGCGGCGCGCCGCCCGCCGCGCCCGCCGACCCGCCACGCCGGATCATCTCCGCGATCGACGCCTGCTCCTGCCGGTCCCGCCGGGCGCGCAGGCGCAGGCCGTCGTGGGCCAGCCGGCGCAGGGCCGGGTCGCGGGCCGAGGCGAGCAGCGTCATCGCGTCGGCGTCGAAGCCCGGACCGGCGCGGCCCGCGAGCTGGACGAGCGCGAAGGTCGTCTCCGGGTCGCCGCCCTGGCGCGCGGCCGGGATCAGCGACAGGCCGATCAGCAGGCGGTCGAGGACGCCCGGCCGGTACCACGACCCCGCCGGCCCGCCGTTGATCGCCGAAGCGGCGGCGCGGACCCGCCCGCCGAGCCGGACGAGCGCCGCGGCCTTCTCCGGGCCCGGCTGACGCGCCAGGGCCGCGCCGGCCAGCCGGTAGGCGTCGACGGCTGCGGCCTCGGCGGCGTCCGGCTCGAACCCCAGGGGGCCGCCCAGCGCCTGGGCCGCCACGGCGTCGGGCGTGCGCGCCCGCTGCGCCGCAACGGCGCGGGCCGCGAGGTAGGCGACCTCGTCCAGGCCGGCGGGCGCGCGGCCCGGCGTCCGGTAGAGCGCGGCCATCGGATGGTCGGCCAGCGCGCGCAGCCCGCAGTCGGGCGCGTCGCGGCAGAGCGCCGCCTTCATCCCGAGCGCCCAGCCCCGGACCCGGTCGCGCGTGTCGGGATCGAGCTCCAGCGTCGCCAGCCCGGCGAGCACCGCGTCCGTCTCCCGCGCTGCGCCCTCGCCGTCGTCCACCGCCTCGAGCAGGTCGGCCGCCGTCCGGTGGAGCAGCAGCGCCTCCGGCGTCCGGGCCGGCAGGGCGGCCGTGATGAACGCGGCGCTCGCCGCATAGAGCCCGTGCGCGCGCTCGTAGGCGCCCAGCTCGACGAGGATCGCCAGCACGTCCGCCAGCACCGTCGCCACCTCATAGGCCGCCGGCTCGGGTGCCTCCAGCGCGCCCACGATGGCCAGCACCTCGCCCGCGGCGCGCTCGGCCTCTTCGCGTGAGCCGGCGGCCCGCAGGATCTCGGCCCGGAGCGCGCGGCGGCGCAGCCAGGCCACGCCCGTCGCGGGCGTGTCCGCCGCCCACAGCCTGTCGGCCAGCGCCTCGTCCAGCGCCGCCTTCGACCCGATGGCCAGGCGCGTGGCGTTGACGTGGTAGTCGACCTCCAGCGCCCGCCGCAGCCGCTGCGCCGGGTCCGGCGACGGGACCACGGCGTCCACATAGGCCTGTGCATGCTCGGCGAGGCAGGCGTTCGCCCGCATCCGGCGGCAGATCTCCAGCAGGCTCGCCAGCGCCCGCGCCCGCGCCGCCGGGTCGTCGCGCGCCGCCTCGGCGAGGGCGATGAGCTGCGCGCGGGCCTTCAGGCCCTGGCCGTCGAAGAACAGCCGCGCCGCCGCGCCGATCTGCGCGTCGGGCGTGGCCGCACGCGCCGGCGCGACCCCGCCGAGAAACAGGCTTGCCGCGACTCCCAGCCCCGCTAGGCTTCGCAGCCGAAGTCCGGAGGGGAAGCCCAAGGCCATGAAATGGCTCCGAATCGCCGCGCTGACGGCCAGCTTGGCCATGCCATCATATGCCGCCGCCGCACCGCCGGAAGCCTACCTCGGCCAGCCGGCCGCCCATACGAAGGGTCCGCGCAAGCCGATGAAGCCCGCCGTCGCGCCGTCGGTCGCCGCCGGCGCGGCCGCCGCCCGCTCGGGCGCCGCGGTGAAGCGCTACGGCCAGGCGCTCGCCGGCCTCAGGCCCGACGCCCGGGCCGCCACGCGCGGCGCGGCCGAGACGCGGGTCTATGAACAGGCCTCGTCGTCGGTGGTGCTGGTGGTGACGCCCGATGGCCTGGGCTCGGGCGTGGTGGTGGGCGCCGACGGCCTGATCGTCACCAACCTCCACGTGACCGGCGACTTCGAGAGCGTCGGCGTCGTCTACAAGCCCGCCCAGGAAGGCGCCTCGGTCAAGGACGCCGAGGTCCACAAGGCCAGGGTGCTGCGCGTCGACGAAGTGACCGACCTGGCGCTGGTGAAGGTCGACGCCCTGCCGGAGGGCGTGAGGCCGCTGGCCCTGGGCGGCGTCGAGGCGGTGAGGATCGGCGCCGACGTCCACGCCATCGGCCACCCGACGGGCGAGGCCTGGACCTACACCCGCGGCATCGTCAGCCAGGTGCGCCGCGACTACGCCTGGACCGCGACGGGCGACCGCTACGAGCACAAGGCGACCGTCATCCAGACCCAGACGCCCATCAACCCGGGCAACTCCGGCGGCCCCCTGCTGAACGAGAAGCTGGAGGTGGTCGGCATCAACAGCTTCAAGTCGGGCGGCGAGGGCCTGAACTTCGCGGTCTCCGCTGACGACGTGAGGGCCCTGCTGGCGGCCAAGGAGGATCGCCTGGCCAGGACGCGTTCGAACGCGCCGGGCGGCGTCTGCAAGCCGGCCGAGATCGACAGCCGCCCGTCCAGGGACCCGGTGGGCGTCGAATACCTGATGGACTCCGACTGTGACGACGCCGGCGACTTCACCATCGTCATCCCGACCAGCAGGCGCGAGGCGGTGATGACCCTCATCGACGCCGACCGCGACGGCCGGATCGACACCGTCCTGCTCGACAGGAACCGCGACGGCTCGCCCGAGATCGGCCTCTACGACACCGACGGCGACGGCAAGTTCGACCTGCAGGGCACGTTCCGCAAAGGCGAGGACGAACCCTACAAGTGGGAGAAGATCAAAGGCTGAGGCGCTGGACGTGCGGCCCCGCGCGCGGATCACTCCGCGGCCCGCCTGACCCGGCGCGAAGCGCCCTTTTCGAACCACCAAGTTCACCAAGGGCACGAAGTCCCGCCGCGAGGCCTGGCCGGGCCGGCGCGCCTTGGTGAACTTGGTGTCGTTGGTGGTTCATCCTGCTGCGGCTTCGCCGCTGACAGCGCCGGCATGTAGGGGGGCTTCGGCGGCCGCCTGCCGAAACGTCACAGCAGCGTTCCCTTGAGGATGACGAGGGCGACGCTGAAGTAGATCACGAGGCCCGTGACATCCACCAGCGTCGCGACGAATGGCGCCGAGGCGCTCGCGGGGTCGAAGCCGAGTCGCTTCAGGACGAAGGGCAGCATGGACCCCGACAGCGAGCCGAAGGTCACGATGCCCACCAGGCCGACGCCGACGGTGAGCGCGATCAGCGGCCAGTGCGGGCCGTAGTCGTAGATCCCCGCGACCTGCCACGCCGCGATCCGGGCCATCCCGACCGCGCCCAGGATGGCGCCCAGCGTCAGGCCGGTTGGGATCTCGCGGATCGCCACCCGCCACCAGTCGCGCAGCCGCAGTTGCCCCAGCGCCAGCGCCCGGATCAGCAGCGACGTCGCCTGGGACCCCGAGTTCCCCCCCGAGCTCATGATCAGCGGGATGAACAGCGTCAGCACGACCGCCTTGGCGAGCTCGTCCTCGAAATGCTGCATGGCGCTGGCCGTCAGCATCTCGCCGATGAAGAGCGCCGCGAGCCAGCCCGCCCGCTTGCGGATCATCCTGCCGAAGGTGATCTGCATGTAGGGCTCGGCGATCCCCTCCACGCCGCCGAACTTCTGCACGTCCTCGGTGCTCTCGGCGACGATGGCGTCGATGACGTCGTCGACCGTGACGATGCCCAGCACCTGGCCGCGATGGTTCAGCACCGGGACCGACAGCAGGTCGTGGATGGAGATGAGCCGCGCGACGTCTTCCCGATCCGTCTCGGGCTCCACGACGATCGGCGCCCGCCCGGGCCCCACCTCGACGATGGGCGTCGCGGGCTCGGCGGCGATGAGCTGGCGCAGGGTCACGATGCGCAACAGCGCGCGCGTCTTCGGTTCGAGCACGTGGATGGCGTAGATGGTCTCGCGCGTGCGCTCGACCTCGCGCAGGTGCCGCAGCGTCGTCTCGGCGGTGTAGGTGGCCGGCACGCTGACGAACTCCGTCGTCATGAGGCTGCCGGCGGTGTCGGGCGGATACGCCAGGAGTTGCTTCAGCCCGGCCGCGGTCTCGAAATCGAGTCGGGTCAGCAGCGCCGTTCGGTCCGCCCCGTCGAGCTCGCGCAACGCCGCGGCCGCGCGGTCGGCGGACATCGCGGCCAGCAGGCCGCCCGACGCCGTGCCGGGAAGTTCGAGAAGCAGCTCGCCGGGCCGGTCGAGTTCGGGCCGGTCGAGGACTTCGACCGCGCGCTCGAACGGCAGGTGCGCGAGCACGCCGGTGGCGCGCTCGAGCGTCTCGTCGTTGAGGCGCGCGACGATGTCCGCGATGTGCTCGCCGACGAGTTCGGCGAACAGCACGGGGTCCGCCGCCGGGACCTTGGGGGTATTCTGCATGGCTCACCTCGTTTCCGCCGGCGCGGCGGACGTGGCGAGCCGACCCGGCCGGGTCAGGCCACGCGCGGCCGCGACGACGCGTACAATCGACTGTGACTGTCGCTGGGCATGGGGTTCATGGGTTCCTGTGACGTCGGCTCGCCGAAACGGTCCGATCGGACGGCGAGATGATCCTCGGGGGCCGGGCTGTCAAGCTGAAGGGCGCCCGTTCCGGCATGCGTTGGCCGTGGACCGCGAAGCGCCCTTCGGGTTGAACCGCGGAATACGCGGAATGACGCGGAAAGAGGGAAGACGGACGACCGTCCCCGGCCTCACCGTCGCGCGGCGGCCCTTCCGCGTATTCCGCGGTTCCATATTCTCGCGGCTTCGCCGCGGACAGCGCCGGCATGTGGTAAGGGCCTCGGCCATGCGGATCGCGGCGGTCGGGACATCGGGGTCGGGGAAGACCAGGTTCGCGCGGACGCTGGCGGCGCGGCTCGGCGTGCGCCACATCGACCTCGACGCGGTGACCTGGCAGCCGGGCTGGACGGCGCTGCACGAGACCGACCCCGCCGAGTTCCTCCGCCGCTGCGCCGAGGCGATGGCGGACGAGGCCTGGGTGAGCTGCGGCAACTACATCACCTCGCGGCCGCCGCTGCTGGCGCGGGCGACCGACCTCGTGTGGCTGGACTATCCGCGGCCGCTGGTGATGGCCCGCGTGATCCGCCGCTCGTTCGCCCGCGCGTGGGGGCGCGAGGAGCTGTGGCCGGGCACGGGCAACCGCGAGGACTTCGCCCGCTGGCTCGACAAGGGCCACCCCATCCGCTGGGCCTGGGACACCTACGACCGCAGGAAGCGCCAGTACGAGGCCCTGTTCGCGGCGCTGGAGGGTTCCGGCATCCGCACCCACCGCGTGACCCGGCCCTGGGAAGCGCAGGCGCTGATCGCGAAGCTGGCGGCGGAACGCTAGCTAGGCCGGCGCGAAGACCGGGACGGGCGGGCCGCCTTCGGTGGGCTGGAACTTCACCTTCACGCGCATGCCGATCCTGAGGCCGTCGGGCGCCACGTCGACGAAGTTGGTGAGGAGCGAGATCCCCTCGTCGAGCGTGACGTAGCCGATGGCGTAGGGGCCGGACGGCGAGCGCCACATGACCGAGTAGGTGTAGATCACGCCGGTCCCGGGGCTCTCCTCCCAGACCGTGCGGTCGGAGTGGCAGTAGGGGCAGATGGCGCGCGGATACCAGTGGGCCTCGCCGCAGGCGGTGCAGCGCTTGATGGTGAAGCGGCCTTCGGCGGCGGCGTCGAAGAAGGGCCTGGTCTCCAGGGAGACGGCGGGCGCCGGGATCGGGCGGGTCATGAGTTCGGACATGGGTTCAGCCCTCCCGTTCCATGATGACCGTCGCCGAGCCGTGGCGGACGCCCAGCGAGCCGCCGGTGCCGTGGGCCAGCGCCAGGTCGCAGTTGGGGACCTGCACCTTGGGGTGGGCCTCGCCGCGGAGCTGGCGGACGGTCTCGATGATCTTGGTGATGCCGCCCCGGTTCGTCGGGTGGTTGTTGCAGAGGCCGCCGCCGTCGGTGTTGAACGGCAGCTTGCCGACGCCGGAGATCAGGGCGCCGTCGGCCACGAACTTCCCGCCCTCGCCCTTCGCGCAGAAGCCCAGGTCCTCCAGGGTCATCAGGACGGTGATGGTGAAGCTGTCGTAGATCGAGGCGTACTTCATGTCGGCGGGCGTGACGCCGGCCTCGGCGAAGGCCTTCGGCCCCGACCAGGCGGCGGCGCAGGTGGTGAGGTCGAGGGCCTTGCCGCCCATGGGCGTCTTCGGCGCCTCGGCCGCGCCCAGCACCTTCACCCTGGGCCGGTTCAGCGACCGGGCCACCTCGGGCGAGGTGACGATGACCGCGCCGCCGCCGTCGGTGACGACGCAGCAGTCCAGCAGGTGCAGCGGATCGGCGATCATGCGGGAGTTCACCACCTGCTCGACGGTGACCACGTCCTTCAGGAAGGCGTGGTCGTTCCACTGGGCGTGGTGGCTGGCGGCGACCTTGATCCAGGCCAGTTGCTCGGAGGTGGTGCCGTACTCGTACATGTGGCGCATGGCGCACATGCCGTAGGTGTTGTGGGTCGAGCCGCCGTAGACGCTCTCGAAGCCCTGCTCGGGCGCGCCGTCGACGAGGCGGCCGTCCTTGGGCGCGCTCCCGCCCGGGATGCCGGGCCGTCCGCCGCCGTTGCGCGGCCGGCCGGCGAGCGTGATCAGCGCCACGTTCACCTTGCCCTCGGCGATGGCCTGGCAGGCGTGGTTCAGGTGGACGAGGTAGGACGAGCCGCCGGTCTCGGTGGTGTCCATGTGGCGGACGTTCCGAAGGCCCATGTAGTCGATCATCGACATGGCCCCGAATCCCGGCGCGTCGCCGGCGCAGAAGTAGGCGTCGACGTCGTCGAACGAGAGCCCGGCGTCCTCCAGCGCCCCCCTGGCGCTTTCGGCGTGGAGCTGCGCGGTCGTCTTGTCCGGGGCGTCGCGCGTCGGATGCTCGAACGCGCCCATCACGTAGGCCTTGCCCTTGATGCTCATGCGCCTCCCCTAAGCCGGCGTCTTCATGGCGGCGATGCGCGCGTCGCGCAACGCCGTGCGGCGCACCTTGCCCGCGTCGTCGCGCACCGCCTCGTCGACGAACTCGTAGCTGCGCGGCTGCTTGTAGGTGACCAGGCGGTCCTTCACGTGGGCCTTCAGGTCGTCGGCGGTGACCTCGCCCCTGGCGTTGACGATTGCGTGGATGCGGCTGCCCAGGTCGTCGTCGGGCAGGCCGATGACTGCGCAGGACTCCACCGCCGGGTGTTCCTGCAGCGCGCTCTCGATCTCGGCCGGATAGACGTTGGAGCCGCCGACCAGGATCATGTCGGTGCGCCGGTCGGCCAGGTAGAGGTAGCCCTCGGCGTCGAACGAACCCAGGTCGCCCAGGCTCTCCCAGCCGCCCTCCAGCGCCTTCGCCGTGGCGCCGACGTATCTGTACGTCTCGGGCGTGCCGGCGGCGCGGCGCATGTAGATCTCGCCCACCTCGCCGGGCGGCAGCTCGGCGCCGTCCTCGCCGCAGACCTTCATCTCGCCGATCGCCACCCTGCCGACCGAGCCGCGGTGGGTGAGCCACTCGGTCCCGGTGATGATGGTGACGGCCTGGGCCTCGGTGCCGGCGTAGAGCTCCATCACCTCGCCCGGCGCGATCCAGTGGATGAAGGCCTCCTTCAGCCAGGCCGGGCACGGCGCGGCCATGTGCCAGAGGATCCCGACGCTGGAGAGGTCGTACTTCGCGCGGACCTCCTCCGGCAGGTGCCAGATGCGGTTCATCATGGTGGGCACGAGGTAGACCCAGTCGGCCCTGCGCGCCTGGATCTCGGCCAGCGTCCCCTCCGGGTCGAAGCGCGGCGTCAGCACCACGTGGCAGCCGCTGGATGTGCCGCTGGTCATCATGCCGAACGGGGCGTTGTGGTAGAGGGGCGCGGGGATCAGCATCGTGCCGCCGGGCGTGATGCGGAAGGCCCCGGTGTCGGCGGGCGTCACCTTCGGCGCCACGGCCGGCTGGCCCGCCAGGATCAGCTTCGGCCGCCCGGTGGAGCCGCCGCTGGTGGGCGCCTTCAGGATCGGCGCGGTGACGTCGGGCAGGTCTGCGTCGTCGCCGCTGAGCGCCTCGAGGTCGGCGATCCTCAGCACCGGCACGTCCAGCACGTGGTCGAAGTCGGCGATCACCACGGGCGAGCCGGCCAGTTCCACGATCGCCGCCAGCTCGGCCTTCGGCAGGCGGAACGACACCGGCTGCGGCGTCGCCCCCAGCTTCCACACGGCGTAGGCGGCGGCGACGAAGCCGGTGGAATTGGGCAGGCCGATGGTGACGAGGTCGCCGTACTTCACGCCCTTGGTCGCCAGCGCGCGGGCGAGGCGGTTCGAGCGGCGGTGCAGCTCGGCGTAGGTCAGCGTCTCCCCGCCGCAGGTGACGGCCGGCGCGTCGCCCCGGGTCGCGGCGAGCTGGGCGAGCTTCGCGCCCAGCGAGATCATTTCGGGAAGGGCTTCGGACATGCGCATGCCTCGGATCGGGAGCTGGGCGCCAGTTGTCCGCATTGGCGCAACGGCAGGCAAGCTTGGCTGGATTTCCGCCGGCCGCGGCTCTTGTCTGTCGCAGCGTCAGCTTCCCACGTGCGGAGCGGCCCAACGATCCGGAGACGGCGAGCGATGATGGACGGCAACGTGGCGGCGGTGTTCGCCGAGCGGCAGCAGGGCACCCTGCCCGGCGAACTGGGGATCGAGTGGGCCGAGGTGGCCAACGGCCGCGCCAGCGGCGGCTTCACCGTCGGGAAGAAGCACATGGCGGCCAACGGCTTCATGCACGCCGCCTCGGTGGTGGCGCTGGTGGACTCGGCCTGCGGCTACGCCTGCGTGGCCTCGCTGCCGGAGGGCGCGAGCGGCTTCACGACGATCGAGATCAAGACCAACTACCTGGGCACGGCCAGGGCGGGCGAACGCGTCACCTGCGAGGCCCGCCTGGTCCACGGCGGCCGCATGACCCAGGTCTGGGACGCCGAGGCCACGAACGAGACCACCGGCAAGGTCGTCGCCGTCTTCCGCTGCACCCAGATGATCCTCTGGCCGCGATAGGCCTCGGAGCCAGGCCGGCCGAGGACGCCGAAGCCCTGCGCCGCGACGCCGCGCTTGCGCGATACCGGCGAGATGAGTAGAACGCCCGCTCGCTCAGCGGGCCCCCTTCGGGGACAGGCCCGCGCCGGCTCTGGAGAGGTGGCAGAGTGGTTGAATGTACCGCACTCGAAATGCGGCGTACGTGAAAGCGTATCGTGGGTTCGAATCCCACCCTCTCCGCCATTCAGGTCCAGCGACCGGTCTCCGGCCGCCGACGCCCTGGGAACCTCCGACATAACCGATAGCTGGGCTCGGACTTCCGTTCCTGACCAGCGGGCGATCGCGCGGTTTCAGTCGTGGATATCGCCCATTTCCCGGCCTCGTCTCCGCCCCCTGGAAGCCGTGACGGAACTGGCCTGATCTCAGGAACAGGGACTTTCCATTTTCCTGGGGCGCGCCGACGGACCCCATAGCTGGAATTTGCGGGAGAATTGCGCCGTAGCGCACCGTAGCAGGCCTCAAGAGGCAGGGACCAAGGTTCATCAGAACAGGGAAGCCAGGGACGGGCGACGCATCGCCACCCGCCACGACCGCACCGCCAGGAACTTCCTCTCTGCCGTGGCTCTCGCCGCAACCCTCAGCTTCCGGGCCAAACTCCATCTAGCCCGCATCGCCATCGCCTGACATCCTCGCCGCGAGTGGGGGGTGAGAGCATGGGACGTATCGCGGTCGGCGAAGCCATCGGCGCCGGGTTCGGGCTGATCCGGCGCGAGCCCCTGACCTTCCTGGCGTGGTGCGCGCTCTACTTCCTGGTCTCCGCCGCGCCGCAGGCGATCGTCTGGCCGCAGATGATGGAGATCTACCGGACGGCGGGGTCGGATCCGGCGGCGGCGCTGGCCACCCCGTCGAGCCTCGGCGCCTACCAGCCGATCGCCATCCTGCTGGGCCTCGCCCTGATGGTCGTGGCGCCCGCCGCGATCTTCCGCAGCGTCCTCTTCCCGGACGAGCGGCGCTTCTTCTATCTGCGGCTGGGCATGCGCGAACTCTGGACGACCGTCGTGTCGGTGGTCGTGGTGCTGGCCTGGCTCGTGGGGTTCCTCGCCTTCCTCATTCCGATCCTCGTCGTCACATTCGGCGCAGCGGCGGTCGGCGGCGCCGGCGGCGCCCTCTTCGCGGGGATCGTGGTCTTCCTGGGCTACGTCGCGGCGATCGTGGGCTCACTCTGGCTCCTCATCCGCCTCTCGCTCGGCCCGGTCATGAGCTTCGCCGAGAACACCTTCCGGCTGACCGAGTCCTGGCGTCTCACGAAGGGACACGCCTGGCGGATCTTCCTCGTGGCGCTCGGCCTCTTCGCCATGGTCGTCCTGCTGGAGGCGGTGCTGTTCGGCGGCGCGTTCGCGGTGTTCGCGTCCGGCAGCCCGAATCCCGCGCGGATCTTCAGCGAGCCCGGGGCGCTGCCCGCGCTGATGTCGCGGATCACCGTGCCGGTGATGCTGGTCGGCTATGCCGTCTTCGCGGTGTTCGGCGTCTGGAGCTACGTGATGGGCGCCGCCGCGTGGGCGAACATCTATCGCCAGCTCAAGCCGGAGCTGGCCGACACCTTCGCCTAGCGGTGCAGCGGCGATTGCCCTTGCATGGGCGCCTGCCTGGCGGCGTTGATGATGAAGGCGATGATCACCGCCACGGCCTCGTAGAGGGCCTCGGGGATCTCGCTGTCCAGCTCGATGGTCGACAGCGCCTCGGCCAGGGCCGGGTTGGCCTCCAGCGGCACGCCGTGCTCGCGGGCGGTGTCGATGATCCGCTGGCCCAGTTCGCCGCGGCCCACGGCCACCACCTTCGGCGCGCCGGGCGCCTCGTAGTGCAGCGCGACCGCCAGCGTGGGCTTCTCGGGCTCGCTCATGAGGTTCGGTCCACCAGGCGGCCGGGCGGGGGCGGCGGCGCGGGCGGCGGGCCGGGCCGGACGGTGACGTCGCCGCCGAGCGTCCCGGCCAGGCCGCCGGCCTGAGCCTGCAGCCAGGCGAAGCTGGCCGCGTCCTCGACCCACAGCACCGCGCCGCAGCGGCCGTCCTTCAGCCGCAGGTGCGCATGCACCGGCCCCAGCGGCGGGATGTCGAGGGCGAAGCGGGCGCGCCAGGTCGGGGCCGGCCGCTCGGCGCTCCCGGTGTCCTCGGGCGCGTCCCGCTCGATCGCGAACTGCGCCACGGCCGCGCCCTGCGGCGTGGCCACGGGCAGCTCGAACATCCAGCGCGCGCCGCCGGCCTCGTCCGGCAGGGAGGCAAGCTGGTGCAGCGCCTGGCGGGCCAGGGCCTGCTCGGTCTCCTCGCGCAGGGTCGCCAGTTGATACTCCGGCGCATCGTCGGCCCTGAGCAGGGCGACCCGCGCCGCCTGGGGCGCGACCGCACCACCCCTCGTGGGCGGCGGAGCGGGCGCCTTGGTGGCGCGCAGGCCGCCCGCGGCGCCGGCCATCACCAGCGCCTGCTGCAGGATCAGCAGCGCCGCTTTCATGTCCCGCGGCGGCGCGTTCGGCGTCTGCGCGAGCTGCGCCTCCAGGAAGAGGCCCGAGCGCGCCACGGCCGCCCTGAGAGCCGCGCCGTCGGGCGGCGCGCCGGTCGAGATCCCGAACCGCACCAGTTGCTGCACCGCCGCCTTGATCGCCGTGGGCAGGGTCCGCGACGCCAGCGCCGGCTCCGCGTCGGCGAGCAGGCCGCCCATCCCGGACTGCCGGATCGCCGCATCGGCCTGCGCCGCCTCCACGGCCCGGACCGTCAGCGGCCGCACCGCGCCCACGACCTGCGACGGCGTGGCGACGGCCGCGGCCGGGTTCACCCCGGCGGCCTGCCCGGTGGCGAGCGGGCTCTGCGGCCCGCCCATCGGCGACGTCGGAGGGACGCTGCTCATGGCCCCAGTCTAGCGCGACCGGGTGAGTCGCGGACCAGCGTTACAGCTCGCGCCGCAGGATCCGGCCGAACTGGTCGGGATCGATGTTGCCGCCCGAGAGCACGAGGCCGACGGTCGTCCCGCCGAAGGTGTCCACCTTGCCGGCCAGCAGCGCCGCGAGGCCCGCCGAACCGCCCGGCTCGACCACCAGCTTCAGCACCGAGAAGGCGTAGCGCACGGCCTCGGCCACCTCGGCGTCGGTCACGACGGCCACGTCGGCCACGTGGCGTTGCAGGATCGGGAAGGTCAGCTCGCCGGGGCAGGGCGTCTCCAGCGCATCGCACAGGGTGCGGTGCGTCGGCGTCATCGGCGTGCGCCGGCCGGCCTGCAGCGACGTCAGCGTGTCGTCGTAGCCCGCGGGCTCGACGCCGATCAGCGCCGTCCCGGGCGAGAGCGCCTTCACCGCCGTCGCGATGCCCGAGAGCAGTCCGCCGCCGCTGGTGGGGCAGACCACCACGTCCAGCGTCGCGCCGCGGGCCTGCGCCTGCCGCACCAGCTCCAGCCCCGCCGTGCCCTGGCCGGCGATGATGTCCGGGTCGTCGAAGGCCGGCACGACGACCGCGCCGCGCTCGGCCGCGATCGCTGCGGCGATCTTCTCGCGGCTCTCGGTCAGGCGGTCGTAGACCTTCACCTCGGCGCCGTAGCCCCTGGTCGCCTCGGCCTTCACCTTGGGCGCATCGGCCGGCATCACGATCAGCGCCGGTATGCCCAGCAGCTTCGCCGCCAGCGCCACGCCCTGGGCGTGGTTGCCCGACGAGAAGGCCACGACGCCGCGCGCCCGCGCCTCGGGCGAGAGCTGGACCAGCCGGTTGTAGGCGCCGCGGAACTTGAACGCGCCGACCCGCTGCAGCGTCTCGGGCTTGATCAGCACGCGCAGGCCCAGCCGCTCGTTCAGCGCCGGGCTCTCGATCAGCGGCGTCTCGACGGCCACGCCCTTGATGCGCCCGGCGGCGGCCTCGATGTCGGCCAGGGTCACGGCCAGGTCGGTCATTTCGCGAACACCATCTCGTCGCGGGCGAAGGCCTTGAACTCCAGCGCGTTGCCCGAGGGATCCAGGAAGAACATCGTCGCCTGCTCGCCCGGCTGGCCCTGGAAGCGGATGTTCGGCTCGATGACGAACGCGGTCCCGGCGGCCTTCAGCTTGTCCGCCAGCGCCGCCCACTGCGGCGGCGTCAGGATCGCGCCGAAGTGGCGGACCGGCACGTCGTGGCCGTCGACGGCGTTGGTGGCGCGATGCCCCGCCTCGTCCGGCGACAAGTGCGCCACGATCTGGTGACCGTAGAAATCGAAGTCGACCCACGCCTCGCTCGACCGCCCCTCCGGGCAGCCCAGCAATCCGCCGTAGAAGGCGCGCGCCTCGGCGAGGTCGCGCACCGGGAACGCCAGATGGAAGCGCGGGATGTCCATGCGCCGCTGGATAGCGCGCATGCCCGCGCGGCGGAACCGCCAGTTGGCTCAAACCTCCCCACGGCTGTCATCCCTGTCTTCGCCTATGGCGAAACCGGGATTGACAGTTGAATTGGGCCTTGCCCGAAATCGGGCACGGGCCTTTCCTGCGCCCGATGCGTGACGCAAATCCACCGCCGATGTCGGATGCGGGCGACCTGGACGATCTCGTGGCCTACGTAGCCCGGTCCAGCGGGCTCGATCCGTCGCAAGCGAGGCGGATCGTCGATGACGTGCTCTCCTACCTGGCCGAAAGCCCGGCCGATTTCGTCCGGCGCCGGCACGCCGCGCTGCTCAGGCTGGGGCGCAGGAACGACGAGATCTACGCGCAGATCGCGGGCGAACTGGCCACGCGCCGCTTCCCCTCGCCCGCCTACTCGATCCGCCAGATCCGCCGGATCATCTACGGCTGAAGGAAAACGCTGATGTGCGGGATCGTGGGATACGTCGGGGCCCGGCCGGCGCTGCCGCTGCTGATGGAAGGCCTGCGCCGCGTGGAATACCGCGGCTACGATTCCGCCGGCGTGGCGGTGGCCGATGCGGGCGCGCTCGGCGTCTGCAAGCGCAGGGGCAAGGTGCGCGAGCTCGACGCCGCCCTGCCGGCGGCGGGCCTGCCCGGGACGACCGGCGTCGCGCATACCCGCTGGGCCACCCACGGCGAGCCCAGCGACGTCAACGCCCACCCGCACACCGACGCGGCCGGCCGCATCGGCGTGGTCCACAACGGCATCATCGAGAACGCCGCCGAGCTGAAGGCGGCGCTCGCCGCCGACGGCGTCGCCTTCCGCTCCGAGACCGACACCGAGGTGCTGGCGCACCTGATCGCGCGCCGGCCCGAGAACCGCCTGGCCGAGGCGGTCCGCGCGGCGCTGCGCCAGGTGAAGGGCGCCTACGGCCTGGTGGTGATCGACGCGGCGCGGCCCGAGGCGATCGTGGCGGCGCGCAACGGCGGGCCGGTGGTGATCGGCGTGGGCGACGGCGAGATGTTCGTGGCCTCGGACGGCGCGGCGCTGATGGGCCACGCCAAGACCGTCGCCCACCTGGACGACGGCGAGATCGCCGAGGTCCGCGCCGACGGCTTCTCGGTGCTGACGCTGGAAGGGACCGAGACCGCGAAGGCCGTCCAGGCGCTGGAGGGCGAGACCACGGGCTTCGACAAGGGCGACTTCAGCCACTTCATGCGCAAGGAGATCGCCGAGCAGCCCGACGCGGTGCGCCGCACCCTGATGGGCCGGCTCGACGCCCGCTTCTCCACCGCCCACCTGGGCGGCATCGAGCTGGCCGCGCGCGAGATGCTGGACATCCGCCGGGTGAAGATCCTGGGCTGCGGCTCGGCCGGCTACGCCGGCGTGCTGGGCGCCCACCTGATCGAGACCCTGGCCCGCATCCCCGCCCACGCCGAGCCGGCGTCCGAGTTCCGCTACCGCAACCCGGTGATCGAGCAGGACACGCTCTACATCGCCGTCAGCCAGTCGGGAGAAACCTTCGACACCCTGGCCGCCATCCAGGAGGTGAAGCGCAAGGGCGGGCGCGTGCTGGGCGTGGTCAACACCGTGGGCTCGACCATCGCGCGCGAGTGCGGCCGCGGCGTCTACCTGCACGCCGGCCCCGAGGTCGCCGTCGTCTCCACCAAGACCTGGACCTCGACGGCGGTGGCCTTCGCCCTGCTGGCCCTGCAACTCGGCCGGGTGCGCGACCTGTCGGCCGCCCACGGCGCGCGCCTGCTGGCCGGCCTCTCGGCCCTGCCGGACCAGATCGCCGGGATCGTGGCCCGCGAGGACGAACTCGCGCCGCTCACCGCCCGGCTGGCGCGGAGCGAGCACGCCTACTTCATCGGCCGCGCCGCCCACTTCGCGGTCGCCATGGAGGGCGCGCTGAAGCTGAAGGAGATCAGCTACCTCCACGCCGAGGCCTACGCCGCTTCCGAGCTGAAGCACGGCCCGCTGGCCCTGATCGCGCCCGAGACGCCGACCGTCGTGCTGCTGCCCGACGACGACCTGCTCTCGAAGAACCTCTCCACCGTCGCCGAGGTGCGCACGCGCCACGGCCCGGTGCTGGCGATCACCCATCCCGGCGTGAAGGCCGAGGGCGTCGAGGCCGCGTTCGCCGTGCCGCGCTCGGAGCCCGAGCTGGCCCCGATCCTGATGAACGTGCCGCTGCAACTGCTGGCCTACCAGGTCGCCCGCGGCCTCGGCCGCGACATCGACCAGCCGCGCAACCTCGCCAAGTCGGTGACGGTGGAATAGGCGCGGGCGCTGCGGCCCGCTAGATTGCGGGCGAAGGAGTCTCCATGAACGCCCCAGCCTTCGTCCCCGGCGGGAAGATCGACGCCGCCAAGACGCTGAAGCCCGTGAAGGTCGCGGTGCTGACCATCTCCGACACCCGCGACGAGGAGAGCGACACCTCCGGCGACCTGCTCGCCGGCCGGGTCAGGGACGCCGGCCACGAGCTGGCCGCCCGGGGCATCGTCAAGGACGACGTCGAGGAGATCCGCGCGCAGATCCTGGCCTGGGTGGCCGAGGGCGTGGAGGCCATCGTCTCCACCGGCGGCACCGGCATCACCGGCCGCGACGTGACGCCCGAGGCCGTGCGGCCGCTGTTCGACAAGGAGCTCGACGGCTTCTCGGTGGTCTTCCACATGGTGAGCTACGCCTCGGTCGGCCTCTCCACGCTCCAGTCCCGCGCGCTGGCCGGCCTCGTGAAGGGCTGCTTCGTCTTCTGCCTGCCGGGCTCGAACGGCGCGGTGAAGGACGGCTGGGACAAGGTGATCTCGGCCCAGCTCGACAGCCGCCACGGCCCCTGCAACATGGTCGAGCTCATGCCGCGCCTGATGGAAGCCTGACGTCGCTTGAGCAAGTTGACCCACATCGACGAGACCGGCCGCGCCCGCATGGTCGACGTCTCGGACAAGGCCGTCACCGCCCGCGAGGCGGCAGCCGAGGGCTTCCTGCGGATGAGCCCGGAGACGCTGACGCTGGCCCTGTCCGGCGAGGGCAGGAAGGGCGACGTCCGCGCCGTGGCCGAGATCGCCGGCGTCATGGCGGCCAAGAAGGCCTCCGACCTGATCCCCATGTGCCACCCGCTGCCGATCTCGCAGGCCGAGGTGCGCGTCGAGGCGGCCGAGGGCGGGCTCGCGGTCACCGCGCGGGTGAAGACCACCGGACAGACCGGCGTGGAGATGGAGGCGCTGACCGCCTGCTCCGTCGCCCTGCTCACCCTCTACGACATGCTGAAGGCGGCCGAGAAGGGCATGGTCATCGAGGCCGTGCGCCTGGTCTCCAAGACCGGCGGCAAGAGCGGGGACTGGTCGCGTTGAAGCTGCTCCCTGTCGACGAGGCCCGCGCCCGGATGCTGGCCGAGGTCTCCGCCCTGCCGTCCGAGACTGTGGCGATCGCCTCGTCGATCGGTCGCGTGCTGGCCGAGGACGTGACCGCCGTACGCGACCAGCCCCCGTTCAACGCTTCGGCGATGGACGGCTGGGCCGTGCGCGCCGCCGACGCGCCGGGCGCCCTGCGGATCGTGGGCGAGAGCGCCGCGGGCCACGCCTACGAGGGTGCGGTCGGCGCGGGCGAGGCGGTGCGGATCTTCACCGGAGCGGCGATCCCGGCCGGCTGCGACGCCATCATGATCCAGGAGGACGCGACCCGCGACGGCGAGACGGTCACCGTGCCGGAGGTGAAGCCGGGCCACCACGTCCGACCCGCCGGCGGCGACTTCGTCCGCGGGCAGGTGCTGCTGGCGCGCGGCCGAAGGATCGACCCCTGGCGGCTGTCGCTCGCCGCCGCCGCGGGCCGGGCCGAGCTGTCGGTGGCGCGCCGACCACGGGTGGCGCTGTTCTCCACCGGCGAGGAGATCGTCGAGGCGCCGGCCGTCCCGGGGCCGTTCCAGATCTACGACTCGGGGTCGCGCGCCCTGGCGGCGCTGGTTCAGGGCTGGGGCGCGGAGGTCAGCCGCGCCAAGCCCGTCCGCGATGACCTCGAGACCACGATCCAGGCCCTGCGCGATGCTGAGGGCGATCTCGTCGTCACAGTCGGCGGCGCCTCAGTTGGCGACCACGACCTGGTCCGCGCAGCGGCCGAGGCGCTGGGGCTCGACCTGAAGGTCGCGAGCGTCAACGTGCGGCCCGGCAAACCCACCTTCTTCGGCGTACTGGGCGACGGCCGCCGCCTGCTGGGCCTGCCCGGCAATCCCGCCTCGGCCCTGGTCTGCGCCGAGCTGTTCCTTCGCCCGCTGATCGCGGCCTTCCAGGGGGCCGATCCCACGCTTCGCACGATCGGAGCGAGGCTCTGCCGGCCGCTGCCGGCGAACGGCTCGCGCGAGCACTGGATGCGAGCGAAGCTCGGCCATGAGGATGGCGCGGTGATGGTCGAACCGTTCGCCGATCAGGATTCTTCGCTGATCGGCGTCTTCTCGGCCTCGAACGCCCTGCTCCGGCGGCCCGCCGATGCGCCGCCGGCCGCAACGGGCGACATCGTCGAGGTGGCGCCGCTCGCCCGAGCGTAGCGGAGCGCGGTGATCTCGCCGATCACCGAGACCGCCACCTCGAACGGCGCCTTGCCGCCCAGGTCGAGCCCGATCGGCGCGTGCAGCCGCGCCAGGGCCGATTCCGGGAGCCCGAAATCCTCCAGTTCGGCGACCCGGCCCGCCAGCCGGCGCCGCGCGCCCAGCAGGCCCACATAGCCCGCAGCCGACGGCAGCGCCGCCTTCAGCGCCTCGCGATCGGTCTCCAGGTCGTGGGTCGCCACCGCCACGTAGGTCCAGGGATCCAGGCCCACCGCCGCCAGCGCCACGGCCGGCTCGTCGCGGCGATAGACGACACCCGCGATCGGCGGCGGCGTCGCCGGCCCCTTCGGCCGCACCAGGGTCGTCTCGAAGCCCGACTTCGCGCCCAGCTCCGCGATGGCCAGCGCGGTCGGGTCGCCGCCCACCACCACCAGCCGCGGCGTCGGCTCGTAGGCCTTCACGACCGCCGCCTTCGGCCAGGGCGACAGGTCGGGCGCGCAGGCCCGCACCTTCCCGTCGCTGACGTAGGTCACCGGCCGTCGCCCGGCCTCGGCCGCCAGCAGTTCGGCCAGCGCGGCGTCGTCGGCGCCGACGCGCTCCAGGAAGATCTCGATCCGCGCCCCGCACAGCAGGCGGATGTCGGGCCAGGGACTGCCCTCGCCGTAGACGAGGCGGCGCGATTCGCCGTCGTTGAGGCATGCCCAGGCGTGCCCGGCCACGTCGCCCTCGACACAGCCCCCGGAAAAATAGCCGGCCAGCACCCCCGGCGCGAACACCATCTGGGCGCCCTCCGGCCGCGGCCCGCCCCCCTCGACGGCGACCAAGGTCGCGAGAACACAGGACTTTTTCTCCGCCACGATGCGGCGCAGGGCCGGGCGCACGTCCTCGTCCATGCCGAACATCGGCCAGTCGGGCAGCGGCTCGCCGGGACCGGGGACGTCAATCAAGCCTGGATACGCCTTCTTAGCTTTCCCGCGACAAAATGATCTCGGACACCGATTTCACCAAGCCTGTCAGCCGAGTTCCCCCGCCCGCATGACCACGTCCCTCAGCAAGCTCGGTCTCGGAACCGCCCAGTTCGGACTGGACCAGCCCCCCGGCGCGCGAGGACGTCCCCGCGAGGCGGAAGCGCGCGACATCCTGTCCACGGCCGGCCGCTCGGGCATGAGCGTGCTGGAGGTGGCCCGCGGCTCGGCCACCGCCGACACCCTGCTGCGCAGCGCGCTGCCGCAGCCGAACCCGTTCCGCGTCACGCTCACCAGCATCCGCCCCGACCGCGGTCCGGACGTCCTCGAAGCCGAGCTTCGCGCCCAGATGACGCGCCTGGGCGTCGAGCGCGTCGACACCGTGATCGCGCCGTCGGCCACGGACCTCCTGTCGCCCCAGGGCCCGGTGCTCTGGAACAAGCTGCGCGAACTGAAGGACGCCGGCGTCTGCCGGCGCATCGGCGTGCCGGTCTACGCCTCGGACGATCCGGTGGGCGTCGCGCGCCGCTTCAAGCCCGACGTGGTGCAGGCCCCGGCCTCGCTGCTCGACCAGCGCCTGCTGATCGACGGCTCGCTCGCCACCATCGCGGAGATGGGCGTCGAGGTACACCTGCGCTCGATCTTCCTGAACGGCGTGCTGTTCCTGCCGCCCGACCGCGCGCCCAGCCACCTGAAGGCCGCCGCCGGCCGCATCAGCCGCGCGCGCCGCCTGATCGCCGAGGGCAAGTCCGACCCGCTGCAGGCCGCCCTGGGCTTCGCGCTCAGCCGCCCCGAAGCGTCGGCCGTGCTGGTCGGCGTGACCTCGGCCGCCGAGATGAGCGCCGTCGTCGCCGCCGCCATGAGCCCGCCGCCCGACCTCGACTGGGACGAAATGGCCATCGACGACCCCGACGCCCTGAGCTGGGCCGCGGCCTAGCCCCACCGCCACGACGCGGCGCCTTCCGATCCAATGAACCGCGGCGTCGGCGCAATTCCGCGTCCTTCCGCGTATTCCGCGGTTCATATGACGATGCCTCCGCTGACGCGGAGGCTAGCCGACCGGCTTCTCGATGCTCGGCTGCGGTTCCGTGAACCAGGCGGCGCCGTCCTGCGTGACGTGGAAATGGTCCTCCAGGCGCACGCCGAAGGCGCCGGGGACCACGATCATCGGCTCGTTCGAGAAGCACATGCCGGGCTGGAGCGGGGTCTTGTCGCCGCGCACCAGGTAGGGCGCCTCGTGGATCGAGAGCCCGATGCCGTGGCCGGTGCGGTGCGGCAGGCCGGGCAGGTCGTAGTCGGGGCCGAAGCCCTCCGCCGCCAGCACGCGCCGCGCCACGGCGTCGATCTCCTCGCACGGCACGCCCGGCCTCACGGCGGCGAAGGCGGCGGCCTGGGCCTTCTTCTCCACGGCCCAGACGCGGGCCATCTCCTGCGTCGGCCGGCCGAAGACGTAGGTGCGGGTGATGTCGGAGTTGTAGCCCTGCACGCGGCAGCCGGTGTCGATCAGCACCAGGTCGCCGTCCTTCAGCGCCTGCTCCCCCGGCACGCCGTGCGGATAGGCCGAGGCGTCGGCGAACTGCACCGCGCAGAACGACGAGCCGTCGTCGGCGCCCAGCGCCCGGTGCGCCTGGTCGATGAAGCGGCGGACCTCGGCGGTCGTGATCCCCTCGCGCAGGATGCGCGCGGCGCGCCGATGGACCTCCAGCGTCATCGCCTTCGCCTGGGACATCAGGGCGAGTTCGGCCGGCGACTTGATCATCCGGCAGCCGTCCACCACCGGCGCCGCGTTCGCCATCGCCACGTCGGGCGCGGCGAGCCTGAGCGCATCGAACATCGCGAACGCCAGCGCCGGGTCGACGGCGAGCGACGTCGCGCCCAGTTCCGTCAGCACCTCGGCCGACAGGGCGTAGGGGCTCTCGTGCTCCTCCCAGAGCCGCAGCGGCGCCGCGATGCCGAGCGAGGCCCTGAGCGAGCCCTCCTCGAACCGCGGGCAGATTATCACCGGGCCGCCCCGCTTCGGCAGGATCATCGCCACCAGGCGCTCGGTGGCGTTCCAGCCGACGCCCGCGAAATAGCGGAGCGACGCGCCGGCCCCAACGATCATCGCGTCCGTGGTCATCAGCGCCTGCGCCTTGGCCAGCCGCGCCTCGCGCTCGGCCCGCGCGATGGGCGCCGCGGGGTGCGGCCAGGGCTTCAGCTCGCCTAATTCGCGGTCCGCACTCGACCCGCCGACGCCGTTCATGCACGCTCCTCCTGCGCTCGGGTGCGTGTATAGGCTGGGGCATGGCCGGGAGTCAGGATTTCGCCGCCGATCCGCGGAACGCGGACCTGCGCATCTACGTGAACGGCGACCTCGTCCCGCGGGCCGAGGCCAAGGTGTCGGTGTTCGACGCCGGCTTCGTGCTGGGCGACGGCGTCTGGGAAGGCCTGCGCCTGCACCACGGCCGCCTGCTGTTCCTGGAGGCGCACCTCGAGCGGCTGTTCCAGGGCCTCCGCGACATCGCGCTCCCCCTCGGCCTGACGCCGGCCGAACTGACCGCCGAGATCCAGCGGACGCTGGACGCCAACGGCATGACGCATGGCGCGCACCTGCGCCTGATGGTGACCCGCGGCGAGAAGGCGGCGGTGAACCAGGACCCGCGCAACTGGCTGGGCAGGCCCACCCTCGTCATCACCGCCGAGTACAAGGCGCCGTCGCCCGCGATCCTGACCAGGGGCCTGGCGCTCGCCACCTCCGAAATCGTCTGCACGCCGCGCGAGATGTTCGACATGCGGCTGAACTCGCACAGCCGGCTGGCCCTGATCCGCGCCCTGCTGGACGCCATCGGCAAGGGCGGCGACGAGGCCCTGATGCTGGATCCCAACGGCTATGTGTCGAGTTGCAATGCAACGAACTTCTTCTGGGTGAAGGACGGCCGGGTGATGACCTCCACCGGCGACTACTGCTTCAACGGCGTGACCCGCGCCAACGTCATCGAGCTGTGCCGCCGGCACGCCATCCCGATCACGCTGGGCGACTTCGAGCTGGCCGACGTGGCCGAGGCGGACGAGGCCTTCGTCACCGGCACCTTCGGCGGCCTCACGCCGGTCAGCAGCATCGACGGCCACCCGCTGGCCGAGGCGCTGCCCGGGCCGATGACCGTGAAGCTGCGGGCGCACTACGAGGCGCTCAAGGACGAGGACGCCCGGGTCGAGGGGGGCGGCGAATGACCATCCGCATCGCCATGTGGTCGGGTCCCCGGAACATCTCCACGGCGATGATGCGCAGCTTCGAGAACCGCTCGGACTGCGAGGTCGTGGACGAGCCGTTCTACGCCGCCTACCTCGCCGGGACGGGCCTCGACCACCCCATGCGCGACGAGGTGCTGGCCGCCCAGCCGCAGGACTGGCGCGCCGTGGTCGTCGAGCTCGACCGCATCGAGGCGCCGCTGGTCTACGAGAAGCAGATGTCCCACCACATGCTGCCCGGCTTCGGGCTGGAGTGGGTGGAAGGCCGGCGCAACGCGTTCCTGATCCGCGACCCTGCCGAGGTGCTGGCCTCCTACGTCCGGAAGCGCGGCGAGGTCACGCTCGACGATATCGGGATCGTGCAGCAGCGGGCGCTGTTCGACCGCGTCGCCGACGAGCTCGGCCGCCCGCCGCCCGTGGTGCGCGGCGCCGACGTGCTGGCCGCGCCGGGCGCCATGATCTGCGCGCTCTGCGACGCCCTCGACATCCCGTTCCGCGAGCCGATGCTGAGCTGGCCCGCCGGCCCGCGCGACACCGACGGCGTGTGGGCGCCCGCCTGGTACGACGCGGTCGAGCGCTCCACCGGCTTCGAGGCGCCGGAGCGGCGGGCCTACCCGCCGCTGCCGGACGACCTGGCGCGGATCGCGGACGCCGCCCGGCCCCACTACGAGGCCCTGGCGGCGCACCGCCTGCGGGTGGTCGAGCCCGCGTCGCTCGCCGTCAGTTTCGGAACCTGACGCCCACGTAGGCGGCGATCCCGGGCTCGCGGTAGCCCAGCACCTCCTCGAACCGCTTGTCGGTGAGGTTCTCGACCCGCGCCGTCACGCTGAGCTGCGCCGTCACGTCGTAGGCGCCGGCGACGTCGGCGGTGACGAAGCCCGGGCGCCGGGCGCGGCTGAAGCCGTCGCGGGCGGTGTCGGCCTGACTGGACTCGCCCCGCACCGTGACCGAGGCCGACCACGGCCCCTCGTCCCAGAACACCGCCGCCGAGCCCGAGTGGTCGGGCACGCGCAGCAGGCTGCGGTCGGTCGAACGGTCGATGGCGTCGGTCCAGGCGTAGGCCAGCTTCACCCGCAGGCTCTCGCTGACCCTGGCGTCGAACTCGGCCTCGAGGCCGTTCGAGCTGGTCTTGGCGATGTTGACGTAGCGGCTGGCGACATAGGCGATCTGGTCGCGGACCAGCAGGCGATAGGCCGTCACCGACGTCGAGATCCGGTCGCTGGCCCAGCCGAGGCGCAGGTCGTAGCCCTCCGCCTTCTCCGGCCGCAGCGGCACGGGCGGCGCGAAGCAGAAGTCGCAGACCACCTGGCTGACCGTCGGCGTCTTGAAGCCGGTGCCCGCCGAGGCGACGGCGTTGAAGCCGAAGCCCAGGTCGACCGCGGCGGCGAGGCGGCCGGTGGTCTTGGCCTCGTAGGCCTCCGGGTCGTCGCGGCGGACGCTGCCGGTCAGGGTCAGGCGCTCCCACTTCGCCTGGCCCACCGCGAAGACGGCGGTGTTCGAGAGGTCGCGGGAGAGGCCGGTGGAGAGGTTGGCGTCGCTCTCCTGCCGCTCGGCGCCGATCACGAACAGGTCGCCCTTCGCCGCCGTCCAGCGGATCACCTGGCGGTCGGCGTCCACGACGGACGGGAACGAACTGATGTTCTTGCGGCGCAGGTCGTAGGCGCTGAAGCTCAGTTCGTGCGTCAGGCCCAGCGCGTCGACCGTGGCGCGGGCGAAGCCCTGCCAGGCGCGGCTCTTGGCGCGGTCGGGCGTGTCCCCCAAGGCGAACGTCGGCGGCGGGAAGCCGTCGATGTCGATGGTGGCGCGGCTGTAGCGCAGGCGCGCGTCCAGCTTCACCTGCTCCGAGACGTTGAAGCGGCCGGAAAGGTTGCCGGTCCACGTCTTGAAGCCGTCCTTCTCGGTCCCCGTGTCGGCCTTGGAGATTCCGTCGGTGCGGAAGGCGGTGACGCTGGCCGACAGCGCATACCGGTCGGCCTTCGTCCCGGCGCCGGCGAACCCGCGCGCCGTGGCGAACGAGCCGCCCTCGGCGGCGACCTCCAGCCCGTCGAGCTCGCGGGTGGTGAAGCTCACCACGCCGCCGATCGCCTCCGAGCCCCAGAGCGAGCCCTGCGGGCCCGAGAGCACCTCCACGCGCTCCAGGTCGCCGGTCTGCAGCGAGGCCGGGTCGTAGTCGCCGTTCGGCGCGCCCGCGTCGCCCACCGGCACGCCGTCGATCAGCACCAGGGTCTTGTCGGGGCCGGCGCCGCGGATGCGGATCGCCGCCACGCCGCCGAACGCGCCGGTGCGCGCGACGCTCACGCCCGGAATGGTCGAGAGCAGGTCGGCGGCGAAGCTCACGTTGCGCGCCTCGATCTCGGCGCGGTCGATCACGTGGGCGCCGGTGATCACCTTGGGGTCGGTCGGCAGGCGCGCGGCGGTGACCACGAGCTCGTCGACGGGGGTTTCGGCATGAGCAGGCAGGGCCGAAAGCGCGGCGAGCGCCGCGGCGGCCGGGAGGCAGGTTCGCATAGGTCAGACTCCATCTTCGGAGTCGCGGCGTCAGAGCTTGGCTCTGCCGGTCGTTGGCCTGGTCCCGGGCCGCGGACGAGCGACGGAAGAAGACGGCAGGTCTCCTGGCTTGCGGGTCGCCGGGCCTCGTCCTCGCCTTCCCGGGATGGCCGCCGCGGCGGTCTTCCCAGTGACGCCCTCCGGGCTTGCCGGAGGATATGGACGCGGCCCTCGCCGCTCACAGTTGCGGGCACAGCCGGGGATTTTCACCCCGGTTCCCTCTTGGCCCCCGTCAGGGGGACCGCCTTCACGCGCCGCCTATTGCTACGGTTCCGCGACGGGGGCAAGGCCGCCGCGCTGTCCCGAAGGCCGCGGAGCGGCGCCGTCCGATTCAGGGAACCGCGGAATACGCGGAAGAACGCGGAAAGCGCCGGCCCTTCTTCTTCCGCGTCCTTCCGCGTATTCCGCGGTTCGAAAACGACCGAGCCTCCGCGGCCGCGAAGGCTCGAAGCGAGGGCTTCTCGGCCTTAGACGAGGTTCGCCTTGTAGAGCGTCGTCAGCTCGGCCCAGGCCTTCTCGGCGCTGGCCTCGTCGTAGACGGCGCTGCCCTTGACGCACCAGCCGTGGTTGGCCGGGTAGACCTCCACCGTCGCCGGCCGCTTCGCCTCGGCGAACGCGGCCTTGAGGATGTCCTTGGAGTCCGGCTGGGCCTTGTCGTCGTTCTGGGCCACGCAGACCAGGTAGGCCGCCTTGGTCTGCGGGATCAGCAGGTGCGGGCTGTCGGGGGTCTTGGTGGTCAGGCCGCCGCCGTGGAAGCTGCCCACCGCGCCGATGCGGCCCGGGACCGCCGCGGCCGTGCGGAACGAGAGCGGGCCGCCCATGCAGTAGCCCTGCACGCCCGCCTTCTTCTTCCTGTTCACCTGCGGCTGGGCGTCGAGGAAGGCGACGTAGGCGACGGCGTCGCGGTCGACGCCCTCGTTGGTCATGGCCCCGCGGTAGCCCATCAGGACCTGCCGGTTCTCGGGCTTGGAGAAGTCGAACTCGGCCGGAACCACCGGCGCCTTCTTCGAGCGATAGAAGGGGTTCGGCACCAGCACGACATAGCCCTGGGCGGCCAGCCTGCGGCCCATCTCACGCATCACCGGGCGCAGGCCGAAGATGTCGGGCCAGATCACCACGGCCGGCCACGTCCCCTTGCCCGACGGATAGATCAGCGCCGAGTCCGACACGCCGTCGGGCGTCTTCACCTCGACGTCCTTCTCCACGACGTCGGCGGCGTAGGCCCCCGTGGCCGCGCCCGCGGCCGCCACCGTCAGCAGGCCGAAGCTGCGCCGGGAAACGGTCGGATCCCTGACCTGGCCAACGTGGATTTCGTCGTCGCACATGGGGAGCCTCCCTGCTCGCTCTGGTCTCTCGCCGCCCAACCCTCACCCGGATTGTTGCGGCCGGATTTCGCGCCGAGCGAACCACACCTGCGCGCCGATTGCACGGCACTCGCGCTATCAGGCGCCCATGACCTCGCCCGATCGGATCGCGCGCGCCGACCGCCTCGTCCCCTACTTCGAGGTCCAGTTGCGGCTGGCGGGCCGGATGGCCGAGCTCACCGGCGCGCCGCTCGGCGAGGTGGCGCTCGGCCACACCAACATCCACCGCCGCCTGGGCCTCGGCGTCTGGCGCGACGGGCCGCCCGCCGCGGGCTGGGCGCCCTACGCCGAGGCGCTCGAGGCGGCCCGCGGCCTCGCCGCCCGGGTGGCGCTGACCCGCGAGGCCTTCGTCGCCGCGCCCGACGAGGTGCTGCCGCATCCCGGCCAGACCGGCTTCGGCTGCTTCGCCCACGATCCGGCGGGCGACGACGGCGTGGTGCGCATCCATTTCCACAACTTCGACACCGACGCCGAGGGCGGCCCGCTGGCGAGCGCCAAGGTCCCGCGCCGCCGCGCCGAGCTCCGCGCCCTGGTCGCCGGCGTCCGCGCGCGGCATCCGCAGGCGCGGACGATCCGCGGCGGCTCCTGGCTCTACAACCTCGAGGCCTACCGCCGCCTCTTCCCGCCGGACTATGTCGCCTCGCGCATCCCGCACCCGCCGCCCATCGGGCTCCGCGGCACGGCCACCTGGGGCCAGGTCATCGACAGCCGCGAGGCGATCCGCCCGCACGTCCGCGACGCCGTGGTCGCGAACCTGCCGGCCATGGACCCGCAGGCGCCCTGGCGGGTCTTCCCCTACCGGATGCTCTCCGTGGAGGCCCCGATCGAGAGCTTCGCCCGCTTCTACGGCGCCTGACGCCGGCCCGGGGGGCGGCGCCCCGGAAGCGCGGCCGGCGTCACCCGGGGCTGCGGGTTGCGCCGGTCGATGCGCCGCAGCTCGGCGAAGGTCGTGTGCGGATGGGTGCGGGTCAGCTCGCGCAGGCGTCCCGCCGCCACCGGCGCGTAGGCCGCCAGCACGCCCACCGAGTCGCCCATGACGTCATGGAGCGACATCTCGCGGCCGACCAGCGCCTGGGCGACCTCGCTCGCCGCGCCGAGGGCCACCATCGCCAGCGCGATGTCCGCCGCCCGCGAGCGCGGCAGCGCCGCCGTGGCCGCCAGCGTCAGGCCGTAGAAGAGCAGCGCGTGCGCCACCGTGTCCGGGAACGGCAGGCCGAGGTCGCCGTAGCGGAACGGCCCGGTCAGCGCGACCACGGCCGCAGCGGCCGCCAGGACGGCGCCGAAGCGGCACGCGTGCGTCAGACGGTGGGGTGTGAGGCGCATCGCATTCTGCTCGGCCGGAACGGGCGCCGAACATGCCCGGTCAGGGTGAAGACCGGTTTGAGAGGCGTGGTTTAGGAAGTCCTGCCGGCGAGCGTGCGGGTGACGCCCAGCGCGATCAGCGCCTGGCCGCCGAAGTAGAGCCCCCAGACCGCCAGCCCCATCGGCAGGATGTCGAGCCCCGGCCGCCCCGTCCGCACGAAGATCAGCAGGTCCGACACCGCGAACATGATCGCGCCCGCCGCCGTCAGCGCCCGCGGGAAGCGGCTCAGCCACGCCGCCGCCGCCATCGCCGAGAGGCCCGCCGCATAGAGGGCGATCAGCCCCGCGCCCGCCCGCTGCGGCGGCAGCAGGTAGGCGATGACCGGGATCGCGACGAGCAGCGCGCCGGCCACGGCCCAGTCCGCCGCGCCGAGGGGCCGGCGGTTCTTCAGGTAGAGGCCGATGGCCGTCAGGTGCCCGGCCAGGAACGCCAGAGCCCCGGTCACCAGGCCGTGGGTCTCCAGCAGCACGTCGCCCAGCGCCCCGAACGCCATCACCACGGCGAGCAGCCAGCCGTCGGCGCCCTTCGCCTGCGAGGCCGCGTAGAGCGCCAGCAGGCCGACGCCCGCGCCCTTCCAGGCGATCCCCGCCGCCGCCGGCAGCGGCAGGAACCACGAGGCGATGTAGCTGACCCCCGCGACCACCGCCGCGATCAGGAGGACGCGGGACAGGGTCATTCGAAGCCCCGCAACTCGCACCACACGTCCATCGGATCGCGGCTGGCGCGCATCGTGTTGATCGGATGCGCTTCGTCCCGATAGCCCAGCGCCATGCCGGAGAAGAGCATGTGGTCGTCCGGCAGGCCCACGAACTTCGCCACCGTCTGCGGATAGCGCGCCCAGTATTCCTGCGGGCAGGTGTCGAGCCCGCGCTCCAGCGCCAGCAGCATCACGTTCTGCATGTACATGCCGAGGTCGGCCCACTGCGGCGGGCCGAGCTTGCGGTCGAGGCAGAAGAAGACGCCGACCGGCGCGCCGAAGAACTCCCCGTTCCTGGCGAGCTGGCGCAGGCGGGCCGGCTTGTCCTCCCGCGGGATGCCGATGGAGGCGTAGAGGTCCTCGCCGTTCTGGTACCGGCGGGTGCGGAACGGGTCCCAGAGGTTCGGCGGATAGACGTCGTACTCCGGCGTTTCGCCGAAGGGGTTCGCCGCAACGGCAGCTTTGAGCTCCGCGAGCGGCTGGCCGGCCAATGCATAGATCCGCCACGGCTGCAGGTTGCCGCCCGACGGCGCGCGCGCCGCGCGCTCCAGGATCTCGGCCACGACGGCGCCGGGCGCCGGGTCGGGCTTGAAGGCGCGGATCGACACCCGCCGCTCGATCGCTTCCGAAACCTGCATCCCTGCTGACCCCCGTAGCCCGACGTTGACCGACTCTGGCAGACTCGCGCCTAGCATCCACACCCTAGGTCAGGACAAGCGGCGTGGCGAAGCAGGGCAGGAAGGGCGGCGGCCTCTGGGGGCTCGTCAAGGCGGTGATCGTCGCGGGGCTGATGATCTTCGTCATCGGCCCGATCATCGTGGTGGCGGTCTACCGCTTCGTCCCGCCGCCGGTCACCTTCCTGATGGTGCAGCGGGTGTTCGAGGGCCATGGGCTGGAGCGCCGATGGGTCCCCATGCGCCGGATCTCGCCCAACCTGGTCCGCGCCGTCATCGCCGCCGAGGACGCGCGCTTCTGCGAGCACCGGGGCTTCGACGTCGAGGCCATCGAGAAGGCCATGGCCGCCAACGCCGCCGGCAAGGCGCTGCGCGGCGGCTCCACCATCAGCCAGCAGACCGCGAAGAACGTCTTCCTGTGGCCGGGCCGCGACTGGGTCCGCAAGGGCCTGGAGGCCTGGTTCACCGTCCTGATCGAGATCGGCTGGGGCAAGGAAAGGATCATGGAGGTCTACCTGAACTCCATCGAGTGGGGCCCGGGCGTCTACGGCGCCGAGATGGCCGCGCAGAGGAACTTCCACGTCCCCGCCAGCCAGCTCACCGTGCAGCAGTCGGCCCGCCTCGCCGCCATCGTGCCCAAGCCGCTGTCGTGGAAGGCCGCCAGGCCCGGGCCGTACATGAAGCGCCGCGCCGGCAGCATCAACCGCAACGCCCGCGCGGTGCGCCGCGAAGGCCTCACCGCCTGTGTCCTCTAGCGGCTGTCCAAGCCGCAGGCTGACGGACGCGCGCCAGAGGATTCCGGTGGATCGGCGACCCTCTCTGCGTGTCTCCGCGATCTCTGCGGTTCATGAATCGGGCGGACGAGCCGCCCACAATCCATATGCGATCGCCCTGCCCGTCAGGGGAGGGGCCAGGGGTGGGGGTGCTCGCCGTTGGTCGCCTCGCCGTCCCGTGCCAAGCTGAGGCCCTGGCGCCGGGGACGGTCATGGATTTCGACGCACTCATCCTGTCGCGGCTGCAGTTCGCGTTCACGATCGCGTTCCACATCATCTTCCCGAGCTTCACGATCGGGCTGGCCAGCTACCTCGCCGTGCTCGAAGGGCTGTGGCTGGTCACGAAGCGCGACGCCTTCAAGACGCTCTACCTCTTCTGGGTGAAGATCTTCGCGATCTCGTTCGGGATGGGCGTCGTCTCGGGCGTGGTGCTGAGCTACCAGCTCGGGACCAACTGGAGCGTCTTCTCCGCGGTCGCGGCGCCGGTGATCGGGCCGCTGCTGGCCTTCGAGGTGCTGGCCGCCTTCTTCCTCGAGGCCTCGTTCCTGGGCGTGATGCTGTTCGGGTGGAAGAAGGTGGGGCCGGGCCTGCACCTGACGGCCACGACGCTGGTCGCGCTCGGCACGCTGATGTCGGCCTTCTGGATCGTCTCGGCCAATAGCTGGATGCAGCACCCGACCGGCTTCGCCCGGTTGCCGGACGGCACGCTCCGCGCCGTCGACTGGGTCCAGGTGATCTTCTCGCCGACGTTCCCGGAGCGGTTCGCCCACATGGTGATGGCGGCCTACCTGACGACCGCCCTGGTGGTCGGCGCCGCCTCGGCGTGGCGGCTGCTGAGGAAAGGCCGTGAGGACGAGTCGGGCCTGGCGCTGCGCATGGCCATCGGCATGTTCGCCATCGTCGCGCCGCTCCAGCTCTTCGTCGGCGACCTCTCGGGCAAGGAGGTCGAGCGGCTGCAGCCCGCCAAGCTCGCCGCCATCGAGGCGTTCTGGGAGACCCGCACCCACCAGCCCTTCCACATCCTGGCCTGGCCCGACCGCGAAGCCGAGGGCAACCGCTTCGAACTCTCCGTCCCGGCCCTGGGCAGCGTCCTCACCGCCGGCTCGGCCTCGGCCGAAGTGAAGGGCCTGAAGGCCTTCGCGCCCGCGGATCGGCCGCCGGTCTTCATCGTCTTCTACGCCTTCCGGATCATGGTCGCGCTCGGCGTGGCGATGATCGGGCTGGGCGCCTGGGGCGCCTGGCTGATGTGGCGGACGCCGGGGCCGGAAGCCAACCGCTGGTTCCTGCGCGCCGCGGTCGCCATGGGGCCGGCGGGCTTCGTGGCCGTGATCTGCGGCTGGATCGTCGCCGAGGTGGGCCGCCAGCCCTACGTCATCTACGGCGTGCTGCGCACCGCCGACGCCGTCTCGCCGGTGGGCGCGGGCCAGGTCTCGGCCTCGCTGCTGGGCTTCATGATCGTCTACGCGGTGATCTTCACCGTCGGCGTCCTCTACATCCTGCGTCTGATCGCCCAGGGCCCCGAGCGCATCGCCGAGGCGCCGCTCGACCCCAACCGCCCGCCCGGCTCCGCCATGGCCGCCGCACCCCGCGAGGCCGGCCGATGAGCCTCGACCTGCCCCTCGTCGCCGCCGGCGTCATCGCGGTCGCCGTGCTGATGTACGTGCTGCTGGACGGGTTCGACCTCGGCATCGGCATCCTCTTCCCGTTCGCGAAGGCCGAGCGCGACCGCGACGTGATGATGGACACGGTCGCCCCCGTCTGGGACGGCAACGAGACCTGGCTGGTGCTGGGCGGCGGCGGGCTCTTCGCGGCCTTCCCGTTCGCCTACGCGGTGCTGATGCCGGCGCTCTACCTGCCGATCGTCGTCATGCTGCTGGCGCTGATCCTGCGCGGCTGCGCCTTCGAGTTCCGCCATCGGGCGCGCGCCCGCGGCAAGGCCTTCTGGACCGCCGCCTTCGCCGGCTCCTCGCTGGTCGCGACGCTGGCGCAGGGCGCGGTGCTGGGCGGCTTCATCCAGGGCGTGAAGCTGAACGGCCGCGCGTTCGGCGGCGGCCCGTTCGACTGGGCCACGCCCTACAGCCTCCTGGTCGCCGTCGGCCTCGTCGCCGGCTACGCGCTGCTGGGCGCCGCCTGGCTGGTCTGGCGCACGGAGGGCGAGTTGCACGGCCAGGCCCGCCGCTGGGCCTGGATCTCGGCCGCGGCCACCGCCGCTCTCCTCGCCGTCGTCAGCCTCGCCACCCTCTTCGTCCACCCGCGCATCGGCGGCCGCTGGGGCTTCCACGGCGACGGCTTCGACATGGCGGCCCTTGCGCCGTTGCTGCCCATCCCGCTCGTGGGCCTCGCCGGCCTGCTCGTCGCCGCCTGGGCGCTGCGAAACCCCGGGCGCCACCACGCCACGCCCTTCATCGGCGCGTGGATCGTCTTCCTGTCGGGCTACGCGGGCCTGGCGGTCAGCTTCTTCCCCGACATCGTGCCTTACGGCCTCAGCTTCCGCGACGCCGCCAACGCCGACAACGCGCTGGCCCTGGTGCTTACGGGCGTGGCGCTCCTCCTGCCGTTCGTCCTGGGCTACACCGTCTGGGTCTACTGGCTGTTCCGCGGCAAGGTCGGGCGCGATGCGGGATATCATTGAACGACCGCCCGAGGCCGACGCGCCCCTGCCGCCGCTCTGGAAGCGGCTCGCCTGGTTCGGCGGCCTCGCGCTCACCGGCGCGCTGTCGTGCGCGGCCATCGCCTACGGGTTGCGGCTGCTCCTGAGATAGGGTCCAAGGCCGGGATGGCCGAACCGCTCTGCCGCCTCTACCTGATCACCCCGCCCAGCCTGGACGACCTGGCCGGCTTCGGCCGCACCCTGGCCCACGCGCTGGACGCCGGCGACGTCGCCGCCCTGCAGATCCGCCTGAAGGACGCGCCCGACGACGTGATCGCCGCCGCCGTCGACGCGCTGTCGCCCATCGCCCAGGCCCGGGGCGTCGCCGTGATCCTCAACGACCGCCCCGATCTCGCCGCCAGGCTCGGCTGCGACGGCGTCCACGTCGGCCAGGGCGACACGCCGCTGAAGGAGGCCCGCCGCATCGTCGGCCCGGACCGCATGGTCGGCGTCACCTGCCACGACAGCCTGCACCTCGCCATGGAAGCGGCCGAGGACGGCGCGGACTACGTGGCCTTCGGCGCCTTCTTCCCGACCGCCACCAAGGACGCGCCCACCCGCGCGGACCCCGAACTGCTCACCGGCTGGCAGGCCGACATGCTGGTCCCCTGCGTCGCCATCGGCGGCATCACCGTCGCCACCGCCCGCGGCCTCGCCAAGGCCGGCGCCGACTTCCTGGCCGTCAGCGCCGGCGTCTGGGCCCACCCGGACGGCCCCGCCGCCGCCGTGAAGGCCTTCAACGCCGAAATGACCGCGGGCGCGGCGGAGCGCTAGCACTTCCTCTCCCACGGGCGCGCAGTGTTCAGACCGGGGACATTGAGGCAGCGCGAAGAAGGGAGAGGAAGGTCAGTCCTCGCGGACGCGCTTCTTGCGGAAGCTGGGGTTCAGCACCTTCTTGCGCAGGCGGATGGACTTGGGCGTCACCTCCACCAGCTCGTCCTCCTCGATGTAGGCGATGGCCTGTTCGAGGGTGGGGCGGCGCGGCGGGGTGAGGCGCACGGCCTCGTCCTTGCCGGAGGCGCGCACGTTGGTGAGCTGCTTGGCCTTCATCGGGTTCACGTCGAGGTCGTCGGACCGCGAGTTCTCGCCGATGATCATGCCCTGGTAGGTCTTCTCGCCGGCGCCGACGAACATGAAGCCGCGCTCTTCCAGGTTCCACAGCGCGTAGGCCGCCGTCTCGCCGTCCGAATTCGAGACCAGCACGCCCTTGCGGCCCGCGTCGATGGGGCCCTTGTAGGGCTCGTAGTGGCTGAAGACGCGGTTCAGCACGCCCGAGCCGCGGGTGTCGGTCAGGAACTCGCCCTGGTAGCCGATCAGCGAGCGCGACGGGCTCATCAGGCTGATGCGGGTCTTGCCGGCGCCTGACGGGCCCATGTCCTTCAGCTCGGCCTTCCGGGCGCTGAGCTTCTCGATGACGATGCCGCTGAACTCCTCGTCGACGTCGATCATGACGTCCTCGATCGGCTCCAGGCGCTCGCCGGTCTCGGGGTCTTCCTGGAACACCACGCGCGGCCGGCTGATGGAGAGCTCGAAGCCTTCGCGGCGCATGCTCTCGATCAGGACGCCCAGTTGCAGCTCGCCGCGGCCGGCCACCTCGAAGGCGTCCTTCTCGGACGTCTCGGTCACGCGGATGGCGACGTTGGCCTCGGCCTCCTTGATGAGGCGCGCGGCGATCACGCGGCTCTGCACCTTGTCGCCCTCGCGGCCCGCGAGCGGGCTGTCGTTGACGCTGACGGTCATGGAGATGGTGGGCGGGTCGATGGGCTGGGCCGGCAGCGCCTCGGTGACCTCCATGGCGCAGAGGGTGTCGGCGACCGTGGCCTTCGAGAGCCCGGCGATGGCGACGATGTCGCCGGCCTCGGCGTCGTCGATCGGCTGGCGCTTCAGGCCGCGGAAGGCCAGGACCTTGGTGATGCGGCCGCGCTCGATCTCCTTGCCGTCGCGGCTGAGCGCGTGGATCGCCATGCCGGGCACGGCCTTGCCGCTCTCGATGCGCCCGGTGAGCAGGCGGCCCAGGAACGGGTCGTTCTCGATCAGCACCGAGAGGATCTGGAAGGGCTCGTCCTTGCGCTGCTCGGCCTTCGGCGGCGGCACGTGGTCGACGATCAGGTCGAACAGCGGCGCCAGGTCGGCGTTGGGCTGGGCGAGGTCCAGCGTGGCCCAGCCGGCCTTGCCCGAGGCGTAGATGTGCGGGAAGTCGAGCTGCTCGTCCGTCGCGCCCATGGCCGCGAAGAGGTCGAAGGCGTCGTTGTGGACGCGGTCGGGGTCGGCGTGGGGGCGGTCGACCTTGTTGAGGCAGAGGATCGGGCGCAGGCCCATCTTCAGCGCCTTGCCCAGCACGAACTTGGTCTGCGGCATGACGCCTTCCTCGGCGTCCACCAGCAGCACGCAGCCGTCCACCATGCCCAGGATCCGCTCCACCTCGCCGCCGAAGTCGGCGTGGCCGGGCGTGTCGATGATGTTGATGCGGGTCTCGCCGGCCTTCCCGTGCCAGAGCACGGAGGTGCATTTGGCCAGGATGGTGATGCCGCGCTCGCGCTCCTGGTCGTTGGAATCCATGGCGCGTTCGACCGTCGCCTCGTTGGCGCGGAAGACGCCCGACTGGGCCAGGAGCTGGTCGACGAGCGTGGTCTTGCCGTGGTCGACGTGGGCGATGATGGCGATGTTGCGGAGCGACATGTGCGGAGGCGGCTTCTCTTGAGGGCGCGCGCTTGTACGGGAAGCCGCGCCGGACCGCTAGGGCGTTGTGCGACGCACCCAAGGCGAGGGCCTGCATGCCGTAACGTGATATTCTGTTTTCGCTTATAAAACAGCGATCCGTCACCCGGGTGCGTCAAAAGATTTCAAGGAACGCCTTGCGCGTTTGTGCGCCGCACACTAGCTTGAGGATGCCCTTTGGGGCGTTTCCTCCCTATGAACTGGCCGCGCCTCGTGCGCGGCTTTTTTTTCGCGTCCCCTCCCCCTCGTGGGGAGGGAAGAGCTAGGTCAGCCCTCTCCGGGCCGCCGCCAGCGCCGCTTCGGCGCGGCTGGTGATGTGGAGCTTCTGGTAGATCACCTTCACGTAGCCGGCGACGGTCTGGGGCTTGAGCCCGATCACGCGCGCGGCCTCCGGGGCCGAGAGGCCCTTGGCGATGAGGGCCAGCACCTCGGTCTCGCGCGCGGACAGCCCTGCGTCGTCCGGCGGCGCGCTGGGCGCCTTGGGCCGCAGCTTCTCCAGCATGCGCCTGGCGATGGACGGGGAGAGGGGCGGTTCGCCCGCGTCGATGCGCTGCAGGCAGGCCGCGACCGCGTCGGGCGCATCCTGCTTCAGGATGTAGCCCTGGGCGCCGGCGGCGAGGCTGTCGAACAGGTGCGTGTCGTCGTCGTAGATGGTGGCCACCACCGACAGCGCCCCGGGCGCGTCGCGGGCGAGGTCGGCCAGGAAGTCGACCCCCGAGCCGTCGGGCAGGCCCAGGTCGACCAGCGCCAGGGCGAGATGGAACGCCGGCGCCTCGACATGGCCCTCCAGCCAGCGCCGCGCGTCGCGGAGCGTGCCGGCGGCGACGACCGCCATGTCGGGAAAGGCGTCGGCGACCACGGCCTCCATCCACTCGCGCGTGTCGGGGCGGTCCTCCACGACGAGGCAGCCGCGCCGCACAGGCGTCGTATCGGATGCGTCGTCGGGGGCCATTACGCGTGCAACCACGGGCTGGAAAACGGGCGAACGATAGCCACGCGTACTGGCGCGGGCCAATGATTCCCTTAATGATCGGCCCGCGCCGTCCTGGACGGCGGCGCGGGGGACGGGAGCGTATGGCCGGGAGTGCGGTCGCGCAGGCTGGCGTGATGCGCCCGGCAGGTTTCGGCGTCACGCCGATCCGCATGCTCGCGTTCGCGCTGGCCGTCGCCGTGGTCGTCATGGGCGGCGCGATCGCCGCGGCCGTGTCCCAGCCCTGGCTCGGCCTCGACCTGCGCTACAATGAGGCCGCCCGCGGCTTCATGGTCGTCGGCTCGGCGGGCCCCTCCGAGGCCATCCCGACCGGCACGGTGATCGTGGCGCTGAGCGCCGGCGGCGAGCGGCTCGTCCCCGCGCGCAAGGACCTGACCGGCACCGTCGACGGCAGCTTCGGGCCCTTCGCCGAGTACCAGGCCTTCATGGCCAAGCAGGGCGTCTACGCCACCATGATGCGCCAGCCGACCATGACGCTGACGGACGACAAGGGCCGCGACTGGACCATACGCCCGGAACAGGGCGGGCGGCCGATAACCTCGCTGGGCATCGACTTCTGGATCGGGATCGTCACGGGCGCCTTCTCGTGGCTGATCGCGGCGGCGATCTTCGCCTTCAGGCCCGGAGAGGCCAGCGCGCACTGGGTCTTCGTCAGCGGCGTCTCGTGCCTGCTCTTCATCCCGATCGGACCGATCTACACCAGCCGCGAACTCGGGCTGCCCGAGACGATGTTCTACATCGTGAACGGCATGAACGCCCTGGGCGGCACGATCTACGCGGCCGCGTTTTCCTGCCTGCTCCTCTACTATCCGCGCAAGCTGGCGCCCCTGTGGGTGGGCTGGGCCATCCTGGCCCTCTACATGGTCTGGTACGCGGCCCAGGCGGTCGGCATGTTCCCGAACCTCACGTTCGCGCGGCGGATCCCGGCCCTGACCGGCGTGGCGGGCGCCGCCGCGCTGTCGGTGGTCCAGTGGATGAAGACAGGGCGCGATCCCGTCGCCCGCGCGGCGCTGGGCTGGTTCCTGGTCACCTGGGTCGTGCTGGCGGTCGTCTTCGTGCTGCTGATCCTGGCGCCGCAGATGTTCGGCGTGGATACGGGCGCGGCCGAGCCCTACGCCTTCCTGCTGTTCCTGCTGACCTTCGTGGGCCTGGCGGTCGGCATCATGCGCTACCGCCTGTTCGAGCTCGGGGCCTGGTGGGCGCGGATCATGGTCTGGATCGGCGCGCTGGTGCTGCTGGCCGGCCTCGACATGGTCTTCCTCGTGGTGCTGCGGTTCTCGTCGGAGGTGTCGCTGTCGCTGGCCCTGCTCGTCTGCGGCATCGCCTGGTTGCCGCTGCGGGGGTTCGTGGCCGAGCGGATGGTCCGGCGCCGCAAGGTGGACGAGCGGGCGACCTTCGAGGGCGTCGTGCAGATCGGCCTGACGCCGCAGGGCGGCGACCAGCTCGCCCAGTGGACCGATGTGCTGAAGGGCCAGTTCGATCCGCTGCAGATCGACATCGCGCCTGCGCCCGCCGACGCGGCGCGGATCGAGGAGGACGGGCTGGCGCTGGTGACGCCGCAGGTCGCGGGACTGCCGTCGCTGAGGCTCGAATACGCCCACGGCGGGCGGACGCTGTTCTCCCCGGCCGACGTGGCGCAGGCCCGGGCGCTCTCCGACATGCTCCGCTTCGTGGTCGAGAGCCGCGACGCCTACGCGCGCGGCGTGACGGTGGAGCGTAAGCGCATCGCCGGCGACATCCACGACAACCTGGGCGCCACGCTGCTCAGCGCGCTGCACAGCCGCGACGGCGAGCGCAAGGACCGCTTCATCCGCGAGACGCTCGCCGACCTGCGCAGCATCGTCACCGAGCCCGCCGGCGACGGCGCGGGCCTGGTCGAGATGATGGCGCGCAGCCGCAAGGAGATGTCCGAGCGCCTGGCCGCCCGCGGGATCGCGCTCTCGTGGCCGCTGGAGGGCGCGCCCGGCGAGGGCGTCGACTCCAGGGTCGCCCAGTCGCTCCGCGCCATGCTGCGCGAGATCACCAACAACATCCTGAAGCACGCCCGGGCCACGTCGGTGAAGGTGGCGCTGGGGGAGGCCGACGGGGCGCTGGTCCTGACCGTGGAAGACGACGGCGTGGGGTTCGACGCGCAGACGGTCACGGCGGGCGCGGGCCTGGGCGGGCTCCGCGAGCGCGCGGCCGGGCACGGCGGCGATGTCGCCTGGTCGACGGGCGAGGGCGGCCACGGGACGCGCGTCACCGTCCGCATCCCGCGCGGTTGAGCCGCCTCAGCTCGCCCGGAGCGCCGACCAGTCGGCCTTGGCCAGGGTCTCGGTCAGGGCCTCGATGTGCGCCTTCAGGGCCGCGAAGCCCGAGGTGGGCGAGAGCGTCGCCTCGTCGAGGTAGAGGCCGCGGTTGATCTCGATCTGCAGGGCGTGGGCGCGCCGGCCCGGCCGGCCGTAGTGCTCTGTGGTGTAGCCGCCGGCGTAGGGCGTGTTTCGCGCCACGCGATAGCCCATGGCCTCCAGCTCGCGCTCGACGCGGCCGGGCAGCAGGCCGGCGCAGGCCGCGCCGAAGCGGTCGCCGAGCACGATGTCGCAGGGCCGGTCGCGGCCCGCGTGCCGCGCCGCCGCCGCCGGCATCGAGTGCCAGTCGATCAGGATCGCGAACCCGTGCGCGCCCTGCGCCTCGGCGAGCAGTTCGGCCAGCGCCGCGTGGTAGGGCCTGTGCGCGCCCTCGATCCGCGCGTGGGCCTCGGCGTAGGTCAGCTTGCGCCGGTAGATCTCCTGGCCTTCCGAGACGACGCGGGCGATGGCGCCCAGGCCCGCCGCCACCCGCGCGGTGCGGCTGCGGGCGAACTCGGGCAGTTCGTCGGCGAACATGTTGGGGTCCAGCTCGAACGGCTCGCGGTTCAGGTCGATGTAGGCGCGGGCGAAGCGGGCGGCGATGACGGTCGCGCCGTGCGCGGGGGCGCCCGCGACCAGGTCGTCGACGAAGGCGTCCTCGGAGCGGCGGATCGAGACCGCGTCCAGCGCCGCGGCGCTCATCATGTCCTCGGGATAGACGCGGCCCGAATGCGGCGAGGCGAACACCAGCGGCGTCGGCGGCGGCTGGCCCTTCGGCGCCGCGCGGAACAGCTCGAACGCCGGGCCGGCCAGATGCGCGGGCGCCAGCTCCTGCGGCGCCTTGGGGTCGATGGCGTTCATCCGGCGCATAGAACGCCGCGCCGGGACATGGGTCAAAGCCCTTCGGCTTTCATGGCGCCTTTACGGGTTGGAAAGTAAGGTGGGCGATCAAGGACGCGTATGCCCATGTCCAGAATCCTGCTCGCCGAAGACGACGACTCCCTGCGCGGCTTCCTGGCCCGCGCGCTCGAACGCGCCGGCCACGAGGTGACTGCGTGCGCCGACGGCGAGGAGGCGGTGACCTTCCTCGACGAGCCGTGGGACCTCCTGCTCACCGACATCGTGATGCCCGGCCTCGACGGGATCGAGGTGGCGCGGCAGGCGGCGGCCAGGCACCCGGGCCTGCGCATCATGTTCATCACCGGCTTCGCCGCGGTGGCGCTGGCGGCCGGCGAGCAGGCCCCCGCGGGGTCGAAGGTGCTCTCCAAGCCCATCCACCTGCGCGAGATCGTCTCGGAAGTGGAGCGGATGATCGCGGCCTGAAGGCCGCGTCTGGCCCCGCTTGCTAAGGGCGCGGCCGGTCTATATATCCCCGCCTTCCCGACGGTACGGACGTGTAGCTCAGCGGGAGAGCACCTCGTTGACATCGAGGGGGTCACAGGTTCAATCCCTGTCACGTCCACCATCGCCCCCTCGGCGGGGCGCCCGCCCGGCAGCCTGGAAGTCCCGCTCAGGCGCCGCCTCTCAGCCAAGCCAAGTTGCATGCCTGCCCGACAGACAGGGCGTGAGCGAATCTCCCTTCCTCCTCGATGGAGGAAGGGCCGGGGATGGTGGTGTACGCAGGACGTCGACGGCTGGGCGCGAGAGGCGTCGACGCCACATGCGCCTGACGAACAAACGCCGCGGCCACACCACCACCCAACCCTCCTCTATCGAGCAGGGCAATCGCATATGGCTTGTGGGCGGCTTGTCCGCCCGATTCATGAACCGCAGAGATCGCGGAGATGCGCAGAGAAGCTCGCGAATCCACGGGAATCCTCTGCGTATCTCCGCGATCTCTGCGGTTCGACTGACGCCTTTCGGCCGCCCGCATCCTGCTCCATCGAGGAGAGCTTTCCGCTGGGCGACCCTGCTCAACTGTCCGGCAGTTCTCCCATGGCGCTCTGCAGGTAGTTCTGCTCGCCCAGGCTCTTCAGCAGGCTGAGCTGGGTTTCGAGGAAGTCGATGTGCTCCTCGGTGTCGCTGAGGATCTTCGCCAGCAGTTCGCGCGACACGAAGTCGCCGACGTTTCGCACAGCTTCACGCCCTCGATCAGCGTGCCGCGGCCGCCGACCTCGACCGACAGGTCCGAAGCCAGGCACTCGCCGACCGCCTCGCCCACCTTCAGCTTGTGCAGGTCCTGCAGGTTGGGCAGGCCGTCGAGGAAGAGGATGCGCTTGATGAGCTTGTCGGCGTGCTTCATCTCGCCGATCGATTCCTCATAGGTGATCTTGCCGAGGCGCCTCAGGCCCCAGTTCTCGTAGATCCTCGCGTGCAGGAAATACTGATTTACCGCGGTCAGCTCATTGGTGAGGACCGCGTTCAGCAGCTTGATGATCGCCTTGTCGCCTTGCATCGCGCGGCCTCCGTCCAATCGCTCGGCACGGGAATGCCTTCCGCAGGCCCGTGATGTCAAAGGCAATGTCTGCGAGTGATTTGCGGTTGCTGAAAAACCCGCAGATTTCTCTGCGAATGATTTTCGATCGCCGGAACGGCCGCCTATTCGGCCGCGAAACGCAGCGCCTCGCGCTCCTCGTCGAGCATCCTGCGCATGTCGCAGACGCAGCGGGCGCACTGGGGGGCCGAATCGCAGGCCTTGAAGATCTCAGCCGGCCGGCCGGCCCCGGCGGCGATCGCCGCACGGACCTGACGCTCACGAATGCCGTTACAGTTGCAGACGTACATGGGCGCGCGAGCGGCTCCTGGCTGGTCCTTCAGATGTAGCTTCCTGCAAATGCGTTTGCAAGTCGTTCGCAACGCCACGGGGGTCGCGCCTCAGTCCCTCGTGCAGCCTCGATATCCGGCCGTGTAGCGGTGGCCGATCATCACCTTGTGCCGGATGACCTCGATGCGATCCCCCACGCGGCACAGGTCGGCGCGGAAGATCCGCACGTTGACCTTCCGCTCTCCGACCTGGACCACGGCCCGCGGGGTCGCGCCGCGTTCATTCTGGACGTAGCCCAGGGACAGCACCTTGCCGTAGGTCGCCTCGGCCGGACCGACATCGAACCACAGCGGCGACAGGACGAGGCCCAGCCCCACGAGGAGACCGACGCCCAGCAGGAGGCCGACGAGGCCGCTGTGCTGCACGCCGGGCGCCGCATTCAGCTTACGAAGCTCGGCCTTCGAGACCTTGCGCGGCTCGTGCATCGGCGGCCCCTCCCGCGCTCAAGATGGGACGCCGCGGAACCCAAGGGAAGAACGGCGACGCTTGATGCGGCTGCGGCCGCCGGCGCCCAAGCCATCACGGCTCGCGCCGCCCTTGACCCGGCAACAGTGTTCCCTCAAACCGTCTCGCCTATGGAATAACCTCCCCCGAAGGATGCTCCCATGCGCGTCGGCGTGCCCCGCGAGATCAAGCCGGACGAGTACCGGGTGGGGCTCACGCCCACCGCGGTGCGCGAGTACGTGGCCCATGGCCACGAGGTGCTGGTGGAGACGGGCGCGGGCGAAGGGGCGGGCTACGCGGACGCGGCCTATGTGCGCGCCGGGGCGGAGATCGTCCCCGACGCCGAGGCGGTGTTCGCGGGCGCGCGGATGATCGTGAAGGTGAAGGAGCCGCAGGCGGTCGAGTGGGCGAGGCTCACCAGGGACCACATCCTCTTCACCTACCTGCACCTGGCGCCCGATCCGGCGCAGACCCAGGGCCTGATCGACTCGGGCTGCGCGGCCGTCGCCTACGAGACGGTGACCGACGACCACGGCGGCCTCCCGCTGCTGGCGCCGATGTCCGAGGTGGCGGGCCGCATCGCGGTCTTCTCGGCCGGCGAGACCCTGCTGAAGCACAACGGCGGCATGGGCCTGCTGATCACCGGCGTGCCGGGCGTGCCCCCGGCGCGGGTGTGCATCCTGGGCGGCGGCGTGGTGGGAGCCAATGCGGCGGTGATGGCGGCGGGCCTGGGCGCCGAGGTGGTGATCCTGGAGCGGTCGATCCCGCGCATGCGCTACATCGACGACATCTTCGCCGGCCGGGTGATCACCCGCTACTCGACCATCGACGCGGTGGAGGACGAGGTCCTGAAGGCCGACGTGGTGATCGGCGCCGTGCTGAGCGCCGGCGCGGCGGCGCCCAAGCTGGTGCGCAAGGCGCACCTGTCGAAGATGAAGCCGGGCTCGGTGCTGGTGGACGTCTCCATCGACCAGGGCGGCTGCTTCGAGACCAGCAAGCCCACCACGCACAAGACCCCGACCTACACGCTCGACGGCGTCGTCCACTACTGCGTGGCCAACATGCCCGGCGCCGCGCCGCGCACCTCCTCGGAAGCGCTGGGCAACGCCACCCTGCCCTTCGGCCTCCAGCTCGCCGACCAGGGCCTGGATGCGCTGAAGAAGAACCGGCACCTGGCCAAGGGCCTGAACGTGCTCCACGGCGACCTCACCCACCCCGCGGTGGCCGAGGCCCTCGGCAAGCCCTTCAAGGACCCCTACGGCGCCTGGGAATAGGCCCCGAGGCTCCGCGCAAGCGGAGGCTCAGTCATTCTGGAACCACGGAATACGCGGAAGAACGCGGAATTTGCGCCGGCGCCTTCCGGCGCAATCCGTGAAATCCGTGGTTTTCCAATTCTCGGGATAGGCGCCGCTTCGCGGCCTCACTCGATCTCCGCGATGCCTGCGGCGCCGTCCTCGTCGCCCCAGGCGACGCGTTTGGCGTCGGGCGAGAGGGCGAGGGCGGTGATCGCGGCGCCCTTCTCGGCCTTCAGCGGGACCATGCGCTCGCCCGACACCTCGGCGGCCCAGACCCGGCCGTCGTCGAGGCCGGCGGCGAGCCAGGGCCGGTCGGCGGCGGTGGCGACGCGGGTCGCCAGCGCCGAGTCGTCGTAGCCGATCTCGATCGCCTGCTGGCCCATCGGCCCGGCCGGGCCCAGGAACGGCCAGCAGACCGCGCCGTTGGCGCCCGACGTCGCCATCAGCTTGCCCTTCGACAGGAACGCCAGGCTGCGCACCTTCGAGGGATAGCCGCCCATCCGCATGTTCTTCTCGTCGGCCACGCGCCAGCCGTGGAGCTGGTTCTCCTGCATCGCGCTCATCAGGAACTTGCCGTCGGGGCTCCAGCAGACGCCGATGTGGCTGCCGGCCCACTTGAGGAACACCGGCTTCTGGTCGGCGATGCGGGCGTACCAGAGGGCGACGCCGCCATAGGTCGCCACCGCGATCCGCCGGCCCTTGGGGTCGAAGGCGACCTCGGCCACCGACTTGTCGTGCGTGAACACGCGGGCGAACGCGGCGTCGGCCGGGTCGCGCACGTGCAGGTCGCGGCCGGCGGAGAAGGCGAACAGCTCCGATTCGTCCGAGGCGGCGAGCGCGTCGATCCAGCGGCCGGGGACCTTGGCGAGCTCGCTCGCGCCCGCCGGCGTCGAGAGGACGACGCGGCCGTCGTCGCCGCCCGTCATGATCCCCTCGCCCTTCGGCGGCAGGCAGGCCGACAGCACGACGCCGTCCGGATGGGCCTCCACGGCCTCCCCGCCCTCGAAGCGGACGGTCCCGTCGCCCAGGGCGAAGGCGGCGCGGCCGGCGCGGTCGAAGAAGGCGGCCGTCACATAGGCGTCGAAGCTCAGCGTCATGGCCGCCCCTGTAGGGCGTCGGCCACCCCGCGGGCAAGCGCATCGCGAGAACGCCGTCCGCCGGATTCACGCTTTACAAGGGCTTGGCGGCTTGCCAATGGTCGCCACGAAGGCGCGGGATACGCGCCCGCAATTGGGTAAGGAACCAGGACGTATGGGCGCTAAGGTTGGCGGAGGGGGCGGCAGCAAGTTCGACCTCGGCCAGAACTCCGACATGAACGTGACGCCCTTCGTGGACGTCATGCTCGTGCTCCTCATCATCTTCATGGTGTCGATCCCGGCCGCGACGGTGTCGATCAAGCTCGACCTGCCGCCGGCGATCCCGCCGCCGCCCGGCACCAAGGTGAAGGAGCCCACGCTGATCAACGTGCAGCGTGGCGGCGCCGTCTTCATCGGCGAGGCCCCGACCTCGCTGGAACGCCTGACCGGCGACCTGACGACGCAGCTCCAGAAGGACGACCCGACCATCCCGCCGACCGAGCAGCGCGTGTACATCCGCGCCGACCGCGACGTGCGCTACGGCGACTTCATGAGCGTCATGAACACGCTGCAGGGCAACGGCTTCTACCAGGTCGCCCTGATCAACGAAGAGCTCTAGGCGCTTCGGACGAGACTGACGGAAGGGCGGCTGGAGCGATCCGGCCGCCCTTTCGCATGGGTCCTCTCCCGTCTTCGCCCGCGCGCCCGGGAGAGGGGAGGTCAGTCGGCCGAGCCGTACTTCACGCTGCAGCCGTAGGGCCGGGTGGCGGCCTGGGCGACGGCGCGGCCGGCCTTCACGTCGGCCAGCGCGGCGGTGACGTAGTTCGTCGCGCCCTTCAGGCTGGACGGATCGGCCGAGGCCTTGTCGTCGATGCCGCCCATGTAGACGAGCTTGCCGGCCTTATCGATGACGTACATGTGCGGCGTGGTCTTGGCGTCGTAGGCGCGGCCGACCACGCCCTTCGGGTCCAGCAGCACGTCGGTCGAATGGGCGCCGGCCTTGGCCTTCCAGGCCTTGGCGCCCGCGCCGTCGAGGTAGCCCTGGAAGCCGGGGGCCGAACTGATGACCGTCAGCCAGACGACGCCGTCGGCGGTCGCCTCCTTCTGCAGGCCCTGCATGTTGCCCGAGTTGTAGTGCTTCTGGACGTAGGGGCAGCCGTTGTTGGTCCACTCGAGGACGACGGTCCGGCCCCTGAACTCGGCGAGCGAGCGGGCCTTGCCGCTGGCGTCGACGGCGGTGAAGGCGGGCGCCGCCTGGCCCAGCACGGGCGCAGTCGCGGCGAAGGCGGGGGTGGCCAGGGGGGCGGCCAGGGCGGCCGTGGCGGCGAGGATCAGAACGCGGCGGTCGAACATCTTTCGGCTCCGTCGTGGGGGGTTTGATCTCTAGCTCCTGCCGGCGGTGTCCAGCGCCTTGACGACGAGGCCCTCGGTCAGGAGCGACGGCAGGATAGCGGGTTCACCCCCCTTCGCGCCATACACGAGGTAGAGCGGCACCCCGGCGCGGCCGAAACGCGCCAGCTCGGCGGCGATGGCGGCGTCGCGCCTGGTCCAGTCGGCCTTGAGGTAGACGGCGTTGTTGCGCTTCAGCGCCTCGGAGACGGCGTTGGTGGAGAGCGCGACGCGGTCGTTCACCTGGCAGCTCACGCACCAGGCGGCGGTGTAGTTCACCAGGACCGGGCGGCCCTCGGCCTGGAGCGCGGCGAGTTTCTCCGGGCTGTAGGCCTCTTCGCTGAGCTCGGCGGCGCCGGAGCCGGCGGCGGGGGCGAGCGCATAGGCCGGCCAGACGGCGCCGCCCACGACCGCGGCGGCGATCAGGACGGTCGCGGCGATCGCGAGACCCACATGGCCCTTGCCCTGGACGTGCTGGCGCTGGGCGGCGCCAGCGATCCAGAGCGCCAGCGCCAGGACGATCGCGGCGGCCAGGATGCGCGGCACGGCGTCGGCGCCGGCCTGCACGGTCAGCACCCAGACGAGCCAGGCGGCGGCGCCGTACATGGGGAAGGCCAGCACCTTCTTGAAGACGTCCATCCAGGGGCCGGGCTTCGGCAGCGCGTTGACCAGCGCCGGGACGAAGGCGACGGCGACGAACGGCGCCGCGAAGCCGATCCCCAGGGCGAGGAACACCGTGAGCGCGGCGGCCGGCGGCTGGCCCAGCGCCCAGCCCAGGGCCGCGCCCATGAAGGGCGCCGTGCAGGGGGCGGCCACGACCACCGCCAGCACGCCGGTGAAGAACGAACCGGCCAGTCCGCCCTTCGACGCCAGGCCCGAGCCCACGCCCTGCAGCGAGGTCCCGATCTCGAAGACGCCGGAGAGGTTCAGCGCGACGGCCAGCATCAGGAGCGCGAGCGCGGCCACGACCGGCGGGTCCTGCAACTGGAAGCCCCAGCCCACGGCCGAGCCGCCCGCCCGCAACGCGATCAGCAGGCCGGCGAGCGCCAGGAAGGTGACCAGCACGCCCGCGCCGAACGCCAGGCCCTGGCGCCGCGCCTCGGCGTGTTCGCCGCCGTGGCCGGCCAGGGAGGCGGCCTTCATGGCCAGCACCGGGAAGACGCAGGGCATCAGGTTGAGGATCAGCCCGCCCACGAGCGCGAAGGCCGCGGCGCCCAGCAGGCCCAGGTTCGCGGCGGCCGCCGGGACGGCGACCCTGGCCGGCGGCGGGCCGAGGCCCGCGGCGGCGGCGGGCAGCGGGCCGGGCGCGGCGGTGACCTCGTAGGCCTTGCCGTCGAGGGCCAGGACGCCGCCGATCGCCTTCGGGCCGCCGGTCTGGAACTCGTAGCCGGGGGTCAGCGTCAGGGTCAGGCCCTCGGGGCCGCGCTCGATCGCCTGCGGCTGGGCGTGGTCGATCACCGTGCCGGAGAACGGGAAGAAGTAGGCGCCGGCGAGGTCCGCGCCCTTGAGGACGGCGCCGGTGATCGCGAGCTTCACGGCCTGGCCCTGCGTCTCGAACGCGCCCGTCAGGCCCGCGGGCTTCGGCGCGTCGGCCAGCACCTTCCGGATCTTCGCGCCCCACTGCGGGTCGAGCGGCGCGGGCGCGGCGGTGACCGGGAGCGCGAGGGTGAGCGTCGCGTCCTCGGGGATGCAGACCTCGGCGCAGACGAGGAACTGGGCCTTGGCGGTCAGCGTCACGGCCTGGCCGGGCGTGGCGTCGGCCGGCGCGGTGACCGTGAGCGGCAGCAGGACCTCGCCCTCGTAGCCGTAGTTCACCAGCGGGCCGATCGGCAGGCGGTGCGGCGTGGGCCAGGTGAAGTCGGAGATGGTCCAGCCGGCGGGCAGCGTCCAGTCGGCGCGGGTCGCCTCGCCCGAGTCGCCGGCGTTGCGCCAATAGGTGTGCCAGCCCTTCCGGATCTGCTGGCGGAGCGCGATGGTGACGCTCTGGCCGGGCGCGACGCCCTGGGCGGCCGGGACCAGCTCGGCCTGGAGGTGGCCGGTGTCGACGGGCGCGGCCGCCGCAGCGTTCGCGAGGAGCAGGGCAGAGAGAAGGCCCAACAGGAACCGCATCGACACCTCAGGATCCGACCTTGCCGGGACTACCGGCGCTATATGGCGCGCGGATGTCCGCCACGCAAAGCGGCTCGACAGCGCGGCCCCGCCCGCCATGATCGGCGAATCCCGCTGGTCTCAGGAGACGCCATTGCCCGCTTCGTTCGACGACATCGAGATCGGCCAGGTGGTCGGCCTGGGGGCGTGCGGCGTCGACGCCGAGGCGCTGAAGGTGTTCGTGGCCGCCTTCACGCCGGGCTGGGCGCCGGACCGCGGCGCGCCCGACGCGATGGTCTACGCGCTCTGGGCGAAGCTGGACGCCGTGGCGGCGACCGACTGGCCGCAGACCAAGCGCCTGGGCGTCGACGCGCTGCGCTGGATGCGCAACCCGCCCGCCGGCGAGCTGCTGCGGGGCCGGATGACGGTGATGGCCAAGGACCCCGTGGGCGACGACAAGGGCATCGTCATCGCCCAGCACGACCTGCTCGACGAGGCGGGCCGGCTGGTTTTCTCGTGCCTGACCCGGAGCGTGTTCACGCGATGATTCCCTCCCCATCAAGGCAGGGCGATCGCATATGGATGCGGGCGGCCGAAAGGCCGTCAGTCGAACCGCAGAGATCGCGGAGATACGCGGAGGATTCCCGTGGATCCACGACCCTCTCTGCGTGTCTCCGCGATCTCTGCGGTTCAAGAATCGGGCGGACGAGCCGCCCACAGGCCATATGCGATTGCCCTCCCCATCAAGGGAGGGACTGGCGCCTTAGTTCATGTTCGCCGGGGCTTCCTGGGCGGCCTTGGTCATGGCCAGCGCGATCAGGCGGTCCCAGCCGACGAGGCTGTGGATGTGGGCGTAGATCTGGCCGAGCGCGCCGTTGTCGCGCAGCTCGATGAACTTGTCGGCCGGAACCTTGTTCAGCTTCTCCTCGGAGACGCCGAAGTACTCGGCGATCTTCTGGGTCTCGCCCTGGGTGCCGTCGGGGTTCGCCGGCGTGAAGGTGGCCTCTTTGGTCTCGAACAGGTCGAGGTCCTTCAGGAGCTGCACGAAGCTCATCGTGCGCTGCCGCTCGACCTCGAAGTTGTTGCAGAAGTCGATGCAGTTCTTCGTGTACTCGGTCGGCTCGCCATTGGCCTCGAAGAAGGCCATGTCGTAGCCCTTGTCGGTGATGAACTCGGCGGCGCGGTCGATGCACAGCACCATCTGCTTGTTCTGGTCGTCGTTGGCGAAGACGAACGGATAGCGGCGCACGTAGGCCGGGATGTAGATGCCGCTCTCGAACGTGCCGTCGTCCTTCACGAACATGTTCTCGCCCGCGTTCAGGCCCATGACCGCGATCGGCAGCTTCTCTTCGCCGACGAAGATAATCGGGCCGGTGACGGCGGCCAGCGGGAACTCGCCCACGGTCAGCGGGATGGCGTGGCCGGCCTTGGCGAAGCCGAACGGGCCGTCCATGCGCTTCACGCCGAGCTTGGAGTGCAGCTCCTTCGCGAGCGGCTCGGGCTTCGAGTAGAACAGCACGTTGCCGGAGAGCTGGCCGGGCGCCTGCGGGGTGGTGGTGGTCATGGGAAACCTTCGGAAAAGAAGTTCGGAATCGCGGCGGTACGGGCGGTCCCCTCGCACGCAAGGTCGCCTCCTCTAGCCGATCCGGCCTCTAGCGGCAAATGCAGGCGGGCGCTTGCGCCTGCGGCGTTCAGCCCTTTCAATCCGTGGCCCCGTGTCCGGGAGACGCCGACGTGATCCGCCCCCTCGCCCTCGCCGCCACCCTCGCGCTGCTCTCCGCCGGCGCCACCACCGCCGACGCGCTGCAGGGCGACGGCAAGGACGCCTCGATGGGGCCGGTCCCGACCCGGCTCGTGGGCTACCTGAAGGACGGCGTGCTGAACGGCGTGGAGATCCTGGGGCCGCCGCCGGCGGCGGACTCCCCGCACGGCCGGGCCGACCGCACGGTGTTCGAGGAGACCCGCGCGCTGGAGGGCACGGCCCGCTGGAAGACGGCGCAGCAGGACAACGACCTCTGGGGCGGCGGCGCGGTGAAGCGGTTCTCCTGCGCCATGGGCGTGGAGCTCTCGGAGAGGACCACGCCGGTGACCTCGCGGATGCTGCATCGGGTCGAGCTGGACGTGCGCACGGTGGGGAGCCCCGCCAAGGCCGCCTACGACCGCAAGCGCCCGCTGATCGGCAACGACGCGCCGCTCTGCGTGCCGCGCGAGGACTGGATGAAGACCAACGCGTCCTATCCGTCGGGCCACGCGATGACGGCCTGGTCGTGGGCGCTGCTGCTGACCGAGCTGAAGCCCGACCGCGCGACGGCGCTGCTGGAGACCGGCAAGGCCGGCGGCGACAGCCGCGTGGTCTGCGGCGTGCATTTCCCGTCCGACGTGGAGGCCGGCCGAACCCTCGGCGCGGCGATGATGGCCCGCCTGCATGCCGATGCGGCGTTCCAGTCCGACCTCAGGAAGGCCAAGCGCGAGATCGCGCGGACGAAGGCTCAGCCCGCGGGGTGCGAGGGGTAGCCTCCTCTCCCCCGAGCGCCACCGGCGCGAAGAGAGGGAGAGGGCAGGGAGAGGGCGGCTCTGAGGTTCGATCCTGGCCGGCGGTCGCCCGACGACTCTCGCTGAACCGCCCGGAGCGGCCCCGGCGGCCTGCGCCGCCCTCTCCCTGCCCTCTCCCTCTCCGCTTCGCGGGGGGAGAGGCGGTGGCTACGGCCGCCTCGCCGCGAACACCACGTGCGGGCGGAGCGGGTGGCCGTCGGGCAGGCCGGTGTGGGTGAAGTCGCGGCTGGGGTCGGGGGCCATGCCGATGCGGCGCATGACGGCCTGGGAGCGGACGTTGGTCGAGGCGGTCCAGGCGAGGATCTCGTCCGTGTCGAGGTTGGCGAAGCCCCAGTCGAGGCAGGCCCGGGCGCCCTCGGTCGCCAGGCCCGTCCCCTGCGCGGCGACGGCGAGGCGCCAGCCCAGTTCGATGGCGACGGGGGCCGGGCCGGTCAGGTTGCGGCGGATGCCGATCATGCCGACCAACCTGCCGTCGGCCCGGGCCTCGGCGGCGTAGAAGCCGAAGCCGTCGGCGGCGACCTGGGCCATCACGCGGTCCACGAAGGCGTCCGACTGCTCGCGGCCGAACGGGCCGCCCAGCCACTCGCCCACGCGCGGGTCGCAGTTGACCTCGGCCATCGCGTCGCGGTCCCGGTCGCGGAACGGCCGCAGGATCAGGCGGTCCGTCTCGATCATGCGGGCCTGGGGCCGGTCAGCGCGCCGTAGAGATCGGTGCGGCGGTCGCGGAAGAAGCCCCAGGCGGCGCGGTGGGTCGCAAGGAAATCGAGGTCGAACTCGGCGGACAGCACGCCCTCGTCCTCGCGGCCCAGCGCGGCCACCAGGTCGCCCCGGTGGTCGGCGATGAAGCTGGAGCCGTAGAACTGCTGGCCGCCGTTCGGGTAGCCGTCCCAGGGCTCGAAGCCGGTGCGGTTGGCGCCCACCACCGGGATCACGTTCGAGACCGCGTGGCCCTGCATCGCGCGCCGCCACGGCGCGGCGGTGTCGAGGGAGGCGTCGTGCGGCTCGGAGCCGATGGCGGTGGGATAGAACAGCACCTCCGCGCCCATCAGCGCCATGGCCCGCGCGCACTCCGGGTACCACTGGTCCCAGCAGATGCCGACGCCGATGCGGCCGAAGCGCGTGTCCCAGACCTTGAAGCCGGTGTCGCCGGGCCGGAAGTAGTACTTCTCCATGTAGCCGGGGCCGTCGGGGATGTGGCTCTTGCGGTAGACGCCCATCAGCGAGCCGTCGGCGTCGGCCATCACCAGGCTGTTGAAGTAGTGCGGGCCCTCGCGCTCGAAGATCGAGATCGGGATCACGACGCCGAGCTCGCCGGCCAGCGGGGCGAGCGCGGTGACGGCCGGGTGCTCGCGCCACGGCCAGGCCGTGGCGAACCAGCGCTCCTCCTGGGCGACGCAGAAATAGGGGCCCTGGAACAGCTCGCTGGGCAGGATCACCTGCGCGCCCTCGGCCGCCGCGGCGCGGACGAAGCCCTCGGTCTTCGCGATGTTGGCGGCCATGTCCTCGCCGTAGGCGGTCTGGATGGCGGCGACCTTGATCGTGCGGGGCATCAGGCCGGCTCCTGCTGGGTGATGCAGTGGAAGGACCCGCCACCGGTGAGGATGGCGATGGACGGCAGGCCGATCACCTCGCGGCCGGGGAAGATCTCCCTGAGCACGCCGACCGCGAAGTCGCCCGGTTGCTTCTCGTAGATCGGCACGATGACGGCCTTGTTGGCGATCAGGAAGTTCATGTGGCTGGCCGGGATGGGGCCAGCCTCCCCGTCGATCCAGCCGGGCGACGGGATGCGGACCACCTTCAGCGGGGTCCCGTCGGCGTCGGTCATGCCGGAGAGGCGCCTGGCGGCGTCGTCATAGGCCTCCGCGTTCGGGTCGCCGCGGCCCCAGGCGACGGGGACGGCCACGGTCGCGGGCGCGACGAAGCGGGCCAGGTTGTCGACGTGGCCGTCCGTGTGGTCGTTGCGCAGGCCCTCGCCCAGCCACAGCACCTTGCGCGCGCCCAGGCTCCGGGCCAGCGCCTCCTCGGCGTCGGCGGTCGTCCAGCCGGGGTTGCGGTTGGGGTTCAGCAGGCACTGGCCGGTGGTCAGCACCGTGCCGCGGCCGTCGTGGTCGACCGCGCCGCCCTCCAGGACGAAGTCGTGGGCGACCAGCGGCGCGCCGGTCATCTCCGCGATCTGGTGGGCGACCGTGTCGTCGTGCTCCAGCTCGTACTTGCCGCCCCAGCCGTTGAAGCGGAACGCCAGCGCCTGGCCGCCGGCGAAGATCGGGCCGGTGTCGCGCAGCCAGATGTCGCCGAAGCGGCCCTGCATCAGGTCGATGCCGTCCACCCCGCCCAGCAGCTTGCGCGCGGCGTGCTCGCCGCCGGGGTGGCCGGTCATCACCCGCACGCGCTCGCCGCCGGGGCCGGCCAGGGCGCGGGCCAGCGCCGCCACCTCTTCCTGCGCGGCTTCGAGATCGTCCTGCCACAGCTCGGCGTGGCTGGGGAAACCCAGCCACATGGCCTTGTGCGGAGCCCACTCGGGCGGAACGACGAAGCTCATCGGCAGGTGTCCCTTCCAGAGGCGTGCGCAGATGGCCCCGACGGACCCCTGCGTCAAGCACGCAACGAAAAGGGCGGCCCGCGAGGGCCGCCCTTCCGCAACTCAGGCCCTGTCGCCCCGCGCCTAGAACTCGGCGTGCAGGGTGGCGATCAGCGTCCGACGATAGCCCGGCTGGCCGAGGGCCGTACCGGTCAGGTTCGTCGAGATGTCGCCCAGGTAGCGCTTGTCGAAGGCGTTCCGCAGGTTCACCTGGAGGTAGGTGTTCTTGATGGTGTCTTCGAACATCCCGAGCTTGCTGATGTTGAACCGCACGTCGAAGTCCACCAGCTCGTAGCCGCGGAACTTCTCGGTGTTGACCAGGTTCGTCCAGCGGTCGCCGACCCACTTCACCTGGGCGCCGAGGCTCAGCCATTCCGCCGGATCGTACTGGACGCGGGCGCTGCCCTGGTTCTTCGGCGTCTCGTACAGCTCCTTGCCCTTGGTCGCGAGGATGCCCGCGGTGGCGTTGCGGATGTCCTGCCTGATCTCCGAGTCGACGTAGGCGTAGGCGAACGTCGCGCTCAGGTAGTCGGTGGGCTTCACGCCGAACTGGGCGTCGAAGCCGCGGAGGCGGACGTCGCCCACGTTCTGCGAGAAGGCGACGCCCGACGGTTCGTCCAGCACGCGTTCGATGCGGTTGTGGAAGTCCGTCTGCCAGACCGCCGCCTGGAAGATCACGAGCGAGCTCTGGTAGCGCAGGCCGAGGTCGTAGGCGTCGGTCTTCTCCGGGCCCGGATCGACCAGGATCTGGTCGTAGAGGTCGTCCGTACGCGGCGCCGAGAGGGTCTTGGCGTAGCTGGCGTACACCGACCAGTTGTCGGTGATGTCGTAGCTGGCGCCGAGGTTCGGCAGGATGGCGTCGTACTTGCGCTTGAACGAGCGCGGGTTGCCATAGCGCAGCGTCGCGTTGGAGTTCAGCGTCGCGGCCGGGAAGGTGACCAGCGGGCGGCCCGTGCCGTCGTCGGTGCCCGCCACCGGCGTCGGCGTCTGGGTGGTGCAGTACGCGTTGAAGGTGTTCTGCTGGTAGCAGTAGTTGTTCAGGTCGCGCTTGAAGAACGGGGCGCGGACGCCGATGTTGACCAGCAGCTTGTCCTCCAGGAACCGGCCCCGGTACTCGGCGGCGACCTGGTTCAGCATCGCGATCGAATAGCGGTCACGCCGGCGCAGGTTGGTGCCGTCGGGCAGGGTGACCTGGTCGCCGTAACCATCCTTGCCACCGAACACATTGGACGGCGTGCCGTCCTGGTCGACGAAGCCGGCGTCGCCGGTCTGGCGGTGCTTGGCGCGGTCGAAGGTGTAGGCGACTCGGACGCTCTGGTTGTCGGCGAACTTCCAGATCAGCGACGAGGTGACGCCGTAGCGGCGGGTGTTCGTCGTGTTCGGGCGGTACAGGTAGACGCGGTCCAGGATGTCGCCGTCGCCGTTCAGGTCGACGCCGGCCGCCGTGGAGTTGCCGCGGAGCTGCGGGTCGTTTTCCGGGAAGACCTGCACGCCGCCGCCGTTGGCCAGCACGTACTGGAACGACGGGTCGACCGTCAGCGTGACGGTGTCGGTCAGGTTCCAGCGCGACAGGCCGCGGATGTTGCCCGTGTTCGACGGGTTGATGTTGAAGTCGTAGTAGCTGGTCGGGCAGGTGAAGGCGCCCGAGTTGTCGACCTGGGCCGAGCCGGCCGCCGCCGTCGGACGCAGGCAGGTCGTGGGCGAGACCAGCGTCGTATCGGGAGCGCCGGCCGCCGTCACGCCCTGGCGCTGGAAGGTCGCCAGGTTGATGCGGTTGATGAAGTTGTTGCGGTTTTCGTTGTAGTTGAAGATCAGGCTGGCTTCGCCGAAGTCGCCGAATTCCTGGTCGATCCGGGCGTTGAACTGCTTCTTCTCGATCTTGCCCCCCGGCTTGATCGGCGAGTTGTGGGGACGGAACAGGTCGTTCTTGGTGTAGAGGCCCGAAATCCACATCTTCGTGCCGAAGGGCCCGATCGCGCCGCTTTCGATGGTGGCGTAGTAGCGCTGGTAGTTGTCGTCGCCGGCGCCGACTTCGGCGCGGACGCCGAACTCGTCACGGGCGCGCTTGGTGATGTAGTTGATGGTGCCGCCGGCGGCCGCCGCGGTGGGGCTGTCCACGTCGGTGGTGCCCAGGTTGACCGTGACGCGCTCGATCAGGTCGGAATCGAGCTGCTGGTTCGGGTAGATGGCGTAGTTGCCGCTGTCGTTCAGCGGAACGCCGTCCTGCAGCAGTGCGATGCGCTGGCTGTCGATGCCGCGGATGACCACGTCGCCGCCGGCCGAGCCGAAGGGGTCGTTGTTGGTGAAGTTGACGCCGGGCAGCAGGTTGATGGTGTCGAGCACCGTCTGGCCGGGCATCTGGCGGCTGATGAACTCTTCCGAGATCCCCACCCGCGACTTCGGCTCCTCGATCGCGACGATCGAACCACCGATGTTCCTCGGACCGTTGGAGCCGGTGACGACCAGCTCTTCGACGATCGCCGTACCGCTGGACTGCGCGAACGCCGCGCCCGAAATCAGCAGGCCCGTGGCCAGCGCCGTCGTCGCGCAGAGCGCGCGGCTCAGTTTCATGTGCATTCAGTAGACCCCTTCCCACAGACCCAACCGACGGGCGCCCCTCCGGAAACCCCTGAGTCTTGGCGGCCCTATAGCGCCAAAAACCCGGCTATGGGTGATGGTTTTGTGACACATCCCAAGAGAGTGTCGCAGTGCGGCTCAAACGCATCAGTCTTTGCCCAATTGGGCGTCAGACTCTAGGGTCCCCGCCCCTGGAGAAAAGGTGAAATGACACCGTTCCCGACCGGCCGCGACGCGGGCAGCGAGACGCGATCGGCGATGCTGCTCGTCCTGGCGCTGACGGTCGCGCGCATGCTCGCGCTCTTCTCGACGCCGCTGGAGCTCTATCCCGACGAAGCCCAGTACTGGCTTTGGTCGCGCACGCTCGACTTCGGCTACTATTCGAAGCCGCCCGTGATCGCCTGGGCCATCTGGGCGACGACGGCGATCGGCGGCGACGCCGAGGCCTGGGTGCGGCTATCGGCCACGCTGTTCCAGGCCGGCGCCGCGCTCACGGTCTTCCTGATCGGGCGTCGGCTCTACGGGGCGCCCACGGGGCTCGCCGCGACGGCGCTCTACGCCCTGATGCCGGGGGTGCAGCTCTCGGCCCTGGTGGCGGCCACCGACGCGCCGCTCCTGATGTTCCTGGGCCTGACGATCCTGGCCTACGTCGAGCTGCTCGAGGCCGAAGGGCGGCGCAGGCCGGGGCTGGCGGCCGCCATGGGCGCGGCGCTGGGGCTGGCGTTCCTGTCGAAGTACGCGGCGGTCTACGCCCTGGTCGGGCTCATCATCCATCTGGCGGTGTCGAGGCGGGCGCGGGCGGCCTGGACGCCGGCGGCGGCGCTGGCGGCCGCGGTCGCGCTCGGCGCGGTGCTCGCGCCCAACCTCGCGTGGAACGCATCGCACCACTTCGCCACCTTCCAGCACACCGCCTCGAACGCCGCCTGGAGCGGGGTGCAGTTGTTCAACCTGGCGGCGCTGGGCGCCTTCGCGGGCTCGCAGTTCGGCGTGTTCGGGCCGATCCCGCTGGGCGCGCTGCTGGCGGGGGTCGCCCTGGCGGCGCGCCGGCGCAAGCTGTCCGAGGCCGACCTGACGCTGCTCTGCTTCGCCCTGCCGCCGCTGCTGATCGTCACGGCCCAGGCGTTCATCAGCCGCGCCAACGCCAACTGGTCGGGGGCGGGCTACCTGGCCGGTTCGATCCTGGCGGCCGCGTGGCTGGTGCGCTGGCGGGCCCGGCGCTGGCTGACGGCGGCGGTGGTCATGCAGGGGGCGGTCGCCGCCTTCTTCCTCGCGGCGGTGATCTCGCCGCCGCTGGCCGACCGCGTGGGCCTGGCCAACGGCCTGAAGCGCGCCCGCGGCTGGAGCCAGACCGCCGACCTGATCCTCGACCGCGCGGCGCGCGAGCCGGGGCTGACCGCCATCGCCGTCAACAACCGCTTCCTGTTCTATGCGACCGCCTATTACGGCCGCGACCGGTTCGCGACGGGCGCGCCGCCTCTGACCGCCTGGCTCCTGATGGGCGCGCCGCGCAACCAGGCCGAGACCGCCGCGCCGCTGACGCCGCGGATCGGCCGGCGGGTGCTGATGGTCAGCTACGAGGGCTGGCGCCGCGACGAGATGGAGGCCGACTTCGCCCGCGCCGCCGGCCTGGAGATCGGCAGCGTCCGGCTGGACCGGAAGCACCGGCGCAAGATCGAGATGTTCGTGGGCGAAGGCTTCGCGCCGAAGCCGCGCGGCCCCGAGGGGCCGGAGCCCGCAGAGCCTTGACTTTCGATGGCGCGGCAGCGCCGTTTCGATTCAACCACGAAGCGCACAAAGACCACGAAGGAGCCAGGATGGGCTGAGCGCGGTGCGCCTCTCGACTCTTCGTGGTCTTCGTGCGCTTCGTGGTTGAAAATAGCGCGCCTGCGGCGCACGGCTGGCGCCCAGGATCGAGTGCGGGCGCCCGGCCGTGGATTGGCCCTAGTGGGCTTCCTTGCCGCCCCACACCGCCCGCAGCGCCTGGGGCCGGCCGCAGCCGATGCGGTAGCGCTCGTAGGCCGCCGGGTTCTTCTTGTAGTAGTCCTGGTGATAGCCCTCGGCGTTGTAGAACGGCGCGGCGTTGCGGGTGGCCACCGTGATCGGGGCGCCCAGTTCCTTGCCGTACTTCGCTTTGGCGGCCTCGGCGACCGCGCGCTCCTCGGCGTTCGCGGTGAACACCGCCAGCTTGTAGGATGGGCCCTTGTCGCAGATCTGGCCGTAGGGGTCGGTCGGGTCGATGTGGTGGTAGTAGCTGTCGACCAGTTGGGCGTAGCTGATCTTCGCGGGATCGTAGGTGACCTTCACCGCCTCCAGGTGGCCGGCGTGGTTCTCATAGGTCGGGCTCGTCGAGGACCCGCCGGAGTAGCCCGAGACGGCGGAGACGACGCCCGGCGTCGTCTCGAACCCCTTCTCCATCGACCAGAAGCAGCCGCCGGCGAAGACCGCGGTCTTCAGGCCCGAAGCGGCGGGCGCGGCGCCGGCGACGAACGCCGCGGCGGCGAGGGTGACGGCAAAAGCCTGGATCTTCATGGGTGACAGGATTCCTCATGCCTCGCCCGGGCGGCAAGCGCCTTCACGGGCAATACGTGAGGAACCCTGCGGCGGCTTCAAGGCCTTCCCCGCCCATCAAGCGAGGGACGTCTCGAACGGGGCCTCGGTCTTGGCCTTCACCTCGTCCAGCGTGACGCCGGGGGCGAGCTGGAGCAGCGTCAGGGGCTTCCGGCCCCGGCCGACGTCGAAGACGGCCAGGTCGGTGACGACCAGGTCGACCACGCCCTGGCCGGTCAGGGGCAGGGTGCAGGCCTTGAGCAGCTTGGGCGCGCCGGTCTTCTCGGTGTGCTCCATGACCACGACCACGCGCTTGACGCCGGCCACCAGGTCCATGGCGCCGCCCATGCCCTTCACCATCTTGCCCGGGACCATCCAGTTGGCGAGGTCGCCGTTGGCGGCCACCTGCATGGCGCCCAGGATGGAGAGGTCGATGTGGCCGCCGCGGATCATCGCGAAGCTGTCGGCCGAGCTGAAGTAGGACGATGACGGCAGCGCGGTGATCGTCTGCTTGCCGGCGTTGATCAGGTCGGCGTCGACCTCGGTCTCGGTGGGGAACGGGCCCATGCCCAGCATCCCGTTCTCGCTCTGCAGCGTCACGTGCATGCCGGCGGGGATGTGGTTGGCCACCAGGGTCGGGATGCCGATGCCCAGGTTCACGTAGAAGCCGTCGCGCAGCTCCAGCGCGGCGCGCGCGGCGATCTCGTCGCGGGTCCAGGCCATCTAAGCGGCTCCTTCCAGCTTGCGGACGGTGCGCTGCTCGATGCGCTTCTCGAACGCGCCCTCGAGCAGGCGATCGACGAAGATGCCCGGCGTGTGGATGTTGTCCGGATCGAGCCTGCCGGTCTCGACCAGGCGTTCGACCTCGGCGACGCAGACCTTGCCGGCGGTCGCCATCATCGGGTTGAAGTTCCGGGCGGTCATCCGGTAGGTCAGGTTGCCCTCGCGGTCGCCCTCGTAGGCCTTCACGATGGCGAGGTCCGCCGTCAGCCCGCGCTCCATCACGTAGAGCTCGCCGTCGAACTCGCGGACCTCCTTGCCCTCGGCCACCAGGGTGCCGACGCCGGTCCTGGTGAAGAAGGCCGGGATGCCCGCGCCGCCGGCGCGGATGCGCTCGGCCAGCGTGCCCTGCGGATTGAACTCCAGCTCCAGCTTGCCGGACAGGTAGAGCTCGGCGAACAGCTTGTTCTCGCCCACGTAGGACGAGATCATCTTCCTGATCTGGCCGCCGGCCAGCAGGATCCCCAGGCCGAAGTCGTCGACCCCGCAGTTGTTGGAGATCACGGTCAGGTCCTTCACGCCCGAGGCGCGGATCGCCGCGATCAGGTTTTCGGGGATGCCGCACAGCCCGAAGCCGCCCGCCATGATGGTCATGCCGTCGAAGAGCAGCCCTTGCAGCGCCTCGACCGCGTCCTTGCGCACCTTGTCAGCCATGCCCGCCTGATACGCCGCAAACCGCCGGTTGAGAATGGCCCGGCGAAAATAATTCATCGGATGATGATTTGAGACAGGAGGCCGGGGTTCGGGTCTAGAGTGGACGCCATGCCCGCCGAGTCCTTCCTCATCCAGGCCCTGGTCTACCTCGCGGCCGGCGTCATCTCGGTGCCGATCGCCAAGCGGCTGGGGCTGGGGTCGGTGCTGGGCTACCTCATCGCAGGCGCGGTCGTGGGGCCGTTCGTGCTCGACCTCGTGGGCGAGGCGGGCGACGTGATGAAGTTCGCCGAGTTCGGCGTGGTGATCCTCTTGTTCCTGATCGGACTGGAGGTGCGGCCCGCGCTGCTGTGGGAGATGCGCCGGTCGATCTTCGGCCTGGGCCTGATGCAGATGCTGTCGAGCGCCCTCGCGATAGGCGCCATTGCCCTCGCCCTGGGCGCCCCGCTGCCGGTGGCGACGGCCGTGGGCCTGATCCTGGCGATGTCGTCCACCGCCATCGTGCTCTCGAACCTGGAGGAGAAGGGGCTGCGGCAAGGGCCGGTGGGGCAGGCGGCGTTCGGGGTGCTGCTGTTCCAGGACCTGGCGGTGATCCCGCTGTTCGCGCTGTTGCCGTTGCTGGCGGCCGGAGGCGCCGCGCCGGCCGGCGCCGTGGCCTCGCCGCACGCGGGCGTCCTGGGCGGCCTGCCCGAATGGCTGCGCGTGCTGGCGACCTTCGGGGCGGTGGCGGTCGTGGTTGTCGGCGGCCGCTACCTGACCCGGCCGATGTTCCGCTTCATCGCCGCGGCGCGCCTGCGCGAGATATTCACCGCCTCGGCTCTGCTTCTGGTGGTGGGCGTCGCGGCGCTGATGGAGGCCGTGGGCCTGTCGCCCGCGCTGGGCGCCTTCCTGGCGGGCGTGGTGCTGGCCGAAAGCGAGTTCCGCCGCGAGCTGGAGACCGACATCGAGCCGTTCCGCGGCCTCTTGCTGGGCCTCTTCTTCATCACCGTGGGGGCGGGCCTGAACTTCGCGCTGATCGCCGAGCGGCCGGTCACCATCGTCTCGCTGACGCTCGCGCTGATGGCGGCGAAGTTCCTGGCGATGGCGGCCGTGGGCGCGGTGATGCGGAAGAACTTCCGCGACTGCGGGACGGTCGCCGTCTCGCTGGCGCAGGGCGGCGAGTTCGCCTTCGTGCTGCTGGCGTTCGTGACCCAGGCGCGGGTGATGACGCCGGAGGAAGCGGCGCTGGCGACGGCGGTGGTGGCGCTCTCGATGGCCCTGACGCCCCTCGCCTTCATCGCCTGGGAGCGGCTGGTGCTGGCGCGCTCGGCGGCGCTGGCCGAGCCCGAGCGGCTGCCGTTCGACACGGACACGCCGGACGCGATCGTCGCGGGTTTCGGGCGCTTCGGGCAGATCGCGACGCGCCTGCTCACCGCCAACGACTTCAAGGTGGTGCTGCTGGACAGCTCGATCGAGCAGATCGACACGCTGCGCCGCTTCGGCTGGCGGGTCCACTACGGCGACGCCGCGCGGCTCGACCTGCTGCGGGCCGCCGGCGCCGACAAGGCCAGGATGCTGCTGGTCGCCATCGACGACAAGGACAAGGCGGTCGAGCTGGTGAAGGCCGCCACCGAGTACTTCCCGAACCTCACCATCATCGCGCGCGCCTTCGACCGGCGGCACGCCTACGAACTGATCCGGGTGGGCGGCGACGAGGTGGTGCGCGAGACCTTCGAGAGCGCGCTGCTGTTCGGCAAGAAGGCGCTGCTGCGCCTGGGCCTCTCGGACCGGCGCGCGGGGCGCGCGGTCAGCCTGTTCCGCGAGCACGACCTGAAGCTCTTCAACAAGCTGGCGCCGGTCTACGGCGAGGAGGAGCAGTACGCGATGGCCGTCCGCGACAGCCGCGAGACCATGGAGAAGCTGCTGGGCGAAGAGATGCGCCGGCTGCGCAAGGAAGAGGCGGAGGAGGCCGACAACGACCGCGCCGCCCGCCGCCGCGCCGAGGCGGGATAGCCGCGGCGGTTGGAGCCGCAATAGGCCGGGTGTAGAACGCGTCCATGAGCCAAGCGCACCAGATCCAGGACCGGATCGAACCCGTCTCCTTCAGCCTTTTCTCGAAGGATTTCGACGCCTTCACCCGGAAGCTGGGCGACAGCTACGCCCGCTGGGGCTTCGCGGTGATCGCCGACCACGGCCTGCCGCAGGACAAGGTCGACGCCGCCATCGCGCAGATGAAGGCCTTCTTCGCCCTGCCCGAGGAGACGAAGAAGAAATACAAGCTCGGCGTCGGCGGGCAGCGCGGCTACACGCCCTTCGGCATCGAGACGGCCAAGGGCGCCACGCACTTCGACCTCAAGGAATTCTGGCACGTGGGCCGCGACCTGCCGCCCGGCCACAAATTCCGCGACCACATGGCCGACAACGTCTGGCCCGACGACGAGCTGCCCGACTTCCACGAGAAGGTGCAGTGGCTCTACGGCGCGCTGGACGCCATGGGGCTGAAGGTGCTGGAGGCGATCTCGTCCTACCTGGGCCTGCCGCGCCACTTCTTCGACGACAAGGTGGACGTCGGGAACTCGATCCTGCGCCTGCTGCACTATCCGCCGGCGCCCACGGACGGCCCGCACATCCGCGCCGGCGCGCACGAGGACATCAACGTCATCACCCTCCTGCTCGGCGCCGAGGAGGCGGGGCTGGAGGTGAAGGACCACGACGGCCGCTGGATCGCGATCAATCCGCCGCCGGGATCGCTGGTCTGCAACATCGGCGACATGCTGCAGCGGCTGGTGAACCACAAGCTGCCGTCGACGACCCACCGGGTGGTGAACCCGGCCCCCGAGCGGCGCGGCTTCCCGCGCTACTCGACGCCGTTCTTCCTGCACTTCAACTCGGACTACCTGATCGAGACCCTGCCGCAGACGATCGACGCGGCCCATCCGAACCGGTACCCGGAGCCGATCACGGCGGACGGCTACCTCCAGGAGCGGCTGAAGGAGATCAAGCTGGCGTAGCTTCCCTCCCTTAATGGGGAGGGACAGACCGCGAAGCGGTCAGGGTGGGGCAGTAGGGTGCGAAAACTCAGAGGTTGGGGTTAGCCCAGGCTTCCCCACCCTGCTCGCCGTCGGCGAGCTGTCCCTCCCCATTAAGGGAGGGAAGGGCCTCTCAGCTCACCACCCGCACTGCTGGCCCTTGTTCTGCTTCACGAGCCAGCCTTCCAGTGGCTTGAAGTATTCCACGACGGCGCTGGCGTCGGCGCGGCTTTCGCCGGTGAACAGCTTCAGCGTTTCCGGCCACGGCTGGCTCTGCCCCGCCTGGAGCATGGCGTTGAGCTTCTCGCCCACCGCCTTCTGGCCGTAGATCGAGCAGCGGTGCAGGGGTCCCTTCCAGCCGGCTTGCGCGCAGGCGGCGCGCTGGAACTGGAACTCGTAGACGTGGGCCATGAAGTAGCGGGCGTAGGGGACGCCGGCGGCCACGTGGTACTTCGCGCCGGGGTCGAAGGCGTCGGCGGGGCGCGGGCCGGGCGGGACGATGCCCTGGTACTGCAGCTTCAGCTTCCACCAGGCCTCGTTGTAGTGCGCCGGATCGACCGAGCCGTCGAACACCTGCCAGCGCCATTTGTCGACCATCAGGCCGAACGGCATGAAGGCGATCTTGTCGAGCGCCATCTTCAGCAGGAACGGGATGTCCTCGGCCTCGCCCGGCACGGTGTCGATCAGGCCGATCTGCTTCAGGTAGGTGGGGGTGAAGGCCGAGAGGCCGACGAAGTCGCCGATGGCCTCGTGGAAGCCGTCGTTCGCGCCGTTCTTGAACAGGAAGTCCTGCCCGGCGTAGGCGCGCTGGTAGAAGTTGTGGCCGAGCTCGTGGTGGACGGTCTGGAAGTCGTCGGCGTTCACCTTCGTACACATCTTGATGCGGATGTCGTTCTTGTCGTCGAGGTCCCAGGCCGAGGCGTGGCAGACGACCTCGCGGTCGCGCGGGCGGACGATCAGCGAGCGCTCCCAGAACGTCTGCGGCAGGGGATCGAGGCCCAGCGAGGTGTAGAAGCCCTCGCCGGTCTTCACCATCTTCACCGCGTCGTAGCCCTTGTCCGCGAGCAGCTTGTCGAGGCTGTAGCTGCTGGCGACGCCCCTGGGCTGGACCACGTCGTAGATCGAGCCCCAGCGCTGGGCCCACATGTTGCCCAGCAGGTCGGCGCGGATCGGCCCCTTCTTCGGCTGCACGGCGTCGCCGTACGTCTCGTTGAGCCGCGTGCGGACGTAGCAGTGCAACTGCCTGTAGAACGGCTCCACCTGCTTCCAGAGGCGGTCCTCCTCCGCGGCGAAGGCGTCGGGCTCCATGTCGTAGCCGGAGCGCCAGAGCGCGCCGGTGTCCTTGAAGCCCATGCCCCTGGAGCCCTCGTTCAGCAGGGCGGCGAGCCTGGCGTAGTCGGGCTTCATGACCGGGGCGACCGAGTGCCAGCCCTCCCAGACGGCCTTCAGCGCGGCCGGGTCGCGGCTCTGCGCCAGCACGTCCTCGGCGTCGTTGAGCGTCAGCGTCCTGCCGCCGTACCGGAACTTGCCGGTGGAGTAGATGCTGTCGAGCTTGGTCGCGAGGCCCGCCACCTCGGCGGCCGCGCCCGGGCGGTCGGGCGCGGGCAGCGACAGGTAGAGCTTGAGCAGCTTCAGCTTGCGCGCCGTGGCCGCGTCGGTGGCCACGCCGTCGAACGTCGCGGCCTCCTTGGCGAGCTTCGTGACGAGCTCCTTCTGTTCGCCGTTCACCTTGGCCTCGATCCACTGGCTGTCCTCGGTGATGAAGTTGGCGCGGATCCACTGGGCGCGGTTGGCGTACTCGTTCATCGCCGCGAGCCGGGTTTCGGCGCGCTCGATGAAGGCCTTGGCGTCCGCCGGCGTGGGCGCCTGGGCGGCGGCCGGTCCGGCGGTCCAAAGCAGGGCGGCCGCGCTGGCGGCCAGAAGCATTGATTTCATTGTTGTTTCCGAGCGATTCCTGGTCCGCGCCCTGAGCGCGGCGTGTAGCCCATGCAACGCCGGCAAAACCTTCGTCGTCAAGCGCCCGGCGCCCATTGACGGCGGCCCTGCTCAGCGGGTCCCATCGTTCGCGTAGCTGGTTCCCGGAGGGTGTCATGTCGGTCGGCGGCGGGTCGGATTCCGAAGGCTCGGCGCCGTCCTGGCGCGACCGCGTGCTCGGCGTGTTCCGGCGCCAGACATCGCTCGCCGTGGCGGGCTTCGTGGCGCTGGCCGCGTTCGGCGGCGGCGTGGCCGCGACTGTCGCAGTGAACGGTTTCGGCGCCCGGCCGGCCGCCGTGCAGGGCGATGCGTCGGCCGGGCCGTCCTGGGCCTTCTTCGGCAAGCCGCGCGGGGCCGACGCGCGACGCCGCGGCGTGCCCAGGCCTGCGGGCTTCGCCGTCTGGACCTCGCGCTTCGACGTGGCCGGCGACGAGCCGCGCGCCTGCATCCGCATGAGCCGGCCGCTGGATGCGGCGCGGCCCTACGGGGACTACGTCACCGTCTCGCCGGCGCTGGCGACGCGGCCCGCCGTGACCGTGACGGGCGACGAGCTCTGCGTGGGCGGCATCGGCTTCGTGGACCGCACCGTGACCCTGCTGAAGGGGCTGCCCGGCGCCGGCGACGCGAAGCTCGACCGCAACGTCGAGGTGGCCTTCGCCGCCAGCGAGAAGCCGCCCTACGTGGGCTTCGCCGGCCTGGGCGTGATCCTGCCGCGCGAGGACGCCGACGGCGTGGGCCTCGAGACGATCAACGTCAGCCGCCTGCACATCGAGGTGTGGCGCGTCGTCGACCGCAACCTGGTGCGCAAGTCGATCAGCGCGCCCGATCCGACCGGCGAGGGCGAGTACGCCGACACCTATGGCGAAGACACGCCGCGCGGCGAAGGCCGGCTGATCTGGAAGGGCGACGTGGCGGTGCGCGGCCGGCCGGGCGAGCGGGTGACCACCGTCTTCCCGCTGGGCGCGGTGCTGAAGGAGATGCAGCCGGGTGGCTACGTCATCAAGGCCAAGGACGCCTCGGGCCCGCGCGGCCTGAAGCGCGACGACGACGAGGACGGCTATGACGACGACCCGCCCGCCCAGGCGCGGCGCTGGGTGATGTTCACCGACATGGCGCTGACCGCCTACCAGGGCTCGGAGGGGCTCGACGTGGTGGTGCGGTCGCTGAAGTCGGCCAGGACGCTCTCGAACCTGCGCGTGGCGCTGGTGGCCGGCAACGGCGAGGACCTGGCCGAGACCCGCTCGGACGCCTCGGGCCGGGCGCGGTTCGACAAGCCGCTCCTGGAGGGCAAGGCCGCCGAACACGCCAGGATGGTGATGGTCTATGGCCCGCAGGGCGACCTGGCCGTCCTCGACCTCGACCGCGCGCCGGTCGACCTGTCGCGCGAAGGGATCGGCGGGCGAAACGACAACGGCGGCGGCGCCGGCCCGGTCGACGCCTACCTCTACGCCGACCGCGGGGTCTACCGGCCCGGCGAGACGGTGCGCCTGAACGCCCTGCTGCGCGACCGCGAGGCGCGCGCGGTCAAGGCGCGCAAGGGCTACATCGTCGTGCGCCGGCCCTCGGGCGTGGAGCTGATCCGCTACGGGTTCGAGAAGACGCCCTACGGCTCGGCCGCCGCCAGCGTGGTGCTGCCCAGGAGCGCGCCGCGCGGCCGCTGGCGCGCGACCGTCGAGATCGACGGCGTCGAGCAACCGGCGGGCGAACTCGCCTTCGCCGTCGAGGACTTCGCGCCGCAGCGGCTGGAGGTGACGGCCAAGGGCGACGAGCAGGTCCCCCTGCGCGGCGACGAGATCCGGGCGATCGCCGTCTCGGCGCGGTTCCTCTACGGCGCGGCGGGCGCGGGCCTGCAGACCCAGGGCGAGGCGCGGCTGCGCGTCGACCGCGATCCCTTCCCGCAGTTCAAGGGCTACCAGTGGGGCGACCAGCGGACGCCCTTCGACGAGCAGTTCCTGGACCTGGAGACCACGGTCACCGACGGCGAGGGCCGGGCGGTGGTGCATCTGTCGTCGGCCGCGGCGCAGGGGACGACCCAGCCGCTGGAGGCCGCCGTGGTCGCCTCGGTGTTCGAGCCGGGCGGGCGGCCGGTGCGCGAGGGTGTGACCTTCAAGGTGCGCCCGGCGGCCTACTACCTGGGCGCCAGGATCGACCAGGGCGTGGCCTCCGGCGGGACCGATCCGGTGGTCAGCGCCGACGTCATCGCCGTCGATCCCTACGGGCGGCAGCGCGCGCAGGGCGGGGTGACCTACACCCTGATCAAGGAGGCCTGGACCTACGACTGGTTCCAGCAGGACGGCCGCTGGCAGTGGCGCAGGTCCAGCCGCGACGTGGCGGTGCAGCGCGGGACGCTGAACATCCCGGCCAAGGGCGGCGCGAAGATCCAGCGGCGGCTGGGCTGGGGCGACTATCGCCTGGAGATGCAGGGGCCGGGCGGCGCGGTCAGCGTCATCCGCTTCGCCTCGGGCTGGGGCGAGCCGGCGAAGGACGTCGATGCGCCCGACCTCGTGCGCGTAAGCGCGGGCGTCAAGGCCTACAGGCAGGGCGACACGGTCGAGATCACCCTGAAGCCGCCCTATGCCGGCGAGGCGCAGATCGCCGTCGCCACCGACCGGATCGTCGACTTCAAGAGCGTGTCGATGAGCGCCGCGGGCGGGACGGTGCGGCTGAAGTCGACCGCGGCCTGGGGCGGCGGCGCCTACGTCCTGGTGAGCGTGATCCAGCCGCGCGACGCGGTGAGCTCGCCGAAGCCGGGCCGGGCGCTGGGCGTCGTCTACGTGCCGCTGGACCCCAAGGACCGGAAGCTGGCGGTGGATATCGGCACGCCGACGAAACAGCATTCGAAGGCGAAGCTGGACGTGCCGCTGACCATCAAGGGCCAGCCGATCGGCTCGAAGGTGCGCGTCACCGTGGCCGCGGTGGACGAGGGGATTCTCAGGCTCACCAAGTTCCAGAGCCCCGATCCGGTGAAATGGTACTTCGGCAAGCGGGCGCTGCGCGTCGACCTGCGCGACGACTACGGCCGCCTGCTGGACCCCAACCTGGGCGCGCCGGCCAACGTCAACTTCGGCGCCGACGAGATCGGCGGCGAGGGGCTGACGACCACGCCGATCCGCACCGTGGCCCTGTGGTCGGGCGTGGTGGAGACCGACCGCCTGGGCCGCGCGACCATCCGCCTGCCGGCGCCCGACCTGAACGGCGAGCTGCGGCTGATGGTGGTGGCCTGGACCGACGACGCGGTGGGCGGCGCCTCGAAGCCGCTGACCGTGCGCGAGCCCGTGGTGGCCGAGCTGAACCTGCCGCGGTTCATGGCCCCGGGCGACCGGGCGCTGGCGACGCTGGAGCTGCACAACCTCGAAGGCCGGCCGGGCGACTATACGGCCAGCATCGCGGGCAAGGGCGGGTTCCTGGCGAACCTCACGCGCCTCTTCCGCCTGCCGCTGGGCCAGCGCACGACCGAGCGCGTGGCGTTCGACGCGCCGCGGCGCGCGGGCGTCGGCGCGGTCAGCTTCCGCGTCACCGGCCCGGGCTTCACGACCGCCCGCGACCTGCCGATCCAGAGCCGGCTGGGCTGGGGCCGCGTCACCCGCACGACGACGACGCTGCAGCAGCCGGGCGAGGCCTATACGCCCGCCGCCGCGCTGATGGCGGGGCTGGCGGCCGGCGACGTGACGATGCAGGTGAGCTACTCGCCGTTCCGCGGCTTCGACCCGGCGCCGATCGCGGCCTCGCTGTCGCGCTATCCCTACGGCTGCACCGAGCAGCTCGTGTCGGGCGCCTATCCGCTGCTCTACGGCGCCGAGATCGACCCGAAGCTGAAGCGTGCGACGCCGGCGCTGAACACGGCGGTCGGCAAGCTGCTCGACCGCCAGAGCCTCGATGGGGCCTTCGGCCTCTGGAGCGTCGGCGACGGCGAGGCCGACCCGTGGATCGGCGCCTACGCCACCGACTTCCTGGTCGAGGCAAGGAAGCTGGGCGCGCCCGTGCCGCAGGCGGCGATGGACCGGGCGCTCTCGGCCATGCGCGAGGTCTCCAAGCCCGACGGCTATGCGAGCCTTTCCTACCGCATGGACTACCCCGGCTGGTGGGCCTCGACGCCCGAGCAGTCGGAGAAGGAGACGCGGGTGATGCGCCGGCGCGCCTCGGCCTATGCGCTCTACGTGCTGGCCAAGGCCGGCCGGGGCGACCTCGCCCGCCTGCGCTGGTGGAACGACGTGCAGATGAAGGACGAGGCCTCGCCGCTGGCCCGCGCCCAGGTGGCGACGGGCCTGGCGCTGATGGGCGACCGGGCCCGCGCCCGCGCCGCCTTCCGCGAGGCCGCCGCCGTGCTCGGCTACAAGGAGCGCTGGGACTGGTACCAGAGCCCGCTGCGCGACCTCGCCGGCGTCATCGCCCTGGCCTACGAGGCCGGCGAGCCCGGGATCGCGCGGTCGCTCCAGGCGCGCCTGGAGAACGCAGTGAAGGACCCCGACGCCCTGAACACCCAGGAGCAGGCGCGCCTGCTGCAGGCGGCGCACTTCATGCTGGCCGCTTCGGGCCGCCCGGCGATCCAGGCGAGCGGCGTCACCCAGATGCCCTCGGCGGGCGGCGCGCCGCGCTGGTCGGTCGGGCGGCTGGTCGACGCGCGGTTCGTGAACGCCGGCAAGGGCGGCGTCTGGCGGACGGTCACCGTCACCGGCGCGCCGATCGCGGCGCCGGCGCCCGCGTCCAACGGCCTCTCGGTGTCGAAGACGCTGTTCACCCTGCGCGGCCAGCCCGTGGACCCCGCGGCGGTGCGCCAGGGCGACCGGATCGTCGTGCGCATCGCCGGCCGCTCGCAGCAGGCCCGCGGCCTGCCGCTGGTGGTGGACGACGCCCTGCCGGCGGGCTTCGAGATCGAGACCGTGCTGGGACCCGACGACGCCAAGAGCGGCCCCTTCCCGTTCCTCGGCAAGCTGACGACGGCGTCGGCGCAGGAGGCGCGCGACGACCGCTACGTCGCCGCCGCCCAGGTGGCGGGGAACGGCGAGTTCGCCTTCGCCTACGTCGCCCGCGCGGTGACCCCCGGCGACTTCCTGCTGCCCGGCGTCGAGGCCCGCGACATGTACCGCCCCGGCGTCGCCGCCCGCACCGCGCCGCGCCGCACCTCGATCGCGCCGGGGGCGTAGTGCGACGGGTCAGCGTCCTGCGCGCCGCAGGCGCCCTGTTGCACCGCAGAGGGCGCGGAGGGTTTCCCGGAGGACGCAGAGGCGCACTGCCCTCCGCGACCTCTGCGCACGCCTCTGCGACCTCTGCGGTTGAAGACGGCGCTGGCGCGCCGACGACGGTTCGCCGGCTCGTGTTCGGCCTTCTTGGGCTGATGGCCTTCCAGACGGCCGTGGCGGCGGCGGACATCGCCTTGCCGCCGGACCTGACGCGGGCGGCGCGGTCGTCGCCGGTGGTGCTGGATCGGCGGGGCGCGTGGCTGCGGGCGCTGCCGGTGGAGGACGGGCGGTGGCGGCTGCGGGCGGACCTCGCGCGGACCGACCCGGAGTTCCTGCGCCGCGTGGTGGCGGCCGAGGACGCGCGGTTCTGGGTCCATCCCGGCGTCGACCCCGCGGCGCTGGCGCGGGCGGTGGGCTCGGCGGTGGCGCGGGGGCATGCGACGTCGGGCGCCTCGACGATCACCATGCAGACCGCGCGCCTGCTGGAGCCGCGGCCGCGGACGGTCGGCTCGAAGCTGATCGAGATGCTGCGGGCATTGCAACTGGAGGCCCGGTTCTCCAAGCGCGAGATCCTGGCGATGTACCTGACGCTCGCGCCGTACGGCGGGAACCTGGAGGGCGTGCGGGCGGCCAGCCTCTCGTATTTCGGCCACGAGCCCGAGGGGCTGACCGACGCCGAGCAGGCGCTGCTGATCGCGCTGCCGCAATCGCCCGAGGCGCGGCGGCCCGACCGGCGGCCAGCGGCGGCGAAGGCCACGCGCGACGCGGTGCTCGCGCGGTTCGTGCGGATGGGTCGACTGTCGGCGTCGACGGCGAAGGAGGCGAGCGCCGATCCGCTGCCGGGCCGCAGCGCCTTCCCGGCCCGCGCCTGGCATGCGGCGGGCGAGCTGGCGGCGGCCGCGCCGACGCTGACGCCGACCGTGGTCTCGACGCTGGACGCCCGGCTGCAAGCGCGGCTGGAGGCGCTGGCGGCCGAGACGGCGCGGGCCGAGGGCGGCTCGACCACGGCGGCGATCCTGGTGGTGGAGATCGACGGGCGGGCGGTGCGCGGGGCCGTGGGCTCGTCCGGGCGCGACACCCAGGGCGGCTGGATCGACATGACCCGCGCGCGCCGCTCGCCCGGTTCGGCGCTGAAGCCCTTCATCTACGCCTTCGCCTTCGAGGAGGGGATCGCCGCGCCCGACACCCAGATCGACGACGCCCGCGTGCGGTTCGCCGACTACCAGCCCGAGAACTTCGACCGCACCTTCCACGGCAAGGTCACCGCGCGCGAGGCGCTGACCCAGTCGCTGAACGTGCCGGCGGTGGCGACCCTGGCGAGCGTGGGGCCGGAAGCGTTCGAGGCGCGGCTGAGCGCCGCCGGCGTCATCCTGGAGCGACCGCGCGCCGAGACCCGCGCGCCGGGCCTGGCGCTGGCGCTGGGCGGCGTGGGGATCAGCCTGCGGGACCTGGCGGTGCTCTATGCGGCGCTGGGCGACGGCGGGGTCGCCAAGCCGCTGGCGTGGACCGAGCGGGACGCCGCTCGCGAGCGGCGCGAGGCCGGCCGGCGGCTGGTCCGCGCCGAGGCCGCGCGGCAGGTGATCGACATCCTGCGCGAGACGCCGCCGCCGGCCGGCGCCGGCCCCGCGGCGCTGCTGCGCGGGCGGCCGGCGATGGCGTTCAAGACCGGCACCTCCTACGGCTTCCGCGACGCGCTGGCGGCGGGCGTGGTCGGCGGCTATGCGGTGGTGGTCTGGACGGGGCGGCCCGACGGCGGCGCGCGGGGCGGCGTCACCGGCCGGGACTCCGCGCTGCCGCTGCTGTTCCAGGCCGCCGACGCGATCCAGGCCGCGCCCGCCGCGCCGCAGCCCATCGCGCCGCGCTCGGCCCCGCCGGCGCTGCGGACGCTGGAGGCGGCCGGCGAAGGTCCGAAACTGATCTTCCCGCCCGACGGCGCGGCGGTGCAGGTCGACGGCTACGGCCCCGGCGCGCGCGGCCTCTCGCTGGCCGCCAGCGGGGCGCGGCTCTCCTGGTACGTGGACGGGACGCCGGTGACGCCCGACCCCCTGAGCGGCCGCCCGATCTGGCGCCCGCCCGGCCCGGGCTTCTACCAGGTCACGGTCGTGGATTCCGAAGGCCGCCGCGCCCAGGCCCGGGTGCGGGTGAAGGGCGGCTAGCGGTCGGCCGCGCGGGCGAAGTTCTGCGCCGGTACGTCCATGGTGCGCATCAGCAGGCACGGCCGCGGGCGCCGGTCGATCTCGCGCACCGGAATGCGGCTGCCGGTGATGAGGATCCTCTCGGGCTTCTGACGCTCGCCCAGGTCGCCCACGTCGCTCACGTAGTAGGGCGCGGGGCGGCAGCGGATCGGCGCGCGCTGGTCCACGTCGCGGACGGGCGGGTTGACGGCCGAGGGCGGCGCCGGCGCGGGCAGGGCGGGCGCGCTGGTGGCGAACAGGAGCAGGGCGGCCAGCGCGCTCATCGCGTCCCACCGAGCAGGCAACCCTGCGCCATCGGCATCTCGATCAGCTTCCTGACCCGGTCGTCCGGGTCCGCGCGGTAGAGCAGCGTCGGTTCCGTCTTCACCTGCAGGCGTCCGGCGTCCTTGCAGACGGCCATCGGCTTCGCCGTCTCCATGGCGAGCAGAACGGATTTCGCGGCAGGTTGCGGGGCCGGACGCTCGGCGGGCGCCAGGGCCAGAACGGCGGCGGCGATCGTGACGAGCATTGCGGCCTCCCATTACGCAACATCGCCAAGCTGCCACCGGTCGCGACGATCGCCAAATTACGCTTCGGTCACCTATCGCGGCGGGTTCGTTCAGCCGATGACGAACCGCAGCCAGGCGACGCCGCCGTCCTCGCCCGCCTCGGTGCAGCGGAAGCCCTCGCGGACGTAGAAGGCCTGGGCGCCCAGGTTCGCCGTCTGGCACTTCAGCGAGAGCCGCCCGCCTGCCGCCGCGATCACATGGTCCAGCAACGCCTTGCCGACGCCCCGGCCGCGCGGCTCGACATAGAGCGAATGCAGGAAGGCCTGCGGGCGGTAGAGGGCGGCTAGGCCCACGATGCGGCCCGCCTCGACGGCGACGAAGACGTCCTCCTCCCGCGCGGCCTTCAGGAAGTCCTCGGCGCTGTGCCGGTCCCGCGGAATCCAGGTGAAGGTGTCGGAGAGGACGCGCACGTAGAGGTCCGCGCAGGCCGGAAGCTCGTCCGGCCGCGCCCGGCGTACGCTGGGGACAGGCGTCAGGCCTGCATCGTCCAACCTTCGACCCCCATCGCGGCCTGCCTGAGCGCCTCCGAGCGGGTTGGGTGCGGGTGGCAGGTGCGGGCCACGTCCTCGGACGCGGCGCGGAACTCCATCGCCACGCAGTATTCGCCGATCATCTCGGAGACCGAAGGGCCGATCAGGTGGGCCCCCAGCACCTCGTCGGTCGCCGCGTCGGCCAGCACCTTCACGAAGCCGTCGGTCTCGTGGTTGATCCTGGCGCGGCTGTTGGCGGTGAAGGGGAACCTGCCGGCCTTGTAGGCGCGGCCCTCGGCCTTCAGCTCCTCCTCGGTCTTCCCGACCCAGGCGACCTCCGGATAGGTGTAGACCACGCTCGGGATGATCCCGTAGTTCACGTGGCCGGCCTTGCCCGCGATCGTCTCGATGCAGGCCACCGCCTCCTCCTCGGCCTTGTGCGCCAGCATCGGGCCGTGGGTGACGTCGCCGATCGCCCAGACGCCGGGCGCCGAGGTCTTCCAGTGGTCGGTCTCGATGAAGCCGCGCTTGTCGGGCGTGATCCCCACGCTCTCCAGGCCCAGGCCGTCGGTGTAGGGCCTGCGGCCGATCGCCAGCAGGACGTAGTCGGCCTCGATCGTCTCGGCCGCGCCGCCGGCGACGGGCTCGCAGGTCAGGCTGACGCCCTTCTTCGAGGCTTTCGCGCCCGTCACCTTCGCGCCCAGCTTGAAGTCCATGCCCTGCTTGGCCAGCGCGCGCTGGAACGCCTTGGCGACCTCGGCGTCCATGCCGGGGGTGATGCGGTCGAGGAACTCCACCACCGTGACCTTGGCCCCCAGCCTGCGCCAGACCGACCCCAGCTCCAGGCCGATGATCCCTGCGCCGATCACCACGAGGTGGCCGGGGACTTCCGGCAGCGAGAGCGCGCCGGTGGAGTCCAGGATGCGCCTGTTGTCGACCTCGACACCCGGCAGGCCCGACGGCAGCGAGCCGGTGGCGATGACGATGTCCTTGGCGGCGAGGCTCGCGACCGCGCCGTCCGCGCCCGTCACCTCGACCTTGCCCGGGCCGGCGATCTTCCCTGCGCCCTGGTAGCGGTCGACCTTGTTCTTCTTGAACAGGAACTCGATGCCCTTGGTGAGCTGGCCCACCGACTCGGCCTTCTGCGCCTGCATCTGCTTCAGGTTCAGCTTGGGCGCGACGTCGATGCCGATGCCGGCGAAGTCCCTGGTCGCCAGTTCGTAGAGCTCGGAGGCGTGCAGCAGCGCCTTCGACGGCATGCAGCCCACGTTGAGGCACGTGCCGCCCAGCGTGCCGCCGCCGTCGATCCCCTTGTCGACGCAGGCGACCCTGAGGCCGAGCTGGCCCGCGCGGATCGCCGCGTTGTAGCCGCCGGGGCCGCCCCCGATGATGACGACGTCGTAGGTGGTGTCAGCCATGGTCCGTCCTGGATTTGGGGGCGCAAACTAGGCTGGAAGAGTTACAGGTCAACCGCCCGTCGCCACGAGCAAGCCAGATGCGCCGACGGTGGTCTCCGTCAGCGCGGCGGCGGCCGATATTGCAGGCCTCCCGCGATAGCCTTCACCTGGCCGGGATCGGACCAGTCCTGGATCTTCAGGCCCTCGACCTCCCAGAAATCCCGTACATTTGCCGTGATGACGGTCCAGCCGCGCGCCAAGGCCTGCCCCGCGATCATCAGGTCGTAGGCCGGCAGTCGCCGACCAAGCCGCTCGCGGTCGGCGCGAAGTCGCCCTGTTGCGAGCGCATCCTCCCATGACCAGCTCTCTACGCGGAACGGTTCGAGAATGGCGCCGAACAGCTCGAGCTGATGCGCCGGCCGCGCGCTCGCATGAGCTCCGAACGCCAATTTCTGCGCCACGATCGTGGACACGATCAGGTCCTCGCCGCGCGCCTGGGCCGCGCGCATTCGCGAGCGGATATGCGCCCGGTCGCTCCGCATCAGATCAATGAGGACATTGCTGTCGAAGCTAAGGGTCAAAACGAATCTTCGGCGGCGGCGTCGGCGGATCGTAGGGCGGGTCCGGGAACGGCTCACCGGCGGCTTCCGCCAGTTCGTCGATCTTGGCCCAGAACGCCTTCCAGTCCCGCTCCACCGGTTCCAGGATCACCCGGTCGCCATCCTTGCGGATGCGGACCTCGGACCCGTCGAAGCGGAACGCCTTCGGCAGGCGCACGGCCTGGCTGCCGCCGTGGGTGAAGAGTTTCGCGGTCTTGTGCTCACCCATGACGGCGCTCCGTATCTACATGACGTAGATACGCTCGAACGACGCCGGTTTCAACCGGATCAGACGTCCAGCAGCAGGCGCTGCGGGTCCTCGATGGCTTCCTTGACGTGGACCAGGAAGGTCACGGCGCCCTTCCCGTCGACGATGCGGTGATCGTAGCTGAGGGCGAGGTACATCATCGGCCGCACAACGATCTGGCCGTTCACGACCATCGGCCGCTCCTGGATCTTGTGCATGCCCAGGATACCCGACTGCGGGGGATTGAGGATCGGCGTCGACATCAGCGAGCCGTAGATGCCGCCGTTCGAGATGGTGAAGGTGCCGCCCTGCAGGTCCTCCATCGAGAGGGTCCCGTCGCGGGCCTTCTTGCCCAGGTTCCCGATCTCCTTCTCGATGTCGGCCAGGCTCATGGCGTCGGCGTCGCGGACGACCGGCGTCACCAGGCCCTTCTCGGTGCCGACGGCGACCGAGATGTCGTAGTGGTTCTTGTAGATGATGTCCGTGCCGTCGATCTCGGCGTTGACGTCCGGCGTCTGCTTCAGCGCGTGGGTCACCGCCTTCACGAAGAAGGACATGAAGCCGAGCTTCACGCCGTGCTTCTTCTCGAAGACGTCCTTGTACTGGTTGCGCAGCGCCATGACGCCCGACATGTCCACCTCGTTGAAGGTGGTCAGCATCGCGGCGGCGTTCTGGGCCTCCTTCAGCCGGCGCGCGATGGTCTGGCGCAGGCGGGTCATCTTCACGCGTTCTTCGCGCTCGTGGATGGCGCGCGGCGCGGCGGGGGCCGGCGCGGGGGCCGGGGCCTTGGCGCGGGCCTCCAGCGCGGCCAGCGCGTCGCCCTTGGTCACCCGGCGGTCCTTGCCGGTTCCGGCGATGGACGAGGGGTCGAGGTTGTTCTCGGCCGCCACGCGCTGGGCCGAGGGCGCGAGCACCTTCTCCGCGGCGGCGGGCTTGGCGGCCGGCGCGGGCGCCGGCTTCGGCGGGGCGTCAGCCTTGGGCGCCGCGGCCTTGGGGGCGGGTGCGGCCGCGCCGGCGCTGATCTTGCCCAGCACCGTGCCGGGCTCGACCGTGGCGCCTTCCTCGGCGCTGATCTCGCTCAGCACGCCGTCGGCCGGGGCGGCGACCTCGAGCGAGACCTTGTCCGTCTCCAGCTCCACCAGGATCTCGTCTTTGCGGACCGCCTCCCCCGCCTTCTTGGTCCAGCGGGCGACCGTCGCTTCGGTGACGGATTCGCCCAGCGCCGGGGTCATGATGTCGGCCATCGGGGGGTAGAGCTCCTAAAAGGTTCGGGTCTCGCAACAGGTCGGCGAGCGGTCTTCTACGCGAAGGCTTCCGTAAGGAAAGTCTCGAGTTCCTTCATGTGCCGGGCCATCAGGCCGGCGGCGGTCGACGCCGAGGCCGGGCGGCCCACGTAGCGGGCGCGCTTGGCCTTCACGTTCATCCGCTCCAGCGTCAGCTCCAGCCACGGGTCGACGAACATCCAGCCGCCCATGTTCTTCGGCTCTTCCTGGCACCAGACCAGCTCGGCGTTCCTGAACCGCTTCAGCTCGCCCGACAGCGACTTCAGCGGCCAGGGATAGAACTGCTCCAGGCGCAGGATGTAGACGTCGTCGCGGCCGGTCTTGGCGCGCTGTTCGACGAGGTCGAAGTAGACCTTGCCCGAGCACAGGATGACGCGGCTTATCTTGTCGTCCGCCTCGAGCGCGATCCCGCCCACGTCGCAGCCGGCCTCGGCGCCGTCGATCATGACGCGGTGGAAGCCGGTGCCGCTCACCATGTCGGCGATGTTCGAGACCGCCCGCTTGTGACGCAGCAGCGACTTGGGCGTCATCACCACCAGCGGCTTGCGGTACTCGCGCAGGAGCTGGCGGCGCAGGACGTGGAAATAGTTGGCCGGGGTCGTGCAGTTGACCACCTGCATGTTGTCTTCCGCACAGAGCTGCAGGAAGCGCTCCAGGCGGGCCGACGAGTGCTCGGGGCCCTGGCCCTCGTAGCCGTGCGGCAGTAGCATCACGAGGCCGCTCATCCGCAGCCACTTGCGTTCGCCCGAGCTGATGAACTGGTCGATCACCACCTGGGCGCCGTTCACGAAGTCGCCGAACTGGCCTTCCCACATGGTCAGCGTGTCGGGGTCGGTCAGCGAGAAGCCGTACTCGAAGCCCAGCACCGCCTCTTCCGACAGCGCCGAATCCAGCACCTCGAAGTGCGCCTGGTCCGGGCTCAGGTGGCGGAGCGGGAAGTAGACCTCCTCGGTCTTCTGGTCGACGACGCCCGAATGGCGCTGGCTGAACGTGCCGCGCACGCTGTCCTGGCCCGAAAGGCGCACCGGATAGCCCTGGTCCAGCAGGCTGGCGAAGGCCAGTTGCTCACCGGTCGCCCAGTCGATGCCCTGGCCGGTCTCGATCGCCTCCCGGCGGCCCGCGATGACGCGCTCCACGGTCTTGTGGACGGCGATCCGCTCGGGGATCGTCGTCATCTTGCGGCCCAGGTCGACGAGCTTCTGCTTGGCGACCCCCGTGGCGTAGCGCTCGTCGCCCGAGGCCAGCTTCACGCTCGACCACTTGCCGTCCAGCCAGTCGGCCTTGTTGGCGTGGTAGGCCTTGCCGGCGTCGAACTCGGCGTCGAGGAACTGGTCGAACTCCCTGATCCAGCCGTCGACGTCGGCCTGCGTGCAGACGCCCTCGCCGATCAGGCGCTGCGCGTAGAGGTCGCGCACCGTGGGGTGGTCCTTGATCTTCGCGTACATCAGGGGCTGGGTCATCGTGGGGTCGTCGCCCTCGTTGTGACCGAACCGCCGGTAGCAGAACATGTCGATGACCACGTCCTTGCCGAAGAGCTGGCGGTACTCCGTGCCCACCTTGGCGGCGAAGGTCACGGCCTCGGGGTCGTCGCCGTTGACGTGGAAGATCGGAGGCTCGACGGCCAGCGCCACGTCGGTCGGATAGGGCGACGAACGGCTGTTCTTCGGGCTGGTCGTGAAGCCGATCTGGTTGTTGACGACGAAGTGCATCGTCCCGCCCACGCCATAGCCGCGCAGGCCCGAGAGCGCGAAGCACTCCGAGACCACGCCCTGGCCCGCGAAGGCCGCGTCGCCGTGCAGCAGCAGCGGCATCACGTGGCCGCGGCCCGAGCTGGGCGTCTCGCGCAGCGTGAAGGCCTGCTTGGCCCGCGCCTTGCCGATCACCACCGGGTTCACGATCTCGAGGTGCGAGGGGTTGGCGGTCAGCGACAGGTGGACGCTGTTGCCGTCGAACTCGCGGTCCGAGCTGGCGCCCAGGTGGTACTTCACGTCGCCCGAGCCCTCGACGTCGCTGGGCAGCGACGAGCCGCCCTGGAACTCGTGGAAGATCACATGGTACGGCTTGCCCATCACGGCGGCGAGCACGTTCAGGCGGCCGCGGTGCGGCATGCCGATGACGATGTCCTTCACCCCCATCGCGCCGCCGCGCTTGATGATCTGCTCCAGCGCCGGGACCATGGATTCGCCGCCGTCGAGGCCGAAGCGCTTGGTGCCGGGGAAGCGGCGGTGGAGGAAGCCCTCGAACCCCTGCGTCTCGATCAGCTTCTTCAGGATCGCGACCTTGCCCTCGCGGGTGAAGACGATCTCCTTGTCGCGGCCCTCGATGCGCTCCTGCAGCCAGGCCTTCTCCTTGGGGTCGGAGATGTGCATGTACTGCACGCCGACGTTGCCGCAGTAGGTGCGGCGCACGATCGCCAGGATCTCGCGGATCGAGGCGGTCTCCAGGCCCAGCACGTAGTCCAGGAAGATCGGGCGGTCGAAGTCGGCCTCGGCGAAGCCGTAGGTGGCCGGATCCAGCTCCGACGCGTCGCCCGGCGTGGTGGCGAGGCCCAGGGGGTCCAGGTTGGCCTTCAGATGGCCGCGCATCCGGTAGGCGCGGATCATCATGATGGCGCGCAGGGAATCGAGGGTGGCGGCGCGGACCTCGTCGACCGAGGCCTCCGGCTTGCGGCCCTCGATCGCCTTGCCGATCTTGGCCTCGACGGCGGGCCAGAGCCCGTCGATGGCGCTCATCCAGTCGGGGCGCGCGGCCGGCGCGGCGGGCCGGGTCCAGACCGGCTGGGTCGTGGCGCGCTTCACCGCGTCGGCGCCGTCCGCCAGCGAGGCGAAGAACGCGGCCCACGAGGGCTCCACCGACTTCGGGTCGTTCGCCCACTTCGCGTAGAGGTCCTCCACGAAGGCCGCGTTGCCGCCGTAGAGGAAAGAGGTCTCGGCCAGAGCGTCGTTGATCAGGCCTGCGTCGTCCGCCATTTCGCTTCGCCTTTCGGCGCCTTCGCTTCCGCGGGCGGGCCACGGACTTCAGAGAAGGAGCCGAGCGCGGACCGCCCAATACCGATGTCGCGGCGTCAGCCGCCTTTGAGAACCTCGACCAGGGTCGTGCCCAGGGCCGCCGGAGAGGGAGAGACGCGGATGCCCGCGGCTTCCATCGCGGCGATCTTGTCCTCGGCTCCGCCCTTGCCGCCCGAGATGATCGCGCCCGCGTGACCCATGCGCCGCCCGGGCGGCGCGGTGCGTCCCGCGATGAAGCCCACCATGGGCTTCTTGTTTGGTGAATTCTTGATGAATTCGGCCGCATCTTCCTCGGCCGAGCCGCCGATCTCGCCGATCATGATGATCGACTCCGTCTCGGGGTCCTTCAGGAACATGTCGAGCACGTCGATGAACTCGGTGCCCTTCACGGGGTCGCCGCCGATGCCCACGGCCGTCGTCTGGCCGAGGCCCGCCTGTGAGGTCTGGAACACGGCCTCGTAGGTAAGCGTGCCCGACCGGGAAACAACACCCACGCTGCCCGGCTTGAAGATGTTGCCGGGCATGATGCCGATCTTGCAGGCATTCGGCGTCAGCACGCCCGGGCAGTTGGGCCCGATCAGCCTGGATTTCGAGCCCGAGAGCGAGCGCTTCACCTTGACCATGTCGGCCACCGGGATGCCCTCGGTGATGCAGACGATCAGCGGGATCTCGGCGTCGATCGCCTCCAGGATCGAATCCGCGGCGAAGGCCGGCGGCACGTAGATCACCGAGGCGTCGGCGCCGGTCTGCCTCACCGCCTCGCCGACCGTGTCGAACACGGGCAGGCCGATGTGGGTCGTGCCGCCTTTTCCGGGGGTCACGCCGCCGACCATCTTCGTGCCATAGGCGATGGCCTGCTCGGAGTGGAACGTCCCCTGGGCGCCGGTGAGGCCCTGGCAGATGACGCGGGTGTCTTTACCGATGAGGATGGACATGCTTGCTCGTTCTTGTCGCGTCTGTCGGGCTCTTGAGGACGTAGAGGCGCGGCCTAGCCGCCCCGGACCGCCTTCACGATCTTCTCGGCGCCGTCGGCCAGGTCGTTCGCGGCGATCACGTTGAGACCGCTCTCGTTGATGATCTGCTTGCCGAGCTCGGCGTTGGTGCCTTCCAGGCGAACCACCAGCGGGACCTTCAGGCCCACCTGCTTCACCGCGCCGATGACGCCGTTGGCCATCACGTCGCAGCGGGCGATGCCGCCGAAGATGTTGACCAGGATGCCCTTCACGTTGGGGTCGGCCATGATGATCTTGAAGGCCGCCGTCACCTTGGCCTCGTCGGCGCCGCCGCCCACGTCCAGGAAGTTCGCCGGCTCGGCGCCGTAGAGCTTGATGATGTCCATGGTGGCCATGGCCAGGCCGGCGCCGTTGACCATGCAGCCGATCTCGCCGTCGAGGGCGATGTAGCTGAGGTCGTACTTGTGGGCCTCGATCTCCTTGGCGTCCTCCTCCGTCTCGTCGCGGAGCGCCTGGATGTCCTTGTGGCGGAAGAGGGCGTTGGAATCGAAGCTGATCTTGGCGTCGAGCACCCGCAGGTGATCGTCGCCCGTGACGATCAGCGGGTTGATCTCCAGCATGCTCATGTCCTTGGCCACGAAGGCCTCGTAGAGCTGCGAGAGGAGCGTGGCCGCTTCCTTGGCGAGGCCGCCGGTCAGGCCCAGGGCCTTCGACAGCGTGCGGGCGTGGTGGGCCCAGACGCCGGTCGCCGGGTCGATGGAGAAGGTGGCGATCTTCTCGGGCGTCTCGTGCGCCACGTCCTCGATGCTCATGCCGCCTTCGGTCGAGGCGACGACCGACACGCGGCTCGTCTCGCGGTCGACCAGCAGCGAGAGGTAGAGCTCCTTTTTGATGTCGGCGCCTTCCTCGATGTAGAGGCGGTTGACCTGCTTGCCCTTGGGCCCGGTCTGCACCGTCACCAGCACGCGGCCCAGCATCTCGGCGGCGTTGGCCTTCACGTCGTCCACCGACTTCACCACCCGGACGCCGCCCTTGGCGTCGGGGCCGAGGCCTTCGAAGCGGCCCTTGCCGCGGCCGCCCGCGTGGATCTGGCTCTTCACCACATAGACCGGGCCGCCCAGCTTCCGGGCGGCTTCGGCCGCCTCGTCCGCCGTGAAGGCGGGGAACCCGCGCGGGACCGCGACGCCGAACTCCGCGAGGACGGCTTTGGCTTGGTGTTCGTGGATGTTCATGAGGCCTTGGGGCGGCTGGCTCGCCCCTGTGGCGAGTGACGCGGCTTATAGGAACTGCGCCTTGCGATGACAACCGCGTGAGGCCGCGAAAAGCCGCCCGCCGCGCACGAAGCTCCCCCGAGGTCAGGTTCGCCGGCGCGCGACGGGCGCAAGTGGGGAACGCCGTGCTTTGGGCGGCGTCCCCGCGGGCTAGCCGAAGAACATCGTCCACATCGTCCGGCCGGGCAGGAACGCGATCGCGAGGTTGATCGCGAAGCCGCCGTAGAAGAGGCCCATCATCCGCCGGCGGTGGGCGACGACGGCGTGGCGCCTGGCGGCCATCACGCCCAGCGGCAGGATGATCAGGACCCAGGCCGTGAACAGGTGCAGCCACGACCACGCGCCGTGGTTCAGGCTGGTGATGAAGAGGGTCGCGCCCGCCGTCGCCGCCACCAGCCCGACCCAGGCCCAGCCGGCCACGCGGTGGAACGTCCGGCCCTTGCGTACGGTCATCAGCACCGCGCCCAGCACCAGCGCCGCCAGCGCGGTCGCCAGGTGGATCCGGATCGCCGGCGACAGATTGTCCAGCAACGCGAAGTCGGGCGCGTGCAGCCGGGCCTGTCCGGCGATCCGGACCACCGCCGCGCCGAACGGCCCCAGCGCCGCGGCGATCACGCCGGCCACGGCCACCACGCCCAGCGCCAGGCGCGCGCCGAAACCGATGGTCCGGGAGACGGGCGGCGTTTGCGAAATCGACGACATATTCTATCTCCGGATCGGTGGGCGGCGCCGTGGCGCGCCGCCGTTCGATCGGGATGTGCGGCGTTGCGGATCGGGGTGCGAGCGCAGATGCGTCGGCAGGCAGCGCCGGTTCGCGAACGACCGCCGTCCGCCGTTCACGTATCGTGAGCGGCGCATGAAGGACCTGTTGCGGCGTTTCACGCCCTACGACGAGACGGGCGGCTATCTGCGCGGGCTCGCGATCGCGCTGGCGGCGGCCGCCTTCCTGACCTTCGCCGGCGCGTTCGGCACCGGCGACGCGCCCTTCGGCGTTCGGGCCGCCTACTGGCTGACGCTGATGGTGGTCGGTTACGTCTTCGGCTCGTTCATCGCCCGCTTCTTCTTCCGCGACGAGCGCCGGCGAGGCTGGCCCACCTGGTTGCGGGTCATCACCGCATCGCTGCTGATGGCGATCCCCTTCACGGCGTTGGTCAGCGTCGGCTCGGGCCTCTTCTTCGGGTCGCGGATGCTGTTGTCGACCCTGCCGGTGCTGTTCGTCCCCGTGCTTTCGGTCTGCCTGGCGCTGACCGCCATCAACATGATCGTCGAGACCCGCCGCACGGCGATCACCCACGCCTCGCCGCAGCCGCCGAAGTTCCTGGAACGCCTGCCGCTGAAGCTGCGGGGCGCCGAGGTCTGGGCCGTGGAGGCCGAGGACCACTACCTGCGCCTGCACACCTCCAAGGGCCAGGACCTGATCCTGATGCGCCTCGCCGACGCCGTGGCCGAGCTCGAGGGCATCGAGGGCGCCCAGGTCCACCGCTCGTGGTGGGTGGCCCGCGACGCCATCGCCGACGCGAAACGCGGCGACGGACGCGCCACGCTGACGCTCAGGGACGGCGCCGAGGTCCCGGTCAGCCGCACCTACGCCGGCCTCCTGCGCGAGCGCGGCTGGATCTAGGCTACGGAGTCGATGAGACGTCCTGTCCCGCCGCGGGGGCTTGGCGCCGAACGCGTTTTGGCCTCAATCTGCGGTTGGGAGAGAGTTCGGGGTTGGGGCTTTCCGGGCGCCGTTCACACGCCCGATCCCGACCCTGCGCGTCGAGGGACCCGAGAGTACGAAGGGTCGTCCGATGACGCAGGACCAGTTGACCGTCGAGCCCCATGGGGACGAGGCGCCGCCGCGACCGCGCGGGCCGGGCGCGCTCGTGTTCGGCGGCATCGTCGTCGCCTGTGCGGCCGGCGTGGGGCTGGGCCTCTGGGCGCGCCCGACCGGTCCGGCGCGGGCCGCCGAGACGCCCGCCGAGATCGCCCAGGCCGCGCCCGCCGCCCTGGAGGTGGTCATCGACGACGCGCCCGCGCCCATCGGCCCGTTGCTCGAGGTGCTGCCGGACCGCGACGCCGGGACCATCGCCAGCCCCGCGCCGGACGTCATCGTCCCGCACCGCGCCGCCTCGGGCCTCGTGAAGGTCGACGCGCCGGTGTCGGCCGCCCTGATCGCGCCGTCGGCGGTCGCACCGGCCGCCCAGCGCGAAGTCGCGCTGGAGGTCGCGCCGCCCAAGATCCGGAAGGCCGACGCCGACGAGGCGGCCGCCAGGAAAGCCGCCCTCGCCAAGGCCAGGCTCGCCGACGCCCGCGCCGCGGAGGCCAGGGCGAAGAAGGCCGAGATCGCCGCCCGCGAGGCGAAGGCCGAGAAGGCCCGTGCGGTGAAGCTCGCCCAGGCCGAGAAGGCGCGGAAGGCGAAGGCCGAGACGGTCCGGCTGGCCGAACTGGAGGCGCGCAAGGAAGCCGCCGCCAGGGAGAAACGCCGCCTCGCGAACCTCGCCAAGGCCGCGCCGGGCAAGCCCAAGGCCGAGGTCGGGCAGTTCGCCGACGCCAGGCCCAAGGCGTCGAAGACGGCCAGGCCCGCCGCGAAGACCACGCTCCCGTCCCGCGTCGAGACCGCCCGGCGCGCCCCGGCGCCCAAGCGCGTCACGCCCCACGGCGAAGGCCCGGTGCGCGTCGCCCGCGCCGACCCCTGCGCCTCGCGCGATGCGGGCGAGGCCGCGGTCTGCGCCGACCCGCGCCTCTCGGCCCGCGAGCGCCAGTTGCAGCAGGCCTACCGCAACGCCGAGGCGGCCGGCGTCCCGGCCTCGGCGCTCCGCGCCCAGCAGGCCCGCTGGGCCCAGGCCCGCGCCGCCGCCGCCCGCGAAGCGCCCTGGGCCGTGGAGGACGTCTACATCGCGCGCATCTCGGAGCTGAAGGACCAGACGCGCGACGCCCGCGAGAACTGACGCCTGAATGCGTTCGGGGCCCCTCGATCGCTCGAGAGGCCCCGCCGCAAACCCTGGACCGGTCCGAGCCGCGCTTAGGCCAGCATGTCCTTCACGGTGTCGCGCTCGCCCAGCAGTTCGTCGTTGGTGATCTTGATCTTCGACCTGGCGAAGTCGTCCATCTCGTAGCTGTCGATCACTTCGAACGCGCCCGGCGCCGTGGTCTTCACCGGCATGCCGGCCCACACGTTGGGGTCGAAGCCGTAGCGGCCTTCCGACTTCACGGCCACCGAGTGGATGGCGCCCGGCGTCACGAGGTCGCGCACGTGGTCGATCAGGGCGCCTGCGGCCGAGGCCGCCGAACTGGCGCCGCGCGCCTCGATGATCGCCGCGCCGCGCTTGCCCACCGCCGGCAGGTACTCGTTGTCGAGCCAGGCGCGGTCGGTGATCACGTCGGTCACGGCCTTGCCGCCGATCTTGGCGTGGGTGAAGTCGGCGAACATCGTCGGGCTGTGGTTGCCGTAGATGAAGAGGTCCGAAACCTCGGTGACCTGCACGCCGGCCTTCTTGGCCAGTTGGTTGCGGCCGCGGTTCTCGTCCAGGCGCACCATGGCGGTGAAGCGGTCGGCGGTCAGGCGCCTGGCCTGGCTGGCGGCGATCATGCAGTTGGTGTTGCAGGGGTTGCCCACCACCGCGATGCGGGCGTCGTCGGCGGCCACCTTGTCGATCGACTGGCCCTGGGCGATGAAAATCTTGCCGTTGTCCTTCAGCAGGTCGGCGCGCTCCATGCCGGGGCCGCGGGGCTTGGAGCCCACCAGCAGGCACCAGTTGGCGTCCTTGAAGGCCACGTCGGCGTCGCCGGTCAGCACCATGTCCTGGAGCAGCGGGAAGGCGCAGTCCTCCAGCTCCATCGCCACGCCCTTCAGCGCCTTCTGCGGGCCTTCGACCGGGATCTCCAGCAGTTGCAGGATCACCGGCTGGTCCGGGCCCAGCATCGCGCCGGACGCGATCCGGAACAGCAGGGCGTAACCGATGTTGCCGGCCGCGCCGGTGACCGCCACGCGAATAGGCTTCTTCGCCATGGGTGCTGCTCCTTCGTTTCGATGTGCGCGGACCCGTTAGCCCGTTGACGTGACCGCTGCAATGCCGCACGCGCCGAGGGCGATGTTCGAGCTGCATCCCGCCTTCCCGCCGACCTCCGAAGCCGTGGGCGACCTGGCCCTCTGTCACGTCCGGCTCCAGGCCGACGCCCGCTATGCGTGGCTGGTGCTGATCCCGCGGATCGCCGGCGCCCGCGAGATCGAGGACCTCGCCGGCAACGACCGCGCCGCGCTCATGGAAGAGATCGTCCGCGCCGGCGAAGCCGTCCGCGCGGTCGCCGCCGCGCTCGGCCGCCCGGTCGAGAAGCTGAACGTCGGCGCGCTCGGCAACATCACCCCGCAACTCCACATCCACGTCGTCGGCCGCCGCCCCGACGACGCGGCCTGGCCGGGGCCGGTGTGGGGCGCGGGCGCTGCGGAAGCGTACACACCAGCCCAGCTCGCGATCGCCATCGCCACGGCGCGCACGGCGCTTTCCCTCCCTTGATGGGGAGGGACAGGCCGCGAAGCGGCCAGGGTGAGGCAGCAAAGGCCGGAACGCCGGCGTCCAGGGACCAGCTAATCCCGCCGCTCACCGCTTGAACCCGGCCGCCTCACCCTGCTCGCCTCCGGCGAGCGGTCCCTCCCCATCAAGGGAGGGAAGGTTACGGCGCCCTTCGCGTCAGCGTCGCCGCCTCGGTGCGCCCGGCCTCCGTCAGCTCGCCGGTCCAGCGGTCTCCCGCCGGACGCAGCACGGCCACGGTGCCGTCGCCGAAGCGGAACGTCACGTCGGCGCCGACCCGGTCGAGGACGTCGATGAAGCCCGAGCCCTCCAGCGCGCCGGCCCGGCGCAGGTCGCGCCAGGCGCCCTCGACCACGCCGTTCCGGTCGATGAGCTGCAGCGCATAGACGTCACGCCCGCCGGCCGACAGCGTCCAGCCGCCGTCCATCGGGCCCTGGAACCCCCGCGCCGAGGCGGCCGAGGCCTTCAGGCGGCTGTCGTAGGCCAGGTCCGCCGGTGAGGGCGGCGCGTCGGGATTCCGGCCCGTCTCGTCGACGTAGACCGGCCGGGTCAGCATCGGCGCCCGCGGCCGCGCATAGCTGCGGACCGCGGGAACCGGATCGGGATCGACGCGGCTGTTCCCGGCCGCGGCCGTGTCCGGCTCCTCCGGATCGACCGCGCGCTGGCGCAACAGCTCGCCGATCGGATCCGCGGCGGGCGCGGCCGTCTGGGCAGGCGCCGGCGTCGCCGCCAACGCGACCGCCAGACCCGCAATCAGCCCCCCCGTCAGCCTCATGCCGTTTCCCGCGCCGCGATGGCCTCCGCCACCCCGATGAGACGCCGAGCCTGATCGAAATGCAGCCGTTCGACCATCCGCCCGTCCACCTTCAGCACGCCCTTGCCGGCCGCCTCGGGCGCCTCGAAGGCCGCCACCACCGTCCGCGCCCAGGCCACCGCCGCCGGATCGGGCGAGAAGGCGGCGTTGGCGGCCTCCACCTGACTCGGGTGGATCAGCGTCTTGCCGTCGAAGCCCAGTTCGGCGGCCTGCGCGCACTGCCGCGCCAGCCCTTCGGTGTCGGCGATCTCGTTGAACACGCCGTCCAGGATCGCGATCCCGTGCGCCCGGGCCGCCATCACCGACAAGGTGAGCGCGGTCATCAGCGGCGCCCGCTCGACGGTGAGCCCGCAGCGCATCTCCTTGGCGAGGTCGTTCGTGCCCATCACCCAGGCCGCGACGCCCTCGTTCACGGACTCCGCGCCCAGCGCATCCAGCCGGAACACCGCCGCGCAGGTCTCGATCATCGCCCAGAGCGCGACGCCCTCGGGCAGCCGCGTCCGCGCCGCCGCGAAGTCCGCCGGCGCCGAGACCTTCGGGACCAGCACCGCGCCGGGCCGCGCCGCGCCCACGGCGTCCAGGTCGTCGGCGCCCCACGGGGTGTCGAGCCCGTTCACCCGCACCACCAGTTCGCGCCCGCCGAAGCCGCCGGCCTCCACCGCCGCCACGGCGCCGGCCCGCGCCTCGGCCTTGGCGTCGGGCGCGACGGCGTCCTCCAGGTCGAGGATCACCACGTCGCACGGCAGCGTCCGGGCCTTCTCGATCGCCCGCGCATTGGACGCCGGCAGGTAGAGCGCGCTGCGGCGGGGCTGGGCGGCGATCATGTGTGGACTGTGGCTCCCCGCCCCTTGGCGACGCCCGACTCTTAGCGTCTAGGATGGGCTCATGGCCACACGCCCGATCCGCTATGACGCCGGCGCCAGGAACGTGCTGGGCCTGGAGCTGGTCCCCTGCTCGCTCGACCCGGTCACCGGCTTCTTCCGCAACGGCTGCTGCGAGACCGGCCCGCACGACGTGGGCATGCATACGGTCTGCGCCGTGATGACCGCCGAGTTCCTCGCGTTCTCGGCCCGCATGGGCAACGACCTGTCGACGCCCCGCCCCGACCTCGGCTTCCCCGGCCTCAATCCCGGCGACCGCTGGTGCCTCTGCGCGCCGCGCTGGAAGGAGGCCCTCGACGCCGGCGCCGCCCCGCGGATCGTGCTGGAGGCCACGCACGAGGAGACGCTGGCGATCGTGCCCCTGGGCGTCCTCAAGGACCACGCCGCCGAGGCGTAGGCTACCCCAGCCCGTACTTCGCTTCGAGGCGGTAGTAGGAGCCGTCGCCGCCCTGGTGGCTGGAGTAGAGGCCGAAGCTGTCGATCCCGATGGGCGGGCTCCTGAGCAGGTTGTTCGCCTGGATCCAGGCCGCCACCTCGGCCGGATCGGGCCGGCGCAGGTAGGCCAGCGTCACGTGGGGCTTGTAGTTGTGCTTTTCGGGCTTCAGGCCCGCGCGCCGGGCCGCCGTCTCGCAGGCCTCGGCCAGCCGCCGCAGTTCGGCGTTCTCCGCCACGCCCGCCCAGACCGCGTCGATGCCGTCGCCGTTGTCGAACGCGCCGGCGCCGCTGAGCTCGATCTCCAGCGCGTGGCCGCGGATCTGCACCAGCTCGGCGTCCAGGTCGCGCGCCACGTCCTCGCGGATGTCGCCGTAGAACCGCAGCGTGACGTGCAGCGCCTCCAGCGGCCGCCAGCGCGCGCCGTCGATGCCGGTCTGGCGCGGCTGGAGGGCCCGTCCGATGTCGGCGGGTATGGATAAAGCGGCGAAGAGGCGGATCATTTCACACGCGTCATAGCAGGGGCCTTGCTTACGACACCCGGCAAAACGATATTTGAGGCGCGTCCGATTTGCGACGTGCAACGAAGGGCCTAGCTCAGATGAGCGACTTCAACCGCGGCTACGCGCGCTCGATCCCGGCGGATCGCGCCGACATGTCGGTGGACGCGGGCCTCCGCAGCTTCATGCTCGGCGTCTACAACAAGGTGGCGCTGGGTCTCCTGGTGTCGGCCGTGCTGGCCTACATCACCGGTCAGGTGGAGCCCGTCCAGCGGCTGCTGTACCAGGTGACGGCCGATGGCCGCCTCGCCGGCTACACCATCCTGGGCTACGTCGTGGCCTTCGGTCCGCTCGCCGTGATCCTGTTCGGCGCGTTCGGCATGAAGAACGCCACGCCGCGCACGTCGGGCATCTACTACTGGACGATCGTCGCCCTGCTGGGCGCGAGCCTGGGCGCGATCACGCTGCTCTACACGGGCGCGTCGATCTTCCAGACGTTCCTGATCACGGCCACGGCGTTCGGCGGCCTCAGCCTGGTGGGCTACACCACCAAGCGGGACCTCGGGCCGATGGGCAGCTTCCTGATCATCGGCGTCATCGGCCTGATGATCGCCAGCATCGTGAACATCTTCCTGGGCAGCGGCATGCTGGCCTTCATCGTCAACGTGGTGGGCGTGCTCGTGTTCGCGGGCCTGATCGCCTATGACACCCAGCGCCTGAAGATGACCTACTACGAGCTGGGCGGGGACCAGACGGCCATGGGCGTGGCCACCAACTACGGCGCGCTCAGCCTCTACCTCGACTTCATCAACCTGTTCATGTTCCTGCTCCGCCTCTTCGGCGACCGCCGCTAGGTCCCGGACCGGAACCGAAACGCGAAGCCCCGGCGGGCGACCGCCGGGGTTTTTCGCGGGCGGGCCATCGTCTAGCGTGGCCGGCGATGTTCGACAGCTACATCGCCTACCATGCGAAGACGCGCCCGCGGGCCCTGGCCCTGGTGACGCCGCGCCGCCGCGCGACCTACGCCGAGCTGGACGCCGACATCGACCGCTTCGCCGGCGGCCTGCAGGCCCTGGGGATCGGCCCCGGGCGCGGCATCGTCGCGGTCGACGCGACCAGCACCTACCACCACCACCTGCTGATCCTGGCCCTCGCCCGGCTCGGCGTGGCCTCGACACCGCGGGAGGACGCCGGCGCCGACCTCGTGCTCACCCAGCGCGAGCCGCGCGGCGACGGCCGCCAGGCCGTGCGCCTCGACGCCGCCTGGACCGCGCGGACCGAGGCCGCTCCGCCGACGCCCGTCCCGACCGCTCCGCGCGACCCCGACTCCATCGCCCGCGTGATGCTCTCGTCCGGCACGACCAGCACGCCCAAGCGCATCCCGCTCACCTGGCGCCGCGTCGCCGCCAACGGCCTGAACGGCCTCTCGGTCTACGGCGCCGACCGCCTGGGCCCGTGGATCATCCGCACGGGCGTCGATTCCGGCATCGGCTACATGATGGCGAGCCTGGCCTGGACCGCCGGCGCCGGCGTCGCGGCCGACTTCGGCGCCGCCGACATCCCGGGCCTGATGGAGCGTCACCACCCGGGCGTCCTGGGCCTGACGCCGATCCAGCTCCGCGACCTGCTGGGCAACCTGCCGCGCGGCTTCGAACTCAAATCCGGCTGGCGGATCGTCGTCGGCGGCGGCGTGCTGCCGGCGTCGGTGGCCCGCGAGGCGCGCATGCGGCTCAGCCCCGACATCGCGATCGTCTACGGCTCGACGGAGTCCGGCCGCGCCACCGCCGGGCCCGCCGCCCGTCTCGACCGTGACGCGGGCTTCGCCGGCTGGGCCCTGCCGGGCGTCGAGATCGACATCGTCGGGCCCGACGGCGCGACCCTGCCCGACGGCGAGGCCGGCGAACTGCGCATCCGCAGCGACCGCCTGGCGGAAGGCTACCTGGGCGATGCGGCCGCCAGCGCGCAGGTCTTCCGCGATGGCTGGTACTACTCGGGCGACCTGGCGCGGCGGTTGCCCGACGGCGCCTACGTCATCGACGGGCGCATCGACGAGCGCATGAACATCGGCGGCGTGAAGGTGATGCCGAACCTGCTGGAGGACGCGGCGCTCGCCTGCCCCGGCGTACACGACGCCGCCGCCTTCGCGCTTCCCGACAGGCGCGGCCAGGACGAGCTGTGGATCGCCGTCGTGGCCTTGCAGGAGATCACCCGCGAGACCCTGATGACCTACCTGGCGAAGTGCCCGCAGCGCCTGCCCGCCGTGCGGATCGCCTGGAGCGAGGCGATCCCGCGCAACGCCATGGGCAAGATCGAGCGAACGGTCCTGCGCGAGCAGGTCCAGGCCGCGCTCGCCGCCGGGCAGGCCTGAGCCCGGTGTCGACCGCCTACCTCGCCTATCACGCCCGCGCCCGGCCCAGGGCGCTCGCCCTGATCGTTCCGGGACGCCGGGTCACCTACGCCGAGCTCGACGCCGACGTGAACCGCTACGCCCGCGGCCTCGCCGAGCTCGGCGTCGGGCCGGACAGCGGCTGCGTGGCGGTCGAGGCCTCCAACCGCTACCGCCAGGGGGTGATCATGCTGGCCCTGGACCGTCTCGGGGCCGCCGGGACGCCCTGGGCCGACCCGCGCGCCGACCTTCGCATCAGCCCGCGCCAGCGCGAAGGTCCGACGCGGCGGCTCCTCATCTCTGCGGGCTGGACGGCCGCCGTCGAGGCCGCCGCACCCGATCCGGTGGCGCCGGCGCCGCGCGACCCCGACGCCATCGGCCGCGTCCAGCTGACGTCGGGCAGCACGGGCCAGGCGCGCCGCGTGGGCCGAAGCTGGCGCGTGCTGGAGGGCCGCGCCGCCGAGGCCGTGGCGCTCTTCGGCCTCGACCGGTCCGGGCCCTGGATCGTCCGGACAGGCCTCGAGAGCGGCCTCGGCCAGGCGCTCGCGGCCGGCGCGTGGAGCATCGGCGCGCCCGTCGCCTCCGACCTCGGGCCTCGCGAGGTCGCCGAGCTGATGGAGACCGACGCCGACGGCCTCCTCGGCCTGACCCCACTGCAGCTACGCGAGCTTCTGGCCGCCCTGCCGGACGGCCACCCGGGGGCGCCGAGCTACAGGGTGCTCGCCACGGGCGGAGCCCTCGCGCCGGCGACGGCCCGCGAGGCGCGCCTGCGCCTGTCGCCCGACCTGCACATCGTCTACGGCGCGTCGGAGAGTGGCCGCGTCGCCGTGGGCCCGGCGAGCCGCCTGGAGGCCGATCCGGGGTTCGTCGGCTGGCCCGCGCCCGGCGTGACCGTCGATATCGTCGATGAGGCGGGCGCGCCCGTGCCGCATGGCGAACTGGGCGAGGTGCGCGCCTGCGGCCCGGCCAGCGCCGCGCGCTACCTCGACGATGACGAGGCGACGCCGACCCGTTTCCGTGAGGGCGCCGTTCATACCGGCGACCTGGGCCGCTTCCTGCCGGACGGCGCGCTCGCGCTCGAAGGCCGCGCCGACGACCGGCTCGACGTCGGCGGCGTGAAGGTCTGGCCGGCGCCGATCGAGGCTGCCGCCCTGGAACATCCCGCGGTGCGCGACGCCGCGTGCTTTGCCGTGCCCGGCGAGGCGGGCGGCGACGAGGTCTGGCTGGCCCTGGTGGCCGACGAAGAGATCGACCGCCAGGACATGGGGCGATACCTGCGCGAGCGGGGCGTGAAGCTGCCGGTCATGCGCTTCGCCTGGAGCCAGACCCTGCCCCGTGGCGAAGGCGGCAAGATCGACCGCATGGCGCTGCGCGCCCAGACCATGGCCGCCCTCAACCGCGGCGGCGATTAGTCGACGACCGAGAAGCGGGTCTTGTCGAAGAAGCGGAGCACCTGCTCCAGGTCGTGGCCGCGCCGCAGGATGTGGCCGCCCTGGCCCAGGATCGCCCAGGCGCCCTGCCGCCTGGCCAGCGCCGGGCGCTTCTCGATGCGGTAGAGCGGCGCCTCGGCCGTGCGGCGGAAGACGGAGAAGACGGCGCTGTCGTGCAGGGCGTCCATCCCGTAGTCGCGCCATTCGCCGGCGGCGACCATGCGCCCGTAGAGTCGGAGGAGGCGCTCGAGCTCGCGCCGTTCGAAGAAGACGCCGGCCCCGCGCGGGGACGCCTGACTCGGATCGAGTGACATCGGTGTCGAGCTTGGATGAAGTTTTCGAGTCCTTCCACCCCTAATCGGCCACCACGGCTTGTGCCCGGACGCCGTGAAATGACCTTATTTCGGTCCAGCGCCCGCCCGATACGCCTCCGATATTCCTATCGTCGGTTGGCCCTGAAGACGGCCGGTCCCGGATCCTGAACAGCCCCCCCAGCCCCCCTGGATCGGCAGTCTGGCCAACCGACACTCTAGAAAAACGACGAGCCCGCCCGGTCACTCTCCAGCCAGGCGGGCTTTCGTTTTTCGGGCCCTGTCAGGACTTGGGCTGGGCGAGGCCGAGCACGCGGCCGCCGCGGGGCTGCTGGACCACGATCACGGTCTTGAGCCCGTCGTCGGTCGCCGTGGGGATCCGGTAGGCCTGCGGCCGGCCCCGCCACGGGCCCAGGCGCTCCATCTGCCGCACCACGTTCTTCTGCACCACGGTCTCGCCGCGGTTGTCGCCGGCGCGCACCTGCACTTCGGCCCGCGGCTCGTAGCGGATCAGCCAGACGTCGGCGCCCCCCTTGCCGGCGTGGCCCGAACCCACGTCGACCCGGCGCGGGCCCACGAAGCGGATGTCGGGCGGATCACGCGGCGCGGCGGCGGCCGCGCGGACCAGGCGGTCGACCTCGGCGGTCTTCAGGCCCTGCGCCTGTTCGCGCCCTTCGATGACGATCTGTGGCGTATAGGGCTCGCGCAGCTTCAGCCGCGTGACGTAGGCCTTCTGCCGCTCGGTGAACTCGGGCCTGGCGAAGGTGTCGGTCCAGCCGAGGTAGTCCCAGTAGTCCACCGAGAAGGTGAGCGCGAGCACGCCCGGCCGCTCGGCCAGCTTGGCGAAATAGGGGTTGGCGTCCGTGCAGGAGGCGCAGCCCTGCGCCGTGAACAGCTCCACGAGAACGGGGGGCTTTGCCGCCGCCGCGCCGACCGGCCAGGCGAGCAGGATCAGGCTGAAGAGCGCGGCCTTCCGCATTGCTTCCGACTTAAGGAAGGTTCCGGGGGCTGGCAATCTCAAGAAGGCGTGAGATCGAGCGCCGCCGTGGCTAGAGTGGGCGGATGTTCTTCCAGGTTCCGCCTGCACCGCCGCCGCCGCAACCGCCCGAGGTGGTCCGCACCGAGTCGGCCTACCTGCGCGTGGCGCGCAAGGACGTGCCGCTCCTGATCACCCGCGAGAAGGCCGCGGCGAAGGAGCCGGGCGAGAAGGCGCTGATCCGCTACCAGTTGTTCGTCCGCACCGACATCGAGGCGCGGCAGAACCCGGCGACGCCGGACGAACCGCCGCCGCCCGTCCACTGCCAGTGGGTGGTGACCAGCTATCTGGAGCGCGAACCCTGCTTCGAGAGCATCACCGGCAAGCTGGCGTGCGCCGAGAGCTACACCGTGCGCCTGGACGACATCGAGCGCGGGAACGAGGTCCTCCCGCCGACGGAGGAGGCGAGCGCCTGCGCGCTGACCCGGCCGGGCGTCGCCGCCGCCCAGACCGGCCTCGGCGCGATCATCGAGGCCACGGCCGACCAGCGCTTCGCCGACGACCTCGAACGCCGCCTGCGCCCCGCCTACACGCGCACGGGCCTGAAGGCCGTGATCCGGCCGCTGAAGTAGAGCGCGCCGCAGGCGCCGGATTCGATCAACCGCGGGTCTCTTCCCTAGTCTTCGTCGCTGCCGATGGGCATGCCGGGCGGCGCTTCGGGGCGGCGCTTCGGCTGGGCCAGGACGCGGACCAGCTCCTCCTTGTCCGTGAGCAGGGCGGCCAGCGTCAGGCGGTGGGCGCGGTCGGACGGGTCGGCGCCGGGGGCGGCCTTGAGGCGGGTGGCGAGGTCGGCGAGGCGCTGGCCGATCTCGGCCCTGGCGGCCGGCGACACGTCGGGGCGCCGCGCCGTGGCCGCCAGCTCCAGCGCCGTGCGCACCTGCACCCGCCGCGCGATCTCCGCCATGCGGCCGGATGCCGGAGCGAAGGCCTGGGCGAGCAGCCGGTCGACCACTTCGCCCACGCCCGGCTGGGCCGCGTCGCGCCGGTGCTGGTCGGTGAGCCGCGCCAGGCGATCCGGGGCCAGCAGGGCGTCCAGCACCATGCCGGCGCCCACGTCGGCGGCGGCCAGGCTGTCGAACACCGGCCCGCCCGCGCCGTCGAACACCTCGATCTGGTACTGCCGGTCGGTGTCGCCCGACTGGCCCGACGACAGGTACGGGATCAGCGTCTCGGGGGTGTCCAGCGCCTCCGGCGTCATGGCGGCCAGCAGGCCGCTCAGCGCCGCGCGCTGCTGGTCGGCCGGGACCACCCTGGCCACCGCCGCCGGATCGCCCTTCACCGCGTAGCTGAAGTCGACGCCGCCCAATAGTTTGGCCGCGGCCTCCAACTGGTAGCGATGGAGCAGGTAGATCGGCGCGTACTTGCGCTTCAGCGCCTGGGCCGCCTCGCCGGGCCTGAGCGCCTGCGGGCCGAACGCGGCGATCGCGGCCTTGCGCACCGCCAGCACGCGGGCGAACTCGGCCACCGGGTCGGCGCCGTCGTCCCAGATGGCCGCGTGCGGCTGGCCCGTGCCGACGCCACGGGCGTCCTGGTCGGTGACGTAGCGCAGCGTGGCCTGGGCCTTGGCCGCCTTCGCCACGGGGTCGCCCTCGCCGTACAGCCAGTCGACGATGAAGCGGTCCCAGGCGCCGACGCCGACCCCGTAGGCGTCGCTGAGGTCGATCCTGCCGTCGGTCAGCTTCACCCGCGGCGCGGGGTAGTCCATCACCGAGGCGCGGTCCTGGCTGGAGGCCGCGAAGTTGTGCGCGAAGCCCAGGCTGTGCCCGACCTCGTGCGCCGCGAGCTGGCGAAGCCGCGCCAGCGACACCTGGATCGGATCGTTCGGCCCGCCCCTGCCGCTCTCGTCCGCGCCGACCAGGCCTTCGAAGATCAGCATGTCCTGGCGCACGCGCAGCGAGCCCAGCAGCACCGAGCCCTTGACGATCTCGCCCGTGCGCGGATCGGCGACGATCTGGCCGTAGGACCAGCCGCGGGTGGCGCGGTTCACCCAGTTGATGACGTTGTAGCGGACGTCCAGCGGGTCGGCGCCCTCGGGCATGATCTCGACGCGGTAGGCATCCTTGTAGCCGGCCGCCTCGAAGGCCTTGGCCCACCACTGGGCGCCCTCCTGCAACGCGGTGCGCACCGGCTCGGGCGCGGCGCGGTCCACGTAGAAGACGATGGGCTTCTTCACCGTCGAGACGGCGGCGCCCGGATCGGTCTTCTCCAGCCGGAAGCGGCGCGCCCAGCGCTGGACGATGTCGCGGTCCAGCGGGGCGGCGTAGTCCATCACCAGCGCGTCGAAGGCGCCCGAGCGCGGATCGAATTCGCGCGGGACGAAACCCGGCCCGGGCAGCTTCACCAGGCTGTGGCGCACCACCAGCGTGATCGCCTTCGGGTCGGGGGCGATGTTGCGGGTCTCGGGGCCGGGCGTGTCGGAGGCGAAGGTCTGGATCGCCTCGAACTCGACGTTCTCGGGGAACACCTTCACCGCCGCCGGGTCGGCCAGGGTGAGGTCCGCCACCGGCTTGTAGCCCTGCTCGCCGGCCTGCTTCATCGCGTCGGCGACGCCGATCACGTCGCGGGTCAGGAAGGAAGAGACGTCGATCACGAGGCCGCCGTCCGGCAGCGCCTGCTCGATCCTGCCCGACCACACGACCGAGCTCACGAAGGCCTCGCGGGCGGCGGCCTGCTCGGCGGCGGGGGCGCCGGCGGCGCGGAAACGGGGGTTCTCGAACTCGGCCAGGACGCGCCCGCCCACGCGCCGGAACGCCAGCACCTGGGTGTCGCCCAGCCGCGCGCGGTCGAGCCCGACGGGCGCCGAGCCCAGGCCAGTCTTCAGCGCGGTGACATAGAGGTAGCGCCCCGCCACGCCGTCCGCGCCGGGCGCCGGCAGCGCCAGCAGGATCCGCCCCTTGGCCGCGTCGACGTAGACCGGGACCAGCCCGTCCTGGCGGCTGAGGCCCGCGGTCGCTTCCGGCGGCCCGGGCGGGGCCTTGGCGGCCAGGGCCGGCGCCGACCACGACAGCGCCGCGCTCGCGGCGGCGGCCAACCAGATACGCTTCACGTGCAATCCCCCGAACGGTCCGGCGGGCAGCCTAGCGGGGCGTCCGGGCGGCATCCAGTCGCCAACGCCGGCCGCGCGCCGAAGGCCTGCAAAGCTCCGTCAAACGGGCGCCACAGGCTCACGCGAGGGTGATGCCCTGACGTTGCGAGCGTCCCTTGACGTAAACGGAAAGGGGCGTAGGTTGGTTATCAACGATAAGTCGAGGGAGGTGGAATATGCCAACGGACCTGCGTCGTCCGCTGCGGAGCTACACGATCCGTCAGTTGTGCCTCGAGTTCAAATGCACCCCGCGCGCCCTGCGCTTCTATGAGGACAAGGGCCTGCTGAACCCCGCGCGCGACGGGATGAACCGCGTCTACTCCTACAAGGACCGGGCCCGGCTGCAGCTCATCCTGCGCGGCAAGCGCGTGGGCCTGTCGCTCTCGGAGATCGGCGAGATCCTCGACCTGTACGAAGCCGACGAGTCCGGCGTGCAGCAGGCCGCCAAGAGCCTGCGCAAGTTCAAGGAGCGCATCGTCGCCCTCGAGCAGCAGAAGAAGGACATCGACGAGGCCATCGCCCAGCTCGAGGCCGGCATCGCCGACATGGAAAAGCGCCTGACCGCCACGCGCCCCGACCTGCTGCCCCGCGCCGAGGCCTACGACCAGACCATGCGCCGCCAGCTCGACGGCGCGGACGCGTAGGGTTCGCCTCCACCACGCGTTGTCCTCCCGGTTTCGCCGGGATGAGCGGTGAAAGATGACCATCGGCAACGAAGACGACCTGGAGAAGCTGAAGGCGGCGGGCCGGGTGGTGGCGCGGACGCTGAAGGCCATGGGCGAGGCGCTGGAGCCGGGCATCACGACGCGGGAGCTGGACGAGCTGGGCCGCCGGATGCTGGAGGCCGGGGGCGCGCGTTCGGCGCCGCAGCTCACCTACGGCTTCCCGGGCGCGACCTGCATCTCGGTGGGCCCGGACGTGGCGCACGGCATCCCGGACGACACCCGCGTCCAGGCCGGCGACCTGATCAACATCGACGTCTCGGCCGATCTGGACGGCGTCTTCGCCGACACCGGCGCCTCGTTCGCCGTGCCGCCGGCGCATCCGCGGGTCGAACGCCTGTGCCGCGACGGCCGCCGCGCGCTCTGGACCGGCATCCGCGCCGTGCGCCCCGGCGCCTCGCTGGGCGCGCCCGGCCGCGACATCGAGGCCTTCGCGCGCCGCAACGGCTATTCGCTGGTCAGGAACCTCGCGAGCCACGGCGTCGGCGCCTCGCTGCACGAGGAGCCGAAGGAGATCCCCACCTGGGCCGACCGCTCCGAGCGGCGCACCATCACCGAGGGCCTGGTCTTCACCCTGGAGCCGTTCCTGAGCCTGGGCGCCGACTGGGTCGAGGAGAGCCGCGACGACGGCTGGACGCTGGCCCCGCCCGGCCGCGAGCCCACGGTGCAGTACGAGCACACCCTCGTGGCCACCCGCCGCGGGCCGGTGGTGGTGACCCTGGCGGACTGATCTCCTCTCCCCCCGAGCGAATGCGAGAGAGGGGAGAGGAAGTCAGGTTGACAGCCCCAGCCCCTTCCACTATCCACCGCCGCTCGATTTTCGACCGGAGCTTTCCTCGTGAAGCGCACTTTCCAACCCTCTCGCCTGGTGCGTGCGCGCCGTCACGGCTTCCGTCTGCGCATGTCGACGAAGAACGGCCAGAAGATCCTGGCCCGCCGTCGCGCCAAGGGCCGCAAGCGCCTGAGCGCCTAGGCCCGGCCCACGGTAAGGTGTCCGGGTGTCGGACGCCGCTCCCTCGATCCAGCGACTGAAGAAGCGCAGCGAGTTCCTCGCCTGCGCCCAGGCCCCCTCGTGCGCGAAGGGGGCCGTCGTCGTCCAGGCGCGCCCGCGCGGCGACGACGACCCGACCGTGCGGGTCGGCTTCACCGCCACCCGGCGCATCGGCGGCGCGGTGCAGCGCAACCGCGCCAAGCGGCGCATGCGAGAGGCCGCCCGCGCCATCCTGCCCGACCACGCCACGCCCGGCGTCGACTATGTGATCATCGCCCGCGGCGGTGTGACCACCCGCCCCTGGTCCCGTTTGCTTGACGATGTGAAAAGCGCGCTGGTAAGGCTCGCCGCCGACCGGCCGGCGCCCCACATCTGACGGGCCCGCCCCATCCCTCGACGGACCCGCGTCTCCCCAATGCAAGACGAGAACAACCGCAACACGATCATCTTCGTCGTGTGCGCGTTCCTGATCCTGATGGCCTACCAGTTCCTGGTCATCGAACCGGCGAACCAGAAGAAGGCCGCCGAGGCCAAGGCGAAGGCGGCGACCGCCCAGACCGCGCCCGCCAACCGGCCCGCCGTTCCGCTGGGCCCGCAGGTCGTGAGCCGCGACCAGGCCGTGGCCGCCGCGCCGCGGGTGCCGATCGCGACGCCGGCGCTCAAGGGCTCGCTCTCGCTGCGCGGCGCGCGCATCGACGACATCTACCTGGTGCAGTACCGCGAGAAGCTGCCCAAGACCTCGCCGCCGGTCGAGCTGCTGCGGCCCGAGGGCACGCCGTACGCCTGGTTCGCCAGCACCGGCTGGGCCGGCGCCAACATCGCGGGCCTGCCCGGCGACCAGACCGTCTGGACGCTGGCGTCGGGCTCGGTGCTGGCGCCCGGCAAGCCCGTCACGCTGACCTACGCCAACGGCCAGGGGCTGACGTTTACGCGGATGATCGCGGTGGACGACAAGTACATGTTCACCGTCACCGACACCGTGGCCAACACCAGCGGCGCACCGGTGACGCTGGCGCCCTTCGGCTCGATCCAGCGCCGCGGCGTGCCGGAAGGCCTCGGCCGCAGCTCCGTCGTCCATGAGGGCGGCATGGGCTGGCTGGACGGCAAGCGCCGGCCGATCAAGTACGCCAAGTGGCAGAAGGACGGCGGCGGCCCGGCCTATGACTCCCTGGGCGGCTGGATCGGCATCACCGACCACTACTGGCTGGCCGCCCTGATCCCGGCCCAGAACGAGCAGATCCGCGGCCAGTACCGCCTGACCAGGGCCCCGGACCTCAACATCCTCGACGCCAACTACGTGGGCCCCGCGCGGACCATCCAGTCCGGCGCGCAGGTGTCGCACACCGTCCACGTCTTCGCCGGCGCCAAGCAGGTGCAGGTGCTGAAGGACTACCAGGAGAGCCTGGGAGTCCGGAACCTCGACGAGGCCGTCGACTGGGGCATGCTCTGGTTCCTGACCCGGCCGGTCTATCAGTTCCTCAGCTTCATCTTCCAGCACGTCGGCAACTTCGGCGTCGCCATCCTGGTGCTCACCGTCGTGGTGCGGCTCGTCCTCTTCCCGCTTGCGAACAAGCAGTACGAGTCGATGACCAAGATGAAGAAGGTGCAGCCGGCGATGGAGGAGCTGCGCAAGACGTTCAAGGACGACCCGCAGAAGCAGCAGCAGGAACTGCTCGCGCTCTACCAGCGCGAGAAGGTGAACCCGCTGGCCGGCTGCCTGCCGCTGCTCCTGACGATCCCGGTCTTCTTCGCGCTCTTCAAGGTGCTGCAGATCTCCATCGAGATGCGGCACGCGCCCTTCTACGGCTTCATCAAGGACCTGTCGGCGCCCGACCCGACGACCATCTTCAACCTGTTCGGCCTGATCCCGTGGGATCCGGGCACGGCGCCGCTGATCGGCAGCCTGCTGGCCTACGGCACGCCGCCCGGCTTCCTGCACATCGGGGTGATGGCGATCCTCTACGGGATCACCACCTGGCTCACCACGGCCATGAGCCCGCCGGCGCCCGACCCGACGCAGCAGCGGATCTTCCAGCTCATGCCGATCCTCTTCACCTTCATCATGGCGCAGTTCCCGATCGGCCTGCTGCTCTACTACACGTGGTCGAACATCCTGACGGCCCTGCAGCAGTACGTGATCATGCGCCGCTTCAAGGTGGATAACCCGATCGACCGGCTCATCGCCAAGCTGACCGGCCAGGGCGCGGCGGTCGGGTGAGCGGGGCCGAGACCCCTTACGACGACGAGACGCTGGAGGCGGCGCGGGTCTTCTTCGCCCATCCGGTGACCTTCCTGATGGGCGCGGTCTCGATCCCGGGATTGCCGCCCGCCGACCTGCCGGAAGTGGCCTTCGCCGGCCGCTCGAACGTGGGCAAGAGCTCGCTGATCAACGCCGTCACCGGCCGCACCCACCTGGCGCGCGCCTCGACGGCGCCGGGGCGCACGCGGGAGGTCAACTTCTTCGTCGCCGACGACCGGATGCGGCTGGTCGACCTGCCCGGCTACGGCTTCGCCAAGGTGAGCCGCGGCGAGAAGAACAAGTTCCAGAACCTCGGGCGGTCCTACCTGCGCGGCCGCCCCAACCTGAAGCGCGCCTACCTGCTGATCGACAGCCGCCACGGGCTGAAGGAGGTCGACAGGGAGGCGATGGACGCCTTCGACATCTCGGCCGTCAGCTACCAGATCGTGCTGACCAAGACCGACAAGCTGCGCAGCCAGCGCGACGTCGAACAGGTGGTCGCCGAGACGCTCCGCAAGATCGCCAAACGCCCCGCCGCCTTCCCCCGCGTGCTGGCCACCAGCGCCGAGAAGGGCGCCGGCATCCCCGAACTCCGCGCCGAGATCCTGGCGGCCTGCGAACTCGCGGGCGGACATGGCTGACACGGCCGACGCCGAGCGGCTGGCGGCCCGCGGCGTCGAACAGCTACGACAGGGCCGGGGCGACGCGGCGCTGGCGAGCTTCGAACAGGCGCTGAAGCTGGCGCCCGGACATCCGGTCTCGGTACGGAACCTGGGCGTCCTGCTGGCCGAGCGGGGCCGCCACGCCGACGCGCTGGCCCTGGCCGACGCGACCCTTAAGCGCCAGCCCGAGCATGCCGAGGCCCTGCTGCTGCGCGCGGAGGCGCTGGCCGGCCTCGCGGACCACGCGGCCGCCGAGCCCGCCTATGCCGCCGCGCTGGCGGCCGGCGCGCCCGCCCACGACGTCGAGGCGCAGCGGGCGCTGACGCTGGTGGCGCTGGGCCGCCACGAGGCGGCGCTGGCGGCGCTCGACCGCGCGGTCGCGCTGAAGCCCGACGCGCCGCTGGCGCGCCACCGGCGTGGGATCGTGCGGCTGCAACTGGGCGACTTCGGCGGCTGGGCCGACTACGAGGCCCGCTTCGGCATCCGCCGCTTCCCGGAGACGGCCGGCGCGCAAGTCACGGCGGCTCTGTCGGGCGCGCTGACGACGTCGCCCTCTGCCGACGCCCTGGCGGGGCGGCGCGTCCTGCTGCTGGGCGAGCAGGGCATCGGCGACCAGGTGATGTTCGCCGGCATGATCCCCGACCTCCAGGCGGTGGCGGCGTCGGTCACCTGCGTGTGCGAGCCGCGGCTCGTGCGCCTGTTCCGCGCGGCCTTCCCCGGCGCGTCCTTCGCCGGCCCGGCCGAGGCGCAGGTGCGCCGCTCGGGGATCGACCGGGTGGTGGCGATGGGCAGCCTGGGCTCGGCGTTCCGGCGCACGCGGGCGGACTTCCCCGGCCGCCCCTACCTGACCCCATCGGACGCGGCGCGGGCGCGCTGGGCCGAACGGCTGGGACCGAGGACGACGCGGCTTCGCGTCGGCGTCTCCTGGCGCGGCGGCCTGCCCAACACCCGCCGCGACCAGCGCTCGCTGGCCCTGGAGCAGCTCGCGCCGGTGCTCGGCCTCCCGGACTGCGAGGTCGTCAGCCTGCAGTACGGCGACGCCGCGGCCGAGATCGCCGCTGCCAACGCGAGCCTGTCCCGCCCCATCCGCGCCTTCGCGGCGACCGACCTCAACGACTTCGACGACCTGGCGGGCCTGGTCTCGAACCTGGACCTGGTGGTGTCGGTGCAGACCGCGCTGGTCCACCTCGCAGGCGGACTGGGCCGGCCCTGCCTGACGCTCGTCCCGTTCAACGCCGAATGGCGCTACATGGCGGCCGGCGAGACGATGCCGTGGTACGGCTCGGTCCGCCTCCTGCGCCAGGCCGGGCCGGGCGCCTGGGGGCCGGTGATCGAAGCCGCCGCCGCCGCGGTGGCGGCCCGGCTGGAGACCTGACCGCTTGCCGTCCTTCGCGCCGCTCGACATCTACATCGGCTACGACCGCCAGGAGGTGGCCGCCTACCACGTGCTGGCGCAGAGCCTGCTGGAGCGGAGCTCACGGCCGGTGCGGCTCACGCCCGTCACGCTCTCCAGCCTCGCGCCCGTCTTCGATCGGCCGGCCGTCTCGGCCCAGTCGACCGACTTCTCGTTCTCGCGGTTCCTGACGCCCTATCTCTCCGGCTACCAGGGCTGGTCGCTGTTCATGGACTGCGACATGCTCGCCCGCGCCGACATCGCCGAGCTGTTCGCGCTCTGCGACGACCGCTACGCCGTCATGGTCTGCCAGCATGACTATGCGCCCCGCGACGCGGTGAAGTTCCTCGGCCACGTGCAGGCGCCGTACCCCATGAAGAACTGGTCCAGCGTCATGCTGATGAACAACGCCCGCTGCCGCGCGCTGACGCCCGAATACGTCAACACGGCCTCCGGGCTGGAGCTGCACCAGTTCAAGTGGCTGGAGAGCGAGGACCTGATCGGACCGCTGCCGCTGGAGTGGAACTGGCTGGTCGGCGAGTACGACCACAACCCGGCCGCCCGGATCGCGCACTTCACGCGCGGCGGGCCCTATTTCCCCGACTACGCCGATTGCGACTATGCCGACGAGTGGCGCGCGGCGCTCGCACGGACGACGTTCGTGCAGGGTCGGCGCTAGGCGCTAGCCCTCCGCGGCGTCAGCCGGCTAAGTGGCGGGCGAGCTTCAGGGACCCGCCATGATCGACACCGCCACCCGCCCCGTCTTCGACGAAGATCTGAACCTGTTCCGCGACCAGGTGCGGAAGTTCTACGACAAGGCGCTGACGCCCAACCTCGACCGTTGGGAGCAGGACGGGATCATCGGGCGCGACTTCTGGCTGGCCTGCGGCGAGGCGGGCATCCTCTGCCCCGGCGTGCCGGCCGAGTACGGCGGGCTGGGCCTCGACTTCCGCTACAACACCGTGATCAGCGAGGAGCTGTTCTACGCGGGCAGTTCGGCCGGCATCACGCTGCAGAGCGACATCGTCGCCGACTACATCGCCAACTACGGCTCCGAGGAGCAGAAGCTCCAGTGGCTGCCGAAGATGGTCTCGGGCGAGGCCATCACCGCCATCGCCATGACCGAGCCGGGCGCCGGCTCCGACCTGCAGGGCGTGCGCACCACCGCGATCCGCGACGGCAACGAGTACGTCGTCAACGGCTCGAAGATCTACATCACCAACGGGCAGAACGCCGACCTCGTCATCGTGGTCGCCAAGACCGACCCGAACGCCCGCTCCAAGGGCATCTCGCTGATCCTGGTGGAGGCGACGCGCGACGGCTTCAAGCGCGGCCGCAACCTCGACAAGATCGGCCAGCATTCGGCCGACACCTCGGAGCTGTTCTTCGAGGACGTCCGCGTGCCGATCACCAACTGCCTGGGCGAGGAAGGCAAGGGCTTCGCCTACCTGATGAACCAGCTCCCGCAGGAGCGGCTGGGCATCGCGCTGCAGGCGCAGGCGGCCGCCCAGCGGGCCTTCGACGAGGGCGTGAAGTTCACCAAGGAGCGCAAGGCGTTCGGGCAGACCGTCTTCGACTTCCAGAACACGCGGTTCACCCTGGCGGGCCTGAAGGCCAAGATGCAGGCCGGCTGGGCGCACCTCGACTGGGCCATCGCGCGGCACCTGGAGGGCAAGCTGACGGCGGCGGAAGCCTCGGCCGCCAAGCTGTTCCACACCGAGCTCCAGTGGGAGGTCTGCGACGCCGCCCTGCAACTGCACGGTGGCGCGGGCTACATGAACGAGTACCCGATCGCCCGGCTCTGGCGCGACGCCCGCGTGCAGCGGATCTACGGCGGCACCAGCGAGATCATGAAGGAAGTCGTCGCGCGAACGATTTGACGCGGCTGTGTGCGGAACCCGACGCAACAAGCGGAGCCGTAAAGCGTTCTGATGGGGTCCAGGCACGGGGATTCCAGCGATGACCGCATCCTTATTCATCCCGACCGACGACGGCGCGAGCCACATGGTCTCGAGGCGCGCCAACCGGCTGCTGGGCGCGCTCTCGGCGCGCGACTTCGAGGTGCTGGCGCCGCACCTGGAGAAGATCGACCTGCCGCGCGGGCGCGTCCTGTTCGAGCCGGGCGACGACGTCACGACCACCTATTTCCCATGCTTCCGCACCATGGCTTCGCTGCTGATCGCCACCCGCGACGGGCGCGAGGTGGAGGCCGCCACGATCGGGCGCGAAGGCGCGATCGGCGGCATCGTCTCGGAGGGCAACAAGCCGGCGTTCGGCCGCGCCGTCGTCCAGATCGGCGGCGAGGCGCTGGCCATCCCGACCAGTCACCTGGAGGCGGCCAAGATCGGCTCTCCCCGATTCGGCGATCTCTTCTCGCGCTACGCCGACTCCCTGCTCGCCCAGATGATGCAGTCGGTGGCCTGCAATGCGCTCCACAACGCCGAGGAGCGGGCTTGCCGCTGGCTCCTGGCGACCCACGACCGCGCCGGCGACAAGACCATCCAGCTCACCCAGGAGGCGCTGGCCGAGATGCTGGGCCTGCAGCGCACGACGGTCACGGGGGTCACGACCGCGCTCCAGGCCCGCGGCCTGATCCGCAACTTCCGCGGCGGTGTCGAGGTCATCGACCGTGAGGGCCTCGAGCGCGCGGCCTGCGAGTGCTACCGCGCCGTCGAGGACCACTTCGCCAGGCTGCTGCCCGAAGTGGACGTCTGACGCGCGTCCGAGGCCGTGACAGGGCGCCGCGGCTCCGCTATCGGGACGCCGCGGCCTGTGAGGACGGTGAAGTGAGCGGCGACACGGAAGAGCAGGGCTGGGCGACGGCGAAGACGCTGGCCGAGTCCCTGCCGTATATCCAGATCTACGACCGTGAGATCGTGGTCATCAAATACGGCGGCCACGCCATGGGCGAGGAGAGCGTCGCCAAGCTGTTCGCCGCCGACGTGGTGCTGCTGAAGATGCTGGGCGTGCATCCGGTCGTGGTGCATGGCGGCGGGCCGCAGATCTCGGCGTGGCTGGAGAAGGCCGGCGTGAAGTCGACCTTCATCGACGGCCTGCGCGTCACCGACCAGGCGACGATGGAAGTGGCCGAGATGGTGCTCTCGGGCGCCATCAACAAGGAGATCGCGAGCTGGATCACCCAGGCCGGCGCCGAGGCCGACGTGCGCGGCGTGGGCCTGTCGGGCAAGGACGCCAAGCTGATCACCGTCGAGAAGGTCACGCGCACGACCCGCGCGCCCGACAGCGTCGAGGAGAAGATCGTCGACCTGGGCTTCGTGGGCGAGCCGAAGGTGATCGACACCACCCTGATCGAGGCCCTGATCAAGGCCGATCACGACTACATCCCGGTCGTGGCCCCCATCGGCGTGGACGACGCGGGCCAGACCTACAACATCAACGCCGACACGGTGGCCGGCGCCCTGGCCGGCGCGCTGGGCGCCAAGCGCATGCTGCTCCTGACCGACGTGGCGGGCGTGCTCGACGCCAACAGGCAGCGGATCACCGACCTCACCATCGCGAAGGCCCGCCAAGCGATCGCGGACCGCGTCGCCACCGGCGGCATGATCCCGAAGCTGGAGACCGCCATCGCCGCCGTGGAGAAGGGCGTCGAGGCCGTGGTGATCCTGGACGGGCGGCGGCCGCACGCCATGCTGGTCGAGCTCTTCACGGAGCATGGCTCCGGGACGCTGGTGAAGGCGTGAGGGTCGACCTGCGCCACGTGGACACCTGGCTGTTCGACCTGGACGGCACGCTCTACCCGGCCGAGTCCGGCTTCCTCGACGCGGTCGTCGATCGCATGACCGACTTCGTGGAGAAGGTCACCGGCCTGCCGCGCGACGAGGCGCTGAAGGTGCAGAAGGCCTACCTGGCCGAGCACGGCCTGACGCTGAAGGGCCTGATGCTGCACCACGGCGTCGACCCGGACGAGTTCCACGCCATCTTCCACGACCTGTCGCTGGAGGTGCTGGCGCACGACGCCGGCCTTCTGGCCGCGCTGGAGCGCCTGCCGGGCCGGCGGCTGATCTTCACCAACGCCGATGCGCGTCACGCCGAGCGCGTGCTGGAGCGCCTGGGGCTGGGCCACCTGTTCGACGACGTCTTCCACATCGCCTCGACGGGCTATGAGCCCAAGCCCAGCGCCGCGGCCTTCGCGGCCATCGGTGCGGCGCACGACATCGCGCCGGCGACCACCGCCTTCTTCGAGGACTCCGCCCGCAACCTCGCGCCGGCCGCCGAACTCGGCATGACGACCGTGCTGGTGGGCCCCTACGCGGAGGAGTCGACCGCCCCCTTCGTCCAGTACCGCACCCGCCATCTCGCGCCGTTCCTGCGCGACGCCCAGCTCAAGAAGGCCGCCTGACATGACCTCCTCCGCTTCCTTTGGAGACCTGAAGTCCGCGATCCAGGCCGCCTGGGCCGGGCGCGACGGGATCGACACCGCCACCAAGGGCCAGGTCCGCGACGCCGTGAACGAGACGCTGTCGCTGCTGGACGCCGGCAAGCTCAGGGTCGCTGAGCGCGGCGCCGACGGGGCCTGGAGCGTCAACCAGTGGGCCAAGGAGGCGATCCTGCTCTCCTTCCGCCTCAACGCCTCGGCGGTGATGGAGCCCGGCCCCTTCTGGGACAAGGTCCCGCTGAAGTTCGACGGCTGGACGGCGGCCCGGTTCGAGGCCGCCGGCTTCCGCGCCGTGCCCGGCTGCGTGGTGCGCCGCAGCGCCTTCATCGCCAGGAACGTGGTGCTGATGCCCTCGTTCGTGAACGTCGGCGCCTACGTGGACGAAGGCACCATGGTCGACACCTGGGCCACCGTCGGCTCGTGCGCCCAGATCGGGAAGAACTGCCACATCTCGGGCGGCGCGGGCATCGGCGGCGTGCTGGAGCCCTTGCAGGCCAACCCGACCATCATCGAGGACAACTGCTTCATCGGCGCCCGCGCCGAGGTGGCCGAGGGCGTGATCGTGCGCGAGGGCTCGGTGCTGTCCATGGGCACCTTCATCACGGCGACCACCCCGATCATCGACCGCAAGACCGGCCAGACCACCACCGGCGAAGTGCCGCCCTACTCGGTCGTGGTGTCGGGGAACCGGCCGAACCCGGTCGACCCGTCGCTGCCGTCGACCTACTGCGCGGTGATCATGAAGACCGTGGACGAGCGCACCCGTTCGAAGACCTCGATCAACGAGCTGCTTCGCGACTGACCGCGTCGACGGCGGCCTCGGCCACGGGCGACGGATAGGGGCCGGCGACATACGGCCCACGCCGCCCTTTGCCCTCCCGCGTGGCGAAGACGACGCCCTGCGAAGGCTGGCGCGCGCACGCCGGCTTCGGCTCGAACGGGCCGGTGTAGTAGCCGACGGGGCCGCCGTAGGGGTCGTAGCAGTAGGCGTAGCCGTATTGCGACGAGGCGCAGCCGCTCAGCGCCAACGCCGCCAGGGTCAGCAGGATCGGTCTCACGGCCATCGGAAGCCTCCGCGTCTTGCGGCCCGGGCCGACATCCAACGCCCCGGCGCGGCGGCGCGCAACGCCGCTCGCCCCGGGCGCGAGGCCGGCTCACGCTCCCGGGTAGGGCGTGCCGTCGCGGTGGCGAGGCTCTTCCTCGCCGGGGCGGATCACCATGTCGATCCTGGGCATGGTCGGCCGCGCCTATCCGAGGTCTTGCAGCCGGATCGTCAGTGTCGGATCGAACGGCAGGGTGACAACGCCATCCCCAGCGACCTCCTGCACGGCCTGATAGGCGTCGTCGACCGGCTCGGACATCAGCCAGGCCCGCCGGCCCTCGGCATCGAGAACCCAGTAGTGCGCGACGCCGTAACGCGCATAGAGCCGCGCCTTGCCTCGCAGGTCCTTGGATAGGCTGCTGTCGGATACCTCGATGACCAGCAGACAATCCGGGCCGCGGACGTCCTCCGGCAGCAGGGTCTCGGAATAGAGGACGATATCGGGCTCGAGGAACGTGATGTCGCTGAGATAGACCGAAGGCTCGATCGAGACGGCGATCGTGGCGGGGGTCCCTTCCACGATCTTGCGGGTCAGGCGGCGCTTCCAGAGTTCGTGGCGGTTGTGCTTGGCGTTCATCGGAACGAACTCGCCCTCCCAGAGTTCGACCGGCTCGTCGGGGTCCATGATCCCGGCGCGGACCATGGCATGCACCTCCGCCACGGTGAAGGCGCGACGGTCGTAGCCTTCGGCGGCGCGGGTGATCAGGGGCGCGTTCATGCGGCAACCCTAGCACAAGGCGCCGCCGGTGTCGTAAAGGCCTGCCCATGCCGCCCGCCCTCGACGCCGTCGAACTCACCCGCGACCTGATCCGACGCCCCTCGGTGACGCCTGCCGACGCCGGGGCCATGGAGGTGGTGGAGCAGGCGCTGACCGCGCTCGGCTTCGCCTGCCGGCGCATGCGGTTCGGCGAGATCGAGAACCTCTACGCCCGCTACGGGACCGCGCGGCCCAACCTCTGCTTCGCCGGCCACACCGACGTGGTGCCCGTGGGCGACGCCGGCGCCTGGTCGAAGGACGCCTTCGCCGCCGAGGTGGTGGACGGCGTCCTGATCGGTCGCGGCGCGGTGGACATGAAGAGCGCCATCGCCGCCTTCGCCGCCGCCGCCGCCGAGGCCATCGCGGCCGGGACGGTGACGGGCTCGATCTCGTTCCTGATCACCGGCGACGAGGAGGGCGTGGCGACCGACGGCACGACGAAGGTGGTCGACGCGCTGAAGGCCGAGGGCGAGGTCATCGACCACTGCGTCGTGGGCGAGCCGACCTCGGCCGAGACCTTCGGCGACATGGTCAAGGTGGGCCGCCGCGGCTCGATCAACGCCGAGATCGTGGTCGAGGGCCTCCAGGGCCACGTGGCCTATCCGCACCGCGCGGCCAACCCGGCGACGCCGCTGATCCGGATGCTCACCGCGTTCGAGACGCGGGTGCTGGACGAGGGCTATCCCGAGTTCCAGCCGTCGAACCTCGAAGTCACCATGATCGAGATGCCCAACGCGGCGACGAACGTGATCCCGGGCGTCGCGCGGGCGCGGCTCAACATCCGCTTCAACCCCAACCACACGGGCCGGCAACTGGCCGACTGGTTCGACCTGGAGGCCTGGCGCGCCTCGGTGGACTTCGGCGGCAAGATCACCGTCACCTCGTCGATCAGCGGCGAGGCGTTCCTGACCGAGCGCGGCGAGTTCACAGACCTGGTGGCCGCCGCCGTCGCCGACGTGACCGGCCAGCCCCCCGAGCTCTCCACCAGCGGCGGCACCTCCGACGCCCGCTTCATCCGCGCGCTCTGCCCGGTGATCGAGGTGGGCCTGGTCGGCAAGACCATGCACCAGGTGGACGAGCGCGCGCCGGTCGACGAGATCCGCCGGCTGCAGGCGGTCTACAGCCGGATCATCGCCCGCTACTTCGGCGCCGCCTGAAAGGACTGGCGTCCGCCCGCCCGACGCGGCAACGTCGTCGCCAGGTCGGGGGACCGGACAGAGTTCAGGAGCAGGTCTTGGTCAGCACCGATCTTCAGTGCCGCGCCGTCGTCGTGGCCGCAGCTTTCCTCATGGCAGGGCCGGCGATGGCGCAGGCCCAGCGCAAGCCCGACCTCGCCGATGCGGTGGCCGGGACCTACGCCGGCGACGTCATCTCCGACTCCAAGGGCTCCAGCCAGAGCAACGTCACCCTCACGGTCACCCGCACCGGCCCCAACACCGTGCAGGTCACCTCGGACTACCCGCGCCTGCCCACCATCACCGTGCCGCTGACCACCGCCATGAGCACCATCCAGCAGGCGCGCGGCGACAGCGTCTTCCTCTACGACCGCGGGAAGAAGTCCCTCGACGTCAGCTTCAACATGGAAGTGAGCTGGTCGGGGACGCGTCAGTAGACCTCCCGCACCTCCTCTCCCCCGCGCGCCGCAGGCGCGACGAGAGGGAGAGGGCGGGGAGAGGGCGGCGCGGTAGAACAAGCCGCTCAGCGGTTCCTCGGCCTACCACAGACGTCACCCAGCCGCCCTCTCCCGGCCCTCTCCCTCTCCGCTTCGCGGGGGGAGAGGAGAGTCGCGAGGATTTCAGATCGCGCCGAAGCACCAGGCCAGGATCGACTTCTGGGCGTGGATGCGGTTTTCCGCCTCGTCCCAGATCAGGCTCTGCGGGCCGTCGATCACGGCGTCGGTGACTTCCTCGCCGCGGTGCGCCGGCAGGCAGTGGAGGAAGACGGCGTCGCCCGCCGCCTCGCCCATCAGCTTCTCGTCCACCTGGTAGGGCTCGAGCGCGTCGAGGCGCTCGTCGTGGTCGGTGTCGCCCATCGAGACCCAGGTGTCGGTGATCACGCAGTCGGCGCCGCGCACGGCTTCGCGCGGGTCGTGGGTGGTCGTCACCTGGCCCTGCTGCTCGGCCGCGCGCGCCAGGTCCATCATGTCGGGATGGAAGATCGCGGGCGTGGCGATGTTCAGCCTGAAGCCCAGCTTCGGCGCCGCGTGGATGAAGCTGGAGCAGACGTTGTTGCCGTCGCCCACCCACGCGAACGTCCGGCCGGTCACCGGGCCGCGATGCTCCTCGAAGGTCATCAGGTCGGCCAGGATCTGGCAGGGATGGCTCTTGTCGCTGAGCCCGTTGATCACCGGGATCGTCGACCACATGGCCAGGCGCTCGACGTCCTCATGGACGTTCGAGCGGATCATGATCGCGTCGACCATCCGCGAGAGCACGCGGGCGGTGTCCTCGATCGGCTCGCCGCGGCCGATCTGCATGTCGACCGCGTTCGAGATGATGACGTCGCCGCCGAGCTGGCGCATGGCCGCGTCGAACGAGAAGCGCGTCCGCGTCGAGTTCTTCTCGAAGATCATGGCCAGCGTCCGGTCGCGCGCGGGCGCGTCGGGGTCGACCCTGCCCTGCGGCCAGCCCTTGCGGGCGGCCTTGCGGGCCTTGGCGTCCTCCAGGATGGCGCGAAGCTCGTGGCCTTCGAGCTTCCAGAGATCGAGGAAATGCCGCGGAGCCCCGGCCGTCATGCCGGGACCGCCGCTCTGGCCTTCGCCTGCGCCGCCTCGCACGCGCGTTCCAGCCGCTCGATGGCCTCGCGGGCCTCGTCCTGGGTGAGCACGAGCGGCGGCAGCAGGCGCACGCAGTTGTCGCCGCCGCCGGCGATCAGCAGGTGCTGGTCGCGGGCGTGCTGCATGAACTCGCGGTTCGGCGTCTTCAGCTTCACCCCGATCAGGAGGCCCTTGCCGCGGATGTCCTCGACGACGTCCGGGAAGCGTTCCTTGAGGCCGGTGAGCTGCTGGTTCAGGTAGCCGGCCACCTCGCGCACATGGGCGAGCAGTTCGGGCTTCACCAGTTCCTCGACCGAGGCCACGCCGACGGCCATGGCCAGCGGGTTGCCGCCGTAGGTCGAGCCGTGGCTGCCCGGCGTCATGCCGCGGCCGGCCTCGGCCGTCGCGAGGCAGGCGCCCACCGGGAAGCCGCCGCCCAGCGCCTTGGCCACCGCCATGATGTCCGGCGGCGCATCGGCCCATTCGTAGGCGAAGAGCTTGCCGGTCCGGCCCAGGCCGCACTGGATCTCGTCGTAGATCAGCAGCACGCCCGTCTCGTCGCAGAGCCGGCGGATATCCTTGAGCTGCTGCTCGGTCCAGGAGCGCGCGCCGCCCTCGCCCTGCACCGGCTCCAGCAGGATGGCCGCCGTAGTCGGACCCACGAGCTTCCTGAGGCCCTCGACGTCGCCGAACTTCGCCCCCACGAACCCGGGCAGCGGCGGGCCGAAGCCTTCCACGTAGCTCGGATTGTTGGCCGCGAAGATCGCCGCGAGGGTCCGGCCGTGGAACGAGCCGTCGAAGCCGATGATATCGATCCGCTCGGGCGCGCCCTTCGACCAGTGGTACTTGCGCGCCGTCTTGATGGCGCATTCGATCGCCTCGGCGCCCGAGTTGGTGAAGAAGCACTCGTCGGCGAAGGTGTTGTCGGTCAGCAGCTTCGCCAGCGCCTCCTGCTGCGGGATGCGGAAGATGTTGGACGTGTGCCAGAGCTTCCCGGCCTGGTCCTTCACCGCGGCCACCAGCTTCGGGTGGCCGTGGCCCAGCGCGGTCACCGCGATGCCGGCCATGCAGTCGAGGTATTCCTCGCCCTCCGCCGTGAACAGTCGGACGCCCTCGCCTCGCTCGAACGCCAGCGGGGCGCGCGCGTAGACGCCCATGATGTGGTCGCTGGGAACGGGGGCGGTGGTCGTCTCGGCCACGGCGAAAGCCCTCCTGGAAAAGGAACGTCCCCGCAGCGATGCGCGGCGGGGACCGGAAGGCTTGGCGTTTTCGTCTCCAAGCCCTTGCGTGTCAATGTTTGCTGACGGCCTGCACCCCTCGCCCCTCCCCGGGAAAGGAATGGATGACGGGTCTCAGGTCTTGATCTTGTAGCCGACCCGGAACATCCACAGGCACGTCCAGCCCAGCATCACCACCAGCACGGCGGTCATGGCGACGCCGATGGGCAGCGAACTCTCGGCCTGGCCGATGAAGCCGTAGCGGAAGCCGTCGATCAGGTAGAAGAACGGGTTGTAGTGGCTGGCCGTGCGGAACGGCTCCGGCAGGCGCTCGACGAGGTAGAAGGTCCCCGACAGGAACGTCATCGGCATGATGACGAAGTTGGTGACCGCCGCCATGTGGTCGAACTTCTCGGCCCAGAGGCCGGCCATGATGCCGATGAAGCCCATGATCAGCGCCGCGCCGACGCCGAAGTAGAGGATCGCCCAGGCGTGGGCGACCGGCAAGGAGGCGAACGGCAGGATCGCCACCAGGCTCACCAGCCCGACCACGATGCCGCGCGTGGCCGCGCCGCCGCCGAAGCCGATCATCTGCTCCAGCGCCGACAGGGGCGGGGTCACGAAGTCGCCCATCAGCCCGTTGAACTTGGCCTGCAGCAGCGACGACGAGGAATTGGCGAAGGCGTTCGACAGGATCTGCATCATGATCAGGCCGGGGGCCACGAAGGTCCCGTAATGCACCCCGTGGACGTCGCGCCCGCCGCCGACCGCGACCACGAACACCAGCATGTACAGGAGCGCCGTCATGACCGGGGCGGCCAGCGTCTGCAGGCCGACCTTCCAGAAGCGCTGGATCTCGCGGACGTAGAGGGTCTTCAGGCCCTCCCAGTTGATCCCGTGGTACGCCCGCGGCAGCGGCGGCAGGACGGCGTCCTCGATCGGCAGGTCTCGCATCGCCCCTCATGTGCGCCCCCCCGGCGCACTGCGCAAGGCTGTGCCTTCGCGGCGGCCCGGTTGTGGACGGCCGACCCCTACATCTAGTTCCTGTGGATGGAAGCGATGGCGCCTATTGTGGCCGTTAGCGAGTTGTTTACTACTGATAGTGGTTGGTGAGGGGCACAAACGTCCACCGCCACAAGATGTTGATCCCGAGGTCGCGGGGGCGATTTCGGGACCTCTGGTTGGGAGGGATCCATGGGCTGGACCGACGAGCGCGTCGAACTTCTGAAGAAGCTCTGGCAGGACGGTCTTTCGGCCAGCCAGATCGCCAAGCAGTTGGGCGGCGTCACCCGCAACGCCGTGATCGGCAAGGTGCATCGCCTGGGCCTCTCGGGCCGGGCGACGCCCTCGAAGCCGCAACGCACCACCTTCAAGGCGCCGCGCCCGGCGCGCGCGCTGACCCACGCGCCGGCCGCGCCGCGCCGCATCGCCGAGCCGGTGACGGCCCACGCCGCGCCGACGCCGGTCCGCTACGTCGACGAGACGCCCGGCACGGCCACGGTGCTGACGCTGGGCGCCCACATGTGCAAGTGGCCGATCGGCGATCCCGCCCAGGACAACTTCACCTTCTGCGGCCGCCGCTCGGAGGAGAACGGCCCCTACTGCCACGAACACGCCACGGTGGCCTACCAGCCGGCCCAGGCGAAGAAGAAGTCCAGCGCCGCCGAGCTCGCCCGGAGCCTGCGCCGCTACATCTGATCCGCTGGAGAGCGGACTGACTATCCGTTGGGGATGGGAGACGCGACCGGAACCGAAGCTCGCCGAGCCTCAGGTCCCGGCCGCGTCTCTTTCATTTGCGCCCGTCTTTCCTTTGCGGCGGGGCGTGAAGCGCCCTTACCTTTGACGCGATGACCGACGCCACCGCCCCCACGACCGGCCTGACCGACGCCGACGGCAACGCCCGGCCGTACTCCGTCTCGGAGCTGGCGTTCGCGCTGAAGCGGACGCTGGAGGACGCCTACGGCTTCGTGCGCCTCAGGGCCGAGCTGTCGAAGGTCACGCACCACTCCAACGGCCACATCTACCTGACGCTGAAGGACGACCGCGCGGCTATCGACGGGGTGGTGTGGAAGACGCAGGCGCGGTTCCTGTCGGTGCGGCCCGAGCAGGGGCTGGAGGTGATCGTCACCGGCAAGATCACCACCTATCCGCAAGGCAGCCGCTACCAGATCGTCATCGAGACGATGGAGGTGGCCGGCATCGGCGCGCTGCTGGCCCAACTCGAGCGGCTGAAGCAGCGGCTGGCGGCCGAGGGGCTGTTCGAGCCGTCGCGGAAGCAGCCGATTCCGGAGATGCCGGCCGTCGTCGGCGTGGTGACGAGCCCCACCGGCGCGGTGATCCGCGACATCCTGCACCGCATCCGCGACCGCTGGCCCTGCCGCGTGATCGTCTGGCCCGTGGTGGTGCAGGGCGACCAGGCCGCCGCGCAGGTGGCGAACGCGATCCGCGGCTTCAACGCCCTGGAGCCCGGCGGACGGGTCCCGCGGCCCGACGTGCTGATCGTGGCGCGCGGCGGCGGCTCGGTGGAGGACCTCTGGGCCTTCAACGACGAGGCCCTGGCCCGCACGGTGGCGGCCTCGTCGATCCCGCTGATCAGCGCCGTCGGCCACGAGACCGACACCACCCTCATCGACTTCGTCTCCGACCGGCGCGCGCCGACGCCCACCGCCGCGGCCGAGATGGCGACGCCGGTGCTGGCCGAGCTGAAGGCGCTGATCTCCGACCTCGGCGCGCGCATGCACCGCTGCGGCGGACGCGTGGTCGAGGACCGGCGCGCGCGGATCGACCACGCCGGCCGGGCGCTCGCCCGAGTGCCCGACATGCTGCGGCTGGCCGAGCAGCGGTTCGACATCGTCTCCGGGCGGCTCGCCGCCAGCCTGGCCCGGAACCAGGCGGCGCACGAGCGCGACCTGCTGGCGGTCTCGGCGCGGCTGTCACCGCTCCTGCTCCAGCGGCCGCAGCAGGTGTGGAAGCAGCGCCTGGACGGGCTCGCCGCCCGCCTGCCGCCCGCGGCGACCCGGCGCGTCGACCGCGCAGCCGAGCGGCTGTCGGCGGTCTCCAAGCTGTTCGTGGCGGTGGACCCGGAGCGGCCGCTCTACCGCGGCTTCGCGCTGGTCACCCGCGCCGACGGCTCGCTGGTGATCAACGGCGGCCTGCTGGGCGAAGGCGAGCAGGTGACGATCAAGTTCGGCGACCGCACCGAGCGCAAGGCGGTCATCGACGGGCAGCCCAGCGCCAACCCGACCGTGGCGCGCCGGCCGCCGCGCAAGGGCAAGGCGCCGGCCGCCGATCAGGGCGATCTGTTCTGATCGGTCCGGAAGGACTAAATAGGCGCCCATGAACGCCCACGACCGGAACCTCGGCGCCGACCAGGCCAGGCTGCACTACGGCGACGGCGACTACGCCGTGCTGAAACCGGGCCGCTATGTGCTCTGCGCCGTCACCGGCCAGAAGATCCCCCTGGAGCAGCTCCGCTACTGGAGCGCCGAGCTGCAGGAGGCCTATGCCGGCCCCGCGGAATCCCTGAAGCGCTGGCAGGAGACGCGCTGAGCCAGCCCTCCGGCTCGGCAAGCGCCGCCGGCGCCGTCATTTCAACCACGAATCAATCGGGCGCCGGCGCGCCCACCGGCTCATGCCGCCGATACACGTCGTTCGGCCACCGCCTGTGGACCCAGAACCACTCGGCGGGCCTTGCGCGGACGCGGTCCTCGATGAAGGCGGTGATGCGGCGGACGCCCTCGGCGATGTCGGCGTCGCGGTCGCCGGTGTCTTCCAGGACGATCTGTTCGTGGACGACCACCTTGAACCGCGCCCCCGGCCCCGTGCGCTGGACGCTGAGCGGCTGGATCGGGATCCCGAAGCGGAGCGCGAAGGTGGACGGCCCCGGCGCCGTCATCGCCGGGACGCCGAAGAACGGGACCTCGACGCCGCCGTTGAACTTCTGGTCGTTCAGCAGCGCCACCGATTCCCCGCGCCCGATCGCCCGCATCAGCTCGCGCGCGCCCTCCAGGCCCTTGGGCGCGAACATGCGGACGCCGTAGCTGAACCGGGTGCGCCGGACGCGTTCGTCCATGTAGGGGTTGTTCATGGCGCGGTAGGTGACCTGCACCCGCACGCCGCAGCGGACCATGGCCGCCGCCATCATCTCGAAGTTGGAAAAGTGGCCGGAAACGAACACGACCGGCCGGTCGGCTGCGGCGATTGCGCCCAGCAGAGCTTCCCCGTCGATGGCAAGACGCGATCCGTCGGCTACAACACGGTCGAGAATCGCGAACTCGGCTAGCGAGCGACCCAGTTCAGTCCATTGTTCCTGGAGGAGAGTCTTGACCTCGGCGTCCGTGAGATGAGGGAAGGCGATCCGGACATTCCTTTCCGCCACGCGATGCGCGCGGGTCAGCGGCCCGAGCCGCCGGCATAGCCAGGCGCCGGAATTTGATACATAATCAATGGGGAAGAGGCGGGCGAGCGCCCGGAGCGCGTCAAATAACGCGGCCTCAAGCATCCAAATAAATTCTGCCACGTATGAATGGTTACGTGCGGCCATTTACCTTCTTAGGTGCGGCCGCCCGCGTTCGGCAATGGAGGCTGCTGGCGTGCGACTTGCGATGTCTCAACCACGGAGTCCCGAACCGGGACAAAGGGAAATCATGGTCGGGGATTCCATGGACGAGATCGACATCCACCTGGGCCGGCGTCTGCGTCGCCGCCGCCGCCTTCTGGGCCTGACCCAGCAGGAGCTGGCGCACGCCTGCGGCGTCCGTTTCCAGCAGATCCAGAAGTACGAATGTGCGGCCAACCGCATGTCGGCCGCCCGCCTGTGGCAACTGGCCGAGGTGCTGGAAGTGCCCGTGAGCTACTTCTACGAGGGCCTGACCCGCGATCAGCGCGAGCACCTGGAGCGGGAGACCTCCTCCTCGAGCGAGACCCTGGCCTCGAAGGAGACCCAGGACCTGATCCACGCCTACTACCAGCTCGGCGAACGGCCCCGCCGCCGCCTGCTGGACCTCGCCAAGGCGATGAACGGCGAGATCGAGGCTTAAGACTTCTGCGCAGGCGGGGTATGGCGGTCACATGACCGCCCTCCTCCCGGACGCCCGCCTGGCAGAGCTCGATTCCTTCCTGCTCGAACTCAACCGCGCCGCCGGGGAGGCCATCCTCCCCCTGTTCCGCGGCGCGCACGGGCTCTCCAACAAATTCGAGGTCGGCTTCGACCCCGTGACGGAAGCGGACAAGGGCGCCGAGCGCGCCATCCGCAAGCTCATCGCCGAGCGCCATCCCGACCATGGCGTCATCGGCGAGGAGTACGGCGAGGACCGTGCGGACGCCGAGTTCGTCTGGGTCCTCGATCCCGTGGACGGCACCCGCGCCTTCATCGCCGGGCTCCCGCTCTGGACCACCCTCATCGGCCTGCGCTTCCAGGGGAAGCCCGTGCTGGGCTCGATCGGCCAGTCCTTCCTGGGCGAGGTCTACATCGGCCACGCCGGCGGCTCGCGGCGGGTGACGGCGGCGGGCGAGACGCCGCTCAAGGTCCGGCCCTGTCCCGAACTGACCGGGGCGATCATCGCCACCACCGATCCCGAGGCCTGCTTCAACGGCGCCGAACTGGGCGCGTGGCGCCAGGTGCGCGCGGCCGCCCGCCTCGCCCGGCTGGGCTGCGACGCCTACGCCTACGCCATGGTGGCGGCGGGCACGATGGACATGGTGATCGAGGCGGGCCTGAAGGCCTGGGACATCGACGCGGCGATCCCCGTGGTGGCCGGCGCGGGCGGGCTCACCACCGACTGGCGGGGCGAGCCCGTGGGACCGGACGGCGGACAGGTCGTGATCGCCGGCGACCGCGCCTGCCTCGACGAGGCGCTGGTCGCGCTCAGGCGGTCGGCGAACTGACTCTACGTCTTGGCCGGCGCCTTCCTGGCGGCCGGCTTCTTCGCAGCAGCGGCAGGCTTCCTGGCGGCCGCAGGCTTCGCGGACGCGGCCGGCTTGGCTGTGGGTTTCGCCACGGGCTTGGCCGCAGCGGGGGCCTTCTTCTTCGCCGCGGCCGGCTTGGCCGCCGGCTTCGCGGCCGGAGCCTTCTTGGCCACGGCCGGTTTGGCGGCGGGCTTGGCGGCCTTCGGCGCAGCCTTGGCCGCGGCGGGCTTCGCGGCCGCAGTCTTGGCCGCCTTGGGCGCCGCGGCTTTGGCCGCCGCAGCGGGCTTTGCCGGCGCCGCATTCTTGGCCGCCGGAGCCTTCCTGGCCGCGGCGGGCTTCGCCGCAGGCTTGGCGGCGGCCTTTGGAGGTGCGGCCGGCTTCGACGCAGCAGCGGCCGGTCTGGCGGCGGCCTTCTTCGCCGCAGGCGCCTTCCGGGCCGCCGGTTTCTTCTTCGCAGGCGCCGGCTTC
>NZ_JAHBYD010000013.1 GCF_019636135.1 Phenylobacterium sp.
CAATCGTGGGAGAGCTTCTCTGCGCATCTCCGCGATCTCTGCGGTTCATGAATCGGGCGGACAGGCCGCCCACAAGCCATATGCGATTGCCCTGCCCGTGAACGGGAGAGGTTCGCTGTCTACGCCGCCAGGGCGCGGCGGCGGCGCAGGGCGGCGCCGGCCAGGCCGAAGCCGCCGATCATCAGGGCCCAGGTGGCCGGCTCGGGCACGGCGAAGCCGCTGAAGAGCATGCCCAGCTCGCCGCCGACGAACTTGTAGTTGTTGATCTGGGTGGCCGCCGCATAGCTGCCGCTGAAGTTGGCGACGATGAGCTGGCCGTTGATGTTGCCGTAGCCCACCGGATTGTAGTTGGCGTAGGGCGCCAGGATCGAGCCGCTGCCGCCCCACGAGGCGACCGACAGGCCGGTGATCCCGGGCAGGTTCCAGAGCACGTTGCGCTCGTTGCCGCCGGTCACGTGCAGGCTGCCGTTGTAGAAGCTGATCGAGCCGGTCCCCACGACGTTGATGATCGCGTAGCCGCCGTTGGTCAGGTTCAGGTTGATCGTGCCGGCGTCGTTCACATCGGCCGCGTCCAGATTGAACACGTTGAGGCCCGCGTTCGACCCGGTCAGCGTGATCTGGGTGTTGTGAACGCCGTAGTTGACGATCGAGATCGCGCCCGTGTCGGCCAGGCCCTTGAGATAGTCGGTCAGGCTGTAGAGGCGCGCCTGCTCGTCGGTGAAGTCCACCGGCAGCGCGCCGGGGACGATCTGGCTTTGCTGATAGGCCTGCACGCCCGTGGTCGAGCCGCCCACCATGATGCCGCCGTTGAAGACGTTCCCGCCGTTGGTCGAGACCAGGTCGCCGCCGACAACGAGGTTTATGCCGCCCGCCGGCGCCGACTGGCCGATCGTGTAGGGGCTCAGCGTCGCATCGCCGCCGACCGCCACGCGGCCCTCGGTGTCGCTGCCCTGCGCGGTCAGGACGCCCAGCACGAACAGGTTGAAGTCGGCGGCGGTCTCGGCCGACGCCACCGTGGGCGCGCCGAGCGCGAGGGCGACACCGGCCGCGGCGAAAAAGCGATACATGAGACGGTCCTGTCGTCGGGCGCGCGACGTCACTGGGGAGGTGTGCAGCGCAGCAAAGCCGTGCCCTAGTCGCCTTGCGCCGCCGGATCAAGCGCCCTCCATTCTGAGGGGCATCGGGTCGCGCAGAGCGTGTAGCCCGACGTGATCGCGCAGCCTAGCTCTCGACCTCGAAGCTCAGGCCCGCGTGCGCCTGGAGCCGGTCCTTCAGCCGCCCCTGCAGCGCCGCCCCCGGCGTCCAGACGCCGCCCGGCACGTCGGGCGCGCGCACCAGGGCGATCGCCGTCTCAGCCAGCATCTTCGAGGTGGAGCCGTAGCCGGGGTCCTTGTCGCCCTTCACGGCCACCTTCACGCGCCGGCCGCCGGCGTCGACACCGATGAACAGCACGTCGAAGAAGCCGCGCTCGCGCTCCTCCCGCGTCGGCCCCTCGCCCGGCTTCGGCCCGCCGCCCGGCAGGCTGCCCAGGTCGGTGAAGCCCACGCCGCCGCCCGGCCCGCCCATCACCATCTCGTCGTAGACGAAGTCCTTGCCGTAGGGATGGCCCATCAGGAGGTTCGAGCGGTGGACGTTCTTGGTGTTGATCACCGCCATCATGAACGGCCCCACGGGACCCACGTCCGGGTCGTCCTCCGGCGCCTGGCCGGCCGGCTGGGGCGGGCCTTCGAAGCCGGGCGTCAGGCCGAACGGACTCATCATGACGGCCAGCAGCGACGGGTCCTTCTGGATCGCCGCCATGGTGGCCGCGCCGCTGGCCGCCGTGCCGCCCGAGAGCCCGCCGTCGAGGCCGCGCACCCGGCCCTTCACGCGCGGAACCACGTGGCCCAACTGCGCCTTCGCCGTCTCCTCGCAGAACCACACGCCCATCTCGAACGGGATCGAGTCGAACCCGCACGAGTGCAGGATCCGCGCGCCCGACGCCCTGGCCGCCGCGCCGTGCGTGTCGATGACCTTGCGCATCCAGTTGGGCTCGCCCGACAGGTCGAGGCAGTCGGTCCCGGCCTTCACGCAGGCGTCGACCAGCGCGTCGCCGTAGAGCTGGTAGGGCCCGACCGTGGTGATCACCGCCCTGGTCCGCGCCGCCATGGCGTCCAGCGAGGCCGGGTCGGCGGCGTCGGCCACCACCAGCGGCGTCGCTTTCGGGGCGCCGATCCCGTCGCGCACCTCTTCGAGCTTCGCCTTCGAGCGGCCGGCCATGGCCCACTTCACCTCGCCGCCCACGCCGTATTGCCTGGCCAGGTGCTCGGCGACGAGGCGGCCGGTGTAGCCGGTGGCGCCATAGACGATCACGTCGAACTCGGCGTTGGGGTTCATGGCGGGCTCCTCCCGGGGTTTGCTGGCCGCGACCTTACAAATTTACAGCGTTATCGCAACCGCCGTCAGCTATGCAGGGACCATGACTCCGGAACTCGGCATCATCGAGGGCTTCTTCGGCCGGCCCTACACGTGGGACGAGCGGGCCGACATGGTCCGGGCGCTCAAGCCCGCCGGCTACGGCTTCTACATCTATGCGCCGAAGATCGACGGCCACCTGCGGCGAAAGTGGCGCGAGCCCTACCCGGACGCGACGCTGAAGGACCTCGGCGACTTCGCCGCCGTCTGCCGTGGCCAGGGCGTGCGCTTCGGCGTGGGCCTCAGCCCCTACGCGCTCTTCCAGAACTTCGACGGCCCCTCGAAGGACGCGCTGGCCGCCAAGCTCGCCCAGCTCGACAGCCTGGGCCTCGCCGACCTCGGCGTCTTCTTCGACGACATGAAGGGCGACCAGGCCGACCTCGCCGAGCGCCAGGTCGAGATCGTCCACTGGATCGCCGAGCGGACGAAGGCCGGCCGCCTGATCGTCTGCCCCAGCTACTACACCGACGACGCGGTGCTCGACCGGGTGTTCGGCCGCCGCCCCGCCGACTATCTCGAAGACCTCGGCCGCGGCCTCGACCCGAAGATCGAGCTCATGTGGACCGGCGAGGAGGTCTGCGCGAGGGAGTTCTCCCCCGGCCACCTGGCCCGCGTGACCGAGCAGTTCCGCAGGAAGCCGTTCCTCTGGGACAACTACCCCGTCAACGACGGCCCGCGCATGAGCCAGCACCTGCACCTGCGCGCCTTCACCGGCCGGCCCGCCTCCATCGGCCCGCACATCGCCGCCCACGGGGTCAACACCGCCTCCCAGGCCGTGCTCAGCCGCATCCCCTGCCTGACGCTGGCCGAGAGCTACGCCAGGGGCGAGGGCTACGAGTACCTGGCCGCCTTCCGCCGCGCCGCCGCCGAGGTGTGCGGCCCCGACCTCGCCGACTACCTCGAGCGCGCCATCCTGCTGCTGGACGACACCGGCCTCGACCGGCTGGGCGAGGAGCGGCACGGCAACCTGAAGCGACGCTTCGCGACCTTCGACCACCCGGCGGCCCGCGAGGCGCTGGCCTGGCTCGACGGCCATTGGCGCATCGGCACGGAAGACCTCGAGACCCAGTGACGACCCGCCGCGCCCTGCTCACGCGCCTCGGGCTGCTCGCGGCGGCGGGCGGCGCGGTGTTCCTGCTGCGCGACCGCATCCCCTGGCCGCCGCTGACGCCGCGGTTCGCGGACGGCAAGCCGACGCCGTGGCTGCCGCTGCCGCCCCGGGGCCTCGCCGAGATCGACGTCACGGTGAACGGGACGCCGCTGCGGGCCGTGGTGGACACCGGAGCCCAGTTCTCGGCCATCGACCGCGCCACGGCGCAGCGCCTGAACCTGCCCCGCACCCTCGCCGCGCCGATCCTGGCCTACGGCGTCACCGGCCGCCCGACGCTGACCCACACCGTCGGCCTCGACCTGGCGCTGCCGGGCCTGCGCGTCGACGGGATCCACGCCGCCGCCCTCGACCTCGCCGCCATCGCCCGCGTCACCGCGCGCGACTTCCAGCTCCTGATCGGCCGCGACGTGCTGAACGAGGTGGTGTTCGAGCTCGACTTCGTCCGCAGCCGCGCCCGCTTCGGCGCGCCGGGCCAGTTGATCCGTCCGGGCGCCGCGTCGACGATCCCGATCGTGCGGCGCCACGGCGCCCCGCTGGTCGAGGTGAAGCTCGACGGCCACCCGCTGCAGCTCCTGCTCGACACCGGCGCCAGCGGCTCCATCGCGCTGACCGAGGACGCCGCCCGCGCCGCCGGGCTGCTCGCGCCGGGTCGCGCCGTCCGCGAGGCCCGCTCGGTCGGCCTGGGCGGCCTCTCCCTCGACCGCGTCGTCCGCGCGCGGACCCTGCAGATCGGCGCCATCGACGCCCGGGCGGCCGACATCCAGATCTACGCCCCGGGGGCGCACGCGCCCGCGCCCACCGGCCTGCTCGGCTCCGGCTTCCTGCGCCCGTTCCGGGCGGTCGTCGACCTGCCCGGCGACCGTCTCCACATCTTCGGGCCGGACGTGGTCCTGGTCCCGCCGCCGCCGGAACAAACACGCTAGCCCGGCTGTTGCTCGCCCGGATTCCCACGGGAGATGCATGACGCCATGAAGACCTTCGCGCTGTTCGCGGCCGCCGCCGCGACCGCCCTCACGCTCGCCGCCTGCCAGAAGAAGGACGCCCAGCCCGATCCCGCCGACCCGGGGACGTCCAACGAAGCCGTCAACGCCGTCCAGGACGCGACCGCCGCCGCAGTGGGGGCCGTCGCCGCCAACACCATCGGCCAGGTCTCGACGGACGACTTCGTCACCAACGCCGCGATCAGCGACATGTACGAGATCGAAGCCGGCAAGATCGCCTCGACGAAGGGCCGGTCCGCCGACGTGAAAGCGTTCGGCAAGATGATGGTGGCCGACCACACCAGGATGGCGAACGACATGAAGCCGCTGGTCTCCGCGGCGGGCAAGACGCCCCCCACCGGCCTCGACGAACGCCGCAAGGGCATGATCGACAACCTGAACGCCGCCAAGCCCGAGGACTTCGACAACGCCTACCTCAGCCAGCAGGAAGCCGCGCACAGCGAAGCCCTGGACCTGATGAAGGGCTATGCCGACAAGGGCGACGACATCGGCCTGAAGGGCGCCGCCGCCAAGGCCGTCCCGACGATCCAGGCCCACCTCGACAAGGTGAGGGCGCTGCAGGCCGCCGGACCGAAGTAGCTCGATCGGGGAGGATCAGAGCAGGACCTCCGTCTCGATCCCGATCGCGGCCAGGAAGTCGCGGTCGTGGCTGACGACCAGGAGGGCGCCGTCGTAGCCGCCGAGCGCGGCCTCGACGGCGCCGATGGAGTCCAGGTCCAGGTGGTTGGTGGGCTCGTCCAGGATCAGCAGTTGCGGCGGCCGGTCGCCCAGCAGCACGCAGGCCAGCGCCGCGCGCAGGCGCTCGCCGCCGGACAGCGCGCGCACCGGCTTCTCCGCGGCGGCGTTGCGGAACAGGAAGCGGGCCAGCGCCGCGCGGGCGGCGTTCTCGCCCGACGCCGGGTTCAGGCGGCGGAAAGCCGCCACGAGGCTCGCGTCATCGCCCAGCAGCGCCGTCTGCTGGTCGAGGAAGGCGGCGGGCGCGCCCCGGACGATCCGGCCGGCGGTGGGTTCGAGCTCGCCGGCGGCGAGGCGGATCAGGGTGGTCTTGCCCGAGCCGTTGGGACCGGAGACCGCAATCCGCTCTGGGCCCGTGATCTTCAGCGAGCGGCCGCGGATCAGCGGCGGCTGGCCGGGCCAGGCGAAGCCCACGTCCTCCAGCGCCAGCACCGTCTTGCCGGCCGCGAGCCCCGACGGCGGCAGCTCGAAGCTGAGGCGGCGCACACGCTCCACCCTCGCGTCCGCGGCGGCCAGGGCGTCGGCGGCCTCGGTCTTCAGCCGGTCCGCCAATCGGACCGCGCGGGCGCCGGAGTTCTCGGCCCGCTGCTGCTTGGCGTCGAGCAAGATCTTCGGCGCGTCGTTCTTCGCCCGCGCGCGCTTGCCCGCGGCGTCCTTGCGCTGCTTGCGTTCGGCGGCGAGCTGGACCTCGCGGGCGACCCGGGCGGCGCCCTTCTGCGCGTCGGCCAGCTCCCGCGCGGCGGCCGCCTCGGCCTCGGCCTTGCGCGCGGCGTAGAGGTCGTAGTCGCCGCCGAACACCTGGGCGCCCAGGGTCGAGAGCTCCACGATCCGGTCCATGCGCCGCAGCAGCGCCCGGTCGTGGCTGACCACGATCGCCCCACCCTTCCACCGGCCCAGCACCTCGGCCACCAGGTCGCGGGCGGCGGCGTCGAGGTTGTTGGTGGGCTCGTCCAGGATCAGCATGTCGGGCCCGGCGGCGAGCAGGCCCGCCAGCATGGCCCGCGTCACCTGCCCGCCGCTCAGCGACACGGCCGGCCGGTCGAGGTCGAACCCCGCGAGGTCGACCTCGGCCAGCGCCGCCTCCAGCCGGCTCTCCAGCGCCCAGTCGGCGTCGGCGAAATCGGCCTCGGAGCCCGCGCCGGCCTCGATGCGCTTCAGCCGCGCCAGGGGCCCGGTCACGCCCAGCAGGTCGGCGACGCTTGCGCCCGCCGGCGGCTCCAGCGCCTGGCGCAGCACGCCCAGGCGGCCGCGCACGGCGACGGCTCCGGCGGTCGGCGAGAGCTCGCCGGCCACGATCCGCAGCAGCGTGGACTTGCCCACGCCGTTGCGGCCCACGAGGCCGGTGCGTTCGGCCCCGAAGGCGAGGGTCAGACTTCGGAAGAGGCTCTGGCCGTCAGGCGTAGCGTAGCTGAGGCCGTCGAGCGTGACGAGGGGTGCGGGCATGGGTGTCGGTCATCGCGGTGTGGACGCATCGGGTGGTCGGACTGTCCAGCGCGAGCCGCATCGGCCTGCTCCTCTCGGGTGGGAGCCGGCTATCTAGGGGTTGGCCGGCGCTCGCGCAATCCGGACACCTCCACGAGGCGGGCGCAGGGGGTTGCGCGGCGCGCATCGATCGGGTCGCGGTCTGACATCCGTGTGATCGCGAGCGCGGCCTTGGAAACCAAAGCGATCCGAGGGGGTTCTGCCGGGCGGTTCCATGCTGGAGAGCTTGAGTTGAACCGTCTGAAGACCTTTCTGATCGCGGGCTCGCTGCTGGGCGCCGCGCCGCTGCCCGCCCTGGCCCAGGCCTGGCCGGCGGCCGTCGTGGCGGCCGCGCCACGGGCCGCCCCGACGGCCGCACACGACCTGGCCGCCTCGCGGCGCGACGACGCCGGAGCTCGCCGCGCGGACGGCCTGCCACCGTCCCATCCGAACGCCGGCCGGGTGACGCTGAAGCTGGCCGACGAGACGGACGAGATCCCGGAGGTCGATCTGCGTCCGAAGGACGGATGGACCAACGACGAGGGCTGGCGCGCCGGCCCGACGCGGGTAGGCTTCAAGCGCCGGTTCTAGAGCCCTCTCCGGCCTGATCGTCGCCACCAACTCCGGGGCCCCGCTGGCCGTCGTCTCCGAAGGCTTCCCCGCCGCGCCCTGGCTGGCGCTCGCCGGCTACGCGGGCGTCGTGGCCGTCCTCTACGGCTGGGCCGGGCGTCGGCGGGCCTAGCCGCCCGCCGCCACCGTCGCAGCCGGCGGCTTGGCCGTCGCCTCGGCCTCATAGAGAACCGCCGCCGCCTTGGTCAGGTGGGCAAGGCCGTTGGACTTCTTGAGCTGCGCCTTCGCGCGCTTGACGCCCTCGGTGTCGGCCGTGGCGAGCGCCTTCAGAGACCTGTCGCCGTTCTCCGTGGGCACGTTGCGGTCCAGCTTCTTGTCCAGCGCCGCGACGGCCTTGTCGTAGATCTTCTGCTTGTCCGCGTCGCCCTTGGCGCCCTCCGCCTTCTGGGGTTCCACGAACCACAGCAGGGCTAGGTAGGTCAGGTCGTTGTCGTTCAGCGGCCGGATCGAGCCGAGATCGACGCCGGCCACGGCGGCGGCCACGTCCAGGTCGGCGCGAAGGATCGGGGGCAGCGCCTCCTGGATCGCCTGGCCGCGCCCCGCCGCCTGGACGGCCTTGTTCAGGAACGTCTGGAGCCCTGACGACGAGCAGGTCGCCTCGTAGTCCTGGAGATACTGGTCGGCCGAGACGCGATCGACGATCACCCCGCCCTCCAGGTATGCCTGCGCCAGTCGGCTGCGATAGGCCTGGAAAGCTTCGTAGGCCGAGGGCAGTTCCTGGCTCAGGAGGTAGTTGGCCTCGACGTTGCCGAAGCCCTCGCTGACGCTGCGGCCCGTCGCCGCGACGATGCCGATCGCGTTCGGCTCCACCCCCGTGAAGCCCTGGACGACCGTCGCGAGGGTGAAGACGCCGCTGGTGAAGCCCCGCGCCGTCGCGCTCGCCCGCCGCGTCCCGTCCAGCATGGCGAACCAGTTGATGCACTGCGCATCGGCAAGCACGACACCCTCGCGATAGTGGTCCACCGCCGCGTCGGGCTGCAAGTCCATCGGGGCGGCATAGAACTTCCTGACATGGTCGCAGTGGGTGATCAGCACGCTGTGCTGGTATCGTCCCCGGCCTCCGGTGAAGGGGTCGTCCGAGAGCCGCCGATAGGGCTTCTCCCTCGCGTCGTTCCAGGCCGGATTGGTCTCGTTGCTCTCCGCGGCCTTGCAGCGATCGACCAGAGAGCCCCGCGTCTGCGCCTCGAAAATGCTGTAGGGCCCGACCTGCTGTCGATGGCCCATCCAGCGAAGGGTCGAGGCGCAGCCCGACAGCATTGCCCCCGCAAGCACCAGCGCGACGACGCGCGACGTCCGTCCAGACATGATCAGGCCCCCGAACACGCCGCTTCCCATTTCGGCGTTATCCGAATAACGCACCCTGTACGCGATAGAGTCAAATGTTCTCGCATAGGTTTCTTAAAGCCCGATCCGCCCCTCCTGCCAGCGTGGTGTCAGCAGGCCTCGCGCGCGTAAGGTCGCAGGGGCTTTGTTCCCCGTACGTTCCTGTGTTATCTGAGTCGCCGGTTACCTACATTGCGGTGTCCGCCGGCGGGACCTTCCGCCGGCGGCAGGGCGTTTCCGGGACAGCATGGCCGACCATCAGAACTTCATCCGCGTCCGCGGGGCGCGCGAGCACAATCTGAAGGACGTGAGCCTCGACATTCCGCGGGGCGAGCTGGTGGTGATCACCGGCCTGTCGGGCTCGGGCAAGAGCTCGCTGGCGTTCGACACCATCTACGCCGAGGGCCAGCGCCGCTACGTCGAGAGCCTGTCGGCCTACGCGCGCCAGTTCCTGGAGCTGATGAGCAAGCCCGACGTCGACCTGATCGAAGGCCTGTCGCCGGCCATCTCCATCGAGCAGAAGACCACCAGCCGCAACCCGCGCTCGACGGTCGGCACGGTGACCGAGATCCATGACTACATGCGCCTGCTCTGGGCGCGGGTGGGCGTCCCCTATTCGCCCGCCACCGGCCTGCCCATCGAGAGCCAGACCGTCAGCCAGATGGTCGACAAGCTGAACGCTCTGCCGGAAGGCACGCGCCTCAACCTGCTGGCCCCCGTCGTGCGCGGCCGCAAGGGCGAGTACCGCAAGGAATTCGCCGAATGGCAGAAGGCGGGCTTCCAGCGCGTGAAGGTCAACGGCGAACTGATGCTCATCGAGGACGCCCCAGCGCTCGACAAGAAGTTCAAGCACGACATCGACATCGTCGTGGACCGGATCGTCACCAAGCCCGGCCTGGAGCAGCGCTACGCCGACAGCCTGGCCACAGCGCTGAAGCTGGCCGACGGCATCGCCGTGGCCGAATGGGCCGACCTGGCGGACGGCGAGACCGAGCCGAAGCGGATCATCTTCTCCGAGAAGTTCGCCTGCCCGGTCTCGGGCTTCACGATCAGCGAGATCGAGCCCCGGCTGTTCTCGTTCAACAACCCCTACGGCGCCTGCCCGGCGTGCGACGGCCTGGGCGCCAAGCTCGCCTTCGACGCCGACCTGATCGTCCCCGACAAGGACAAGACCCTGCACAAGGGCGCGATCTCGCCGTGGGCCAAGGGCCCCTCGCCCCTCTACACCCAGACACTGCAGGCGCTCGCCCGCCACTACGACTTCTCGATGGACGCGCCCTTCTGGAAGCTGCCCGAGAAGGCCCGGGAGGTGATCCTCCACGGTTCGGGCGACGAGAAGATCCGCTTCGTCTACGACGACAACGCCCGCAAGTACGAGGTCAACAAGACCTTCGAGGGCGTGCTGCCGAACCTGGAGCGCCGCTGGCGCGAGACCGACAGCTCATGGGTCCGCGAGGAGCTGGGCCGCTACCAGTCCGAGACGCCCTGCACCGCCTGCGAGGGCTATCGCCTGAAGCCCGAGGCCCTGGCGGTGAAGATCGCCGGCGAGCACATCGGCGTCGTCTCGCGCCTCTCGATCAAGCACGCGCAGGCGTGGTTCGAGGGCCTGGAAGCCACGCTCACAGACAAGCAGATGGAGATCGCGCGGCGGATCCTGAAGGAGATCAACGACCGCCTGCGCTTCCTGGTGAACGTCGGCCTCGACTACCTCAACCTGTCGCGCAGCTCGGGCACGCTCTCGGGCGGCGAGAGCCAGCGCATCCGCCTGGCCAGCCAGATCGGCTCGGGCCTGACCGGCGTGCTCTACGTGCTGGACGAGCCGTCCATCGGCCTGCACCAGCGCGACAACACCCGCCTGCTGACCTCGCTGAAGGGCCTGCGCGACCTCGGCAACTCGGTGCTGGTGGTCGAGCACGACGAGGAGGCGATCCTCACCGCTGACCACGTCATCGACATGGGCCCCGCCGCGGGCGTCCACGGCGGCCACGTGATCGCCGAGGGCAAGCCGGCCGAGGTGATGGCCAACCCCAGGAGCATCACCGGCCAGTACCTCTCGGGCGGGCGCGAGATCGCGGTGCCGCAGGACCGGCGGCCGATCTCGAAGACGAAGGTGCTGCGCGTCGTCGGCGCCCGGGGCAACAACCTGAAGGACGTCACCGCCGAGATCCCCGTGGGGACCTTCACCTGCATCACCGGCGTCAGCGGCGGGGGCAAGTCCACCTTCACCATCGAGACGCTCTACAAGGCCGCTGCGCGCCGGCTGCACAACGCCTCCGACGCGCCCGCCCCCCACGACCGGATCGAGGGGCTGGAGCACTTCGACAAGGTCATCGACATCGACCAGTCGCCCATCGGGCGGACGCCGCGGTCGAACCCGGCCACCTACACGGGCGCCTTCCAGCCCATCCGCGACTGGTTCGCCGGCCTGCCCGAGGCCAAGGCGCGCGGCTACGGCCCGGGCCGTTTCTCGTTCAACGTGAAGGGCGGCCGCTGCGAGGCCTGCCAGGGCGACGGCCTGATCAAGATCGAGATGCACTTCCTGCCGGACGTGTACGTGACCTGCGACGTCTGCGCCGGCCGCCGCTACAACCGCGAGACGCTGGAGATCCTGTTCAAGGGCAAGAACATCGCCGACACCCTCGACATGACCGTCGAGGAGGCCGCCGAGTTCTTCAAGGCCGTGCCGCCGATCCGCGAGAAGATGGAGACGCTGAAGCAGGTGGGCCTGGGCTACATCAAGGTGGGCCAGCAGGCGACGACGCTGTCGGGCGGCGAGGCCCAGCGGGTGAAGCTGTCGAAGGAGCTGTCGCGGCGCGCCACGGGCAAGACCCTCTACATCCTCGACGAGCCCACGACAGGCCTGCACTTCGAGGACGTGAAGAAGCTGCTGGAGGTGCTCCACGAGCTGGCCGACCAGGGCAACACGGTCGTGGTCATCGAGCACAACCTCGACGTCGTGAAGACCGCCGACTGGATCGTCGACTTCGGCCCCGAGGGCGGCGACGGCGGCGGCGAGATCGTGGCCACCGGCAGCCCCGAAGACGTGGCGGCGAACCCCCGGAGCTGGACCGGCCGCTACCTCCACGACCTCCTCGAACGCCACCGCCAGCGCAAGGGCGCGGGGAAGCGCGAAAAGGTCAGCGCATAGAACATCCCTCCCCTTCAGGGGAGGGACAGGCGCCGCAGGCGCCAGGGTGGGGAAACCGGATGCCGTACACCGCACGCGCCTTCCGAGCCCGCGAGTTGCGGAACAACATGACCGAGCCGGAGGTCTGGCTCTGGGGCCGCCTGAAACGCCTCCGCGCCCGCGGCTTCCGCATCCGACGCCAGCATCCGTTCCGCGGCTACTACCTCGACTTCGTTTGCGTGGACCGGATGGTCGTGATCGAGCTCGATGGCGGCCAACATGGCGATAAGGATCAGGCAGAGCATGACCGCACCCGCGATGCGGTTCTTCGCCGCCAAGGCTTCCATGTACTGCGGTTCTGGAACCACGAGGTTCGGGAAGACATCGACCGGGTCATGGACGTCATCGTACTTGCGCTCGAGGCGCGCCCGTCGCGCCTTGGTCGGGAAGCGCCTGGGGACGAGCCGTGGTCTCCCCACCCTGACCGCTCCGCGGTCTGTCCCTCCCCTGAAGGGGAGGGATGAACGCAAGGTCGCCGCCGGCCGTCTAGCTGACGCGGCCGTCCTGCTTCAGGTGCTGGTAGATGAAGGCGCCGGGGGCGGGGATCACGGCCGAGTAGATCGCGGTGAACAGCGTCCCGATGATCGAATAGGCCAGCACGACCGGGTTCAGGTAGGCCTTCAGGCTGACGTCGCTGGGCTGCATGATCTTCGAGAGATCGCCGAGGCTGCCGCCGTTGAGCAGCAGGATCGCGCCCGACACCGACGACCAGATCACGAAGACCAAGATGCCCAGCACGGCGATGCAGCAGACGGCGAGGAGCTGGATGCCCAGGATGCGCCAGAACAGGCCCTTGGTCAGGTCCCACGACGCGAAGAACGACAGCTTCCGGCGCTCGAAGGTGAGCACCGAAGCCAGGCTGAGCCGCACCGTCAGCAGCAGCAGCACGCCCCACGACACCAGCTCGCCCAGGGACGCCACGAAGAGCCGGGCGGCGTCGCCGAACGGCGAGGCGGTGAACGACAGGATCACGATGCCGAACTGCACGACCGCGATGTAGAGGATCGTCATCGCCAGGAAGATCAGGCGCAGCATGCAGAGCCGGATCTCGTCCGGGCCGAGCCGCAGGTAGGCGAACCGGCTGTCCTGCGGCCGCAGCATCAGGCGATAGACCGCCGCATCCATGGTGCGCTGGACCAGCAGGCCGATCAGCAGCAGCGGCGCGGCGGCGGCGAGCGCGTCCAGCAGCTCCTGGGCGTCCGGCGCCTCCTGGCTGGCGATCTTGGCCAGCGCGGCGCGGGCATCCTCCGGCAGGATCACCGTGATCAGCGCCCACAGGATGTTGGTGGCCAGTAGGAACAGCGCCCACCCGGCCACGACCTTCGGCCGCTCGCGGGTGATGCGGAAGCCCTCGAGGGCGGCGTCCGTCGCGGAGATCGCTGTCATTCCGGTCCCTTGGGCCCTGCCGCGCGGCGCGCCGCATCTGGAGCGCGACTCGGGCCTCGATTGAGCCGAGGAGATTGCCGCGCTGCCGTTACGTGCCGCAAGGCCCCGCTCGCGATCCGGGCGCACAGTTGCTAGTAGGCAACGCATGTCGATGAGACCTGTTCATGTGATCGGCGGCGGGCTCGCGGGCTCGGAAGCCGCCTGGCAGATCGCCGAGGCCGGCGTTCCCGTGGTGCTGCACGAGATGCGGCCCGTGCGCGGCACCGACGCCCACCAGACCGACCGGCTGGCCGAGCTGGTCTGCTCCAACTCGTTCCGCGCGGACGACTGGGCCGGCAATGCCGTCGGCCTGCTGCATGCCGAGATGCGGGCCCTGGGCTCGATCATCATGTCGTGCGGCGACGCCCATCAGGTGCCGGCCGGCGGCGCGCTGGCCGTCGACCGCGACGGCTTCGCCCAAGCCGTCACCGCGCGGCTGGAGGCCCATCCGCTCGTCACCATCGCCCGCGAGGAGGTCGCCGGCCTGCCGCCCGCCGAGTGGGACAGCGTGATCGTGGCCACCGGCCCCCTCACCTCGCCCGCCCTCTCGGACGCGATCCTCGCGCTGACCGGCGAGGGGCAGCTCAGCTTCTTCGACGCCATCGCCCCCATCGTGAACTTCGACTCGGTCGACATGGGCGTGTGCTGGCGCCAGTCGCGCTACGACAAGGTGGGTCCCGGCGGCGACGCGGCCGCCTACATCAACTGCCCGATGGACCAGGCCCGGTACGAGGCCTTCATCGACGCCCTGCTGGCGGGGCCGAAGTCGGAGTTCAAGGACTGGGAGAACGTCCCCTACTTCGACGGCTGCCTGCCGATCGAGGTGATGGCCGAGCGCGGCCGCGAGACCCTGCGCCACGGGCCGATGAAGCCGGTGGGCCTGACCAACGCGCACAAGCCCGACGAGAAGGCCTATGCCGTCGTGCAACTGCGCCAGGACAACGCCCTGGGCACGCTGTGGAACATGGTGGGCTTCCAGACCAAGCTGAAGCACGGCGCCCAGACCGAGATCTTCCGCATGATCCCGGGGCTGGAGAAGGCGGTGTTCGCGCGCCTGGGCGGCCTGCACCGCAACACCTTCATCAACTCGCCGCGCCTGCTCGACGCGAACCTGCGCCTGAAGGCCGAGCCGCGCCTGCGGTTCGCGGGCCAGGTCACGGGCGTGGAAGGCTATGTCGAGAGCGCCGCGGTGGGCCTGCTGGCCGGCCGCTTCGCCGCCGCCGAGCGCCTGGGCCGGCCGATCGACGCGCCGCCCGCCACAACGGCCCTGGGCGGCCTCGTCGGCCACATCACCGGCGGGCATCTCGAAGGCGGCCCCCAGGAAGGCAGGGGGGGATCGTTCCAGCCGATGAACATCAACTACGGCCTCCTGCCCCCGATGGCCCCGCCCAGGCGCGACGCCGAAGGCCGCCGGCTGGGCGCGAAGGAGAAGACCCGGCTGAAGAAGCGGGCCATGGGCGAGCGCGCGCTCAGCGACCTCGCCGCCTGGGCCGGCCATCCGGCCCCGACCCTCGCCGCCGCGGAGTAGGGGGCGTACAGTGGCGCTTCCCCCGGCGGGAGGCGCCATCATGAAGCGCAGCTATGCGGTCCTGGGCTCGGCGCTCTTCCTCGTCGTCGCGCCCGGGACGCTGGCCGGCCTGATCCCCTGGTGGCTCACGCGCTGGGAGGGGCCGGCTTCGAACCTGCCACTGGCGGCGCTGGGCGGCCTCGTCGCGGCGCTCGGGCTCGCCCTGCTCATCGAGTGCTTCGGGCGCTTCGCCCTGCAGGGCCGCGGCACGCCGGCCCCGCTCGCGCCGCCGGACCGCCTGGTCGTCACCGGCGCCTACCGCCGGGTCCGCAATCCGATGTACGTGGCGGTGACCGCCATGGTGCTGGGCCAGGCGGCGCTGTTCGCGGACTGGCGGGTGGCGGCCTATGGCCTGGTGCTGTGGCTGGGCTTCCACGCCTTCGTGCTGGGCTACGAGGAGCCGACGCTGCGCCGCCAGTTCCCCGACCACTACGCCGCCTTCTTCGCCGCCGTCCCCCGCTGGCGCCCGCGCCTGCGTCCCTGGACGCCGGGCTAGAGCGTCGTGCCGAAAAGTGGTGACCGGTTTTCGGCGAAAACGGCGCGAAATCAAAAATCTAGAGCGAGCTGCGTGATTCCCGAATCACGCATCTCGCTCTAGAGGCGACCGCGGGCGACCGCCCACGTCAGACGCAATCTCCGCCCGATCTCCGACTTCGCCGGCCGCATCACGAGGGTGGCGTGGGCGACAGCCGGAAAGGCCGCGGCGCTCATGAACCGGGCGTCGATCATGGCGTGCGACGCCGTCCGGCCGATGGCGATGCGCATATCGGGCCGGGTCTCGAACATGCCGCGGAGCATCCAGAGACAACCGCCAAGCGCCGCATTCTCGGCGGGCGAGTCCGGGTCGAGAATCCGCGCGGCGAGGACCGCCGCCCAGCCGCCAGTGTCGCGGGCCCAATCAAGGGCCTCTTCCTCGCTCATCGGCGTGGCGTCGAGCTCGCGATAGCGGGCGTCGATCATGTCCTCGAGCATCGCGCGTTCCAGGCCATGCCGCTTCACCACGCCGGCCAGCGCCTGCGCCGTCGGATGGCGGCGCGCGGGACGGCCTTCGTAGATCTCGTCCAGCGCCTCGCGCCACCAGGTCAGCCGGATCTCGCCCAGCAGCGGGTTCGACGCCACCTTGGGCGCCCGCGCCAGCTCGTGATCGTAGGCATAGATCGCGATGACGTCCGCGCGCAGCTTCGCATCGCCGATGAAGCGGCTGGAGAGCCAGCGGTCGGGGTCCACGCGCCGGATCAGGTCGTCGAGGTCGTCGTCGCTCATCGTCGTCCGAAACGAAAAAGGCCCGCCGCGAGGGCGGGCCTCTCCGTAGCGCGCCCCGGCCCTTACCCGAACAGCGTCTGCGTCATGGTCATCGACGTCAGCATGGGGATCGAGAGCAGCAGGTTCGTCCGCGAGAAGAGCATCGCGATGCGGCCCGCCTTGGCCTTCGCGTCGGCGTCGCCGTCGACGATGCCGAGCGCGATCTTCTGGTTCGGCCAGATGAACACCCAGACGTTCAGGAACATGATGATCGCCAGCCACATGCCGACGCCCAGCAGGGTGAAGCCCTTGTCGGTCGGCGCCAGGCCGCCGTAGAGGCCGAAGGTCAGCGCCTCGTGGGCGTAGTTGGCGCCGCGGGAGTAGGCCACCAGCAGGCCGAACAGCACGGTGCCCGCCGCCGCCCAGCGGAACCAGAACAGCGCCTCGGGCGCGATGTACTTCGACACCGCCGGCTTCAGCTCGGCCGGGATCTCCGGCATCTTCCGGATCTGGACGAAGTTGAAATAGTAGAGCAGCCCGATCCACAGGATGCCGAAGAAGGTATGCACCCAGCGCAGCACGGCCTGCCAGAAGGCGGCGTCGGTCCCCTGCGGGCCTTGCGAATAAGCGACCACCATGACCAGCGCGAGGATCACGCTGAGGATGACGGTGTTGCGGAAATTGGCGAGCAATCCAGCCATTATTGTGCCCTCGTGAGTCCTGCCCTGCGCCTGGGTATAGGGCGTTTCCCTTCAAGCCGGAAGTGTGGCTCTGTCCGGGCCGCCCTCCTCACCGGACGGCATCCCCGGCCTTGCGCCGGGACGTTCGAAGTCGGGGAGGCCTATACGGCGATCAACGCCGCCGCCAGCCGGCGGCCTTCCGAGGTCAGCAGGTTGTAGAGCCGGGCCGCCGCGGGCGTGTCCATGAATTCCAGCCCGATGCCGGCGGCGCGCAGGCCGTCGCGGATTTCGCGGGGCGGCAGCGCGTTCCTCGGCCCCGTGCCCAGCAGTACGAACTCGACGTCCGCCGCGCCGGCCTCCAGCACGGGCCGCAGGTCGGCCAGCGTCAGCTTGCCGAACTCGCACACCGCCCAGGCGCGCGGCTCGTCGTTCAGGATCAGCACCGAGCCCTCGTGCCGCGCGCCGGCGAGGCGGAAGCCGCCGTCGCCGTAGGCGTCGATCGTGGGCGCGTTGCGGGCCACCTTGCCCCGGCTACGGGCGCTGCACCGATGAGGTCGCCGGCTTCAGCGGCTCGGCCGGCTCGTCGTTCCGCTTCACACCCCACAGCAGGATGATCGGCAGGGCGACGTAGATCGACGAGTAGGTGCCGATGAGCACGCCGAACACCATGGTCGAGACCAGCGGGAACAGCACCGGGCCGCCCAGGAACAGCGCGCCCGACAGCGCCAGGATCGCCGTCGAGCCGGTGATCAGGGTGCGCGACAGACGCTCGTTCTCGGACTTGTTGATCACGTCGCGCAGCGGCGTGGTCTTGTACTTGCGCAGGTTCTCGCGAAGCCGGTCGAAGGTGATGACCTTCTCGTTCATCGAGTAGCCGATGACGGTGAGCAGCGCGGCGATCGAGGTCATCGAGAACTCGATCTGGGTCAGCGACAGCAGGCCCAGGGTCAGGATCACGTCGTGGAACACCGCGACCACGGCGCCCAGGCCGAACTGCAGTTGGAAGCGGAACCAGATGTAGGCCAGCATCAGCGCCATCGCGATGCCGAGCGCCATGAAGCCCGAGGTCATCAGCTCGCCCGAGACCTTCGGACCCACCACCACCGGCGGCTTGAACTCCATGCCGGGGAAGCGGACAGCAAGCTTCTGCTTCACCGCGTCGGCGGCCTTGAAGGTGTCGGCGCCCTCGGTGCGGAAGCGCACGATGGCGGTGTCCGGGCGGCCGAAGCCCTGGACCTGGGCGTCATGGCCGCCCGCGGCGGGCACGGCGGCGCGCAGCTCGCCCAGGGGCACGGGCCCCTTGGTGCGCACCTCGATGGCGGTGCCGCCGACGAAGTCGATGCCGAAGTTCAGGCCTTGGACGACGAACGAGCCGATGGAGCCCGCGATCAGGACGGCCGAGATGATCGCCGCGACGGGCGCGCCCCGCACGAAGTCCACGTGGAACTCGCGCGGGAGGAGGCGGATGAGGGGCCAGGGCATTTCGGCGTCTCTACTCGATCGGCAGGGCTTTGGGCTTGGCGGCGCGGAACCACCAGCCGATCAGGACCTGGGTGATGACCACGGCGGTGAACACCGAGGTGACGACGCCGATCAGCAGGGTCCAGGCGAAGCCGCGGATCGGGCCCGACCCGAACTGGAACATGATGACGGCGGAGATGGCGCTGGTGATGTTGGCGTCCAGGATCGACACCAGCGCGCGGCTGTAGCCGTGCTCCAGCGCCATGATCGGTGTTCGCCCGGCGTGCGCCTCGTCGCGGACCCGCTCGTAGATCAGCACGTTGGCGTCGACCGCCACCGCCAATGTCAGGATCAGGCCGGCGATGCCCGGGAAGGTCAGCGTCGCCTGGGTCATCGACATGATGCCGAGGATCAGCAGCACGTTCACGATCAGGGCCAGCGCCGCGAAGACGCCGAACAGGCCGTAGGCCAGCACGATGAAGATGATGATCGCGATGCCGCCGATCACCAGCGAGATCGCCCCGGCGCGGATGGCGTCCGCCCCGAGCTCGGCCGAGACCGTCTGCTGTTCCTGGATCGTCAGCGGCGCGGGCAGCGCGCCGGCGCGGAGCAGGATCGCCAGGTTGTTGGCGCTCTCGGTCGTGAAGTTGCCGGTGATCTGGCCGTTGCCGCCGGTGATCGGGTTGATGATCGTCGGCGCCGAGATGACCTTGTTGTCGAGCACGATGGCGAAGCGCTTGCCGACGTTGGCGCTGGTCGCCTCGCCGAACTTCTTCGCGCCGACCCCGTTGAAGCGGAAGGTCACGACCGGGCGCCCGGTCTGCTGGTCGAAGGCGGAGCCGGCGTCGGTCAGCATCTCGCCGGTGACCAGGGCGCGGCGCTTCACCACATAGAACGGCGCGAGGTCGTCGCCGGGCACGAGCATGGTCCCCGGCGGAACGCGGCCCGACTGCGCGGCGGCGAGGTCGGCGGTCTCGTCGACCATCTGGAAGGTCAGCTTCGCGGTCTGGCCGACGATGGCCTGCAACTTCTTCGGGTCGCTCTCGCCCGGCGCGGCGATGGAGATGCGGTTCGCGCCCTGGCGGCGGATATCCGGCTCCTTGGTGCCCAGTTCGTCGATCCGGCGGCGGATCACCTCGATGGACTGGTCCACGGACTTGGCCGCCTGGGCCTGCAGGGCCTGGCTGACGAAGGCGATGCGGATGCGCTGGTCGCCTTCCACGCTGATGGTCACGTCGCGGCCGCCCGCGGCGCCCGCAAGCGGCGCGCCCAGGGTCTTGCGCAGCGCCCGGGCGGCGGCGTCGACCTGGGCCGGGTCGGTGATGCGGACCACGACCTCGCCGTTCACGACGCCCAGGCCGCTGAACTGGATCTCGGCGTTGCGCAGTTCGGTGCGCGCGTCCTCGGTCAGGTTCGTCAGCCGCTCGGCGCGCAGCGCCTGGGTGTCCACCTCGTAGAGCAGGTACGACCCGCCCTGCAGGTCGAGGCCCAGGTTCAGGACCTGCCTGGGCATGAACGCCGGCAGGCTGTCGCGCGCGCTGGCCGGCAGCACGTTCGGGAGCGTGAAGAAGATCCCGTAGAGCGTCGCCAGGACGACGAGGACGATCTTCCAGCGGGCTACTTTGATCATCGGAAGGCTGCTTAGGCCTTGGAATCGTTGGCCGGAGCCGGTTCGCCGCGGCTGCGGACATCCTGGATCATGCCCTTCACCACCTTCACGGTGACGCCGCTGGCGATCTCCAGGCCGACTTCCTTGTCCTCGACGCGGACGATCTTGCCGATCAGGCCCGACGAGAGCACGACCTGGTCGCCACGCTTCAGGCCGCCCAGCATCGCCTGATGCTGCTTCATCCGGCGCTGCTGCGGGCGGATCATCAGGAAGTAGAACAGCACGATCAGCAGGATCGGCATGCCGATGACCTGGATCAGGGCATTGGGGTCGTTCATCTCGTCTCCGGAAAGGTGGCCCTGGGTACGGCCGGAAATCGGGTCGGCGGAAGCTATTCGCAAGGACCTGCTTTTGCAATGGAACCGGCCACAGTGTTAGGCAGCGGCCGATGGACGCCGATCTCAAGCCTGTTCTCACCCGTATCGCCGAGGCCCTGGAGCGGCTCGCCCCGCCCGCCCCCGCGGCCGCGCGTTTCGACGGCGCGCGCCTCTTCCGCCACGACCCGGCGACCGGCGCCTTCCACCCGGCGCCGGACTATCCGCTGGCGCTGGAGAGCCTGGTCGGCGTCGAGCGCCAGAAGGACCGGTTCCTCGAGAACCTGCAGCGCTTCGCCGCGGGCCTGCCCTCCAACCACGCGCTGCTCTGGGGCGTGCGCGGCACGGGCAAGAGCTCGCTGGCCAAGGCGGCGTTCATGGCGGTGGCCGCCGACGCGCCGGACCTGAAGCTGGTCGAGGTCGACCGCGACGAGGTCGTCACCCTGCCCGCCCTCTTCGACGTCCTGCGCGGACGCGCCGAGCGGTTCCTGGTGCTCTGCGACGACCTCTCGTTCGAGGAGGGCGCGGCGGCGGCCAAGGCGCTGAAGTCGGCCCTGGAGGGCGGCGTCTCGGGCCCACCGGCCAACGTGCTGTTCGTCGCCACATCGAACCGCCGCCACCTGATGCCGCGCGGCCACCAGGAGGATCGCGGCCTCGTCGCCGCCGCCGAGGACGCCGAGGAGGAGGTCAGCGTCTCGGACCGCTTCGGCCTCTGGATCGGCTTCCCGCCGATGGACCAGCCGACCTACCTCGCCGCCGTCGGCGCCTATGCCGCCCGGTTCGGCCTGGAGACGTCCGACCTGGACCGCCGCGCCCTGCAATGGGCCCAGCTCCGGGGCGCCCGCTCGGGCCGCGTCGCCTGGCAGTTCATCCGCGACCTGGCCGGCGAACTCGGCAAGCCCCTGCCCCTCTAGGCGCAAAGAAAAAGGCCGGCGGAACGCCGGCCTCTTCCCCGTTCGATCCGTGGGCTTCAGGCGCTCTGAAGCTGGCCGGCCGACATCTTGCCGCTGCGCTTGTCGCGCTCGAGCTCGAAGCTGACCTTCTGGCCTTCGTTCAGGCCGGCCATGCCGGCGCGCTCGACGGCCGAGATGTGGACGAACACGTCCTGACCGCCGTCCTCAGGCTGGATGAAGCCGAAACCCTTGGTGGCGTTGAACCACTTCACGGTGCCTACTGCCATTTTTGTTCCCTTTCCGGGGTGCAAATATTTTGCGCCATGTGCCGACGCTTGCATCAAATTCTCGGAGAGGGTCGTGGGGGAATTCCGTATCGGATCTCTGAAAAATCCGGACCGGAAATCTCGCGAGCCAGTGCGATATTCGAGCGTGAGACCATACGGTATTCCTGGCTCAGGGCAAGGATTTCGTCCGAATTATTGCCCGGGCAGGCGACAGGAGCGTGAATTAACTCTAGAATACGCGCTTGCCTGCGACGCGCCCGGTGTGGCCCGACGCCACGACCCGATGGAGCTTCCCGATGCGCAATGGTCCGGACCGTGACGTGATCACGGTGGTCCGCCACCCCTCCGGCTGGGCTGTCGAACACGGCGGCGAAGTCAGCGACGTGACGGCCAACAAGGAAGAGGCGAAGGCCGCCGCCAACAAGCACGCCCGCGCCGCGATGGACGCCGGCCGCCCCTGCATCGTGCGCGTCTTCGGCGAGCACGGCTTCTTCACCGCGGCCTAGGCCCGATGCCCGCGCAGCCCCCCCGCCGCAAGCCGCCCGGCCCTCACTTCCGCGCGCAGATCGAGGCCGCCGAGGCCGAAGGCGTGGCGAGGGAGCACATGACGCTGCGCCTCACCATGGCCGATGTCGCGAACCTGAAGCGCGACCGCGAACTCCCGGTGACGGACATCAGCTTCGCGGACGGCGTCATGCGGTATCTCGGCGTGAAGGTCGAACAGGGCGGCGTGGCCGAGAGCGTCCTCGACCGCGGCGCCTGACGCCGCCTACTGGGGCAGCACCAGCGTCGGGTTGACCGGCCGCGCCCGCTCCTGCGGGGTCGGCGCATAGCGGACCTCGAAGTGCAGTTGCGGCTCGGACACGCCTCCGGACGAGCCCGCCTGGCCGATCTGCTGGCCCTGCTCGACCTTCTGCTGCATGCGCACGTCCACGCGGCCCATGTGGCCGTAGGCCGTGACCCACCCGTCGGCATGCTTCACCAGCACGAGATTGCCGAAGCCCGGCACCTGGTCGCCGGCGTAGACCACGTCGCCCGCCGCGGCGGCGCGCACCGGCTCGCCCGCCGGCGTACGGATGTTGATGCCGTCGTTGCGCTGGCCGCCGCCACGGTCGCCGAAGCCCGAGATCATGTCGCGGCCGTTGACCGGCCAGGCGAACAGCCCGCGGCCCATCTGCATGATCTGGGCGTCGCTGACCTGCGGGCTGGCGGTGGGCGCGCCGACCGGCGGGCCCGAGGGGCGGTAAGGCTGCGGCGCGCTGGGCAGCACGACCGGCGGCCGCGGCGCCGAGCGCGGCGGCGGCAGGGTCTGGCCCGTCGGCGGCGGCGTGTCGAACGACGACGGCGGGCGCTGAGGCGACGGAACCTCGATCGACGACGCGGGACGCTGCGGCGACGTGGTGGTGGCGCGCGGCGGCGTGGGGTTGCTCGCTTCGATGGGGCCGCGGTCGCGGTAGCCGGCCGGCAGGCGCAGCTTGCGCCCCGGGCCGATGGCGGCGCCGCGCGCCAGGCCGTTGGCGGCGCGCAGCTTGTCGACGGTGGTGGAGAACCGCTGGGCGACCTTGGCCAGCGTGTCGCCGCGCTCCACCACATAGGCCTTGGCCGTGCCGCCCGGCCCGTGGATCGTCTGGCCCGGCTGCAGCCGGTAGGGCTGCTTCAGCTTGTTGAGCCTGGCGAGTTCGGAGACCGACGAGTCCAGTCGTCCGGCGATCCCCTCCAGCGTGTCGCCCTTGCGGACGCGATAGGACTTCCCGGGGGTGTCGATGTTCACGACCCGGCCCGTGACGTCCAGCGCCCCGCCCGAGGACGAGGCGGGCGGGACCGTCACGCGCTCGGCCTCGCGCTCGCGGCGCGGCGGGGGCGAGTTGCGCGGCGGCGTGGCGACGACCTGCTCCTCGGGCGCGGCGGCCTCTTCCGCGGAGGCGGCGCCGGGAATCTTCAGCGTCTGGCCGGCGGCGATGGACGACCCCCGCAGGCCGTTGGCGCGCCGCAGGTCCTCGACGCCGACGCCGAAGCGGTTGGCCAGCGCGAAGAGGGTGTCGCCCGACTTCACCGTGTAGGTCCCGGCCGCGGCCTTCGCGGTCTTCGTTCCGCCGGCGGCCTTCGAAGCGGGCGCCGGGGCCTTGGCCTTGGGGTTCTTCAGCACCTGGCCCGGCTGCAGCCGGTAGGGCTGCTTCAGGCCGTTGGCCTTGGCCAGGTCGTCCATGCCGACCCCGAGCCGGCTCGAGATCGCGGCCAGGGTGTCGCCGCTGCGCACGGTGTAGGTCGCCGCGGGCGCCGTGGCCGCGGGTTTCCGCGTCCGCGCGAAGGCGTCCACCGCGGGCGGTTCGAACGCCAGCACGGGCGCGCGGTCGATCGCGGCCACCGCGGCGCTCTGGGCGGGCGGCGCGGTTTCCACCGACACGGCCGGCGCGAGCGCGACCGGTCGCCCGGGCGGCGGGATCGCCACGGTCGGCGCGAAGGCGAAGTCGTTGGCGGTGGCGCACGCCGTCAGGGCCGAACCGGCCAGGAGGATCAGGACCGTGCGTCCGAAGTTGTAGGTCATCGCCGCTCCGGGGGGCTTGTCGAGAATCATCGGGGCGTGGAGGTGGGATGATGGCGGCGAGCCGGCGCCCCCGCCAACCCCCGCCCACAACACGAAAAGGTCAGAGCTCCCTGGCGACACCGTCCAGGAGAGGCACGAACCGCACGTCGATCAGGTCCTCGATCTCATACCCGCCCTTCCCGTCGCCCGTGTAGCGACGCAGCGTCTGGACAGGCCCCTTCCCGATCGGCGCCACCAGGATCCCGGTGGGCTTCAGTTGCGAAAGCAGAGCCTTGGGCTCACCTGGCGCCGCCGCTGTGACCATAATGCGGTCGAAAGGCGCCTGTTCGGGCCACCCCTCGCCGCCGTCGCCGAACTTCGTGATCACGTTGGTCAGGCCCAGGTCCTTGAACCGGCCCTCGGCCTCCTGCTTCAGCGTCCGGTAGCGCTCGACTGTGTAGACCAGGCGCGCCAGCTTCGAGAGGATCGTCGTCTGGTAGCCCGAGCCGGTGCCGATCTCCAGGATGCGGTCGCGCTTGTCGATCTTCAGCGCCTGGGTCATCAGGCCCACGATGAACGGCTGGCTGATGGTCTGGCCGCAGGCGATAGGCAGCGCGGAGTCCTCGAACGCCCGCTCCTTGAAGAGCTCCTGGGTGAAGATCTGCCGCGGCGTGGATTCGATCGCGCCCAGCACCTTGGCCTCGGTCACGCCCTGGCTGCGCAGCGCCAGGATCAGGCGCGCCATCTGGGTTTCGGGCGTGTCGGCGGGTTCGGACATCTCAGGCCTTGGGCGGAACGCCGCCGAGGCGCCCCTTCAGGTCGTGGACCGTGGTCTGGTGAGTCAGGTCGATATGCAACGGGGTGACCGATATCTTGCCATCGTAAAGCGCGCGCAGGTCGGTGCCCTCGGGGGGGCTGGAGCGCAACTGCCTGAATCCGACCCAGTAATAGTCGCGGCCGCGAAGGTCGGTCCGCTTCTCGTTGTGGCGGATGTGGAAGTCGCGGAAGCCCTGCCGGGTGACCTCGACCTCCCTGATGCGGTCGACTGGCCCGTTCGGGAAGTTGATGTTCAGCACCACCTCGGCGGGCCAGCCCAGCTCGACCAGCTTCTTGACGATGCCCGGCCCGAAGGTCTCGGCCGCCTCGAAGCTGGTCCCTTCCTCGTAGAAGCCCATCTGCGACAGCGCGATGGAGGGCACGCCCAGCGCCATGCCCTCGATGGCGCCCGCCACCGTGCCCGACATGGTCACGTCCTCGGCCAGGTTCGCGCCGCGGTTCACGCCGGACAGCACCAGGTCGGGCCTGGGACCCGGCACCAGGTCGTTCACGCCCAGCATCACGCAGTCGGTCGGCGTGCCGGTGGTGGCGAACCGCCGCTCGGAGAGCTGCCGGACGCGGATCGGGTCGGCGAGGGTCAGCGCGCGGCTGGCGCCCGACTGCTCGTACTCCGGCGCCACGACCCAGACGTCGTCCGACAGCACCGCGGCGATCCGCTCCAGGGCCGCCAGGCCGTCGGCATGGATGCCGTCGTCGTTGGTGATGAGGATCCTCATCAGCGACATCCCTCCCCTTCAGGGGAGGGACAGGCGCCGCAGGCGCCAGGGTGGGGAAACCGGGCAACGGCGGGGAGGATCGAGGTCTCCCCACCCTGACCGCTTCGCGGTCCGTCCCTCCCCTGAAGGGGAGGGATAATCATGCCTTCCCTCCGATATGCGTGATGCCCGGCAGATAGGGGTGCAGCGCCTGGGGGATGGCGATGCGGCCGCCCTCGTCCTGGTAGTTCTCCATGATCGCCACCAGCGTGCGGCCCACGGCGAGGCCAGAGCCGTTCAGCGTGTGGACGAACCGCGTGCCCTTCTCGCCGGCCTTCTTGGTGCGCGCGTCCATGCGGCGGGCCTGGAAGTCGCCGCAGTTCGAGCACGAGCTGATCTCGCGGTACTTGCCCTGGCTGGGCAGCCAGACCTCGAGGTCGTAGGTCTTGCGTGCGCCGAAGCCCATGTCGCCCGTGCAGAGCAGCATGGTCCGGAACGGCAGTTCCAGGCGCTTCAGCACCGCCTCGGCGCAGCCCACCATCCGCTCGTGCTCTTCCTCCGACTTCTCGGGGGCCACGATCGAGACCAGCTCCACCTTGTTGAACTGGTGCTGGCGGATCATGCCGCGGGTGTCGCGGCCGCTCGCGCCGGCCTCCGAGCGGAAGCAGGGCGTCAGCGCCGTGAAGCGCAGCGGCAGCTCCTCCTCGGCCACGATCTGGTCCATCACCAGGCTGGTCAGCGGCACCTCGGCGGTGGGGATCAGCCAGCGGCCGTCGGTGGTCTGGAACAGGTCCTCGGCGAACTTCGGCAGCTTGTCGGTGCCGTAGGCCGCCGCGTCGTTGACCAGCAGCGGTGGAGCGACCTCCAGGTAGCCGTGCTCCTGCGTCTGCAGGTCCAGCATGAACTGGCCGATGGCGCGCTCCAGCCGGGCCAACTGGCCCTTCAGCACCGTGAAGCGCGCGCCCGACATCCGCACCGCGGCCTCGAAGTCCAGAAGGCCGGCGCTCTCGCCCAGGTCGACGTGGTCCTTGGGGTTCGAGATCGCGAAGGGCTCGCCCCAGCGGCGGACCTCGACGTTGTGGTGCTCGTCGGCGCCCGCCGGCACGTCGGGGAACGGGATGTTCGGCAGCGACGACAGCAGCGCCTTCAGCGCCTCGGCGGCCTCGCGCTCGGCCTCGGCGTGCTGCGCCTGGCCGGCCTTCAGCGCCTCGACCTGCGCCATCAGGCGCTGGGCCTCGTCCTCGTCCTTCCGGGCCTTGGCCTGGCCGATCTTCTTGGACGCCTCGTTGCGCTCGGCCTGGGCCGCCTGCCCCGCCGTCTGGGCGGCGCGCAGCTTCGCATCCAGCGCGATCGCCTCCGCCGCCTTGCCGGACGACCCCTTCGCCGCCCAGGCCTTCTCGTAAAGCTCGGGGTTCTCGCGAATGGCTCGGATGTCGTGCATGGGGGTCCAGGAGGTTTGAGCGGCCCTCTCTAGTGCGCGTCGAAGGGGGCGCCAAGCTTGCCGCCCGGCCCGGGCGCCGCGATGATCACCCGTTGGCGTCGGGGGTGTGCATGAAGCTCAAGCTTGCCGCGATGGTTGCGACCCTGCTCGCGTGGCCCCAGGCCGCGCCCGCCGCCGGCGACCTGACGGCGGTCCGCGTCGGCGGCGACGAAATCCGCGTGCCCGTGCCCGACGGCTACTGCCCGCCCGAGGGCCGCTACGCCAACATCGCCCAGGTCACCGACGCGATGGACAGCCAGAGCATCACGTACCTCGCGCTGATCGACTGCGAGGCGCTGGCCGCCGGCGCCAACCTGCGCCGTTACCTCTTCCTGCGCGCGCCGAAGGCGATGGCCGACCAGAAGCTGACCCGCGCCGAGCTGATCGAGCGCATGGGCCCGATCCCCGAGACGCCGCTGAACCTCGCGCTCGGCAATCCCGCCTGGGAGCAGGCCAGGGCCGAGGCCGAGCGCGCCGCCGGCCGCAAGCTGAAGGTGGGCGCCGACATGCGGCCCGTCGCGCGCGACGCCAACGGCTACTACGTGGCGGGCGTGATCCGGCTCAGCGCCGGCGCCGAGGCGCGGCCGACGGCGGTCGCGGTCGGCGCGACGGTGGTGAAGGGCCACGTGCTGGCGGTGACCAGCTACATCGCGGGCTCGGACGTCGAAGCGTTGCGCGAAACGCTCGACGTGGCCAAGGCGAGCGCCAAGGCCATCGCCGAAGCCAACCCTTAGGGTCCCGGCATTCGCCTGGATGAGCGGGAGTTGTTGGATCAACTCAGCTCGCGTTGGACCTGGCCACCAGGGTCCGCACTCAATTACAGATGTTTGAAAGTAACGTAGATTCAATAATATAGATCGTCATCCCGGCCGCAGCGTAGCGGAGAGCCGGGACCCAGGACCACCGGACCCGGAGCTTGAACCCCCTGGGTCCCGGCTCTACGGGCCGAATACGGCCCTCCGGCCGGGATGACACTGTGTTCTTGCGGCAACCCTATCGAGTCCGGACCCTAGGCGGCGGCCTCGGCCGCGGCATCCTCCTTGCGGCGGCGCAGTTCGATCAGCTTCACGCAGCCGATCGACAGGAAGTAGAGTCCGATGATGGGCGCGGACAGCAGGAGTTGGCTGATCGGGTCGGGCGGCGTCACCACCGCGGCCACCACCACCACGCCCAGCACCGCGTAGCGCCAGCCCTTCCACAGCATGGCCGAATTCACGATGCCGGCCATGCCCAGCAGCGTCAGCACCACGGGAAGCTGGAAGCAGAGGCCGAAGGCCAGCAGCAGCGTCGTGACCAGGGTCAGGTAGTCCGACACCTTGGGCAGCATCTGCACCTGCACGCCCGTCGCGCCCACGATCTGCTGCGACAGCGAGAACCACAGCACGAACGGCAGGATCACGTAGTAGACGAGCGCGGCCCCGGCCAGGAACAGCACCGGCGAGGCCAGCAGGAACGGCAGGAAGGCGCGGCGCTCGCGCTTGTAGAGCCCCGGCGCCACGAAGGCGTAGGTCTGCCAGGCCAGGATCGGGAAGGCGATCACCACCGCCCCGAAGCCGGCCAGCTTCAGCTTGGTGAAGAAGAACTCCAGGGGCGCGGTGAAGATCATGGCCGGCGCGCCGCCGGTCACCGCCGCCAGGCTCTTCATCCCGATCAGCACGAACAGCAGGTCGAACGCGCCGTGCGCCTCGCCCTTCTGCTGGGCGGCGAAGATCTGCCCGGCGAGCTGGAACGGGTGCAGCAGGAACTCGTAGATCTGGGTGGCGAAGCCGAAGCAGCCGATGAAGCCCACGACCACCGCGGCCACGCAGACGATCAGCCGCCCGCGCAGCTCGATCAGGTGGTCCAGCAGCGGCGCGCGGCTGGCCTCGATGTCGGCTTCGTCGGGGTCGTAGTCGCTCACGCCTTGGCCCCCGTGGCCTTTTCGGCCGTCTTGCGGGCGCGCGGCTTCTTCGGCTTCGGACCGCCCTCGACGATCGGCCTGGCCTCGACCTTCGCGGCGGCCGCTTTCTTCGCCCGCGGCTTGCGCGCCGGCTTGGCGGGCTCGTCCGGAACCTGCGCGGGCGGCGGCTCGGTCGTGGTGTCGTACTGGTAGCTCATGGGCGGGTGGAGCTGCACGCCCACGTCCGACAGGCTCTGCTCGATCTCGCCCACGGTGGAGCGCATCGCCTCGTCGTGGCTCGACAGGTCGGCGAACTGGCCGCGGCGCATGGCCTCGACCTCCTTGCGCAGCTCATCCAGCTCGGACTGGCGCGCCATCTCGTCGAAGCTGGAGCGGAACTCGGCCGCCATGTTGCGCAGCTTGGCCACGAACTGGCCGAGCTTGCGCAGCATCACCGGCAGGTCCTTGGGCCCCACGACGACGAGGGCCACGACCGCGATGACCAGCCATTCTAATCCGCCGACGTCGGGAAGCATCCGGGTGGCCTAATGAGAAGCGCCGGCCGCATCAAGGCGGGCCGGCGCGGGAATCCACGTGGGGCGCGGCGGATCAGCTCCGCGCGCTGTCCTTCTCGTCCTTCGGGAGCGACTTCGAGGCGTCCTGGCCGGGTTCGTCGTCGCCCTTCAGGCCGTCGCGGAAGGCGCGGATGCCCTTGGCGGCGTCGCCCATCAGGCCCGACAGCTTTCCGCGGCCGCCGAACAGCAGGAGCGCGACCACGAGGACCGCAAGAACGTGCCAGATGCTGAATGCGCCCATCGCGCTGATCACTCCCTGAGCGGCGCACTCCGCGCCGCCGTTGTCTCACGCGGCTATATAGTCGCTCCGTCGCCCCCAAGCCAACGCGGCGTTTTGGTGGGCAGTGGGAATGCCCGCCAACGACCCGACAACGCCTCACCCCCCAGCTTCGTCATGGCCGGGCTTGTCCCGGCCACCCATACGCGCCAGCCTTGCCGCAAGGGGCGGGGTCAACCCGCGCCGTGGTCTGCACCGCCTGAGTTCATGGGTGGCCGGCACAAGGCCGGCCATGACGTTCAGAAGGATGGAAGGCGGCGGTCGAGGGCTCGCGGGCGGTGACGCTTCGCGGGCCCTCGACGGGCGAACGGAGTCGCCCAGCCGACCCTCACCCTGCCCTCTCCCCTCATCGCGCCTACGGCGCTCGCGGGAGAGGAGGTCACTCCGCCGGCGTCTTGCCGGCCGGGCGGCGCTCGCGGGCGGTGCGGGTGAGCTGGCCGACGTCGCGGACGGCGCCGCGGGCGGCGCTGGTGGTCAGCGCCGCGTAGGCCTGGAGCGCCTGCGACACCCGCCGGGGCCGCGCCGCCGCCGGCCGCCAGCCGCCGTCCGCGCGGGCGTCCATGGCCGCGCGCCGCCGGTCCAGCTCGGCCTCCGGCACCGCCAGGCTGATGCGCCGCGACGGGATGTCGATCTCGATGGGGTCGCCGGTCTCGACCAGGGCGATGGTCCCGCCCTCGGCCGCTTCGGGCGAGGCGTGGCCGATGGAGAGCCCCGAGGTGCCGCCGCTGAACCGGCCGTCGGTGATCAGGGCGCAGGCCTTCCCCAGCCCCTTCGATTTCAGGTAGCTGGTCGGGTACAGCATCTCCTGCATCCCCGGCCCGCCCTTCGGCCCCTCGTAGCGGATGACCACCACGTCGCCCGCCTTCACCTCGCCGGTGAGGATGCCGCTGACCGCCGCGTCCTGGCTCTCGTAGACCCGCGCCGGGCCGTTGAACTTCAGGATGCTGTCGTCCACGCCGGCCGTCTTCACGATGCAGCCGTCCTCGGCGAGATTGCCGAACAGGACCGCGAGGCCGCCGTCCTGGCTGAAGGCGTGGGCCTTGTCGCGGATCACGCCGCCGGCGCGATCCACGTCCAGCTCCTCCCAGCGCCGGTCCTGGCTGAACGCCGTCTGCGTGGGCACGCCGCCCGGCGCGGCGCGGAAGAAGGTCCGCACCGCCTGGCTGGGGTTGCGGGCGATGTCCCAGGTGTCGAGCGCGGCCTTCAGGCTGGGCGCATGCACCGTCGGCAGCCCGGTGTGGATCAGGCCCGCCCGGTCCAGCTCGCCCAGGATCGCCATCACGCCCCCGGCGCGGTGGACATCCTCCATGTGGACGTCGCCCTTGGCCGGCGCGACCTTGCTGAGGCACGGCACCCGGCGCGAGAGCCGGTCGATGTCGGCCATGGTGAAGCCCACCTCGCCCTCGTGGGCGGCGGCCAGCAGGTGCAGCACGGTGTTGGTCGACCCGCCCATGGCGATGTCGAGGGCCATGGCGTTCTCGAAGGCCTCGAAGCTGGCGATCGCGCGCGGCAGCACCGAGCCGTCGTCCTGCTCGTAGTGGCGGCGCGCCAGCTCCACCACCAGGCGTCCGGCCTGCAGGAACAGGTCCTTGCGGTCGGCGTGGGTGGCCAGCACCGACCCGTTGCCCGGCAGCGACAGGCCCAGAGCCTCGGTGAGGCAGTTCATCGAGTTGGCCGTGAACATGCCCGAGCACGACCCGCAGGTCGGGCAGGCCGAGCGCTCGATCGTCTTCACGTCGTCGTCGCTGACGGCGTCGTCGGCGGCGGCCACCATGGCGTCGATCAGGTCCACCTTGCGCGGGCCGGTCGACAGCAGGACCTTGCCCGCCTCCATCGGCCCGCCCGAGACGAACACCGTCGGGATGTTGAGCCGCAGCGCCGCCATCAGCATGCCGGGCGTGATCTTGTCGCAGTTGGAGATGCAGACCAGGGCGTCGGCGCAATGGGCATTGACCATGTACTCGACCGCGTCGGCGATCAGTTCGCGCGACGGCAGCGAGTAGAGCATCCCGTCGTGGCCCATGGCGATGCCGTCGTCGACGGCGATGGTGTTGAACTCCTTGGCCACGCCGCCGGCCGCCTCGACCTCGCGCGCCACGAGCTGGCCCAGGTCCTTCAGGTGGACGTGGCCGGGCACGAACTGGGTGAAGGAGTTGGCGATGGCGATGATCGGCTTGCCGAAGTCGGTGTCCTTCATGCCGGTGGCCCGCCAGAGGCCCCGGGCGCCGGCCATGTTGCGGCCGTGGGTGGAGGTGCGCGAGCGATAGGGAGGCATGGCGAGGCGTATCCGTAAGCGACTTTGCCCCTGCGCTTAGCAGACTGGCCGCCTTTTGCGGAGCGCTAACGGCGCCGCGACCTACGCGTCGGAGGGTTCGTCCTCGCCCAGGAAGTCCACGTGGAACTCCGGCGCGTCCGCATCCAGGGAGTCTTCATCGGCGCCGGCCAGGTTCGGATCGGGCATCGCGAAGTCGGCCGGCAGGTCCAGCGACAGCAGCCCCGCCGCCTTCATCTCGGCCATGCCCGGCAGGTCCGCCAGGCTCGCGAGGCCATAGTGCTCCAGGAAGGCGTCGGTGGTGCCGTAGGTCACCGGGCGCCCCGGCGTCCGGCGGCGGCCGCGCATGCGCACCAGGCCCAGCTCCAGCAGGACGTCCAGCGTCCCCTTCGACGCCTGCACGCCGCGCACCGCCTCGATCTCGGCCCGCGTCACCGGCTGGTGGTAGGCGATGATGGCCAGCGTCTCCTGCGCGGCCTTCGACAGGCGGCGCGGCTCGTCGCGCTCCTCGGTCATCAGCCAGGCCAGGTCTTCCGCCGTCTGGAAGCGCCAGCCGCCCGCCACGTTGGCCAGCACCACGCCGCGCCCCTGGTACATCTGCCCCAGCTCGACGATCGCGCCGAGCACGTCGGCGCCCTCCGGCAGGCGCTGCGCCAGGTCCTCCTCGGTCAGCGGGCTCGCGGCGGCGAACAGCAGCGCCTCGATCTCGCGCGCGGTCTCGCGATAGTCGCTCATCGACAATCCCTCCCCTTCAGGGGCGGGACAGGCGCCGCAGGCGCCAGGGTGGGGAAACGTGGATCGTCTCGCATGTCCGGCCCCTAGATCCCCACCCGGCTCGCCGGCTCGCCACCCTCCCCCGAAGGGGAGGTATTGCGGCGGGCCCGCAGGTAGATGTCGGCGAACGCCTCCAGTTGCCGCGCCTCCATCGCCCCCTCCTTCACCAGTTCCAGGCTGGCCGAGAGCGTCGAGGCGACATAGCTCGCGCGGCTGGGGCCGGCCGTGGGCGTCCCCATCGGCGCGATCCCGCCCAGCGGCGTCCAGCGGTCGAGGTCGGGCAGCAGGCGGCGCAGGCGGTCCCGGGCGTCTTCCAGCGGATAGGCCTGGGGCGTCGCGGGCGTGTACTGGCGCTGCGCCTCCTTCCGCCGCTGGCCGATGTAGGCGCTCATCAGGCTGTAGAGGTCGCCCTCGATGCGGCCGGACGGGACCACGCGGATCGCCTCGGGATCGCCGCGCACGAACACGTCGCGGCCCAGCAGCGGCCCGGTGCGGAGCGCCTCGGCGGCGTTGCGCATCGCCTCCAGCTTGGCCAGCCGGAACGCCAGCCTGGCCGCCATCTCCTCGGCCGGCGGCTCCTCGGCCTTGGGCTGTTCGGGCTTGGGCAGGAGCAGCCGCGACTTCAGGTACGCCAGCCACGCCGCCATCACGAGGTAGTCGGCCGCGAGGCTGAACCGCCGCCGGCGCGCCTCCTGCACGAAGGCCAGGTACTGCTCGGCGAGCCGGGTCACCGACAGCTTGAGCAGGTCCACCTTCTGCGTGCGGGCCAGCGCCAGCAGGACGTGCAGCGGGCCTTCGTAGCCCTCCAGGTCCACGATCAGCGCCTCGCCGTCCTCCGCGGCGACGGCCGCGGCGGCGAAGTCGAGGGACGGCTGGAAGCCCTGGCTCATCCGGTCCTCGTCACCGCACGAAGCAGCTCTTCCCGGCCGCCTGCAACCGCGCGCAGAACGCCTGGGCGTCGGCCTTGGTGGCGAAGCCGGTGACGAAGGTGCGGTAGAGGCTGCCGCCCTCGATCTTCTCGACCGCCTTGCCCTTGCCGGCGGCGAGGCCCGGCGCGGCCGAGACCGCCTCGCTCCAGGCCCTGTCCGCCAGCGCCGTCGAGCTGACGGCGCCGACCTGCACCCGCGCGGCGCCCGACGCGGCGACCGCCTGGGGCTCGGGCGCGGCGGGCTTCTTCTCGACCGGCGGCGGGGGCGGCTTCGGCGCGGGCGCTGCGGCGACCTGCCTGGGCGCTGGCGTGGGCGTGGGCGCCGGCGTCACCTTCTGTACGGGCGCGGCGGCCTTCGGCGGCGGGGCCGCGGGAATCGTGGGCTTCAGCGCCGCGGCGGTCGCGGCCGGCGGCGCGACGGTCGCCGCCTTGGCCGGCGGCACCGCCGGGGCGGGCGGGATCTGGGCGACCACGACCGGCGTCGTCGGGCGCGCCTGCGGCTGTTCGGGCGGCGCGGTGAACCTGGGCTCGTCCGGCATCGTCTCCATCTGGCCGCCGGCTTCCTCGCGGTAGATCTGGAGCTGGGCGTCGGCGTCCTGCGGCTGGGCGGCCGCGGGCGCGGCCTCCTTCATGCCGGCCACCGGCGCGCCGACCACCTGCGGGGCCTCGCCGGCCTCCCGCACGCCCTGCTGGTAGAAGACGAAGATCGCGGCCACCAGGGCGGCCAGCACCAGCACCGACAGGATCAGCGTGAACGGGATCGGCCGCGCGCCGCGCACCGGCTGGCGGGGGTCGAAGCTCAGCGGAGCATCGGAGGTCGGCGGCGCATACGCGCCGCGCTCATGGTCGGACATCGCAGGGCTCCGAATCGCGCAGTACCGGAGAGTTTAGCCCCGCAACGAAGGCGCGCGTGCGGCGCCGCGCCGATTTCTGTGGGCGGTCAGCGCGCCCGCAGGCCCTCCAGCGCGCTGGTGTCCAGGGCATAGCGGTGGAAGCAGGCCCGCAGCTCCTGGAGCTCGTCGCGCGACACGGCGCCGGCGCGAAGCTGGATGTGCAGGTCGCGGCCACGCGACTGGACGGCGCTCACGGCCCGGATCCGCTTCAGCCAGCCCAGGAACGCCGCCTCGTCGCCGGCCGAGTGGTACATCGGCGCGCGCACGATCAGGGTCTCCACGGCGCCTAGCTCAGCACGTCGAGGTGGAAGAGGTTCCTGTGCTCGGCGATGGCGTAGCGGTCGGTCATCCCGGCGATGTAGTCGCAGACCACCCTCGCCCGCCCCGCCTCGTCGCGGCCCTGGCAGCGCGCGTTCCATTCGGCGGGCAGCACGTCGGGCTCGGCCATGAACAACTGGAACATCTCGGCCAGCATGCGCCGCGCCTGGCTGCGGGTGCGGTTGACCTTCCAGTGCCGGTACATCCGCTCCATCAGGAACGCCCGCAGTTGCGCCAGCTCCTCGACCATGTCCCGCGAGAAGGCGACCAGGGCGTGGCCCAGCATCCGCACGTCCTCGGGCGAGCCCACCTTGCCGACCGCCGCGCGCCACGCCGTCTCGGCCAGCACGTCGTCGACCATGGCGCCGATCATCCGCCGCACCGCCTCCAGGCGCAGGATGCCCGGCTCCAGCCCCGGATAGTCGGCCCGCGCGCTCACCACGTTCGGGCCGATCAGCGGGACCTCGGCCAGCTCGTCGAGGTTGAAGAGGCCCGCCGCCACGCCGTCGTCCACGTCGTGGTTGTTGTAGGCGATGTCGTCGGCCAGGGCGGCGACCTGCGCCTCGGCCGACGCCCAGGTGTCCAGGCGCAGAGCATACTGCGCGTCGAACTCCGAGATCGCGCTCCACGACGGCTTGGCGAGCTGGTCGATCACCGGCCCGTTGTGCTTGATGACCCCTTCCAGCGTCTCCCAGGTCAGGTTCAGGCCGTCGAAGCGCGGATAGCGGCGCTCCAGCCGGGTCACGACCCGGAACGTCTGCACGTTGTGGTCGAAGCCGCCGTAGCCCTGCATCTGCACCTGCAGTTCGTCCTCGCCGGCGTGGCCGAAGGGCGGGTGGCCGAGGTCGTGGGCCAGCGCGATCGTCTCGGCGAGGTCGGCGTCCAGGCCCAGCGCCGTGGCCAGCGACCGCGCGATCTGCGCCACCTCCAGGCTGTGGGTCAGGCGGGTGCGGAAGTGGTCGCCCTCGTGCGCCACGAACACCTGGGTCTTCTCCTTCAGCCTGCGGAAGGCCGTGGCGTGGATGATGCGGTCGCGATCGCGGGCGAAGTCGGTCCGCGTGCGGCTGTGCGCTTCGGCGACCTTGCGGCCCCGCGACGCGGCGGGATTCTCGGCGAAGGGCGCGCGCTGTGGGAGGGATGAGGCCATCGGACCCGTCTGTACAAAGGCCTCTTGGTCGAAGCCGCCTGCGCCCTCATATAGTCCAGGCCCGAGGTTCGTCTAACAGAGCATGATCACCAGCGACGTCACCCTTTCGCCCGCCGCCGCGGGCCGGATCCTCAGCATCGGCGCCCGGGAAGGTCGCCCGATGATGCTGCGCGTGGCCGTGGAAGGCGGCGGCTGCTCGGGCTTCCAGTACCAGATGGACCTGGTCGACGAGGCCGGCCCCGACGACCTGCGGGTCGAGCGCGACGGCGCCACCGCCCTGGTGGACGTGATCTCGCTGGCCCTGCTGAAGGGCTCCGAGATCGATTTCGTGGACGAACTGGCCGGCGCCGAGTTCCGCGTGCGCAACCCCAACGCCAAGTCCAGTTGCGGCTGCGGCGTCAGCTTCTCGATCTAGGCCGGCCCGGGCCGTCGTCCCGGCGGGACCCCATTCGAGAGTCCTGCAAATCCTCCGCTCATCCCCGCGCATGCGGGGATGAGCGGGGTATTGAGTTCGCCCGCCCTAGGACGGCCCCAGCGGGCGCGGGGCGGGCTCCTGGCCGGCTTCCTGGATCCTGATCCCCTTCGGCGGCTGGAAGAGCTGCGGGCGGTCCGGCAGGCCCTGGCGGTATTCGTCGTAGCGGATCACCACCCGCGGCTGGCCCCGGTAGAGGTAGCTCACGATCAGGGGCGCGTTGCGGCGCGTGTCCATCAGGATCGCCACCTGATGCTCGCCCATGGTGGCGGTATGGACCGCCGCCTGGATCGACCCCCACGGCACGCTCTGCAGCGCCTGCGGCGCATAGGCGGCCACGAAGGCCGGTTCGCAGCCGAACTCCAGGGACTGCATCGCCGCCGGCAGGCCGGGCACGGGCGGCAGGATGGGCGCCCGCACGGTGAGCTGCGGCCCGGGGTCGGTCGCGTGGCGCCCCTGCCGGGTGGCCTGGTTGTAGGTCCAGATGTCGGGCTCGGCGATGATGACGATCGTCATGTCACCCCGCGCCGGATCGGGCGACTCCTCGCTGCGCAGGAACCTGTCGCCCTGGCGCCATAGCTGCCGCGGCTGGGCGCCGCGGTCGGCGGCGGCGAGGCCCGGCGAGGTGTTGCGGATCGTCGCCTTGAAGAGCTGGGCCGGCGCGCACGTCGTCAGGCCGGGCGTATCGAGCGATCCCTCCAGCGGGGCCTCCGCGTCGGGCGGCAGGGGCTTCGCCGGCTTGATCGGCACGACGGGCGGCACGTCCACGCCCGGCGGATCCTGCGCCGACGCCGAGGTGGCGACGAGCGCCATGGCGCCCGCCAGGGCCAGCCGAATCGTCATCTCCCGCCGCCGTCGCATGTGGCCTCCCTCGGCCGGATGGACCCACGCGCGATCCGCACGGTCAAGCCGGTTCGCCCATCGCCCGGGCAACCCTTGAGGCGGCGCGCGGCCGCCACTAGCCTGCCCTGCGCAACCGGAGCCCTCGATGCGCATCGCCACCTGGAACGTGAACTCGGTCAACGCCCGGCTGGAGACGGTCGTCCGCTGGTTCGAGGAGGCCAGGCCCGACGTCGCCTGCCTCCAGGAGATCAAGTGCGTGGACGAGAGGTTCCCCGCCGAAGCCTTTGAGCGCCTTGGCTATAACGTCGCCGTCCACGGCCAGAAGACCTACAACGGCGTGGCCCTCCTCTCGAAGGCCCCGCTGGAGGACGTGCGCCGCGGCCTCCCCCACCTGCCCGATGCGGGCGACGACGCCGACGACCACGCCCGCTACATCGAGGCGGTCGTGTCGGGTCCGCAGCCGGTGCGCGTGGCCTCGATCTACCTGCCCAACGGCAACCCGGCCGGCACGGAGAAGTACGCCTACAAGATGGCCTGGATGGCCCGCCTCGAGGCCCACGCCCGCGCCCTGCTGGCCTGGGAGGAGCCGTTCGTGCTGGCCGGCGACTACAACGTGATCCCCGAGCCGCGCGACGCGGCCTTCCCCAACAACTGGCAGGACGACGCCCTCTTCCAGCCGGCCACGCGCCGGGCGTTCCGGGCGCTCAAGAACCTCGGCCTCACCGAGGCCTACCTGCAGGCCGACGGCGCCGAGGGCGCCTTCACCTTCTGGGACTACCAGGCCGGCGCGTGGCAGCGGAACAACGGCATCCGCATCGACCACGCCCTGCTCTCGCCCCAGGCCGCCGACCTGCTGGCGGGCGTGGCGATCCACAAGCACGTGCGCGCCTGGGACAAGCCGTCGGACCACGTCCCCCTCGTCGTCGAGCTCGACGCCTGAGCATGCTCGCCGACGGCTTCCACGACGTCCCGGACGGCAAGATCGCCGCCGTCGTCACCTCGCTGGAGATGTTCGCGAAGCCGCCGCCGCGGCCCGAGGCGGATGGCCTCGACTGGACGCTGGAGCGCCTGGCGAGCCCCGCGGCGGAGGACTACCTCGCGCTCTATTCCGCCGTGGGACGCGACTGGCTGTGGTTCACGCGCCTGGTCATGCCGCGCGAGGCCCTGCTGGCGGCGATCCGCGATCCGCGCGTCGAGGTCTGGCGGCTGGCGGCGCCCGGCGGCGAGACCGGCATCCTGGAGCTCGACTTCCGCCAGCCCGACACCTGCGAACTGGCCTATTTCGGCGTCTCGCCGGGCCTGGTGGGCGGCGGCGCGGCGCGCTGGATGATGAACCGCGCGGTCGAGCGGGCCTGGTCGCGGCCGATCCGGCGCTTCTGGGTCCACACCTGCACGCTCGACCACCCGAACGCGCCGCGGTTCTACATGCGCTCGGGCTTCCAGCCCTTCCGGCGCGAGGTCGAGATCGCCGACGATCCGCGCCTCGCCGGCCTCGCGCCGCTGGACTCCGCGCCGCACATACCGGTGATCCGCGGCGACTCGGCTTAGGCTCAGGCGCCATGGACGAGGCCGCGCGGCTCCTGACGCTGCTCGCGCTCGCCGGCGGGGCGCTGACCCTCGTCGGCGCGGCCTTCGCCTGGTTCCTCGACGAGACGCGCCGGGTCCGGCGCACCCTCGCCGCCGGCCTGAACGGCGCCGCGCCACAGCCGATGCTGATCGCGCGCGGCCGCGGCGCCGGCATCGGCTTCGACCTCTCGGCGGGCACGGTCGTCGTCGCCTGGGACAAGGGCGGCTGGCGCCTCGCCTACCGGCTGACCGAGCTGGTGGGCGTCGAGCTGATCGTGGACCGCGCCGTCGCCGCCCGCGCCTTCCGCGGCGAGGCGCGCCGGGCGCTGGACCAACTGGCCGAGCCGCAGGAGCGCGTGCGCCTGCGCTTCGTCTTCGACGACCCGACCCACCCGGACTTCGCGCTCGACCTCTGGCGGCCCGAGGACGACGGCGTTCCGAAGCGCATGGACGCGCCCGAGGCGCTGGGCGAAGCCAACCGCTGGATGGCGCGGATGGAGTCCATCCTGCGCCGCGCCGGCCAGGGCGTGGCTAACGCGCCGGCCGCGGCGCCGGTCCGCCCGGCCGCCATACGCACCTCCCCGCCCCGCACGCCGCCCGCGCCGCTGTTCACGGAGGACGGCGACGACGCATCGGAAGACGATCCCGAGAACGCCGTAACTTGACGATGTAAATTTATCCGTCAGTCTCTGCCGGTCCGGAAGGAGCCCCCGATGTCCAACCTGATCGCCGCCGCCCTCTTCTTCGTCCTGCTGCACCTCCTCGTCTCGGGCACGCGCCTGCGCGACGGGCTGATCGCCCGGATCGGCGAGGGCCCGTACATGGGCCTGTTCGTGCTGGCCTCCTTCGCCGGCCTCGGCTGGCTGGGCTGGGGCTTCGCCGAGGCGCGGGGCGCCGTCGACAACGTCGCGTACTGGGGCGTCACGCCGGCGACGCGGACGGTCCAGCTCGTGCTGCAGGTCGTGGCGTTCGTCTTCATCGTCATCGGCGTCGCCACCAGGAACCCGACCGCGGTGCGCAGCGAGGCGGCGCTGGACGATCCCGACATCGTGCGCGGCATGCTGCGCGTCACCCGCCACCCGTTCCTCTGGGGCGTGGCGATCTGGGCCGCCGGCCATCTGCTGGTGAACGGCGACCGGGCCAGCCTCGTCCTCTTCGGCTCGATGCTGGTCCTGGCCGTCTACGGGACCCGCAGCATCGACGCCAAGCGCCGGCGGGCGCTGGGGCCGGCGTGGGACGCCTTCGCCGCGCGCACCTCGAACATCCCCTTCGCGGCGATCCTGTCGGGCCGCCAGCGCCTCAGCCTGGGCGAGATCGGCTGGTGGAAGCCGGCCCTGGGCCTCGCCGTCGCCGCCGCCATCGCCCTTGGCCACCCCTACGCCTTCGGGGTCGCCGCCCTGCCCTGACCCGGCGCTCATCCCGCCGGGAAGGCCGATGGCCTTCATGAGTCGCCCACGTTGAGACGATGCCGCCCGGCCCAGGGCCTCCGCGACGTTCCGGAGGTCTCAGGGACGGCCCGCGGCGGGTGGACGCGCCGACCGCCCCGGGGCCGCCAGCTCGCCTTTTACGAGTGGTCTTGCAACGCGTTCCAATTTCATGTTGCAGTGCAGATATCGCGGATATCCCAGAAATCGGCGAAGCCTTATTTCATAAGGTTTCTGTCTGTTTCGCATTTGCGAAATTCCGGCCATCCGCGGCGATAATGAGGCCATCGTAAAACAAAGAAGGCGCGCCGTCGGCGCGCCCCTAGGTTGATATTGGGATGAACAAAGTCAGAAACGTCCCGATCATTGCTCAAAACTACTGTCGTTACAAGGACACATGACGGGTGCTGCTTTCACCGACTCCTCGACATAAGTGAGTCTTATTTAGTTATCATCGTTCACTCACCGCATTTGCGTTGACGACCTGTCACGCCTGCTTCAGCTTGCCCGTCAAGCGCAGCGAATAGCGCCACAACAAAGGCTGCGGGGAGGCAGTTCAGATGACGTTCAGGCATTGCTTGTTGGCGTCCAGCGGGTTGCTGGCCGCCGTGGTCGGCACGTCGGCTCACGCTCAGTCCAGTTCGACGAACACGATCGCCGAGCTGGTGGTCACCGCGGAAAAGCGCGAGCAGAGCCTGCAGGACGTGCCGGTCGCGATCTCGGCGTTCACGTCCGAACAGCGTGACATCGTCGGCATCCAGTCCATCCAGGACATGACGAACTTCACGCCGGGCCTGCAGTACTCCACATCGACCGACCGCGTGTCGCTGCGCGGCCTGGGCCGCCTCACCAACGTGCTGTCGGCCGACGCCTCGGTCGCCAACTACGCCGACGGCGTCTACGAGACCTTCGCGGTGCGCGCAGGCTCCTCCACCCTGTTCCTCGACCGGGTCGAGATCCTGCGGGGTCCGCAGGGCACCCTCTACGGCCGCAACGCCATCGCCGGCGCGATCAACATCCTCTCGCGGCGCCCGACCGACAGTCCCTACGCCGAGGTGCGCGCCACCTACGGCAACTACAACCGCTCGATCCTGGAGGGCGCCGTCTCCGGCCCGCTCAACGACAAGGTCAAGGCGCGCCTCGCCGTCAACTGGGAGCGGCAGAGCAAGGGCTACATCAAGAACACCGTCCCGGGCATGCCCAGCGAAGGCAACGTGCTCGACAGCTTCTACGCCGAAGCCCAGATCGACGTGCAGTTCAGCGAGAAGCTGGAGATGTGGTCCAAGTTCGGCTTCACGAACTGGCGTCACGGCGCCGGCGGGCCGGGCTCGCAGTCGGCCGGCTGGTCGCCCGAGATCTTCAACCTCGACGGCAGCAGGAAGGCGCTTCGCTCAGCGACCAACCCGAACGGCGCCGACGCCTTCGACATCACCGAGTTCTACTCGGAAGCCACCCACTTCAACCCGGGCTTCGGCTGTTCGGGCCTGGCGACGAACGTCGTCCTGGCCAGCCCCGACGGTTGCCGCAACGTCTCCTACGACAGCCCGTGGAAGATCAACCGGCCGAACACCTACAACGTGCGCGTTCCGAACGCCTACACGGTGGCCAGCCACTGGACGTACCACGCCGACAACTTCGACATTAAGTACATCCTGGGCGGCGTCCGGTACTGGTACCACCTGAAGGGCACGACCCCCGGCGGCAGCCAGGACCCCGGCGTCCTGCAATACACGGTCGGCGCGGCCACGACGGTCTATCCCCAGGAACGCTTCGACTACCAGGAGCGCAACGGCTTCATCTCGAACGAGCTGAACATCGTCTCGACGACCGAGGGGCCGTTCCAGTGGATCGCCGGCGCCTACTACTACCACCAGCACTACCGCCAGCCGGTCCACACCATCGAGGATCCGCGGCAGGCCGGGTGGAACATCTCGCCCCCGTTCGGCGTCTGCCTGGACGGCGCCGGCGTCGCGGCCACGCCGGTCACCTGCCCGGCCGGCATCGGCCGGCGGTTCGACAACCGCCCGTCGGTCAGCAACACCTCGTACGCCTTCTACGGCCAGGCCAGCTACGACCTGGGCGACCAGCTCACCCTGACCGGCGGCCTGCGCTACTCGCACGACCGCAAGTACGGGACCGAGAAGGCGCGCCTGCTCTGCCTGGGCCTGCCCGCCTGCCTGGGCGGCCTCGCGCCGGAGTTCGCGCTCATCCCGCTCGACCTCACCGGGGTGAACACCGTCGTCGCGGCCGGCAGCGGCACGGGCATCGACGTGATCCCGAAGGGCGTCGACGGGCCGACCACCTTCGACCCGACCACGGGCTTTGCGACCCGCAAGTACGACGCCTCATGGTCGGCCGTCACCGGCACCGCCAAGGTCGAGTGGCACCCCGACGACGATACGCTGGGCTACGCCAGCTACGCGCGCGGCTACCGCTCGGGCGGCTTCAACATCGGCATCTTCACGGTGCTGAGCTTCCTGCCCTACTCGAAGGAAGAGACGGTCGACGCCTTCGAGCTCGGCCTGAAGAAGACCTTCGGCCGGACGCTGCAGACCAACGTGGCGCTCTACCACTACAGCTACCAGAACCTGCAGATCCCGATCTCGGTCGTGCAGACCGGCAGCCTGATGGGCCAGACCATCAGCCAGGGGACGACCTCGTTCTACAACACCCCGAAGTCGCGCTCGCAGGGCGTCGAGGTCGAGGTGCTGTGGCAACCGATCCGGAACCTGCAGATCATCGCCAACTACTCCTACATCGACGCCGAGATCACCAAGGGCTTCGCCGTCGACACCGTCGACCCGACCGCGGCCCAGCCCGGCGCCAAGCCGATCCACACGCTCGCGGAGTGCCAGGCCGGCGGCGCCGCCGTCCAGGGCGACTGCGTGCTGGACGAGCCCACGCTGGGCCTGCCCGGCGGCGGCTTCCAGCGGATCCAGAGCCTGAAGGGCAACGACCTGCCCAACGCGCCGCGGAACAAGATCGCGATCGCGGCGAACTACACCTGGGACTTCGAGCCCGGCTCGCTGACCGCCAGCGTGTCCTACTCCTGGCGCGACAACGCCTACGGGGCCCTGTTCGAGCGCTGGTACAACAAGTCGCCGACCTGGGACCAGGTGGACGCCCGCCTGCTCTGGAAGGCCAAGGACGACAAGTTCGAGATCATCGGCTATGTGAAGAACATCTTCGACAAGATCGGCTACGACCAGGGCGCGACCGGCTACCGGGTCGACGGCCAGGTCACCAACCTGCTCTACGGGGCGAACCCTGCGGGCCTGGCCTGCAGCCCCGTCGCCCAGGGGGCGGCCAACCCGGCCGCGGGCAGCGTCGGCACCATCTACTGCATCCAGGGTATCCGGAAGACCTACTACAACACGCCGCCACGGACCTACGGTCTGGAGCTGCGCTACAAGTTCTTCTGAGTTCCGAACGGCCCGCCCCCGCAAAGGGGCGGGCCGTTTCGCTTTGGAGACCGGGAAGAAGCGCAATCACGCGCCCGCCCGGAGAGAACTGCGGGGAGGGAATACCATGAAACTCAAGCACAGCTTGCTTGCGTCCAGCGCCCTGCTGGCCGCGGCGATGGGCGCAACGTCCGCCCAGGCCCAGTCTTCGGCCGCCTCGAACACCATCGAAGAGCTGGTGGTGACGGCCGAGCGGCGCGAACAGAGCCTGCAGGACGTGCCCGTCGCGATCTCGGCCTTCACGGCCGAGAAGCGCGACCTGATCGGCATCCAGTCGGTCTTCGACCTGACCAACTTCACGCCCGGCCTTCAATACTCCACCCAGACCGATCGGGTGAGCCTGCGCGGCGTGGGCCGGACCAACAACGTCCACGCGGCCGACGCCTCGGTCTCGGTCTACTCGGACGGCATCTACACCACCTCGACGGTGGAGGCGGGCAAGACGCCCCTCTTCCTCGAACGGGTCGAGATCCTGCGCGGGCCCCAGGCCACGCTCTATGGCCGGAACGCCATCGGCGGCGCCATCAACCTGGTCTCGAAGCGGCCGACCGATGAATGGTACGGCGAGGTCCGCGGCCAGTACCAGAACTACAACCACCACGTCCTGGAAGGCGCGATCTCGGGCCCGACGTTCATCGACGGCGTCACCTTCCGCCTGGCCGCCAACTGGGAGAAGCAGTCCAAGGGCTGGATCGACAACATCATCCCGGGCCAGCCCGACGAGGGCAACGTCATCAACACCAACATCGTCGAGGGCCAGTTGAAGTTCGACATCGGCGCGAACTTCGACGGCTGGATGAAGCTGACCTGGATCGAGTGGCGCAACGGCGGCGGCGGCCCCGGCGCCCGCGGCACCTGGACGCCGGCGGTCTATCCGACGTTCGAGGCGGCCAACGCCGGCATCACGCTCCAGCCCGGCTACGGCTGCAGCGGCAACGCCACCAACGTGCTGAACGCCAGCCCCATGGGCTGCGTGAACCCCGCCCTGACCAACCCGCGGAAGATCGCCTCCACGGTGCCCTACGACGTGGACCTGAACGGCACCTACATCTTCGCCAGCGAGTGGACCTACCACTTCACCGGCTTCGACCTGCGCTACCAGTTGGGCGCGGTGCATTACCACTACTACCTGCAGGGGCCGACGCCGGTCGACCAGACCGCGCCGATCCTGCGCTACACCCTGCCGTCGGCGACCGGCGCCAACAACGCGGTGGTCAACCCGCGCTACGCCTTCAACTACCAGGAAGAGGAATCCTGGCTGTCGAACGAGGTCACCCTCGTCTCGACGCATGACGGCCCGGTGCAGTGGCTGGCGGGCCTCTACTACTGGAAGGAAAGCTACGGCCAGCCGGTCTACACCTACCTGGTGGACGAGCCGCGGGTGGAAGGGCCGTTCGGCGTGCCGACCGCCCTGTGCGCTCAGCGCGGCAACGTCTGCGCGGCCAACCCGAACCGGCGGATCTTCGACACCTATCCCGAGTTCGACATCAGCTCGCGCGCCGCCTACGCCCAGGTCGACTGGGAGTTCATCGACACCTTCACGCTGAGCGGCGGCATCCGCTACTCGATCGACAAGAAGGAAGGCATCGAGCGCGGCCGCCTGCTCTGCTACCAGGTCGCCGGCTGCTTCGCCGCGCCCGAGCTGAACGGCGCCGTCGCCGGCGGCATCCCGGTGGTCGATATTACCGAGAACCAGTGGGCCTCCGGCGCGACCCTGCCGAAGGGCGTGATCACGCCCACGGTCTTCGACGCGACGAACGGCTTCGCCACCCGCTACCTCAAGGACGAGTGGCAGGAGGTGACCGGCAACGTCACCCTGAAGTGGGATCCCGACCCGGACACCAACGCCTTCGCCCGCTACTCCCACGGCTACAAGCCGGGCGGCTTCCGGATCGGCATCGACGTGGGCTTCTCGCCCAATCCGGAAACGCGCGAGGAGAAGGTGGAAGCCTTCGAGGTCGGCCTGAAGAAGAACGTCGGCCGCAACCTCCAGGCCAACATCGCGGCCTTCTACTACGACTACTCCAACGCCCAGATCCCGCTGACGATCGTCAACACCTCGGGCGCGGTCGCGGTCACGCAGTCGATCTTCTACAACGTGCCCAAGGCCACCTCGAAGGGCATCGAGATCGAGACGATCTGGCAGCCGATCGAGAACCTGCAGATCCTGGCCAACTACTCGTACCTCGACGCCTACGTCACCGAAGGCGCGGCGATCGACCCCGCCGACCCGGCGGCGCTGGCGCCCGGCGCGCGGCCGATCACCGACCGTTCGCTCTGCCGTGCGATCGCCTACGGCGACACCACCACCACCTGCGCGGCCGACGTCTACACCAGCCCGCGTCCGGTGGTGAACGCGGCGGGGGCCACCACCCAGGTCTCGGGCTCGCCCGACCCGAACGGCGGCTTCCAGCGGGTGCAGAACCTGAAGGGCTACCAGTTGCCCAACTCGCCCAAGCACAAGATCGCGGTCAACGTGAACTACACCTATCCCTTCAGCGACGGCTCCTCGCTCACGGGCTCGGTCAGCTACACGTGGCGCGACAGCCAGTTCGGCTCGATCTTCGACCGCGACTACTACAAGTCGCCATCGTGGGATCAGGTGGACGCCCGCCTCACCTGGAAGGCCAAGGACCGCAAGACCACGGTCATCGCCTTCGTGAAGAACCTGTTCGACGACATCGGCTACGAAGGCGGCGCCGGCGCGTCGCGTCGGGCCGGCTCGATCTACACGCCGCCCGCCGGCGCGCCGATCGTCAACGTCGTGCAGGACGCGCGGCCCGACCTGCCCGGAAACAACCCGGCCAGCACCTATCCGCTGACCCCGCCGCGCACCTACGGCATCGAACTGCAGTACAAGTTCTTCTGATCGGCGCCCCAGGCGTCGACGGAAACGGGCGCCCGGCCGGAAGCGGTCGGGCGCTTCTTCGTGGGCCGCCCGTGGGCTAAAGCGCCTTTTCGATCGCCGCGACCAGGCCCGCGTCCTGCGGCTCGGTGCGCGGACCGAAGGCCTCCAGGGCCTCGCCGTTCTTGCCGATCAGGATCTTGTGGAAATTCCAGACCGGCACGGCGGGCTCGCCCAGCGCCTGCTCGGCCCAGGCGTAGAACGGATGCCGCCCCGCCTCCTTCACGTCGACCTTGGACGTCATCGGGAAGTCGATGCCGAAGGTGGTCGAGCAGAAGGTCTCGATCTCCTTCTCGGTCCCCGGCTCCTGGCCCATGAACTGGTTGCAGGGCACGCCCAGCACCACGAGGCCCTTGTCCTTGTAGTCGGAGTAGAGCTTCTCCAGCCCGTCGTACTGCGGCGTCAGCCCGCACTTCGAGGCGGTGTTCACCACCAGCACCACCTTGTCCCTGAAGGTGCTGAGCGGCAGCGGCCCGCCGCCGATCTTGTCGAACGTGAAGTCGTAGGCGCTGGCCATGCTCATCTCCGCTCATCCCGGGATGAGCGGGAATTTAAGGCGTTTACCCGGCGTCTTCCAACGCCTGTTCCACGGCGATGGCCAGGTCCAGCGCCGCCGTGGCCTCGGCGGCGTCCACCACCGGCCGGGGGGCCTCGCCGCGCACGGCCGCGAGGAACCCCTCGACGCTGGCGCCCAGCGGGTCCTGCGCGGCGGGCGTGTCGGCGAAGTCGGGGTTCAGCGCGAACGGCGTGGTGTTGCGGAACGTGCGGGCCATGAAGTCGATGGCGACCTCGCCCGAGGGATAGACCACCCGCATCGTCCGATGCCGCGCCTCAGCCCGGCGCGAGACGTCGAAGATCGCGGTGAACCCGCTCTCGAAGCTGGCCTCGGCCCGCACCTGGTCCCAGACGCCGTCGTCGGCGCGATGCCCCTCGGCCTCGGCGGTCGCCGGGTCCGAGGCGGCGATGGCCAGCGCCAGGTCGATGTCATGCACCATCAGGTCCAGTACGGCGGAGACGTCGCGGCTGCGGTCCGACGGCGGGCCGTGGCGCACGGCTTCCAGCAAGAGCGGCTGTTCGGGCGCGTCCAGCAGGCCCATGGCCTGGAACACCACCCGCTCCTGATGGCCGCAGGCGACGATCACGCCCGCCTTCGCGGCCGCCGCCCGCACCCGCTCGGCGTCGGCGACGCTTACCGCGACCGGCTTCTCCACATAGACGTGCCTGCCCGCCGCGATGGCCGCCAGCGCCTGTTCGGCATGGACGGTGGCCGGCGAGGCCACGGTCACCACGTCCACCTGCGCCAGCAGTTCGTCCAGCCCGGCGAACGCGCGGCCGCCCAGCGGCATCGCCACCCTGGCCGCCCGGTCCGGATGGGTGTCGAATACGCCCACGAAGTCGACGCCCGCGATCCGCGCGTACTGCCGCGCGTGATAGCCGCCGAACACCCCTGCCCCGATCACACCGCCGCGCAACGTCATGGCGGCGGCCCTACCACGCGACGCGCGCTCGACGCCACCCGCGCGAGGTCATACAACCGTTTGAACGCCGGGAGCGAACCCGGCCGGGAGGACGACCTATGACGACCGTGCGCGAGATCCGCCTGAAGAGCCGCCCGAACGGCCTGCCCACCGCCGACAACTTCGAGCTGGCCAGCGTCGACCTGCCCGCGCCCGGCGCCGGCGAGGTCCAGGTGCGCAACACCTGGATGACGGTCGACCCCTACATGCGCGGGCGCATGAACGACGTGCAGAGCTACACGCCGCCCTTCGCGCTGGGCAAGGCCATGGAGGGCGGCGCGGTCGGCGAGGTCACCGCCTCCAACGACCCCGCCTTCAAGCCGGGCGACCTCGTGCAGTCCGGCTTCGGCTGGCGCGAAGGCTTCAACGCGCCCGCCGCCCAGGTGCAGAAGCTGGACCCCATGGGCCTGCCGCCCCAGGCGTTCCTGGGCGCCGCCGGCATGCCCGGCCTCACCGCCTATGCCGGCCTCCTCAAGATCGCGGCGCTGAAGGACGGCGACATCGTCTTCGTCTCCGGCGGCGCGGGCGCCGTGGGCTCGATGGTGGTGCAGATCGCCAAGGCCAAGGGCCACACGGTCATCGCCTCGGCCGGCGGGGCCGAAAAGGTCGCGTTCCTGAAGTCGATCGGGGCCGATCAGGTCATCGACTACAAGGCCGAGACCAACCTCACCGCCGCGCTCATGAAGGCCGCGCCCGGCGGCATCGACGTCTACTTCGACAACGTCGGCGGCGAGCACCTGGAGGCCGCGCTCACCGCCGCGCGCCCCTTCGCCCGCTTCGCGCTGTGCGGCGCGATCTCCATGTACAACGCCACCGAGATGCCGGCCGGCCCGCGCAACCTCGTCATGATGGTCGGCAAGCAGCTCCGCATGGAGGGCTTCATCGTCTCGTCGAGCTGGGACCTGATGCCCAGGTTCCTCAGCGACCTCTCCGGCTGGGTGAAGGACGGCAAGGTCACCTGGAAGGAGACCGTCTTCGAAGGCATCGACAAAGCCCCCGACGCCTTCCTCGGCCTCTTCAAGGGCGAGAACCTCGGCAAGATGCTGGTCAAACTCTGATCCCTCCTCTTCAGGGGAGGGTGTCGAGCGTCGCGAGACGGGTGGGGATGTGTGGATCATCCCCGGCGCCTGGTGACTGGCCTTGTCTCCCCACCCTGCTCGCCTCCGGCGAGCTGTCCCTCCCCTAAAGAGGAGGGATGGCGTAGAACGCATCGTCCTCCCCCCGAGGCCTGGAGCCCCCAACGTGCCGCGCCTGTTCAGCGCCTATGTGATCGTCGACTGGAGCGCCGCGGCCAAGCCGACGACGGGCGCCGACTCCATCTGGATCGGCGTGCTGAAGCGCGACATCCGCTTCCGCATGGCGTTCGAGAGCTACAACCCCTCGACCCGCGCCGAAGCCGAGACGCGGCTGACCGCGGTCCTCGACGACCTGAAGAAGCGCGGCGAGCGTTGCCTGCTGGGCTTCGACTTCCCGCTGGGCTTCCCGCGCGGGTTCGCCGCCTCGCTCAGCCTGCCCGGCGACGAGCCCTGGCGTGCGGCCTGGGACCAGCTCAACAGGATGGTCAAGGACAAGGCCGACAACACCAACAACCGCTTCGGCGTCGGCTCCGAGATCAACCGGCGCATGACCGGCGGCCCGTTCCCCTTCTGGGGCTGCCCGCCCAAGGACGCGCTGACCACCCTGCAACCGAAGAAGACCCGCGACCACGGGCCGGGCGACCTGCCCGAGTTCCGCCACGCCGACCTGGCGGCCAAGGGCGCGGCCTCGATCTGGAAGCTCTACTACAACGGCTCGGTCGGCGGTCAGGCGATCCTGGGCATCCCGTTCGTGCGCCGCCTGAAGCTCGCCCGCGGCGAGGGTGTGAAGGCCTGGCCGTTCGAGACCGGCTTCAAGACGCTGACCGAGGCCGACCTCGACGGGGTCGACGTGGTGATGGCCGAGGTCTACCCCTCGCTCCTGAAGCCGCAGGGCGCGCCGGGCGAAGTGAAGGACCTGACCCAGGTGCGCACCACCGCCGAGCACTTCGCCCGCCTGGACGAGGCCAACAAGCTGGGCGCCCTCTTCGCACCCCCGAAGGACACCGCCGCCGACGTCGTCCTCGACGCCGAACGCGAGGAAGGCTGGATCCTGGGCGCGGGGGTTTAGCCACCGTTCCGCCACCCCTGAACGTCATGGCCGGCCTTGTGCCGGCCACCCATGAACACCGATCGTCGAGCGTCCGCAGCGGCGCCGGCCACGGGGCGCCCGGACACGCCCGCGCGTCTGGATGGCCGGCACAAGGCCGGCCATGACGTTCGAAGAGGGAGGAGCCCCACCGCTCGTCCCCGCCGCTCCGCCGGCCGTCCCGCGCGCGACCGCCGCGCGTCCCGGCGAGCCCGCCATCCGTCACTTGCCGGTTGGCTCCAGGAGCGCGCTATCGTGACCTCCGCGCATCGCTTCCGCGCCGAGGTTCCACCGAATGCCCCTGCCTGTCCGCGCCCTCGTCTCCGCCAGCCTCCTCGTCCTCGCCGCCGCCTGCGCCGGGGAGCCCGCCCAGCCCGTGAAGGCGGCGGCCGATGTCGACTGGCCGTTCTACGGCGGCGACGCGGGCGGCCAGCGCTATTCCGCCGCCGCCCAGATCACGCCCGCCAACGTCACCGGCCTGAAGGTCGCCTGGACCTATTCCACCGGCGACCTCGCCCGCCACCCGAAGGCGATCGAGCACGCCGCGTTCGAGAACACGCCGATCCTGGCCGGCGGGCGGCTCTACGTCTGCTCGCAGTTCAACCGCGTCTCGGCCCTCGATCCCGGCACGGGCAAGGAGCTCTGGGCGCACGACCCCGGGATCGACGACAGCGTCCACTACCCGAACGACAACATCTGCCGGGGCGTGACCTACTGGGCCGACCCGGAGGCGCCGGCCGGCGCCGCCTGCGCCGCGCGCATCTTCCTGCCCACCGTGGACCGTCGCCTGATCGCCCTGGACGCCGCCACCGGCGCCCCCTGCACGGGCTTCGGCAAGGGCGGCACGGTCGACGTCGGCCAGGGCGTGCTGCTGGAACGCAAGGGCCAGATGCAGATCACCTCGCCGCCGGTGATCGTGAACGGGGTGATCGTGGTGGGCTCGTCCATCGACGACAACCAGCGGGTCGAGGAGGTCTCGGGCGTGGTCCGCGCCTATGACGCGCGCACCGGCGCGCCGAAGTGGGCGTTCGATCCGCTCGCCAACGCCGGCCCCGGCGTGAAGGCCGGCGCCGCCAACGTCTGGGCGCCGATGTCGGCCGACCCGGCCCGCGGCCTCGTCTTCCTGCCCACCTCCAGCGCCAGCCCCGACTTCTTCGGCGGCCTGCGCCCCGGCAACGGCGGCATGGCGAACTCGGTGGTGGCGCTGGACGCCGCGACCGGCCAGCCGCGCTGGAGCTTCCAGACCGTCCACCACGACATCTGGGACTACGACATCCCCGCCCAGCCGACCCTGGCCGACGTCGGCTACGGCGGCCGCACGACGCCCGCCGTCATCCAGGCCACCAAGCAGGGGCTGATCTTCACCCTGGCGCGTGACACCGGCGCGCCGGTGATCCCGGTGGAGGAGCGCCCCGCGCCCCAGGGCGGCGCGCCGGGCGAGCCGCTGTCGCCGACCCAGCCGTTCCCCATCGCGCCCAAGCCGCTCTCGCCCACGAAGATCTCGGAGAAGGACGCCTATGGCCTGACGCCCTGGGACCGCGGCAAGTGCCGCGAGCTGATCCGGGGCGCGCGGCACGAAGGCATCTACACGCCGCCCTCGACGCAGGGGACGATCCTCTACCCGTTCACCGGCGGCGGCGTGAACTGGGGCGGCCTCGCCTTCGACGCCGGCCGGCAGGTGGTCTACGTCAACACCTCCAGCGCGCTGCACCGGGTCACCCTGATCCCGGTCGACAAGGTGCAGGCCACGAAGCAGGCCGAGATGGGCAAGGAGGTTTCGGCCCAGAGGGGCGCGCCCTACGGCATGAAGCGCGAGGTGCTGCTGTCGCCGCTGGGCCTGCCCTGCAACCCGCCGCCGTGGGGGCAGTTGCACGCGGTCGACATGCGCACCGGCAAGGTGCTGTGGGAGGTTCCGCTCGGCACCACGCGCGACCTGGCGCCGGGCTCGCAGCTCCTGCTGGGGAACGTCGGCGTGCCCAACGCCGGCGGGCCGGTGGCCACGGCGTCCGGTCTCGTCTTCATCGGCGCGGCCATGGACGACTACCTGCGCGCCTTCGACGGCGCGAGCGGCCGGGAGCTCTGGAAGGGCCGCCTGCCGGCCGGCGGCCAGGCCACGCCGATGACCTACGTCTGGAAAGGCCGCCAGTATGTCGTCATCGCCGCCGGCGGCCATGGCAAGAGCAACACCAAGCGCGGCGACAGCGTGGTCGCCTTCGCGCTGCCGGGGCCGCTGACCTGACGGGGTGGCCTGGCCCGGGGTCCTGGGCTAGACCGTAGCGATGCTCAGCCGCGCCGTCGCATATGGCCTGGACCTGCAGTTCCCCGCGCAGGACTCCGCGATCGGCGATTCGCTGATGCGGTACGGCGAATTCGCGCGCTGCATCGCCGACTTCCTGATCGACCATGCCGTCGAGGAGACGGGCGTCCTGATCGACGCCGGCGCCAACATCGGGTCCATCGGACTGCCCTTCGCCAAGGCCCGGCCGGGCTGGCAGGTGAAGGCCATCGAGGCGCATGGCGGTCTCGCCCACGTCCTGACCGTCAACGCCGCCCGCAACCTCCTGTCGAACGTCTTCGTGGTGCGCGCGGCCGCCGGGGGGACCTCCGGCGAGGTCGATTTCCCCAATCCGCCGCTCATCGGCGAGCAGAACTACGGCACGCTCAGCATCGCGCGCGCGGGCGAGTTCCCGACCGTGCGGACGCCGATGGTGACGCTGGACGAGATCGCCCCGCCCGACACCCGGCTGGTGAAGATGGACCTGGAGGGGCACGACCCCGAGGCGCTTCGCGGCGCCCCGCGCCTGCTGCACGAGATCCGCCCCGTCTGGCTCATCGAGGCGGCGATCAATCACCCGCAGGCGACGGGCGCGGTGATCCAGACCATGCTGCTCGCCGGATACTCGGTGTACTGGTTCTACGCGCCCTTCGTGTCGCTCGAGGCGCGCCGCGCGCGGGGCGAGGAGGTCGGAGGCGCCGAGAGCTGGAAGCCGCTCACGCTCGGCGACGCCAACATCGTGGCGCTTCCGCCGGGAACGCCCAACGCCTGGCGGCTCCCCGAGGTGAAGTCGGCCACCGACAAGCGGCCCGGCTTCACCGCTGCCTACCCCTACCTGCAGCGCTACGGCTTCCAAGATGCGGCGGCCGGCTAGAGCACTCGCCGGCTCAGCATCCAGAACCGTCCCAGCAGCAGCCCGCCCGACAGGAAGCTCGCGGCGATCACCGCCCAGGTCATGCCCATGACGCCCATCCCCATCGGGATGGCCAGCCACCAGGCCAGCGGCATCATCACCAGGATGTAGCTCGTCAGGTGCGTGGCGGTGGGCAGCCAGACGTCGCCGCGGGCCCGCAGCGACTGCGCCGTCACCACCTGCAGCGCGTCGGGCGCATAGAACAGGCACGAGAGCACCAGCGCCGGGATCGCCATCGCCAGCGTCGCCGCGTCGGTCGTATAGGCGCCGGCGATCAGGCCGGCGCTGGGCCAGATGGCCAGCGACACGGCCACCCCGAACGCGAAGGTCACCGCGAACGAGACCGCGCCCGCCCGCGTCACGCCCGCCGGATCGCGCGCGCCATAGGCCTTGCCCACCAGCACCGCCGCGCCGGTCGCCAGGCCCAGCGGGACCATGAAGACGATCGCGGCCACGTTCAGCACCACCGTCCAGGCGGCCACGGCCAGGGCGCCGATCCAGCCTGCGATGACGTTCAGGCTCGCGAAGGCGGCCACCTCGAAGAAGTTCGAGACGCCCGCGCCGTAGCCGATCCGCCGCTGCTCGATCTCGGCCGGGCGGTCGCGCTCGGGCCGGTCGAACACCCCCAGCGCCCGCGCCTCGGCCATCCGCAGGATGAAGGCCACGCTGACCAGCGCCAGGAACGTCCGCGCCCCCGTCGTCGCCCAGGCCCCGCCGACCGCGCCCATGGCGGGCAGCCCGAACGTGCCCGGCACCAGCAGCAGGTTCAGCCCCAGGTTCACGACGTTGGCCGCCCACATGAACCACGCCGCCGGCCCGGGCCGCGACAGCCCCTCCAGCCAGAAGGCGCACGCCACGCTGATCGCATAGCCGGGCAGCGACAGCGAGAAGACCAGCAGCACCCGGCTCGCGCCGTCCGCCAGGTCCCCGTCCAGGCCGATGACGTGCATCAGGGGCGGACCGCCGACGGCCAGGACGACGGTCGAGGCCAGCCCCAGCGCCGTCGCGTAGACGATCCCGCGCCGGAGCACCGCGCCGGTCAGGTCGCGCCGCCCCTCCCCGATCCGCCGCGCGGTCATCACCTGGATGCCGGCCAGCAGGCCCACCACCGCGGTCAGCACCACGCTGGTCGGCGCCCAGCCCAGGGCGTGGTAGCCGAGCTCCTTCGCCGAGAACCGGCCGACCACGATCGCGTCGACCAGCCCCATCGCCATGATGCCCAGGCGGGCGAGCACGACCGGCCCCGAGAGCTTCAGGAGCGTGTCGAGGTCGGTGCGGACGGGGCTCCTGCGCCCGCGAGCGTCCGCAGGCGCCTGGCCCGCGGAACGGTCCATGGCGGTGAAGCTCGGGTTTTCAAAGAGGCGCGGACACTGGCGCCCGCGTCAAAAACAGGCAAGGCCGGCGTCGCCGCCGTTAACCTTTGCCGTGCGTCGTGGCCCGGAAGGCACAGGCCGGCGGCGCCTCACCTCCCCCCGCGAAGCGGCGGGAGGCGGACCGTTCGCCGAGCGTAGCGAAGAGCGAATGGTGGAGGGGGCGAGCCTCAAGCTCGGCTAGTCGATCGGCCGCCGCGGACGCGGTGGAGGAGGCTCGCCCCCTCCACCACCCGCTCTACGCCCGGCTTGCGCCGGGCTCGGCGTGCGGTCCCCCTCCCGCCGTCGCTGTCGCGACGGGGGAGGTCAGAACGCCTGGGCGATCCGTTGCTGGAGGTCGACGCGCTCGTCCTTCAGCTTCTCGGCGACCAGGAACGCCAGCTCCAGCGCCTGCTCACCGTTCAGCCGCGGGTCGCAGTGGGTGTGGTAGCGGTCGGCGAGGTCGCCTTCGCTCAGCGCCCGCGCGCCGCCCAGGCACTCGGTGACGTTCTGGCCGGTCATCTCGAGATGCACGCCGCCGGGATGGGTCCCCTCGGCCTTGCAGAGGTCGATGAACGACTTCACCTCCGACAGGATCCGGTCGAACGGCCGGGTCTTGTAGCCGGTGTTGGCCGTCAGCGTGTTGCCGTGCATCGGGTCGATCGCCCACACCACGTTCGCGCCCTTGGTCGCCTTCAGCAGCGCCGGCAGCCGGCCCTCGATCTTGTCGTAGCCGAAGCGGCCGTAGAGCGTGAGCCGGCCGGCCTCGTTCTTCGGGTTCAGCACGTCGATGAGCTTCAGGAGTTCGTCCGGCTCCAGCGTCGGGCCGACCTTCACGCCGATCGGGTTCCTGATGCCGCGGAAGTATTCCACGTGCGCCCCGTCGAGCTGGCGCGTGCGCTCGCCGATCCACAGCAGGTGCGCCGAGGTGTCGTACCACTCGCCCGAGGTGCTATCGACCCGGGTCATGGCCTCCTCGTAGCCCAAGAGCAGGCCCTCGTGGCTGGTGAAGAAGTCCACCTGGTGGATGGTCGGGTGCGTCTGGGCGTTGATGCCCAGGGCCTCCATGAAGCTCAGGCTCTCCGAGATCTTGTCGCCGAGCTCGCGGTATCGCGCGCCCTGCGGGCTGTCGGCCACGAAGCCCAGGGTCCAGCGGTGGATGTTGTAGAGGTCGGCATAGCCGCCGCCCGCGAAGGCGCGCAGCAGGTTCAGCGTCGCCGCCGACTGCGAGTAGGCCTGGATCAGCCGCTGCGGATCGGGCGTGCGGCTTTCCGGCGTGAAGTCCATGCCGTTGATATTGTCGCCGCGGTAGCTGGGCAGCTCGACGCCGTCGATGGTCTCGACGGGCGACGAGCGCGGCTTGCCGAACTGGCCGGCCATGCGGCCCACCTTCACCACGGGCTTGCCGCCGGCGAAGGTCAGCACCACCGCCATCTGCAGGATCAGGCGGAAGGTGTCGCGGATGTTGTCGGCCGCGAATTCCTTGAAGCTCTCGGCGCAGTCGCCGCCCTGCAGCAGGAACGCCTTGCCCTCGACCACGTCGGCCAGCGCCGCCTTCAGGCGTCGCGCCTCGCCCGCGAACACCAGCGGGGGCATCTTGCGAAGGGTGGTCTCGACCCGCGAGAGCTCAGCCATGTCCGGGTAGTCGGACGGGATGTGCTTGGCGGGTTTTCCTCTCCAGGATGCAGGCGTCCAGTGTTCCGTCATGGGTCTTGCTCGATAACCGCCGGCTTTGGCGGGCCGGGCGTTTTACCCACATTGCGCCGAAGCGTCACCCTTTGCCGCTCAACTGCGGCGTTCGGCGTCTTCCGCGTCGGCCAGGGCCGCGATGACGGCGGCCAGCGCCCCCAGCGCCAGCCACCACTCCTGCCAGACCCCGAAGCTGATCAGGCCGAAGAAGAAATAGACCGCCGCCGTGCCCGCCGCCCCCGCCGCCACCAGGGCGCGCTCGTCGCGGGCGATGCGCCGCACGACGAACGCCAGGACCAGCGCCGCCAGGATCGCGCCCAGGACGCCCAGCTCCAGCCAGAGCTGCAACGGGCCGTTGTGCGGGTGGAGCTGGATGTGGGGGCTGAACGCCCGGCTCGCGTCGAGGCCCCAGCCGCGCCAGGGGTGGTCGGCGATGCGCGCGATGGCGTAGCCCCAGTAGCCCACCCGCTGCGCCCAGGACTCCGGCAGGTGCGCGCCCAGCCCCAGCTTCAGCGCCACGAGGATCAGCAGCGGCATCACCACCACGACCACGGCGGCGACCACCGCCAGCGTCCTGGGCGCCGTGCGCGGCCAGACCCAGACTGTGATGCCCACCGCCACCGCCAGGCCGACCGCCAGCACCGGCGCGTCCGACAGGAAGTTCTGCGCGAGCAGCGCGGTCCCGAGCGCCATCGGGATCGCCAGCAGTCCCGATACGCCCGCCCGGGCCCCGCCCGCCGCCGCGATGGGCCACAGCAGCGCCAGCACGAAGCTGCCCTGGGCGATGTTCTTGCGGCCCAGGTCGGGCCGGATCGGATCATGGATGGCGTCGCGCAGCGCGCGGTAGACGGCGGCGCCCGTTAGCCCCTCGACGATCAGCAGCACGCCGTACGCCGCCAGTCCCCAGGCGAAGACCTTGAGCGCCAGGCGCCGCTGCGCCGGCGCCGCGCGGCGCGCGCCCTGCCACGCCGACCAGTAGAGCGCCACCTGCGCCGCCAGCTTCAGCGCGACGCTGTCTTGCAGCCCGGTCGCCCTGTGCGGCGTCCAGAAGGTCGAGGCGGCCGCCCAGGCGACGGCCGCGAGCAGCAGGATCGCCAGCGGCCGGTCGCGTTCGGTCACCCTGAGCGCCGGCAGGCAGAGCAGCCCCGCCAGCGCCACCAGCGGCGCGAAGCCCAGGGGTCCCAGCCAGGCGAGCAGCGGCGTCAGCGCCGCGGCGCCCACGAGCACCCAGCCGCACCAAGCTCCCAGCCGGTCGCCCGTCTCCGTCATCGCGCCCCTGATAGGCGGCTTCGCGGCGCTAGGCCACCTGTCCCAGCGCCGGCGGGGCGTACTTCTCGCGCATGGTCACCAGTTCCTCGGCCAGCGTCGGGTGGACCGCGCAGGTCGAGTCCCACTGCGGCTTGGTCACGCCCATCTTCAGCGCGATCGCCGCCATCTGGATGATCTCGCCGGCGTCCGGCGCCACGACGTGGCAGCCCAGGATGCGCTCGGTCCCGCATTCCACCACCAGCTTGATCAGCGCCCGCTGCTGGCCGCCGTAGAAGGTCTCCTTCATCGGCCGGAACTTGGAGAGGTAGATGTCGACCTTGCCGTAGCGGTGCCGCGCGTCGGCCTCCGACAGGCCCACCGAGCCGATCTGCGGCTGGGTGAAGACGGCCGACGCCACCATCTCGTGGTCGAACGTCATCGGCGTGCCGTGGAACTCGGTGCGGGCGAAGGACTCGCCCTCGCGGATCGCCACCGGCGTCAGGTTGATGCGGTCGGTGACGTCGCCTACGGCCCAGATGTTGTCGACGTTCGAGCGCGAGAATTCGTCCACCTTCACCGCCCCGTTGGCGGCCAGCTCGACGCCGGCGGCCTCCAGGCCCAGCCCCTCGGTGTAGGGCTCGCGGCCCGTGGCGAACATGACCACGTCGCTCTCGCAGCTATGGCCGGTGTCGAAGTGGTTCACGATCCCCGTGGCGGTCTTCTCCAGCTTGGTGTGCTGGCAGCCCAGCAGGATCCTGATCCCCGCCTGCTCCATCTCCTCGGCGATGTGCGCACGGATGTCGTCGTCGAAGCCGCGCAGCACGTTGGGGCCGCGATGGACCACCGTGGTGTCCACGCCCAGGCCCTTGAAGATGCCCGCGAATTCCAGCGCGATGTAGCCGCCGCCGGCGATGACGATCCGCTTCGGCAGCTCGGCCAGGTGGAAGGCCTCGTTGGAGGTGATGGCGTGCTCGACGCCCTCCAGTTCCTTCGGCATCCAGGGCCGCCCGCCGGTGGCGATCAGGATCTTCTTCGCCGTGACCGTCCGCTCGCCCTCGATCCCGACGGTGTGGCGGTCCTTCAGCACCGCCTTGCCGTGGAACAGCTCGGCGCCGGCGTTCTGCAGGTTTCGGACGTAGATGCCGGAAAGCCGGGCGATCTCCTTGTCCTTGGCCATCAGGAACGTAGGCCAGTCGAAGCGCGTGTCGCCGATCTCCCAGCCGTAGCCGCGGGCGGTATCGAAATGCTTCGAATATTCCGAGGCGTAGACCATGAACTTCTTGGGCACGCAGCCGCGGATCACGCAGGTGCCGCCGACGCGGTGCTCCTCGGCCACCGCCACCTTGGCGCCGGCGACCGCCGCCACCCGGGCCGCGCGCACGCCGCCCGATCCGGCGCCCAGGACGAAGAGGTCGTAATCGTAGTCCGCCACCTGGCGTCTCCTAAGGTTCCAGCTCGACGATACCGCTCGCCGTGCCGATCAGGGCCCTGTCGGCCAGGTCGAGGAAGAGGCCGTGGTCGACCACGCCGGTGACGCTCTTCAGCGCCGCCGCCAGGGCCGCCGGCTCCTCGATCCGCCCGCAGGGCGCGTCATAGATAAGGTTGCCGCCGTCGGTTCTCACCGGCTGGCCGTCCTTGCGGCGCAGGCTGGGCACGACGCCGAGGTCGAACTCGGCCAGCACGTCGCAGATGCGGGCCTGCACGGTCCTGTGCCCGAACGCGACCACCTCGATCGGCAGGGCGAACTTCCCCAGCGTTTCCACACGCTTGGCGGCGTCGGCGATCACGACGCACGACTTCGAGGCCTCCCACACCAGCTTTTCGCGCAGCAGCGCTCCGCCGCCGCCCTTGATCAGCGACAGCCCCGGCCCGATCTCGTCGGCGCCGTCGACGGTGAGGTCGATGCCCCGGGTCTCGCCCAGTTCGCCCAGCCGGACGCCCAGGCCCGACGCCAGGTCCGCCGTCGCCTGCGAGGTCGGCACGCCCACGATGTCCAGCCTCCGCGCCGCCAGGGCGCGCACGAACCAGGCCGCCGTCGACCCGGTGCCCAGGCCCACCACCATGCCGCTCTCGACGAGCGCCGCGGCGGCCTCGCCGGCCGCGCGCTTCTGGGCGTCAGCGTCCACTCATCCCTCCCCTTCAGGGCAGGGCAATCGCATATGGCATGTAGGCGGCTTGTCCGCCCGATTCATGAACCGCAGAGATCGCGGAGATGCGCAGAGAAGCTCTTCCACGATTGTCATCCCGGTTTCGCCGCAGGCGAAGACCGGGACCCAACCATCCGGTGCTCTGAGGTTGTTATCTGGCCCCGCTCGCCGGGGGCCGGCCCCCAACCATCGACGCACCGGAGGGTTGGGTCCCGGTCTTGGGCTACGCCCAAACCGGGATGACAAACGGGGAAAGCCTCCGCGTATCTCCGCGATCTCTGCGGTTTGACTGACGGCCTTTCGGCCGCCCACAAGCCATATGCGATTGCCCTCCCCTTCAGGGGAGGGACAGGCGCCACAGGCGCCAGGGTGGGGAAAACCAGGCCAGGGCGAGGAGGATCGAGGTCTCCCCACCCTGCTCGCCTGCGGCGAGCTTTCCCTCCCCTGAAGGGGAGGGATGAGTGCGCGTCCGCTCATTTGCCCTTCGCCTTCCTCGCGCCCATGACCTCGCGGAAACGCGCCGCCCAGCCGGCCTTCTCCACCTGCTGGCCGCGACCGAGCGCGAGCGCGTCGGGCGCCACATCCTTTGTGATCACCGAGCCCGAGCCGGTGTAGGCGCCCGCCCCGATCGTCACCGGCGCCACCAGCGCGGAGTTGGAGCCCACGAAGGCGCCCTCGCCCACGTGGGTGTCGTATTTGAAGAAGCCGTCGTAGTTGCAGAAGATCGTGCCGGCGCCGATGTTCGCGCCCGCGCCCACGCTGCCGTCGCCCAGATACGAGAGGTGGTTGGCCTTGGCGCCCCGGCCTACCGCGACCTTCTTCACCTCCACGAAGTTGCCGATGTGGGCGTGCTCGCCGATGTCGGCGCCGGGCCGCAGCCGCGCGTACGGCCCGATCAGGGCGCCCTCGCGCACCACGCAGCCCTCCAGGTGGCTGAAGGCGCGGATCACCGCGGCCGTCTCCACCTTCACCCCCGGCGCGAAGACCACGTAGGGCTCGACCACCGCCCCCGGAGCGACCTGCGTGTCCCAGGCGAAGTAGACGGTGTCCGGCCCCGTCATCTGCACGCCCTCGGCCAGGAAGAACGCCCGGCGGCGCTTCTGGAACTCGGCCTCGGCCTGGGCGAGCTGCATCGGGGTGTCGGCGCCCATGACCGACGACTCCGGCGCGACGTGCGCGCGGACCATCGCCTCCTCGTGGACGGCCTCGGCCACGATGTCGGTGAGGAAGTACTCGTTTTTCGGGTTGTCGTTCCTCACGTTGGCGAGCCAGCGGAACAGGTCCGCTCGCCCCGCCAGGTACATGCCGGCGTTGCAGGTCCTCACCGCCTTCACCTCGTCGCTGGCCTGGCTGGGCTCGACGATGCGCATCACGTGCCCGCCCGCGCCGCGCAGCACGCGGCCGTAGAGCAGCGGGTCCACCGGCTCGAACGCCATCAGCGCCAGCGCCGCGTCCTTGGCCCGCAGGTTGAACAGCGGCTCCAGGTCCTGCGCGGTCAGGAGCGGGCAGTCGCCGTTCACCACCAGCACGTCGCCGTCGAAGTCGGCCAGCGCGCCCTTCGCACAGAGCACCGCGTGGCCGGTGCCCTGCGGCGGGTCCTGCACGACGATGGCGTCTTCGCCCAGCCGCGCCACCACGAGCTCGCGCACCGCCGGGCTGTGATTGCCGACGACCACGTGGATACGCTCGCACCCGGCCGCCTGCACGGTGTCGATCACGCGGTCCAGCAGGCTGCGCCCGCCCACCGTGTGCAGCACCTTCGGCAACCTGGACTTCATCCGCGTGCCCTGGCCGGCGGCCATGATCACGGCGGCTCTGGCGGTCATTCGGCGCTCCCCACGGACAATGCGAGTCTTCGTTCCCCTCCCCGCTTAGCAAGCCTTGTGGCGGGGCGCGACTAGGGGATAGCGTCCCGGCCTTCTGGTCGGGGAATCTCCATGGAATCTCGTTCGCGTCTGGCCGCCCTCTTCGCCGCCACGGCCCTCGTCGCCCTCGCGCCCGCCGCCGCCCGATCGGCCGACGCCGCGCTGGAGGCGAAGTTCGACGGCATGATCGACAACGCCGAGATGGGCGGCTGGCTCAAGACCATGGCGGCCGAGCCGAACCACGTGGGCAGCGCCCACAACAAGCTGAACGCCGAGATGACGCTCAGCCAGTTCAGGAGCTGGGGCTGGGACGCGAAGATCGAGACCTTCATGGTCCTCTACCCGACGCCGAAGACGGTGGCGCTGGAGCTGGTCAGCGGCCCCGGCGCGCCATTCAGGGCGACGCTGACCGAGGCCCCGGTCCCGGGCGACGAGACCTCGACGCGGATCAGGGACGAGCTGCCGGCCTACGTCGCCTTCCAGGGCGACGGCGACGTCACGGCCCCGCTGGTCTACGTGAACTACGGCATGCCGGCCGACTACGACGCGCTCGAGCGCCTGGGCGTCTCGGTGAAGGGCAAGATCGTGATCGCCCGCTACGGCGGCGGCTGGCGCGGGCTCAAGCCCAAGCTGGCGCAGGAGCACGGCGCGGTCGGCGCGATCATCTATTCCGACCCGCGCGACGACGGCTACGCCACCGACGACGTCTATCCGAAGGGCCCGGCGCGCCCGCCGCAGGGCTTCCAGCGCGGCTCGGTGGCCGACATGACGCTGTTCCCCGGCGACCCCTCGACGCCCGGCTACGGCTCGACCAAGGACGCCAGGCGGCTCACCCGCGAGGAGAGCCCGGCGGTCCTGAAGATCCCTGTCCTGCCGATCGGCTACGGCGACGCCGAGGTGCTGCTGAGGTCGCTGGACGGCCCGGTGGCGCCGGCCAGCTTCCGCGGCGCGCTGCCGATCACCTATCATGTGGGCGGCGCGGCCGGCGGCCAGGTCCACATCAAGGTCGACTCCGACTGGAGCCTGAAGCCGGCCTACAACGTCGTCGCCACCCTGAAGGGCCGCGAGAGGCCGGACGAATGGATCATGCGCGGCAACCACCGCGACGGCTGGGTGTTCGGCGCCACCGACCCGCTGGCCGGCCACGTGGCCATGATGGGCGAGGCCAAGGCGCTGGGCGCCCTGGTCAAGGCCGGCTGGAAGCCCCGGCGCACCATCGTCTACACGAGCTGGGACGCCGAGGAGCCGATGCTGCTGGGCTCCACCGAATGGGCCGAGACCCACGCCGCGGAGCTGAAGAGGAAGGGGCTCGTCTACATCAACTCCGACACCAACGGCCGCGGCTTCCTGGGCGTCGGCGGCAGCCACTCGCTGCAGCACTTCGTCAACGAGGTCGCCGCCGACGTGAAGGACCCGCAGACCGGCGTGTCGGTCCGCGACCGCCTGCGCGCGGGCCTGGCCGTGGCCGGCGTCGAACAGGCCGGCAACCCGCGCGCCGCCGCGCTGGGCAAGATCGCCGCCGATCCGGCGAAGGACCTGCCGATCGAGGCCCTGGGCTCGGGGTCGGACTACTCCGCCTTCCTGCAGAACCTCGGGCTGGCGACGCTGAACCTCGGCTTCTACGGCGAGGGCGAGTCGGGGGGCGTCTACCACTCGGCCTACGACACCTACGAACACCACAGCCGCTTTGTGGACCCGGGCCACGCCTACGCCGGCGCGCTGGCCAAGGTCACCGGGCGCCTCGTGATGCGCATGGCCGACGCGGAGACGCCGGTGCAGCGCTACGGCGACTTCGCCGACACGGTCGCCGGCTACCTCGACGAGGTGAAGAAGCTGGCCGACGCCAAGCGTGACGAGGCCACCGCCCGCGCCCGCCTGCTGGCGGCCGGCGCCTACAAGCTGGCCGACGACCCGACGCTCCCGCGCGGCGATCCCGCGCCGCTCGCGCCCTCCCCGCGCCTGGACTTCGCCCCGCTGGACGGCGCGGTCGCGAAGCTAAAGGCCAGCGCCGCGGCCTTCGACACGGCCCTGGCGGCCAGGGGCGCGAGCCTGACGCCGGCCCAGAGGAAGAAGCTGGACGCCGCCCTGCTCGGCCAGGAACAGCGGCTGCTGCGCGACAAGGGCCTGCCCTTCCGCCCCTGGTACAAGAACATGATCTACGCGCCGGGCCGCTTCACCGGCTACGGCGCCAAGACCCTGCCGGGCGTGCGCGAGGCCATCGAGGAGCGCCGCTTCGACGACGCCACGGCCTACGTCGCCCTCACCGCCGAAGCCCTGAACGACTACTCGGCCGGCCTCGACGCCGCCACCGCGGTGGTCAATGGCGGCTAGAACGGCCTCAGACGCCGCGTACCTCCCCCGCTGCGCAGGGGAGGTTCGATGAACCGGCCGCTGGCGGGCGTCACGGTCGCCTTCGACCTCGACGGGACGCTGGTCGACACGGCCCCGGACCTGATCGGGACGCTCAACCACCTGCTGGTCGAGGACGGGCTGCCCGCCCTGCCCCTCGACCAGGCGCGGCCGTTCATCGGCCACGGCGCGCGGCATCTGATCAGGCTGGGCTTCCAGGCCGCCGGCCAGACGCTGCACCCCGCCCGCCTCGAGCAGATGTTCGAGCGGTTCATCCCGCACTACCGCGACCGGATCGCCGAGGAGAGCCGGCCCTTCCCCGGCTGCGAGGCCGCCCTCGACGGCCTGGCGGCCAGGGGCGCGACGCTGTGCGTCTGCACCAACAAGCCCTCGGACCTCTCGGAAGCCCTCCTCGGCCAGCTCGGCCTGGCGTCCCGTTTCGCCGCCATCGTCGGCCCCGACCGCGCGGCGGCGCCCAAGCCCGACGCCGCCCACATGCAGGCCGCCGTCGCCGCCGCCGGCGGCGACATCGCCCGCGCGATCCTGGTCGGCGATTCGGGGACCGACGCGGGCGCGGCGCGCGCCGCGGGCGCCGGCCTCATCCTCGTCGCCTTCGGCTACACCGAGATCCCCGCCGCCGACCTGAACCCCGACGCCCTCATCGCCCACTACGACGAACTGCCGGCGGCCTGCCTGCGGCTGATGGGCGCTTGCGACGCCTGAGCGGGTCGGCTATAGCCCCCGCCTTCCGCCGCGCCGTCAGGCGAAGCGGAGGCCGGTTCGCCGCCCGGACGGCGCGCCGGTCAGAGCAAGAGCGCGAATTCCGGGCGCAGGAGTGGGACCACGCCTGCTGAACGCGCTCGGATATGGATGCGTAGCTCAGCGGGAGAGCACCTCGTTCACACCGAGGGGGTCACAGGTTCAATCCCTGTCGCATCCACCATCCCGTCCAGCCCGTTCGCAAGGCTGGTTTTCCCAGGCAAGTCACCCCGGCAATTCCCGTTGGTTACACACCAACGGGCCGCATCCGCGCGTCTCTGCACTCAGGGGATCGCGGCCTTTCGGCCGGTTCTTCGCCCCGCGTCTCTCGACCGCTTCCGAAAGTGTAGGCTTGTCCACTATGTCATTATACAGCATATGTCTCTTGACGACATAGCCCATCGGAGCCATATCGTCTTATGGCGTCGGCAGAGCTGATCTTCCATTCCAAGCGTGTCCATGACGATGGCGCGATCGCGGAGCTCAAGATCTGGGTCCTGTCGGAGCCGGTCGTCGGGTCAACCCATCGATTGAAGTACTCGCTCTACTACGGGCGGGCCGGCGAACGGCTGGTCGGCTACGACAACGAGCGCGGCAAGGGCGACCATCGCCACTATGGCGACCAGGAAGAGGCCTACGCATTCACTTCGGTTGAGCAGTTGACGGCGGACTTCGAGGCGGATGTGGCGAAGCTGAGAGGCGACAAGACATGAGCGATGAGATCAAAATCCGGGTCGGCGGCGCGCTGAAGGACGATTTGGCGGCCTTCACGCGTGCTTGGAAGCGGATCGAGGCCGGCGACCAGCAACAGGAGCGCATCCTCTCATTCGAGAGCTGGGAAGGCTTGGCTTCGGTGTTGACGGGCGAGCGCTACCGGCTGCTGCGCCACCTGCACGCCCATCCCGCAAAGTCCGTGAACGCGCTCGCCCAGTCACTGCGTCGCCAGTACCGCCGGGTCCATGAAGACGTCAGCGTCCTGGAGCGGGCCGGATTGATCGACCGCAGCGGCGGAGAGGTCCGCACGACCGCCGACAAGCTCAGCGCCGTCGTCGTGCTCTGACCGGCCCGTCGTCCGTCGCCTTTCTCACACATCAGCGCGGTTGATGGTCACCACGCGCTGCCAACTTGGCCCGGCCGGGGCGGCCGGACGGTGCGGCGGCGCCGCCGTCGCCTCGCGCCAACAGGTTGAGCCTTCCTCCAGCAGCATCATGAGCTCCGGTTGCCGGTCGCTACGGAGCCGACACCCAGGCCCGGGCTTGTTCAAGCTCGCCCGGCCCGAAGATCTTCAGCTCGGCGTGCGTCATGAACTTGCCGAGATAGCTCACCGACCGGATCCAGGCGCTGTCGGCGACGATGGCCACCCGCGTCACCTGCCTCGCCAGGGCCGGCCCCACGCGGATGTCCGTCCAGAGGGCGGCGGGCTCGATGCCGGTGAAGTGCTCGATCCGCTCCAGAAGGCGGGTCTTGTCATTGTGCTCGATGTCCGCGCGCAGGTCTTCGAAGCAGGCGCGCAGCTCGGCGTCCGTGACCTTGCCGCGCACGGTGATCTCCACGACGGCGCTGTCGGGCCCGGTCGAATAGCCGATCATCAGCTCAACTCCGTTGAAGAATGAAACGAACGGCCGGGCATCCCGCCAGATCGGAGGCGCTTGCGACATGACCGATGGTGTGGATGTCGATGACGGTCCCGGACACCCGCCCCGCTTCGGAGTTCCAGCCCACGTGGTCGCCGACCCGAAGCCGCCTGGTCATGTGGCGTTCCCGTCTTCCAGGAGCACATCCCGCAGAACGACGGCGTCGTTGTGCGCCTCATCGCGGGCGCTGTAGACGAGGGTCACGGTCTGCTTGTCGGCCAGGGCGCGGATCCGGGCGAGGTCGGCGCCGTGTCGGCCGAGTTCGGCGCGGTAGCGACGCTGGAACTCCGGCCAGCGGGCCGGATCGTGGCCGAACCATTTCCGCAGCTCGGCGCTGGGGGCGATCTCCTTGATCCACTCGTCGAGAGCGGCCCTGGCCTTGCTGACGCCCCGGGGCCACAGGCGGTCGACCAGAATGCGCAGGCCGTCCTCCGGCGCCGGAGGTTCGTAAGCGCGCTTCAGCCGCAGGTGCGAGGCGAGCGCCCGAGGGCGTGTCATCGCGCCGCCTCCCGTCGAACGGCGATACTGTCGCGCGTGCTGGTCATTTGCGTTCCCCGCGAAGCTGTACCCGCGTCACCTGCGCCCGTCGTCCTCCCCCGGCGCCGGCGGGCCGACGTCTCCCGCCGGCGCGACCGCCGCGCGGACCTCGGCCAGCACCCGCCGGACTCCGTGGAGCTGGTCGAGGAGATGAAGGGCCACGTCGATCCCCGGGTCGTTCAGGCCGAGGTCGTCCCTGAGGTCGCGGATCAGATGCGCCCGGGCGACGTCCCCGTCCGTGAAACTGGCGCCCTGCGTCGTTTCGGTGGGAATGATCCACCTCTGTTCGAGCCAGATCTGGAGCGTCCGGCTCCCCAGGCCGGCCCGCACGAGGAACTGCTGCTTGGTCATGATCATGACGCGGCGGCCTCCCGAGGATTGTGGTCCTTGCCCTTGGTCCAACCGGCGACGAACGCCTCCAGCTCGGGGTCCGGCGGCGTCGGCAGGACGACCTTCAGCATGACGAATTCATCCCCGTGGCCGCCGCCGCGACGCGGCGCGCCCTTGCCCTTGAGCCGGAGGGTCGTGCCGGTGTTGGACCCCTTCGGGACCACCATGTTGACTTCGCCGGTCGGGGTGGGCGCCCGGACGCGGCCGCCGAGCACCGCTTCCGACAGGGAGATGGGCAGTTCGATGGCGATGTCGTCGCCGTTGCGGGTGAAGCGCGGATCGGGGAGGACTTCCACCTCGATGAGGGCGTCGCCGGGCCCGCCGGCGCCGAAGCCGGGCGCGCCCTTGCCCTTCAGGCGCAGCACCTGGCCGTCCACCAGGCCCGCCGGAATATTGACGTCGAGCGTGCCGCCCTCCGGCAGGGTCAGCCGCTTGCCGCCGCCCTTGATGGATTCCACGAAATCGATCGGCAGGCGGTAGTGACGGTCCTGGCCGCGCCGGTTGGCGCGCGCGCGTTGGCCTCGCCGCAGCAGGTCGGCGAACGGGTCTTCCTCGCCCATGAAGTCGGCGAAGCCCGAGGCGTCGGCATAGGGATGGCCGTCGGCCTCCGCGAAGTCCCGATAGTATGGCTGGCGCGGCCGTTCCGTTCCGGAAGCGTCGATCTCCCCGGCGTCGAACCGCTGGCGCTTCTCCGGATCGCCCAGCAGGTCGTAGGCCCCGCCGACCTCCTTGAAGCGTTCCTCCGCCGCCTTGTCGCCCGGGTTCAGGTCGGGGTGCAGCTTCTTCGCGAGTTTGCGATAGGCCGACTGGAGCTCCGCGGCCGAAGCCGTGGGCGCCACGCCCAGCACCTCGTAGGGGTTTTTCACGCCTGACCTCTTCCAATCGCCGTTCGCGCGCTGCTCACCGCCTCGGCGTCCGGCCCCGGATGCGGTCGAAGCCGGCCTTGATGGCGGCGAAGCGCATGTCGACGAAGGACTCGAACTCGTTGTCGGTGAAGATGTACGGCCAGTCCTCCTCGATACCCTCGCGCACCAGTTCGCCCACGTAGAGCGGGTCGATCCCCGCCGCGAGCCGCTGGCGCAGGCCCTCCAGGGCGTCCAGCGACGGCCCCTCGCTGGGCGGCGGCGGGACCGCCCCCTGCAACCGCTCGGGGATGTGGTCGGCGGAATCGGCGATGTTGGTGTTGATGAAGCCCGGGCAGAGCACCGAGACGCCGATCCCGCGCGGCGCCAGTTCCTGGCGCACCCCCTCCGAGAGGGCCACGACGCCGGACTTCGTCACGTTGTAGAGGCTGCCCGAGCCCGACAGCAGGCCGGCCATCGAGGCGGTCGAGACGATGTGGCCGCCCTCCCCGTGGCTCTCGATCAGCGGCCCGAAGATCGCCATGCCGTCGATCACCGAGATCAGGTTCACGCCGATGACCCAGTCGGTCATCCCGTCCGGCCAGCGCGCATAGCTGCCGCCGCTCCCGACCCCGGCGTTGTTCACCAGGATGTGGACCTTGCCGTATCGCGCGATCACCGCGTCCGCCGCCGCCTGCAGCTCGGCCTTCAGCGACACGTCGGCCGGCACGCCGTCCACGTCGGCGTTGGTCTGCCGCAGCTTCGCGACCGCCGCGTCGAGCGCCGCCTTGTCGATGTCGCACAGCATCACCTTCACGCCCGCCTGCGCCAGGGCGGTGGCGATCCCCAGCCCGATGCCCGACGCCGCGCCGGTGACGAACGCGACTTTGCCTGCGATGTCCTTCATGGCCGCTCTCCCCGTTTGTCTCGTGGACCCAGCGTCGCGGGAAAGCGGCCCGCGGCCAAGCCCCCCGATCGCGTATTCGCGCTACAGTGTGCTTCGGCGCGCGTCCTGCGCCGCGGCCAGGCAGGAGCCATCCCATGATCTCGCGGCGAACCGCGGCGAGCGGCCTGAGCGCCAGCCTCGCCGCCGCCCTCTCCGCCCCGGCCCTCGCCGGCGGCGGCTACGGCGTCCGCCGGCTCGTCGACGGGCCGATCGTCGCGCCGGGGATGGACGCGCGGATGGGGTCGAACATCGAGGGGCCGTCGCTGATCGCGGCGCCCAAGTGGCTGCCGGACCGGCTGGGCGCCTACTACCTCTATTTCGCCGACCACAAGGGCGACTACATCCGCCTGGCCTACGCCGACCGGCTGGAGGGGCCGTGGACGGTCCACGCGCCGGGGTCGCTGCAGTTCGCGCAATCGAAGTTGCCGGCGACGCTCGTCGGCACGGCCGAGGCCGAGGCGCGGCTGAAGGAGATGGCCGCCAGGCGCGACCCCGCCGCCTATGCCGGCATCCCCACGCCGCTGGAGGACGCGAACCTGCCGCACGTGGCCTCCCCCGACGTCCACGTCGACGAGGCCGGCCGGCGGATCGTCATGCACTACCACGGCCTCGCCGAATTCGGCGTCCAGCGCACCCGCGCGGCGGTCTCGAAGGACGGGGTGAATTTCGAGGCGGTGGACGGCCCGGTGCTGGGCCCGGCCTACATGCGCCTCTTCGGCCATGGCGGCTGGACCTACGCCATGGCCATGCCGGGCCAGTTCCTGCGCACGAAGGACCCGCTCACGCCGTTCGAGAAGGGCCCCACACTGTTCGGGCCGGACCAGCGGCACAACGCGGTGCTGGTGCGCGGCGACACCCTGCACATCTTCTGGACCCGCGTCGGCGACGCGCCCGAGCGCATCTACGCCTCCACGCTGGACCTGCGCGGCGACTGGATGGCCTGGAAGGCGAGCGAGCCGGTGGAGATCCTGCGCGCCGAGCGGCCGTGGGAGGGCGCCGACCTGCCGGCGAAGCCCTCGCTGCGCAGCGCCATCGGCCACCCGGTCAACCAGATCCGCGACCCGGCGATCTTCCAGGAGAACGGCCGCACCTACCTGCTCTACGCCGTGAAGGGCGAGCACGGCCTGGGCATCGCGGAGCTGACCCTGCCGGAGCCCTGACGGCGGCGCTCATGCGCCGCCGGTCGGAGATGACCCATCGCCTCCGCCACGATTGTCATCCCGGTTTCGCCGTCAGGCGAAGACCGGGACCCAACCGTCGGGTGCGTCGATGGTTGGTGGGCGGCTCTGGCGATCGGGCCGTGCTGGCAATTCAGAGCAGCGGCGGGTTGGGTCCCGGTCTTTGGCCTGCGGCCAAAACCGGGATGACAACCTGTGTGGTGTTACGGATCGACCCGCGCCTCGGCGTAGCCTGAGAGCACTTCGACGCCGTCCTGGTTCTTCGTGGAGACGTCGAACCGGGCGATGCCGTCGGCCACCTCGGTCACCGTGGCCGTGCCGTCCAGCGTGTCGCCCGGCCAGACCTGGCTGGTGAAGCGCACGCCGTACTTGGTCAGCCGCGCGTCGCCGACGAGGTCGGTCAGCATGCGCCCGGTCATGCCCATGGTCAGCATCCCGTGCGCGAACACGGAAGGGTAGCCGGCCACCTTGGTGGTGAAGATCTCGTCGGTGTGCAGCGGGTTGTAGTCGCCCGAGGCGCCCGCGTACTGGACGATCTGGGTGCGCTTCAGGTCCTCGACCAGACGCGCGGAGTGGACGTCGCCCACCTTCAGCTTGGATGCGGAAAGCGCCATGGCTCAGGCCTCCTCTTTCTTGCCAGTCGCAGGAGGGGCCGGCTGTTCGACGGGGCGCTCGGTGCGCACGCCGACGCCGCGGGCGGTCACCACCAGTTCGCCGTTCTGGTCGCGGTATTCGGTGACGCTCTCGGAGAAGACCAGCTTGCCCGAGCGCTTGCCCTCCTTCTCCCAGGTCTTGCCCGGGAAGGTGGTGGCCGTCAGCACGTCGCCCGCCTTCAGCGGCCGGTGGTATTCGTAGTGCTGCTCGGCATGCAGGCCGCCGCCCCCACCGCCGCCGCCCCCGCCGGGCGCGCGGGTGATGCCGGTCGGGTTCTTGCCCGAGCCGAACCAGGGCTGGCCGATCTTCGGCCGCAGGAAGTAGTCCGGGTCGAACTGGGCGGACGACTGCACGAACGTCGGCGGGGCGATGACGCCGCCGGCCTCGGTCTTCTTCGCCGCCTCCGCGTCGTAATAGACGGGGTTGGGGTCACCGACGGACCGGGCGAACATCATGATGTGCCCGGCCTCGATGGGAAATGTCTTGGCGGCCATGCGCCTCCCTCTCTTTTCTCGACTTCGAATTCGGCCCGGCCCAAGTGAGGCGGTCGCGGCGGCCCTCGTCAACCGGCCTTCGACATGGCAGAGCGCGAGGATGACGCTAGGGGCGGCGATCCTGACCGGCGGCGCCTCCTCGCGGATGGGGGCCGACAAGGCCGCGCTCGACTGGGCCGGCGCGCGCGCGGTCGACCGCGCCGCCGCGCTGGCGCGGGCCGTGGGCGCGTCCGTGGTCGTGACGGTCGGCGGCCCCGACTACGGCCTCCCCTCGGTCGCGGACGAAGGCGGCGGCCCCGCGGCGGGCGTGGTGGCCGCCGGTCTCGCACTGGCGGCCCGGGGCTGCGACCGCGTGCTGATCCTGGCCGTGGACGCGCCCACGATCCGCCCCGGCGACCTCGCCCCGCTGCTCGCCGCCCCGGGCGTCGGCGCGGCCTACGAGGGCCTGCACATGCCACTGGTCGTCGATCCCGCCGCCCTGCCGGCGCGGGCGCCCGGCGGGGCGCTCGGGCGGATGCTGGAGGCGATCGGGCCGGCGCGCCTGCCCTGCCCGCCCGACGCGGCGCTGCGCCTGCGCGGCGCCAACACCCCCGCCGAGCGCGAGGCTCTCCTGCGCGACGAGGATACACGCCGCCGGCCCCAGGGTCCGTCCTCAATATCCTCTGAGGGAATTCAATGACTTCCGCTCATCCCGGCGGATGAGCGGTATCGAGGGCGGACCCTAGTCGCGCGGCCGGGTGGCGACGGGCGCGTTCGGATCGGGCGGCGGGGGCGGGTTGTAGGCCGGCTGGGGGGCCGGCTCGGGCGCGGGCCGGAAGGACAGGACCGGCGCGGTGATCGCCTCCTCCGTCGCGGCGGCGGCGTCGGCGGGGATCGACAGCCTGCGCGGCGCTTCGGCGGGCGCGGGGCGGGCCGCCGTCGCCCGCGCCAGCGCGACCGGGCGAGGCGGCGATGGGATGGCCTCGGGCGGAGCGGCCGCCGGCGCCGCCTCGACGGGCGCCGCAGCCGGCGGCGCGGGGATCTCGGCGTCCACGCGCGCCGGCGCGCTGGCCACGACGGGCGCCGGAACCGGCGACGGCGCGGCCTGACGGCCCTGGGCGAACAGCCACGCCAGGCCGGCGAGGCCTCCGAGGCCGACGATCGTGGCGGCGACCGCGGGGACCGGCGAGCGCCGCCGCGCCTTCGGCCCGGCCCGCCGCGGCGGCTGCACGGCAAGCGGCGCCACGTCCACCGCCGGCGAAGGCGGCTCGGGGATCGGCTCGATCGGCTCGGGCGCGATGTCGGGGGGCGGAGCCGCCTCGACCGCCGTCGCCGGCCCCGGCGCGCTCAGCGGAAGCCCGGAAAATGCGGCGCTGGCCCCCGCCGTCGGGCGGGTGAACACCGGCGTGATCTGCGCCAGCTCCGGATCGGGCTCGGGCTCGATCGTCCGCGGCTCTCCGATCACCGGCCCCTTGGGCAGCGGGCCGACGCGGAACGGCGCCTGGGGCATCTTCGGCCAGGCGCTGTCGCGGGCGAAGGGGTTGTCCGGGTCCGAGGCCATCGGCGGGGAGACTCGCGTCCGAGTTGGACAGCACTATGACGGCGAAACGCCGCGCCGCGTCAGCATGACCGCGAGATTGTGCGGGATCGCCAGGCCCTCGCGCAGGCTCATGCCCAGCCAGCCATGCACCGGCGCGCCGGCCGGGCCACGGCGGAACGGTCCGGCGCGGCTGTCGACGCCGTGCAGGCGCAGCAGCAGGCGGATGCGCGGCAGGTGGTAGCCCTCGCTGCAGACGATCACGTACGGGTGTCCGCCCCGCGCCGCCTGCGCCTGGGCGGCGGCGACGTTCTGGATCGTGTCGAGGCTGGCCTCGTCCAGGATCAGCCGCTCGGGCGGCACGCCCCGCCGGATCAGCGCCTCGGCCATGATCGAGGCCTCGGACGGCCCCGGCCGCACCACCCCGCCCGAGCACAGGACCGGCGCGTCCGGATGGAGGCGCGCCGCCTCCAGGCCGTAGCCGATGCGCCGCAGCAGCGCCTCGGAGGGCGTCCCGTCCGGGCGGACGGCCGCGCCGAAGATCACGATCAGGGGCGGTGCGCTCACCTCGCCAGGCCGCCGGCGCGCGGCTAGCCGTTCAACGGCGGGTGGTAGGCGTCGATCAGGTCGCGCCGCTCGGCCTCGCGCACGGCCCGGGTCACGTTCAGCCGCGTCAGCACCTGCGCGCCCGCGAACTTCTTGCGCGCGCGCTCGAGGTCGGAGCGCCACGTCTGGCTGGCCAGGTTGTCGGTCTCGCCCGCGTAGACCACCGTCGCCCCGTCGTCGGTGAGCTCGGCGATCACATAGTTGGCGCCGGCCGGCGGGAGGAAGCGGCTCTCGTCCATCGGAGTGTAGCGGTAACGGGCGCCGGAAGCCCCGGCGAAATCGAACTGACGGCTCACGGCGCTCCACTCCAACACAGACTCACAGGATGTCCCCGCCCGATGCTTACCCGGGGGACTTGGACCAAATCTTGGCTTAGCTGAACCTTAGCCGAGGCGCGCCGACAAAGATGGCCTCCCGGAACAACCTTCGCCATATGGACGTTGGCCTGCGGCGCCGCGAAGCTCGGCGCGGCGTCATCGAGGGAGGACGATCCCGCACGGAAGGCTGGACAGCCACGCCGCACACCGGGACAACGCCGCATGGAGCACGCTGCTGCATTCCGGATCGACGCCCCCGAAGGCGACGCGGGGACCGAGCCCCCCATGGCGATCCTCAGCGGCGACTGGACCACCCACTGGATGGTGGGCGACGGCGCCGACGAGGCGCTGGCCGCGGAGCTGGCCGGCTGGCGCGATGTCTGGCTGGACCTGACCCGGGTGCGCCGGATGGACACCGCCGGCGCGTTCGCCATCGTCCGGGCGGCGGGCCGCGACGGCTTCTCCCTCGATCGGCTGAAGGCGCGGCCCGAGCAGAGGCGCCTGATCGAGCTGGTGGACAACGCCCACCGGGTCGAGCCGATCGTGCGGCCCGAACCGAAGGGCTTCCACAGCCTCACGATCCGGATCGGCAAGGGCGTCGTCGACCTCCAGGCCGAATTCCTCGACACCATGGCCTTCTTCGGCCACCTGCTGGTGGCCGCGGCGCGGATGGTGGTGAACCTGTTCGTGGCGCCCGGGAAGATCCGCTGGGCGCCGATCTTCGGCCAGATGGAGCGCGCGGGCCTCGACGCCATACCCATCGTGGCGATCACCACCTTCTTCATCGGCGCGGTCGTGGCGTTGCTGGGCGTGAACATGCTGCGGCAGTTCGGGGCGGAGGTGTTCGTCGTCGAACTGATCGGCGTGGCGGTGCTGCGCGAGTTCAACATCGTGATCACGGCGGTCCTGCTGGCCGGCCGCTCGGCCTCGGCCTTCGCCGCCGAACTGGGCTCGATGAAGATGCAGCAGGAGGTCGACGCCATGCAGGTGATGGGCGTCGACCCGTTCGAGGCCCTGGTGCTGCCGCGGTTCATGGCGCTCCTGATCACCATCCCCCTGCTCACCTTCGTGGCGACCCTGGCCGGGCTGCTGGGCGGCCTCATGGTCACCTGGACGACGCTCGACCTGGGGCCGACGTTCTTCCTGCAGCGGATCGTCGACAACGTGGGCGCCACCCACTTCTACATCGCGCTGTCCAAGGCGCCGGTCATGGCCGGCGTGGTCGCCAGCATCGGCTGCCGCCAGGGCCTGCTGACCGGCGGCGACGTCCAGTCGCTGGGCCGCCGCGTCACCGCCGCGGTGGTGCATGCGATCTTCGCGATCATCATGCTCGATGCCGCCTTCGCCCTCGTCTACATGGAGCTCGACCTATGACCGAGTTCCGCCCCGACCCGGCCCCGGATGAGAGCCTGCTGGACGAGGAAGGGCCGGCCATCGAGATCCACGGCCTCAGGACCGCCTTCGGCGACCACGTGATCCACGACGGCCTCGACCTGGTGGTCGAGCGCGGCGAGGTGATGGGCGTCGTCGGCGGGTCGGGCGCCGGCAAGTCGGTGCTGCTCAACACGATCATCGGCCTGCGCAGGCCTCAGGCGGGCACGATCAAGGTGTTCGGACAGGAGCTGGACCGCGCCTCGCGCCGCCACTGGTCCCAGTTGGAGCAGAGCTGGGGCGTCCTGTTCCAGGGCGGCGCCCTCTTCTCGAACCTGACCGTGCGCGAGAACGTTGCGGCCCCGATGTTCGAACACACCCGCATGTCACGGCGCGAGGCCCACGAGCTGGCGGAACTGAAGATCGCCATGGTCGGGCTGCGGCCCGAGGCCGCCGCGCTGAAGCCCGCCGAACTCTCGGGCGGGATGAAGAAGCGCGCCGGCCTGGCGCGCGCGCTCGCCCTCGACCCCGAGCTCCTGTTCCTCGACGAGCCGACCTCCGGCCTCGACCCCATCGGCGCGGCCGCCTTCGACGAGCTGATCAAGGATCTCGCCGACAGCCTGGACCTCACGGTGTTCATGATCACCCACGACCTCGACTCCCTCTACGCCATCACCGACCGCGTGGCGGTGCTGGCCGACAAGCACGTGGTCGCCACCGCGACGGTCCACGAGCTCGAGAAGTCCGATCACCCCTGGATCCGGGAATACTTCCAGGGTCCCCGGGGACGGACCGCGCGGCAGGCCCGGATGGGCGAGGACGCCTGATGGAAAGAAACGCCAACTACGCCCTGGTGGGCCTCTCGACGCTGATCCTCACGGTGGCGCTGGCGGTGTTCATCGTCTGGCTCGCGCGCCTGCGCATCAACGCCGAGTACGATCTCTACGACATCGTCTTCCAGGGCCCCGTGCGGGGCCTGAACGAAGGCGGCGAAGTCCACTTCAACGGGATCAAGGTCGGCGAGGTCACGACGATCGCGCTCGACAAGACCAACGCCCGCAACGTCATCGCGCGCGTGCGGGTGACCGAGGACGTGCCCGTCCGCACCGACAGCTACGCCACCCTGGAGCCGCAGGGCATCACCGGCCTCAACTACGTGCAGATCACCTCGGGGTCGCCCAGCAAGCCGCTGCTCAAGGAGGCCGACAAGCCCCGGTGCGAGCAACAGGGCCTCGGGCGCGACTGCATCCCCGTGATCCACAGCCAGCGCTCCGCCATCTCGGACCTGCTGGAGGGCGGCGGCACGGTGCTGACGCGCACCATCGAGGCGCTGGACCGCGTGAACCGCGTCCTGTCGGACCAGAACATCAAGACCTTCTCGGCCGCGCTCTCCGACACCCAGGCCGTCACCGCCGAGATGCGCGAGCGCAAGGCCCTGATCGCCGACCTGCAGAGCGCGATCCAGCGCGCCGACACCGCCGCCGACGAGATCGCCAGGCTCTCGGCCTCGACCCGCGGCCTCGTCGAGGGCGACGGCTCCCGGGCGGTGAGGAACCTGGCCGACGCGGCCGACGAGGCGCGCGCCGCCGCCAAGGACGCCCGCGGGATGATCGGCCGCCTGCAAGGGCCGACGACGGAGTTCGCGACCAACGGCCTGCCGCAGGCCACCGCAGCCCTGATCCAGCTCCAGCAGGCCGCCGAGTCCCTCGAAGGCCTGGTCAACGAAGTCCGCTCCAGCCCCACCGGCGCGCTCGGCAAGGCCAGCGCGAAGGAAGTGAAGGTGCCCCAATGACGCGCACGACCGGCCTCCTCCGCCTCGCCGCAACGGCCGCCGTGGCGCTGTCGCTCGGCGGCTGCATCTCGCTGCTGCCCAAGACCCGCGAGGCGCACCTCTACCGCTTCGGCCAGCCCCTGGCCGCCGAGGCCTTGACCGCGCCCCAGGGCCGGATCGGCGTCTTCCGGACGAACGCCACCTTCCAGCGGGAGGCGGCCGGCGACCGGCTGCTGACCATCACCGGCGGGCAGGTCGCCTATGTCGCCGACACGCGCTGGGTCGCGCCCGCGGTCGTGCTGTGGGACGAGGCGGTGCTGGCGGCGTTCGACGCCGACCACGGCCCCGTGCGGCTCATCTCGCGCGGCGAGCCGGCCGCGGCCGACTATGTGCTGCGCCTGGACGTGCGCAACTTCGAGGCCCGCTACGAGCGCGGCGCGAAGGCCGCCCCGACGGTCGTGGTGAGGGTGCGCGCCGCGATGACCCGCGGCGCCGATCGCAGCGTCGTCTCGGAACGGATCTTCGAGACGCGCGTCGTGGCCGCCGACAACCGCGTCGGCGCGATCGTGCCGGCCTATGACCGCGCCGTCGCCGAGGTGCTGAAGGACGTGGTGGCCTGGACCACCGCCGAGGCGAAGCCCGCCTGATCCGCAGGAGCCACAGGACCTCGCGATCCCGGAGCGCGCCTGCCTCTCCCGCTTGCGGGAGAGGAGGACCGCCCGCCGAGGCCGCAGGCCGAAGAGCGGGTGGGGGAGAGGGAAAGCCTCCTCCACGACATCGACGACACCCCGGTCGAGCCACCTTGCCGGCCACTTGCCCCGCGCGCCCTCCCCCCTCCCTGCAGGGCAATCGCATATGGCTTGTGGGCGGCTTGTCCGCCCGATTCGTGAACCGCAGAGATCGCGGAGATGCGCAGAGAAGCTCTCTCACGATTGTCATCCCGGTTTCGCCGCAGGCGAAGACCGGGACCCAACCGTCCGGTGCTCTGAGGTTGTTATCTGGCCCCGCTCGCCAGGGGCCGGCCCCCAACCATCGACGCACCGGAGGGTTGGGTCCCGGTCTTGGGCTACGCCCAAACCGGGATGACAAACGGGGAAAGCCTCCGCGTATCTCCGCGATCTCTGCGGTTTTGACGACGGCCTTTCGGCCGCCCGCATCCATATGCGATCGCCCTCCCCCTCCCTGAACGTCATGGCCGGGCCTGTCCCGGCCATCCAGACACGCAGGCGTGCGAGAGCGGCCCGCGGCGGGCGCCGCTGCGAGCTGTTCGGGATCGGTGTCTCTGGATGGTCGGGACAGGCCCGGCCATGACGTTCGAGAGGGGTTCAGAACCGCGAACGGGCCTCGCCGCCCCGGCGGGGGTCGCCTGGAAACCTAGGCCGGAAGGCCGGCTTGCAGCTTGGCGGCCTTCACGGTGTTGGCCAGCAGCACCGCGACCGTCATCGGGCCGACGCCCTTCGGCACCGGCGTGATCGAGCCCGCGACCTCGCGGGCCTCCTTGAAGTTCACGTCGCCGACCACCTTGGTCCTGCCGAGCGCCGCCTGCTCCGGGTCGTCGAAGGGCACGCGGTTGATGCCGACGTCGATGACGCACGCGCCGGGCTTGATCCAGTCGCCGCGGATCATCCGCGGCCGGCCGACGGCGGCGACCAGGATGTCGGCCGTGCGGCAGACCGCCGGCAGGTCCACGGTGCGCGAGTGCGCCATGGTGACCGTGCAGTTCTCGGCCAGGAGCAGTTGCGCGACCGGCTTGCCGACCAGCAGCGAGCGGCCCACGACCACGGCGGTCTTGCCCGTCAGGTCGCCCAGCGTCGCCTTGATCAGCTCCAGGCAGCCCGTGGGCGTGCAGGCCACCAGGGCGGGCAGCCCCGCGACCAGCCGCCCGGCGTTCACGACATGCAGGCCGTCGACGTCCTTGTCGGGCCCGATCAGCTCGATCACCGGCGTCTCGTCGAGCGGCTCGGGAAGCGGGAGCTGCACCAGGATGCCGTGGATCCCCGGGTCGGCGGCGAGCTTCCGGACCACCGCCTCCAGCGCCGCCTGGGTCGTGTCGCCGGGCAGCAGGTGCGTCTCCGAGCGCATCCCCGCGGCCCTGGACTGCTCGCCCTTCGACTTCACGTAGAGCTGGCTGGCCGGATCGTCGCCGACCAGCACCACCGCCAACCCCGGCTGCAGCCCATGCTCGGCCTTCAGCCGCGCGACCTCGGTCGCCACATCCGCCCGCAGCCGCTCGGCCACCGGCGCGCCCTCGATGATTCTGGCCGTCATGGCGCGCTCGCTAGCGCCTCAGGCGCGCGCACGCAATCGCAGCCACGCGGCGACGGCCCAGGCGTGCGACTCGCGCTCCAGCTCCACGACCGCCTGGCCGGGCTCCATCCACACCAGCCTGTGGTCGTCCTCCGTCTTCAGGGCGGCGTCCTCGGCGGCGACGCGTCCGGCGAAGAAGACGCCCCGCGTGTTCCGGATCACCCGGTCGTGGTGCAGGAAATAGTGGTCCGCGTGGACGAACGGCGCCGCGTCCAGCCGCACGGACAATCCCGCCTCCTCGCCGCACTCGCGGACGGCCGCCTGGGCTTCCGTCTCGCCCTCGTCCAGGCCGCCGCCCGGCAGGTGGAGCAGCAGGCCCCGGCCCTCCCAGGCCACCTCGACCAGCGCGATGAGGCCGTCGCGCTCGATCACGCAGAAGGCGGCGGGCCGGTCGGCCGGTTCGTAGCCCGCCGGCGGATCGCCGAACTGGGGCCGGGCCATCAGTCGATGCCGTACAGCGCGGGATACGGGTCGACCTTGCCGGCCAGCACGTCCTTCACCGCCACCGGCTTCCAGCCCACCTGCCGGGCGCCGCTGGCCCGCCAGGCCTCGACGATCACGTCGCGCAGTTCGGACGCGCCCGCCGCCAGGCGCCCGGCGGCGAAGGCCGGCCCACGGGGGTCGCCCGGCGCCATGCCCCCGGCCTTCTCCATCTCGTAGAGCGGCACGACCTCGTTGCCGGTCGTGACGAGGTAGGTCGACACGCGCTGCTCGATCGGGCAGTCGCACAGCCTGAGCGGCGTCATCTTCGCCTTCACCGCGGCGGCCTTGACGCCGGCCAGCACCAGGTCGCCCTCGAACGGCCCGTGGATCCGGGCCTTGGTGTAGCCGTTCGGGTTCGGGCCGTCGCCCCAGCCGTTGTAGTGGTCGGTCACGTGCAGCGGCTGGCTGCCGTCGCCGACGAAATGGCCGAGCTCGCCCAGGCCCTTCAGGATCAGCGCCTCGCGGCGGATGCGGTCCTCGCGGAACCAGGCGCGGTGGGCGGCCCACTTCGGGTTCTTCTCGGCGGCGGCGAGGACGCGCCAGTAGGCGAAGTCGGTGACGAGCTGCTGCCAGCGGTCGATGATCGAATACGGCAGGTAGCCCGCCTTCCACTGGTCGAGGCCGGCGGCGCGCAACTGCGTCTCGTACTCGGCGCGGGTGGCGGCCAGGGGCAGCATCGGCGGCCCGCCCAGCACCTTGCCGTCGAGGTCGAGGTCGACGAAGTGGCCGGGGTCGCGGTCCTGGTCGTGCAGCTTGCCCGAGCCCTTGGAGCGGTCGGGCTCGCGCGACAGCTCGCCGACGTCGCGGGCGGCCTGCGGCGTGCGCAGGAACGCCGGCAGGTCGGCCGGCAGCGCCTTCAGCGCCAGTTCGCCCACCATTCGGTGGCCGGTGTTGCCCCAGGCGAGCAGGGAAGACGGCGTGGCGAGAGCGGCGAGCGCGGCCAGGGCCGGCGCGAGGAGGCGTTTCATGCCTCCGGTGTCGCGTGGCCGGGTGACAGACGCAAGCGCTAGTCGCGGATGTTCAGCGCCTGCTCCACGCGCGCGACCCAGGCTTTCACCGCCGGATACTGCGCGAGGTCGAAGCCGCCCTCGGGCGCGACGCGGGTGTAGGCGACGAGCGCCACGTCGGCGAGGGTCACCACATCACCGACGAGATAGGGCGAGCCCTGCAGCGCCAGCTCCAGCCGCGCCAGCGCGTGGCCGCCCCGCTCGACGATCCGCGGCTCCAGCTCGCCCACGGGCTTTCCGAGGTAGCGCACCTGGAAGCGGGCGACGGCGACATAGGGCTCGTGGCTGTACTGCTCCCAGAACATCCACTCCAGCATCCGCGCCCGGTCGTAGGCGTCGGCGGGGACCAGGTGCGAGCCCTCGGCGAGGTGCAGGATGATGGCGTTGGACTGCGCCAGCGGGCGGCCGTCGTCCAGGATCACGACCGGGACCTGGCCTGCCGGATTCATCGCCAGGAACGCCTCGGTGCGCGACTCGCCGGCCATGATGTCGGTCTCGATCCACGCGTAGGCGCGGCCCACCGCGTCGGCCGTCCATTTCACCTTCAGGCAGTTCCCGGAGATGCTGTCCCCATAGATTTTCATGCGCCGCGCCCCTTCATCCGAAGCCTCGCCTTGGGGTGAAATCCCTTTGTGGACAAGTGATACGGCCTGAGCGGGCGTGTAAGGAAAACTCACAGGCCGCGACTGATCGCCCTTCCGGGGTTGCCCCGGGCGACCTCAGCCGGTAGGAGTCCGGCCACCAGTTCAACGACGAAGGAGGACGCCGTCAATGCGACGCCGCCTCGCCGCCCTGGCAGCACTTTCCGCCATCGGTATCGCGTCCAACGCGCAAGCCGCGAATAACGATCCCGTGGGCGACCTGATCACCTCGGTGATCTCCGGGGCCCTGCCCGGGACGGGCGTCTTCAACGTGAAGGCGACGCTCTATCATGCCGGCGCCAAGGGCGTGGGCGTGCTGGACAGCCTCGGCTGCAAGGTCGTGCCGATGCGCACCATCGCGGTCGACAAGACCGTGATCCCGCGGCGCACCGTGATCTTCATCAAGGAGACCGTCGGCCTGGCGATGCCCGACGGCAAGCCGCACGACGGCTACTGGTACGCCTCCGACATCGGCGGCGCGATCAAGGGCAAGCGCATCGACCTCTTCACCGGCAAGAACGCCGCCTCGATGAAGCCGATGCAGAACCTGAACCTCTCCACCCTCACCGCGGTGAAGGTCGGCGAGTTCAAGGGCTGCCCGCCGGCGTAGCCTCAGCTTCCCTTCACGGACCACATGGATCGTGGGCGGCCCGTCCGCCCGATTCATCAACCGCAGAGATCGCGGAGATACGCAGAGAGCTCGCGGATCTCCCGGAATCCTCCGCGTGTCTCCGCGATCTCTGCGGTTTGACTGACGGCCTTTCGGCCGCTCGAAGCCATAGGCGACCTGCTCAGGTCTCGACGAACGCCTTCTCCAGCACGAAGTCGCCGGGCTGGGCGATCGAGCCTTCGACGTAGCCGCGGTCGAGAAGCTGCTGCTTCAGGTCGGCCAGCACCGACGGGCCGCCGCACAGCATCACCCGGTCCTCGGCCGGGTCGAAGGCCGGCAGGCCGAGGTCGGAGAACAGTTGGCCGCTCGCGATCAGGTCGGTGATCCGGCCCTTCGTGCGGAATTCCTCGCGCGTGACGGTCGGATAGTACTTCAGCTTGTCGCCGATCAGTTCGGAGAGGATCTCATCCTCCTTGAGCTCTTTCTCGAACAGTTCCGCGTAGTTGAGGTCGCGGACTTCGCGCACCGTGTGCGTCACGATGACATCCTCGAAGCGCTCGTAGACCTCGGGCTCGCGCGCCAGCGACAGCCAGGGCGCGAGGCCCGTGCCCGTGCCCAGCATGTAGAGCCGCTTGCCCGGCTTCAGGCCGTCCAGCACCAGCGTGCCGGTGGGCTTGCGGCCGATCAGCACCTGGTCGCCCACCTTGATGTTCTGCAGCCGCGAGGTCAGCGGGCCGTCCGGCACCTTGATCGAGTAGAACTCCAGTTCCTCGTGCCACGACGGCGAGGCGATGGAATAGGCGCGCACCAGCGGCTTGCCGTCCTCCTTCACGAGGCCGACCATCACGAACTGGCCGCTGGAGAAGCGCAAGGCCGGGTCGCGGGTCGTGCGGAACGAGAACAGGGTGTCGGTCCAGTGCTGGACCCACGTCACGGTCTCGACGAAGAAGGCGCCGGACGCCTTGAGGCCCCCTTGGGGGGCCTGCGCCGGCTGAGCAAAGGTCACGTCGTTCATTCCACTGATGCCCTAGATATCGCCGCCGACGTTGTTGGGCGTCCCCGGCGCACGCGCGACATGGATGCCGCACTCGGTCTTGTCCATCCCCTTCCAGCGGCCGGCCCGGACGTCTTCGCCCTCCGCGGCCGGCTGGGTGCAGGGCCAGCAGCCGATCGAGGGGAAGCCCTGCGCCACCAGCGGATGGGCCGGCAGGCCATGGGCCTCGGCATAGGCGTCGAGGTCGTCCCGGCCCCAGTTGGCGAGCGGATTGAACTTCACCTTGCCGTCGGCGTGCTCGACCACCGGCAGGTTCAGGCGGTCGCCGCCGTGGAAGCGCTTGCGGCCCGTGATCCAGGCGTCGAACTCACCGAGCGCGCGGTCCAGCGGCGCGACCTTGCGCACCGCGCAGCAGGCGTCGGTGTCGGTCTGCCAGAGGTTGGCCTGCGGATCGACGGTGGCCAGGTCCTGGTAGTGCGGACGCAGGTCGCGCACGTTGGTCAGGCCCAGCCGCTCGGCCAGGGTCTTGCGGTAGTCCAGCGTCTGGCCGAACAGCATGCCGGTGTCGAGGAACAGCACCGCGATGTCGGGCTTCACCCTGGCGGCGATGTCGAGCAGCACCGCCGACTCCGCGCCGAACGAGGAGACCAGCGCCAGCCGGTCGCCGAAGCTCTCGACCGCGGCCTCGAGGATGGTGCGCGGGTGGGCCCGGCGGAGTTCCGCGTCGAGGCGGAGCACCGTGGCGTCCTGTGGGCTGAAGGCGTCGTAGGCCACGCTCACCGTTCGCGCTCCGCGAAGGCCGGCTCACGGCCGTCGGCGGCGCGCTGGTAGACGTGGCGGAACCGGCGGGTGGCCGCCTCCCATTCCTGCGCGCCCGAGCCGTCGGCCGGCTCGAAGGCGTCGAAGCCGCAGCGGCGCATGAAGTAGGCCTGCTCGCGCAGCACGTCGCCGACCGCCCGGACCTCGCCCGCGAAGCGGTAGCGCTCGCGCAGGATGCGGGCGTTGGAATAGGCCCGCCCGTCGCGGAACTTCGGGAACTCGAACGCCACCAGCGCCAGCCGCGGCAGGTCGTAGGCCAGCGCCTCGACCTCCTCGTCGCTCTTCAGGCGCACGCCGACCGCGCGGCCCTCGGAGAGCAGGCGGTCGCCCTCGGCCTGGAAGCGCGCCAGCGACAGGATGACGTCGCCCTGCGGCACGTCCTGGTCGTCGGCCACGTTCGTGAACGGGTCCTCGACCGGATACAGGTTGCCGTCCTGGAGCTTAATGCGCGTCGGCATAGACGGCCTCCTTGAAGGGCGCGACGCCCGTGCGGCGGAAGGTGTCGAGGAAGCGCTCGCCGTCGCGGCGCTCGCGCAGGTACACCTCCACCATCTGCTCGACGGCGTCGGTGACCTTGTCGGCGGGCAGCGCCGGGCCCAGCATCGAGCCGAGGGCGGCGTCTTCCTCGCCGGAGCCGCCCAGGGTGACCTGGTAGAACTCCTCGCCCTTCTTATCGACGCCCAGGATGCCGATGTGGCCCACGTGGTGGTGGCCGCAGGCGTTGATGCAGCCGCTGATCTTGATCTTCAGCTCGCCGATCGCCTCGGCGCGCTCGGGATCGGCGAACCGCTCGGCGATGTGCTGGGCCACCGGGATCGCGCGGGCGTTGGCCAGGGCGCAGTAGTCGAGGCCCGGGCAGGCGATGATGTCGCTGATCAGGTCGATGTTGGGCGTCGCCAGCCCCGCCGCCTTCAGCGCCGCGTAGACGGCCGGCAGGTCGTCCAGCTTCACGTGCGGCAGGATCAGGTTCTGGGTGTAGTTCACCCGGATCTCGTCCAGCGAGTAGGTCTCGGCCAGGTCGGCCGCGACGTTCATCTGCTCCGAGGTCATGTCGCCGGGCGTCTGGCCCGGCGTCTTCAGCGAGACGTCGACCAGGGCGTAGCCCGGGACCTTGTGCGGATGGACGTTGTGCCGGAGGAACCGCGCGAACGCCGGATCGGACGCCTTCAGCTTCTCGACCGCCTCGGACCGCGGCTTCAGCGCCTCGAACTTCGGCGTGAAGTCGGCGCGGATGCGGGCCAGCTCGATATCGGGCAGGTCGACCTGCTCCTGCTCGGACTTCTCCCATTCGGCCTCGACCTGGCGGGCGAACGCCTCGGCGCCGAGGCTGGCCACCAGCACCTTGATGCGGGCCTTCCAGATGTTGTCGCGCCGGCCATAGCGGTTGTAGACGCGCAGGATCGCCTGCAGGTAGCTCAGCAGGTGGCGGGTCGGCAGGAACTCGCGGATCGTCGCGCCCAGGTAGGGCGTCCGGCCGAGGCCCCCGCCCACCATCACCTCGAAGCCCAGTTCGCCGCCGCGGCCGCGCCGCATGGCCAGGCCGATGTCGTAGACCCTGGTCGCCGCGCGGTCCTTGGCCGAGGCCGTGACCGCGATCTTGAACTTGCGCGGCAGGAAGCTGAACTCGGGGTGCAGCGTCGACCACTGGCGGATCGCCTCGGCCCAGACGCGCGGGTCGTCCAGCTCGTCGGCGGTGGCGCCGGCGTAGGGGTCGGCGGTGACGTTGCGGATCGTGTTGCCCGAGGTCTGCATGGAGTGCATGCCGACCTCGCCCAGGGCCGCCAGGATGTCCGGGGCGTCCTTCAGCTTGATCCAGTGCAGTTGCAGGTTCGTGCGCGTCGTGAAGTGGCCGTAGCCCTGGTCGTAGGTCGACGCGACCCAGGCCAGCTTGCGCAGCTTCTTGGAGGTCAGCGTCCCGTACGGGATCGCGATCCGCAGCATGTAGGCGTGGAGCTGCAGGTAGAGGCCGTTCAGCAGCCGGATCGGCTTGAACTGGTCCTCGGTGATCTCGCCGGCGATGCGGCGGCCGACCTGTTCGCGGAACTCCGCCACGCGGTCGTCGGTGAATTCCTTGTCGATGACGTCGTACTGGTACATCGGCGCTACTTCCGCTTGATCAGGTTGACGCGGCCGGTCGAACGGGCCGCGCCGATGGCGTGGCGCAGGGCGTCGATGTCGTCGCCGCCGTCCGCCTGCTTGCCGTGCTGGGGATGGTTGGTGGGGCCGAGACACCGCACCCGCTCGCGGAAGCTGAGCGGCGCCCACAGGCCCTCGGACTCGATCACGTCGATCAGGTAGGGATCGACCACCACGGTCTGCTGCGACTTGGCGGCGCCCTCGGCCGCCTCGGCCTTGCCGGCGTCGTCGAACAACTCGGCGTCGCGGAAGCGGGCGACCCATCGGCCGTGGCTCCAGAAGACGGCCTCGCCGTCCTGCAGCATGTTGCCGGTCAGCGCCTTCATGCGCGGGCCTCCTGGATGAGCGTTTCGACTTGGGCGGGCGCGCCGCCCGCCCGGGCGAGCGCCATGGCCTCGCCCACGATCAGCAGCGCCGGGCCGGACACGGCCGCCGCGGCCCCGGGCAGCCCCGCCAGCGTCGTGACGACGCGGCGCTCGTCGGCGCGGCTGGCGTTCTCGACGATCAGCGCCGGCGTGGAGCCTTCGCGGCCGGCGCCCATCAGGCGCTGCGCGATCGGGGCGGCCATCGAGACGCCCATGTAGATCACGACGGTCTGGTTGGCCTTGGCCAGGCTCTCCCAGTCCAGGTCGGGCTCGCCGTTCTGGGCATGCCCGGTGACGAAGGTCACCGCCTGGGCCGAACCGCGGTGCGTCAGCGGCGCGCCCGCGTCGGCGGCGGCCGCCAGCGCGGCGGTCACGCCGGGGATCACGACGCACTCGACGCCGGCCTCGCGGCAGGCTTCCAGCTCCTCGCCGCCCCGGCCGAAGATGAAGGGGTCGCCGCCCTTGAGCCGCACGACGTTCAGGCCCTCGAGCGCGAAGGCGACCAGCATGCGGTTGATCTCGTCCTGGCTGTATGAGTGCCGTGACTTGCGCTTGGCCACGCTGATCCGCCGCGCCGCGCCGGGCGCCAGGGCCAGGATCTCGTCGGTGACCAGGCCGTCGTGGACCACCACCTGGGCCGCCTGCAGCGCCTTCAGCGCCTTGATCGTCAGCAGTTCGGGGTCGCCCGGGCCTGCGCCCACGAGGCTGACCCGGCCCGGAGCGCGCCCCTGGCCACGCCCACGGCCGCCACCCAGCACCACCAGGCGCCCGGCTCGCGTCACGCTGTCCCGATCTTGGCCCATCGTATAGCTTCTCTAACGCCGACCCTGGAAACACGACGGGACGGACCTGAAGCCCGCCCCGCCGAACATCCACCGCCGAAAAGGGCCGATACAGCGGCGGACGCTTGCAATAAGGGCGGCGAGAGGCCACTTCGCAACCCGAGGACTTCTGCCGGGGCGTTGAGGAATTCTGGGCGGCTTTCGATGGATCAGCGGACCACACATCGCCGACGCCTTCCGCCGCTGAACGCGCTCAGGGCGTTCGAGGCCGCGGCCCGGCATCTCAACTTCAGCCGCGCCGCCGACGAGCTCTCGGTGACGCCCGGCGCCGTCAGCCAGCAGATCCAGAACCTGGAGGACTACGTCGGCGCGGCCCTCTTCAAGCGGACGCCCAAGGGCCTGCTGCTCACCGATGCGGCCCAGACGGCCCTCCCGGCGCTGCGCGAAGCCTTCGACCGGCTGGCCGAGGCCGCCAGCCTGCTCACCGCGGCCGTCGACGGGCGGCGCCTGACCATCACCGCCCCGCCCTCCTTCGCCGCCAAGTGGCTGGCGCCGCGGCTGGGGGCCTTCGAGCGGGCGCATCCGAACGTCGACGTCTGGCTGAACGCCGGCATGGACCTCGTCGACCTCAACGCCGGCGAGGTGGACCTGGCCCTGCGCTACGGCGGCGGGCGCTATCCGGGCCTGGAGGTGAAGCGGCTGGTCAGCGAGGCGGTGATCCCGGTGGCCAGCCCCGACCTCCTCGCCCAGACCCCGCTGGACCGGCCCGAGGACCTCGCCAACCACACCCTGCTGCACGATGGCTCGCCCGAGATCGACGACAGTTGCCCCGACTGGCCCATGTGGCTGGCGGCGCGCCAGCTTCGCGGCATCGACGGCCATCGCGGCCCGCGCTTCAACCAGTCCAGCCTGGTGATCGAGGCCGCCGCCAACGGCCGCGGCGTCGCGCTCGCCAAGCGCACCCTGGCCCAGGCCGACATCGACGCGGGGCGCCTGGTGGCGCCGCTCCAGATCGCCACCGCCGTCGATTTCGCCTACTATCTGGTCCACCCGAAGGCCAAGGGACGGCTCCCGCAGGTGAAGGCCTTCATCGGCTGGATCGAGGCGGAAGCGCAGGCGCACGAAGAGGCGCTGAGAGCCATCGACAACGGCGCGGGGATTTAGGCTAGGAAGCGCCCGGACTGGCGTTGGCAGGAGGTCTCGTGGCGTTGCTTGTGGCGACCGCTGCGCCCGCGGAGGCGCAGGAGCCGGGTTCGAACTATGTCCGCCGCCTGCGCCTGCAGGCGCAGCTCCAGACCCTGAACGCCGACCTCCTGTCCCACGACAGCGCCACCACCGTGCTGCAGGCGCTCTGCGACCGGCACGTCGCCGACGCGCCGACGATCCACGCCCGCCGCATCGGGACGCCGGCCGATCCCGCCGCGGCGAACGCGGCGCGGGCGGAGCTGGGCGCCGCCGCCAACGAGCCGATCCGCCTGCGCCGCGTCGAGCTGACCTGCGGCGAGGCCGTGCTGAGCCGCGCCGACAACTGGTACCTGCCGGGCCGCCTGACCGCCGGGATGAACGCGGCGCTGGAGCGTACGCAGACGCCGTTCGGCGTCGTCGTGCGCCCGCTGGCGTTCCAGCGCCGGACGCTCCTGGCGCGGCTGCTGTTCAACCCCCTGCCCTGCGGCTGGGAGGCGAAGGCGCCCGCCGGGCTCGACGAGCCCCTCGACCTTCCCGCCGAGGTGCTCCAGCACCGCGCGCTCCTGCAGACGCCGGACGGCCGCCCCTTCAGCCTGCTGGTCGAGACCTACACCTCCGCGGCGCTGATCGCCTAGGGGTCCGGGCTCAATTCTTTATAAGTGAATTCAATAACTTCCGCTCATCCCGGCGAATGCCGGGACCCAGATGGAATGGTGCAAGAGGAGTGGCCAGGGCCTCCGAGCCCCTCCAATCAGCCTCCGCGAGCGTGGATCTGGGTCCCGGCGTTCGCCGGGATGAGCGGTATCGAGTACGGATAGCTAGCCGCCGCCGATGCGGGTGAGGTAGCCCTCGATCTCGGCGACGGTCTCGTCCAGCAGCGCCCGAAGCTCGCCGACCCTCGACGCATCGCCATGCTCGACCCGGTCGGCGGCGTCGCCGAGACGGTTCGCGCCGATGCCGCGCGCCGCCCCCTTGATGGTGTGAGCCAGATCGCGCCGGTCGTCGCCCGGATCGGCCAGCTTGCCGCGCCAGATCTCGGCCTGGCCCTGGAACAGCGCCAGCACCTCGGTGACCACCTGGGTGTCCCCGGCGGTGAAGCTTTCGAGGTAGTCGAAGTCGACGAGCGGTTGCACGGCTCACCCCAGGCGCTTGTTGGCGACGGCCATATGCGGCGATTTTCCCGGATCAGGCTCGATCATGCGAGCCTCACGCCACCGTTCGGAATTCAGCGTCGCGGCCCTTCTTCGCCAAGGCTTCGAAGGGCATCCTGCTTCGCGTCGGACGTCTCCGCCAGTCCTGCGAAGCTCCTTGGAGCGAAACAGGATGGTGGGTGCTGGGGGATTCGAACCCTCGACCCGCTGATTAAGAGTCAGCTGCTCTACCAACTGAGCTAAGCACCCGCACGCTCCGATGCCTGGATGGGCCCGGCGGCGAGGGCGCGGAAAATACGCAAAATCGCGGCGTTGGCAAGGCGTCTTTACAGCGGCTCGTGGAAGGCCGGCGGCGACGGGTGATTGACACGGTGTCACCCGCCGCCGCCGTTGCGCAAGGCCGGAGTGTCGGACCGGCGCATCGACAAGTGTCCGCCGGCGCCTCCGCAACAGCCACCCCTGCGAATCGAGAGGTTGACTGGCCTCGATTTCGGAGCGGCGCCGCATTTGCTAATGTAGGGTTCCGTCGGATCGGGGGGCACGACCCGCATCATGTTGCAACGCGCGCTCACGTTCGCCGAACCCGCGCTCGCGGCGTCCACGCCGGACGAGGCCAGCCGTGGGTTCTTCGACGCCGTCGCCGGGGTCGGCGCGTCGTACCTGCAGACGCGGCTCTACCGGCGGCCGGTCACCCCGCTCACGTCGGCCACCCATTTCGCCGCGGGCGGGATCGTGGCGCGGATCGCGCCGTCGACCTGGCAGGCCGGCTCGGCGGCGTTCGACTACGTCTGTTTCGAGAACAACCCGCTGCTGGAGGCGATCCGGGGCGGCATGACGCGCTACCGCTTCACCGACTTCGCGCCGCGCGAAGACCGCAGCTTCGGCGCCTACTGGGAGGCCCTGGGCGAGGCCGGCATCGCCGACGCGGTCTGCGCCACCTCCTACGGCCGGCGCCGCATGATCGCCTCGCTGCACCTGGGCTTCCACGAGCCGGACCTCGCGCCCGACGACGTGCTCGCCGCCCAGATGGCGGGCCTGATGCTGACCGAGCGGCTGATGGCGTTCGCCGCCAACGACGAGGGCGAGGCGGACGACGTGCGCCTCACCGCCCGCGAGCGCGACGCGCTGGCCTGGGTGGCCGAGGGCAAGTCGGACTGGGAGATCTCGGTGATCCTGGGCGTGTCGGAGACCACCGTGCGCTTCCACGTCGACAACGGCCGCAAGAAGCTGGGCGCGGTGAACCGGGCGCAGGCGGTGGCGCGGCTGGCGGCGGCGCGGCTGATATAGCCTCATTTTCGCCCGTCGGGCGCGCGACCTTGACCCGCGGGAGTTGAGGCGCGTTCACTCAACGTCGGAGCATGTGAGGGGCAGGTCATGAGACGGGCCATTCTGGGTGTCCTGCTGGCGCTCGGCGTCGCGGGCGCGGCGGGCGCGGCGGAATATGTGGTGGTCGCATCCACCGATCCGGCCGTGAAGGTCGGCGCCTCGGTCGACGCCGGGCAGCGCCTGGCGCTGGGCGCGGGCCAGACCGTGCGGCTGATGAGCGCCTCGGGCGAGGTCTCCACCCTGAAGGGCGGCGCCTCGGGGGCGACGGTCCCGAAGGCGGCGGCGTCCGACCCGGTGCGGGTGCAGGCGCTGGCGGCGCTGGTCTCGCCGCCGCCGACGGGGCGGGTGTTCGGCGGACGTCGCGGCGGCGTGTGCCCCGACCCGGCCGACCTGAAGAGCTTCGACGCCATCCTGGCGGCGCAGGCGGGCGGCTGCGCCAGCGCGGCGCGCGAGGCGTTCGACACCTACCTGGCCAGGACCACGAAGTAGCGCGGCACACGTATCGCGCGCCGGGCCGTAGCCTCTGGCGTGTGCGGGCTTGCCCGATTCCCCAGCCGGCTTGACCATCCTTGCCGATTCGCGGCGGCCGGGCCGTCGCGACGCTTGGGGGGTCGACATGAAGCTCGCAGCAGCCTTCGGCGCGGTCGCCGCCGCAGGGGTCCTCACGTTCGCCAGCGCCGCCGGCGCCGCGGAGTGGATCGCCACCTACAAGGGCGTCGTGAACGGCGGCTACGACGCGACCGGCGTGTTCGGCGCCGCGGGCTCGGACCTCTCCGGCAAGGCGTTCACGGCGACGTTCCGCTACGACCTCACCTTCGCCTCCGTGACGGGCTCGCCCACCGGCGAGATGGCCGACTTCGCCGTGCTGGAGGCCATGATCTACATCGGCGACGGTTCGTACGATTTCGGGTCCGGCTTCGACAACCACATCCAGACCTCGACGGACTCCCTCTACCCGAACGGGCCGGGGTACGTGTACCACGCGGTCAGCACCGACTTCTTCGCCTCCCCGCTGTTCTACTTCCTCGAGAGCCTGACGCTGGCGGGCGGAGCCGCGGCGCCGGCGTTCCTGGGCCAGGCGGTCGCGGAGACGGCGATCGTGAATCCCGGCGACGGCGGCCCGGCGGACTACGTCGGGTTCTTCAGCATCGACAGCAACTTCCTGGGCTCCGGCGCCAACGCCTATGGCGACCTGCGGCCCGAGAGCTACTCGGTGGCCGAGGCGCCGACCGCCGGCGTGCCCGAGCCCACGACCTGGGCGCTGATGATCCTGGGCTTCGGTGCGGCGGGCGCGAGCCTGCGTCGGCGCACCGTCAGGGCGTAGCGACCACGCCGCCCACTTTCGGGGACGCCATCCCCCCCTCCGCTCATCCCCGCGCATGCGGGGACCCAGACTTCCCTTGGAGCCGCTCGGCGCGCTGGTAGCGGGCCAGAAGCAAGCCTGGGTCCCCGCATGCGCGGGGATGAGCGGTTTGGGGAAGGGTCGGTGTCGGCGCGAACCTTCAGGCGCGCCGGGGCGCGTCGGCGCCGCATGGATTCAACCACGGACCACACGAACGCCTCCGGGCTGAACCCGCCCCCTGAGCACACCCCGGCCCGCTCGTTCGCGGCGCACAAGCTCGCCCCTCGCGTGCGCCCACTTGACCGCGCGCCGACGGAGCGTTCGTTAGCGGATCGTCTTCACGGGGAGGCTTCGATGCGCAGGTTCAGTATGGCGGCGGCGGCAGCCGCGCTCACGATAGCCGGGCCGGCCGCAGCGGCGGTCACCGTGCAGATGAGCGGCACGATGGACACCAAGGAACTCGGCAGCGGACTCCTGTCCCCCCAACTGGATGCCGACTTCGCCCACGACGTGCCGATGGCATGGACCTTCACCATGACCTTCGAGGACCCCGGCCAACAGGGCTATTGGGACGCCTCGGCCTGGGCCTTCACCCTGGGCGACCTGTCGTTCGACAGCACCACCACCACGGCGGAGGCGGCCTATGCCTACAACGTCTCCATCCAGACGAACTACACGATAGTCCTGTGGGGGGACTTCGCGCCTTCGCTCCCCGGTGACGAACTCCTCCTCCTGTCCACAAATTTCCTGCGGCTCCCGACGGGTGGGCCGCGCTCGCCCTCTACAGATCCCGCCGACTACTTCGCCGCACGGACGCAGGACGCCGGAGCGACCGTCAGGGGATATCCCGGCTCCGACAGCGTTCGGTTCTTCGGCTCGATCACGAGCATCAGCTTCGACGGCGCGTTCCTCCCCAACCAGGGCGTCCCCGAACCCTCGACCTGGGCGCTGATGATCCTGGGCTTCGGCGCCGCCGGCGCGATGCTCCGCCGCCGCCCCCTCAGGGCCTGACGCCCCCCCCCCCGCTCATCCCCGCGCACGCGGGGACCCAGACTTCCCTTGGAACCGCCCGGCGCGCTGGTAGCGGGCCAGAAGCAAGCCTGGGTCCCCGCATGCGCGAGGATGAGCGGAGGGGGGGGAAGGGCCAGCGTCGGCGCCGCATGGATTCAACCACGAACCACACGAACCACACGAACGGGCCGTGGGTGCGTCCGGCGGCGGGTTCATCCCGGAGACGTTCGTGTGGTCCGTGTGGTCCGTGGTTCGAAAAACAGGACGCCCGCGGCGCGCCGGGCGGTCAGCCGTCGCCCTCGGTGCCGCCCGCCCCGGCGGATGGGTCGCGCCGTGAGAGGAAGCAAGCCTGGGTCCCCGCATGCGCGGGGATGAGCGGTTGGGGGAAGGGCCGGTGTCGGCGCGAACCTTCAGGCACGCCGGGGCGCGTCGGCGCTGCATGGATTCAACCACGAACCACACGAACAACACGAACGCCTCCGGGCTGAACCCGCCCCCTGCGTCGGCGCAAGGCCGCCGTCGCCTGGCTACGGCCCCGTGTAGAGCTCGCCCAGGCTCATGGCGGCCTGGCCCTTGCCCGCGTCGAGCTCGTCGCGGATGAGGCCGGCGGCGACCAGGGCGTCGCGGCGGCCGTCGATGCGCCTCAGCGCCGTGCGCAGCGCCCTGGGCTCTGACGGCGTGGAGATCGCCACGACGTTGTCGACCCCGAACGGCTTCACCGCCTTGGTGCGGGCCATGACCACGCGCGACTGCCCGGCCGCCATCTGGCCGTTCCCGTCGCCGTCCAGCGGGTAGAGCAACTGCACCGTGCCGTCGCCGGCGAGGTTGAAGGCGGTGAGGTAGGCGGCCGGGCCCCTGTAGGTCACCGCCAGGTCGACGCTCTCGCCGTTCCTGTAGAGCTTGCCGCGCGGCTTCGGCCCCACGTCGACGCGCAGCACGCGCTCGTTGGCCGAGCCCGCGAGCTGGCCGATGGCCTTGCGCTTGTTGATGACGCCGGTCATCTGCTCGTCGGTGGTCACCTGCTCGGCCACGCGGTCGCCGCGGCTGTCGGTCACCCAGCCCTCCTTGGCGTTCCAGGTGAGGTCGGGGATGCCGCGCGGGATCGAGGCCCAGGGCCCCTTGCCGGCCAGCAGGTCGGCGGCCTGGTCGTCGGCGGCCTTCACCTCCACCGGGCGCTCGTCGGCGGGCGGCGGCTTCAGCGGCTGGAAGATCACGCTGCGCTCGTTGCGCGGCGGCACGGCGGCGGACGACCACTGCTGGGTCGAGGACAGCTCGCGCGTGCGGCTCTCCAGCGACGACACGAGTTCGGCCAGCGACAGGCGGCCGTCGTCGTCGAGGTCGGCGGCGAGGCGGCCGTTGGGCCGGCGCTCCTGCAGCGCGCCTTCCAGGGCGTAGGTCAGCAGGCCGCGCGACGGGCTGTCGCCGCGGGGCAGCGGGCCTTCCAGCGCGAACTGGTCGTCCTGGGCGGCGCCCACGTAGACGAGGTTCGGCGGGTCCTCGGACGAGGGCGCCTTGGCCGCCGGGTCCGGCGGGCTGGGCGGCAGCGAGATCGCCATCGGGTTGTCGAGCGCGGTGCGCCGCTTGAACACGTTGGGGCCGACCGCGCGGTTCATGGTGCCCGAGTGGCAGGCGTCGGCGATCTGCAGCACGTTCACGCTGGTCGGGAAGAAGTTCACCAGCCAGCCGCGCAGGTCGTCGTCGAGGATGAACTGGTTGGGGTCGGGCTTGGAGACCCTGAAGCCCGACAGCGCCATGAACTCGTCCAGGCCGTCGGTCTCGGTGGGGTCGTTCGACTTCGCCTGCGCGCCGTGGCCGGCGTAGTAGAAGATCACCCAGTCGCCCGGCTTGCTGCGCTTGCCCAGGGCCTCCAGCGCCGAGCGGATGCTGGCGCGGGTGGCGGCCTGGTCGTTGATGGTGACGATGTCCTTGGCGCCCTGGGCCTGGAGCACGGACTTCAGCGCGTTGGCGTCGTTCGGCGGGCCGTCCAGCGAGGGGATCGGCGCGGTGTAGTGCGAGACGGCCACGATGAGGGCGCGGATCTCGGCCTGCGCCGGCGCGGCGACGGCGGTCGCGGCCGCCAGGCCCATCAGCGCCACCCGGGCAAGGTTCTTGAACATCGCGCGGCCCCTACTCTGCTCTCTCACATACGAAGGCGACGCCGCCCCGGCTGCGGCAAGCGTCGCCGGGGATGATAGGCGGGACTGTGGACGCGGCGAAGCCGCAATGGATCGAACCGCGGAATGACGCGGAAGTGCGCCCCTGCCGCAGCCACGCCGGGGACGGCCTTCCGCCTTCCTTCCTTTCCGCGTCATTCCGCGTATTCCGCGGTTCAAGGAACGAAGACGCCCCCAGGTGTGGAGCCTGGGGGCGTTTCTCGGCGCGCGGTCCTCTGGCGAGGACACCTGGCCGGCTCAGGCTTCCCTGTCGGGGGGCGTTGGGAAGCCTGCGTGTTCAATGCCCCTGAAGGGCGCGCGTTCCGTCGTCTCCGAGAAAAACAATGGGCCGCCGGAGCGGGCGTCTCCGGGGCATCTGGTCGGCCGGGCGACATAGGAACATAAGCTCCCCGCCCGTGGTTGCCCGCCTGCTCCGATCCGGAGCCACAAGGAGATGACGATGGGCCAGGACAACAACATGGACAACCAAGGCCGCCGCCCCGACCAGCAGCAGGACAACCCGTCCCAGCAGCAGCCGAACCAGCAGAACCAACAGCGCGACCAGCAGGGCCAGAACCAGGGCCAGAGCGGCCAGCGCATCGACACCGACGGCGACGGCCGCACCCGAGACCCGAACGACACCCGCCCCACCGACGACGGCGGCCGCGGCGCCCCCGTCCAGCGCTGACAGCGCCTCGACCCACACGCGAACGCCCGCCGGCCACGGCGGGCGTTTTCGTCTGGGCGGCGGCGCGCATAGACCGTCATCCCGGCCGCAGCGCAGTGGAGAGCCCGGACCCTACTGGTCCGCGGCGACCCAGGCGGCGAGGCTGAGGCGCGCGGTCGAGGCCGTTTCCGCCGCCAGGCTGCGCTGCATGATCTGGAGCGCCCAGGCCTTGTGGTCGGGACTGCCGCCGGCGGTGGCGTCCTCGGGGACCCAGAGGTCGTAGGCGCGCATGTGGGCGTCGGCGGCCGTGAACAGCACGCAGATGTCGGTGGCGAGGCCGGTCAGGATGAGCCGGTTCACGCCCAGGCGGGGCAGGAGGGCCGGCAGGCTGGTGGCGTAGAAGCCCGACACCTGCGGCTTCACGACGAAGTAGTCGCGGCTCCGCGGCCGGATGCGGCGCGTCAGGGTCCGCGCGCCCTCCCCGGCGTGCTCGCAATGGGCGAGGATGCCGCCCCGGCCCGAACGCCATTGCCCGTAGTTGTCGTTCACGTAGATCACCGGCACGCCCGCGGCGTCGGCGTCGCGGCGCAGGGCCTTGACGACCCGGGCGGCCTCCAGCGCCGCGTCCGCCATCGCCGGCGCGCTCGCGAAGGCCAGGTCGTTGATCATGTCGACGATCAGCAGCGCCACGCCGCCGGCCGCGGCCTGCGCCGCGGCGGTCTCGCGCACGAGTTGGGCGTCGCTCATGCGCGCGTCCGACTTGTCCTTCGCCATCGGCATCCTCTCCCACGCCAAACGCGACAGTCGCGCCCATGGCTCCCGCGCGTCCGGGGCGCAAAACGGGCGGGGCCGCGCCCGAACGCCGCTTGGCGTCGCCCCGCCCGGCGCGATACTGACAGCGCGTCGCGTTCAGGGCGGCGAATCCAGGAGTATCCTTGCCGCCATGACGGCTTCCCAGGCGGAGCAGATCGCCGGCGTGCGGCCGATCCTGAAGCGCGTGGTGGCGAACGCGGGCAAGCTGCTGGGCGGCCGCACCGTCAACGCGCTGCTGGGCATCGGCGTGATGGCGATCGCGGCGCGGGCGCTGGGGGCGCCGGTGCTGGGCGTGCTGGTGCTGATCCAGGCGTTCGTGGCGTTCCTGGCCGACGTGGTCGAGTTCCAGTCGTGGCAGACGGTGCTGCACTATGGCTCGCGCCCGCTGGCCGAGGGGCGGACGGCCGATTTCCAGCGGGTGGTGCGGTTCTCGTGCGTGCTGGACGCGGCGAGCGCGGCGCTGGCGCTGGCGATCGGGGTCGTGGGCTCGTTCCTGTTCGCCGGGCATCTGGGGTGGACTGCGGCCGAGGCGCCGATGGCGGCGCTGTTCATGGTGACGGCGGTGTTCACGGTCTCGGCGACGCCGACGGGGCTTCTGCGCCTGTTCGACCGGTTCGACGTGATGGCGCGGCAGGCGGCGCTGATCGCCTTCATCCGGCTGGTCGCGAGCGCGGTGGCGTGGGCGCTGGGGGCCGGGCTGGAGGGGTTCCTCGTGGCCTATTTCGTGGCGACGCTGGGGAGCTGGCTCTACTTGGCGGGCTCGGCCTACGCGGAGCTGAAGCGGCGCGGGCTGACCGAGGGCTGGTCGTGGCGCGGGCCGCTGACCGAGGGGATGCCCGGCATCTGGCGGTTCGCCTGGAACACCAACATCGCCGCGGCCCTGGACGTGGCGTTCACCCACGCGGCGACCCTGATGGTGGGGGCGATGGCGGGGCCGACGCAGGCGGCGTTCTGGCGCGTGGGCCGGCAGGTGGCCGACGCCATGGCCAAGCCCGCGAAGCTGCTGACGCCGGCGCTCTATCCCGAGCTGGCGCGGCTGCGGGCCGACGACCACAGCCACGCCATGTGGCGGCTGGCGCGCAACGTGGGCCTGCTGGCGGGCGGCGTCGGGCTGCTCCTGATGACGGCGACGGTGGTGTTCGGGGACGCGCTGCTGGGCGCGGTGCTGGGCGACGCGTTCGCCGCGGCGGGCGACGTGATGACGTGGCAGGTGGCCGCCGCCGTGATCGGGATCTGCGCGCTGCCGCTGGAGCCGCTCTTGATCTCCATCGGCAAGCCGGAGGCGGCGGTGCGGGTGCGCCTGGCGGTCGGCGTCGTGTTTCTGGGCGCCCTGCCCTTCCTCATTTCGCGGTTCGGCCTTATAGGCGCGGGCGCCGGCCTGGCTGCGGCGGCCGGCGCCCTTGCCCTGGGCATGCTGTGGTTCATCCTCAGAGAGAACGGGAATCGCGAGGCGGCGGCGGCGACGCCGCCCCCGGCGACCGTGAAGACGTTGGAAGGCGACGATTGACTGCTGAGACCCCTCCCGCGCCGAGCCCCACGCCGACCGCGCCTGAGCGGCCCTTCCGGCTGGACGGCTTCGCGACGCTGATCGAGGCGCTGGACTTCGCGGCCGGCGGCCCGACCGGGATCAACCTCTACGGGCTGCGCGGCGAGCTCAGCGCGGCGATGACCTACGGCGAGCTGCGCGCCAGGGCGCAGGCGATGGCCGCGCGCCTGCTGGCGGCGGGCCTGAAGACGCACGACCGCGTGGGCCTGGTGGCCGAGACCGACGCCGACTTCGTGGTCGCCTTCTTCGCCTGCCAGTACGCGCGGCTGACGCCCGCGCCCCTGCCGCTGCCGGCCCCGCTGGGCGGACGCGAGGCGTATGTGGAACAGATCGGCCGGATGCTGACGTCGGCCAGGGCCGCCGCCGTGTTCGGGCCCGAGAGCATGCTGCCGTGGCTGGAAGAGGCCGCGAAGGCCGCGGGCGCAGGGATCGCCGGCCGCGTGGCGGACCTGCCGGACGCGGCTGCGGTCGACCTGGAAGCTCCGAAAGCGGACGACCCCTGCTACGTGCAGTTCTCCTCAGGGAGCACGCGCAATCCGACCGGCGTGCTCTGCACCCATGCGGCGCTGATGGCCAATGCGGGCGCGGCGACGATGCACGGGCTGAAGGTCACGCCGGACGACCGGGCGATCTCGTGGCTGCCGCTCTATCATGACATGGGGCTGGTCGGGTTCCTGCTGATGCCGCTGTCGGCGCAGATGTCGATCGACCTGATGCCCACGGGGGCGTTCGTGCGCCGGCCGCTGCTCTGGCTCGACCTGATGTCGAAGAACGGCGGGACCATCAGCTACAGCCCCTCGTTCGGCTATGAGCTCTGCGCCAAGCGGGGCGACGGCACGCGCGAGGGCCTGAAGCTCGGCCAGTGGCGCGTGGCCGGGTGCGGCGGCGACATGGTGCGGCCGGGGCCGCTGACGGCGTTCGCCGAGCGGTTCGCGGCGGCGGGCTTCAGCGCGACGGCCTATGTGGCGAGCTACGGCATGGCCGAGGCGACGCTGGCGCTGACCATGGCGCCGCTGGGCCGCGGGCTGGTGTTCGACCAGGTCGACGTGACGCGGATGGAGAAAGACGGCGCGATCGTGACGGGGGCCGGCGCGCGGGCGCGGGGCTTCGTCCGCTGCGGGCCGATCTTCCCGGGCCACGAGCTGGAGGTCCGCAACGCCGCCGGCGCGGTCGTGCCGGAAAAGCAGGTGGGCCGCATCTTCGTGCGCGGGCCGTCCCTGATGCGCGAGTATTTCGGCGACCGGGCCGCGACCGAGGCGGTGCTGTCGGCGGACGGCTGGCTGGACACCGGCGACCTCGGCTACCTGACCGACGGCGAGATCGTGCCGACCGGCCGCGCCAAGGACCTGATCCTGCTGAACGGCCGCAACGTCTGGCCGCAGGACCTTGAATGGACGGCGGAATCCGAGGTCGAGAAGCTGAAGAGCGGCGATGTCGCGGCCTTCTCCGTCGACCAGGACGCCGGTGAGACACTGGTGGTGCTGGTGCAGGCCCGCTCGGGCGACGCGGCGGTGCGCGCGGCGCTGGTGAGCGACGTGGCGGCGGTGCTGCGCGCGCGGCACGGCGTCGAGGCGCAGGTCGAGCTGGTGGGCCACAACGCCCTCCCCCAGACCTCGTCGGGCAAGCTCTCGCGCTCGAAGGCCCGGGCGCTGTTCCTCAGCGGCGCCTTCAAGCAGGAGGAGCCGGCCTGACCTTTCCGCTCATCCCGGCGAATGCCGGGACCCAGATCCAAACTCTGTCGGCGGATGGGATCAGCCTTGGGCCGCAGCGCCGGGCGCTGAGTCCTGCCATCTGGGTCCCGGCATTCGCCGGGATGAGCGGAGGTGGATAGGCTCGTCGCCGTGACCGGCGCCACGGGGTTCCTTGGCCGGCAGCTCGTGAAGGTGCTCTCCGACGACGGCTGGCGGGTGCGCGTGCTGGCGCGGAAGGACCCGATCGACCCGCTGTGGCGCGACGCCTGCCCCGAGGTGGTGGTGGGCGACCTCGCCGACCTCTCCGCGCTGTCGCGGCTGGCGAAGGGCGCGGACGTGGTGATCCATGCGGCCGGCGTGGTGAAGGGGGCGAACCGGGCGGCGTTCGACCGGGTGAACGTCGAGGGCGCGCACCGGGTGGCGCTGGCGGCCCGGGACGTGGCCCACACGGTGCTGGTGTCGAGCCTGACGGCGCGCGAACCCTCGCTGTCGCACTACAGCGCCAGCAAGCGGGCCGGCGAAGAGGCGATGCGCACGGTGCTGGGGCCGCGCCTGTCGGTGGTGCGGCCGTGCGCGATCTACGGCCCCGGCGACCGAGAGTTGCTGCCTGTCTTCCAGGCGGCCGACGCGCTGCCGGTGCTGCCGGTGCTCTCGGAGACGGCGCGGGTGGCGATGATCCACGTCGAGGATGCGGCGCGCCGCACGGCTGCGGTTGCTGCGGCGCCGTGCGAGGGCCGGGTGACCGCGCTCTGCGACGACCGGCCGGGCGGCTACGCCTGGCGCGAGCTGATGGCCCAGGCGGCGCGCGCGTGCGGCAGGACGCCGCGGTTCGTGCGCGCGCCGGGCGCGATCGTCCGCGCCATCGGAATCACAAATGATTTCACTGCGCTGCTGGGCGGGGCCCCCATGCTGACGTCGGCCAAGGCCCGGGAGCTGCTGCATCCGGACTGGGCGGTGTCGCAGGCGGAACAAACACAAGGCTTCGCGCCGGCCCGCTACGACCTCGCCGCCGGCTTTTCGATGACGGTGGCGTGGTACCGCAGTGCGGCATGGATGAAACATTAGCTGCGGTTTTGTGACCTAGGACCGCTCCCGCGGTAGAAATTGGAATCGGACATGGTTAGGTACGCGGCTGGCGTAAGCAGCGAAGAAACGGGCCGTGGGGGGCTCAGGCATGGTTGAACTGGCGACGGATCTGACCGTCCGTGAGGTCGCGCGAGCGGCCGAGACGGTTCTGGGCCGCACCGTCCAGGTCACCTCCGAGACCGACATCGCCCGGGACCTGGCCGTAGATTCGCTTGCGCTGATGAACATCGTCATGGAGCTTGAGGATCGGTTCGATCTCTCGATTCCCCTCGATCGTCTGGCGACGGTGCAGACGGTTGGCGATCTCTCCGATCTGATCAACAAGCTGCGGGTGAAGGCTTAACGATGGGGCTCCTCGACAAGCATCTGGGCTATCGCGCCCCGCTCGACGGCATTCGCGCTGCGGGCGCCGATCCGTCGTCCGTGCGATTCGACGCCGTGCTCTCCCCCACCGAGGGCATGCTGGACGGCCGCAAGGTCATCCTGCTCGGCACCAACAACTACCTGGGCCTGACGTTCGACCCGGACTGCATCGAGGCGTCGGCCGACGCCGTGAAGCAGTGGGGCACCGGCACCACCGGCTCGCGGTTCGCCAACGGCACCTTCGCCGGCCACACGGCGCTGGAGACGGCGCTGGCCAAGTTCTACGGCCGCAAGCACGCCATGGTGTTCACCACCGGCTACCAGGCCAACCTGGGCGGCATCTCGGGCCTCGTGGGCCGGGGCGACCACCTGATCCTGGACGCCGACAGCCACGCCTCGATCTACGACGCGGCCAAGCTCTCGGGCGCCGAGGTCATCCGCTTCCGCCACAACGACCCCGACGACCTGGCCAAGCGCCTGCGCCGCATGGGCGACGCCGCCAGGGGCAGCCTGATCGTGGTCGAGGGCATCTACTCCATGATCGGCGACGTGGCGCCGCTGAAGGAGATGGTGGCGATCAAGAAGGAAGCCGGCGCCTACCTGCTGGTGGACGAGGCCCATTCGATGGGCGTGCTGGGCGCGAAGGGCCGCGGCCTGGCCGAGGCCGCCGGCGTCGAGGCCGACGTCGACTTCATCGTCGGCACCTTCTCCAAGAGCCTGGGCGCCGTGGGCGGCTTCCTGGTCTCGGACGAGGACAACTTCGACCTGCTGCGCATCGTCAGCCGGCCCTACATGTTCACCGCCTCGCTGCCGCCGGCGGTCATCGCCTCGACGCTCACGGCGCTGAAGCGGCTGGAGGAGGATTCCAGCCTGCGCACCCGCCTCGCCGCCAACGCCGACCGCCTCTACGACGGCCTGCGCGACATGGGCTACGCGGTGGGTCCCCACGCCAGCCCGATCACCGCCGTCGTGATGCCCGACCAGGCCACCGCGGTGATGATGTGGAACGCGCTGCTGGCCAAGGGCGTCTACCTCAACCTCGCCATCCCGCCGGCCACGCCGGAGAACAAGTCCCTGCTCCGCTCCTCCGTCAGCGCGGCCCACACCGCCGAACAGCTCGACGAGGTGCTGGCGATCTTCGAAGAATTGGGCCTGGAATACGGCCTCCTCCAGCGCGCCAGGCGAGCGTCGGCGTAGCGACGGCAACCGCGCGTTGGGGGCCTCCCCCCTCTGGACGTGGCGCAGAGGGGGCTGGGGCGGGTCGGTCCTGCTAGGCTGCCCGCATGCAATTCGCCGATCTGAAACCTGCGTATCAAGGCTTCGTCCGCGACCGCCTGCGCCGGGCGGGATTCCAGCCGGAAACGTTCCATCTCGACATCCCGCCTCAGGACGAGATGTTCAATCGTGGCGTGCTGCCGGGTTATCCGGGGCGGCCAGGGGCGGCCGTCTACCGCTATATCGAATCCGCGCTGCGGACGTTCGACGTGTATGGGCGACTCGCGGAGTCCATCGGCGGGTTCGGGCAGATCCGGCGGGCGCTTGACTTCGGGTCCGGATACGGGCGGCTCACGCGCGCACTGGTCCATCGGGTCGAGCCCCGGCGGATATGGGCCTGCGACATCTACGCCGAAGCGGTAGCCTGGCAGGCCGAGACCTTCGGCGTGAATGGCCTGGTCTCGGTCTCCGATCCCGACCGCTTCGCCCTCGAACAGGAGCATGAGGTGGTCTTCGCCGCCTCGGTCTTCTCCCATCTTCCCGATGGCCTGTTTCAGCGCTGGCTCGCGCGCCTCTACGATCTCGTTTCGCCTGAAGGACTCCTGGCCTTCTCCGTCCACGACGCGAGCTTCGCGCCGGGCGACCAACCGATCGGCGCGGCCGGGATCGGCTACGGGCTGTGGAGCGAGAGCCAGACGCTTGATCCTGCCATCTATGGCATGAGCTACGTCACGGTCGAATATGTGACGGCGGCGATCGCCTCGGCATGTGGAGACGATGCGGCGCGGAACCTGCGACGCTATCCGCGGGCCTTGTTCGAGAGTCAGGACTTGTACGTCGTGCCCAAGGCCAGGCTCGGCGCGCAGAGCCACGACATCACCATCGTGCCGATCGGCGGCTTCGTCGGACAGCCGCCGGCGGATTGCTGGGTCGGCTGGGGCCTGGATTCGAATACGGGTTGTCAGATCGTCCGGGCTGAACTCTTCGTCGACGGCCGGCCTGTCGCCTCGGCGGTCCCCACCCCCGACAACCACGCGGTGATGAAATACTTTCCGGGCGCGCCGAACATCGCGGTGGCATGGGCGTTTCCCCGGATCGACGTCGGTGCGGACACGCCTCTCCGCGTCGATCTGATCAGCAGTTCCGGCACGATCGGGCATTGCTACGCCCTGGCCGGCGCCATGGCCGACGGTGGTCTTGTCAGATCGTAGGGTCTGAGCAGCTCGCCCCCCGCGCATGACGCCATGGCCGTCGGTCGAACCGCAGAGATCGCGGAGATTCGCAGAGGATTCCGGTGCATCCGCGACCTCTCCGCGGGTCTCCGCGATCTCTGCGGTTCATGAATCAATCCGTACCGCTTGGAACGAGCGGAGAGTGTCGCGTCAGCGACGCCGGCCCTGCAGGGCGGCGCGGAGCGCGTGTTCGAGGGCGCGTTCCTGGTAGGGCTTGTCCAGCACCGACGTCCCGCCGTGGCGGTCGTTGAGGCCCGAGGCGCCGTAGGCGGTCGCGAAGATGAAGGGGATCCCCCGCGCCTCCAGGGCGTCGGCGACCGGGAAGACCTTCTCGCCGGCGATGTTCACGTCCAGCACCGCCACGTCGACGGGCTCCACGGCCAGCCGTTCCAGGGCCTCCGAAACCGTCGCGGCCGGGCCGACGACGTCGCAGCCCAGCGACCGCAGCCGGTCCTCCAGCAGGGCCGCGACGATGAATTCGTCCTCGACGACGAACACCCGCGCATCGCGCAGGACGTCGCCGCCTCGCCGGCCGCCGGACAACGGAAACGCAGAAGACCCCGGCCCGCCGGCCGCCGCAAAACTCATGCTCGCCTCTGCCCCGCACTCGACCCGACGCCCTAAAGCGCCGCGATGCGGGCCGCATGTCAACCCATGCGCGAAAACAGCCGGCGCCCGACTCGCCTTTCGCGGGAAACGCCGCCCGGGCATCGGGCCGCCCGTCGCGGGGACGCCCTAGTCGCGGCGGTCCCAGCGGATCTGGGCGTTGAGGGCGTCGAGGCGGGCCATGAGAGTGTCGCTCTCGCGGGCGCTGAGCCGGCCGTCGCGCATGTAGCCGCGCTCCTCGCGGCGGATGTCCTGCAGGATGGCCATGGCGCGCTGGGCCTCGCGGCGCGAGAGGGCGCCGGAGTTGCGGCTGCGCACGATGCGCTGCTCCAGCCAGGTGCTGCGGGCGCGGATGTCCGTCGGGGCGTCGCGCCAGTCGGAGCGCGTGCGATAGCTGGCTTGCGCGCCGTAGCCGCCGGCGTTCATGGCCCAGCGGCCGTCGCGGTCCCAGCCGCCGGCCGGGGGCGCGCCGGCGATCCAGTCGCCGTTGCGGTCGTAGTAGCCCTCCGCGTAGGCGCGGTCGACGTCGGTCGCGTGCCAGGTGTTGTTGTTGTCGTAGTAGCCGTAGGCGCGGCGGCAGTCGCCGGAGCCCTTGGACACCTGGTTGCCGATCACGGCGCCGCCGACGCCGCCGATGACGGCGCCTTCGGTGCGGTCGCCCTTGCCGGCGACGGCGCTGCCGGCGAGCGCGCCCAGCACCCCGCCCACGACCGTGCCCGCAGTGCGGTTGGCGCGACGCTCCTCGCAGGTCTGCTGCGCGGCGGCGAGCGAGGGGATGAGGGTCAGGGCGGCGATGCCGGCGGCGATCACGGGGTAGCGCATGGGGAACTCCACGGGTGGCGGTGACCACAGAAACCCCTCATGGCCAAGCTGGTTCCGGTCGCGTGCGGCCGTTCAGTCCTGGAGCACGGGCATGCGCAGCCGGAAGGTGCTGCCCCGGCCGGGCTCGCTGGCGGCCAGCCCTATGGCGCCGCCGTGCAGCTCCATGAGCTGCTTGCCGAGCGCCAGGCCGATGCCCAGGCCTTCCTGCGCGCGCTCGGTGGGGCTCTTCACCTGGGCGAACAGGTCGAAGATCTTCGACTGCATGGCCGGCGGGATGCCGATGCCGGTGTCGGTGACGTCCACTTCGGCGACGCCGTCGACCACGCGCGCCGCCAGCGTGATGCGCCCGCCCGCCGGGGTGTAGCGGGCGGCGTTGTTGAGGAGGTTGCTGACCACCTGCGCGAGGCGCGTGGGGTCGGCGTGGAGGGCCACCGGCTCGGCCGGGATGTCGATGCTGAACGCATGGCGCGCGGCGTCGATCTGCGGCCGGCTGGCCTCCACCGCGAACTCGAGGACGGTCCGCAGCGACACCCGGTCCTTCCGCAGCGAGATCTTGCCCTGGTCGATGCGGGAGATGTCGAGCATGTCGTCGACCAGGCGCGTCAGGTGGGCCACCTGGCGTTCCATCTGGCCATGGATCTCGCCGACCTTCTGCGGATCCCGGGGCCGGCGCAGGAAATGCAGGCCGGCGCTCAGCGCCATCACCGGGTTGCGGATCTCGTGGCCGAGGACGGCGAGGAACTCGTTCTTGTTGCGGTCGGCCGTCGTCAGCGCCTCGGCGAGGGCCTCCAGTTCGTCGCGCTGGGCGATGATCTGGCGGCGCTGCTGGTGCAGGTCGAAGAAGACGTTGGCCTTGCTGCGCAGGATGTCGGCTTCGATCGGCTTCTGCAGGAAGTCGACGGCGCCCGCCTCGTAGCCGCGGAACCGCCGCTGGCGGTCGGCCACCCCGGCGGTCAGGAAGATGATCGGCACATGGCGCGAGACCTCGGCGCCGCGCATGAACTCGGCGAGCTGGTAGCCGTCCATGCCCGGCATCTGCACGTCGAGCAGCGCCAGCGCCACGTCGTGGGTCAGCAGCAGCTCCAGCGCCTCGTCGCCCGAGCGGGCCTTCAGGCAGGCCAGCCCCTCGCGCTGCAAGAGCGCCTCCAGGGCCAGCAGGTTCTCCTGCAGGTCGTCGACCAGCAGGAAGTGGATCGGGTCGCCCACGCCGTTCATGCCGTCCCCAGCTTCAGCAGGTGCGAGGCGATGGCCTCCAGGCTCATGCATCTGGCGCCGCGGCCGGCCTTCAGCGCCGCCTCGGGCATGGCGGGCGCGTAGGCGTCCGCCGGATCCTCGACCAGCGCCTCGCCGCCCGCGGCGACGACGGCGCGCAGGCCCTCGGCGCCGTCGGCGTTGGCGCCGGTCAGCACGACGGCGGTCAGGCGCGCACCGAAGGCGTCGGCGGCGCTTTCGAACAGGACGTCGATGGCCGGGCGGGACATGTTCACAGGCTCATCCGAGGACAGCGAGAGGGTCTCGTCGGCCTCGACCAGCAGATGGTAGTCGGCCGGGGCGAAATAGACGAAGCCCGGCTGGGCCGGCTCCTTGTCCTCGGCCTCCTTCACCGCGACCTTCGCGCGGGCCTGGAACAGCGGAACCAGCGCGTTGTCCCGGCCGGCCGGGACGTGGACCACCACCAGCACCGGGTGCGGATAGTCGGCGGGCAGCGCCGGCAGGATCTTCAGGAGCGCCTGGACGGCGCCCGCCGAGCCGCCGATCGCGACCGCCCTTTCGAGGCCGCCCCTCATGCGTCCTGCCTCTGGTAGATCTTCTCCTCGCGCACGAAGTCGGTGAACGCGCCCGCGTGGCTGGAGAAGCGCAGGCTCTCCTTCGAGCCCAGGCCCAGGAAGCCCTTGCGGGCCAGGGAGTCACGGAAGAGGCCGATGGCGCGGTCCTGCAGCGCGCGGTCGAAGTAGATCAGCACGTTGCGGCACGAGATCAGGTGCATCTCGCCGAACACCGCGTCGGTCACCAGGCTGTGGTCGGAGAACACGACCCGGCTGCGGAGCGACTTGTCGAAGATCGCGCGGCCGTAGTCGGCGGTGTAGTAGTCCGAAAGCGAGGATCGGCCGCCCGACTTCTGGTGGTTCGTCGTGAACTTCTTGACCTGGTCCAGCGGGTAGACGCCCGCCTCCGCCGCCTTGAGCGCGGCCGGGTTGATGTCGGTGGCGTAGAAGATCGTCCGCTCCTCCAGCCCCTCCTCGCGGAACAGGATGGCCAGCGAATAGACCTCCTCCCCGTGGCTGCAGCCGGCGACCCAGACCTTGAGCGACGGATAGGTCTTCAGGTGCGGCAGCACCCTCTCGCGGAGCGCGCGGAAGTAGCCGGGATCGCGGAACATCTCGCTGACCTGGACCGTGAGGTAGCCCAGGAGCCGGCCCAGGGTGGCGGGATCGTGCAGCAGGCTCTCCTGCATCGCCGAGAGGCTCGCGAAGCCGAGCTGGTCGCGGGCCTGCACGAGGCGCCGCTTGATCGAGGCGCGGGCGTAGTTGCGGAAATCGTAGTGATAGCGATGGAACAGCGCGTCCAGCAGCAGCCGGATCTCCAGGTCCTCGACGTTGCCGCGCACCACCGGGCTCACCGCGGCATCCAGACCCGCACGAGGGAGAGGAGCCGGTCCACGTCGATCGGCTTGGCCATGTAGTCGTTGGCGCCGGCCTCGAGGCAACGCTCCTGGTCGTCCGGCATGGCCTTGGCGGTCAGCATCACGATGGGAAGGTCGGCCCAGCGGTCATCGTTCCGGATCCGCCGCGTGGCCTCCAGGCCGTCCATCACCGGCATCATGACGTCCATGAGCACGAGATCGATCGCCGGGGCCCCGTCCTCGTCGGACTGCGCCAGGGCGTCCAGCGCCTCCTGGCCGTTGCGCGCGATCTGCACCGAAGCGCCGCGGGGCTCGAGCACACTGGTCAGCGAGTAGATGTTCCGCACGTCGTCCTCCACGACGAGGATGCGGCGGCCCTCCAGCACCGAGTCGCGGTTGCGCGCCTTGCGGATCATCCTCTGCTGCTCGGGCGGCAGTTCGGACACCACCTGGTGCAGGAAGAGCGAGACCTCGTCGAGGAGGCGCTCCGGCGACTTCGCGCCCTTGATGATGATCGAGTGGGAGTAGCGGCGCAGGCGCTGCTCGTCGTCGGCCGAGAGGTCGTGGCCGGTGTAGACGATGACCGGCGGGAAGGCCTGGTCGCCCTGGCTGAGCGTCTCCAGCAGCGAGAAGCCCGAGGCGTCCGGCAGCGACAGGTCCAGCACCATGCAGTCGAAGGTCTCGGCCTTCAGCTTCTCCAGGCACTCCGCGGCGGTGCCGACGCCCACGGCCTGGACGTCGCCGGTGGCGAGCAGGCGGCTCACCGCGTCGCGCTGGACCTCGTCGTCCTCCACGATCAGCACGCGGCGCATGGTCCGCGTGAGCTGCGACTCGAGGCCCTGGAGCACCTCGGACAGCTTCTCGCGCGGGACCGGCTTCACGAGGTAGCCGACGGCGCCCAGCGACAGCGCGGTCTGGCTGTGGTCAGAGCCCGAGACCACGTGGATCGGGATGTGCCGGGTCGCCTCGTCGCGCTTGAGGCGGTCGAGGACCGTGAGGCCGGACTGGTCCGGGAGGCCCACGTCCAGCACGATCGCGTGCGGCTTGAACTGCGCGGCGAGCCCCAGCGCCTCCTCGGCGGTGCCGGCGACCAGGCATTGGAAGCCGAGCTCGCGCGACAGGTCGCACACGATGCCGGCGAACGCCGGATCGTCCTCGATGACCAGCAGCAGGCGGCGCGCGTCGCTCAGGTCGTCGCGGTCGTCGGCCACCCTGGGCGCGGGGGACGGCCGTCGCATGCGGGACGCCTCGGCGGGGGGCGAGGGCGACAGGGCGGCCGGCGCGTCCCGCGGCGCGACCTCGGCGGGGTCGTAGACCAGCGGGATCGCCAAGGTGAAGGTGCTGCCCTCGCCCGGCGTGCTTTCCAGCGAGATGGCCCCGCCCAGCAGCCGGCCGAGCTCGCGCGAGATCGACAGCCCCAGGCCCGTCCCGCCGTAGCGGCGGCTGATGGCGCCGTCGGCCTGCCGGAACGCCTCGAAGATGCTCTGCTGCTGCTCGGGGGAGATGCCGATGCCGGTGTCCTTCACCGCCAGCGCCAGCTCGTCGGCGCCCCTGCGGCGGATCGACAGCTCCACGCGGCCCGTCTCGGTGAACTTGAAGGCGTTGGAGAGCAGGTTCTTGAGGATCTGCTCCAGCCGCTGGCGGTCGGTTTCGATGGCGCCCGGCACGTCGTCGGCGACGGCGATCCCGAAGGCCAGCCCGCGCGCCTCGGCGACCGGCTGGAAGACGTTCCTGATGTCGTTGGTCAGCCGGCTGACCGGCAGGGTCTCGGACTGGATCTGAAGCTGGCCCGCCTCGATCTTCGACAGGTCCAGGATGTCGTTGATCAGGATCAGGAGGTCCTCGCCCGACGACTGGATCGTCCGCGCATACTTGATCTGGTCGTCCGTGAGGTTGCCCTCGCCGTTGTCGCCCAGCAGCTTCGACAGGATCAGCAGCGAGTTCAGCGGCGTCCTGAGTTCGTGGGACATGTTGGCGAGGAAGTCGGTCTTATACTGGCTGGCCTGCTCCAGCTCGCTGGCCTTCAGCTCGATGGCCGCCGTGGTGCGCTCCAGCTCGTCGCGCTGGGCCTCCAGCGTCTGCGCCTGTTCCTCGAGCTGGCTGTTGGTCTGCTCCAGCTCGACCTGCTGCTGCTCCAGGCGGACCTGCTGCTCCTTCAGGGCCCGGCCCTGTTCCTCCAGCTCCTCGTTGGAGACCCGCAGCTCCTCGCTCTGCACCTGGAGTTCCTCGGACTGCCGCTGGGTCTCCTCCAGGGCGTCCTGCAGTTGGGTGCGATAGCGCGCCGAGCGCAGCGCGATGCCGATGGCCGGGGCGCTGCGGGCCAGGAGCTCCAGCACCTGCTCGTCGACGGGGTGCAGGAAGCCGATCTCGATCACGCCGTTGACCACGTCGTCGGCGGTGGCCGGCGCGATCACCAGGTGGCGCGGCCTGTCGCGCCCGAGCGCCGAGCCGACGGTCAGATAGCCTTCCGGGAGGTCGTGGATCACGAGGGCCCGTCCCTCGGCCGCCACCTGGCCCAGCAGCCCTTCCTTCAGGCCGAACTGCTCCGGGATGGCGGCGTCGGCGGGCACGCCCAGGGTCGCGACCCGGCGGAAGTCGTCGCCGTCGCTCTTGAACACCGCGCCGGCCTGGGAGCCGACGTAGCGCGCGAGGAACGCCAGGATGCCGTCCGCCAGTTGCTCGACCGACTTGTCGCCCATCATCGAGGCGCCGAGCTGGACCTGGCCGGCCTGCAGCCATTCCTGCCGGGCCCGGGCGCGGGCGTTGCGGCGGATCAGGCCGAACACGATCACGGTCAGCAACGCGCCCAGCAGGCCCGACAGCAGGCTGCTCAGCACCGCCGAGCTCTGCGACGCCTGCATGTCGCCGACGCGGATCACCCGCAGGCGCTGTTCCTCGCGCCGCATCACCTCCAGGCGCGTGCGGATGGCCTCCATCTCGACCTTGCCGCGGTCGGTGTCCACCACCGCCTGGGCGGCGGCCGCGCCCCGCGCCTGGCGCAGGTCGATGGTCTCCTTCAGCTCGGCGAGCTTGGAGGCGATGTTGCGCTTGAGCTGCGCGACGTTGGTCTGCTGGACCGCGTTGTCGGCCGTCAGCGACGCCACCGCCTCCATGCTCGACTCCGCCTCCGCGGCCGCGCGGCGGTAGGGCTCGAGGTAGCGGTCGTTGCCGGTCAGCAGGTAGCCGCGCTGGCCCGTCTCGGCGTCCTGGATGGTCGAGAGCAGGTCGTCCAGGGCCACGATCACTTCGTGCGAATGGCGGATCCGGGCGTTGTTCTCCTGCAGCGCCATGACGTTCAGGTACGAGATCGAGCCGCTGACCAGGAAGAAGGTCAGCACCACCACGAGGCCGAGCGTCGTCCACACGTCGACGCGCGATCCGAACTGCGAGGCGAGGCTGGAACGGGACTGCGGCATCGACGCCCTGACAAAACTGAGACCGCGCCTGCCTAGCGGCCTTACCTGCGAAGATGCAAGGACACCGAAGCGCTGGCGGCCGGTCCGTCCGACGGTCGCCGAAGCGCGCCAGCCGGGCCGGGACGGGCGCCAGGGCGCGAACCGGCCAGCGGTGCGTCCCCCCTCCTTGCAGGCGCAAACGGCCCGCCCCGATTTTGGTTCCCCGCGACGTGGCGAGGCGAAGGGGCCGCCGTCAGCGGCTGCGCGCGCTCCGGCGGCGGCGCAGTTCCAGCCAGGCGCCGGGGGCGGCCAGGAACGGGTGGCGCTCGCGCCAGGGGGTGACCTCGATCTCGACGCCGGTGTGGCGGGCGATCTTGTAGGCGGCGTAGCGGGCGGCTCCGTCGAAGGTGAAGGCGGCCTTCAGGATGCGGGCGATGTTGAGCGGCTTGCCGGCGAGGCTGGGCAGCGTCCAGCCGGGCAGGCCCCGCTTCGCGGGCGCAAGCACGTCCCCGGCCCGCTCGAAGCGGACGCCGCCGGCGGTCCAGGCCAGCGGCAGGACGGCGTCGTAGCGCCCGGCGTCGTGGGCCATCACCGTGTCGGCGCGGTCGGCGGCCTCCACGCGGAACTCGGCGGCGTAGGTCCTGCGGAAGAGGGCGGACCAGAAGTCGGCGGGGCGGCCACGGCGGGGGCCGAGCCGGGCGGCGAAGCGGCTGGCGGTGGCGACGGCGGCGGCGACGGCGTCGCGGGCGGCCGCGGCGGAGGCGGCGTCGGCGGACCAGACGCGCTGGCAGGGCTGGACGAAGCGGGCCCAGACGGTGGTGTCGAGGGTGCGGCCGGCGGCGGCCTTCGCGAAGGTCGCGAGCGGCAGGGTGGCCACCTTGGCCTTCAGGCCGCCGACCTCGTGGTAGCTGACCTCGGGCCAGAGCACGCGCTCCGCGAGGCCGCGCAGGCCGCGGCGGTGCGGGCGCTTCGTCAGGCGGTAGAAGTCGAGGACGCCGGTCAGGTCCCCGGTCCGCAGCGTCGAGCCGTAGTAGAGCACCGCGGCGTCGGTCGCCGGGTCGGCGAGCGCGGCGGCGAGGCGGACGACGGCGTCGGGCGCGGGGCTCGCCAGCTCAGCCTCCACGAGGGCGCCCAGCGCGCTCACGGGATCACGAACTCCAGCTCGGGCCCCTGGCGCACGGTGAGCTCGCCGCCCCCGTAGATCTCGCCGTCGAGGACGAAGTCGCCGGACCAGCTCATGTCGAACGCGGTCAGGTCGTCTCGGCGGTAGCCCGCCTCGGCCAGCCAGGGCGCGTCGCGGCCGCCGAGGATCACCGGCAGGGCCCGGTGGAGGCGGCGCGGCGGCGCCTGCACCGAGATCGTCTTCAGGCCCTCGCGCGGCTCGCCGAACGGCTTCAGGCCCAGCGGGAAGCGCTTGAGCGTCGACGCGATGGTCAGGAACCACCGCGGGGCCGGGTCGAACGAGACCTCGACGGCCTCCCCCTGGCGCCAGGCGTTCGCGGAGCCGCCGAACAGGGCGCCGACGGCGGCCTGGACGATGGTGACGGCGATGGCGGCGTCGTCGAAGAGGCCGATGCTGTGGTGCTTCTGGGCCAGCTCGGTGGCGCGGACGAAGGCGCCCGTGCCGAACAGGAAGCCGCGGCGCTCGGGCGCGGGTTGCCCGGCGCGGACGATCTCCAGGCACCGGCGGCGCTTGGTGGGGCGGCCGGCCTCGGCGGCGGCCAGGAGCTGCTCCAGCGTCGTGCCCAGCGGCGACCCGATGTCGAGGGCCAGCGCATTGGTCTTGCCGTTGGGCACGATGGCGAGGCGCGGCAGGCGGCCCCCTTGGGCCTCCCTGTAGGCCTCCGGCAGGCGGGTGATCACCTCGCGGATGGTGCCGTCGCCGCCATCGACGACCACGAGGTCGACGCCGTGCTCCGCGAAGCGGCGGAGGCTGGCGAACAGCTCGGCGGGCTCCTCGGGCGCCACCTCGACGACGACTCCGGGCAGCGGGGCGACGTCGCCGCCCCGGTTGCGGTGGCTCTTCTGGTTCCAGATGACGCCCGCGCGGATCAACGCGAGAGCCAGGAGACCACGCGCTCGCGCGGCGTGGCGAAGGCCTGGGCCAGTTGGGCGGTGTGGACCGCGAGGCTGAGCGCGGTCCAGATCGCCACCAGGTAGAAGCCGACGTCGGGCCGGCCCAGGGCCCAGGCCGGCGTGAGGATCAGCAGGTTCGGATTCCGCCGCGCGGTGATCTGGCGGAAGAAGCTGTCGAAGGGCCGCCAGGCATGCACGTGCATGCCGAAGGCGCGCATGAAGATCCCCTCCTCGACCCGCTGGACGACATAGCCGATCAGGATGACGGCCAGCGCCAGCTCGGCCAGCGGCAGCGGGCTGAGGTGGATCCACTGGACGTACCAGGACGCCGGCGGCGGGTTCCCGGGATGGAAGGCGCCGACGTACCAGGCCCACCACCAGAACGGCGGGTGGATCAGGTCGATGCCATGGTCGAAGACGTTGCCGATCTTCGAGCTGGTCATGGTGACGCGCGCCAGCTTGCCGTCGACGGTGTCGAGGAAGGTCATGATCCAGGCGCAGATCAGCCCCAGGCCGAAGGCGCCGTTCCAGAAGAAGTACTGGGCGCCCAGCACGCCCAGGAAGCCCACGAAGGTCACCATGTTGGGCGTCAGGCGCGCGCTCGCGCACCAGCGGGTGACGATGCGGGCCGGGACCGGCCAGACGTGCTTGGTGACGAGGTCGGTGACGCCCTTGTACGAGCCCTTGAACGTGCGGGCCTCCACGGCGCGGACGTTGTCGCGGGTGAGACGGAGGAGGATCGGGTCCTCGCGCTTGCGCAGTTCGGGGTTGTAGCTGAGCTCGGCCGGCGACAGGCGCGTCAGGCCGCCGGGGTCGGCGCCCCGTTCGATCGCCGCGGAGGCCTCGGCGGCGCGCTCGGCGTGTACGTGGGCGGCGACGGCCTGGCCGTCGTCGGCGAGCAGCACCGAGCCGGGGCGCTGCGCCAGCGTGCGGATCAGGCTTTCGTCGTAGACCCAGCCGCCCAGCGCGACGACGACCGTGCCCGAGGCGGGGGCCCGGTCCGCGGCGGCGACGCCCACGCGCCGGAAGATCCGGCGCAGGCGCTCGGCGGCGCTCATGCCCCAGATGCGCACGTCGCCCGACTCCGGGCCCGCGCCCAGGATCAGGCCCGCGGGGGCCGCTTGCGTGGTCGTGGTCAAAAGTCTCGCGCGCCTCTCACGCAAATCGGTGGAACCTGATACCCAGCGCCGTTCCCTTAGGAAAGCCGTGGGCTCTCGTGACCGCCTTCCGTATCGCCCACATATCCGATCCGCACCTGCCGCCGCCGCCCCTGCCCTTCCGGTGGTCGGATGTGGTCTCCAAACGGTCGCTGTCCCGGTTCGCCTGGCGGCGCAAGCACCATCGGCACGATCCACGGGTGCTGGACGCCCTGACGGCGAGCATCGCGGGCGCGCGCGTCGACCACCTGGTCGTGACGGGCGACCTGGTCAACTTCGCCACGCCGGAGGAATTCGCGGCCGCGAGGATGTGGCTGGAGGGGCTGGGCGACCCGGCGGCGGTGACCGTCTCGCCGGGCAACCACGACGCGCTGGCGGCGGCGGGCGCGCCGAAGGGGTTCGGGCCATGGAAGGCGTGGCTGGGCGATGGGCCGGACGCGGCCTTTCCGCACCTGCGGGTGCGCGGTCCCGTGGCGATCGTGAACCTGTCGTCGGCCGTGCCCACGGCGCCGCATCTGGCGACGGGCGCGCTGGGCCGGGCGCAGATCGAGGCGGCGCGGGGCCTGCTGGCCAAGGCCGAGGGGCTCTACCGGGTCGTGCTCGTGCATCACCCCGTGGCGGCGGGCGTGGTCTCCCGGCGCAAGTCGCTGACCGACGTCGACGCGCTCAGGGCCCTGCTGGCCGAGACCGGCTGCGAGCTGGTGCTGCACGGGCATGCGCACGAGGCCCTGCTGACCGGCGTCAAGGGCCCCGGCGGCGCCACGATCCCGGTCCTGTGCGTCCCCTCGGCCTCGACGCCGACGGGCATGGCCCACGACCAGGCGGCGCGGTGGAACGAGATCGCCGTGAGCCGCGACGGCGAGGGCTTCAAGGCCCGCGTGACCGCCCACGCGATCACCGCCGACCTGGGCGTCGAGACCCTGGGCGGCTACGTGCTGAGCTAGGGTCCGGACTCAATTCCCTCTGAGGGAATTCAATGACTTCCGCTCAGCCCGTGTTCCGCAGGCCCGCCGCCACGCCGGCCACGGTGAGCTGGATGGCGAGCTTCAGTTGCGGGTCGTCGTCGCCCGCGCGCCGGCGCGCCAGCAGCTCGACCTGGAGGTGGTTGAGCGGGTCCACCACCTCGGCCGCCAGCGAGACCGACTCGGCCATCTGCGGGTGGTTGTCCAGCAGGCGCGCCCCGCCCCGGATCGCCAGCACCAGCTCGCACGCCCGGGCGTGCTCGGCCCGGATCGCCTCGAAGATCGCCGCCCCCTTCGGATGCAGCGCCGCGTACCTGGCCGCGATCGCCATGTCGGACTGCGCCAGCGCCACCTCCATGTTGGAGACCATGGCCGCGAACACCTGGTCGGCCAGCAGGTCCTTCAGGTCCGCCACCGACAGCCCCGCCTTCGCCGCCCCGCCCGCGAAGCCGAACCACGCCGGCAGCATGACGCGCGCCTGCGACCACGAGAACACCCACGGGATCGCCCGCAGGTCCTCGATCCGCCGGCTCTTGGTGCGCGAGGCCGGCCGGCTGCCGATGTTGAGGCCCACGATCTCCGAGATCGGCGTCGCGCCCCAGAAGAAGTCCTCGAAGCCGGGGTCGTCGTAGACCAGCTCGCGATAGGCCGCGAACGAGGCCTTGCTCAGCGTCTCCAGCATGCCGGCGCAGCCCGCGTCGCAGGGTTCCTCGTCGGGCCGCGCGCTCGCCATCAGGGTCGCCGCCGCCAGGCTCTCCAGGCTGCGGAGCGCCGTGGCCGCGTCGCCGAACCGGCGCGAGATCATCTCGCCCTGCTCGGTCAGCCGGATGCGGCCCTTCACCGTGCCCGGCGGCTGCGCCATCACCGCCTGCGCGGCCGGCCCGCCGCCGCGGCCCACCGAGCCGCCGCGGCCGTGGAAGTACCAGAGGTCGACGCCCTCGCGCCGCGCCTGCGCCGACAGCACGCCCGCCGCCTTCGCCACATTGTGCCGCGAGGCCACGTAGCCGCCGTCCTTGTTCGAGTCGGAGTAGCCCAGCATCACCTCGCGCCAGTGCGCCTCGCCGAACAGCGCCGGCGGCAGCGGCAGCGCCAGCCACCGGCGCAGCAGCTCCGGCCCGTGCTCCAGGTCGCCGATGGTCTCCAGCAGCGGCGTGATGCGCACGGCGCTGCGGCCGTTGTCGCCGCCCTGCACGAGGCCCGCCTGCTTCAGCAGCACCAGCGGCTCCAGGATGTCCGACAGGCTGGCGGTCTTCGAGATGATGTAGGCGCCCAGCGCCTTCTCGCCGTACATCCGCACCACCTCGGCCGCGGCGTCCAGCGCGCCCAGCTCGCGCGTGGTCTCCTCGCTGTAGTCCAGGAACGGCGAGCGCAGCGGCCGGTCGTGGCTGAGCTCCTTCGACAGCACCCGCACCCGCTCGGCCTCGTCCGAGCCCAGGTAGTCGATGTTCACGCCCGCCCGCACGTAGAGCTCGTGGATCATCCGCTCGTGGACGTCGGCGTTCTGGCGCAGGTCCAGCGACAGCAGGTGGAAGCCGCACGCCTTCGCCACCGCGATCAGGGTCCTCAAGCGCGCGCCCACCACCCGCTCGCCCAGGTGCTGGCGCACCGATTGGCGGATCGTCTCCAGGTCGGCCACGAAGGCCGCTGCGCCCGGGTACGGCGTCGTGCCGCCCCAGTTCCCGCCGGCGATCCGGTCGGCGGTCGCCGCCAGCCGGTCCCAGATCTCCTGCAGCGCCTTGCGGTAGGGCTCGTCCTCCCGATGCACCGACGGGTTGGGCGTCACCTCGGCCAGGGCGATCACGCCGGGGCTGGCCGTCGTCAGCTCGCCGCTCACCGCCATGTCGAACCACAGCCGGCGCACCTCGTCGGAATAGTGGTTCAGGATCAGCCGCGCCTGCGACTTCAGGGCCAGCTTCAGCGTCTCGCCGCTCACGCCCGGGTGCCCGTCGCGGTCGCCGCCCAGCCACGAGCCCAGGGTCAGCGGCGTCGCCGTCTCGAACGCCTCGCTCCAGCCGTCGTAGGCGTCCGACAGCGCCGGCAGGATCGACTGCCGCACGATGGCCAGCGTGTTGCGGATCTCGTCGGCCGGCGTGATCCGCTCGGGCCGGTGCATCCGCGCCTTCCATAGCAGGCACATGGCGCGGAAGAGGTCGTCGCGCAGCCGCGTCTCCTCATGCGCCGTCAGCCCGCCCTCGGCGCGCTTCGCCATCAATTGCGAGATCTCGGCCTCGCGCTCCACGATGGCGCGCCGGCGCACCTCGGTCGGGTGCGCGGTGAACACCGGCGCCACCGCCATCCGCGGCACGATCCGCGCCGCGGCCTTGGCCCCCACCCGCGCCGCGGCCTCGACCAGCGTCGCCGGCAGGTCGCCCGACAGCTCCTGCCGGCGCCCCGCGACGTCCTCGCCGAGGTTCAGCAGGATCGACTGGCAGGTGAGCGCGCGCGCCAGATAGACCGCCTGGTCGCCGCGAAGGCCCGAGAACAGCGCCTCCAGCGCCTCCTCATCGTCCTGCTGCGCCACGCCCTGCGCGCGCCGCACCAGGGCCTCGGCGTCCTCGCCGTCGAGGTAGCGGATCACCTCGCCCAGCAGGTCCTCGAGATAGTGGACGGCTTCGCCCGCGCCCGGCGGCAGGGGAGCGGCCTCGACCTTCACATCGTCCATCGACCGACTCCCGCCGCTTGCGCCTACTGCGGCCGCACCGGGCTCGGGATGTAGGCCTTATGGCAACCGTTGCAGGCGTTGTAGACCTGATCGCCGCCGATCGTGAACGCGGCGTCCATGTCCTTGGCGCGCGCCGCCGCCTCGCCCGTCTCGCCGCCTTCGATCAGCAGCCTGGCGTACTCGTCCCAGCGCCCCGGCCGCGAGTGCTGCAGCAACGCCCGGCCCCCCGCCTGCAGCGCCTGCGCGCCCTTCACCGCCTCGGCCCAGCGCGCCTCGGCCTCGGCCGGCGTCTCCCCCTCGGGCGGGTCGTTGCCGCCGGCCCAGAACGCCAGCGCGGCGGGATTCACCCGCGTCGCCATGAGCGCCTGCACGGCGATGTCGTGGTTCACCACCTGCGCGGCCGCGGCGCCGGCGACGGACAGCAGGACGAGGGCGAGGAGGACGCGACGCATGCGCGGGAGCGTAGCGCCTCCGCGGCTGCGGTCCAGCCGGGAGGCAGGCGATCACCCCGTGTACCGCGCTTCCATCAGGTCGATGTCGCGGACCAGCTTGCGCGCCAGGTCGTCCTCGACCTCCCGCGCCCTCGCCCGCCGGTAGATCTCGTCCCGCTCGGCGCGCAGCCCCACCAGCCGCAGCCGGCGTTCGATGTCCTCGATCTTGCGCCGCTGCGCCGCGAACTCGGGGGTCTCGGCCCGGCCGTCGATGCGGGCGCGGTAGCTCTCCATGACGCGCACGGAGGCCTCGGTGTAGAGGTCGGCGTCCGTCTGGCCGGCGCCCATCGCGTGCTGTTCGTCCTCGATCGCCTGGATGGCGGCCTGGGCGGCGGCCACGCGCGTGTGGTCGATCTCGGTCTGCCGCGACGGCTCCGGCGGCAGCTCCAGCCCCTTCAGCACCCGCGGCAACCCGACGCTGGCCACCACCAGCGAGACCAGGATCACCCCCGCCGCCAGCGCGATGGCGAGGTCCCGCGCCGGGAACGGCGTCCCGTCGGTCAGCGTCAGCGGCAGGGTCAGCACGCCGGCCAGGGTGATCGCGCCGCGGACGCCCGCGAACGACATCGCCAGCATCAGCCTGCGGCTCACCTTCTGCGCCGGCTCGCCGCGGCGCCGCGCCTTGAAGATCGTCAGGCGCAGCGACGCCCACACCCAGGCGAACCGCATCGAGCCCAGCGCCGCGCTGATCGCCAGCACATAGACCAGCAGCCACCACGGCTCGGTGTGGCCCGACGCCAGCACCGTCTGGCTGGCCGAGCTCCACAGGCCGGGCATCTGCTCGCCCAGCAGCACGAAGATCACCCCGTTGGCGGCGAACTGCACCACGTCCCACACGGCCGCGCGGCGCACCCGCGTCGCCGCCAGCGCCTGCCCCGACTGCTCGGTGAAGCCCATGGTCACGCCCGCGGCCACCGCCGCCAGGATGCCCGAGCAGTGGAAATGCTCGGCCACCATGTAGGCCCCGAACGGGATCAGCAGGCTGACGAGGATCTGCGCGCTGGTGTCCTCGCCCAGGCGCTGGCTGATCTGCTGCTTGGCGAGCGAGACCGCCCAGGTGACGCCCACGCCGATGGCGATCCCGCCCAGCGCCAGCCACAGGAAGGTCAGCAGCGCCTCCTGGATCACGAACGACCCGGTCAGCATCGCCGCCACCGCAAACCGCATGCAGACGAGGCCCGAGGCGTCGTTCAGCAGCGACTCCCCCTCCAGGATGTGCATCACCCGCTTGGGCAGCGGCACGCGCGCGGCGATGGCCGACACCGCGATGGGGTCGGTGGGCGAGACCACCGCGGCCAGGGCGAAGGCCACCGGCAGCGGCATGGCCGGGATCAGCCAGTGGATCAGGAAGCCCACGCCCACCACCGTCAGCACCACGAGGCCGATCGCCAGCTCCAGCACCGTGGCCCGGTCGCGCAGCAGGTCGTCCTTCGGGATCCGCCACCCGTCCAGGAACAGCAGCGGCGGCAGGAACAGCAGGAAGAACAGCTCCGGGTCCAACTGGACCGTCGGGACGACCGACAGCGCGATGGCCACGCCGAGCCCGATCTGCACGAGCGGCAGCGGCAGCCGCGTCAGCCGCGCGAGCGCGCCGCTGACCACCACGGCCAGCAGCAGGAACAGGATCGTGACGACGGAACTCAGAGGCGCCTCCCTATGCGCATCCCTGTTAGCAGACTCGCGTGGACGTCAGTCCCCCCGTACGGTCACGGTTGTGTCAGCAGGCCGCGCGAACGGCCAGGGTCCCACCGGAACGAGGGGAAGACGTCATGGCGGGCAAGGAACTGGGCGTGCTGGCCCTGCTGGGCTTCGGCGTCTGGCTGGGCGGCGCGGTCACCTTCCGGTTCGGGGGCGGGCTGCTGTTCGGGAACGGCCCGATCGTGCTGGCCGCGAGCGCGGTCGGCGTCGCGCTCATCGTCTGCATCGTGCTGAAATCGGTGATGACCTGGCGCAGGTCGCCGCCGGACCAGGCGGTGACCGTCGCCGTCGCCATGGCGCTCCCCGGCCTCTTCGGCGACGTCGCCTACACCCTCGCCTTCGCCCCGATCACCGGCCTTTCGCCCGTCACCGCCGGCCCCTACGCCGCGCTCATCCTCTTCGGCAACGCCTGCCTGCTGGCCTATGCGCTCCGGCTCCAGCAGCGCGCGCACTGAGGCCGCGGTACTGTGTTTCCAGGAGTCCCGGGAGTACCCATGCGAACGATGCAGACCTTCTCGGCCGCCGCCCTTCTGCTGGCCGCGACGGCGGCGACCGCCCAGCCGCGCCCGGCGATCCCGGCGGTCGTCCTGACCCACATGAACGCCCTCGACTCGCGCTGCGTCGCGGCCGGAGGGCGTCCGGGCGGCGGACGGTACGTCTTCGCCCAGGACTTCACCGGCGACGGGCGGGTCGACTACCTGCTGTCCGAAGGCGACTATGCGTGCGCGGGGCGCCCCGGCCTCTTCCGCCAGGACGGCCAGGCGCGGGTCGACATCTTCGTCACCGACGCGGCCAACAATGCGCGGCGCGTCTACTCCGACACCCTGCTGGCCTACCGGCTGATCGCGGGGACGCCGGTGAAGGTCCAGATCGCCCGCAGGGGCGCGGCGTGCGGCGCCGGCGCCACGGCCGCCACGCAATGCGCCGCCCAGCTCGCCTGGAACGGCCAGGGCTTCGGCGAAGGCGTGTCGGTCAGCGACAGCGCCCGCGACGCCGCCGCGCCGCCCGCGGCCCCGC
>NZ_JAHBYD010000014.1 GCF_019636135.1 Phenylobacterium sp.
GGCGGTCGCGGCTCTCCATGCGCCCGGCGCGGGCGCCGTCGCCCGGCGCCGCGAGGGCCGGAGCGGCCGTGGCCGCCAGGAATACGACGGCCAGGGCCGTCATCGCCGTTCTCATCGTCGTCTACTCACCCAGGAGGCAGGTCGCCTCTCAGTCCCTTCGCCGGACAGATGCGCAGCCTTCGCCTGAACCGTGCTTGAACGGCGCCGCCCGCACGTCCTAGAGCGGGTTGCGATCCGACGGAGTCAGATCGCCGCTCTAGGTTCTTGTTTTGTCGCGCGTTTATTCCGAAAACCGGTTCCCACTTTCCGGAACGCGCTCTAGTGAGGCGCGGGAGGTGAGAATGGCTGCGACGCCGAACGACATCCTGGGATTCTGGCGCAACGCCGGCCCGGCGAAGTGGTACGCCAAGAGCGCGAAGTTCGACGACGCCATCCGGCTGCGCTTCGAGCCGGTCCACCACCGCGCCGCCCAGGGCAAGTACGACGACTGGGCGGTGACACCCGACGGCGCGCTGGCGCTGCTGATCCTGCTCGACCAGTTCCCGCGCAACCTCTTCCGCGAGAGCGCGCATGCGTGGGCGACCGACCCCAAGGCGCGCAGCGTCGCGCGGGCGGCGGCCGAGAAGGGCTGGCATCGCGAGGTCGAGGCCGGGATGCGGCAGTTCATGCTGCTGCCCTTCGAGCATTCCGAGGACCTGGCCGACCAGGAGTACGGCCTGGAGCTCGCCCGCGACCTGGGCGATCCCGAAATGCTGAAATGGCACGAGATCCACCGCGACATCATCGCGCGGTTCGGCCGGTTCCCGCACCGCAACCGGGCGCTGGGGCGCACGACCACCGCCGAGGAGCAGGCGTTCCTCGACGACGGCGGCTTCTCCGGCTGATCGCCTCGACCCAGGCGGAGTCGCCGGGGAACTCCGGCCGGGATGACGGCGGCGCTTCGGGGCGCCTCGATCGAGGACGGAGCCTGGGGTCGGGACCCGATTCGCGCTCAGCGAACTCGATAACCTCCGCTCATCCCCGCGTGATGAGCGGGGGACCTCAGGCGGCGGCGGGCGCGCGTCGGCGGCGGCGCAGGGCCGTCCCCACGGCGCCGAAGCCCGCGATCAGCATGGCCCATGTGGCGGGTTCGGGGACGGTGGCGGAGGCGGTGAAGGGCGTCAGCAGGAAGGCGTGCGTGAAGCCGTCGGCGTTGACGCCCCAGCCCACGATCTGGCCCGAGGCGTTGATGCCGCGCGCCTCCTGGAGGACCCAGCCGGCGAGCGGGTCGATGAGGTCGTTCAGGTCCTGCATCCCGCCGCCCGCCGTCCACAGGAAGGCGTGCGCGCCCGTGGCGGCCTCGCTCTGGCCCACCACCTGGCCAGCGCCGTTGATCCCGAAGGCGGCGCTGAAGTCGATCCCGCCCGGCAGGTCGCCGAGGTCGGTCATCACGCCTCCGGACCACAGGACGGCGCGCGTACCCGTGGCGGCGTCGCTGTAGCCCGCCACCTGCCCGGCGGCGTTGATCCCGGTGGCGACGCTGAAGTCGCTCCCGCCCGGCAGGTCGCCGAGGTCCTGCATCCCGCCATCCGCCGTCCACAGGAAGGCGCGGTTACCCGTGGCGGCGCCACTGACGCCCACCACCTGGCCGGCGTCGTTGATCCCGTAGGTCCGGCTGTAGTCGGTCCCGCCCGGCAGGTCGCCGAGATCGGTCATCACGCCGCCGGACCACAGAAAGGCGTGGACGCCCGTGGCGGCCGCGCCATAGCCCGCCACCTGGCCGGCGCCGTTGATCCCGGTGGCGAGGCTGTAGTCGCTCCCGCCCGGCAGGACGCCGAGATCGGTCGTCGCGCCCCCGGACCACAGGACGGCGTGGACGCCCGTGGCGGCCGCGCTGTAGCCCACCACCTGGCCGGCATCGTTGATCCCGGTGGCATAGCTGTAGTCGTCCCCGCCCGGCAGGTCGCCGAGATCGGTCATCACGCCCCCGGACCACAGGACGGCCCGGTATCCCGTGGCGGCGATGCTGTAGCCCACCACCTGGCCGGCATTGTTGATCCCGTTGGCGTAGCTGTAGTCGCTTCCGCCCGGCAGGTCGCCGAGGTCGGTGAGGATGTACTGCACCGCAGCCGTCGCCGTGGCCGGCGCGGCGATCAACAGAGCCGACGCCACGGCGCCGCCGATCCAGTGTCCGACCTTCATCCGCCCACGCTCCCTCAAAAGGCGCTGCGGGCCGTGAGGGGCGCCGCGCGCCGCAAGCTGCTATGGTTAAGCTGGAAGAGGCGCAATGCGGCTCGCCTGTAGGGCGAGCGGATACCCGGGATGCGGAGATTGGGGGCGGCTTGTCCGCGCGGCGCGGTTCGCCCCCGGCGCAAGGCCGGGGATGACGTTCAGGAGGGGAGAGGTCGCGCGAGGCCCTAAGCGCCCGATGAGCACGCCGGTCAGAGCCGGTTCGTCCCGGGCCGCCGAGGAGCCTATTCCGGCTTGGTCGGCGCCTTGTCGGCGGCGTCTTCGCCCGGCTTGGCGGCGGCCTTCACCGGCACGTTGCGGCATTTCTTCTTGGGCAGGTTCGAGCCGCTGACCTCGATGGTCTCGCAGACCCGCTTCATCTCGGGCTTGGCCTGGACGGCCATCTTCGCCGCTTCGCCCGACTGGACGGTCTCGGGCGCGGCGAACAGCACGACGGCCGCGAGGGCGGAAATCAGCATTCGGATTCACCTGTATGAACGGGACCGGGCCGTTTAGCGGCCCTTACGTCGTACGCCAAGCCGGGAATCGACCAACGGTCGACGATGTCGCGCGCGGCGCCTGTGGATGAGGCGGGGATCACGGCGAATCGCCGATTCCCGAATCGGTCCGCGCAGGCGACCCTGGGCGCGATGAACGCCCACGCCGCCATCGCGCCCGCATTCCGCGCCGACGCCGCCCATCCGGAGCGGCAGTACCTCGACCTGCTGGACGACATCCTGGAGAACGGCGTACGGCGCGGCGACCGCACGGGCGTCGGCACGCTGGGCGTGTTCGGCCGGCAGATGCGGTTCGACCTCGCGCAGGGCTTCCCGCTGCTGACCACGAAGAAGCTGCACAGGAAGTCGATCATCCTGGAGCTGCTGTGGTTCCTGCGCGGCGACACCAACGTGCGCTGGCTGCAGGAGCGCGGCGTCAGCATCTGGGACGAATGGGCCGACCCGACCGGCGAGCTGGGCCCCGTCTACGGCAAGCAGTGGCGCTCGTGGGCCGCGCCGGACGGGCGCGTGATCGACCAGATCGCCGCGGTGGTGGAGGGGCTCAGGACCAACCCCGACAGCCGCCGCCACATCGTCTCGGCCTGGAACCCGGCCGAGGTGGAGGACATGGCGCTGCCGCCCTGCCACTGCCTGTTCCAGTTCTTCGTCGCGGACGGCAAGCTCAGTTGCCAGCTCTACCAGCGCTCGGCGGACGTGTTCCTGGGCGTGCCGTTCAACATCGCGAGCTATGCGCTGCTGACCCTGATGGTGGCCAAGGTCTGCGGCCTGGAGCCGGGCGAGTTCGTGCATACCCTCGGCGACGCGCACCTCTACCTGAACCACCTGGAACAGGCCCGCACCCAGCTCGAACGCGAGCCGCTGCCGCTGCCGGTGATGCACATCGCAGACAAGGACGACCTGTTCGGCTTCGACTACGAGGACTTCAAGCTCGCGGGCTACCAGGCCCACCCGTCCATTCCCGCTCCCATCGCGGTGTAGGCCGAGATGAAGACCCCGCTGACGCTTTCGGAAGTGGCGGATTCGGCGGAGCGGATCTCCGACATCTACGCCCGCAACCACGCCATCGCCCGCGACGACGACTGGTACATGCTGAAGCTGCAGGAGGAACTCGGCGAACTGGCCCAGGCCCACCTGCGCCTCTCCAGCCGCGGCCGCGGCGAGGCCAGCGAGCACGACCGCGCCGACGAGGCCGCCGACGTCCTGTGCCAGCTCCTCCTCTACTGCCGCCGCTTCGACATCGACGTGGACCAGGCGGTGCGCCGCAAGTGGCTGAGCTGGCTGGATTCGGCGGCCTGACATCCGCCTCTCGAACGTCATCCCCCGGCTTGTCCGGGGGACCCATTGGGCTGGGCGTGCGAAGGGCGCGCAGCGTCGCGGTCGCGGACATCGGCTCACAGCCCAATGGGTGGCCCGGACAAGCCGGGCCATGACGTTTTGGGGGAAGCGGATTAGAGGAGCCCCATGTCCCAGATCATCCTCGCCGCCGGTCCGATCGCGCGCGCCCGGAACGGGGTGATCGGGCGGGATGGGACGCTGCCGTGGCGGCTGCGGACCGACCTGGCGAACTTCCGGGCCGTGACCATGGGCAAGCCGGTGATCATGGGGCGCAAGACCTGGGAGAGCCTGCCGAAGAAGCCGCTCGTGGGCCGCACCAACATCGTGCTGTCGAAGGACGGCTCGTTCGAACCCAAGGGCGCGGTGGTCTGCGAGGACTTCGGCGAGGCGGTCTCGATCGGGCGCGAGCAGGCCGGGGAGGACGGCGCGCGCGAGGTGTGCGTGATCGGCGGCGCCTCGCTGTTCGAGCTGGCGCTGCAACGGGCGCGGCGGCTCTACCTCACCGACATCGACGCCGACGTCGAGGGCGACGTGGTCCTCTCCCCCATCGACGAGAGCCGCTGGACCGAGGTGCGCGCCGAACGCCACGAGGCGTCGGAGCACGACGAGCATCCCTTCACGATCCGGGTGCTGGAGCGGCGCTGAGCGTTGCGAGCCTCAAGCCGTGTGCGCGCGCCAGCGCCCATTTTTCCAAACCGCGGAGATCGCAGAGATACGCAGAGAGACGGCGCATCCTCGGACTCCTCCGCGCATCTCTGCGATCTCCGCGGTTTGAAATGACGGCGCGGCGACTGACGCTGCGTCACCGTGGAAGCGCGCGACAGCCGCGCTATGGTCGCGCCCAACGAGAAACGGGAGTGAGCGCACATGGACATCGAGCTGGTCTGCGAGGGGCTGGAGTTTCCCGAGGGGCCGATCGCCATGGCCGACGGCTCGGTGATCCTGACCGAGATCAAGGGCCAGCGGCTGACGCGGGTGAGGCCGGACGGCGCGAAGGAGACGGTGGTCGACACCGGCGGCGGCCCGAACGGCGCGGCCATCGGCCCGGACGGCGCGATCTGGATCACCAACAACGGCGGCTCGTTCGTCTGGCTGGACAACGGCGGCCTGACCATCCCCGGCCCGACGCCATCCACCCACACCGGCGGCATGATCCAGCGCTTCGACCTGAAGAGCGGCAAGCTGGAGACGGTCTACGAGAGCTGCGACGGCAAGCGCCTCGTGGGGCCGAACGACCTGGTGTTCGACAGGTCGGGCGGGCTCTGGTTCACTGACCACGGCTGCTCGACGCCGGAGGGGCGCAAGAACGGCGCGGTCTACTACGCCAAGCCCGACGGCAGCCACATCAGCCAGCAGCGCGGGCACCTGATCTCGCCGAACGGCATCGGCCTGTCGCCCGACGAGAAGACCGTCTATGTGGCCGACACGCAGCTCGGCCGCCTCTGGGGCTTCGACGTGGCCGAGACGGGCCAGCTCGCGCCCGGCGCCGGCTTCGCGCCCGGCAACGTGATCTGCAACCTGCCGGGTTACCAGTTGCTGGACAGCCTGGCGGTGGAGGCCTCGGGCAAGGTCTGCGTGGCGACGATCATCAATGGGGGCGTCACGGCCTTCGACCCCGACGGCACGGTCGAGCATTTCGCGTTCCCGGACCTGATCTGCACGAACATCTGCTTCGGCGGCGCCGACATGCGCACGGCCTGGGTGACGGCGTCGTCCACCGGCAAGCTCTACAAGGCCAGGTGGCCGCGGCCGGGCCTGAAGCTGAACTTCAACGCTTAGCGTGCGTCACGGAACTGTCGTGAAACTGTGATGCCGTAGGCTCCCGCAGAGGAGATCTGTCCGTGGACAGCGTCATACTCATCGCCCTGCTGGGCGCGTTCGCCCTCATCGTCGTCGTCAGCCTGCTCGTCCTGCGTGGCCGCGCGTCGGGCGTCCATCGCCGCGGCGGCGACGACGGCGGCACGGCTGCAGCAGGCTCGATCGTCATCGCGGCCGGCGTCTTCGACGGCGGCGGCGGCGCGAGCTGCAGCACGGACGGCGGCGGGAGCTGCTGAGCCCCCGGCATGGACAAGATCGAGCTGATCGCTATTGCGATCGGACTTGCCGTGATCGCCGTCGCGGTGGCCGTCGTCCTGATCTTCCCCGCCCTTGGCGGCGACTACCGGAAGAGCACCGACCCGCGCGGCGGCGACAGCGGCGGCTAGGACAGCGTCGCCAACGCCGCGCGGTCGTAGGCCATCAGTTCGCCCTGGCGGCCTTCGCGGACCTTCACGGCCCACTCGGGGTCCTGCAGCAGGGCGCGGCCGACGGCGACGAGGTCGAAGTCGCCGCGCTCCAGCATCTCCTCCAGGCGGTCCAGCGAGGCGGGCTGGCTCTGCTCGCCGCCCCAGCTCGCCACGAACTCGCCGGTCAGGCCCACCGAGCCCACGGTGATGGTCGGGACGCCGGTGACCTTCTTGGCCCAGCCGGCGAAGTTGAGGTCGCTGCCCTCGAACTCCGGCTCCCAGAAGCGGCGCTGCGAGCAGTGCAGGACGTCGGCGCCGGCGTCGACCAGGGCGCCCAGCCAGCTCTCCAGCTTCTCGGGCGTCTCGGCCAGGCGGGCGGCGAAATCCTGCTGCTTCCACTGGCTGATGCGGATGACGATGGGATAGCCGGGGCCGACGGCCTTTCGGACCGCACGGATGATGTCGGCGGCGAAGCGGGCGCGGCCGGCGATGTCCTTGCCGCCGTAGGCGTCCTCGCGGACGTTCACGCCGTCCCAGAAGAACTGGTCGATCAGATAGCCGTGGGCGCCGTGCAGCTCGACGGCGTCGAAGCCCAGGTCCCTGGCGGCCCCGGCGGCCTCGGCGAAGGCGCGGATGGCGTCGGCGACCTCCGCCTCAGTCATCGGCTGGCCGAACTGCTTGCCGGGGCTGGAGAGGCCCGAGGGGCTGTCGTAGGGGCCCGGCGGTTGCCAGGTCTCGCTGCGGGTGCGCACCGCGCCCACGTGCCAGAGCTGCGGCGCGATCAGGCCGCCCTCGGCGTGGACGGCGTCGACGACGCGCTTCCAGGCGGCGAGTTCAGCCTCGCCATGGAAGCGCGGGATGTTGGGGTCGTTCAGCGAGGCGGGGCGGTCGACGCCCGTGCCCTCGGTGACGATCAGGCCCACCTGGTTCCTGGCGCGGCGCGCGTAGTAGGCGGCGACATCTTCGGTCGCCACGCCGCCGGGCGAGAACGAGCGGGTCATGGGCGCCATGACGATGCGGTTGGGCAGCCTGAGGCCCTTCAGGTCGAAGGGCTGGAAGAGAACGTCGGAGGCCATGCGATCCCCTGGAGCGTGGTTTCAAACGATTGTTTAGCCGAGCGGCGCGCGGCGGCCAGCGAGAAAAGCTGGCGCCGGCCTCAGCGCGTGTTGAGCGCGGCGCGGCGGGCGAGCGCCTCGGGCGACCACTGGGTCTTCAGGTCGTAGAAGACCTCGAACGCCGGCTGGTCCTGCGGGATCTGCACCCAGGGCAGCTTGGAGCGCGTGAAGATGTGGGCGTCCGGCGCGATGGCGGCGCGGTCGTCCAGCGTGGTGGCGCGCAGGAAGCTCATCGTCTTGCGGTCGCCGTAGTCGGACCACAGCGTCGTGCCGCAGGCCGTGCAGCGGTAGACGAGGTGCGGGCGGCCGGACTCCGTCGGCATGGCGGTGGGCGCGATCTCCCCCGACAGCACCTCGATCCGGTCGGTCTCGATGATGGCGTTGATGACGAAGGCCGAGCCCACCTGGCGCTGGCAGTCGGTGCAGTGGCAGCAGTTGGTGAACATGGGGCCGGACTTCAGCCGGTAGCGCACCGCCCCGCACGCGCATCCCCCTTCGAGCCCGCTCATGGTTCCTCCTGCGTCTGGCGCCGCGCATTTTCCAGCATTGGAAAGTTGACGCCAGCGTCACCTTTCTTGACTCGCCCTTCCGCGAGGATCATCGTCCCGACTGAGGCAGTGCGGGCGAACGAACCCGCAACAGGAGGTGACCCATGGACGACGCTTCGATCGACCTGCAGCGCGCGGCCCGCGACGCCGCCTATTCGATGCCGCTCGACCAGATCGACCCGGCCGACCCGGAGCTGTTCCGGACCGACACCATGTGGCCCTACTTCGAGCGGCTGCGGAAGGAAGACCCGGTGCATTGGGCCGAGTCGGAGTTCGAGGACGTCGGCGGCTACTGGTCGGTGACCAGGTACAACGACATCATGGCGATCGACACCAACCACCAGGTGTTCTCGTCCGACCCGACGATCGTGCTTCCCGATCCGGCGGAAGACTTCAACCTGCCCATGTTCATCGCCATGGACCCGCCGAAGCACGACGTGCAGCGCAAGACGGTGAGCCCGATCGTGGCGCCGCAGCACCTGGCCTACATGGAGCCGATCATCCGCGAGCGGGCGGCGGCGATCCTGGACAGCCTGCCGATCGGCGAACAGTTCGACTGGGTGGACAAGGTCTCCATCGAGCTGACGACCATGACGCTGGCGACCCTGTTCGACTTCCCGTGGGAGGACCGCCGCAAGCTGACCCGCTGGTCCGACGTGGCGACGGCGGGCCCGGACAGCGGCCTCTTCTCCTCCACCGACCCGGAGGTCGCCGAGCAGGAGCGCCGCCAGGAGCTGTTCGAGTGCGTCGACTACTTCATGCGGCTATGGAACGAACGCGTGAACGCCCCGCCGCGGCCCGACCTGATCTCGATGCTGGCCCATGGGGAGTCCACGCGGAACATGGACCGCATGGAGTACCTGGGGAACCTGATCCTGCTGATCGTGGGCGGCAACGACACGACGCGGAACACCATCACCGGCTCGGTGATCGCGCTGAACCAGAACCCCGACCAGGACCGCATCCTGCGCGCCGACCCGGAGAAGATGATCCCGGCCATGGTGTCGGAGACCATCCGCTGGCAGACGCCGCTGGCCTACATGCGCCGCACGGCGCTCGCGGACTACGAGATCGGCGGCAAGACCATCCGCAAGGGCGACAAGGTCGCCATGTGGTACGTCTCGGGCAACCGCGACGACGAGGTGATCGAGCGGCCCAACGACTACTGGATCGAACGCCCGCGGGTGCGCCAGCACCTGTCGTTCGGCTTCGGCATCCACCGCTGCGTGGGCAACCGCCTGGCCGAGTTGCAGCTCAAGATCATCTGGGAGGAGATCCTGGCCCGCTTCCCGCGCATCGAGGTGATGGGCCCGCCGCGCCGGGTGAACTCGTCGTTCGTGAAGGGCTATGAATACCTGCCGGTGATCATCCCCGAGCGGAATTGACGCGATCCCCGCCCTGGGCTTCCATCCCGGCCGCTCAGGTCGGGGTGGGCGCAAGGGAGATGAACATGTCCAAGGGTTCGATCATCGCCATCGTCGCGGCGGCCGCGGCGCTGAGCGCGCCGGCCTATGCGGCCGACAAGCTGTCCGCGCACCTGGGCGGGGCCGGTTCGGCCGACACCGACGGCGCGGGCCACGCGAGCTTTACCATCGACAGCGCCAAGAACGAGATCTGCTACCAGTTGATGGTCGAGAACATCCAGCCGGCGACCATGGCCCACATCCACGTCGGCGCCGCGGGCGTGTCGGGCGGCGTGGCCGTGCCGCTGGCCAAGCCGGACGCCACGGGCAAGAGCTCGGGCTGCGCGACGGTGGCGCCCGACGTGGTGAAGGCGATCCTGGCCGACCCGGCCGGCTACTACGTCAACGTCCACAACGCGGAGTTCCCCGCCGGGGCGATCCGCGGGCAGCTCTCGAAGTAGGTTAGCGGGGTTTCGCGGCCGCGGCGGGCCTGGCCGCGGCCGCCGGCCCCTTCGCGGCCGGCTTCGCGCCGGGCGCGGGCGGCGGCAGGACCGGCGCCATCGGCTGGGCCGGCGGGTCCCACGAGCCCATGAGGCGGATGACCACCTTGGCCACGCTGTCGGCCGAGAGCACCGCGCCCTGCCCGGCCCCTTCGCAGATGACGCGGTAGGCGGCGTAGGGGTCGGAGGCCTCGTCGGCCGGGCCCCACTCGGGGTTGGGGTTCACCTTGCTGAGCAGCAGCGCGCCCGAGCGCGAATAGGCCGAGAACTCGCGCCAGCGGGTGCGCTGGGCCTGGCAGTCGTATTCGGTGAGCGTGCGGACATAGCCCGGCTGGGGCGGGTCGCCCGACAGGATGTTGCGCTGGACGCGCACGTCCCAGGCCTTGCGGACTGGACTGCCGGGCACGCGCTCGACGCCCTCCGGGTCCATGACCGACCAGGAGTCGGCGCTCGACTGGATGACGTAGAAGATGCGCGCGGCGGCCGGCGTCGCGGCGAGGGCCGCGACGGCGATGGCGAGGCTGGCGAGGGCGCGGCGGCTGTTCACGGAGGCGAGCTTAGCGCGCACCCGTTAACGGCGCCTACCGCGTTTGCAGCGGCCCCGGGGCGGGTCATCGCGCGCCCCCAGCGAAGGCGCGCTGGACCGTGACGCTCACGAACGGCCCGAAGTCCATCGCGCGGGTCTCGATGCGCCGCAGGGGCGCGGCGCCACGCACGCCGCCGTACTGCTCGCGCCGCCGGTAGACCTTGCCGTCGGTGAGGTTGTCCGCCTGCACGCGGATGTTCCACGCGGGCGTGGGCCGGTACTCGGCGAAGAGGCCCAGGCGCGTGTCCACCCGATCGGTCTTCACCTCGTTGAACAGGTACTCGACCTTGGTCTGCGCCAGCACGGCGTCCACGCCCCAGCGGGCGCGCCATCGCGGCAGGTCCTGGGTCAGGTGGATCGCGCCCTGGAAGTCCGGCTCGCCCGAGATGCCGCGCGAGACGCCGGTCGCCGGATCCGTGACCCGGCTGCGCCGCCAGGTGACGTCCGACTTCACGACGACGCCGGACAGCCCGAGCCGGTCCAGCGGCGCGGTCACGGCGACCTGCGCCTCGTCGCGCACGCCGCGGCCGATATTGCCCGGCGCATCGAAGGCGTAGCCCGGCCCGACCACCGGCACGCGGTCGACGACGCCGCCGATCTCGTCGTGGCGCAGGGTGGCCACCAGCGAGCCCACGCCGCCGAAGCGCCGCTCCCACGTCAGCGACGTGCGCCATGCGCGATCCGGCTCCAGGTCCGGATTGCCGGCGGTGACGGTGTTGGAGGTCAGCGAGGCCGAGCTGACGAAGTCCTCGAAGTCGAGCTGCCCCACCCGCCGCTCGATCGCTAGGCGCAGTTCGTCGTGCGCCGTGGGCCGCCAGCTCACCAGGGCGCGGGGCTTCGGGTAGAGGAGGGTCTTGGCGAGCGACGCGTCGCCCGACTGGGTCAGGCGCGAGACCTCGATGCGGCCGCCCGCCTCGACCGTCAGGCTGGGCCGCGGCCGCCAGGTCAGGGTCGCGAACCCCTCGGCGCGACGTTCCTCGACGCGGACGCGCGCGGCGGGCAGGTCGACGTCGATCCCGTTCTCGCTGAGGCCGTTGCGGCTCGCGAGCGTGTTGAGCGCCGCCTCGCCGCCGATCTCCAGGGTGGTGGCGGGGCCGGCGCGGCGGGCGACGGCGCGGACGATGCTCTCGCGGGCGTCCAGCGCGACGCGGGCCACTTCGCGGTCCGGCCCCTCGTCGGCCTGGTCCCGCGCGCGGGTGCGGCTCCAGCGACCGAGCGCCAGGGCCTCGAGCGCCCACGGCCCGACGAGGGCGCGCTCGTAGTGGCCGCCCAGCTCGCCCTCGGTGACGTTCTCCCGCTCGCCCACGACCTCGGCGGACGGCGCGGGGAAGGTCGCGGTCTCCAGGATGTTGGCGCGCTTGCGCTCGGCGCGCACCGAGGCGTCCAGGCGCAGCTTGCCGCCGGCCAGGCCCTGCTCGTAGCCGGCCGCGCCCTCGGCGACGTCGGTCCACTTGTTCTCGCGGTAGGTCGCGTGGCGGAGCGGCGCGCCGAAGGGATCGATACGGTCGCGCGGCCCTTCGCCCTTCTCCGCGTCGATCTCGCGGGCGACCGAGGCCGAGGCTTCCAGCAGGCGCTCGCCGCTGCGGCGGCTGACCTCGCCCGCGAACCGAGGAGCTTGGCGCTCGCCCGGGTAGGCCCCAAGCCCCGCCTCGACGCGGCCCCGCATCACCGCCTCGCCCCGGCGCACGACGTTGGCCACGAGCGGCCGGCCCTGCAGGTCGAAGCCGGCGGCGCCTGCGCGCACCAGCTCGATCCGCTCGACCGAGCGGGCCGGGATGCGGCGCAGGATCGCCTCCAGGCCCTCCTGCTTGCTGGTGGGCCGCTTGCCGTCGATCAGCACGTTGCCCGACGCGCCCCCGAACCCGCGCACCTCGGCGTCGCCGGGGTCGAAGGTGAAGCCCGGCAGCCGCTGCAGCATGTCGAACGCCGAATAGGGCTGGGCCGGCGCGAAGAAGGCGGCGGGATAGGCGGTGACCGGCCCCTCCTGTGCATGGGCGGCGAGCGGGACCAGCAGCAGGGCGGCGACGGCGCAGGATCGGATGGAAGACATGAGGCCCCTCGTGCGGGGACGTGGGCGTCCCCGAAGCCTCTCCTGCGCCCCCGCGCCTGACGGCCCGGCCACGACGGCCGTCAGCGGGATGTCAGCGACGGCGCGATAGGAAGGCCGCCATGACCCAACGCTTCCTCACCTCCCTGACCGCCGCCGCGCTGCTGGCGCTGGCCGCTGTCCCCGCCGCCGCGGGCGATCACAAGAAGCCCAAGGGCCACGAGGCCGCCCGCGCGGCCCTGGCGCGCGGCGAGATCCAGCCCCTGACGAAGATCCTGGCCGCCGCCCAGGCCAGGGCGCCCGGCGACGTCATCAAGATCGAACTCGAAGACGAGAAGGGCCGCCTCATCTATGAGGTGAAGATCCTGGGACGGGACGGCCGCGTGCGCGAAATTGAGCTCGACGCCCGCACCGCCGCGGTGCTGAAGGTCGAGGACGATTGATTGCGCGCCCTGGTCGTCGAGGATGATCCGCACGTCGGGCCGGACCTCGTCCGCGCGCTGACGGCGGCCGGCTTCGCCGTCGACCTCGCCCGCGACGGCGAGGACGCCTCGTTCCGCGGTTCCGTCGAGGACTATGCGGCCGTGGTGCTGGACCTCGGCCTGCCGCGGCTGGACGGCCTGTCGGTGCTGAGGCGCTGGCGGGCCGAGGGGCGGGCGTTCCCGGTGCTGATCCTGTCGGCGCGCGGCGACTGGACCGAGAAGGTGGAAGGCATCGAGGCCGGCGCCGACGACTACATGGCCAAGCCCTTCGAGATGGGCGAGCTGGTGGCGCGGTTCCGCGGCCTGGTGCGGCGCGCCGCGGGCCGCCTGACGCCGGTGGTGAGCGTGGGCCGGCTCAGCCTCGACACCCAGCGCCGCTCGGCCACCCTGGACGGCGCGCCGCTCCGGCTCTCGCCGCTGGAGTTCCGCCTGCTGGACTGCCTGGCGCACAACCCCGGGCGGGCCGTCTCGGCCGGCGAGCTGGCCGACCACCTGTACGGCGCCGGCGACAGCGGCGACGCCAACGCCATCGAGGCGCTGGTGGCCCGCCTGCGCCGCAAGGTCGGCGCGGATGCGATCGTGACCCGGCGCGGGTTCGGCTACGCCCTGGCGGCGGCCTGAGGCGTGGCGGCCCGGTCGCTGCAGCTCCGACTTCTGGCCAGCGCCGCGGTGGCCGTGTTCGTGGCCCTGGCCGTCGCATGGCTGGCGATGACGTGGCTGTTCGAGCGCCATGTGGAGCGGCGCGAGGCCGCCGAGCTCGCCCGCACCGGCGATGCGCTGGCCGCCGCGCTGACGATCGACGCGGCCGGGCGCCCGGCGCTGGACCAGACGCCGCTGGACCCGCGGGCGTTGCGCGCCGCCAGCGGCTTCTACTGGCAGGTCAGCACGCCGCGCGGCGTGGTGCGCTCGCCCTCGCTGTGGGACGAGGCGCTGCCGGTCCCGGCCGGGGCGTCGCCCTCGGACTGGGCGGCCGACACGACGCGCGGACCGTTCGGCCGGCGGCTGCTGCGCGTGGCGCGCGCCGTCCGGGCGCCGGGCGCCGACGCGCCGGCCGTGATCCAGGTGGGCGTGGACGCGCGCGAGCTGGCCGAGGCCCGCGCCCAGTTCGGCCGCGAGCTGGCGCTGTTCCTGGCGGGCCTCTGGGCGGTGCTGGCGCTGGCGGCCCTGGCGCAGGTGCGGCTGGGCCTCGCCCCGCTGGCGCCGCTGCGGGACCGGCTGCAGCGCATGCGGCGCAATCCGGCCGCGCGCCTGGACGCGGACCACCCGCGCGAGGTCGCCCCGCTGGTCACGGCGATCAACGCCCTGGCCGAGACGCGGCAGGCCGACCTGGCCCGCGCGCGGCGCCGGGCCGGCGACCTGGCCCACAGCCTGAAGACCCCGCTGGCGGCCCTGGCCGCGCAGAGCCGGCTGGCGCGCGACGCCGGCGCGACGGAGGCCGCCGACGGCCTCGACGGCGCCATCGCCGCCATGGCCGCCGCGCTGGAGGCGGAACTGGCCCGCGCCCGCGCCGCGGCGGCCCGCGATGCGGCGCAGGACGAGTGCTCGTCGCCCGCCGCGGTCGTGGAGCGGCTGATCGCGGTGCTGGAACGCACGCCCGCCGGCGAGCGGATCGTGTTCGCGCCCGAGATCGACCCGGCGCTGAGCGTCCCTGTCGCGGCCGACGTGCTGGCGGAGGTGCTGGGCGCCCTGATGGAGAACGCCGCCCGCTTCGCGCGCCGGCAGGTGCGCCTCACGGCCGCGCCGTCGGACCAGGCGGTGTCGCTCACCGTGGAGGACGACGGGCCGGGCCTGGACGCCGAGCGCGCCGAGGCGGCGCTGATCCGCGGCGGCCGGCTGGACGAGGCGGGGCCCGGCCACGGCCTGGGCCTGGCGATCGTCCGCGACCTGGTCGAGGCCACCGACGGCGCGGTGACCCTGGACCGCTCGCCCCTGGGCGGCCTGCGCGTAGCGGTGAGCTGGCCCGCCTCGACGCAGGGCCACACATCTCATATCTAGGCGCGACCGCTAGCGAGGCCTTCGCGATGAAGCGCACAATCAGCGCGGGCGATGCGAACCAGCGCTTCTCCGAACTGCTGCGCGCGGTTCAGGAGGGCGAGAGCTTCGTCGTGACCTCCCGGGGCCGGCCGGTCGCCAAGGTCACGCCCGTCGATGACCTCGACCGCCAGCGTCCCGCGATCGACACCCTGCTGGACTTCGTCGCCGGCCTGCCGCGCCGCCGACTCCAAGCGTGGCGGCGCGAGAGCCTCTACGAGTGACGCGGATTACGTTCGACACCGCCTACATCGCCGGCGCCTGACCCGCCTCCTCGCCTGACCCCGCCTCAGGCGCGGTCGACGGGGCGCAGGACCTCCAGCAGGGCCGCGTGGATGCCGGGGGCGCAGTTGAGGACATTGCCGCCCATGATGTCGAGGGGACCGCCCAGGGTGTCGGTGACCACGCCGCCCGCCTCGCGGACCAGCACGGCGCCGGCGGCCATGTCCCACGGGCTCACCGACTGCTCCCAGTAGGCGTCGAAGCGGCCGCAGGCGACGTAGGCGGTGTCGATCGCGCCCGCGCCCAGGCGGCGCACCGAGGCGACGCGGGGGGTGAGCTGGGCGATCTCGTGGTGGAACTGTGCCTGCCGCGGCTTGCCGGCGAAGGGGATGCCGATGGCCAGGATCGAGTCCTCCAGGCGTGCGGTCCCGGCCACCCGGATCGGCGCGCCGTCCAGGAACGCGCCCTGCCCGCGCTCGGCCCAGAACATCTCGCCCATCATGGGCACGTAGGTGACCCCGGCGATCACGTCGCCGGCCTTCGCCAGGGCGATGTTGACCGCGAAGAACGGCACGCCGCGGATGAAGTTCATGGTGCCGTCGAGCGGGTCGACCACCCAGACGTGGTCGGGGTCGGCGCCCGGGACCAGCCCGCCCTCCTCGCCCAGGAAGCCGTAGGCCGGCCGCGCCCGCGCCAGCATCGACTTCACCGTCTCCTCGGCGCGCAGGTCGGCCTCGGAGAACGGGTCGCCCGCGCCGTTCTTGAAGCGCACGTCCAGCGAGGCCAGGTCGGCGAAGTCCTGCTTCAGGCGCTCGCCCGCGACGCGGGCCGCCTCGATCATGCTGGTCAGCAGTTGCGACGGCATCAGTCCCTCAGTTTCACGCGCCAGAGGCTCGACGCCAGCACCAGCGATACGACCGACGCGCCGATCCAGAAGGCGATGGCCGGGCCGAAGTCGTAGTGGCGGACGCCCGCGACCATCGTCGTGCCCCGGTCGATCAGGATGCCCGAGACCTGCTCCTGGACCGCGGCGCCCAGGTAGCTGAAGACGCCGATCAGGCCCATGGCCGCGCCGACCACCCGCTTCGGGCAGATGTCGGTGGCGAAGAGGCCGCCGACCGAGGTGACGAGGCCGGTCATGCCCAGGCCGAACAGCACCATCCCGGCCACCAGCACGAGGTGGTTCTGCGGCCCGAAGAAGATGAGGCCCAGGCCCGCCAGCTCGACGAGGCCGAAGATCAGGTTGGCCGGAGGGCGCCGGGCGGCGAAGAACTTGTCCGAGATGTAGCCGAAGGCCACGGCCCCGCCGATGCCGGCCAGGGTGGAGGCGAAGAGCAGGCTGCCGGCGGCGGGCAGGCCGTAGCCCCGCGCCTCCTGCAGGTAGAGCACGCCCCAGCTATTGATGGCGTAGCGGGTGACGTAGGTCATGGCGCTGGCCAGGGCGAGGATCCAGACCGCGGGGATCCTGAGGATCGAGAGCTGGGTGGCGAGCAGCGGCGCCTCGGCCTTCGCCGCATCGGGGTTCTGCCAGTGGTCGTCGCGGTAGTCGGCCACGGGCGGCAGGCCATAGCTCGTCGGCGCGTCCTTGACCCAGAACAGCATCCAGACGCCGGCCAGCGCGCAGATGGCGGCGGGCGCGTGGTAGCCCATCGACCAGCCGAAGACGGCCACGATGGCGCCGGTCATCAGGAAGTTGAGGCCCTCGCCGATGGAATGCGCCGTCGACCATATGCCGTAGTAGCGGCCGCGCTCGCGGTTGGAGAACCACGAGGTCATCGCCACCACGCAGGCCGGGGCGCCGAAGCTCTGGAACCAGCCGTTCAGGCCCCAGAAGACCGCCGCGGCGACCACGCTGGTGGAGAAGCCCATGCCGAGGTTGCACAGCGCCGAGCCGATGAAGCCCGCGGCGATGAACCGGCGCGCGTTGGCGTGGTCGGCCAGGAAGCCGTTGAACAGCTTGCCGATGGCGTAGCTGTAGAACAGCGCCGAGCCGATGAGGCCGAGGTCGGCCGCGGTGAAGACGCCGCCGTCGATCAGGGGCTTCTTCACCACCCCGATGGCGAGGCGGCCGGTGTACGACAGCCCGTAGCCGAGCGTGATCGCCATCATCACCTGGAAGCGGTAGCGCCGATACAGCGTGTCGGTGCGCGCCGGGTCGTCGATCGGCGGCGCGGCGGCGGCCGGGGCGAAGAAGGCCAACGGGTTCGGCATCGGTTTCCCCCCGGGTCTGCCGCTAGCGCATGGTCGGGATGACGAAGCTCTGGTCGGCGACCTCGCCGCCCGCGGCCCGCTTCGGCCAGCGCTGGGTGACGATCTTCTGGCGCGTGTAGAAGCGCACGCCGTCCATGCCGTACTGGTTCAGGTCGCCGAAGCCCGAGCGCTTCCAGCCGCCGAACGAGTGGTAGGCGACGGGCACGGGGATCGGCACGTTGACGCCGACCATCCCCACCTCGACCTCGGCGGCGAACTCGCGCGCGGCGTCGCCGTCGCGGGTGAAGATCGCCACGCCGTTGCCGTAGGCGTGGCGGGTCGGCAGGGCGACCGCCTCGGCGAAGCTCCCGGCGCGCACGATCTGCAGCACCGGGCCGAAGATCTCGTCCTGGTAGGCCTGCATGGCCGGCGTCACGCGGTCGAACAGCGTGGGGCCGACGAAGAAGCCGCCCTCGGAGCCCTGGAGCGTGAAGCCGCGGCCGTCGACGACCAACTCGGCGCCCTCGTCGACGCCCATCTGGATATAGCCCTCGATGCGGGCCTTGTGGGCGGCGGAGACCACGGGGCCGTAGTGGGCGTCGGGGTCGGTGGAGACGCCGATCCGCAACCCCTCGATCGCCGTGACGAGCTTGCTGCGCAGGGTGTCGGCGGTCCGCTCGCCCACCGCCACGACGACCGGCAGCGCCATGCAGCGCTCGCCGGCCGAGCCGTAGGCGGCGCCCACGATGTCGGCGACGGCCTGGTCGAAGTCGGCGTCGGGCAGCACCACGCCGTGGTTCTTGGCGCCGCCCATGGCCTGGCAGCGCTTCCCGTTGGCGGCGGCGCGGGCATAGACGGCCTGGGCGATGTCGGACGAGCCCACGAAGCTCACCGCCTTCACCGCCGGGTGGTCGAGGATGGCGTCCACCACGGTCTTGTCGCCATGCACGACGTTGAGGATGCCCGGCGGCAGGCCCGCCTCGTGCATCAGCTCGGCCAGGCGCACGGGCACGGACGGGTCGCGCTCGGACGGCTTGAGGATGAAGGCGTTGCCCGCCGCGATGGCCGGCCCGAACATCCACATCGGGATCATGGCCGGGAAGTTGAACGGGGTGATCCCGGCCACCACGCCCAGCGGCTCGCGGCTGGAGAAGACGTCGATGCCCGGCCCGGCGCCGCCGGTGAACTCGCCCTTCATCAGGTGCGGGACGCCGCAGACGAACTCGATCACCTCCAGCCCGCGCTGGATGTCGCCGCGGCTGTCGGCGACCACCTTGCCGTGCTCGGACGAGAGCAGCGCGGCCAGCTCGTCCATATGGAGTTCCAGCAGGCGCCTGAACTCGAACATCACCCGCGCGCGGCGCTGCGGGTTGACGGCGGCCCAGGCCTTCTGCGCCACGCGGGCGCCCTCGACGGCGGCGTCGAGCTCGGCGGCGTTGGCCAGCGGGACTCGCGCCTGCACCCGGCCGGTGTTGGGGTCGAACACGTCGCCGAAACGGCCCGAGGCGCCCGCGACCTGGCGGCCGCCGATGAAGTGGGGGATGTTGCGCACGGGGTCAGGCCTTCTTCGCGATCCAGTCGTGGGTGGGGTCGTTGCGGAAGATCCACTGGCGTTTCGGCCCGGCCATGACGTTCAGGTAGTAGAGGTCGTAGCCGTGCGGCGCGCCGACCGGGTGGTAGCCGCGCGGCACCATCACCACGTCGCCGTCCTCCACCGAGATCGTCTCGTCCAGGCTGCGGTCGTCGGTGTAGACGCGCTGGATCGCGAAGCCCTGCTGCGGGTCCAGGCGGTGGTAGTAGGTCTCCTCCAGCGCGGTCTCCTCCGCCGGCGTGGCGGTGTCGTGCTTGTGCGGCGGATAGCTCGACCAGTGGCCGCCGGGCGTGATCACCTCGACCACCAGCAGGCTCTCGGCGGGCTCGGTCTCGGGCAGGATGTTGCGGACGTAGCGGGTGTTGGTGGCCTTGCCGCGGACCTCGCGGCTCATGCGGGCGGGGTCGATCAGCCGGGGCGCGCCGGCGCCGGTCCCGGGGGCGGTGCAGACCGCGAGCTCGACGGGGCCCCTGGCCGTCACCGTCCAGGCCGCGCCGGCCGGGACGTAGACCGCAGCGGGCGCCTTGTCCTCGAAGACGCTGCCGCGGCCGCCGACGCCGGGATAGTCCGCGTCGCCCGCCTGGATGTCGGCCGTCCCGGTCAGGACGACGAGGCAGGCCTCGCGGCCGCGCTCGCCGCCGCGGGCGGCCTGGCCGTCGGCCAGGCGATGCACCGCGAAGCCGACGTGGCGCCAGCCGGCGCTCTGCGGGCTGACCTCCAGCACCTGGCCGTTGGCGTCGGGGGCGTGCGGGCGGACGCGCAGGTCGGGCATCAGGCGGCCTCCTCCAGCCCGGCGGCCGCGGCCTCGCGCTCCAGGGTGCGCAGGCCCAGCTCGCCGTAGGTGCGCGGATTGGCGACGGCGGGGTCCTGCTCGGCCTCCACCACGATCCAGCCCGCATAGCGGATGTCGGCCAGGGCGCGCATCACCTTGGCGTAGTCGATGCCGCCGTCGCCCGGCACGGTGAACATCCCGGCCAGCACGCCGTCCAGGAAGCTCTGGCCGTTGCGGCGCACGCCCGCGAACACCGGGCCGCGGACGTCCTTGCAGTGGACGTGGGCGATGCGGCTGGGATGCGTGCGGATGGCCATCACCGGATCGACGCCGCCCAGCGCCGCGTGGCCGGTGTCCAGCGTCAGGCCCACCGTCTCGCCCGTCGCCCTGATGAACGCCTCCAGGTCGTCGGGCCGCTCCACCACCGTGCCCAGGTGGTGATGGTAGGCGAAGCGCAGGCCGTGGCCGGTGATGTGGTCGGCGAAGGCGGTGAGGCGCGCGCCGAACGTCTTCCAGCCCTCGGCGTCCAGGCGCGGCGTCCCGCTGAGCGGCGTCCCCTTCTGCCCGTGGATGGCGTTGGAGGTCTCGGCGTGGACCCAGACCGTCGAGCCCATGGCCTTCAGCAGCTTCAGGTGGTCCTGCGCCGCCGCGATCTCGGCGTCGACGTCGTGCGCCAGCAGGGCGCCGCTGAACCAGCCGCCGACGAGATCCAGGCCGTAGGCGTCCAGCTTCGGCTTCAGCACCGCGGCGTCGCGCGGGAAGATCCCACCGAGCTCGACGCCCGAGAAGCCGATGTCGCGCGCGTCGGCGAGGATGGTCTCCAGCGGCGTGCCGGCGCCGAGTTCGGGCATGTCGTCGTTGACCCAGGCGATCGGGCTGACGCCGAAGCGGATGGACATGCGCTAGTCTCCGGTGCGCTGGTCTTTGACGGCGGCTTCGTAGGCGGCGCGTGCGGCGCGGACGGCCGGGCGGCTGGACACCTCGGGCACCGCCACGTCCCACCACGCCCCGCCGGCCTCGGTCGAGATCGTCGGGTCGGTGTCGATGACGACGACGCTGGTGCGGTCGCTTTCGCGGGCGCGCGCCAGGGCGGCCTCCAGCTCGGCGATCCCGCCCACCTTCTCGGCCCGCGCGCCCAGGCTGGCGGCATGGGCGGCGAAGTCGATCCCGGGCAGGGTCTCGTGCGCGGCGTCGGCCAGCAGGTTGTTGAACGGCGCGCCGCCGGTCGCCTGCTGGAGGCGGTTGATGCAGCCGAAGCCGCGGTTGTCGAGGACGGTGATCGTCAGCTTCTTGCCCAGCATCACCGAGGTCGCGATCTCGGAGTTCAGCATCAGGTAGCTGCCGTCGCCGACCATCACATGGACGTCGCGATCCGGCGCGGCCATCTTCACGCCCAGGCCGCCGGCGATCTCGTAGCCCATGCAGGAATAGCCGTACTCGACGTGGTAGCCGCCGGGCCGCTGCGTGCGCCAGAGTTTGTGCAGTTCGCCCGGCAGGCCGCCGGCGGCGCAGACCACCACGGCGTCGGGGCCCGCCGCGCGCTGGACGGCGCCGATCACCTGGGCGTCGGACGGCGGCGCATCGCCGGCCGGGGTGGCGGTGACGGCGTCCGCCGCGGCGGTCCAGGCGACGACCGCGTCGCGGGCGAGGGCGCGCCAGGCCTGCGGCGCGCGCCAGCCGTTGAGCCGGGCCTCCAGGCCCTCCAGCACCACGTCGGCGTCGCCGACGACGGCGGCCGCGCCGTGCTTGTGGGCGTCGAAGGCGCCGACGTTGACCTGGATGAGCCGCCGGTCCCTGGCCGCGAACAGCGCGCGCGAGCCGGTGGTGAAGTCCTGCAACCGCGTGCCGACGCCGACCACCAGGTCCGCCTCGGCGGCCGCACCGTTGGCGGCGCTGGAGCCGGTGACGCCGATGGAGCCCAGGTTCATCGGATGGTCCCAGGCGAGCGCGCCCTTGCCGCCTTGTGTCTCGGCCACCGGCACGCCCAGCGTCTGCGCCAGGCGCGCGAGGCGTCCCTCGGCGCCGGCGTAGAGCACCCCGCCGCCCGCCACGATCAGCGGCCGCTCGGCCGCCTTCAGGGCCGCGGCCAGGTCGTCCAGCTCGCGCACGTCGGGACCGGGGCGGCGGATGCGCCAGACGCGCCGGGCGAAGAAGGCCTTCGGCCAGTCGAACGCCTCGGCCTGCACGTCCTGGCAGAAGGCGAGCGTCGCCGGCCCGCAGTCGGCCGGGTCGGTCATCACCGCCATCGCCCGCGGCAGGGCCGCCAGGAGCTGCTCGGGCCGGGTGATGCGGTCGAAGTAGCGCGAGACCGGGCGGAAGCAGTCGTTGGCGCTCACCGCGCCGTCGCCGAAGTCCTCGACCTGCTGGAGCACCGGATCGGGCCGGCGCGAGGCGTAGACGTCGCCCGGCAGGAACAGCACCGGCAGGCGGTTCACGTGCGCCAGCGCCGCGGCGGTCACCATGTTGGTCGCCCCCGGCCCGATGGAGGTGGTGCAGGCCATCGCGCGGCGGCGGCGCATCTGCCTGGCGTAGGCGATGGCGGCGTGGGCCATCGCCTGCTCGTTGTGCGCGCGCCAGGTCGGCAGGGTGTCGCGCAGGCCCTCCAGCGCCTCGCCGAGCCCCGCGACGTTGCCGTGGCCGAAGATGGCCCAGACGCCCGCGAAGAACGGGACCTCGGCGGCGTCGACCTCGACGAACTGGCGCGTCATCCAGCGGACGGTCGCCTGGGCCGCGGTGAGGCGCAGTGTGCTCATGCGGCGCGTCCCACCCCGGCGCGGGCGCGGCGCCAGGCGTCCCACAGGAACGACAGGGTCTCGGCCAGCCGGCGCACGGCCGCAGCGTCGTCGATCTCGCCCGCCAGCCAGGCGCGGGCCGGCTCGTAGAAGATGGTCCGCCCCACCGCGAAGCCCTTCACGACCGGCGCCTTCGCCGTCGCCTCGAACGCAGCCACCAGGGTGTCCAGCGGCTGCGACAGGCCGAGCAGCACCACGCCGCGGCACCAGGGGTCGCGCGCGGCGATCACCGCCTCGATGTTGCGCCAGGCGGCGGGATCGTCGAGGGGCTCCAGCTTCCACCAGTCGGGCTTCACGCCCAGATCGTAGAACCGGTCGACGGCGCGGGCGATGGTGGCCGCGTCGCACGCCGTGTCCGGCGGGGCGATGATCTCCAGCAACAGCTCGTGGCGGGTCTTGCGGCAGGCGTCGAACAGCCGGAGCACCTGCCGCTCCTGGCGCTCGCGCAGGTCGGCCGGATCGTCCGGGTGGTAGAAGACCAGCACCTTGACCACATGGTTCAGAGGCCAGGTCGCCAGTTCCGTCGCCACGTCGTCCGAGCATTCGAACGCCACGGGGTTCGAACGCGGGACCTCGATGCAGCGGCCGATCCAGTAGGGATGGTCGGCGGCGGCGGCCAGCGCATCGAAGCCGTAGCGGCCGTCGAGCAGGATGCCGAAGCGCGGGTCGCCGCCCGCCACCTGATGCAGCGCCTCCAGCGCCAGGGTCTTGAACGCCGGCAGGCGGGCCGGATCGGCGCCCACCTCGACGGCCAGCTCCTCGAGCTGCACCCGGTGGTCGATGGCGAGGACGGCGAGCTCGTCGTAGGTCCCCGTCCGCGTGGTGGCCCAGTGGATGTGCTCCAGCCCGGCGTCCTCGCGCAGGCGGAACGGGCGGTCGCGGCGGGCCAGGAACGCCTCCATCTCGGGCCAGGTCGGCATGGCCGGCGCGCAGCCGTGGCGCGAGACCACGATGGCGCCCGCGGCGTTGGCCAGCTCGCAGCAGCGCGGGAGCGGCAGGTCGCGCAGCCAGCCACGCAGGAAGCCGCTCATGAACGCGTCGCCGGCGCCCAGCACGTTGAACACCTCGACCTCGAAGCCCAGCCCGACGACGCCGTCGTCCAGGCTGTCCGGGATCGCGCCCGGGAAGGCCGAACAGCCCTGCGGCCCGCGCTTGCAGACCAGGAGCGCGCCGGTCCGCTCGCGCACGGCCCTGAGCGCCGCGACGGTGTCGGTCGTACCGCCCAGGATGTGGATCTCCTCCTCCGTGCCGACCACGAGGTCGCACAGCGGCAGCACCTGCTGCAGGATCGCCGTGACCGCATCGTGCGCCACGAAGCGGTCCTCGCCCATGTCCCGCGAGGTCAGCCCCCAGAGCACGGGCCGGTAGTCGACGTCGAAGACGACCTTGCCGCCCGAGGCCTTCGCCAGCTCGGCCGCCTTCATCGAGGCGGCGAACACGCCGGGCTGCGACAGGTGGGTGCCGTTCACCAGCACGGCGCGGGCGGCCCGCACCTGGGCCTCGTCCACGTCGTCCGCGGCGATCGCCATGTCGGGGCAGTTCTCGCGGTAGAAGATCAGCGGGAAGGTCTCGCGGTCGCGGATGCCCAGGACGACCAGCGCGGTCAGGCGGTCGGGGTCGGAGATGACGCTCGTGACGTCGACGCCCTCGCGGACGAGCTGCTCGCGGATGAAACGGCCCATGTGGTCGGCGCCGACGCGGGTCAGCAGCGCGCTCCTCAGGCCCAGGCGGGCGACACCGATGGCGGTGTTGGTCGGGCTGCCGCCGACGTACTTGGCGAAGGACCCCATGTCCTCGAGCCGGCCGCCGACCTGCTCGCCGTAGAGATCGATGCTGGACCGGCCGATGGCGAGCAGATCGATCGACTTGTCTTCCGCTGCCCGGTCCAACACGCCCCTCCCCGCCGCACTCATCGCGACGCGTCTTGGAACGTGTATTCCAACATTGGCATGTCTGCAATGTTCATTTCATACTCGGAACGGATGTTTCAACGCTTCCGCCTGTTCTTCGCGTCCTCCTTGCGCGAGGCCTCGAAGGCGAAGCCGATCACCAGCGCCTGGGCCAGGCACATGGAGGCCGAGAGCGAGCGGAAGGCGCGGATCTCCGACTCGCGGACCTGCAGGGTCACCGTCGCCGGCTTCGCGATCGGGCTGACCAGGCTGTCGCTGATCGACAGCACCGGCGCGCCGCGCGTGGCGGCGGCCTCCACCGCGTGGACCGTCTCCTCCGCATAGGGCTGATAGCTGACGGCGATCAGCAGGTCCTCGGGCCGGATCATGCCCACCTGCTGGCGCGCCAGGCCCGCGACGCCATCCACGAAGGTCGTGCGCTTGCCCGCCTGCTGCAGCGAATAGGCGAGGTAGGCGGCGATCGGGAACGCGCGGCGCACGCCCACCACGAACACCGTGTCGCACGCCTCGACCAGCCTCACCGCGGCGGTGAGGTCGGCGTCGCTGACCGTCTGCGGCAGGTTCTGGAGGGCGATCGTGTTGCCCTCCACGAACTCCGAGAGCAGTTCGGCCCCGCCCGAGGCGGCGCTGTTGTCGACCGCGCGGCTGAAGTTGCGGACCCGCTCGGAATAGCCCAGGGCCGCGTGGCCCGAGAGCAGGCCGTCGCGGAACAGCCGCTGCATCTGGCTGGCGCCGTCGAAGCCGAAGCTCTTGGCGAAGCGCACGATGGCCGACGGCTGCACGCCGCTGCGCTCGGCGATCACCGCCAGGGTCTCCAGCGCCAGCTCGTTGGGCTCGTCCAGCACGTAGCGGGCGATCTGCTGCAACCGCTTCGAGAGGCCGTCGTAGCGCGCCAGGATCGCGGCGCGCAGCTCTTCGGCCGTGGTGGGCGGGATCTGCGCGTCGGTCATGCGGCCTCGGATCGGATATTCCTGATCTAGAATATCTGTTCCGCCCCGAACCGCAACGCGCCGCGCGCTTCGTTCCATTTCTCTTGTGAACGGAAATTTTGTTCCATAGAACGGCGGCGAGGGAGGCCCCATGCACAGAATCGCCCAGATCGGCGCCGGACGGATGGGCTCCGTCCACCTCAGGAACGCCGCGGCCCATCCCGCCCTCGACCTGGCCTTCGTGGTTGATCCGCGTCCCGACGTGGCCGAGGTCGCCGCCGGTGTCGGCGCGCGGCCCGCGCGGCTGGAGGACGTGCTGGCCGACCCGTCGGTGGAGGGCGTGATCGTGGCCAGCTCCACCGACGCCCACCTCGACCACGCGCTGGCGGCGCTGGACGCCGGCAAGGCGGTCTTCTGCGAGAAGCCGCTGGACCTGGACGCGCGGCGGCTGAGGGCGTTCGAGAGCGTCCTGGCCCGGCCCGCGGCGCCGCTGTTCGTCGCCTTCAACCGCCGCTTCGACCCGCATTTCCGGGCGCTGAAGGCGAAGCTGGACGGCGGCGAGGTCGGCGAGCTGGAGACGCTGCAGATCGTCAACCACGACCCCGCCGCGCCGCCCGCCCACTTCCTGCCCACCAGCGGCGGCCTCTTCAAGGACTTCACCATCCACGACTTCGACATGGCCGGCTGGCTGATGCCCGACGCGCCCACCGAGATCTTCGCCTGGGCGAGCTGCCTCGTGGACCCGGCCATCGCCGAGGTCGGCGACGTCGACACCGCCCGCGTGATGCTGAAGGACGCCAGGGGCCGCCTCTGCGTGATCTCCAACACGCGGCGGTCCGGCTGCGGCTACGACCAGCGGATCGAGGCGTTCGGCTCGAAGGGCATGGCGGTCGCCGGCGACCTCGTGCAGGACACGGTGCAGGTCTGGCGGGAGGACGGCGCCCGCGGCGCGGCCCTGCACCCCGGCTTCATGGCCCGCTACGCCGAGGCCTATGCGGGCGAAATGGCCCACTTCGCCGACATCCTCGCCGGCACGGCGGCGCCCGAGACCGGCTACGACGCCAGCCTGCGGTCGCTGGAGCTGGCCGAAGCGGCGGCCGAGTCGGCCAGGGCCGGCGCGCCGGTGCGCCTCTAGGAGCTTCCGATGCACAAGATCGCTCTCATCGGCGCGGGCCGCATCGGCCGCATCCACGGCGCCAACGTCGCCGCCCATCCCGGCCTGGCGCTGAGCCACGTCGTCGACCCGCTGGCGGAGAACGCCCGGGCCGCGGCCCACGACCTGGGCGGGACGGTCGCCGACCTCGACGCGGTGCTGGCCGACCCAACGGTGGCCGGCGTCATCGTGGCCAGCGCCACCGACACCCACCTCGACTACAGCGTCCGCGCGCATCGGGCCGGCAAGGCGGTGTTCTGCGAGAAGCCCATCGACATGGACCTGGACCGCGCCCGCGCGGCGGCCGCCAGCCTGGAGGGCGCGCGCCTGTTCCTGGGCTTCAACCGCCGGTTCGATCCCAACTTCCGGGCGCTGAAGGCGGCGCTGGACGCCGGCCGCGTGGGCGGGATCGAGAGCCTGCAGATCACCTCCAACGACCCCTCGCCGCCGCCGGTCGCCTACGTGAAGGTCTCGGGCGGCCTCTTCAAGGACATGGCGATCCACGACTTCGACATGGCCCGCTGGATCCTGGGCGAGGAGCCGGTCGAGGTGTTCGCCTGGGGGAGCTGCCTGGTCGATCCCGCCATCGGCGAGGCCGGCGACATCGACACCGCACGCTGTGTCCTGAAGACCGCGTCGGGCCGGCTCTGCGTCATCGCCAACAGCCGCCGCTCGGGCTTCGGCTACGACCAGCGGCTGGAGGCCTACGGCGCGTCGGGCATGATCCGCGCCGACAACGTCGTCGAGAGCACGGTGCGGGTCTGGACCGAGGCCGGCAGCCAGGCCGACCGCTTCCAGAACTTCTTCCTCGACCGCTATGCCGCCGCCTATCGCGCCGAGATGGCCCACTTCGCCGATATCCTGGACGGCCGGGCGGAACCCGAGATCGGCTACGCCGACGGCGTCGCGGCCCTCGCCCTGGCCGAAGCCGCCGCCCGGTCGCTGGCCTCGGGCAAACCCGTCAGCCTGCTGTAGCAGCGGAGCTGCGCGGCGCGCGTGCTCTTTTGAACCACGAAATACACAAAAGGCGGGCCTGTTCGGAGAGGCCGCGAAGCGGCGACTTCCGATTCGATAAGCCACAGAAAACACAGAAGATCACAGAAGGGGCCGCCGCCGACTTCTGTGTTTTCTGTGTCCTTCTGTGGTTCGAAATGACTGAGCCTCCGCTGGCGCGAAGGCTCGTGGGAAAGGCGCGGTGCTCTTTCGTGTATTTCGGGGTTGCTCAGGGCGCGGGGTGGTCCAGCTTGCGCTGGACGATGGCCTGGAACCGGGCGAGCGGGCACGGGTCCGAGGCCGAGGTCGTACAGCCCGGGATGGGCAGGTAGGCGTGCGCCGGCGGGGCGTCCGCGGTCAGCGGCGCCAGGTTGCGGAGCTGGTCCATCGACTGGGCCTGGTAGAAGGCGCGCACGAACGACCGGCCGCCGGCGTCGGAGAGCAGCTCGAAGCCCAGCGCGCCGCCCGGCGGCGGATCGTCGGCCGGGTATTCGGCGATCCGCCAGTGCAGGTCGAGCATGCCGCCCAACTGCGCGATGTTGGTGTCGTGGCCCACCAGGAGCGTGAGCCGCCCCGCGCCCGCCTCGCCGCCGAGCGCCGCCAGGATGCGTTGCGCGATCGGCGCGGCCGCCCGCTCGGCGACGTAGGGCGTGCGCGCCTCGTAGTAGAACTTGGTCGAGTGGAAGCGCAGCAGCCTGGTCAGGTCGGCCTTGGCGGCCCGGCCCCAGCCGACCTGCTCCATCGGCTTGCCTTCGACGTACTCCAGCATGATCGACTGGCCCGCCGTGGAGGCCACGCCGAGGGCGCCGCCCAGATCGGGGCCGTCGTGCGCCTGCGGCTCCAGCGCCGACGGGACGTCGGCGAGCCGGCAGCTCGGGACGGCGCAGGCCTCGGGCTTGCCGAGGATGCGCTGCAGCACGGCGAAGTCCGCCGCGTGCTTCGCCTGCACCGCCTTCAGGCCGCCCCGCGGGAGCCGGGCCTGCGCTGCGGCCATCGCCCGCGCGCCGTCGATGGCCGCGCCGGAATCGAGCGGGTGGAAGACCGGGTCGTTGTTCTCGTCGGCGGGGTGATCGACGGCCACGTCGCAGCCGGGGAACATGCCCTCGGCGTAGTTCTGCGCCGTCTCGATCGCGCGGCTCTTGCCGCTGGCCCAGACGGCGACGTCCCCGGGCGCCGGGCAACCCTGCGCCGGCAGCAGCCCCCGGGCGCCGAAGGCGACGCGGTCGTATTGCCCCATCAGCCGGGCGCCGGCGGCGCCGTGGGGGGTGAGCTCGCCGAACGGCGTCGTCCAGGCGCCCCAGGGCTGGGCCGCCCACCCCGGCGGGGTGACGGCCGCCTTGGTCGGCGGCCGCACGCTGTGGCGCATCAGCATGACCACCCGCTCGAGCTTCAGCGGCGGCCCCGCAGCGGGGGCCGCGCCAGCCGGCCCGCCGAGCAGGGCGAGCGCCGCGATCGGCGCGATCAGGACCCGTCGTGTCATCGGCTCCGCCCCTCTAGTACTTGAACTGGAAGCCGACCTTCGCGGACCAGTCGTAGCGTTCGATCTCGACGAGTTGGTTCTTGCTGCCGATGTAGCGCCGCCAGGGCTCGTCGTTGAGGTTGGTCCCCTCGGCGAACACCTCGAAGCGCTCGTTCACCTCGTAGCTCACGTGGACGTCCCAGGACCCGTTCTTGTCGGTGAACTGGTCGGTCGTGGGATCGGTCCCCACCAGGTCGAGGTAGGGCGAGCGGTACGAGTAGGCCACGCGCGCCTGCAGGCCGTACTTCTCGTAGAAGAGCTGCAGCGAGCCGACGCGCTTGGACTGGAGCGTGAAGCGGATCTTGTCGGGGCGGCCGGCGAGGCCGGATTCCTCGGAGTCGACGAAGGTGAGGTTGGCCGCCGCGCCGAAGCCGCTCATCCAGCCGGGCAGGAAGGTGAAGTAGCTCTGGGCGTTGAACTCGATGCCCTTCACCACCGCCTTGTCGGCGTTGCGGGGCGTGGTGACCAGGGCGTTCGTGAGCGCGATCCCGCCGAACGTCCCCGACTGCGTCACGGCCTCGGAATAGATCGGGTTGTCGATGGTCTTGTAGAAGACGCCCACGGAGAGCACGCCCTGGGTCGGCAGATAATATTCCAGCGACGCGTCCAGGTTCACCGACTTGAGCGGCTTCAGGTCGGGGTTGCCGCGCGAGACCGAGTTGCCGGCCGCGTCCACCGAGATGAACGGCGGCAGGTCGGCGTAGTTGGGCCGCCCGATCGCCGTGGTCGCCGCCGCGCGGGCGACGAACGTGGGCGTGATGTCGTAGCGGACGTTCACGCCCGGGAAGATGTCGGTGTAGGAACGGCTGTCGAAGGTGTTGAAGTCCATGTCCAGCGGAGAGGCCGCGGTGATCGTCTTGGCCGCGAAGTCCTCCGAGGTGTGCTCGAGGCGGACGCCGGGGATCACCGTCAGCGCGCCGGTCTTGAAGCTCCCCATCACATAGGCGGCGGTGATCTTCTCGTGGACCCGGTAGTCGTTCGCCAGCGAGTTCACGCGTGAGCCCGCCAGGTTGAACACCGCCTGGGCGGGGTGGCCCACGACGTAGGCCTGGGCGCGGTCGTAGTCGATGCGCGGCCCGAACACGTAGCGGCCGTCGAAGGTGGCCTCCTTGCCGAGGTAGGAGGCCTCGGCCAGGGTGAAGCCGGACAGGCTGTACTGCTGGAAGTCGCGCCGGTTGGTCTTGTCGCGCTTCAGGTACTTGGCGCCGAACTTCACGTAGCTGCCGTCGTCGCCGAACGCGATCGGATGCTTGTAGTCGACCGCGACCTGGTAGAGGTCCTCCTGCGCCTTGCGCTGGTCGTAGTTGACCGTGTTGGCCACGTACCGCGTGGGATCGAACGCCGCCGCCGCCGGGGTCACGATGAACGGATCGCCCGAGAGGTCGTAGCTCGCCGAGAAGGCGTTGTTGGCGGTGCGGAAGTTGAACTCGCTGCGCAGCGGGTCCTCCTTCACCGCGCGGGTGTAGGTGGCCACCGCCTTCAGGTCGCCGTCCCACAGCTTGAAGTCGCCGCCGCCGGAGATCGAATAGGTGTGGTCGTCCTCGATCCGGCGGCGGATCAGCCGCGAGGCGCGGGTGTTGAACGTGCCCGACGTCGCCGTCTGGTTCGTGATCGCCGTGGGGATCTCGTAGCGGACCTGGTCGCGGCTCTCGTTGTCGCCGAACTTCGAGTAGGTGTTGCGCAGGAACAGCGTGGCGTCGTCGGTGGGCCGCCAGTCGAAGTTGGCGACATAGCCTTCGCGCTTGCGCACCAGGTTGTAGTCGCGGATCCGGAAGTCGTCCGGCACGCCGCTGAAGCCGCCGATCGTGCGGTAGTTCGACGCCCCCTGGGTGTTCTGCGATTCGATCGGGCGCTTGTCGTAGCTGGCCGACAGCACGACGCCGAACTGCCTGTCGGGCCCGAAGACCGTGCCGGCCGTGACGTCGCCGGACCGCGGGTGCTTGTCGTTGATGTTGTACTGGCCGTAGGCGACGCGCGCGTTGGCGAAGGTGCGGTTGCGGTCGAAGGCGGTCAGGGTGTTGATGTCCACCTGGCCGGCGATGGCGTTGGCGTCGCGGTCCGGCGTCAGGCTCTTCACCACCTCGACGTTGCCGATCAGGGACGAGGGGATGTCGTCCAGCTTGACCTGACGGCTGCCGGGCTCGGGGGCCGCGGCGGTCTGGCCGTTCAGCGTCACGTTCGCCAGGTCGGGACTGACGCCGCGGATGATGACGTAGCGGCCCTCGCCCTGGTCGTTCGCCACCGAGATGCCCGGCAGCCGCTTCACCGCCTCGGCGACGTTCTGGTCGGGCAGCTTGCCGACGTCGTCGGCGAACAGGCTCTCGACCAGGGCGTCGGAGTTGAGCTTGGTGTCCAGCGCCTTCTTGTCGGCGGCCCGCTGGCCGGTGACGACGATCTCCTCCACGTCGGACGGCGTGGCCCGGGCCTGCGCCTGGGCGGCGCCCACGCCGATCCCCACGCTCAGCGCCAGGGCGCTGGTTCCAAGCAGGCAAGCCCTGCGAAGCGTCGCGGCCTCAACCTTCATCGTCGTCTCCCCCTTGGCGTCCCCGCCGCAGACAAAATGCGAGTCTATCGAACGCCAGCATGGCCACGATACGAACAAAAATTCCAAGTTTCAAGTGAAATGGAATTTCTCTTGCAAGGACCGGATGGCCGACTAGTTTCAAGGCGACGCTCGAACGACAGTCGGGCGGCAATTGCATAGGGAGATGACACCCCGATGACGCCCGCCCGTTTCCCGACCCTCGCGGCCGCGGCCGCCGCCATGATCCTGAGCGGGGCGGCCGGCGCGGCCGAGGTGGCGCCGACGCACGACCTGCCGTTCCCCGAGGGGACGCCCACCGTCGTGGCCAGGGTGGAGACCGCGCCCGTGGCCCGCGCGGGAGACGCCGCCGACGACCCGGCGATCTGGGTGAACCCGAAGGACCCGGCCCTCAGCGCCGTGATCGGCACGGACAAGAAGGGCGGGCTCTACGTCTACGACCTCGCGGGCAAGCCGCTGCAGTTCCTGGCCAACGGCCGGATGAACAACGTCGACCTGCGCGCGGGCTTCAGGCTGGGCGGCCGCGAGGTGGTGCTGGTGACGGCCAGCGACCGGACGAACAAGGCCATCGCCATCCTGACGCTCGACCCGGAGACCCGCCAGCTCGCCGACGTCGCCGACGGCGTCCAGGAGTCCGACCTCTCGGACCCCTACGGCCTGTGCATGTACCGCGACCGCAAGGGCGGCGAGACCTATGTGTTCGTGAACGATCCCACCGGGCTGGTGCGCCAGTGGCGGCTCGTGGCGACGCCGGCCGGGAAGGTCCGCGCCGAGGTGGTCCGTTCGTTCGCCCTGAACAGCCAGGTGGAAGGCTGCGTCGCCGACGACGAGACCGGCGCGCTCTACATCGGCGAGGAGGACGTGGGCCTCTGGCGCTTCGGCGCCGCGCCGAACGCCGGCGACAGGCGCCGCCTGGTCGCCGCCATCAAGGACAACCCGATGTGGAAGGCCGACTTCGAGGGCGTCGGCCTCTGGGCGGGCAAGGGCGGCCGCGGCTACATCGTCGTGTCGAGCCAGGGCGACAACACCTACGCCGTGTTCGACCGCGGCGGCCGCAACCGCTACCGCGGCTCGTTCGCGATCGCGCCCGACCCGGCCAGCGGGATCGACGGCGTGTCCGAGACCGACGGCCTCGACGTGGTGAGCGCGCCCCTCCCGGGCTTCCCGCGCGGCCTGCTGGTGACGCAGGACGGCTACAACGTCAGCCCCTCCGAGAACCAGAACTTCAAGTTCGTCTCCTGGGCCGATGTCGCCACGCAACTGAAGCTCGACTAGGGTCCGCGCGCAATACCCTCTGAGGGAATTCAATGACTTCCGCTCATCCCGGCGAATGCCGGGATGTGGCGCCGACCCTCAATGCGCATGCGAAACACTTGACACTCAGTAGCATTCCCACTTCGATCCCACATTATCGGGGTCGGCGCAGCGGAGCGGGAATGGACTACGTCAAGCTCGGCGCGACCGGCCTCACCGTCTCGCGCGTCTGCCTGGGCTGCCTGGGGTTCGGATCGCCGGACTGGATGCCCTGGATCCTCGACGAGGCCGCCAGCCGCCCCGTCCTGAAGGCGGCCGTCGAGGCCGGCGTCACCTTCTTCGACACGGCCGACATGTATTCGCTCGGCGTCGGGGAGCAGGTCGTCGGCCGCGTGCTGGGGGAGATGGTCCCGCGGGACGAGATCGTCATCGCCTCGAAGGTCTTCTTCCCCCAGACCCATGCGCCGGGCGAAGGCGGCCTGTCACGCAAGCACATCATGAAGGCGGTGGACCGCTCCCTGCGCAACCTGGGCACGGACTACATCGACCTCTACCAGATCCACCGGTTCGACTACGACACCCCGATCGAGGAGACGCTCGAGGCGTTGAACGACGTCGTGCGCGCCGGCAAGGTCCGCTACATCGGCGCCTCGTCGATGCGGGCCTGGCAGTTCAGCAAGATGATCCACGCCTCGCGCCGCAACGGCTGGGCGCGGTTCGTCTCGATGCAGCCGCAGTACAGCCTGATCCACCGCGAGGAGGAGCGCGAGATGCTGCCGCTCTGCCTCGACGAGGGCGTCGGCGTCATTCCCTGGGGCCCCCTCGCCGGCGGGTTCCTGACGGGCCGCTACACCCGCGACGGACGGGCCGGCTCGGCTCGGGACCTGCACAATCAGACCGTCGGGCGCGGCGCCTACGGCGACGCTGACTTCGACGTGGCCGAGGCCCTGGCTTCGGTGGCCCAGGCGCGCGGGGCCACGCCGGCGGCGGTCGCGCTGGCCTGGATGATGACCAACCCGGCGGTGACGGCTCCCGTGATCGGGGCGAACAAGCCCGGGCACCTGCAGGATGCGCTGGCCGCGCTCGACTTGCCGCTGAGCCGCGAAGAGATCGATACGCTCGAGCGTCCCTATAGGCCGAAGGCCGTCACCGGCCTCGGGCGCGAAGACCTCGTGCGGGTCGTGCAGGGCCACAGAGCCACCATCCCTCCCGCGCCGCCGACCGCACAGCCCGCCTGACGCGGCGGCGGCCAGCGAACGCCGCGGGCGACGAATGCGCCTTGACCTGCGCGCGCACGCAAACATGATACTGCGAAACAAAATCGACACAGTTGGAAATGGGCGTGAGTATCAGGTCTACTGACCCATCAGCGGGATCTGTGACCACGTCACGCGACGGCCTCGTGGCCGCCGCCGCTCCGCTCCGCCTCCGCGAACGCATCCTGTACGGCTTCGGCGAGGGCGGCGAGGGCGTCAAGAACACCGCCCTGCAGACCTTTCTGCTCTTCTACTACGTCCAGGTGGTGGGGATGTCGGGCGCCCTGTGCGGCCTGGCGCTGCTTCTCGCCCTTGTGATCGACGGCGTCACCGACCCGGCGATCGGCGCGTGGTCGGACCGCGTGCGCACGCGGATCGGGCGTCGCCATCCGTTCCTCTACACCGCCCCGCTGCCGCTGGGGATCAGCATCTGGTTGCTGTTCTCGCCGCCCGTCGGAGGCTCGCAGGGCGCGCTCTTCGCCTGGCTGCTGTTCTTCAGCCTGTGCGCGCGCGTCTCGATGAGCCTCTACTATGTGCCGCACATGGCGCTCAGCGCCGAACTCAGCCGCGACTTCAATGAACGCCTGTCGCTGAGCACCTACCGCATGCTGTTCACCCAGGTGGGCCGGATCGTGTGCCTCGCCGGCGCCTTCGGCCTGTTCTTCACGCCCTCGGCCGGGCGCCCCAACGGCCAGCTCAATCCGGACGCCTATCTGGGGTTCTCGATCTTCTGCGGCGTGTGCGTGGCGATCTTCGTGCTGGCCTCGGCGCTGGGCACGCAGCGCCGCGTGCTGGGCGCGGCGCGTGCGCCCAGCGGTCCGTCGGCGCACGCGCCGGCCGACATCCTGACCTCGTTCATCCAGGCGCTACGGCTCAAGAACTTCCGTCGCTACTTCGTCGCCCTGCTGATCATGTATCTGTTCTCGGGCACCCAGAACGTCCTGGCCGTGCATATGAACACCTACTTCTGGGGCCTGACGCCCCAGCAGAGCCAGTTCGCCTTCTACGCCCAGATCTTCGGCTTCATCGCCGGCCTGCCCTTCGGCCGGCCGCTGGCCGCGCGGCTCGACAAGAAGTGGGCCTACTGCTTCTGCGTCGGCTCGTCCTGCGTGGCGATGACCCTGCCGATCGTGCTGAACCTGGCGGGCGTGCTGCCGGGTGACGGCCAGACCCCGGCGCTGATGGGCGCGGTGCTGGGCAACCTCGGCTTCGGGCTGCTGGGCGCCAACTCCGGCGTGTTCTCGGCCGCCATGCTGGCCGACGTGGCCGACGAGTACGACCTGCGCCACAACACCCGCGCCGAGGGCCTGTTCTTCGGCGCCATCGCCTTCTCGAGCAAGGCGTCGATCGGCCTGGGCGGCGCGATCGCCGGCGTGCTGCTGGACATCATCCGCTTCCCGCGGCCGCCCGACACGTCGCCGCCGTCGCCCGAGATCGTGACCCACCTCGGAATCGTGTACGGGCCCGTGCTGCTGGTGATCCTGCTCGCCGGGCTGTCGATCATGTTCCGCTACGACCTGACCCGCGAGAAGCACGCCGCCATCGCCAGCCAACTGGCCGGGCGCGACGCGGCGGGCGGCGGCTGAAGCCGTCGGCCTGTCGTTTCGGGACCCAACATTCATGCGCGCCCGGGGACCTTCCCGGCGCGCCAGCAAGGAGCAGGAAGATGCCGGGACGCCTCGATGGGAAAGTCGCCCTGATCACGGGTGGCACGAGCGGGATCGGGGAGGCCACCGTCGAGCTCTTCCTGGCGGAGGGCTGCAAGGTGGCGATCGCCGGCCGCAACGGCGGCAAGGGCGCCCAGATGGTCGAGCGCCTGGGCGCGAACGCCCGCTTCGTCCAGACCGACGTCTCGCGCGAAGCCGACATCAAGGCGGCGATCGAGGCCACGGTCGACGCTTTCGGCCGCCTCGACTGCCTGTTCAGCAACGCGGGCGGCCCCTCCGCCGGCCGGGCGGACACCATCACCTGGGACGACTACCGCCACGCCATGGACCTGTTGCTGGGCAGCGTGCTGTTCGGGATCCGCCACGCCGCGCCGATCATGAAGGCCCAGGGCCGCGGCGCGATCATCAACAACTCGTCGGTCGCCGCGCTACGCGGCCACATGGGCGGCTATCTCTATTCCGTCGCCAAGGCGGGGGTGAAGCGCGCCACCGAGATGGCGGGGCTGGAGCTCGGCGCGTACGGCGTCACCGTGAACTGCATCTCGCCGGGCGCGATCGCCACGCCGATCTTCTTCGGCGGGTCGAAGGCGGCGGCCGAACTGGACGCGGCCCACGCCGACGCGAAGCTTCGGAAGCTGACGGACAACCTGGCGAAGGCGACCCCGCTGCGTCGTTCGGGCCTGCCGCACGACATCGCGACCGCGGCCCTGTTCCTGGCTTCGGACGAGGGCGCCTACATCAATTGCCACGACCTCGTCGTCGACGGCGGCATGACGTCGGGCGGCCGGACCAACTTCGAATAGGCCGGCAGGGCGGCGCCGGACCGGCCACCGCGCCGCCGGCGGAACGGGCGTTTTCGCGGCGTGTTCGCCACAACGCTGCGCCCCGGGCCAAGATATGCACCTAAGTGTCATTTTGTTCTGAGTTTCCTTATTGACACGCATGCGGCCGCTAGTGAATTTGTGACTAGATCACAGAAGCGGCCGAGCCGCCGGAGAGGGAGGGTGACCAGCATGCCAATTCGGCAGTCGCGCAGCCATGCGTCCTTGTTTTGTGGGGTGGCTCTGGCGGCCATCGCGTCCGCGGCCGGCGCCCAGGAGGCGGCGTCGAACGCGCAGGCGCGCGGCGAGGCGCAGCTCGACGAGGTCGTGGTGACCGCCCGACGGGTCGCGGAGAACCTGCAGGAGGTTCCCGTGGCCGTCACCGCCATCAGCGGCGAGGCCGTCAAGGAACGCGGCATCGTCAGCACCACCGACGTGATGTTCGCCGCACCGTCCGTCCAGATGACCACGACGTTCGGCCGCCTGTCGGGCGCCTTCAGCGTGCGCGGACTGGCGAACGGCACCCAGACCTACTTCGCCGAAGTGCCCGGCGGGCCGACCGAAAGCGCCGCGCCGTTCTACGACATCGCGTCCGTCCAGGTGCTGAACGGCCCGCAGGGCACGCTGTTCGGCCGCGCCAACACCGCCGGCGCCGTCCTCGTCGAACCGGCCAAGCCCGAGTTCGACCGGTTCTACGGCAGCGTCGAAGCGGCCTACGGCAACCTGGACCTGTTCCGCGCCACCGGCATCGTGAACGTCCCGGTGATCCCCGACATGCTGGCCGTGCGCCTGGCGGTGCATAAGGACCACCTGGACGGCTACGTCAAAACCTTCCCCGACATCGGCCGCCTCTCCAGCAGCAACTCGCAGGAGGCCCGCTTCAGCGTCAACTTCAAGGCGTTCAACGACCGCTTCACCAGCTATTCGGTGCTCGACTACTACGACGTCGACCAGGCGGCGTCCGGGGTCACGCTCGCGGCCATCAATCCGAACGTGGCGCTCCTGAACCTGCCGGCGTCCATCGATGCGCCGAACGGCCTCACCATCGGCACGCAGCGCTTCGGCGCCCCCTGCGCCCAGGCCGTCGCGGCCGGCCTGTCGCCGAACCTCAATGCCTGCATCGACCAGCGGCTGCGGATCGCGGCGACCCTCAAGCCGGCGCTGATCGCCGAGTACGAGCGGATCCGCAACGGCGGCCACGACGCGGTCCGCAGCACGCCCGGCGACACGTCGCTCGAGCAGGCCGAGCTGCTGCGCAAGTGGACGTTCGTCAACCAGAGCGCCATCGACTTCGGCACGCTCTTCGACTTCACCACCGTCAGCCTGCGGAACATCTTCAGCTACCAGGCGGCCCGCGGCGCCACGGGCTGGGACACCGACGGCATGGGCGGCCTGATACAGTCGTCCGTCTCTGTCGGACAGCTCACCGCCTACGCCTTCTCGGTGGCGGCGCAGCAGCAGGGCAACATCGGGCTGGTGGGCGTCGGGCCCTATCAGAAGGTCTACACCAACGAGACGCAGCTCCGCGGCTCGGTCAAGGACGGCCTGCTCGTCTGGAGCATGGGCGGCTACTACCAGAAGAACCCGAACCCCCATAACCTGGAGGGCGTCCGGAACATCAGCCGCACCAACTCCGGCATCGGCCTCGCCACGCTCGGCTACAACCCGTCCTTCCCGTTCTCGGACGGGGGCCAGACCACGCAGCGCGCGGTCTACGCCCAGGGCACGGCGGACGTCTCGTTCGTCGCGCCGTTCATCGAGGCGCTGCACTTCACCTACGGGTACCGCAAGTCCTGGGACAAGGCGGAGCTGTTCACCCGCCCCGTGGTGACCGAACTGCCCTCGGGCCGCTACGTGCCCGGGGCCGCGCGCAACCGGTCGTTCACGAAGAGCGACGGCGTGAACACCACGCTCTCGCTCGACGGCCAGGTGACGCCGGATCTGCTGGTGTACGGCGCCACCCGCAAGGGCTACCGCCCGGGCGGCCTCAACCTCGTGCTGAACTCGGCGGGCCTGCCCAACTTCAAGCCCGAGTACGATCCCGAGACGGTCCGCGACTACGAGCTCGGCGCGAAGTGGGACTTCCACGTCGCCGACGCCCGCGCGCGCCTGAACGCGGCGCTCTATCGGACCGAGTATTCCAACATCCAGCGCACGTTCAACGCGGCCGTGGCCGGCGTGACCACCACCTACGTCGTGAACGCCTCGGCCGCCGTCATCAAGGGCGCCGAGTTCCAGGGCCAGGTGGTGTTCGGCGACTGGAGCGTCTCGGGAACCTACGCCTACGCCGACGCGAAGTTCACCGACTGGGTCGGCGCCGACCCGCTGGCGCTCATCACGCCCGGCAACGCGCGCTGCATCCCGCCGTCGACGGCGTCGCTCTGCCTGATCGACCTGTCGAACAACCCGTTCCCGAACATCTCCAAGCACCAGGGCAGCGTGACGGTGAAGTACGCCCTGCCCCTCGCCGACGACCAGGGCCAGGCGTCCGTCCAGGGCACGCTCTACGCCCAGTCGCGCCGCTACTTCAGCGACGCGGGGGCGCGGAACCTGGAGCAGTACGGGCCGGGCGTGCTGGGCGCGCTCTCGCAGGGCGGCTTCAGCCGGATCAACCTTCGCGCCGACTGGAAGAACATCCGCGGCACGACCTGGAGCGCCGGCGCCTTCGTCAACAACCTGACCGATGCGAACTACAAGCTGACGGCCATCACGCAGCTCCACTCGCTGGGCACCGGCACCGTCATCTACGGTGAGCCTCGCACCTACGGCCTGGAAGTCCGCTACGCCTTCGGCAACTGAGGCGTAGCCGCCCGCGGCGCGCCCCTCCCCCCGGCGCGCCGCGCGGCGTTGGCCAGGTCCGCCCGAACGGATTTAGCCGCGCCACCGACTCTCGCTATGTGACGTCTGAGCGAAGGTCGGTGGGCATGGGTTCGGGAATGAAGCTGCCTCTGCGCGAGCGGAAGAAGGTCAGGACGGCCCAGGCCATCGAGAAGGCCGCTTCAGAGCTGTTCGACGCCCAGGGCTTCGACGCGACCACCCTCGAGCAGATCGCCGAGGTGGCCGACATCCACAAGCAGACGGTGCTGCGCTACTTCAAGACGAAGGAAGACATCGCGTTCGCGCACCGCAACCGCCTGTTCGACGACTTCGTTCGCGGGCTCGAGGGGCGGCAGGGCGGCGTCCTCGACTACTGGCGCGGCTACATCGAAGAGACGTCGAAATACGCCAGCAAGACCAATGCGCTGCGCAAGTGGCTGGACTTCATCGGCCCCGACGATCGCCTCTACGCCTACCAGTTGCGCCTGAACCAGCGCTACCAGGACGTCCTGGCCGACGCCCTCGCCGTCGAGGCGGGGACAGATCCCGACAGCGACGTCTTCGCGCACGCCATCGCCGCCATGCTGGTCGGCGGCAACGCCGACGTCGCGCGGATGACGATCCGCGGCGGCCGCGACAAGGATGTGGCCCACAACGTCGTCCAGGTCATCGACCTGGCCCAGACGCTTCGCCGCGAGACCATCCCGCCCGCCAAGCCGGCCAAGGCCGCGCGCAGGCCGCGCCCGACCGCGAAGTAACCGGGCAGGCCCGGACCCGAAGCCCGGCGGACCCGAGACGATTTTGAGACTCGACATCGAGTGAGACCGAGTGACATAATTCTCGGACATACTCGTAATTCTGCTCGGAGAGACCGATGTCTGAGACCCTCACCCGACCGGCGACCAGGCAGCGGACTCCGCTCTCGGTGGTCTCCCGCCGACTTGGAAGAAGCGACGAGGCGGCCTTCCAGCGCATCATGGACAACATCGCCGAGCTCGGGCTGAACGAGAACCTGCTCGAGTTGCTGTCGGTGGGCTACACGGTCGTGCCGGGGGTGCTGTCGCAGGACCGCATCGACCGCGCCAAGGCGGCCATCCTTCGCCGCGTCGAGAGCAAGCTTGGCCGGCCGATCGACCCGCAGACCGCGACGTCGGACGACTTCGCCGGCATGGCCTATCAGCACTACCTGCTCTTCGAAGACCCGGTCTTCCAGGAGATCCTGATGGAGCCGCGGCCGCTGGCGCTCATGACCTACCTCCTGGGCGAGAGCTGCGTCCTCTCGTCGATGGGCAGCCACTTCAGGGGCCCCGGCGGCCTGCCGCTGGCCTTCCACGCCGACGGCTCGGCGACCGGCCTGATGTCGAAGACCTCGATGGTCGCCAACTGCAACTACGCGCTGACGCCGTACAGCCGCGAGGCCGGCGCGCTGGCGATCGTGCCGCGCAGCCACCTCGCGGAACGGCAGCCGACGGCGCACGAGAACTGGATGGTCGGCGACCGCACGATGGCCGAGGTCATCTCGCAGAACCTGTCCGAGGAAGAGATCGACGCGCTGGACTGGCAGTGCCCGCCCGGCGCCGTGACCCTGGACCTCAAGCCGGGCGACGCGGTCATCTGGCACGGCAACACCTGGCACGGCGGCTGGCGGCGCGAGCTGCCGGGCGTGCGCATGAACCTGGCCACCTACATGTGCCGCCAGCACATGCTGCCCCAGGAACGCAAGGGCGACGACCGCTATCCCGAGGTCTTCAACCGCTACTCCAACGAGCCGCGGTTCGCCCAGTTGCTGGGCGAGAACACCTACAACGGCTGGCGAGAGGAAGGGCCCGACAACTCCGGAGCCAGGATGGCGCCCGTCGGCATTTTCGACTGATCCCGACCTGACCGAAGGGGTGGCGCGACATGACGGTGTGGCCAGGCGACCGGCGCGCACCATTCCGCGCGCAGGCGCTCCGGACGGTCACCGGCCCATCCGATACTTCTATGGAAATGTGACTCGATCTCGTTGATCGGCGAGCGAGCAGGCACAGGGATCGTCGCACGTGGCTCAACAAGTCGTCAGGTCCGAACTGGCCGCCAATGTCTGGAAGGTCGAAGTCGCCGTCGGCGACAAGGTCGAGGTCGACGACACCCTGATGATCTTCGAGTCCATGAAGATGGAGATCCCGGTCGCGGCGCCATGCGCCGGCGTCGTCGCGGCGATCGATGTCGAAGAGGGCCAGTCGGTCGCCGAGGGCCAGATCGTCGCGATCCTCGAGCGTTGAGGGGATGGCGCGGCCGCTCTTCCGCAAGGTCCTGATCGCCAACCGCGGCGAGATCGCCTGCCGCGTCATCCGCACCTGCCGCAGGATGGGCATCGCCACGGCGGCCATCTATTCCGACGCCGACGCCCGGGCCCAGCACGTCCAGGCCGCCGACGAGGCGATCCGCATCGGCGAGCCTCCGCCGCGGGAAAGCTACCTCTCCATCGAGCGCGTGGTGGGCGCGGCGATCGCGGCCGGCGCCGACGCGGTCCATCCCGGCTACGGCTTCCTCTCCGAGAACGCCGACTTCGCCCAGGCCTGCGAGGCGGCCGGCCTCACCTTCATCGGGCCGCGCCCCGAGACGATCCGCCAGATGGCGCTGAAGGACGCCGGCAAGCGCATCGCCCGCGACGCCGGCGTCCCCGTGCTGGGCGAGGGCGAACCCGCAGAGTCCGATGCGGCTCTGCTGGCCGCGGCCGAGGCCGTGGGATTCCCGGTGCTGATCAAGGCGATCGCCGGCGGCGGCGGCCGCGGCATGCGGCGCGCCGACGCCGCGGACCTGTTCATGGCGGCGCTGGCCGGCGCGCGGCGCGAGGCGCTGGCGGCCTTCGGCGACGACCGCGTCCTGGTGGAGAAGTTCCTGACGCGCCCGCGGCACATCGAAGTGCAGGTGTTCGGCGACGGCGCCGGCGAGGTCGTGCATCTCTTCGAGCGCGACTGCTCGATCCAGCGACGCCACCAGAAGGTGTTCGAGGAATGCCCCGCCCCCGGACTTTCGCCGGAGATGCGCGAGGCGGTGACCCAGGCGGCCGTCGCCGTCGCCCGTCGCATCGCCTACCGCGGCGCCGGCACGGTCGAGTTCATCGCCGACGTCTCCGAAGGCCTGCGGGCGGACCGCTTCTGGTTCATGGAGATGAACACCCGCCTGCAGGTCGAGCACCCCGTCACCGAAGCCGTGCTCGGCGTCGACCTGGTGGAGTGGCAGCTCCGGATCGCGGCCGGCCAGCCGTTGCCCCGCCGGCAGTCGGAGCTGGCGCTGAACGGCCATGCCCTGGAGGCGCGGATCTGCGCCGAGAACCCGCGCAAGAAGTACTTCCCCTCACCCGGCCGCCTGTCCCGCGTCACGTTCCCCTCCAGCGGCGCACGCGTGGACACGGGTGTGACGGCCGGGGACGAGGTGACGCCCTTCTACGATTCCCTGTTGGCGAAGCTGATCGTGTCCGCGCCGACACGGCTGGAGGCGACCGAGGCGATGGCGCGCGCGCTGGAGGCCTGCCGCATCCAAGGCGTCGCCACCAATCTGGACCTGCTGCACGCCGTCGCCATCCACCCGGCCTTCCGGGCCGGCGACGTCGACACGTCGTTCCTGGAGAGGTTCGGCGAGCCGCTCGTCGCGCACGCCAGGCCCGCGCACGACGACGCCCTGGCGTCGACGCCATCGAACCCGAACTGACGGAAGGCCGCCGACGATGTCCTGGCAACCCGAGATCGACGAAATCGAACGCCGACGCGCGATCGCCCGGCAGATGGGCGAACCCGAACGCGTGGCGCGACATCACGCCGACGGCAAGCTCACCATCCGCGAGCGGATCGACGGCCTGATCGACCCCGACTCGTTCCATGAGATCGGCTCGATCTCCGGCTCGGTCGAGTACGACGAAGCCGGCGAGCGGGTTCGCTACACGCCGTCTCAATTCATCTTCGGCCGCGCCCGGATCGACGGCCGGCCCGTCGTCGTGGGCGGGAACGACTTCACCATCGGGCCGCGTGGACAAGACCCGGGGGGCAGCGAGAAGTCCGCCTACCTCGAGCGCATGGCCGGCCAACTGGGCCTGCCGCTCGTGCGCCTGATCGACGGCGTCGGCGGCAACGTGCGGACCATCGAGCGGCTGGGGCGCACCTACATCCCCAACAACCCCGGGTTCAACACGCTGCTCGAGAACCTCAACAGGGCGCCCGTCGTGGCGCTGGGGCTGGGCATCGTCGCCGGCTACAACGTGGTGAAGCTGGCCACGAGCCACTATTCGATGATGGTCCGCGAGCGGTCCTTCATGTTCATGGCCGGACCGCCGGTCGTCGCCCGGCTCGGCCAGACCGTCACCAAGGAGGAACTCGGCGGAGCCGACCTGCAGGCCCGCGCCGGCAATGTCGACGACGTCGTCGATAGCGAGGAAGAGGCCTTCGAGCGCACGCGCCGCTTCCTGTCGTACCTCCCGGCGTCGGTCGACGAACTGCCGCCCCGGGCCGCCTGCGACGATCCCGTCACCCGGCGCGAGGACTGGCTGATCTCGGCTATCCCCCGGGATCGCCGCAAGGTCTACGACGCCCGCAAGGTCGCCAAGGCCCACTTCGACAAGGATTCGTTCTTCGAGATCGGCCGGCAGTTCGGCGGGTCTCTGATCACCGCCTTCGCGCGGCTCGATGGATGGCCCGTGGCCGTCATGGTCAGCAACCCGCACATCTACGGCGGGGGCTGGACGGCCGACACGTCCGAGAAGGCGATGCGCTTCGTCGATCTTGCGAACCTGTTCCACCTGCCGCTGGTCAACCTGGTCGACGTCCCGGGCTTCGTGATCGGCGTGGAGGCCGAGAAGGCCGGCACAATCCGCGCCGGTTGCCGGGCGATGGCCGCCGTCAGCCAGGCCCAGGGTCCGGCCTGCACGATCATCCTGCGCAAGTGCTTCGGCGTCGCCGGCGGCGCCCACGCCGACCACGCCAAGCTACAGTACCGCTATGCGTGGCCGTCGGGCGACTGGGGGTCAATGCCGATGGAAGGCGGCATCGAGGCCGCATATCGCGCCGACATCGCCGCCGCGGCCGATCCGGCCGCCCGGCTGAAGGAGATCGAGGACAACCTCAACCAGCTCAGGTCGCCGCTACGCACGGCCGAGCACTTCATGATCGAGGAGATCATCGATCCGCGCGCCACCCGCGAGGTGCTGTGCGAGTTCGCCAACTTCGCTGCGAAGCTGCGGAAGACTGGCCCGATGTCGGTCGGCATCCGGCCCTGAGCGGCCCCATGCGAACAGACGACACGCCGTTCGGCGACGCCGCGCCGCCCTCGGCCCTGGCGGGCATCCGCGTTGTCGAGATCGGCAGCCTCGAGGCCACGAGCTACTGCGCAAAGCTGTTCCGCGACATGGGCGCGGAGGTCCTGAAGCTCGAACCCGCCGAGGGCGATCCGCTGCGCCGGAGCCCGCCGCTGATCGCGGCCAGCGGCGGCAGCGCCCATTTCGCCTGGCTGAACGCGGGCAAGCAGGCGGCCGTCCTGCCGCAGGACCCGGCCGCGCAAGCGGCGTACCTCGCCAAGGCCCTGGCCTGGGCCGACGTGCTGCTGGACGCCCGTGCGAGCGATCCCGCCGGGGCCGAACGCCTGCGCGCCGCCCATCCCCACCTGCTGGTGGTGTCGATGAGCTGGTTCGGGCGATCCGGCCCCTACGCCAGCTTCCAGGGCTCCGACGCCGTCTGCCGCGCCCTCGCAGGCCTCGTGAAGCTCGCCGGTCCGGTCGAGGGGCCGCCCGGGATGCTGCCGGACCACCAAGCGAGCGTCCATGCCGGGCTCTGCGCCTTCACGGCCGCGGTCGCGGGCCTGATCTCGGAAAGGCCGGAGCGCGAATTCGAGGTCAGCGTCTTCGAGGCGGCCGCGGTCCTGCAGCAGCATCCGGCGTCCGACGCGCGCTACCGGGGCGGCGTGGAGCGGCGCATCGGCGCCGACAAGTCACCCCATCTCTACCCGCTCGGCGTCTACCCCTGCCGCGACGGCTGGCTCGGCCTGTCGGTGGGCAACCTCAAGATGTGGCGCGCCTTCTGCGACGTCTTCGGCTTCCACGACTGGGCGGCCGACCCCGAGCTGGAGCTACGCGTCAATCGGATCGCACGCATGGCCGAGATGGACCGGCGCATCGCCGCGCGGGTGAAGGAGAAGACCGCCGCCGAGTGGTTCGAGATCACGCGCGCCCGGCGCTTGCCGATCGTGGTCACGCCCACGATGGGCGAGCTCCTGAGCCAGGCCGCCCACCGCGAGACGGGTGCGTTCGCTGAGATCGAGGCGGGGGACGCCTCGTTCCAGGCCCCCGCCACGCCGCTGCGGTTGAGCCTGACGCCGCCGCTGCGCCGTGGACGCGCGCCGGGCCTCCGACCCCTGCCGCCGCCCGACGCGCCGGCGCGCCGGCCGCCCCTGTCCGCCCCGTCCGCCGAGACGCGTCCCCTGGCCGGCGTCACGGTGCTGGACCTCTCAATGGGCTGGGCCGGACCGCTCGCGACACGGCAGCTCGCCGACCTCGGCGCCGAGGTGCTGAAGATCGAGGCCTGCGCCTATCCCGACTGGTTCCGGCCCAGTCTCACCGACAAGCCGCGGCCGCACGAACAGAACCCGCCGTTCGCGGTGATGAACCGCGGCAAGCTGGCGGCCGCCGTCGACATGTACCGGGCCGAGGGGATCGCGGTGATCCGCGACGCGATCCGGCGCGTGGACGCCGTCGTCGAGAACTTCGCCGCCGACGTGATGCCCAAGCTCGGCCTGTCGTACGACGAGGTCCGGCGGCTGAACCCCCGTGTCGTGATGCTGTCGATGCCGGCCTTCAGCGGTCACAGCGCGTGGAGGTCGGTGCGCGCCTACGGCACGACCCTGGAACACGCCTCGGGTCTGCCGCTCGTCGCGGGCGGGCCGGGCGAGCCGCCCATGCTGTCGCACACCGCCTACGGCGATCCCAACGGCGGGCTCAACGGCGCGGCGGCCCTGGTCGCCGCACTCTTCCATCAGAAGCACACGGGCCAGGGCCAGCACATCGACCTCTCCCAGGTCCAGGCCATGCTGCCGCTGGCGGCGAACGCCATGATCGAGCAGTCGCTCACCGGCGCCGTCACACGACACGGCGCACATCATCCGCTGCATGCGCCACACGGCGTGTTCCGCAGCCGGGGTGACGACGCGTGGATCGTCGTCACCGTCACCGACGACCGCCATTGGCCGGCGCTCTGCGTGGCGCTGGGCCGCGACGACCTGGCGGCCAGGCCCGAACTGGCCACCGCCCGGGGCCGCCGCGCAGCCGCGGACGAACTCCACGCCGCGGTCTCGGCCTGGACGGCCGGGCGGCCGCCCGGCGAGGCGATGCATGCGCTGCAAGCGGCCGGCGTGCCCGCGGGCGTCGCCACCCGGCCGAGCGAGATCTACGACGATCCGCACCTCCACGCGCGAGGCTATTGGCAGGAGGTCGACCGGGCCTGGACCGGGCCCCAGCTAATGCCCAGCGCGCCTTTCCGGGAGCGAGGCGCGGTGTATCCGATCGTGCGCCCGGCCCCGACGCTGGGCCAGCACAACCGGCTCATCCTGTGCGAGCGGCTGGGCGTTCCGGAAGCGACGCTGGACGAACTCCTGGCCGCCGGCGTCTGCGGCGACGACGTGCCGGCTGCGGGTTAGCAGGATGGAGCATCCTGAAGTTGGACTGTATCGTTCCCGCCTTCCGAAGTCTGGGTCTCGCCGCTGATGACCACGTCCCTGAGAGAGCGCAAGAAGCAGAAGACCTGGCGGGCCATAGCAACGGCGGCCGCCGAACTCTTCCAGCGACAGGGCTTCGACGCCACCACACTCGACCAGATCGCCGACGCGGTCGATGTCCACCGGCAGACGGTGCTGCGCTACTATAAGACCAAGGAGGAAATCGCCTTCGCCTGGCGCGTCCGGATCTACGAGGCGTTCCGCGACGGGCTGGAGACGCGGACCGGGACGGTGCTGGAATACTGGCGCGACTACATCAGGTCGGTCGCGGGACCGGCCATGAAGTCGAAGGCCCTCGGCGCCTGGTTCGCGTTCCTCGCGACCGACGACCGGCTCTACGCCTACCAGCTACGGCTCAACGAACGCTACCGCGACACCCTGGCGGCGGCGCTGTCGGAGGAAGCCGGCGTCGAGCCGGAGACCGATGTGTTCGCCCGCGGGCTCGCAAGCCTGCTCGTGTTCGGCAACACCGACGTGGCGCGCGGGCTGATCAGCAAGGGGATGGACGATCAGGTGCCGGACGCCGGCGACAGCCTCATCGACCTCGCCGCGACGCTGCGCCGCGAGGCGATGCCGGCCAGGTGGTCGGGCCGGTCGAAGACCACGAAGACACGGGCGGCCCGGTCGGGCGTCAAGGCGGCCGCCGCGTCGTAGCCTGCGGACGAGGGCCTCGGCGGGCCGGCTTCAGATCGGCGTCCCGCCGCCCTCCCGGCGCGCGAGGGCCGCGGCGATCTCCGCATGCCGCGCCCGGTGCAAGTTGTAGGGGATCATGATGGCGAGCCCCGCGAACAGGACGGCCAGCATCACCGGACCATAGGTCACGCCCAGGCGGACCAGCGCTTCGGCCGGGACCGCGCCGGGCTCGGTCTTGGCCGGGAAGCGGATGACGTCGATCACGATGCCCGCGAATGCGCCCCCGAGCCCGAGGGAGGCCTTCCGGCAGAAGGCGTTGGCGCCGAAGAAGAGACCCTCGGCCCGTCCCCCGTAGGCCAGGTCGTACTCGTCGGACGCGTCGGCGAGCATGGCCGCGGCCAGCACCACGGGCAGCGAACCGAGCAGGCCCGACGCGACGTTCAGCGTCAGCAGGAAGGGCAGCAGCGCGTCGGAGCCGTTCGCCGGCGCGAGATCCAGCAATCGCAGGACGGTGGGCGCGGAGCTGCAGATGCAGGAGGCGGCCACGCCGAACATGTAGGCGGCCTTCTTGTCGAAGCGCGCCGCCGCCGGGCGGGCCAGCGGGATGCCGACGATGAACCCCAGCATGTTGCCGTAGAAGACCAGTTGCACCTGCTCCGGCGGCAACTGCCAGAAGTAGGTGTTCATGTGCAGCGCCAGCGCGAACTGGACGCCGTTGTAGAGGTACATGACCAGCAGGGCGACGAAGAGCGCACGGAACGACGGGAGCCGCATCGCCTGTCCCAGGGTGCGCAGGACGCCGCTGTGCAGCTCCGGACGGGTGGACGTGTTCGACGGCAGCGCGAGGGTCGCCTTCTGGGTGCCGAGCGCCGAGACGATCACGAACGCGACGACCAGGACGCCCGCGGCGATCGCGAAGCCGGGATAGGCCGCCGGGTCGAGTTGTCCGTTCCCGAAGCCGGGCCGCTGCGCGAAGAAGACCGAGAAGGCCAGCGCCAGCGCGATGATGCGCCCGACGTAGCCGAACAGGACCCGGTAGCCGCCCACGGAGACCCGCTCGGCGAAGTCACGGCTGAGCTCGGCGCCCAGCGCCATGTGCGGCACGAAATAGAGGGTCATCGCGAAACGCGCGGCGATCGCGAAGGCCGTGAGCCAGATGAACAGCCCGACCTGCGGCAGCGCGGGCGGCGTGAACAGGAACCACAGGGCGATCGCGAGCGGCACGGGCGCGGCGTAGAGAAACGGGTGGCGGCGGCCGAGTCGGGTGCGCGTGCGGTCGGACCAGGCGCCGACCATCGGATCGACGACGCCGTCGAACAGCAGGGCCACGAACAGCGCCAGGCCGGTGAGCGCCCCTGAGAGCCCGACCACCTGGGCGTAGAAGAAGAACAGGAAGGTCTCGAGCGCCGCGGTCTTCACGCCTTCCCCGGCCTCGCCCAGCCCGTAGAACAGCTTGATGCGCAGCGGCAGCGCGGCGTGCGGCGCCGGCCGGGCCGCAAGGTCCAGGGAAACCGCCTCGGTCGCCATGATCGTCACCTCCCTTCCCCAGGCGTCTTTCCGCGCCTTGCAGTTTCGAGTGACAATCGCCACTCGGTGGCACGAGGCGGGGTTGCGCGTTCCCTGTCAAGGTGGTTGTTCTGTGGGTTCGAGGTTGTGATGAACGACGTGGGCCTTCGGGCGAGGAAAATGGCGCGGACCCGCGATCAGATCGCGGAGGCCGCCCTGCACCTGTTCCTGGAACGCGGCTACGACGCGACGACGCTGGAGGAGGTCGCCGACCGGGCAGAGGTGCATAAGCGAACCCTGCTCCGCTACTTCCCATCGAAATCGCACCTGGTGCTGCACGGCTATCACAGCTCGCTGGAGCAGTTCCGGACGCAGATGGAGGCGCGCGGCGACACGCCGACGGTCGAGGTCTGGCAGGCGCATGTGGAGTCCAGTGCGCGCCGCATGGCGCGACGCGGCCCCCTGGCCAACGTCCGGAAGATCGCCCGCACCGAGCCCGCGCTGGAAGGCGCCTATCTGTCGATCCAGGCCAAGTACCAGGCCCTGGTGCTCGGCGGCCTCCTGGTCGACCTCGCCGGCCGGGAGAACTGCGAGATCCTCGCCCGGGTCGCGGCCTCCGCGCTGGTGGCCGGCAACTACGCCGTGGGCGCGATGATCTTCAGCCGCGAGGCGTACGACGAGCTCGAAGACGCCGAGGTGCAGGTCATCAGCCTGGTGCGCGACACCCTCCTCGCCTAGGCGGTCACGCGGGCGATGATGTCGTGGAAGTCGCCGATGCGCGGGTCGCGGTTCGACCGGTCGCCGACGATCCGCATCTTCCCCGCCTCGCGGAGCACAGCGCTCATGCCCGTGAGTTCGGCGCGGCGCGCGGGATCCCCACGCGTGTCATAGCGGCCCAGGGGGACGCACGCGGCGTAGTCCACGATCACCTTGAACTCGACGTCGTCGATCTCGTAGGCGCCGAACCGCACCTCGCCATCCTTCACCACCACGTGCCAGCAGAGCGGCGAGCCGTCGGGCGACAGGTCGCGCGGCGGGTCGGTGAAGACCTCGCACATCGACCAGCCGACCCCCGGCGCCTCGACCTTCAGACGCTGCACGCGCTCGACGATCAGGCCATGCATGAAGGCCATCCAGCCCGGGCTGGCGAATGCGTACTTCATCATATCCATCCTTTTTTCGAGCACGCCCCGGGGTCGTCCGCTTCAGGGCGTGCGGCGCGCTTATAATGTCACTCAGTGACAAAGTGGCGTCGGACGCATTTGTCAATCGACGATTGGGATCCATATGTCACCTCACTCCACTTGACACTGAGTGACACCAATTGTTCGATGGATCAGGCACGAGGCTTGACGGAGACGGCGGGATGGAAATTGGCAAGTGGTCGGCGACGCCCGACCTCAACGACATCTACCGCGACATCCGCGAGCTCGGGCTGGAGTCCAACCTGGCGGAACTCGAGGCGTTCGGCTTCACGGTGGTGGAGGACGCCCTGAGCGACGAGCAGGTGCAGCACTTCCGCGGCCGCATCCTCGAGATCGCGGAGGAGCGCAAGGGCTCCAAGCTCGACCTCGAGAACGAGACCGAGCATGTGGAAACGGAGTTCATCCCGTTCCTGCTCTACAAGGACAAGCGGTTCAAGGAATCGGTGACGAACCCGAAGACCCTGGCGCTCATCACCTATCTGCTCGGCAAGCACTGCATCCTGTCGAGCCTCGGCTGCCATCTGAAGGGCCCGGGCGGCAAGGGCCTGCTGCTGCACAGCGACACCAGCAACGGGATTCCCGACCCGTTCTCGCCCTACAGCCACGTGGCGAACTGCAACTACGCCCTGACCGACTACACCGAGGCGAACGGCGCGCTCGCCATGGTGCCCGGCAGCCACCGCCACTTCCGCCAGCCGACCCAGTACGAGCGCGGCCTGGACGGCAACGAGCGCTACGAGCATGTGATCCCGGTCGAGGTGAAGGCCGGCTCAGCGGTGATCTGGCACGGCAACACCTGGCACGGCTCGTTCCCCCGCAAGAACCCCGGCCTGCGCATCAACCTCTCGAACTACTTCTGCCGCGAGTACATCCAGCCGCAGGAGAACTATCGCTACACCGTGCCGGAAGGGTTCCTCGAGCCCGGCCAGGACGACCGGCTGGCGCGCCTCCTGGGCGCCGATCTCGCCTACGGCTGGACCGACGAAGGCCCGCTCAAATACTTCAAGCGCCGCGAACAGGCCGCCGCGGGCATCCCCTCCTGGCAGTACTGAGGGCCTTTTCGGAACGCGCTCTGGAGGCGCCGATGGGGCCCAGCCGGCCTCAGAGGCCGAGCTGGCGGGCGATGATGTTCTTCTGGATCTCGGTCGTGCCGCCGTAGATCGTCTGGGCGCGCGTGAAGAAATAGCTCGCCGTCCCCGGCGCGGCGAAGGCCGGGATGTCCTCCAGCCCCTCGCGCCAGTCCGCGCCGCGCCGGTCGGCGAAGAACGGCTGGGCGTAGGGGCCGGCCAGTTCCAGATAGCGCTCGGTGATCGTCTGCGCCGTCTCGGTGGCGGCGATCTTGATGATCGAGGCCTCGTCGCCCGGAGCCTCGCCGTTGGAGAGCGGCGCCAGCGCCCGCAGCGTCGTCATCTCCAGCCCCAGCAGGTCGATCTCCGCCTCGGCCGTGCGGCGGCGGAGCGCAGAGCCGTCCGCGGTCAGTTCGTCGCCCCAGGGCGCATCGGCCGAGGCGCGGCGCAGCGCCTCCAGTTGACGCCGCTTGCCGGCCACGTGCGCGTAGGAAGTGCGCTCATGGTTCAGCAGGTGGCGGGCGTAGGTCCAGCCCAGCCCCTCGTCGCCGATCCGGTTCTCGACCGGGACCCGCACGCCGGTGAAGGTCACGGTGTTCAGGTGGTGGCCGCCGTCGATGGTGACGATCGGCGTCACCTCGATGCCGGGCGTCGCCATGTCCATGCAGAGGAAGGTGATGCCCGCCTGCTTCTTGCCCTCGTCCGAGGTGCGCACGAGGCAGAAGATCCAGTCGGCGTAGTGGCCGTTGCTGGTCCAGGTCTTCACCCCGTCGACGATGTAGTGGTCGCCGTCGCGCACGGCGCGGGTGCGCAGCGATGCGAGATCGGAGCCGGAATCGGGTTCGGAATAGCCCTGCGCCCAGAACGTCCGCGCGTGCAGGATGTCGTCCAGCCAGCGGTCCTTCTGCGCCTGGGTCCCGAAGGTGTAGATCACCGGCGCCACGTAGAGCAGGCCCATCGGCGAGACGTTGGGCGCGCCGGCGCGCTCCAGCTCCTCGTCGAAGATGAAGCGCTCGGCCACCGTCCAGCCGGTGCCGCCGTAGGCCATCGGCCAGCCGGGCGCGAGCCAGCCCTTCGCGCTCATGGCGCGCTCGGAGGCGACCAGGTCGGCCTTCTCCAGCACCTGGCCGTTGGCCAGCTTGGCCAGGATGTCCTGTGGGTATTCCGTCGCGAAGTAGGCGCGGACCATCGCCCGGAAGGCTTCGTCGGATTCACTGAGCTCGAGGTTCACGCCAGCTCCCGTCTGCAGCAGAAAAGCTCATTTACGGCGCCCCTCGCGCTGCGTCAGTCCAGTTCCGACTGGCGTCCGGAAGAGTTTTGCGGTCGGCGGCGGGCGGCTATGGTCGGCGGATGGCGACCGGCTCCGTGCTCACCCTCTCGAACCTGACCGTCGACTTCGACACCCATGACGGCGCGGTCCACGCCGTCCGCGGCGTCTCGCTGGACGTGGCGCGGGGCGAGACGCTGGGCGTGGTCGGCGAGAGCGGTTCGGGCAAGAGCCAGACCTTCATGGCCGTCATGGGCCTGCTCGCCCGCAACGGCCGCGCCTCGGGCTCGGCGAAGCTGCACGGCCAGGAGCTGCTGGCCCTGAAGCCCCGCGAGCTGAACAAGGTCCGCGGCTCGAAGATGACCATGATCTTCCAGGACCCGCTGACGGCGCTGACGCCGCATGTGCGGATCGGCGAGCAGATCGCCGAGCCGCTGCGCCTGCATCTCGGCCTGTCGGCCGGCGACGCGGAGACGCGCGCCCGCGAGTGGCTGGACCGCGTGCGCATCCCCGACGCGGCGCGCCGCCTGCGCCAGTATCCGCACGAGCTCTCGGGCGGCATGCGCCAGCGGGTGATGATCGCCGCGGCCATGGCGCCGGGGCCCGAGCTGCTGATCGCCGACGAGCCCACCACGGCGCTGGACGTCACCGTGCAGGCGGAGATCCTCGACCTGATGGCCGAGTTGCAGCGCGAGACGGGGACCGCGCTGGTGCTGATCACCCACGACATGGGCGTCATCGCCCGCCTCGCCGACCGCGTCTGCGTGATGAAGGACGGCGCCTATGTCGAGGCGGGTCCGGTGGGCCAGATCTTCGCCGCGCCGGCCACCGACTACACCCGCGCCCTCCTGGCCGCGATCCCCCGCCTCGACCGCGCCGACCGCGGCGGCCGTCCCGAGATCGCGCCCGTGCCGGATGACGCCGAGCCGATCGTCGAGGGCCGCGAGGTGAAGGTCCACTTCCCGATCCGCGAGGGCCTGCTGGGCGCGACGAAGACCCTGCGCGCCGTCGACGGCGTGTCGTTCGCCGTGCGCCGCGGCGAGACGCTGGGCATCGTCGGCGAGAGCGGCTCGGGCAAGTCCACCCTGGCCCGGGCGGTGCTGAACCTGTGGCCCGCCAACGAAGGCGCCGTCACCCTGCTCGGCCGCGACATCACCCATGCCGACCGCGACGCCATGCGCGCGGCCCGCAAGGATCTTCAAATCGTCTTCCAGGACCCGCTGGCCAGCCTCGACCCGCGGATGACCGTCGGGACCTCCATCGCCGAGCCCCTGACCGCCTTCCGCCCCGACCTCGATGCGGCCGCCCGCGAGGACGAGGTCCGCGCGATGATGCGCAAGGTCGAGCTCGATCCCGGCCTCATCAACCGCTACCCGCACGAGCTTTCCGGCGGCCAGAACCAGCGCGTCGGCATCGCCCGCGCCATGATCCTGCGGCCCCGCCTGGTCATCTGCGACGAGGCGGTCTCGGCCCTCGACGTCGGCGTCCGCGCCCAGATCATCGACCTGCTGATCCAGCTCCAGAAGGAGATGGGGCTCTCGATGATCTTCATCAGCCACGACCTGGCCGTCGTGCGCGAGATCAGCCACCGGGTGCTGGTGCTCTACCTCGGCCGCGTCATGGAGATCGCCGACCGCGACCGCATCTGGCAGGCGCCGCAGCACCCCTACACCAAGGCCCTGCTCTCGGCCGCGCCGATCCCGGACCCGGCGGTCGAGCGCACCCGCAAGCGGCTGCGCCTGGCCGGCGAGCCGCCCAGCCCGATGGACCCCAGGGCGGCCTTCCGCTTCGCGCCTTCGCGCCTGCCCGCCGACGGCTCGACGCCGGTCCTGCCGCCGGCGCTCCGGGAAGTGGCGCCCGGGCATCTCGTCGCGGAGTTCGACACCTAGGGTCCAGACTCGATCTCTCTGAGGGAATTCAATGACTTCCGCTCATCCCGGCGAATGCCGGGACCCAGATCCACGCTCGCGGAGGCTGATGGGAGGACCTCGCAGCCCCCGGAACCCCTCCTCTTGCGCCATGCCATCTGGGTCCCGGCATTCGCCGGGACGAGCGGCATGGACTTCGACACCTAGGGCCGCGCCGCTTCCGCAGCGTCCCAATGTGTGCGACAGCCGCACTCGGGGCGCGGGCGCACGTTTGCGACACTAGGGCTAGAAATGAAGCAGTTCCTGATCACGGCCGCCGGGGTCTTCGCGGGCCTGGTGATCTTCCTCGTGGGCGTCCCGGTCGTGCTGGTCAGCATGGCGCTGGGCGCCGCCGCCCCGGCGCCGATCCCGGCCAGGACGGTGCTGGAGCTCGACCTGCGCCAGTCGCTCACCGACCAGTCGCCGCGCAACCCGCTCTGGGGCCTGGGCCGCAACTCCACCTCGGTGATGTCGATCATCGAGACCCTGCGCCGCGCGGAGGGCGACGGGCGCATCAAGGGCCTGCTGGTGCGCCTGCCCGAGGGCGGGCTGGAGCCGGGCATGGCCGACGAGATCCGCCTGGCGCTGGCCCACTTCCGCGCCGCCGGCAAGCCCGTCTACGCCCACAGCCAGGGCATCTATCCCGCCGGCATCGTGACCACGACCTACATGCTGGGCCGCGCGTCCGACCAGTTCTGGATGCAGCCGGGCGCCTCGCTGCAGGTGACCGGGATCGCCACCGAGGAGATCTTCTTCAAGCGCTTCTTCGACAAGTACGGGGTGAACCCGCAGTACGAGCAGCGCTACGAGTACAAGAACGCCGTCAACGGCTATCTCCATTCCGACTTCACCCCGGCGCACCGGGAATCGACGCTGTCGTGGATGGGGTCGGTCTACGCCTCGAACCTGGCCTTCGCGGCCGCCGACCGCAAGGCCGATCCGACCGCATTGAAGGCGGCGCTGGAGGCCGGCCCCCACCTCGCCGACGACGCCCTGAAGCTGAAGCTGATCGACCGGATCGGCCAAGTGCGCGAGGCCGAGCAGGCGCTGCTCGACAAGGCCGGGGACGGCGCCCGCGCGGTCGACTTCGACGACTATGCCGACGACCGCAAGATGAACGCCAAGCCGGTCGGGAACGCGATCGCCCTGATCGAAGCCGAGGGGCCGATCGTCACCGGCAGGGACCAGGGCTCGAACCCCTTCACCCGCGGCTCCACCATCTATTCCGACGACCTGGCCGACGCGATCGTGCGGGCCGGCAAGGCCGACTCGGTCAAGGCCATCGTCCTGCGCGTGAATTCGCCCGGCGGCTCCGACACGGCCTCGGAGCAGATCCTCGACGCGGTCCGCTTCGCCAAGTCCAAGGGCAAGCCGGTGGTGGTCTCCATGAGCACCTACGGCGCCTCGGGCGGCTACTGGATCGCCTCGGAGGCCTCCGCCATCGTGGCCCAGCCGACGACGCTCACCGGCTCCATCGGGGTGTTCGGCGGCAAGTTCGCCGTGGGCGAGGCGGCGTCGCGGTTCGGCGTCGACCTGCGGCCGGTGGGCGTGGGCGGCGACTACGCCGGCGCGTTCGGCCTGGGCCAGCCGTTCACGCCGGCCCAGCGCGCGGCCTTCGCCGGCTGGATGGACCGCATCTACGGCGAGTTCGTCGCCCGCGTGGCGGCGGGCCGGAAGCTGTCGCCCGACCGCGTGCGCGAGATCGCCAGGGGCCGCGTCTGGACCGGCGCCCAGGCCAGGGGCCTCGGCCTCGTCGACGAGGTCGGGGGCTTCTACCAGGCCATCGACAAGGCCAAGCAGCTCGCCAGCCTCACGGGCGACATCCCGATCCGCCGGATGACCCCGACCGAAGGCGCGTTCGAGGCGCTGCAGAACATGCTGGGCGTCTCGGCCCAGTCGGCGCGGACGTTGGCCGCGGCCGCCTGGATCTTCGGCGACCCGCGGGCGCAGGGCGTGCTGGACCGCGTGGCCGAGGCCAGGCTGCGCGGCCAGGGCCACGGGACCGTCCTCGCCCCGATGCCGATCCGCTAAGCGCAGCGTGCGCCGCAGGCGCCCCTGATTCCCACCACGAAGATCACGAAGACCACGAAGAGGTCCGGGAAGCGCGCCGCGCTCAGCTCATCTGCAGCGCCTTCGTGATCTTCGTGGTCTTGGTGGTTGAATCGACACTGCGCTGACGCGCCTAAGCGGCCGTCCGTCGGCGGGCGCGGATGAAGGTCACCTCGCGGCGGCCGAAGTCGAGGGTGACCTCCTCGAAGTTCCGGAGCACGTCGATGCCGACCAGCATCGCCGGCCGGTCGTTCAGGCCCCAGAGGTTGAAGATGTGCAACGGGGCGAAGGCCGCGCGGATGTTGTCCAGCCCCATGCCGCCCAGGCGCAGGCGCGGCAGGACCGCGAGCGTCGCCGGCGAGGTCTGGCCGGTCGCACTGATCAGCTCGGTCGGCGTCAGGCGCGCCGCGAGCCCGGGCCGCAGCCGCACCAGCGCGTCCTCCAGCGCCGGGTTGCCGCAGGTGATCTGCGAGCCGGAGTCCAGGAACGCCCGCACGGGGATGCCCGCCACGTCGGCGTCGAAGATGACGAGCTGGCCCGAGCGGTACTGCGCCGGCACCACGATGCCCTTCGTCGGGTCGGGGATGCGCGTGTCGATCGCCCTGCCGATCTGGGCGCCGACGCCCGACGGGCCGATCTCGAACGTGTTGGCGCGGAAGTTGAGCCGCATGCGCCGGTTCTTCAGCACGTCGATGCCGAGCAGGCCGTCGGCCCCCAGCGCCGACTTCGGGAGCGCCGGCAGCCGCAGGTTCCTCGACTGCACCTGCCCCACCCGCAGCAGCGGCGCCTTCACCAGCGGCGCGGGCTGCGCGCCCGCGATCCCGTGGACCTCGGCCACGCCGTCCGTCGGAAGACCGCACCGCTCGGCCGTCTCCACGCCCACCACGGTGTGGTTCGCGCCCGTGTCGACCACGAAGGCGAACGGGCCGTGGTTGGCCAGATGCACCGGCACGGTCATCCGCAGCGCCTGGTCGAACGCGGTCTCCAGCCGCGTGCCCGTGGCCGGGGCCTCGGCCTGCTCGGCGGCCAGATTGATCGAGAAGACCGGTTCGCGCCTGCCCGCGCACGCCGCCGTCACGCCGCCGAGCCCGAAGGCCAAGGCGCCCTGAACCGCGCCGCGGCGGGACAGCGTCATTCGCGCGGGTAGCCGAAGGCCTCGACCCACGGCTTGAGCTGCGGTTGCACCGCCGCGAGTTCGGTCGCGTAGCGCCGCCACGCGCCCACGCCCTCGGCAGAGAGGCCGCGGCTGAGCTGGGCGCCGCTGGGCGTCGCCACCGCGCGGTCCCGCCCCTTTTCGGCGAAGTCGCGCATCGCGTCGTCCCACGGCAGGCCCAGGAAGTCGCAGACCTCCCGGACCGCGGCGTCGAAGTCCTCGATCAGCGCCTCGTGGCGCACCACGCGGGTGCGGGCGGCCATCGGCGCGTCCAGCCGCTCGGTGAGCCGCATGGCCGCGTCGTAGTGCCCCGCCGCGCCGGGCAGCGTCAGGAGCTGATAGGCCGACCCGCTCATCACGAAGCGGCGGCGATAGCACGACAGCACCACGTCGCGCGGGTCGCGCCGCGCGAACAGGATCTTCGCGTCGGGGAACAGCTTCAGGATCAGCGGCAGGCGGAAGGTGTTCAGCGGATGCTTGTCGACGAACACCTTGCCGGCGGGGCTCCCGCCCTCGGCCTTCACGCGCTCCCAGTAGGCCTCGCGCAGCGGCGCCAGCTCGCTCTCGCCGGCCTTCGCCAGCCGGATGAGGTCCTGCGGCTGGCTCAGGAAGGCGCGCTGCGCGGCCTCCAGCGTCTCGCGCTCCTCCAGCGCTTCCACGTCCGGGTGGCTGGCCAGCACCTGCTCCAGCAGCGTGGTGCCCGAGCGCGGGAAGCCCAGCAGGAAGACGTGGGTCTTCGGCGCGTCGGCCCGCGCGGCCCCGCCGGCCGACGTCCAGGCGTCGGGCGGGATGTTGTCGAGCTCGGCGATCATGGCGCGGGCGAAGTCGAGGGCGCTGGTGCGCTGCCCGTAGACCGGCGCATAGGCCCGCCAGAGCTCCATGTTGCAGGCGGCATAGGCCGCGAACGCCTCGGCCGGCAGGTCCATGGTGTCCAGCACGTCGCCCAGCAGGCCCTGGGCCAGCGCCCGCTGCACCGGCGTCACCCGCTCGTCGGCGATCAGGAGGTCGAGCCGCTGCTTGGCCCGCTCGCCCGCGCCCTCGGCCGCGTCGGCCGCGGCCAGCACCATCACGGCGTCCGGGAAGTTGGGCTGGGCGTCCAGCACGTCCTCGGCCAGGGGCCGCGCCTCGGCGTGCGCGCCGCGGCGGCTGAGCAGGTTGGCCAGGCCCTGGACCGCGCCCAGGTTCTCGGGCTGCAACTCCTCGGCGCGGCGGTAGGCGGCCTCGGCCTCCTTCAGCCGGCCCAGGGACTCCAGCGCCGCGCCCCGCGCACAGTGCGCGCCGGCGAACTCGGGCGCCATGGCGCAGACGCCCTCGAAGACGCCCAGCGCCTCGCGGTAGCGCTCGATGCGGGTGAGCACGAGGCCCAGCGCATTGCGCGCGCCGATGTCGTTCGGCGCGATCTCCACCGCCCGGCCCAGCGCCTTCAGCGCGTCGTCGAACCGGCCCTCCTGCTCGCACTTCAGTGCGACCAGGTTCAGCACCATCGGGTGCTCCAGGCCGCCCTGCCAGGCCTGCTCGGCCATGGCGGAGGCGCGTGCGAAGTCGCGGGTCTGGGCGGCGGCCTGGATGGCCTGCAACGTCTGCCGGTCGGCGTCGGGGTCACGCGCGCCGGGCGTGGCGGCCGGCGCGGCCTGCGCCGGCTTCGCGGCCGGCGTGTAGCCGCCCACCTTCACCTTGATCTGTCCGACCTTCCACTCGCTCAACGCCGTAATCCCCAGACTTCGATTTCGTCCGGAACCTAGCAGGCCGCGTGCCAACGCGCGCGTCTAGATGGATGGCGCGTCGGGGTAGGCGGCGAGAGCGGGGCCGAGCGCGGCCTTCAGCGGCTCCAGGAACGGCTCGAAATGGCGCCAGTGCTCGGCCGCGTCGGTGAAGATGGGCTTGCGTACCTGCTCCGAGCTCGCCGTCCGCACCGCGCGGTCGTTCTCGTAGAATTTCAGGCAGTTGGCTTCGAACGGCAGGCCGCAATGGTCCAGAAGCCGGCGCGTCTCGCCCTCGGGATCGGCCACCATCCGCTCGTAGATCACCCGATGCACGCGGCCCGGCAGCACCGCGTCGATGTGCGCCATCAGTTCCACGTAGTCGCGGTAGTAGCGGCCGAGATCGGTCTGGTCGTAGCTGAACGCCTGTCCCACGGCGAAATGCTGTTTGTAGCCCGAGAAGCAGCAGCCCAGCGGATGGCGGCGCGCGTCGACGATCTTCGCGTTCGGCAGGATCAGGTGGATGAAGCCCGCGTGGATCCAGTTGTTGGGCAGCTTGTCGATGAAGAACGGCCGCCCGAGCTTGCGGTGGACCTGGGCGCGATCGAGGTATGCCTCGCCCAGCGCCCGCAGTTCGCCGGGCGGCAGCGCCGCCAGCACGTCGGGATAGACGCCCTCGGCCTCGCGGCGCGCCGGGCCGGCCAGCTTCGCCGCGAGATTGGGCAGATGCGGCAGTTCGTGGGTCCCCTCCACCTGGCTGTGGCTGGCGAGGATCTGCTCCACCAGGGTCGAGCCCGAACGGGGCAGCCCCAGGATGAAGATCGGGTCGGGGCGCGGGCTCCCCTGCCCGGCCCTCGCGGCCAGGAACGGCACGCTCAGCACCGCCTTCGTGCGCCGCATCTGGATCGTGGTCTCGTCGGCCACGTAGTCCACCCGCGGCCGCTGGAGCGCATTGCCGCGCTCGTAGTGCGCGAAGGCCTCGGCGTAGCGGCCGGCGTCCTCGTGCGCCTTGCCCAGCGCGAAGTGCAGTTGCAGCCGGTCGACCTCGGCCAGCCGGCCGCCCAGCGCGCGCTCCATGGCCGCCACGTCCTCGGGCGGGAAGGTCACGGTCTTGAGGTTGGCCAGGCTCCACCACGCCTCGCCCAGCCCCGGCGACAGCGCGATCGCGCGGCGATAGGCGGCCACCGCCTCGGCCTGCCGCCCGACGGTCTTCAGCACATGGCCATAGCTCATCAGGGTGAGCGGCTGGTCCGGATCGGCCTCCAGCACCGAGGCGTAGCCCGCGACCGCGCCCGGATCGTCGCCCAGCCTCAGCAGCGACGAGGCCTTGAGGTGCCGGTAGACCGGATTGGCCGGATCGGCCGCCAGCAGCGTCTCGGCCTCGGCCAGCGTCTCCTCCACCTTGTTCCGCCAGTTCAGCACCATGGCGTAGGCGTAGCGCGCCGAGGTGAAGCCGGGCGCGAGCGCCAGGCAGCGGGCGAGCAGGTCCTCGGCCTCGGCGTTGCGCCCCGCCCGCGCGCAGAGGTCGCCCAGCATCCACAGCGCGTGGACGTCGCTGGGCCGCGCCGCGACCACCTCGCGGAGCGCGGCATGCGCCTCGGCGAAGCGGCCCGCCACGAGGGCGTCGGCGCAGCGCACGAGCGCGGGATCGGAGACCGTGGCCCGCATCTCCCGCGCATAGGCCGCATCGGCCCCGGCCACGTCGCCGGCCAGCCGCAGCCGGTCGCCCTCGGCCCGATGCCGCGCCGCCGCGGCGAGGTCGGCGGAGGTCGCGGCGGGCGGCGACGGCGCGAGGCCGCCCACGCGCACCGTGAACTTGCCGCTCGACCAGTTGCTCATGCGCTTCCTTACCAGTGCGCGGCCCCGAAAACCAAAGGGGCGGCGGATTGCTCCGCCGCCCCCGAAGGCCATCTCTGAGATCTGTCGCGCGACTAGAAGTCGGCGGTCAGGCCCAGGAAGACGTAACGGCCGAACGAGTCGTACACTTGCGGCCAGGTGTTGCCGCTGCACGGGCCGCTGGGGCAGTTCGACGAACCCGTCAGCGGCGGATCCTTGTCGAACACGTTGTTGACGCCGAAGCGGAAGTTCAGGTTGTCCTTCACGGTCCACGTCGCCGTCAGGTCGATGTAGTCGCGCGAGCCGAGAACACGGTCGGACTGGTACTGGATGCCCGTGTTGTTGAGCTGCGGATCGTTCGAGTAGGCGTCCAGGGTCGCCTTGTTGAAGTGACGCCATTGGATCGAGAGGCCGAGGCTCTTGATCCAGTCGCCGTACTCGAACGGCGTGTTCCAGGTCAGGCGGACCTTGTGGCGCCATTCCGGAGCCGGGACGCCGCAGACGGTGCCGTACAGGCCGGCGCAGTCATAGTAGGCGTCGCCCGGAAGCGGCTTCGTCTGCAGCTTGTCGAGATAGGTGCCGACGAACGACAGCGAGATGCCGCCCGCGTTCTCGAGGCCGAGGGTCTCGAGGTCGGTGCGGTAGCCCGCGTTGATGTCGATGCCCTTGGTGCGGAGCGCGCCGGTGTTCAGCGTGGTGTCGACCACATAGCCCTGGTTGGAGAGCCAGATCGAGCCGGCCGCGTCACGCTTCACGAGGCCGCAGAAGAACGGATCGAGGGTGTTGACGCAGCGGTTGATGATGATGTCCGCACCGATGCCGTTGATGTAGTCCTTCACCTTGATGTCGAAGTAGTCGACCGAGAGGTTGAAGCCCGGCAGGAAGGTCGGCGTGGCGACGAAGCCGAACGAGAAGGTGTCCGAGGTTTCCGGATCCAGGTTCGGGTTACCGCCGGTCTGACCGTTGTACTGGTTGGCCGGGTTCGCTTCGATCGCCAGGACCTGCGCGGTCGTCAGGTTGAACGCCTGGGCGCAGCGCGCGACGAGCGCGTTGCCCGCCGTCAGGCCGGCGCAGGGATCCTGCGTGCCGTCGAGGACGACGTTCTGCGGCGAGAACAGCTCGAGCACGTGCGGCGCACGGACCGCACGCTGGTAGCTGGCGCGCACGCGGAGGTTGTCGTCGAACTGCCAGTCACCGGCGATCTTGTAGGTGTCGGTGGTGACGCTCGTCGAGTAGTCCGAGTAGCGGTAGGCCAGTTCGACCTGCACGCGCTTGGCGAAGGCCATGTCCGTGATGATCGGCAGGCGGGCTTCGGCGAAGGCCTCATAGACGTCGAACGAGCCGTTCACCGGCGGCGAGGCGCCGCCCGAGCCGTTCAGCAGGCCGGCCGACGACACGTAGTCGGCGGCGGAGTCGAGCTGTTCGCGGCGGTACTCGGCGCCGAACGACACGCCCACGCCTTCTTCCGACCAGGGGCTCTTCACGCCGTAGTCGGTGAGGTCGCCGCCCATCGAGAAGTTGACGACGCGTTCGTAGGTGTTGCCGGTCGAGAAGCTGGGCGTCTCGAGGTAGTTCAGTTGGTTGCGGGTCACACCGCCGTTGGCGAAGATGTTGTAGGGCACGCAGGCCGGGTCGCTGCCGTCCACCACGCTCTGGCAGGTCGGCACGCCGTTCACGCTGACGACGTTCAGGGCGTTCTGAATGGCGCTGGTGCGGAAGAAGCCGGTCTGGACCTGCTTAAACTTCACGCGGCCGTACTGCATGAAGAAGTCGTAGTTCCAGTTGTCGTTCAGGTCGCCGCGCAGACCGACCACGTAGCGGTACTGGGTGTGCTCGGTGGTGCCCTGACGGCCGCCGCCCTCGGTGTTCCGGCGGGCCACAGTGCCCGTGAACGTGCCGTTCGGGTTGGTGGCGCAGGTGCCGCCGCCCGACGCGGCCGTGGCGGCCAGCAGGCCCTTCTGCTGGGCCGAGAGCAGCGGGTTGGCGCAGTTGATCGAGAAGGTCCCGGCGAAGATGCCGCCCGGCGCGATCTGGTACGTGGACGTGTCGTCCATGAACATCATGTCGGCGTAGGCGGTGGCCCACGGGGCGATCTCGTACTGGGCGAAGGCGCCCATCACGTAGCGGTCGTCGGGACGCTGGTAGTAGTTCGACGGGCCGAAGTTGTAGACGTCGCGGGCGGCGACGCGCGGGCGGAACTGCTGCGCCGCGCTCGTCACGTCGACGACGAAGTTGCCGACGCGGGCCGGGAAGGCCGTGCCCGAACCGCCGCAGGAGCTGAAGGTCGTGTCCGAGTTCAGGGTACAGGCCGAATAGTCGCGGTTGCCCTGCAGGATCGGCTCGACGTGGCGATAGCCGGCGTAGGCGGTGACGTTGCCCTTGCCGTCCGGCGCGTTGACGCCGATCACCAGGGTCACTTCCGAGCTTTCGCCGTCGCGGACGTTGTCCTTCGGCAGGGCGAAGAACTCGGGGCTGGCGGCGGCGGCGGCGGCCGTGCGGACGACGTCGGCGATCGGGCTGCCGTTGTCATGCTGATAGAGGCCGTACTGCGCGTCGACGCGCACGCCCTCGAAGTTCTTCTGCATGATGAAGTTGACGACGCCGGCCACGGCGTCGGCGCCGTACACGGCCGAGGCGCCGCCCGTCAGCACGTCCACGCGCTGCACGAGGGCGGCGGGGATGAAGTTGATGTCGGCGGCCAGGGCGCCGCCGCTGGTGTTCGGCGTGCCGGGCATCAGGCGGCGGCCGTCAACCAGGACGAGGGTGCGGGTCGCGCCCAGGCCGCGGAGGTTGATCGTCGCGGTGCCGGTCGAGCCGTTGGAGAGCGCCGCGCCCTGGGCCGCGAAGGCCTGGGGCAGGGTGTTGATCATGTCTTCGACGCGGGTCACGCCCTGCGCCTTCAGCTCCTGAGCGCCGATGGCGGTCACGGGGCTGACGCTTTCGAGGTTCGGCGACGGAATGCGCGTACCCGTCACCACCACTTCGGACACTTCGTCCGAAGAACCGGCCTGGGCCATCGCCTGCGACGAGACGCCCAGAAGGGCCACGCCGCCGATCATAGAAGACGCCAAAAGGCGTTCCCGCATGGACTTGAATTTCACGGTCTGGATCCTCCAGCAGACCACCCCTCAGGGCGGCCGCTCCCCACAAAAAGAGTCGGTCCCGGGGACGCTGACGTCTCCGGTTACGGCGGAGTTACGGTTCAGTGTGACGGACGGTCAACGAACATTAGCCGTCGGAAATGTTTCGGGCGCCCACCTGTCGCATTCTGGTCACAGATTGCCGCAGTCGAGGCGAAATCCGGCAAGGTTTCGTCAAGGATTGTGGCGGTGAGGGCCGGCTCCGACCCCGCTTCCCCATGCGGAACCGCGAATCCGCAGCCGCAGGCGGCAGGGCTTCGACACGCCCCGTTGCGCCGGCCGCCGGGCGCCGCTTAATGGGGCGGTGCGTCAATCGGGGTTTGGTCCATGAAGCGCTTTGCGGCGGCCGCGTTCGGCCTGGTTCTGGCGGCCGTGACGGGCGTGGCGTCCCTAGGCGCCCAGCCGAAGGCGGAGGGCGGCCGCGCCGCGATCGTCCAGGCGCTCGTGGACTGCCGGAAGCTGACCGAGGATGCGGCCCGCCTCGCCTGCTACGACGAGGCGACGGCCGCGCTCGACCAGGCCGAGGCCAAGGGCGACATCGTCGTCGTCGACCGCGAGCAGGCCCGCAAGGTGCGCCGCCAGGCCTTCGGCTTCTCCCTGCCCTCGATCACCCTCTTCGAGAAGGGCGAGACGCAGGAGGACCTGGAGAACGTCACCGGCGTCGTCATGGCGGCGCGCCAGGACAGCATGGGCCGCTGGATCATCAAGCTCGAGGACGGCGCGACCTGGGCCCAGATCGACGCCACCGAACTCTTCAAGACGCCCAAGCAGGGCATGCCCGTGAAGATCCGCAAGGCCTCGCTGGGCAGCTTCCTGATGACCGTCGACAACCAGCGCGCCTTCCGCGCCAAGCGCACGGACTAGCGGCGAACCTCCCCCGCTGCGCAGGGGAGGGCGATCGCATATGGCTTGTGGGCGGCTTGTCCGCCCGAGTCATGAACCGCAGAGATCGCGGAGATGCGCAGAGAAGCTCTCCCACGATTGTCATCCCGGTTTCGCCGCAGGCGAAGACCGAGACCCGACCGTCCGGTGCTCTGAGGTTGTTATCCGGCCCCGCTCGCCAGGGGCCGGCCCCCAACCATCGACGCACCGGACGGTTGGGTCCCGGTCTTGGGCTACGCCCAAACCGGGATGACAAACGGGGAAAGCCTCCGCGTATCTCGATCTCTGCGGTTCGACTGACGGCCTTTCGGCCGCCCGCATCCATATGCGATTGCCCTGCTGCGCAGGGCAGGTTTCTAGCCGCGGTAGAACGCGTTGCGCGCCGCCATCATGGCGTTGATGCGTTCGCGTTCGCCCGGCTCCAGGTAGGGGTTCCAGACGTCGAGGATCAGGATCACGCGGAGCTGGTCGGCGTCGTTCCAGGCCTCGTGCTCGATGGTGTCGTCGAACACCCAGGCCCTGCCCATCTCCCAGGCGCGGGTCTCGTTGCCCACCCGGAACCGCGCCGGCCCCGGCAGCACCAGCGGCAGGTGGCAGAGGAGCCGCACGTTGGTCGAGCCCGTGTGCGCCGGGATGCGCGTCCTGGCCTCCAGCGCCGAGAACATCGCCGTGGGCGCAAAGCCCGGCTGGTGCGCCAGCGGCAGCTTCTCGAGCAAGGCCGCCGTCTCCGGGCACGCCGCGCAGACCGCGTCGTTGCGCGCCCCGTCCTTCCAGAGGAACAGCGAGCTCCAGCGCCGCGAGTGGTTCAGCTCCTCCCACTGGTTCACCGGCGCGTCGGCCGGGAACTGGATGTAGGGCGCAAACGCGTCCATCCGCGTCGCCAGCGCGCCCGCCAGCTCGGCCTGGATCACCGGCGTCGCCGCCTCCAGCTCGGGCAGCCAGGGGAACAGCTCGCGCGGATAGAACGGGATGGCCGGCAGGCGCGGGTAGTGCAGCAGCAGCGGCTCGTGCTGGTAGACCTTGCGGACGCCGGCGTAGACGCCGATCGCCTCCTCCAGCCGCTTCTGCGCCAGCTCGCTGCCGGCGGCGTCGATGGACCCCACCTGGTCGGCGAGATACCTGGCCAGCGCCTCGCGGGTCTCCTCCACCACCTGGCGCGCGCGGGCCAGCGGGCTTTTCAGGTTCGGCGGCAGGTTGGCTTCGGCCGGGGCCAGCTTGAGGGCGTTCTCGTAGACCTTCGCGGCCACCCGCGCGCCGTCCAGCTTCTCGACCACCGCGCCCTTCGAGAGCAGGGCCAGGAAGTTGTACGGATCCAGCGCCAGCGCCTCGTCCAGCGCCGACAGCGCCGCCGGCAGCGCCCCGCTCATGCGGAAGATCAGCGCCTTCTGCATCTTCACGTGCGGATCGTGCGGCGCCAGCGCCTCGGCCTCGCCGACGCACCGCAGGGCGCCGGCGGAATCGCCCCGCCGCATCGCCGCCACGGCGTCGGCCAGATGCTGCTCCGGTGACGACTGCGGCCCCCCGACCACGTTCACCGGTCCTTGGGATCGATGGCGTCCCGCAAGCCATCGCCGATGAAGTTGAAGCACATCAGGGTCACGACCATCACCAGCGACGGGAACACGAGCAGCCAGGGCGCGAGCTCCATGTCCGAGGCGCCCCCCGCGATCAGGACGCCCAGCGACGCCATCGGCGGCTGCACCCCCAGCCCGAGGAAGCTCAGGAAGCTCTCCGCGAGAATGACCGCTGGTATCGTGAGCGTCACGTAGACGACCACCGGTCCCAGCAGGTTCGGGACGATATGCCGCGCGACGATCGCCGTTCGGCCGAGCCCCGCGGCGCGCGCCGCCTCCACGAACTCCTTGTTCTTCAGCGTGAGGGTCTGGCCGCGCACGATCCGGCTCATGGTCAGCCACTCGACCGCGCCGATGGCCACGAAGATCAGCACGATGTTCGACCCGAAGGTCACCATCAGCAGGATCACGAAGAAGATGAAGGGCAGCGAGTAGAGGACGTCGACGATCCGCATCATCGCCTCGTCCAGCTTGCCGCCCACGTAGCCGGCGGTCGCGCCCCAGGCCACGCCGATCAGCAGCGAGACCGTCGTCGCCACCAGCCCGATGGCCAGCGAGACGCGCAGGCCCGTGAGCAGCCGGGCCAGGAGGTCGCGCCCCAGCGCGTCCGTGCCCAGCAGGTGCCCGTTCGTGAGCGGCGGCATCCACACGTCGGCCTTGTCGACCTGGTCGTAGGCGAAGGGCGTGAGATACGGCCCGACCGCCGCGGCCAGCACCAGCAGCGCCAGCGTCGCCACGCTGGCCACCGCGGCCCTGTTGCGCAGCAGCCGCCGCCGCGCGTCGTCCCACAGGCTGCGGCCCTTCACGGCGGGGGCGGAGGCGACGGGCGCGCGCCTCATGCCAGCCGCACCCGCGGATCGAGGACGGCGTAGAGCAGGTCGGCCAGGAGGTTCAGCACCAGGATGAGCGCGGCGTAGAAGATCACCATGCCCATCACCACCGTGTAGTCGCGCTGCAGCGCGCTGATGACGAAGAACTTCCCGAGCCCTGGCAGGTTGAAGATCTTCTCCACCACCAGCGAGCCGGTGATCAGCCCCGCGCAGGCCGGGCCGAGGTAGCTCACCAGCGGCAGGATCGCGGCGCGCAGCGCGTGCTTGCGCACGATCAGGCTCTCCGGCAGGCCCTTGGCGCGGGCGGTGCGGATGTAGTTGGCGCCCAGCACCTCGATCATCCCCGCCCGCGTCAGCCGCGAGATGATCGCGATCTGCGGCAGCGCCAGCACCGTCACCGGCAGCACGAGGTTGGCCAGCGCCCCGTCGTTCCACCCCGCGGTCGGCAGCCACCCGAGCTTGGACGCGATCACCAGCACCAGCAGCGGCGCCGTCACGAAGGTGGGGATGCAGACCCCCAGGATCGCCACCGCCATCACCACGTTGTCCGCCGTCCGGTTCTGCCGCAGCGCCGCGATCACGCCCAGGCTGACGCCCACGATCGCGGCGATGAGGATCGCCGACAGGCCCAGCTTGAGCGACGGCTCGTAGTTCTCCTTCAGGATGTCGAGGACGCTCTTGTCCCGGTACTTCAGCGACGGCCCCAGGTCGCCCTTCGCGACGCCGGCCAGATAGTCGACGTACTGCTGTCCCAGCGGCTTGTTCATGCCGTACTGCGCCAGGACGTTGGCCTCGATCTCGGGCAGCAGCTTGCGGTCGGAGTCGAACGGACTGCCCGGCGCCGCGCGCATCATGAAGAAGGCCGCGGTGACCACCAGGAACAGCGTCGGGATCGCCACGAGGAGCCGCTGGCCGATGTATCGCAGCATGGGGCTCGGGACGCCTTGCGGGAGAATGGGCCGCGCGCGGCCGGGACGTTGCGAAACTTCCACCCACCCCCGATGATGTCAACGAAACCTCCGCCCTCCTGTTAAGGCTTCCGCATGAGCGACTTCCGACGTGTCACCGACGAGTTCACGACCGCCCCGCAGATCAGCGTGGCCGACGTGGCCGAGGCCGCCCGCCAGGGCTTCAGGACGATCATCAACAACCGTCCCGACGGCGAATCGCCCGACCAGCCGACGAGCGCCGAGATGGAGGCCGCCGCGAAGGCCGCCGGCCTCGCCTACCACCACATCCCGGTGAGCGGCGGGCCGACGCCGGCGCAGGTGGAGCAGACCCAGGCGCTGCTGGCCGAGGCCGAGGCGCCGGTGCTGGCCTTCTGCCGCTCGGGCACGCGCTCGATCGTGACGTGGTCGCTCGGCCAGGCGAGCGCGGGCGAGAAGAGCCGCAGCGAGCTGATCGCCCTCGGCCGCGACGCCGGCTACGACCTCTCCGGGGTCCTGGGATGAGCATCCCCTACGTCCGCGACATCGAGATCGAATACGGCCGCTGCGACCAGGTCTCGCCGCTGATCCGGCGCGTCACCGCCGACAATCCCGGCCCCTTCACCTTCAAGGGCACCGGCACCTACATCGTGGGCAGGGGCCAGGTGGCGGTGATCGACCCCGGCCCGGACGATCCGGCCCACCTCGACGCCATCCTGAAGGCGGTGGAGGGCGAGACCGTCAGCCACATCCTGATAACCCACCATCATTCCGACCACTCGCCGCTCGCCGGGCCGCTGAAGGCCGCGACGGGCGCGCCGATCCACGGCTGCGCGGTGGCCGCGCACGACCACGACGACGGCGGGGTCAGGATGGAGGCCGGCCACGATCTCGGCTTCTCGCCCGACATCAGCCTCTGCGGCGGCGGCCAGGTGATCGAAGGCGCCGGCTGGACGATGGACGCCATCGCCACCCCCGGCCACACCTCCAACCACATCTGCTTCGGCCTGCGCGAAGAGAACGCCTGCTTCACCGGCGACCACATCATGGGCTGGTCGACCACCGTGATCACCCCGCCCGACGGCGACATGACCGACTACCTCGCCAGCCTCGCCGACATCCGGCGTCGCCGGTTCGACGTGCTCTGGCCCACCCACGGCCCGCCGATCCGCGACGCTGACGCCTTCATCGCCGCCTATGCCGAGCACCGCCAGGAACGCCTGGACCAGCTCACGACGGCGCTTGCGGCCGGCCCCGCCCGCATCAACGACCTCGTCCCGCGCCTCTACGCCGACGTCGACCCGCGCCTCCACCCCGCCGCCGCCCGCTCCATGCTGGCCGGCCTGATCCACCTCGTCCGCGAGGGCGCCCTCGCCACCGACGGCCCGCCAGGCCCCGACAGCGTCTACCGGCTTGCGGGTTAGGCGCCTCCCCTTCTGAACGTCATGGCCGGGCTTGTCCCGGCCACCCATGAACACTGAGCGGGCCGGACGGGGCTGAGCGGCGGCGCCATGCACTTCCACCAGTCGGCGTCTATGGATGGCCGGGACAAGCCCGGCCATGACGTTCAAGATATTGGAGTCAGGCCACCGTCCGCGGCGCCGGCGTCCCGCTGACCAGCGCCGCGACGCCCTCCAGCGCGCTCCGCAGCACCGCCTGCCCGGGCCGCCCAGGGAGATGCGCAGGCCGTCGGTGGTCGGCGCCCACGGCGAAGGCGGCTTCGCCTTCGACCGCCGCAAGGCCTGCGGCGGCTAGAAGTCGACCTTGCCGAAGCGCGGGACGCCCTGGTTCCGGCCGGGCGGGTCCATGACCGAAAGGTCGAGGTCCAGCGGCGGGCCGCCCAGCCAGGTCCCGAGCGTCGTGTGGTCGGCCAGGTCGTCGTCGGTCAGCGGATGCACCAGCGCCCGCAGGCCCGAGGCCTCGATCAGCGCCACCATCTGCGGCCGCACCCGCGCCAGGAAATGGACCTCGAACTGCGGCAGCGGGTGCGGCCCCACCGGTTCCTCGCGCAGCTTGCCCACCATTGCGAGGCCGGGGAGCGTCGCCATCAGCGCCGTCAGCCGCGCGTGCAGCGCGTCGGACACCGCCCGCTGGCCGGGCTCGTGGTAGATGTGCGCGTGGTAGGGCGCGGCCGCGTCGCCCGTCGCATCAGCGCTCACAGCGCCTTCTCCAGCACGTTGAAATAGAGCCCCGGCTGGGTCGGGACGCCGAAGCGGTCGTCGCCGTCGGGCCAGGGTTCGGTCTCGCCGGTGACCGCATAGCCGCGCCGCGCGTACCAGGCGATCAGTTCGGGCCGCTGATGCACCACGCTCAGGCGCATGGTCCGCGCGCCGTGCGCCCGGGCGAAGGCCTCGGCCGCCGCCAGCAGCGTTCGCCCCAGGCCGCCGTCCTGGCGGTCGGGGTCGATGGTCAGCATGGCCAGGCGCCAGGCGCCGTCCGCCGCGTCGAGCCGCACATGGCCCAGGTGCTCGCCGCCCTCGCGCCAGATCAGCAGCCGCGCGCCGGGCCGCGCCAGGTCGTCGGCCAGCAGCGAGGCGTCGATCCGCTGCCCGCCCACCAGCGTCTCGACCTTCCACGCCGCCTGCCCGGCCGGCGCGCGGTAGGCCCGGTTGGTCATGGCGATGACGGCCGGGTGGTCGGCCGGCGCGGCTTCGGTGAGCGCGATCATTCCGGCGTCGGCGGCGCTACGCCTTCTCCGCCACCTTCGCGGTCGGGAGCACGTAGTCCTTCATCCGGTCGCGGATCAGCTTCTTGTCGATCTTTCCGGTGGCGCCCAGCGGGATGTCGTCGACGAAGACCACGTCGTCGGGGGTCCACCACTTGGCGATCTTGCCTTCCAGGAAGCCGAGGTAGTCGTCCCGGGTCGCCGTCTCGCCGGGCTTCAGTTGCACCAGCAGGACCGGCCGCTCGTCCCACTTCGGGTGATAGGCGCCGATCACCGCGGCGTTGGCGGCGGTCGGATGCCCGACGGCGATGTTCTCGATCTCGATGGTCGAGATCCACTCGCCGCCCGACTTGATCACGTCCTTCGCGCGGTCGGTGATCTGCATGTAGCCCTGCCCGTCGATGGTCGCGACGTCGCCGGTGTCGAAGAAGCCCTCAGCGTCCAGGATATTCCCGCCGTCGCCCTTGAAGTAGCCGCCGGCGATGGCGGGGCCCTTCACCAGCAGGCGGCCGAAGGTGGCCCCGTCGTGCGGCAGGCGCTTGTCGGCGTCGTCCTCCAGCTTCATCTCCACGCCCAGCGGCGGGCGGCCCTGCTTCAGCTTGTAGCGGAGCTGGTCCTCGTCGCTCATCGCCGCCACCTTCGCGGTCGGCGCGGACAGCGTGCCCATCGGCGACATCTCGGTCATGCCCCAGGCGTGGGTCACGTCGACGCCGTGCTCGTCGCGGAAGCCGCGCACGATCGCTTCGGGCACCGCCGAGCCGCCGATCACCACGCGCTTCAGGGTCGAGAGCTTGCCGTTCGTGGCGCGCAGGTGCTGCAGCAGGCCGAGCCACACGGTCGGCACCGCCGCCGAGAAGGTCACGCCCTCGGTCTCCAGCAGTTCATGCACCGACGGCCCGTCCAGCTTCTGCCCCGGCATCACCAGCTTGCAGCCGGCCGCGGCGCAACTGAACGCCAGGCCCCACGCGTTGGCGTGGAACATCGGCACCACCGGCAGCACGGTGTCCTTCGCCGACAGCCCCATCACGTCGACGCCCAGCGTCACCAGCGTGTGCAGGAAGTTCGAGCGGTGCGAGTAGAGCACGCCCTTCGGATTGCCCGTCGTTCCCGAGGTGTAGCAGAGCGCCGCCGCCATGTTCTCGTCGAAGCCGCCCCATTCGAAGTCGGGGGCGCCGCTATCGACCAGGTCCTCGAAGCAGAGCGCGCCCGGCAGGTCCACGCCCTTCATGCCCTCGCGGTCGGTCATGACCACGACGTGCTCGACGCTCGGCATCTTGTCCCGGTTCTCGGCGAGCATCGGCACGAAGGTCAGGTCGGTGAAGATGATCCGATCTTCGGCGTGGCCCACGATGTAGCAGAGCTGTTCGGCGAAGAGGCGCGGGTTGAGCGTGTGGCAGACCGCGCCCATGCCCATGATGGCGTACCAGGCCTCCAGGTGGCGGCCGGTGTTCCAGGCCAGGGTGGCGACCCGGTCGCCGTGCTTCACGCCCAGCCCCTTCAGCGCGTTCGAAAGCTGCTTGGCCCGCCCATGCACGCCCGCCCAGGTGGTGCGCACGACCGGCCCCTCGACCGAGCGGGTCACGATCTCGCGGTCGCCGTGCCAGTTCCTGGCGTGGTCGAGGATCTTGTCGACCGTCAGCGGCCAGTTCTGCATCAGCCCCAGCATGGGCGCGCCTCCCGAAACTTATCGCTTGTAAGTTACTGACTACGCTTAGAGAGCCGACGCCGGTTCCGCAACGCCCGCCCCCTCACAACTGAACGTCATGGCCCGGGATGACGTTCAAGGGGTGGAGCTCAGCCACGCCTTCGCCGCCGCGTCCTTGGGCGCTTCGGTGGAGACGGTCGGCCAGGCGAGCGTCTGGGCCTTCAGGCGCTCCACCTGCTGATGCAGCACCTCGACGGTGGCGTCCGAAGCGTCGCCCCTGCGGTTCGCCACACGCGCCTCCAGCACGGCCAGCGGCGCGTCGAGCCAGGCGGCGCGAAAGGGGACGCCGCACGCCGCCGCCAGCGCCTCGGCGCGCGCCCGCAGCGCCGGGTCCAGGAACGTCGCGTCCAGCACCACCGCGCGGCCGGCCCGCAGCATGGCGCGCGCGCTGTCGAACAGCGCGTCGTAGGCCCGCGCCTGGGCGTCGGGCGTGTAGGCTTCGCCCGGCAGGGGCGCCGTGGGCGGAATATCCAGCAGCCGCTTGCGCACCTCGTCCGTGCGCAGGATCACCGCGCCCGGAGACGCGCCCAGCGCCGGCGCGATCGCCCGCGAGAACCGCGACTTGCCCGAACCGGAGAGCCCGCCCACGGCCGCCAGCACCGGCGCCGCCGGCGACAGGTGCGCGATCGCCGCCTCGACATAGGCCCGCGCGGTCTGCGGATCGCCCGAGTGCGCCGAGACGTGCGCGCGCACGCCCGCCCGCACCGACAGCATCAGCGGCAGGGCCGCCAGCCCGTCCCAGATCTCCGCCGGGAACCGCCGCGCCGCCTCGTCCATGTAGCCCGACAGCGCGCGCACCGCCGCGTCGCGCCGCCCGCGGAAGTCGAGGTCCATCAGCAGGAACGCGAGGTCGTACTGGACATCCAGGTCCGACAGCACGTCGCTGAACTCGATGCAGTCGAAGAGGATCGCCCGGCCGTTCTCCATCAGGATGTTGCCCAGGTGCAGGTCGCCGTGGCACCGGCGCGAGAAGCCGTTCGCCGCCCGCCGGGCCAGCATCGCCGCCTGCTTCTCCAGCTCGGCCTCGGTCAGCGCGATCATCGCCTCGACGCGGCCCTGGTCGAGCCCGTCGCAGGTCTCGCGCAGGAGCCTGGCGTTCGAGCCGACCGTGAAGCTGAGCGCCGTCAACCCGCCCTCGGGCCTGAGCGGCGCCGCGGCGTGGAAGCCCGCGATGGTGCGGCCCAGCCCCTCGGCCAGGTCGCCGTCCACCGCCTCGGGCCTGGCCGCCAGCACCTCGCGCTCGTCGAAGCGGCGCATCTCCAACACGTGCTCGACCGTCTCGCCCGACCCGTCGATGGCGAAGCCGCCGCCGGCCTCACGGGTGATCGGACGCACCGCGCGGTAGATGTCGGGCGCGGCGGTCCTGTTGAACTCCAGCTCGCGGTCCAGCGCCCACTTGCGCAGTCCGGGGGTGGAGAAGTCGGCATAGCCCAGGTCGGCGTGGCGCTTGATCTTCCAGGCTGATTCGGCCCCCAGGAAGACGTGGGCGCAGGCGGTGTCGATGGTCCGTTCGGTCCGCCCGGCGAACCACGCCATCAGCTCCGCTTCCAGCGCCGTGGGCCTGGCGAAGCTCAAGGAAACAGCCTGCGCGTCGTCCATCCGCCATCCGCCGCCTCGAACACCAGCCGCTCGTGCAGCCGGAACGGCCTGTCGCGCCAGAACTCGATCGACTGCGGCGCGATCCGGAAGCCCGACCAGTGCGGCGGCCGCGGCACCTTCCCCAGCCCGAACCGCAGGCCCATCTCGGCGATCCTCTTCTCCAGCGCGAGGCGGTCCGGCAGCGTCCGCGACTGGTCGCTCGCCCACGCCCCGATCTGCGCCGGCCGCGCCCGCGTCGCGAAGTAGGCGTCGGCCTCGGCGTCGGTCGTCCGGGTCACGGCCCCGCGCACCCGCACCTGCCGCCTGAGCGACTTCCAGTGGAACAGCAGCGCCGCCTTCGGATGCGCCGCCAGCTCCCGGCCCTTGGCGCTCTCCAGGTTGGTGTAGAAGACGAACCCCGAGGCATCGACGTCCTTCAGCAGCACCATGCGCACGTCGGGCATGCCGTCCGCGTCGACGGTGGCCAGCGCCATGGCGTTGCCGTCGTTGGCCTCCTTCGCCACGGCCTCGGCGAACCAGTCCCTGAACAGCGCGATCGGGTCGGCCTCGCTCAGCAGCGGCGGCGGTTCGGCGGCGGCCACCTGGCGGACGTAGTCGTCCTCGCTGGGCGACGCGGGGATGAGGGTCTTGTCGGTCACCCTCGCCCTATACCGCGCCCGCCCCCGGCGTTGCGAGGGGGCGCGCGCGCCGAACTGGCCTTAACCGCGCGTTGACGCCGTTCACCCTAACGTCCGGGCTCATGACTCGGCCGATGCCCGAGATGTCGATGAGGGACGCCCGCGAGGTGCTGGGCGTGACGGCGGCCGCGACCCCCGCCGAGGTCCGCGCCGCTTTCCGCGAGGCCGCCCGCAGGGCCCACCCCGACACCGGCGGCGACGCCGGCGCCTTCCGCCAGGTGGTCGACGCCTACCAGCGCCTGCAGCACCCCGAACGCTACGTCGCCCCGCCGGTCCGCCCGCGCGCCGCGCCCGATCCGGACCTCGAGATCACGCCGAAGCTGGCCCTCGAGGGCGGCGACGTCGACCACCACTTCCCGGACGGCCGCGCCATCCGCATCACGCTGCCGCCGGGCCTCCGCTCGGGCGACAAGGTGGCCGCCGGCGGCGCCGAGCTCTGCGTCTACATCCGCGCCGAAGACGGCGTACTGGTCCGTGGCGACGACGTCTGGATGACCGTGACGGTTCCCGCCGCCACGCTGAAGAAGGGCGGCCGGATCAGCCTCGACACGCCGATCGGGCCGCGCAGCGTCTGGATCGACGCCAGGGCCGCCGAGCGCGGCCTGGTCCGCGTCGAGGGCGAGGGCCTGCCGGCCCGCGGCCGCCGCGCCCGGGGCTGCCTGTTCGTGCGCCTCACCGCCGCCCCCGGCGTCGCCGACAGCGCCGCCATGGCCCTCCTCCGCCGCTTCGCCGCCGCCTGGGCGGCCTGAGGCGCCGGCCCTACTCCTCCGCGGGCGCGTAGGTGAGGTAGCCGCGCTCGACCATGCGGCGCAGGCCGTCGTAGGCGGCGGCGAGCTCGTCGTAGGTGGCGCGCAGGTGGACGAGGCCGGCGATCTGCTCGCGCGTCGGGGCGCCGGCCTCCTCGCTGATGGCGAGCGCGGCCACGACCCAGCGGGTGCGGGCGAGCGCGCAGGCCGACGCCAGCTTGTGGATGCGCTCGCCCTCGACGGCGCCCATGGCCCCGCTCAGGAGCTTCCTGTTGGCGGCATAGGCGGCGTAGTCGATCTGCTCGAGGTGGCCGCGCAGGTTGCGCTGGGCCTTGGGATCGACGTCGTCGTCGGGCTCGAAATGGTCGCTGGGGGTGCGGCGGGCGCCGATCAGCTTGGCCATGGGCGCAAGCTCCTGTGGGACACGGGTCGCCGTGAGGTTGCGCCCGAAAGGCTAACAATCCCTTCGGATCGGCTACAGACCCTTGGCCTTGGCCAGGTTGACCTTCGGAATGGCCACGGCGAAGGCGCCGCCGCGCCTGGCCTTGGCGGCGGCGGTCTCGGCCCAGGCGGCGGCGAAGGCGGCGGGCGTGGGGCCCGCCGGGTCGCCGAGGGCCAGCGTCCAGGCGCGGCCGGCGAGCGCCTTGGCCAGCGTGGCGCGCAGGTCGGGGTCGTCCTGCGGTGGGTCGGCAGGCGGCTTCAGGAGCGTGTGCAGGACCAGCGCGTCGGCGCGGGGTGCGACGACGGCCAGCGGCGCGCCGCCAGGTGCGTCCTTCAGCGCCGCCGCGAAGCCGCTGAGCGCCATGCGGGCGCGGGTGGTGCGACGCTCGCCGCCGGCCCAGCCGACCGGGCCTGCCGCATCGGCGCGCACGAAGGCCCAGCCGCCGTGCCCCAGGCCGGCGTCGTGATGGGAGGCGATCCAGAGGCGGGTGGTCAATTGCAGACCCTCAGGAACGTCATGGCCCGGCGTGTCCGGGCCACCCACTGGGCTGTGACCGGACTTCTAGCTCACAGCCCAATGGGTCCCCCGGACGAGCCGGGGGATGACGAGCGAAAGGGAGAGGTGGCGGGGTCAGTCCTTCGCCTCGGCGTACATCTTCACCAGCCGGTAGCTGAACTCGCGGCCCTCCATCAGGGAGGTGACGCCGATGCGTTCATTCAGGCCGTGGATGCCGCCGAGGTCGGGGTCGTAGAACAGGCCCGAGACGCCGTAGACCGGGATGCCGACGGCGATGAACGCCGGGGCGTCGGTGCCGCCCGCCTGCAGGATCGGCACGACCGGCACGCCCGGCCACATGGCCTGCGACACCTTCTCGATGGGGCCGAGCACGTTGGGCGTGAGCGGCGGGGCGGGCTTGGCGTCGACGCGGTCGAGCGGCACGGTCGAGACACTGACCTTGGCGTCGCCGATGACCTTGACCAGCGTGTCGCGCACCTGGCCCGCGGTCTCGCCCGGGAAGATGCGGCAGTTGATGGTGGCGGTGGCGCGCTGGGGCAGCGCGTTCTGGGCGTGGCCGCCCTGGATCTGGGTGGCGACGCAGGTGGTGCGCAGGATGGCGTTGTCGTTGGCGTCCGTGCTGAGCAGGGCGTTGGCCGCCTTGTCGCCGGGGTTGGCCACGATGGCGGTCATCGCCGCGCCGCGCTCGCCGCCCACCACGCCGGCCATGCGGGTGAAGTAGGCGCGGGTGGTGTCGTTCATCTGCACCGGGAACTCGTAGGCCGCGATCCGGTCGACGGCCTTGGCGAGCTGGTAGATGGCGTTGTCGGGCACGGGGCGGGAGGAGTGGCCGCCGGGGTTGGTGGCCTCGAGGCGATAGCTGAACGAGCTCTTCTCGCCGGCCTGGATGTTGTGGACCACGCGCTTGCCGCCGGGCGCGTCGAGGCCGCCGCCGGCGCCTTCGTTCAGGCCGAAGGCCGCGTCCACGAGGTCGCGCTTGTTCTCGGCCAGCCAGCGCGCGCCGTTGACCTGGCCGCCGCCTTCCTCGCCGCAGGTGAGCGCCACCTTGAGCGTGCGGCGCGGCTGGTAGCCCTCGCGCTTGAAGCGCACGAAGAGGTCGGTCCAGATCGCGGCCTGGGCTTTGTCGTCGCTGGCGCCGCGGGCGTAGAAGTAGCCGTTCTCCTCGACCAGCTTGAACGGGTCACGCTCCCAGTCCTCGCGCCTGGCCTCGACCACGTCGATGTGGGCGAGCAGCAGGACGGCCTTGGCCTTGGGGTCCTTGCCCGGGAAGACGGCGACGAGGCCGCCGTCCTTGGGCTTGCCCGGCGGGGTGAAGACCGTGAGCTGGCTGTCGGCGAAGCCCGCGGCCTTCAGGCGGTCGGCCATGCGCTGGGCGGCCAGCGTGCAGTCGCCGGCGGAGAAGGTGGTGTTGGTCTCGACCAGCTCCTTGTAGAGCTCGCGGAACTGCGCCTCGCCGGTGTCGGCCGGGGCCTTGGGGGCGGCCTGCGCCGTGGCGGCGAGCGCGGCCGTGGCGGCCAGTGCGGCGGCGAACCTGAACATCGATAACCCCTCCCGAAGATGCGCTACTCCTACCGCCTCCTCTTCGTTTGTCATCCCGGTTTCGCGGCACGCGAAGACCGGGACCCAACCATCCGGCGCTCTGACGTTGTGGGTGGCCTCGATCGCGGGGGCCGGAGCGCCGACGCGGAGCACCGGATGGTTGGGTCCCGGTCTTTGGCTGCGCCAAAACCGGGATGACAAGTGTGGGATCAGGCGGCCGCCGCCGCCGCGACCACCGCCTGCGAGAGCGCGCCGCTCATGCCCTCCGTGGAGGTGTTGGTCATGAGGACGAAGGTGAGGTTGCGGGAGGGATCGACGAACCAGGTGTGGCCGTAGACGCCGCCCCAGAGCCACGAGCCGTTCGGCAGCGGCGAGCCGGACGCGGCGTTGTCGAGCACCACGGCGCCGCCGAAGCCGAAGCCCATGCCCGGGCCGCTGATGACGATGGCGTGGCCGCCGGTCTGGTTGGTCACCATCGCCTTGGCGGTCTCGCCCGAGAGGATGGGCGCGCCGCCCCGGCGGATGGTCTCCAGGAAGCCGATGAAGTCGGTCGCCGAGCAGGCCATGCCCGCGCCGCCGGACGGGAACGACGCCTTGTCGAAGATGCGGTCGGGGGCGAAGCGGATGCCCGAGAGCTCGGCGAAGGGGACGACGTGGGTCTCGCCCATCGGGATCGGCGGCGGGCCGTCGGCGTAGGCCTTGGCGAGGCGGCGGCTGTCGGCGACGTGGAAGCCGGTGTCGGCCATGCCGAGGGGCTTCGTCACCTTCTCGGCCACGACCTCGCCCAGGGTCTTCCCGGCCGCCTGCTCCATGGCGGCGCCCAGGACGTCCATGCCGACCGAGTACAGCCAGGCCGCACCGGGCGGGAAGATCAGGCCCGCCTCGGTGATCCGCTTCAGGTTCTCGGTGAAGCCGAGCCCCGGCTGGTCCATGCCGTCGGACACCTGGAGCTGGAGATAAGGTCCGTCGATGGGCTGCATGAAGCCGTAGGAGAGCCCCGCGGTGTGGGTGAGGAGCTGGAAGATGGTGATCGGCGGGGCCTGGCCGTCCCACTGCGGCCTGAAGTCGGGCAGGAACTTCGTGACCGGGTCGTCGAGCTTCAGCAGGCCGTCTTCCACCAGCGCCAGGGCGGCGGCGGTGACGATCGGCTTGGTGAGCGACGAGGCGCGGAAGATGGCGTTCGTCTCCATCGCGCGGCCGGCCTCGATGTCGGCCTTCCCGGCGGCGCGGGCGTAGGCCAGGGCGCCGTCGCGGGCGACGAGGCAGACGCCCCCGGCGAGCCGGCCCTCGGCGATCGCGGCGTCGATCAGCGGATCCAGCCGGGCGGCAAGCGCGGCATCGGGGCGTTCTGCGAGCTGGACCATGGCGTTCCTCTGTATTGTCGGCGCGCAGCCAACAGGCTGCCCCCCGCGTCAGTCAATGCGCGCGTGGTGTTGCCCTCCGCAGCGGGAGGGGCGGATACTGCGGCGAGCTATCCGTGGGAGTGGGCGCGTGCGGGACGGGATCGAACAGGGGACGTGGGAGAGCCACCGTCCGAAGCTGACCTATCCGTTCGACCATGCGCCGAAGCTGGGCGAGGCGGTGGACATCGCGCCGGGCGTGAAGTGGCTGCGCATGCCGCTGGGCGGGGCGTTGCAGTGGATCAACGTCTGGGCGCTGGCCGACGAAACGCCTGATGGCAAGGCGGGCTGGGCCATCGTCGACACCGGCATCAGCGGGATCGAGACGCGCAACGCCTGGCGCGCGGCGCTGGCGGGTCCGCTGGGCGGCAAGCCGGTGACGCGGGTGTTCGTCACCCACATGCACCCGGACCACATCGGCATGTCCGGCTACCTCACGCGCAAGTTCGACGCGCGGCTGTGGATCACCCGGCTGGAGTACATCACCTGCCGCTCGCTGGCGGCCGACACCGGGCGCGAGGCGCCGGAGGACGCGGTGCGCTTCTTCCGCGCCGCGGGCTGGGACGAGGAGGCGCTGGAGAACTATCGCGCCAAGTTCGGCGGGTTCGGCCGCGGGCTCTACGCGCTGCCCGACAGCTTCCACCGGCTGAACGACGGCGACGAGGTGAAGATCGGCGACCACGCCTGGCGCGTGGTGGTCGGATCGGGCCACAGCCCGGAGCACGCCTGCCTCTGGTGCCCCGACCTGAAGCTGATGATCTCGGGCGACCAGGTGCTGCCGAAGATCTCGTCGAACGTGTCGGTGTTCCCGACCGAGCCCGACGGCGACCCGCTGACCGACTGGCTGACGTCGCTGAAGCGGATCAAGGGCAAGATCCCCGACGACGTGCTGGTGCTGCCGGCGCACAACGACCCGTTCCGGGGCCTGCACGCGCGGATCGACCACCTGATCGGCGGGCATGAGCGGGGCCTGACACGGCTGCACGCGCTGATCGCCGAGCCGAAGCGGGTGGTGGACGTCTTCCACGTGCTGTTCCGGCGCAAGATCGACGAGTACCTGCTGGGGATGGCGACGGGCGAGGGCCTGGCCCACCTGAACTGCCTGCTGGCCCGCGGCCAGGCGGTGCGGGAGCGGGACGCCTCGGGCGTCGACTGGTACCGCGCGGCGGCGTAAGGCTGCCGCCCAGGGCCGTGGGACAGGCGGCTGCGAGGGGATGGCATGAGCGAACGGATCACTTCGGACTTCGGGGCCAGGAGCACGGCGCGCGAGGTCGTGGCGGGGCACGACCTGGCGGGCGCCAGCGCCATCGTGACGGGGGCGGCCACCGGCATCGGCGTCGAGACGGCCCGTGCGCTGGCCGAGGCGGGCGCCGACGTCATGCTGGCGGTGCGCAACACCGACGCCGGCCAGGCGGTCGCCGACGAGATCAACCGGGCGGGCGGGGGCAAGGTCAGCGTCGGGCGGGTCGACCTGTCGGACCTGGCGTCGGTGGGCGCGTTCGCCACGGCCTGGGGCGACAGGCCGCTCAACATCCTGGTCAACAACGCCGGGGTCATGGCCTGCCCGCTGGCCTACACGGCGCAGGACCTGGAGATGCAGGTGGGCACGAACCACTTCGGCCACTTCCTGCTCGCCATGCTGCTGGCGCGGGGGCTGATGAACGCGGCCGACGAAGGGCGTGGGAGCCGGGTGGTCTCGCTGTCGTCCATCGGCCACCGGCGGGGCGGCGTGGTGTTCGACGACATCCACTATCGCAACCGGCCCTACGACAAGTGGGAGAGCTACGGGCAGGCGAAGACGGCCAATTCGCTGTTCGCCGTGGGCTTCACCGAGCGCTTCGCCGACCTGGGCGTGACGGCCAATGCGGTGATGCCGGGCGGGATCATGACGCCGCTGCAGCGGCACCTCAGCCGCGAGGAGATGATCGGCTTCGGCTGGATGGACGAGACCGGCAGGCTGAACGACCGCTTCAAGTCCACCGAGCAGGGCGCGGCCACCAGCGTCTGGGCGGCGGTGGGCGACGAGCTGGAGGGCGTGGGCGGGCTCTATCTGGAGAACTGCAACCAGGCTCTTCCGTGGAGCCAGGAGAGCCCCTTCGAAGGGGTGATGCCGCACGCGCTCGACCCGGAGGCGGCCCGGCGGCTGTGGGCGATCTCGGAAGAGACCACCGGAGCGCGGCTGTGAGCGACGGGAGCGGCGCGAAGGCCACGGTCACCGTTCGGGTGGCGACGATGGGCGACACGCCGCTGATCCTGCAGTTCATCCGGGAGTTGGCCGAGTACGAGCGGCTGCTGCACGAGGTGGAGGCGACCGAGGCGGACGTGCGCCGGGACCTGTTCGGCGAGAACCCGCGCTGCTTCTGCGACATCGCCGAGGCGGGCGGGACGGCCGTCGGCTTCGCGCTGTGGTTCTACAACTACTCCACCTTCCGCGGGCGGGCCGGCATCTACCTTGAGGACCTGTTCGTGCGGCCGGAGGCGCGCGGCCTGGGCGCCGGCAAGGCGCTGCTGCGCCGGCTGGCGCAGCGGTGCGTGGACGCCGACCTGGGGCGGCTGGAGTGGGCGGTGCTGGACTGGAACGCGCCCTCGATCGCCTTCTACGACTCGCTGGGCGCGGGCGCGATGACCGACTGGACCGTGCGGCGGCTGGACGGCGAGGCGCTGATGCGCCTGGCCGCCTCGTGAGCGCGCCGCCGAAGACCGTCATCCAGGCCTCTCAGGAGCAGGCCGAGGCCCTTCGCCATCGCGTCCGCACCGTGGACGTGGCGACGCTGGGCCCGCGCCGCGAGCGGGCCGACCTGCGGCACGTGGCCGGGCTGGTCGAGCTCCTGTCGGACCCGCGCGTCTCGGGCCCGATCTACGACCTGCCGCGCCCGATCACCCCCGACAGCGTCACCCGCTGGGTGGCCGAGAGCCAGGCCCGGATGCTGGCGGGCGAGGCGCTGCTGATCGTGAGCCTGGACGACGCCGGCGCGGTGGCCGGCTACTCCCGCATCACCGTCTGGCCCGAGCACCTGTCGGCGGAACTGGCCGGCGCCGTCCGCGCCGACATGCAGAACCGGGGCCAGGGCGGCGCCGGCATGGCGCACACCTTCGGCTGGATCTTCGAGACCCTGGGCGTGCAGCTCATGTGCCTGACCTCGGCGCTCGACAATGTGCGCGCGCAGAAGGGGATCGACGGCGCGGGCTTCGTGCGCATGGGCGGACGCGACGCCGTGCGGCCGGACGGCACGGTGCGGCGGTCGGTCTACTGGGAGATGACCCGCGACCAGTGGCGCCAGCGGCACAAGCTGTAGCGGCGCTCACCCCTTCTCGATCGTCATCCCCCGGCTTGTCCGGGGGACCCATTGGGCTGTGCGGTCCAGGAAGCGCACTGCGTCGCCGCCGCGGATCATCACGAACGCACAGCCCAATGGGTGGCCCGGACAAGCCGGGCCATGACGTTCTTTAGTTACGGCGGCGGGCCGAAGGTGCGGCCGAAGAGCATGAGGGCCTGTTCGATGGCGGCGCGGTGGGTTCCGCTGCGCGGCGCGTTCACCGGGCAGAGGTCCTTCACCACGGCGTCGCCGGCCGGGGTGCAGCGGGACAGGAAGTCGTAGTGGCCGACGCCGGGCAGCACCTTCAGCCGGGCGCCCGGGATCAGCCGCGCCGCATAGCTGCCGTTGGTGTTGGGCGGGGCCACGTCGTCGCCGTCGCCGAGCACGATGGCCACGGGCATCCGCAGGCCTTGCAGGCTCCGGGGGTCCAGCGCCTGGACGATGGCGGGGGCGATGGCGAAGGCGGCGCGGACCTCGGGCAGGCCGAGGTCGCCTGCGGCGCGGTCGACGGCGGGCTTCGCCTCGGGGCTCTCCAGGAAGGCCACGGCCGCGTCCATCGTCAACGTGGGCAGCTCCTTCTGCGGCTTGCAGACGCCGTCGTCGGGCCGGTCCTTGCAGAAGGCCTTGAAGCGCGCGACGTCCACCCGCGCGCCGGCCGCCACCAGGCTGGTGAACCCACCCGCGGAGAAGCCGGCGACGCCCACCTTGGCCATGTCCAGCCGGCGGCCCAGCTCGGGATCGGCGCGAACGCGGGCGAGCGCCGCGGCCAGGTCGCCCGGCCGTTCCCAGAAGAGCGTCGCGCCGGCCACCGTCATCGGCTCCATGCCGTTGTTGCCCGGGTGGTCGACGGCGATGACGATGTAGCCCTGCGACGCCATCACCGTGCCGAACCAGCCCATCATCCGCGCCGTGCCGCCGAAGCCGTGGGAGAAGAGGATCACCGGCCGGCGGCGCTCGTCGGCGAAGCCAGCGTCGGGCGCCGCCTCACCGACATAGAACAGCGGGGCGCCGGGCGGCCCGATGACGATGTCCTGCTCGTTCGCCAGGTCGTTCGCCGGGTACCAGACCGTGACGCGCAGCGCGTCCCTGTGCTGGGCGTCGCGCAGGGCGGCGGTCGGGTTGGTCGCCTGGACCTGGCGTTCGCCGACGGGATAGGCGCAGGCCGCCGTCGCCCAGAGCGAGGCCAGCAACGCCAGCAGGATCGTCCTCATCGCACCCTCCGCCCGCCGTCGGGCCGCCTTGGATCGAAGCCTGCCCGGACCCCCGGTGTCGAGAACCAGGTTCTAGCGGATCTCGCTCATCCAGACGCGCAGCGCGCGCAGGAACGGGAGCGCCTCGCGGAACTCCTTCTGGGTGAAGCCGTCGCGCAGCTTCTCGACCTTGGGCCGGATCGCCGCCATCGAGCGGTTGTAGGCCTCGCGGCCCTCGGGCGTCAGGCGCACGCGCTTGCGCCGCCGGTCCTTCGTGCAGGCCTCCACCGAGACCAGCGCCGTGCATTCCAGCCGCTGCAGCGTGTTGGTGATGGCGCCCGGCGTCATCTTCAGCGCGTCCGAGATCTGCGCCGGCGTCAGGTCGTCGCCGCGCCGCGCGATCAGGTTCAGCACCTCGTACTGCGGATAGGTCAGGCCGACCGGCAGGGCGCGGGTGATCGCCATGCGCACCCCGTGCTCGATCATGCTGATCTCGTCGAAGACCTGAACCTCGGGATGTTCCTCGATGACCGCGGCCATGCAGCACTCCTCCGAATCACCGATGGGAGGAGTCTAGCCGCCAGCCTCGATGGTTCAAGATTGAACGATCAGCCCGACGCGGCCTCGAGCGCCGCCTTGAGCCCGGAACGGGCGAGCATGTCCGCCCGCTCGTTGAGCTCGTGGCCGGCGTGGCCCTTCACCCACCTCCACGTCACGTCGTGACGCGAACGCGCTTCGTCAAGGCGCCGCCACAGGTCGTCGTTCTTGACCGGCTTGCCGTCGGCCGTGCGCCAGCCCTTGCGCTTCCAGCCGTGGATCCACTCCGAGATGCCCTTCATCACGTAGGTGCTGTCGGTATGCAGCTCGACCTTGCAGGGCTTCTTCAGCGCCTCCAGCGCCTGGATCGCCGCCATCAGCTCCATGCGGTTGTTCGTCGTGGCCGGCTCGCCGCCCGAGAGCTCCTTCTCGGTCGCCCCGTGCATCAGGATCGCGCCCCAGCCGCCCGGCCCCGGATTCCCGGAGCACGCGCCGTCCGTGTAGATGACGACACCCGGGATCATGCGGGGGTCCCGAAGAGAACCAGGTCCGGCGATGAGCGATGCACTGCCAGCTTGCGCTCGTACTCCAGCGGGTCCTTCGGCTTCACCAGCGCCCCGGCCGGCGTCGCGTGCCAGTCGTGCAGGCGCGTCAGGAAGAACCGCATCGCCGCCCCGTGCGCCAGGACCGGCAGCGCCGCGCGCTCGGCGTCCGTGAGCTTCCGGCGGCTCTCGTAGCCGCCCACCAGCGCGCGGGCCGCAGTGATGTTGAAGCTGCCGTCCGGCTCGAAGCACCAGGCGTTCAGGGCCACCGCGATGTCGTAGGCGAGCGCGTCGGTGCAGGCGAAGTAGAAGTCGAAGGCGGCGGCGAACCTGCCGGCCGTGAAGAAGACATTGTCCGGGAAATAGTCGGCGTGGATCACGCCTTCCGGAAGCCCCCGCGGCCACCTGCGCGCCAGCAGCTCGAGGTCACCTGCGATCACCTTCGACAGCCCCGGCTTCAACTTCTCCGCATCGCCCGTCAGGTTCGCGAACATCGGCGCCCAGTAGGGCTGGCCCAGGTCGTTCACCCGCGCCATCGGGAAGCCGTCGCCGGCGATGTGCAGTCGCGCCAGGCTCTCCCCGGCCTCGCGGCAGTGGGCGACGGTGGGCCTGCGCACCGACAGCCCGGTCAGGAAGCTGACCAGCGCGCACGGCTTGCCCCGCATCCGCTTCAGGATCTCGCCGTTCCGGTCCGCGATCGGCGCGGCGCTCGGGAACCCGTGCCGCTCCAGCCACTGCATCAGGCCCAGGAAGAACGGCAGGTCCTCCTCCCGCACCCGCTTCTCGTAGACGGTCAGGAAGTAGCGGCCTTTCGTCGTCTCCAGCAGGAAGTTGGAGTTCTCCACCCCCTCGGCGATGCCCTTGAACGACGTCGCCTGCCCGATGTCGAAATCGGCCAGCAGCCCCGCGAGCTCCTCGTCGGTGATGTCGGTGTAGACCGCCATGCGCGTCGCAGTGCGGCACGTCGGCGAGGCGGTCAAGGGCGTCGCGCGGCGGAACGGTCCGCAAATGCTGGCGCGCGCGTATTATATGCGTTATAACGCGCACATGATCACACTCAAGCTCACTCAGGTAGGCAACTCCGTCGGGCTGCTCCTGCCGAAGGAAGCGCTGGCAAAGCTCGGCGTGCAGAAAGGCGACACGCTCTACCTGACCGACGCACCCGACGGCGACATGCGCATCTCGGCCTACAGCCCCGGCGTCGCCGAAGAGATCGCGCTCGGCGAAGAGTTCATGGACGACTACCGCGACACCTTCCGCGCGCTGGCGAAGTGAGCGAGCCCGGCTGGATCAGCAAGGAAGCGCTTCTCGTCCTTCATGATCGAAGCCTCGCCTTGCATGGCGGCGCGGCGGGCCTGCGTGACGAAGGGCTCCTGGAGTCTGCGCTCCAGCGCCCGCAGAACCGCCATTACTACGAGGGCGTCGGCGACGTCTGCGAGCTGGCCGCGACCTACCTCGTAGCGCTGGTCAGCAACCATCCCTTCATCGACGGCAACAAGCGGGCCGGCTTCCTGGCGGCCGGTCTGTTCCTCCGAAAGAACGGGCGCAGGCTCGTCGCGGCTCAGGCGGACGCCGCGCGCGCCGTGCTGGCTGTCGCAGCGGGCCAACGCGACGTCGAGCAGCTCGCGACGTGGCTTCGCGAACGATCCATCGAAGAGGAAGCGCCTAAGCCACCGCCCGCGGCAGCTTGAAGGTCACGGTCTCGCGGGCCGCGTCGGCTTCCTCGACGCTCACGTCGAAGGCGGCGGCGAGCCTGTCGATCACGCCCTGGACCAGCACTTCCGGCGCCGAGGCGCCCGCCGTCACGCCCACTGTCCGCGCGCCGTCCAGCCACGCCAGGTCCAGCGCCGAGGCGTCGTCGATGAGGTAGGCCCGCGCGCCCGAGCGCCGCCCCACCTCCGCCAGCCGCACCGAGTTCGACGAGTTGGCGCTGCCGATCACCAGCAGCACGTCGGAGCGCGCTGCGATCGCCTTCACCGCGTCCTGGCGATTGGTGGTGGCGTAGCAGATGTCCTCCTTGTGCGGCGCCGCGATGGCCGGGAAACGGGCCCGGAGCGCCGCCACGATCTCGGCCGTGTCGTCCACCGACAGCGTCGTCTGGGTCACGAACGCCACGTTGGCGGGGTCCTTCGGCCGGAACGCGCGGGCGTCCTCCACCGTCTCGACCAGCACGACGGCGCCCTCGGGCAACTGCCCCATGGTGCCCACCACCTCGGGGTGGCCCGCGTGGCCGATCAGCACGATCTCGCGCCCGGCGTCGAAGTGGCGCCCGGCCTCCACATGCACCTTGCTGACCAGCGGGCAGGTGGCGTCGAGGTACAGCATCTGCCGCTGCTTGGCCTCGGCCGGGACCGACTTCGGCACCCCGTGCGCCGAGAACACCACCGGCCGGTCCGCCGGGCATTCTTCCAGCTCCTCCACGAACACCGCGCCCAGCGCCTTCAGCCGGTCGACCACGTGGCGGTTGTGGACGATCTCGTGGCGCACATAGACCGGCGCCCCGTACTTCGCGATCGCCCGCTCCACGATCTGGATCGCCCGGTCCACCCCCGCGCAGAACCCGCGCGGGCTGGCGAGCAGGACGGTGAGCGGGGGGCGCGGCGGCATGGCGTGCGAACCTAGTGCGCCGACGGCTCGACCGCCAGCCCGTCGCGGCCAAAGAAGGATAGAACGCTCACTCAATATGTTCTATATTTGTTCGCCATCACCCGGCTTGTCCGGGTGACCCATTGGGCTGTGAGTCGAAGGTTGGATCGCAGCGTCGCCGCCGCGTGCTCGATCGTCGGGCTCACCGCCCAATGGATCCCCCAGACAAGCCGGGGATGACGAGCGGGGATGGGTGGCGCCCCATTCCCCGCCGCCGATGTCCAACCGTCGCGTTGCCGCCGCATTCATCCCGCTGTACTTAGCCCCTGACCGCCGCGGCCTTCCCGCGGCCCTTTCCGTTGGACGCCTGTTCATGCGCCGCCAGATGCTTCTCGCCGCCGCCCTGATGGCGGCCTTCACCGCCGTTCCGGCCGCCGCCTACGCGCAAGGGCGCCGCGACCCCGAGGCCGAGCAGCGCAAGCAGCAGGAAGACGCCGCCAAGAAGCGCAAGCAGCGCGAGGAGTGGGGCGACGTCCAGGCGCCGCTGCCGCAGTTGCGCAACGCCGGCCCCTGCCCGTTCGTGAAATCGCTCTACGACGCCGCCCGCTACGTCGAGTTCAAGGACAACCGCGAGGCCTCGGCGAACGTCGGCTGGACCGGCGAGATCCAGGGCATATCGGCCGGCTGCTCCTACAAGGACGACCAGCCGATCGAAGTGACCATGGAAGTGCTGTTCGAGATGGGCAAGGGCCCGCAGTCGACCGGCCGCCAGAAGACCTACAGGTACTGGATCGCCGTGACCGACCGGAACCGCGAGGTCATCCACAAGGAGAGCTTCGACCTGCCGGTCACGTTCCCCGAGGGCCAGGACCGCGTCTACGTCACCGAGCAGATCGGCTCGATCACCATCCCGCGCGCCGGCATCGCCGTCTCGGGCTCGAACTTCGAGGTGCTGATCGGCTTCGAGGTGACGCCGCAGATGGCCGCCTTCAACCGCGAGGGCAAGCGCTTCCGCGTGAACGTCGGCCAGACCGCGAGCGCCGCGCCGAACCCATGAGCGACCTCAAGACCGCCTTGGGCGAAGCGGTCGCCGCCGCCTTCGCCGCCGAAGGCGTGCCCGCCGACCTGGCCCGCGTCACGCCGTCCGACCGGCCCGACCTCGCCGACTTCCAGTCGAACGGCGCGCTGGCCGGCGCCAAGCGCGTGGGCAGGAACCCGCGCGAGATCGCCGCCGCCGTCGCCGAGCGGCTGAAGGGCGACCCGCGCCTGGCGTCGGTCGAGATCGCGGGCCCCGGCTTCATCAACCTCAAGATCGCCGACGCGGCCCTCAGCGACCGCGCCAACGCCGTCGCCGCCGATCCGCGCGCCGGCGCCGAAACGGTCGTCCGGCCTCGCCGCGTCATCATCGACTACGGCGGCCCCAACGTGGCCAAGGAGATGCACGTTGGGCACCTGCGCGCCTCGATCATCGGCGAGAGCCTGAAACGCATCTACCGCTTCCGCGGCGACGAGGTGATCGGCGACGCCCACTTCGGCGACTGGGGCTTCCAGATGGGGCTGCTGATCGCCGCCGTCTGCGACACCTATCCGGCCATCGCCGAGCTGGTCGAGGACCTGAACGCCAAGGGCGAGGTCACCGAGGCCGACAGGGGCCGCCTGGCCGTGCTGGCCACGCTGGGACTCGACGACCTGGGCGCGCTCTACCCGCCGGCCGCCGAGCGGGCGAAGAGCGACGTCGGGTTCCGCAACCGCGCGCGCCGGCTCACCGCCGAGCTTCAGTCGAAGAAGGCCGGCTATTACGCGCTGTGGGAGCGTTTCCGCGACGTGACCCGAGAGGCCCTGATCCGCGACTTCCACGCGCTCGGCGTCGACTTCGACTGGTGGAAGGGCGAGAGCGACGTCGAGGACCTGATCGGCCCGATGGTCGCCGAACTGGACGGCAAGGGCCTGCTGGTCGACGACCAGGGCGCGCGCATCGTCCGCGTCGACCGGGACGGCGAGACGCGGCCGAAGAAGCTCGCCGACGGCACGGTGATCGAGGCGCCCTGGCCCGACCCGCTGCTGGTGGTCTCGTCCGAAGGCTCGGCGATGTACGGCACGACCGACCTCGCCACCATCCTCGACCGCCGCCAGGCCTTCGACTTCGACCTGGTCATCTACTGCGTCGACCAGCGCCAGGCCGACCACTTCGAGATCGTGTTCCGCGCCGCCTGCCTCGCCGGCTACGCCGCCGAGGGCCAGTTGATCCACGTCGGTTTCGGCACCATGAACGGGACCGACGGCAAGCCCTTCAAGACCCGCGCCGGCGGTGTTTTGAAGTTGAACGATCTGATCGAGATGACCCGCGAGAAGGCGCGCGAGCGCCTGCGCGAACAGTCGCTGGGCGAGGACGTCCCGGCCGACGAGTTCGAGGAGATCGCCGGCAAGGTGGCCGTCGCGGCGCTGAAGTTCGCCGACCTGCAGAACTTCCGCGGCACCAGCTACATCTTCGACCTCGACCGCTTCTCCAGCTTCGAGGGCAAGACCGGCCCCTACCTGCTCTACCAGGCGGTGCGGGTGAAGAGCCTGCTGCGCCGCGCCGCCGCGGAGGCCGCCGAGGCCGGTCCGGTCGTCGTCGCCGAGCCGGCGGAGCGGGATCTGGTGCTGGCGCTCGACGCCTTCGACGCCGCCCTGGCCGACGCCTACGACAAGAAGGCGCCGAACATCCTCGCCGAGCACACCTACCGCGTCGCCCAGGCCTGGTCGAAGGTCTGGGCCGCCTGCCCGATCCTGCAGGCGGCGGACCCGGCGACCCGCGCCAGCCGCCTGACCCTGGCCACCGCTACGCTTCGACAGCTCGAGCTGGCGCTTGACCTTCTTGGGATAGCGACACCGGACCGGATGTAGGCATCTCGGGCACGGCCTTCGACGCGCCCATGAAGTGGATCGTGGGCGCCCGGACTCGGAAGACGCTGTCCAGCCGGCTGATCGTCAGGATCTCGCGGACCCGGCCCTCGGGGCAGGTCAGCACGATGCGCCGCGCCTCGTGCTGCGCGCACGCGAGCGCGCGCAGGCCGTGCGACGAGATCTCGCGCAGGCCCGAAAGGTCGATCTCCAGCACCTCGTCGCGCGCCGCCGCGTCGGCCGCCGCATCCGCCAGGAAGGCCTGGAACTCGGGGCAGCTCGCGGAATCCAGGCAGCCCTCCACCTCGACCACCGCGTGACCGGCGCCGCTGAGTTTCCGCCACCCCATGCCGCCTGCGCCTCCCCGCGCAATTAGCCCCCGTCACACTTACGGACGGCGTGGTTAAGCGGATGCGCCGGACGCACCGGCTTTTTTTGGGGGACCGCGACCGGAACGCCCTGCGTGTGGGAGAAGGCGTTCTCCGTGCCCGGCGCCCTACCAGCGATAGATCACGTTGGCGCCGACCGTCCGGGGCTGATTGTAGCGGACCGAGAGCGGCGCGGCGCCGGTCTGCAGTTGCAGCAGCGCGATCGTCTCGTCGGTCAGGTTGGTCACGAACAGCGCCGCTTCGACCTTGCCGTACTTCACCCCGACCCGCGCGCTCGTCAGGTCGACGTCCTGCAGATACACCGGGCCGGTCGCCGCCGTCACCGTGTCCTGGATGCCGTCCCGCTGGCCGTTGTAGGTCACGTTGAAGAAGCCATCGACCTTGTCGGTCAGCGGCCGTCGGTAGCCGATCGTGGCCGACATGTTCCACTTGGGGATCTGCGCCACCGACGAGCCCACCAACGGCAGGCCGGAATAGTTGTTCGGCGTGTCGACGTACCGCGCCCGCTGCCGCGAGCCGTTCAGGCCGATGTTCAGCGTGCCGTCGGCCACCCGGAAGCGGCCGTCGATGGCGGCCTCGACGCCGCGCGCATGCACCGTGCCGCCGTTGATGTTGAACACCGTCGGGCCGCGTCCGCAGGCGTTCGTCACCGCGCAGCCGTCGGTGATCGAGGTGATCGCGTCCTCGGTCCGCGAGGCGTAGGCCGCGACGCGCAGGAAGATGTTGCGCGCCAGGTTGCCCTTGTAGCCGACCTCGTAGCTGGTCGTGTCCTCGTTGCCGTAGGTGGGCCGGAAGGGATTCGGCGCGAACGGCGACGAGGTGCGCGCGTTGACCCCGCCGGCGCGGTAGCCGGTCCCGACCTTGGCGTAGGCCAGGCCGCCCAGGTCGCCTGGCAGGGTGTAGCTGACGGTCGCCGTGTAGTTCAGCCGGTTGGCCTTGAAGTCGTAGGCCGCCGACGGCGCGGCCAGCGTCGTCGTATAGAGCAGGAACGACACCTGGGACGCCTGCTTGTCGTCGTGCGAGTAGCGCAGCTCGCCGGCGAAGGTGAATGGGCCGGTACGGTACTTCATCGAGCCGTACACCGACTCCGACTCGTTCTTCAGCGTGGCGCGCGCTTCCGTGCCGAAGCTGTTCGGGAACGGGGTCGGACAGGCCGTCGAGGTCGGGAGCAGGCGATAGCAGACCGGTGCGGTGGGCGAGCCGCCGCAGATGCCTGCGCCCACCCGCAGCACGCAGGGCGTGGTGGCCGAGAACGTCCCGTTCAGGTCGTCCTGGTTCAGGTAGTCGCCGCCGACCAGCCACTCCAGGGCGCCCTCGAGGGCCGTCCCGGCGAGGTGGATGTCCTGGTAGAAGGTGCGGTCCTTCGCCAGCGTCGAGGTCTGGCCCAGCGGGTAGACGCCGACCTGCCCGGTCCGCTGGAATTCCGCTTCCGTGGCGAGGTCGATGGCGGACGCGAAGTCCTGTCGCGACTTGAAGTTGCTGACCATGCTGGTCGACGTCAGCGTCGCCCAGCCCAGGTCGTAGTCGGCCAGGATCATGGCGCGATGGGTCTTCTGGTTGACGCCGTCCTGCCCGTCGTGCGGGATCACGAAGCGGTTGTGCCTGTAGCCCAGCGGGATCGCCGCGGCCCGGCCCGGCTCCAGGACATAGGCGTTCAGGAAGGTCGGCAGGTCGAGGTCCTGGGCGTCCACCAGGAAATCGATATCCAGCGGCCCGCGCCTGAAGCGGAGCTGGGCCCGTGCGATCCAGCCCTCGGTGGAGTCATAATATTTGTCGCTGGTCGGGTTGTAGTAGAAGCCCTTGCTCTGATCGACGCCCTGGACGCCGATGCGCACGGCGACCTCGTCGCTGAGCTGCTGGTTCACCACCCCGATGAGCTTCCGCTGCTCCAGCTTGCCGGTGTAGGTCCCGCTGACATAGCCCGAGTTGTTGAACTGCGGCCTGGCCGAGACGATGTTCACCACGCCGTATTCCGAGTTGCGGCCGTACAGCGCGCCTTGCGGCCCCTGCAGCACCTCGACCCGCTGGGCGTCGAAGTGGTCCACATGCCGGAAGTTGCGGCCGCCCAGCGTGCTCGATCCGACGTAGGCGCCATTGACGAACAGGCCGACGCCGGAGTCCGCGCCCGTCGCCCGCTGGGTGCCTGAACCGCGGATCGAGACCTCGCTCAGGTTGCTGCTTTGCAGGTCGTTGAACCGGACGCCGGGCACCGTGCGCAGCAGGTCGCCGGTGCCGGCGATGGGCCCGGTGGCCTCGAGCTGCTCGGCCGTCACTGCCGAGATGGTCATCGGCACGTCGCGCAGGCTCTCCTCGCGCCGGGTGGCCGTGACGATCAGCTCGTCGATGGTGTTCGCGTCGCTCGCCTCGACGCGGGCCGAAACGGGCTGGGCCACGGCCGCGCCCGCGGCCAGAAGCGACACCGCCGCAGCGGAGCAGAACAGGTTGCGCATGACTCCCTCCCATCGGGCGCTTGGCGCGCCATTGGGGGCTAGACACAACGAACTGCACGATCATGTCAAATTTATTGTACGACAATATTCTTTCATTCGTGGAACATTCGGCGCTAGGCTGCGTCGACGCCACATTCCGCGCGGACTTCCCACCGCTCGATTCAACCGTCAGAGTCGCGCTAGTCGAACACCGTCCCACCAAGAGGTCTCCGCCCGCGCCATGCCCTCCAAGTCGTCGATGCGAATGGCGACCGATCCGCCGCCCGTGACGGCTGGCGACGTGGCCGTGGCGCTGCGCAAGCAGATCGCCGACGCCGTGCTGTCACCCGGCGCCTGGCTGCGCGAGGCGCGGATCTGCGCCGAGTTCGGCGTGGGCCGCTCCATCGCGCGCACGGCCTTGCGCACCCTCGCCGACGACGGCCTGGTGATCATCGAGGAGAACCGCGGCGCCTATGTCGCGGCCACCAGCGTGCAGGAGGTGTTCGACCTCTACGAGGTGCGCGCCGCGCTCTACGGCCTCGCCGCCCGCTTCGCCTGCATCCGCGCGACGCCGCCGTTCATGGCCGAGACCCTGCAGATGGTCGACGGCCTGCTGGCGGCCTCCGAGCGTCATGAGCCGGCCGAAGAACTGATCCGTCAGAGCGAGGTGATCTTCAGCCGCCTCTCCAGCGTCGGCAGCGCCGACGCCCAGCGGATGATCGAGTCCATACGGCGCAAGACCCGCTGGCACTATTCCTACTTCGCGCTGGCCGAGAGCGTCGATGGACGGGGGCCGGTCGAGCACTGGCGCGTGGTTCGCGCCGGTCTGGCCGCCCGTGACGGCGCGCTGGCGGCCGAGGGCGCACGCAACATTATCTACTACATGCAGAACGAAGTGATGCGGCTGATGATCTCGCGAGGCTACGGCCTCCAGGCCGCCGAAGCGCCCGCCTCGCTGCGCGAGGTCGGATTTCCGGGGAAATCGAGATGAACGACGCGCTCTCCCGCCGCACGGTCCTCGCGACCGCGACGGCCTTCGCCGCCACGCCCGCGCTGGCCGCTTCGCTGGCGCCCTACTGCCCGTCGGCCACGGCCTGGGAGACGCTGGGCCCCGCCGCCGCCGGCCTCGACGCCGGCAGGCTGGAGGCCGCCGTCGACGCCGCCATGGCCGCGCGCAGCCGCAGCGTGCTGGTGCTGCGGGGCGGCCGCATCGTGCTGGAGCGCTATGCGGCGGGCTGGGGCGAGGACAGGTCGCAGGAGGTGGCCTCGGTCGGGAAGAGCATGGTCGCCGTCCTGATCGCCATGGCCATGGACGACGGCAGGATCAAGAGCCTCGACCAGCCTGCTGCCGACTTCATCCCCTCCTGGCGCGGCGGTCCCAAGACCAACATCACGCTCCGCCACCTGATGAGCATGACGTCCGGCCTCGACGATACGGGCCTGGCGCTCCGCAACGTCGCCGGCGACCAGTACGCCCTGAACGCCGGCGCGCCCGAGAAGGACCTGCCGGGCACGAAGTGGCACTACAACACCGCCGTCTACCACCTCTGCTTCCACGTGCTGGCGAGCGCCGTCGGCGAGCCGTTCGAGGCCTACGCCCAGCGCAAGCTCCTCGGTCCGCTCGGCATGACCCGCACCACCTGGCTCACCAACAAGGGCCAGGGCGCGAACGGCCCGGTCACCAACTACTACACCGCCGTCTGCTCGGCCCGCGACCTCGGCCGTTTCGGCCTGTTCGCCCAGCGCCATGGCCAGTGGGCGGGCAGGCAGCTCGTGAGCCGCCAGGCCTTCGACACCCTGATCGCGCCGTCCCAGGCGCTGAACCCGGCCTACGGCCTGCTCTGGTGGGAGAACGCCAGGCCCGGCGTGAGCGCCGCCGGCGGCGCCCCGGGCCTGCGCTTCCCCGGATCGCCGTCGGACACCTTCGCCGCCCTCGGCGCCGGCGGCCAGGCCGTCCTGATCGTGCCCTCGAAGGACCTCGTCGTCATCCGCCAGGGCGACCCGCCCGGCGCCGAAGCCATGCTCCCCACCCTCCTCGCCGGCGTCGTGGGGGCAAGCGCCTGACCGGCGCCCGCCACGTTCCCCTGCTCGTCATGGCCCGGCTTGTCCGGGCCACCCACTGGGCTGTGAGCCCCCAGTGATCCGCAGCGGCGTCGCCGCGCGAAATCTCCACAGCACAGCCCAATGGGTCCCCCGGACAAGCCGGGGGATGACGATCCTGGATAATCGGGCGCGCTTGCGCCGATCGCCGACGCCGCGCCAAATGCGCCGACAGGGAGGCCGCATCAGATGGCTCAGGTTCACCACATCACCCGCCGGGGCCTGCTGGGCGCCGGCGCCGCGGCCATGGCCGCCCCGGCGTTCGCGGCGGCCCGCAAGCTCGGCCCCAACGACAAGGTCAACCTCGCCGTCATCGGCGCGGGCGGCCAGGGCGCGGCCAACATGGCCAAGCTCACCGGCGAGAACATCGTCGCCGCCTGCGACGTCGACTTCGACCGCGTCGCGCGCGGCATGCTGGACAGCCACTTCGAGCCGAACCCGATGCGCGCGGTGCTGAAGGCGGCCTATTCGAAGGCGACCCGCTACACCGACTACCGCCGCATGTTCGACGCCCAGAAGGACATCGACGCCGTCGTCATCGCCACGCCCGACCACCACCACGCGGTCGCCGCCCGCATGGCCATGGAGCGCGGCCTCCACGTCTATGTGCAGAAGCCGCTCACCTACACCGTCGAGGAGGGCCGAAGGCTGCTGGCGCTCAGCCGCGCCAACCCCGGCCTCGTCACCCAGATGGGAAACCAGGGCCACTCCGGCGACGACGGCCGCCGCGTGGTCGAGCTGATCCGCGGCGGGCTGATCGGCAAGGTCCGCGAGGTCCACGTGTGGACCAACCGGCCCGTCTGGCCGCAGGGGGTCGCGCGCCCCGCGCCCATCCCCACGCCGGCCAACCTCGACTGGCAGACGTGGCTCGGCCCCGCCGACGTCGACTGGGGCTACAACCCCGACTACGCCCACTTCAACTGGCGCGGCTGGATCCCCTTCGGCTGCGGCGCGCTGGGCGACATGGGCGCCCACCTGATCGACTTCCCCGTCTGGGCGCTGGAGCCGGGCCTGCCCACCCGGGTCGAGACCCGCCACTCCCGCTGGCCCGGCGGCGCCAGCCTCTGGGACACCAAGCGGCCCAGCCCGCTGGAGGGCTTCCCGCTGGCCTGCGTCACCCACTACGAGTTCGGGAATGCGAAAGGCGGGCCGGTCCGCATGACCTGGTACGACGGCGGCATCCTGCCGCCCACGCCGCCCGGCTTCCCGGCGAACCTCGCCATGAGCCCCGACGGCGGCGTCCTCTTCGTGGGCGCCAAGGGCATGCTGATGCACGAGACCTACGGCGAGAAGCCGGTGCTCATCGGCGACGGGCTGGAGGAGAAGGCGAAGAAGATCGGCCAGACCCTGCCGCGCATCAAAGGCGGCCTGGCCGGCCACGAGACCAACTTCGTCCGCGCCATCCGCGGCGAGGAGCCGGCCTCCTGCCCCTTCGACTACGCCGTGCCGCTGAACGAGACCATGATCCTGGGCATCGTCGCCCTGAAGGCCGACCGGCCCATCGAATACGACGGCGCCGCCGGCCGCGTCACCAACGCCCCCGACGCCAACCAGTATCTGACCCGCACCTACCGCAAGGGCTGGGAGCTGTGAGGGCCAACCATAGCAAGAGGGGCATCTGGATCGCCGCCGCCGTCGCGACGGTCGCCGCCGGCGCCGCCTGCTGGGCCCAGGCCCCCAAGCCGCAGGACACCGAGCAGTGGGAGCCCAAGGTCCCCGTCGTCGACGCCGGCCCTGGCCCGGCGAAACCCGCCAGGCCGCCCCGCGGCGCCATCGTCCTCTTCGACGGGACCGACCTCGACCAGTGGGTCAGCGTCCGCGACAAGTCCCCGGCCAAGTGGGTCGTCGCCGACGGCGTCATGACCGTCGCCAAGCTCGCCGGCAACATCGAGACGAGACGCAGCTTCCGGAACTACCGGCTCCACCTCGAGTGGAAGACGCCGGAGACCATCACCGGCGAGGGCCAGGGCCGCGGCAACTCCGGCCTCTTCCTGGCCTCCACCGGCCCGGGCGACGCCGGCTACGAGCTGCAGATCCTCGACAGCTACCGGAACGAGACCTACGTCAACGGCCAGGCCGGCGCGATCTACAAGCAGCATCCGCCGCTCGCGAACCCGTCCCGGCCGCCCGGCCAGTGGCAGACCTTCGACGTCGTCTGGACCGCGCCCACCTTCAACGCCGACGGCTCGCTCAAGAGCCCCGCCCGCGTCACCGCGCGCATGAACGGCGTCCTCGTCCAGAAGGACGCGGTCCTCGCCGGCGAGACCGTCTACATCGGCAAGCCCGCCTACAAGGCCCACGGCCCCGCGCCGATCAAGCTCCAGGCCCACGGCGACCCCAGCCCGCCGATCAGCTTCCGCAACATCTGGGTCGTGGAACGGCCGTAACAGACCCGGCCGCGCCGGAGACCCGCCCCGGGGGGAGAGCAGCCTCCTGACTCCACCTCCGAACAATGCTAACGCGCGCGCCATGAAAGCCGCCGTCATCGTCTTCCCGGGCTCGAACTGCGACCGCGACTGCAAGGTGGCCATCGAGCGGTCCACGGGCGCCCACGTCGACATGGTCTGGCACGCCGACACCGCGCTCCCCGACGGCGTCGACCTGATCGTGCTCCCCGGCGGCTTCTCCTACGGCGACTACCTGCGCTGCGGGGCCATGGCCTCGCTCTCGCCGATCATGGGCGAGGTCAAGGCGGCGGCCGAGCGCGGCGTCGCCACCGTCGGCATCTGCAACGGCTTCCAGGTCCTCTGCGAGATGCGCCTGCTGCCCGGCGCCCTGCTGCGCAACGAGACGCTGAAGTACGTCTGCAAGTCCGTCGAGCTCGAGGTCGTCAACAGCCAGACCCGCTTCACCGCCGGCTACCAGGGCCGCCGCAGCGCGGTGATGACCGTGGGCAACGGCGAGGGCAACTTCTTCGCCGACGACGAGACGCTCGACCGCCTCGAAGGCGAAGGCCAGGTCGTGTTCCGCTACCGCAAGAACCCCAACGGCAGCGCCCGCGACATCGCCGGCATCGTCAACGGCCGGGGCAACGTGCTCGGCCTCATGCCCCACCCCGACCGCGCCTTCGAAGCCGAGCTCGGCAGCGCCGACGGCGCCCTCCTCTTCCAGAGCGCCCTGGCCAGCGCCTGACGCGCGAAGCGCTGTCGAACCACAGAAAACACAGAAGCCGCCCCTGGCGGCTACACAGAAGGCTGTCCAGGACCCCGCTTCTTCCGTGTAGGCGCCGCAGGCGCCTTCTGTGTTTTCCGTGGTTCCCTTACTTCGCTACGGCGTCTTCGACTTCTGGAAGTCCACCGGCATCGGATCGCGCCCGCCCTCGGCGATGAACCGGTCGATGCGGGCGGCAAGCACCGGGATCGGGACGCTCCCCATCGACAGCACCGTGTCGTGGAAGGCGCGGATGTCGAACTTCGGGCCCAGCGCCGCCTCGGCCTTCGCCCGCGCCTCCTTGATGGCCATCATGCCCAGGTAGTAGCTCACCGCCTGCCCCGGCCAGGAGATGTAGCGGTCGACCTCGATCTCGATGTCGTGGTCCGAGAGCGCGGTGTTGTCGTGCAGGAACTGGATGGCCTGCGCCCGCGTCCAGCCCTTGTGGTGGAGGCCGGTGTCCACCACCAGCCTTGCGGCCCGCCACATCTGGAACGTCAGATAGCCGAACCGGTCGTAGGGGGTGTCGTACATCCCCATCTCCAGGCCGAGGTACTCGCAGTAGAGCGCCCAGCCCTCGCCGAAGGCCGAGATGTAGACGTAGCGCCGGAAGTCCGGCAGCCCCTCCTGCTCCTCCGCCAGCGCGCCCTGCAGGGAATGCCCCGGCGCCGACTCGTGCAGGGTCAGCGCCGTCATGTTGTAGAGCGGCCGCGAGGGCAGGTCGTAGGTGTTGATCAGGTATTGCGTCCTGCCGCCCCGCGCCGAGGTGTAGAAGGGCGCCATGTCCGGCGGCACGGGCACGATGGTGAAGCGGCTGCGCGGCAGCCAGCCGAAGTAGGCCTCCAGCTTCCCGTCCACGCGCTTGGCGATCCAGGCGCCGGTGTTCAGCAATTCCTGCGCCGTCCTGGGATAGAACTTCGGGTCGGTCCGCAGGTAGGCGAAGAAGGCCGGCAGGTCGCCCGCGAAGCCCGCCTCGCGCTTCACCGCCTCCATCTGCGCCCGGATCTTCGCCACCTCGGAGAGGCCGAGCTGGTGGATCTGCTCCGGCGTCAGGTCGACGGTGGCGAACTCCTTGATCTGCGCCTGGTAGTAGGCCTTGCCGTCGGGCAGCGCCTCGGCCGCCAGGGTCTCGGTGGCGTTCGGGATGTACTCGTCGCGCAGGAAGCTCAGCAGGCTCGCGTAGGCGGGCTTCACCTGCCCCTCGATCACCGACTTCGCCTGCGCCTTCAGCGCCGCCTGCTCGGCCGCGGGGATCGACGCCGGCATCGCCTTGAAGGGCTCCCAGAACAGCGTGTCTTCGGCGGCCTTGGCGTCCGCCGTCGCCGTCACCGAAACCTCGCGGCCCACCAGCGTCGCCTTGGGCGGCGTGAACCCGCGCTTCAGGCCGGCGCGCATGTTGACCTTCTGCTCGTCGAAATAGCGTGGAATCTCGCTGAGTTGCGACAGGTAGTTCCGGTAGTCCTGCGCGCCGATGAAGGTGCGGCGGGCCTTGTAGTTGAAGTTCGACCAGAACGAGCTGTCGGAGTTGAACGGCTTCTCGTACTCGCGGAACCGCTGCTGGTTCACCAGCACGTCGATCTGGTCGCGGTAGACCTGATAGTTCACCCGCGCGTCGGGCGAGAGGTCGGCCTCGCGGATGCCGTCCAGTTGCCTCCTCACGTCCTGCCAGTAGGCCAGCCGCCGCGCCTGGCTGGCGGCGTCCACGTGCGGCAGGTGCGGGTCCAGGGTGTCGTCCTCGGGGCTGTCGCTGCGCGCGAGCTCGGCCTGCCGCCAGGCCCATTCCTTCTCGTAGAGCGCCTTGAACCGGGCGTCCGCCGGCAACCTCGCGTCCGCCGGCGCGGTGGACGCCGGCCCCGCGAGCCCGACCACGACGGCCGCCAGGCCCGCCAGCAGCACTGCGCGCATCATCCCACGCCCCTCCAGGCACTGTCGCCGACCGCGGCCCGTTTGCTAGGGTCGGAGCATGAATCCGCAACTTCCGCTAGCGGCCGCGTGCTGCGCCGCCCTCCTCGCCCTCGTCCCGGCCGCATCCGCCGCACAGACCCCGCCGCTGACCCCCGACATCGCCAAGGACTTCAAGTGGCCGACCGGGCGCTACGACTACGTCAAGCGCACGGTCATGATCCCCATGCGCGACGGGGTGAAGCTCTACACTGTGCTGATCGTCCCGAAGGGGGCGAAGGACGCGCCGATCCTGCTGACGCGCACGCCCTACAACGCCAAGCGCTCGGCCGAGCGGAGCATCTCGCAGTACGCCGCCGCCACCGGCGCGCAGATGGACGAGCCCTTCCTGGAGGACGGCTACATCCGCGTCTACCAGGACGTCCGCGGCAAGTACGAATCCGAGGGCGACTATGTGCTGACCCGGCCGCTGGTCGGGCCGCTCAACGACAGCAGGGTCGACCACTCCACCGACGCCTGGGACACCATCGACTGGCTGGTGAAGAACACGCCCGAGAGCAACGGCCGCGTCGGCATGATCGGCTCGTCCTATCCGGGCTTCACCACCGCCATGGCGCTGGTCGACCCGCACCCCGCGCTGAAGGCCGCCGTGCCGCAGAGCCCGATGATCGACGGCTGGATGGGCGACGACTGGTTCCACTACGGCGCCTTCCGCGCCCGCAACGTGGACTGGTTCACCAGCCAGATGACCCGGAAGGGCGCCGGCGACAATATCCCGCGCGAAACCTCTGACGACTATGAGAATTTCCTGCGCGCCGGCTCGTTCGACGACTTCGCCCGCGCCGCGGGCCTGGAGCAGATCGCCGCCTACCGCAAGATCCGCGAGCACCCCGCCTACGACGGGTTCTGGCAGGAGCAGGCGCTGGACCGGATATTGGCGAAGCGGCCGCTGAAGGTCCCCACCCTCTGGATGGGCGCGCTGTGGGACCAGGAGGACATGTGGGGCGCGATCCACGCCTACCTGGCCGTCGAGCCCAAGGACGTCCGCAACGACATGAACTTCCTGGCGCTAGGCCCCTGGCGTCATTCGGGAACCAACTACGAGCAGCGCCAGCTCGGGCCGGCCCTCAAGCTCCCCGGCGACACCGCCACCGAGTTCCGCCTGACGGTGCTGAAACCCTTCCTCGACAGCCACCTGAAGACGGGCGCGCCGAAGGCCGCGACGCCGCCGGTGACCATCTTCGAGACCGGCACGATGCGCTGGCGGCGGTACGACAGGTGGCCCCAGGCCTGCGCCGAGTGCGACGTGAAGATGAAGCCCATCTACCTCACGCCCGGCCTCGGCCTCGCCTTCACGCGGGCGACCTCGGGCGCGGCCTACGAGGAGTACGTCTCCGACCCCGCCAAGCCCGTGCCCTACGTCCGCCGCCCGGTCCGCTTGGACGACGCCGACCAGTGGCGCTACTGGCTGGTCTCCGACCAGCGCCATGTCGACGGCCGCCCCGACGTCGTCACCTTCGTCACCGAGCCCCTGAAGGCGCCTCTGAAGATCGCCGGCGAGCCGGTGGTGAACCTCTACGCCTCCACCTCGGGCACGGATTCCGACTGGGTCGTGAAGCTGATCGACGTCTATCCCGACGCCGTACCCTCCGATCCGCAGATGGCGGGCTACCAGCTCGGCGTCGGCATGGACATCTTCCGCGGCCGGTATCGGGACTCCTTCGAAAAGCCCACGGCCATCCCGCCGAATAAGGTCCAGAAGTACCGCTTCGACCTGCCGCCGGCGAACCACGTCTTCCTGCCGGGCCACCGGATCATGGTGCAGGTCCAGTCCACCTGGTTCCCGCTCTACGACCGCAACCCGCAGACCTTCACGCCCAACATCTTCACCGCGAAGCCGTCGGACTACCGCAAGGCCACGCAACGCATCTACCTCACCGGCGACACCGCCAGTTCCATCGAGCTTCCCGTCGTGCCGGCGAGCTGACACCGGCGAACGCGTTACGGGAAATTCCTCCGAGGTAACGCTTGGCTAAGGCTGAGCGAGCAAGGTGGTCGTGGGGGCAGAACGTCCCTGCGGCCAGATCGGCCGTCCCGCGATGGGTTGGGTCAAGCGTATGGCGTTCAACAGCATCAACACGAACGTCGCCGCGATGCAGGCGATCGCGACGTTCAACGCGATCAACGCCGAGATGGACGTGGTGCAGATGCGCATCACGACCGGCAAGAAGGTCAACAGCGCCAAGGACAACCCCGCCATCTGGGCCATCGCCCAGAACCAGCGCGGCGAGCTCGGCGCGCTCGACGCCGTGAAGTCCTCGATCAGCCGCGGCCAGTCGGTGGTCAGCGTCGCGATGAGCGCGGCCGAACAGATCGCCGACCTCCTGAACGACATGAAGGCGCTGGCCGTCTCGGCCCAGGACTACGCCGTCACCGACCCGGCGCGCATCGCCATCAACGACAACTACCAGTCGCTCAAGCGCCAGATCGACCTGGCCGTCCGCAACGCCGACTTCAACGGCACGAACCTGCTGGCAGGCGGCCAGGTGCGGGCGCTGGCCAACACCTCGGCCACCCAGACCGTCGACGTGGGGGGCGAGGACCTTTCGGTCGGCGGCGCCATCCTGGGCGGCATGCCCGCCGACCTGCTGGGCGGCCTCGGGCCGACCGGCGTCGCCGACCTCACCGCCGCCATCAGCGGCGCGAACGCGGCCCTGTCGCGGCTGGGCACGGGGTCGAAGGGCCTCGACCGCCACCTCACCTTCATCGGCAAGCTGCAGGACACGATCGAAGCGGGCATCGGCAACCTCGTCGACGCCGACCTCGCCAAGGAGTCCGCCCGCCTGCAGGCCCTGCAGGTGCGCCAGCAGCTCGCCATCGTGGCGATGCGCATCGCCAACCAGCAGCCCTCGCTGCTGCTCCAGCTCTTCCAGGGGATCGGGCGCTAACTCACCAGCGCCGCCAGGTCCTGGCCGCGCGGCGGCTCCGCCTCGCCGAGGATCTCGCGCCTGCCGGCCTCGTTGAAGCGCAGCAGGCGCTCCATGTAGGCGAAGCGGCCGTAGTCGCGGCCGTGGGCGCTCATCTTGTCGAACCAGTCGTCCTCGCCCAGCATCTCGCCCAGGCGCGGCGGGTTGCGGTGCAGCATCTGCACGTCGGTCTTCTTCGGCTCCAGGCTGCGCAGGATGCCGCGGTTGAAGTGGCTGTGGATGGTCACCCGCTCGCCCGCCTCGGTGCGGTCGCCCTGCCAGTGCCAGACGCCGTGGTGGAAGTAGACGACGCTGCCCTTCGGCATCTCGACCGGCACGCCCTGGTTATGGCCCTCGCCCTCGCGCGGCGGCCGGCGATGCCTGTGGCTGCCCGGCACGATCCACGTCGGCCCGCTCGCCACCGTCCAGTCCTCCAGCGCCCAGACGCCGACGCCGGTCAGCGAGAACTCCGGATAGGGCTCGGGCACGTGGGCGTAGTCGGTGTGCATCGGGATGAAGCCCGGCCCCGGCCCCCGCTTGATCGCCGAGATCGAGGCGATCACCGCCCCGCGCCCCAGCGAGGCGTCGATCAGGGTCATCAGGAGCGGGTTCTGCACCAGCCGCTCGAACTCGCGCCCCTGGTACGTCATCCAGTTCAGCGCCGCGCCGGCCTGGTTCTCGCTGAGCGCCCGGATCGTCGCCTCGCGCACCTCGTCGGCGAAGCCGTCCGAAATCGCCCGCTCGACGATGGTGTAGCCCTGGTCCTCCATCTCGCGGACGTGCCGCGTCAGGCCCAGGCGCCGCGCCCGGTGCGCCAGGTCGGGGTTCTCGACGGTCTTGCGGCCCATGTGGTCGTGGAAATGGGCCATCAGCTCGACGGTCCCTTCGGGCAGGCCCCGGCCGCCGAACCGGATCGCGTCGGCCCCGAAGAGCGCCCGCACCTCGCGCAGCATCGCCTCGACCGCGCCCGGCGCCAGCAGCCCCACCCACTGCGCCGCCATCAGCGCCGCCTGGTAGTCGCCCTCGCATGTCGCGTCGGCGCCGGCGTCGAACCCCCGCGCGACGCTCGCCTCCGACCCGTCCCAGCGCACGGTCCAGCTCGCCACGCCGCCGGCCAGGCCGAGGTGCGGCGGCGCATCCGTCATCCGCTCGCTCACCGAAAACGGCGCGCCCAGCCGGTCGCGGCGCTGCGCGAACCAGGCCCGCGCCTCGTCGATCCAGGCGTCGGACAGGAACTCGAAGTGATGCGGCAGCGTATACATCGCCGTCCTCCCGGCCCGCGCTCACGGCGGCTTTCCGCGAAGACTCCGCCCCTTCCGCAGGGAGAGGTCAACCGCCCCTTCCGTGGCGTCGTGGTTGACCGCCGCAGCGTGAGGGCCAGCATGTCGGCCCATGACAGACCCCGTCCCCGGCCAGGACCTCCCCGTCCGCGAAGTCCTGCCGCAGCACCGCTTCGACGAGGCCAGGCTGCATGCCTGGCTGCGCGCCCAGCTTCCGGAGATCGGCGACACGCTCACGGTGCGCCAGTTCCAGGGCGGCGCGTCCAACCCGACCTTCCTGCTCACCGACGGCGAGGGCCGCCGCTACGTCCTGCGCAAGAAGCCGCCGGGCCAGTTGCTCTCCTCCGCCCACCAGGTCGACCGCGAATACCGCGCCATGAAGGCGCTCGACGGCCATATCCCGGTCCCGAAGATGCGCGCCCTCTGCGAGGACCCCGAGGTCATCGGCGCGACCTTCTACGTGATGGATTTCCTGCAGGGCCGCATCTTCCGCGACGCGGCCCTGCCCGGCCTCGCCCCCAAGGACCGCGCCGAGATCTACGACGAGCTCAACGCGACGCTCGCCAGGCTGCACAAGGTCGATTTCGAAGCCGTGGGCCTCGGCGACTACGGCCGGCCCGGCAACTACTTCGAGCGGCAGGTCGCCCGCTGGACCCGCCAGTACCAGGACGCCAAGACCGAAGAGATCCCGGCCATGGACGCGCTCATCGAGAAGCTGCCGGCGCGCATCCCCGCCGACCAGTCGGTCTCGATCGCGCACGGCGACTACCGGCTCGAGAACGTCATGTTCCACGCCACCGAGAACCGCATCGTCGCGGTGCTGGACTGGGAGCTCTCCACCATCGGCCATCCCTGGGCCGACATCGCCTACAACGCCTTCCTCTGGCGCAGCCACGGCGCCGCCTGGGGCAGCCTCGACGGCGTCGACTTCGCCGCCAGCGGCATCCCCACCGAGGCCGAGTACGTGGCGACGTACTGCGAGCGCATGGGCCGCGGCCCGATGCCCGACTGGCCGTTCCTGATGGCCTTCTCGATCTTCCGCCTCGCCTCGATCGGCCAGGGCGTCTACCGCCGCATCCTCTCCGGCAACTCCGCCCGCGAAAGCGAAGCCGTCAACGGCTGCCCCGCCCTCGCCGAACAGGCCCTCGCCATCCTGGAGGGCCGGGAATAGCCCTCACCCTTCCCCCAGAACGTCATGGCCGGGCTTGTCCCGGCCACCCATAAACGCCGAGCGCGCCGAGAGATCGCGCTGGCGACGCTGTGACCAACCCGGACGCGCCCGTGTGTCTGGATGGCCGGGACAAGCCCGGCCATGACGTTCTGAGAGGAAAGGCGAGGGAGGGAACGCCATGGATCCGGGCCTGAAGGACAAGGCCATCTTCGTCACGGGCGCCGTGGTCCCGGTGGATGGCGGCCAGACGCGGTAACTTTCCGCCTCACCCTTCGATCGTCATCCCACGGCTTGTCCACGGGATGACGAGGGTTGAGGGAGCGCGGGCTACTTCGGCGCCAATTCCGGGAACTTGACGCCGAGCTGGTCCAGGTACGTCGGGTACTTCGACGCGTCGTAGTACAGCGCCCGCATCTGCGGCCGGAACTGCGCCATGATGTCGGCGTTGCGCTCGATGACCGGCTGGTCGTTCGGCCCGATCACCGGCTCGTATTTGCCCTCCTTCGGCTGCTCGGTCGTGAAGTAGCCCTTCGCCGCCGGCAGCAGCTTCGGGTCGAGCAACAGGTCCAGCGCCGTCATCGCCACCACCTTGCCGCCGGCCACCACGCCCTTGTGCGCGATCGGCGTCGCCATCGACATGGCGTTCGCCCAGTTGTGGCCCGGCAGGTTCGGGATGTTCGACGGATAGTTCAGCACCACCGTCGGCACGGTCCAGGAGATGTCGCCGATGTCGTCCGAGCCGCCGCTGACCGGCGGGTCGGTGGGCGCGCCCAGCGGCTTCAGCTTCATCGCCAGCCCGTCCTGGTCGCCGCCCACCAGCTTCTGCACCGTCTTGGCGAACGCCTGCTCGTCGGGCGACCAGGCCGGGAGGCCCACCTTGTCGATGTTGGCCTTCATCGCCTCCGCCATCGGCCTGTTGAAGTGGCGCGGCGCCGCGGTCCCCACGATCCGGCGCGTCACGGTCGTGTCGGTCATCTGCGCCGCCGCGTCGGCGATCCGGTTCCCGGTGGCGAAGTTCCTGGCGATGTTGTCGAAGTCGATCTCGCGGAAGAAGTACCAGACGCTGGCCTTCGACGGCACCACGTTGGGCTGGTCGCCGCCGTCCGAGATCACGTAGTGCGAGCGCTGCAGCGGCCGCAGGTGCTCGCGGCGCATGTTCCAGCCCATGTTCATCAGCTCGACCGCGTCCAGCGCGCTGCGCCCGCGCCACGGCGCCATGGCCGAGTGCGCGGACTCGCCGGTGAAGGTGTACTCCACCGACACCAGGCCCGTGCCGAGGGGCCGCCCCCAACCCGTTTGAAGATTGTCGCCCACGTGGGTGAAGATCGCCGCGTCCACGCCCCTGAACATGCCGTCGCGGACGAACCAGGCCTTGGCGCCCACCAGCTCCTCGGCCACGCCCGGCCACAGCATCAGGGTGCCCGGGATCTTGTCCCGCGCCATGATGTCCTTCAGCGCCAGCGCCGCCAGGATGTTCACCGCCTGGCCCGAGTTGTGGCCCTCGCCGTGCCCCGGCGCGCCCTCGATCATCGGCTTGCGGTAGCCGACGCCCGGCGTCTGGCTGGCCTTGGGGATGCCGTCGATGTCGCTGCCGAAGGCGATCACCGGCCCGCCGCTTCCTTGCGTCCACGTCACCGTCCACGCCGTCGGCATGCCCGAGACGCCGCGCTCGACCTTGAAGCCGTTCTTCTCCAGCAGGTCGCTCAGGTAGCGGGAGGTCTCGACCTCCTGGTAGGCCAGCTCGCCGAAGCTGAAGACCGTGTCGACGATCACCTGCCCCAGCTTGGCGTTCGCCTCGACCTTGGCCGCCGCCTCGGCCTTCAGCTTCGCCGCGGAAGGCGCGGCCGTGGCCGGCGCCGCCGCCATGATCGAGACCGCCGCCGCCGTCGCCAGAATCGTCCTGAGCATCACGCCTCCCCACCTCTGGAAGGCGTCAACCGGCCATGGACGCGGCCCGAAATCAACTCCGCTCATCCCGGCGAATGCCGGGATGAGCGGAGGTCTGGGGCTGCCCCTAGCCGTCCGCCAGCGCCCCGGCCTCGGCGGCGCAGTCGCGCGTCGGCCGCTTGCCCTCCGCCCGGGCCGCGGCGATCTCCGTGCGCACGGCCGCCAGGTCGGACTCGAACTCGGGCACGGTGTGCAGCTTCGCCACCGTCGCCGCAGCGATCACCCGTCCCTCCTCGGTGTCGCTCAGCCAGTGGACGTTGCAGACCACGCGGCTCTGCCCGAAGGCCCGCCCGCGCGCCAGGATGGGGTCGATCCGGTCGGGCACGGCCTCGGCCAGGATCAGGGCCCAGCCCCAGCCGATCGCGCTGTGGCCCGACGGGTACGAGCCGTCCTTCCTCAGCAGCGCCTCGTAGGCCGGCGAACAGATGGTCGTCACCGATGTCGTCATGAACGGCCGCTGCCGCTGGTACTTCGTCTTGGTCGGATAGGGCGAGAGCCCCACGTCGATCAGGGTCTTGCGCATCATCGCGTAGAGCTTCGGCGTCGTGGCGGGGCTGATGTCCACGTCGGCGGCGCACGAGAACGCCCGCACCGACTCGGGCGTCACCAGGTCCGCGTCCAGCGTGGCGACGTCCCAGCGCGGCCCGCTCTGCTGCGCCTGCGCCGCCCTGGCCGCCGCATCGTCCCTGGCCTGCGCCGCCGAGTCCGGCGCGGGCGGCGGCGGAATCATCGCCAGGCTGTTCGGCGCCGCGCCCCTGGGCAGGTATCCGCCAGGCGGGAGCGCCGTGGCGGGCGCCGGCGCGGGCGCGGGCTGTTGTTGCTGCGCCGTCGACGCCAACGCCATCGACGCCGCCACGACCGCCACACCTGCCGCCAACCGAATCCGCATACCTGCCTCCTGAGCCGTCCGCGGTCCGGGATAGCCGAAAATCCCGGGCGCGCCCAACTTCCTCCGCGCCGCCTATCGCGCCTGGGAGAGTCCCGCTATAGCCCGCGCGCATGAGCGCCCAGCCCTCGAAGACCATGGCCGAGAAGGCCGCCGAATACGGCCTGAAGCCGGACGAATACGACCTCATCGTGCGCCGCCTGAACCGCGAGCCGAACGACGTCGAACTGGGCGTCTTCTCGGTGATGTGGTCCGAGCACTGCTCGTACAAGTCGTCGAAGAAGCACCTGGTGAAGTTCCCGACCTCGGGCCCCAAGGTGATCTGCGGCCCCGGCGAGAACGCGGGCGTCATCGACATCGGGGACGGGCAGGCCTGCATCTTCAAGATGGAGAGCCACAACCACCCCTCCTACATCGAGCCCTACCAGGGCGCGGCCACCGGCGTCGGCGGCATCATGCGCGACGTCTTCACGATGGGCGCGCGGCCGGTCGCGCTGCTGAACGCGCTCCGTTTCGGCGATCCCTCGCACCCGAAGACCCGGCGCCTCGTCTCCGGCGTCGTCGCCGGCATCGGCGGCTACGGCAACTGCGTGGGCGTGCCCACCGTGGCCGGCGAGACCAACTTCCACCGCGGCTACGACGGCAACATCCTGGTCAACGCCATGTGCGTGGGCCTGGCCGACGCGGACAAGATCTTCTACTCGGCCGCCCCGGCCGCCGGCTTCAGCGTCGTCTACTTCGGCTCCAAGACCGGCCGCGACGGCATCCACGGCGCCACCATGGCCTCGGCCGAATTCAGCGAGGACGCCGAGGAGAAGCGCCCGACCGTGCAGGTCGGCGACCCCTTCGCCGAGAAGCTGCTGATCGAGGCGACCCTGGAGCTGATGGCCTCGGGCGCCGTCGCCGCCATCCAGGACATGGGCGCCGCCGGCCTCACCTCCTCGTCGGTCGAGATGGCCGGCAAGGGCGGCGTCGGCATCGAGCTCGTCCTCGACGACGTGCCCCAGCGCGAAGAGGGCATGACCGCCTACGAGATGATGCTGAGCGAAAGCCAGGAGCGCATGCTGGCGGTCCTGAAGCCGGGGCGTGAAAGGGATGGCCACGCCATCTTCGAGAAGTGGGGCCTGGACGCCGCCGTCATCGGCACGACCACCGACACCGGCCACCTGGTCCTGAAACACAAGGGCGAGGTGGTCTGCGACGTGCCGCTGGCCCCGCTCTTCGACGACGCCCCGCTCTACGACCGGCCCTGGACGGAGCCCACGCCGCAGGCCCGCCTGACGATCGCCGACGTCAATGAGCCCGGCGACCTGAAGGCCGCCGTCCTGAAGCTGATGAGCGCCCCCGACATGGCCTCCAAGCGCTGGCTCTGGGAGCAGTACGACCGCCACGTCATGGCCGACACCCTGGAGGACAGCGCGACCGGCGCCGACGCCGGCGTGGTCCGCGTCCACGGCACGAAAAAGGCGCTGGCCGTCACCTCCGACGTCACGCCGCGCTACGTCCAGGCCGATCCGTTCGAGGGCGGCAAGCAGGCCGTCGCCGAGGCCTGGCGCAACCTGACCGCCGTGGGCGCCACGCCCGTCGCCATCACCGACAACCTCAACTTCGGCAATCCCGAGCGGCCCGAGATCATGGGCCAGATCGTGCGCGCCATCGACGGCATGGCCGAGGCCTGCCGCGCGCTCGACTTCCCGGTCGTGAGCGGCAACGTCAGCCTCTACAACGAGACCAACGGCGCCGCCATCCCGCCGACCCCGGCCGTGGGCGGCGTGGGCCTGCTGGCCGACTCCACGAAGCGCGCCGACTTCTCCAACCTCCGGGCCGGCGACACCCTCGTCCTGGTCGGCGAGACCCGGGGCGAACTCGGCGCCTCGATGTACCTGCGCGAGATCGCCGGCCGCGAAGACGGCGCCCCGCCGCCCGTCGACCTGGCGCTGGAAAGGAAGGCCGGCGACCTCGTCCGCGGCCTGATCGAAGCCGGCACGCTGAAGACCGTCCACGACCTCTCCGACGGCGGCCTGATCGCGGCGCTCGCCGAGATGTGCCTCGCCTCCGGCGTCGGCTGCGACATCCGCCTGGCGAGCGTGGCCTGGGTCGCCCTCTTCGCCGAGGACCAGGCCCGCTACCTCGTGGCGCTCAAGGACCCGACCCCCGTGATCCAGGCCGCCCGCGCCGCCGACATCCCCGTCGCGATCCTCGGCCAGGCCGGCGGCGACGCCATCCGCGTCGACGGCGCCCTCGACCTGCCCCTCGCCGACCTCCGCACCGCCCACGAAGGCTGGATGCCGGCGTTCATGGGGGACTAGGCGCGATGCCCGTTGTTTTCCGCTACAATGGGGTTCGCTACTTCTTCTATTCGAACGAAGGGAACCCGCGGGAACCGGTTCATATTCACGCGCAACTCGGCGACGCCGAAGCCAAGTTCTGGCTTCGCCCGGACGTGACGGTGGCCGACAGCTATGGATTCGATCGGCGCACCCTGGGAGAGCTTATCGGCGTCGTCCTGCAGAACCGGGACCTGATCGAGAGACGTTGGCATGAGTACTTCGGCTAAGGCCTTCCATTTCGATGACAACACCCTGTGGGTCGATCTACAGGACGGTCGCACCGTGGGTGTTCCGCTCGCTTGGTTCCCGCGTCTGCTGAACGCCACCCCCGAGCAGCGTAGCGCCGGCCGGCTCAGCGCAACCGGCAAGGGCCTGCACTGGGAGGCGCTCGACGAAGACATCTCCGTCGAGGGCATCCTCGCGGGCCGCGGAGACATGTCGCGCCATCCGGCCGCCGCGTGACGGCCGAGGCCGTCGCAGAGCGCCTCGGGCCCCTCGCAGCGCGTCCGCACATCGCCGCGGCCCTCGCAGCGCTGGGCCGGCCGGGGTCGGCCCTCACGATCCCGACGCCCGCCGCCGTGATCGACCTCGACGCGTTCGACCGCAACGTCGCCCGAATGGCCGGCCGCGCCGCCCAGGCCGGCCTCGCGCTCCGCCCGCACGCCAAGTCGCACAAGTGCGCCGCCCTCGTCCGCCGCCAGCTCGACGCCGGCGCGGTGGGCGTCTGCTGCGCCAAGCTGGCCGAGGCCGAGGCCCTGGCCGCCCAGGGGATCGGCGCGATCCTGGTCACCTCGCCCATCGCCGGCGCCGCCAGCGCCGCCCGCGCCGCGCGCCTGGCCGCCGACCTTCCGGACTTCCGCATCGTCGTCGACCATCCCGACGGCGCCGCCGAGCTCGCCGCGGCCGCCGCCACGCCGGTCCAGGTCCTGATCGACGTCGACGTCGGCATGGGCCGCACCGGCGTCCACGACGCCGCCCAGGCCGCCGAGGTCGCCCGCGCCGTCCTCGCCCGGCCGAACCTGCGCCTGCTCGGCGTCCAGGGCTACGGCGGCGCCTGGCAGCACATGGAGGGCGCGAACGCCCGCGCCGAGGCGGTCGCGCAAGGGATGGCCAGGCTCGACGCCGCCATCGCCGCCGTGCGCGAGGCCGGCGGCGAGGTCGACGTCGTCACCGGCGGCGGCACCGGCACCTTCACCGCCGACGCGGCCCAGGGCGTGCTCAACGAGATCCAGCCCGGCTCCTACGCCTTCATGGACAGGGAGTACCGCGACGCCCTGAAGGCCGACCCCGACGGCGCCTACGAGCAGGCGGCGGCCATCGTCTCCACCGTCATCACGGCCAACCACCCCAGGTGGGTGACCCTGGACGCGGGCCTCAAGGCCTTCTCGACCGAAGGCCCGATGCCCGCGCCGCTCACCCCGAAGTTCGCCCGTTGCGCCTACCGCTTCTTCGGCGACGAACAGGGCCTGCTCATGCGCCCCGACGCCCCCGTCGCCCGCGGCGAGCGCGTGGCCTTCGCCCCCGGCCACATCGACCCCACCCTCGACCGCTACGACGTCTTCCACCTGGTCCAGGGCGACGTCCTCGTCGACATCGTCCGCGTCGACGCCCGCGGCGCGTCGCAGTAGCCAACGCGGCGCTTCGTCGGCATAGTCCGCGCTTCAACCGGTCCCCGGGAGGCCCAGATGCAATCGTCCATGTCCGAAACGAAAGGAGACCCCATCCACATTCAGGACATGACATCGCATGCTTGCCCGATCCGGGAGGCCCGCACCTAGCGCCTCTCAAACCACAGCGCGCGCCGCACGGGGGCGTTTCCGCGCCTTCCTCGCTGCCTACAAGCCCCACCTGCCGCTGCTCGCGGCCGACGTCGCCTGCGCGCTGACCGTCGCGAGCTCCGCGCTCGCCGTGCCGCTCTGCGCGCGCTGGGTCACCGGCCGCCTCGGCTCGCCCCAGGGCCTCGCGCCCGCCGACCTCTGGGCCGTCGGCGGCGTCATGCTGGCCCTCCTCGCCGCCCAGGTGCTGTCGACGCTGTTCGTGGACTACCAGGGCCACATGATGGGCGCGAAGATGGAGGGGGCGCTGCGGCGCGGCCTCTTCGCGCACTGCCAGACGCTCGGCTTCCGCTTCTACGACCGCGAGCGCGTCGGCCAGCTCATGAGCCGCATCACCAACGACCTCTACATGCTGGGCGAGCTCTACCACCACGGCCCCGAGGACCTCGCCATCGCCGCCCTGAAGTTCGCCGGCGCCATCGCCATCCTCCTCTACGTCGACGTTCCGCTCACGCTGCTGATCCTGGCCGTCACCCCGCTCGCGATCCTCTACGCGCTGCACTTCAACCACCGCATGGGCGCGGCGCTGAAGCGCTCCCGCGCCCGCATCGCCGAGATTAACGAGCGGGTGGAGGATTCGCTCGCCGGCATCCGCGTCGTGAAGGCGTTCGTGAACGAGGACCTCGAGGCCCGCCGCTTCGCCGCCGCCAACGACGCCTTCCTGGAGAGCCGCCGCGAGGGCTACCGCAGCGAGGCCTGGTTCTCGGTCGGGACCGTCGCCTTCGGCCAGCTCCTGACCGGCGGCGTCATCGTGGCCGGCGCCGTGCGCGTGCTGCAGGGCGGCCTCTCGGTCGGCGACCTGATCACCTTCCTGCTCTGCGTGGCGGTGCTGGTCGACCCGGTCCAGCGCCTCGCCAACTTCGCCCGCCTCTGGCAGCTCGGCTGGACCGGCTTCGAGCGGATGATGGAGGTGCTGGAGACCGAGCCCGACATCGCCGACCGTCCGGGCGCCCGCGCGCTCCCCCGCGCGGCCGGCGCCATCGCCTTCGACCGCGTCGGCTTCCGCTACGACAAGGCCGGCCCGCCCGTGCTCCGCGACCTCAGCCTCGACATCCGCCCCGGCGAGTTCGTGGCCCTGGTCGGCGCCTCGGGCGTGGGCAAGAGCACGCTGTGCGCCCTCGTCCCGCGCTTCTACGACGTTGCCGAGGGCGCGGTGCGCATCGACGGCGTCGACGTGCGCGACGCCACCCTGGCCAGCCTGCGCAAGAACGTCGGCGTGGTGCAGCAGGACGTCTACCTCTTCGCCGGCACGGTGGCCGAGAACCTGCGCTACGGCCGCCCCGGCGCCGCCGACGCCGAGGTGGTGGAGGCCGCCCGCGCCGCCAATGCCCACGACTTCATCACGGCCCTGCCGGCTGGCTACGACACCGACGTCGGCCCGCGCGGCGTGACGCTCTCCGGCGGCCAGAAGCAGCGCCTCACCATCGCCCGCGCCTTCCTGAAGGACCCGCCGATCCTGATCTTCGACGAGGCCACCAGCGCGCTGGACAACGAGAGCGAGCGGGCGGTGCAGCAGGCCCTGCTCCGCCTCGCCGGCGGCCGCACCACGCTCGTCATCGCCCACCGCCTCTCCACCGTGCGCCACGCCGACCGCATCCTGGTGCTGGGCGACGGCGGCATCGTCGAGGAAGGGACCCACGACCGGCTCATCGCCGCCGGCGGCGCCTACGCCCGCCTCCACCGCGTGCAGGCCCGTCTCTGACTCATCCAAGCTCGTCATCCCCCGGCTTGTCCGGGGGACCCATTGGGCTGTGAGCTCGAAGGGGAGCCTCACGGTCGCCGCCGCGCGCTCCTTCACCTCACAGCCCAATGGGTGGCCCGGACGAGCCGGGCCATGACGATCATGGGGGGACGGTAGGCTTCCAACCTCCGCAAGCGCGGCTATCATCGCGCCGAACGCACTCGGGGGAGCTCCATGCGGCGTATCGGTCTTGCGGTCCTGGCGGCGGCCGTCATCGGCGCGGCCGCGCCCGCCGTCGCGCAGAACTCGGAAACCGAGATGTTCGAGGCCGGCGCCAACGCCATGGCCGGCGCGCAGCGGGAGGTCACCCAGCGCAACATCGACGTGGCGACCAGGGCGCTGCGCGAGCAGGACTACGCCAAGGCCCGCAGGTACGCCCAGCCGGTCACCCGCGCCGATCCCAAACGCGTCGAGTCGTGGCTGCTGCTCGGCGCCGCTCAGCAGGGCCTGAAGGACTGGTCCGGCGCGCGGAAGACCTACACCACCGCCGTCCGCCTCGCCCGCGACAACCCCGAGGCCCGGGCCGGGCTGGGCGTCGCCTACGCCCGCACCAACGATCCCAAGGCCGCGACACAGCTCGCCTGGGTCGCCGCCAAGGTCCAGGATTGCGGCGGCTGCTGGCGCGCCGGCCAGCTCGCGAAGTTCCAGGCCGACATCGAGACCGCCATCGCCGAGCAGGCGAAACCCGCCCCCGAACCCAAGAGCGCGCATTGACGCGGGGCGTCCGACGCGCTGAGACGCAGACCATGTCATCGCTCGCAGATCTCGAACAGGCCGCCCAGCTCGCCTGGACCTTCACCCTGCCCCTCGTCGAGGTGGCGTCGCCGCGCACCGCCGCCTTCGCCGGCGGCGGGCCGATGAACGCCTTCGCCCACGGCCGCGACCTGGTCGACCACACGGCGCGCGAGATCACCACGCCGAACAACGACACCCTCTACTCCTCGGCCCACGTCGACCTGTCGCAGGGCCCGGTCACCCTCACCATCCCGCCCACCGGCGAACGCTACTTCTCGCTGGCCCTGATGGACGCCTACACCAACAACTTCCTGATCCTGGGCACGCGCACCACCGGCGGCGACGGCGGCCGCTATGTCCTCGTCGGCCCTGGGGAGGCGCGGGTCGGGCCCGAGGTCATCCGCGCGCCCACCGACCGCGTCTGGGCGCTGGCCCGCATCCTGGTCGACGGCGAACACGATCTGCCGGGCGCCCGCGCCGTGCAGGACGGCCTCGCCATGCAGGGTCCCGCCGTCGGCGACCCGCCGCCGTGGGTCGGCCGCGACGCGCCCTGGCCGGAATACTTCGCCGCCGCGGCCGGCCTGATGGCCGCCAATCCGCCGCCGCGCACCGACGGCGTGATCCTGGGCAGGATGGCCCCGCTGGGCCTCGCCGATTTCGACCCCGCCCGCTTCTCGCCCGAGGAGCGCGACGCCATCGCCCGCGGCGTCGTCCGCGCCCAGGCCCTGAGCCTGCGCAGCGGCCTGCGCCGCGGCAGCTTCATCGAGGGCTGGACCTATCCCTACGCCCGCCTCGGCGACTTCGGGCAGGAGTACGACTATCGCGCCTCGGTCGCGATCGGTGGCCTGGCCGCCCTGCCGCCCGAAGAGGCGATGTACATGCGCGCCAAGGGCGACCTGCCCCGCGCGCTGTTCGACCCTGCCGCGCAGTGGCGGCTGCACTTCCCGGCCGAGCGCCTGCTGCCGGTCAACTCGTTCTGGTCGCTGACGCTCTACGAGGCCACCGACGACGGGCAGTTCTTCTTCGCCGACAACCCGCTGAACCGCTACGCCATCGGCGACCGCACGCCGGGCCTCGCCTACAATCCCGACGGCTCGCTCGACATCTGGATCGGCCGCCAAAACCCCGGCGACGACCGCCTCGGCAACTGGCTGCCGGCCCCGGACAAGCCGTTCGCGCTGTTCCTGCGCGCCTACCTGCCCAAGCCCGAACTGCTGCACGGCGGCTACCTGCTGCCGCCTGTCCAGCGCGTGGAAGCCTAGCGGAACCGCCCGCGTCTCACCGCCGCGCTGGAGGCGGTGCGGACGCCTCTACGCCGCCACCGTCCGCCGGCGCCGCAGGATCGCGCCCGCCGCGCCGAAGCCCAGGATCATCAGCGCCCAGGTCCCCGGCTCGGGAACGCCCGCGTTCGCGCCGAGGTCGAACAGCGTGTACGAGATGCCGGCGTAGTTCAGGGTCACGTCTTCCGGCAGTTGGTCGATCGTGAAGCTGGCGTAGAACGAGTCGAAGGTGATCGACCCGTTGCCGGGCGGGAAGAACGCGATCGAGTGGGCGATCTGGCCCGCGGTGCCCGAGCTGCCGCTGCCCGAGACGACCACGTCGGCGCCGTTGTAGAAGACGAAGGTCCCGGAGGTCGTCACATCGCCGGCCGGAAAGCCGTCGAAATTGCCGAAATAGAGCAGGAACGTGGTCAGGTCCGCCGACGCGGGGATCGTGAACAGCTCGTCCAGGGTGACGGTCGCGTTGACCGTGTCGCCCTGCGCCAGCGTCAGCGGGCTGTCGTCGCTCACGCCGTCGAGCTCCAGCACCCACTGGTCGTAGTGGTTGGCGCCGATGTCCTGGCTGGAATAGGAACCGCCGGCCACGACACCGTCGAGACTGATGCCGTAGGTGGCCGCCTGGGCGAGACCGCCCCACGCGGCGCAGACGGCGAACGCCGCCACGGAAGCTGCTGTCAGACGCGTCACGATCATCGCACGAACCCCTGTGTGAGATCGGCACTATCCGGCGCCCCGCGCCCGGGCGGCAGCTCTCGAAAACGAGGGGTGTCTTCCCGCGACAGGGGAATCCCGCGCGATTTTCAGGGCTCCGCGCGCGCCGTCGGGCGCTAAGGTGCGCGCAAACGGGAGACACGCCATGAACCGCTACTGGACGCTGGCCAGGCGCCCGCCGCCGCCGTGGCCCGACGCGGACACGTTCGCGCTCGTCGAGGCGCCGATGCCGCAGCCCGGCCCCGGCCAGGCGCTGACGCGGACGATCTACGTCTCCCTCGACCCCTACCAGTGGGGCTACAAGCGCCGCGGCGTCGAACCCGAAGGCGCGCCCTGCCACGCCCGCACCGTCGCCCAGGTGGTCGAAAGCAACATCGACGGCCTCGCCCCCGGCGACTTCGTCTTCTGCACCAACGGCTGGTCCGAGTACGGGCTGATGGGCGAGGGCGTGGCGCGCCCCGGCTACATGGTCCCGCGCAAGCTCGACCCCGCGCAGGGCCGCCTTTCCCAGGCCGTCGGCGTGCTGGGCATGCTGGGCCTCACCGCCTACGCCGGCATGATCCTGCAGGGCGACCCGAAGGCCGGCGAGACCGTCGTCGTCTCCGCGGCCTCGGGCGGGGTGGGCCAGATCGCCGGCCAGCTCGCCAAGCTGAAGGGCGCCCGCGTCGTCGGCATCGCCGGGCGCGAGGAGAAGTGCCGGTTCGTCACCGGGACGCTGGGCTTCGACGCCTGCGTCAGCCACCTGTCGCCCACCTTCGCCGGGGACCTTGCGGCCGCCTGCCCGGCCGGCGTCGACGTCTACTTCGAGAACGTCGGCGGCCCGGTGTTCGAGGCCGTCCTGCCGCTCTTCAACCCCGGCTCGCGCATGACCATCTGCGGCCTCATCGCCCACTATGGCGACACCGCCGGCGATGCGGGCGCCGCCGAGCGTGCGGCCGCCGAAGCCCGCGGCGCGACCGTCACGAACCTCTTCGTCGGCGACTACGTCGAGGGCCACCACGACGCCTTCCTGGCCGACATGGTCCCCTGGGTCGCCGAGGGGAAGGTGAAGTACCTTGAGGACATCCGCGAAGGCCTGGGCGCCATCCCCGCCGCCTTCGCCGAGATGCTGAAGGGCGGCAACTTCGGCAAGATGCTGGTCCGCGTCAGCCCCGACCCGACGCTCCAGCGCTCGCGCCCGTCAGGGACGTCGAAGCGATGAATAGACCTGGCCCTGGCCTCGGCGATCTCCGGCGCGCGGCCAGGGCCGGCGTTGCAAGACCTTGAAACAGACCGAAGCCCGGTGAAACGCCCGGCTAGAGGCCCAGCACCATCTTCGCCATGATGTTGTGCTGGATCTCGTTGGAGCCGGCGTAGATCGAGGTCTTGCGGTAGTTGAAGTAGTGCGGGGCGACGGTGGCGGCGTAGTCGGGGCCGGCGCGGAAGGTGTTGCCGCCGGGACGGAGCATCTCCCAGGTGTCCTGCACGAAGGGCTGAGCGTAGACGCCGGCGGCCTCGAGGGCGAGCTCGGTGATCGCCTGCTGCATCTGGCTGCCCTCCAGCTTCAGCATGGAGGAGACGGCGCCCATGGCGTCGCCGTTGGCGCGGCCGGCGAAGATGCGCAGCTCGGTGGCGTTCAGCGCCTCGACCTTGATCTCGACTTGCGCGAGCTTCTTGCGGAAGTCGGGGTCGCTCATCATCGAGCCGCCGCCGTCGGCGCGCTCCAGGTTGGCGATCGTGCGCACCTTCTTCATCTGGGCCGAGAGGCCCGGCGCGTAGGCGTTGCCGCGCTCGAACTGCAGCAGGTACTTGGCGTAGGTCCAGCCCTCGCCTTCCTTGCCGATGCGGTTGGAGACCGGCACGCGGACGTTGTCGAAGAAGGTCTCGTTGATCTCCTGCTCGCCCTCGGCCGGGCCGTCGAGCGTCGGGATCGGCCGGATGGTGATGCCGGGCGTGCGCATATCGATCAGCAGGAACGAGATGCCCTTCTGCCGGATGTCCTCGTTCGAGGTGCGCACCAGGCAGAACATCCAGTCGGCCCACTGGGCCAGCGTCGTCCACGTCTTCGAGCCATTCAGCACGTAGTGGTCGCCGTCGCGCTCGGCCTTCAGCGCCAGCGAGGCGAGGTCGGAGCCGCTTCCCGGCTCGGAATAGCCCTGGCACCACCAGACGTCGGTGGAGAGGATCTTCGGCAGGTGCTGCGCCTTCTGCTCGTCGGTGCCGAAGGCCATCACGACGGGCGCGCACATCTTCAGGCCCATGTTCGACGTCGAGGGCGCGCCGGCCAGCGCCATCTCCATGTCGAAGACGTACTTCTTGCCCAGGCCCCAGCCCGTGCCGCCGTATTCCTCGGGCCAGTCGGGCGCGATCCAGCCCTTGTCGCCCAGGCGCTTCAGCCAGCGGACCTGGGCTTCCTTGTCGAGGTGGTTGTTCTTGGACTGGGCGAGCTTGGCCCGCATGTCGTCGTCGAAGGCTTCGGCGATGAAGGCCCGGACCTCGTCGCGGAACGCGAGGTCCTCAGGGGCGAAATCCAAGTCCATCGGGTCGTCTCCCAGTCTGTCTACGCCGTCAGCCCACGCCGTCCAGCAGCTCGACGTCCGGCCGCCCGGCCAGCACGCCGGCGAACTTCGGCCCGGCGGCCTTGAAGTATTCGGTCTGGCCGTGGACGGTCACGGCCTCCTGGTCCTTGTAGAGCTCCAGGACCTTGTATTCCTGCGGGTCCTTGCGGCTCTTGGTGAGCTGGTAGGCGATGTTGCCCGGCTCGTTGGCGCGAACCTGCTTGGCGAGCTCGGTGAAGAAGGCCTCGAACTCCGCGTTCTTGCCTTCCTGGATCTTCATGGTGGCCACGATGCCGATCGTCATTCCGTTCTCCCAACGACTGTTTGAACGGACGGTAGAGAGGCGGGCCGCCACGGGCAAGGCTGACGTCGCGCCAACCGTCCCTGCGGTCCGCACCACTCCGC
>NZ_JAHBYD010000015.1 GCF_019636135.1 Phenylobacterium sp.
AACCATCGACGCACCGGAGGGTTGGGTCCCGGTCTTCGCCTGCGGCGAAACCGGGATGACAAACGGGGAAAGCCTCTGCGTATCTCCGCGATCTCTGCGGTTCGACTGACGGCCTTTCGACCGCCCGCATCCGGATGCGATGGCCCTGCCCGGCGGGGGAGGGGAAGCGATGAGATGTTTCAATCTCCTGTTCCGGCTCGTGAGCGCCGTCTGGAAGACCCTCGGTTCCCAACCCGCTCTAAGACCAAAGTCGTAGGACTTCCGTCCGATTCCGCGGGCCGGCGCGGGGCCCTACGCTGGCGGATGCCCGGACGTCCGCCAGCGCGGCTGTAGCCCTGTGACCGGAGTTCGGCGACAATCCCGGGGAGACGGTCGGGCTCGGGGAGGGGTCGGCCCATGAGCGACGAGACCAGCATCCAGCGGCACAGCCTCACCGACATCGTGCGGGCCGAGCAGGTGCGCATGCTCTACGCCGACGGCTCCACCTATTTCTCGACGATGCTGGTCGCCGCAACGCTGGGCGGCATCCTGGTCTGGGAGAAGACGCTCACGCCGCTGGCGGCGGCGATCTGGCTGGGCTTCCTGGCGTTCCACACGACGGTGCGGCTGGGCGTGCGCCGCGCCTATTTCAGGGCGAAGCCGCCGGTCGCCGACTGGGCCAGGTGGGGCTGGCGCGCCACGGCGGGCTGCATCGTCAGCGGCCTGACCTGGGCGGCGGTTCTGCCCTTCCTGCTGGCGCCGGACCGCGTCGACCTCCAGGCCCTGGTGCTGGCGGCGATGGTGGTGGGGACCTACGGCGTGATCGGCTCGGCGGGATCGTTCCGCCCGGCGCTCTACAGCTTCTTCGTGCCGTTCCTCTCGGTGATCCCGTGGCTGCTGCTCCAGGGCGACACCCTGCACATCGCCGGCGCGGTGCTGCTGGGGCTGTGGCTGCCCAGCGTGGCGGCGATGGGCCGGCGCTTCAACGCCAGCCTGGAGGAGGCGCTGACCCTGCGCTTCGAGAACGTGGCGCTGGCCGACGACCTGCGCGCGCAGAAGCAGGTGGCCGAGCAGACGAGCCTGGCGAAGTCGCGCTTCCTGGCCGCCGCCAGCCACGACCTGCGCCAGCCCGTGCATGCGCTGGGCATGTTCATCGGCGCGATGCGCAGCCACCGCCTGCCGAAGCGGACGGTGGAGCTGGTCGACCAGATGGACGCCTCGATCGCGGCGCTGGACGGCCTCTTCGGCTCGCTGCTGGACATCTCGCGGCTGGACGCGGGCGTGATCGAGAGCAGGCCCGTGGCGCTGCCGGTGCAGCCGCTGCTGGCCCGCATCTGCCGCGAACTGGAGCCCGAGGCCGAGGCCAAGGGCGTCGACATCGTGCTGGCGCCCACCACCGCCTGGGTCCGCAGCGACCCGGTGCTGCTGGAGCGGGTGATGCGCAACCTGATCAGCAACGCGGTGCGCTACACCCAGCGGGGCTGGATCATCGTAGGTTGCCGCCGGCGGGGCCGCCGCTTCTGCCTGGAGGTGCGCGACACCGGGCCGGGCATCGCGGCCGACCTGCACGAGGCGGTGTTCGAGGAGTTCTACCAGGTCGGCAACCCCGACCGGGACCGCGCCAAGGGCCTGGGGCTGGGCCTGCCGATCGTGAGGCGGCTCACCGCGATCCTCGACCATCCGCTGGAGATGGAGAGCCGGGTGGGCGAGGGGACGACCTTCCGGGTGCTGGCGCCGCGCGCGGCGGCCCGTGTCGAGGCGCCGGCGCCGCGCCGCCCGGCGGTCGGCGACCTGCGCACCGGCTTCATCCTGGCCATCGACGACGAGCAGACGATCCGGGCCGGGATGACGGCGCTGCTGGAGAGCTGGGGCCACGTGGTGATCGCCGCCCCCGGCGGCGATGCGGGCGTCGCGGCGCTGAAGGGCCGGGGCGCGCCGGACGTGGTGATCTGCGACTACCGCCTGCGCGACGGCGAGACGGGGCTGGAGGCGGTGCGCAAGGTGCAGGCCTCGGTGGGCGTCGAGGTGCCGGCGATCCTGGTGACCGGCGAGACCTCGCCCGACCGCATCCGCGAGGCGCAGGACAGCGGCTATCTGCTGCTGCACAAGCCGCTCAGCCACGCGCGGCTGCGGGCGGCCGTGACCCACCTGATCAGGCGGAAGGCGGCCCGGGTCCCGGTCCCGGCGGCGGCCGCGGAATGAGGCCGGCGGCCACGGCGGCGTTGGCCGCCTGGGTGCGGTTGAAGACCGCGAGCGCCCGGAAGATCGCGCCGACGTGGACCTTCACCGTCTTCTCGGAGAGGCCGAACTGGACGGCGATGTCCTTGTTCGAGAGCCCGCGGGCCACGGCGGCCAGGATCTCGCGCTGGCGGGGCGTCAGTTCGGCGATGCCGGGCGGCGGCGGCGGGGCGTTGGCCAGCAGCGGCGGCACGTAGACCTCGCCGGCCAGCACCATCTGCACGGCGGAGATCAGGGTCTCGGGGCTGGCCGACTTGGGCACGTAGCCGAGGGCGCCGAGGTCCAGCGCGCGGCGCACGTCCTCGGGGTCTTCCGACGACGAGAGGATGACCACGGGCAGGTCGGGCCTGAGGCGCCCGATCTCGCCGATCGCGCCCATGCCGCCGACGCCCGGCAGGTTGAGGTCGAGGAGCACGGCTTCCAGGTCGGGGTTGGCCTGCACGGCCGCCAGGGCCCCGGCGACGTCGCCGGCCTGGATCACGGCGGTGGCCGCGCCGCGCCCGTCCAGCAGGGCGGCCAGGCCCTGCCGCACCATGACGTGATCGTCGACCACCAGCAGCTTCATGGCGCGGAGGTTGCGGCGCGTCGGCCAGGCGACGCAAGGGTCGGTCACGACGTTATCCCGTTTGCCGGCGGCCCGGGCGCCGCTATCCAGTCAGGCCTGGTCGATACGCGGCGAGAGGGCCGGCGGATGAGCGACGACAGCGCGCGGACCCTCAGGTTCCGATGCCCGGCCGGGCTGGAGGGCCGCATCCCGCCGCCTGCGCCCGCCGCGCAGGGCCTGCCCGACTGGCTGCGCGCCATGCCGGCGCACCTGGTCTCGGAGTTCGCGGGCGGCGAGGACGACACGGTCAAGCGCTGCCCGCCGTTCGTGGACGCCATGACGAGCGGCTTCCTGATCCCGCTGATCTGCGACGTGGAGGTCGCCGACGGCCGGTTCACCTGGGACCTGGACCTGCCGGCGGGCGGCTCGTCGGCGTGGCCGCGCTCGCCGCTGTCGTTCCACCATCCGGACGCGGTGGCGGGCACGCCGCTGCACGATCCCGACCGCTTCGTCGTGAAGTTCCACAACCTCTGGACCATCGAGGCGCCGGAGGGCTACGCGCTCCTCTTCACGCATCCGGCGAACCGCTTCGACCTGCCGTTCACGACCCTGACCGGGATGGTCGACTGCGACCGCTACACCGATGCCTGGATCAACTTCCCGGCCCACTGGCGCGACCCGGATTTCCGCGGCGTGCTGCCGAGGGGCACGCCCGTCGCGCAGTGCGTCCCGGTGCGCCGCGAACGCTGGCGCGCGGAGATCGGCGTGATGGGCGAGGCCGAGGCGGTCGCGGCCCAGGCGCTCACCGCCGACATCCGCCGCGAGCGCGGCGTGTACCGCAAGCGGTTCCGGGCCTAGAGACTGTTAGGAACTGAGGTCTTTCAGACGGCGCTCACGAGCCGGAATAAGAGATTGAAACTCTGGATAAACATCTCCCACAGCTTCCCCTCCCCCTTGCGGGGAGGGGCCAGGGGTGGGGGTGCTCGCCTTGGAGCGCTGCGCCAACACCCCCACTCCCAAACCCTCTCCCCGCAAGGGGGAGAGGGCTTTGCTGCCTCTCGCCGACCAGCCTCAGCCCCTAACAGCTTCTAGCGGCCTTTCAGGAACCGTTCGGCGTCGCTGGGGCGCAGGAAGGCGCGGCCGTGGGGGACGGCGGCCAGGGCGTTGACCGCGGCGCCGGCGGCGTCGGGCCCCAGGCGGGCGGCCTCGCGCAGGGCCGCTTCGCCTGCGGCGCGGTCGCCCAGCTCCAGCAGGCATTTGCCGAGGCCGATGCGGCTCTGCGCGTCGCGGGGCTGGCGGGCGAGGACGAGGCGGTAGAGGTCGGCGGCCTCGGCGAACGCCCCGTCGAGGGCGGCGGCGCGCGCCAGGCCGATCATCGCGTCGGGCCGCGCAGGGTCGGCGGCGCGCACCTCGGCGAAGAGGCGGCGCGCGGCGGCCCGGTCGTCCGCCTGCAGGCGCAGGAAACCCAGGCCCACCTTCAGCACCAGCGCATCGGGCGCGAGCGCCAAGCCGTCCTCGAAGACCGCCGCCCCCTCGTCGAGGCGGCCTGCCCTGCCCAGCGTGTCGCCGAGTTCCAGGAACGCCAGCGGATAGGCCGGCCGCCGCGTCGTCGCCTGCCGCAGTTGCGCCAGCGCCGCGTCGCCCTGGCCGGAGTCGTCGAGGGCGCGGGCCAGCAGGGTCTCCAGCACCGGATCGGCGCTGCGCCGCGCCAGCGGGCCGATCGCCCGGGCGGCCTCGGCGGGACGGCCCTGCAGCAGCAGCGCCTGGCCCAGCACCTGGGCGGCGCGGGCGTCGGCGCGGCGCGATTTCAGGACGTGGGCGGCCAGCCGCTCCGCCTCGTCCAGCCGGCCGGCCCGCAGCGCCTCGGCCGCGCCGTCGAGGGCGGCCTCGACGGTGGCCGGGCGCGGGGCGGTGGGCGGCGGGCGCTGCGACATCTGAGCGCGGGATGTCACCTCGACCGGGGTGCGAAAGCAATCGCGGGCTTACGTTTCGGGTATGACACCGGGTTGACAGCGCCCGAGTCCCGCGCCATCTGCCGCGATGCGGATTTAGCGCGCAAACGACAGACATCATTGGGCCGCTGCGTTCGACGGGCGCGCCCCCTTCGCGGATGAAGATGTCTCCCTCGCTGTGCGGAAATCCCGGTGGTCGCGCCCTCCGAGGCCGACGACGCCTGCAAAGGCCGCGGGATCGTGCCCGGCGGCTGCGTCTTGCATGCGGCGTCCGGACAAGGCCGGGCTGCGTATCCACCGGCGCGCAAGAGCAGACACGGGAACGATTTCGGCGGGCTGTGGGTCGTATTGACGCGACCATTCGATCCCGGGCCGCCGGCCACCATCTTCGGCCCGCCTCCTGACCGGGGCGGCACGCCGATTCGGAGATTTAGATGAGCGCAAACACGGCCGAGACCGAAGCCCCCGAGACCACCACCGGCGACGGCCCGCTGCTCGACCTCACGGATGCGGCGGTCAAGAAGTTCATCAAGCAGGCCAAGACCCGCGGCTACGTCACGATGGACGAGCTGAACAAGGTCCTGCCCAGCGAGGAGGTCACCTCCGAGCAGATCGAGGACACCCTCGCCATGCTGAGCGAGATGGGCGTCAACGTCGTGGAGTCCGAGGACGACGCCGAGGGCGGCGAAGTCGTGGTCCGCGAGGAGAGCGCCGTCGTCGAGACGACGAAGGAGCCCGCCTACGACCGCACCGACGACCCGGTGCGCATGTACCTGCGCGAGATGGGCTCGGTCGAGCTCCTGAGCCGCGAGGGCGAGATCGCCATCGCCAAGCGCATCGAGGCCGGCCGCGACACGATGATCCGCGGCCTCTGCGAGAGCGCGCTGACCTTCGAGGCCATCATGGTGTGGCGCGAGGAGCTGGAAGGCGGCCGCATCCTGCTGCGCGAGGTGATCGACCTCGAACAGACCTACGGCGGCCAGAACCCGGCGGTCGAGGCGGCGCCCGCGGAAGCCGAATCCGAGGAGGCCGAGGCGGAAGCCGACGGTGAGGAGAAGCCCGAGGGCGAAGGCGAGAGCGACGACGACTTCGACGACGGCGCCGGCCCCACCATCAGCGCGATGGAGGCCGAGCTGCGCGACGGCGTGATGGCCACCCTGGACGCCATCGCCGCCGAGTTCGAGGCCTTCCGCCTGCTGCAGGAGAAGCTGGTCGGCCAGAAGCTGAAGGGCGAGGACCTCGGCGACAAGGACCGCGCCGCCTATCAGGCCGCGACCGGCGTCATCGTCCAGCACCTCAAGACCCTGAAGCTGAACAACAACCGCATCGAGGCGCTGGTCGAGCAGCTCTACGCGATCAACAAGCGCCTGATGGTGCTGGAAGGCCGCCTGCTGCGCCTGGCCGACAGCTACGGCATCAGCCGCACCGAGTTCCTCAAGGCCTACTTCGGCCAGGAGATGCGCCCGGACTGGGCCCTCCAGGTGAAGGCGCTGGGCGTCCGCTGGACCAAGTTCTCCGAGAACGACGGCGGCCAGATCGGCGACATCCGCAGCGAGATCGCCGCGCTCGCCACCGAGACCGGCGTGCCGATCGACGACTACCGCCGCATCGTCCAGACGGTGCAGAAGGGCGAGCGCGAGGCCCGGCAGGCGAAGAAGGAGATGGTGGAGGCCAACCTGCGCCTCGTGATCTCCATCGCCAAGAAGTACACCAACCGCGGCCTGCAGTTCCTGGACCTGATCCAGGAGGGCAACATCGGCCTGATGAAGGCGGTCGACAAGTTCGAGTACCGCCGCGGCTACAAGTTCTCGACCTATGCGACGTGGTGGATCCGGCAGGCCATCACCCGCTCGATCGCCGACCAGGCGCGGACCATCCGCATCCCGGTGCACATGATCGAGACGATCAACAAGATCGTCCGCACCAGCCGCCAGATGCTGCACGAGATCGGCCGTGAGCCGACGCCGGAGGAGCTGGCCGAGAAGCTGGCCATGCCGCTGGAGAAGGTGCGCAAGGTCCTGAAGATCGCCAAGGAGCCGATCAGCCTCGAAACGCCCATCGGCGACGAGGAGGACAGCCACCTGGGCGACTTCATCGAGGACAAGAACGCCGTCCTGCCCATCGACGCGGCCATCCAGTCGAACCTGCGCGAGACGACCACGCGCGTGCTGGCGTCGCTGACGCCGCGCGAGGAGCGCGTCCTGCGCATGCGCTTCGGCATCGGCATGAACACCGACCACACCCTGGAGGAGGTGGGCCAGCAGTTCAGCGTCACCCGCGAGCGCATCCGCCAGATCGAGGCCAAGGCGCTCCGCAAGCTGAAGCACCCCAGCCGGTCCCGGAAGCTGCGCAGCTTCCTCGACAGCTAGAGCGCCAGGGCCGTCAGAGCGCCAGGGCGGCCCGGCGGCGGCGCATCGCGGCGCCCAGCAGGCCGAAGCCCAGGATCGTCACGGCCCAGGTCGAGGGCTCGGGCACGCCGAACGCCTGGTAGGCCTGCGCCGTCGTGAAGTGGTAGTTCCCGTTGAGCACGTCGACGTTGAGGTTCCAGCCGATGGCGTCGAACAGCGCCAGGTCCAGGCCGGTCACCGCATCGCCCGTGCCGCCGCAGATGTAGGGGTTCATGATGCCCCGGAAGTTCAGGCACGGCGTGGCCTGGTTGGGCTCCTTCCAGTGCGAGGCCTGGTTGCCGTCGCCGGTGAAGGACCCCGTCGAGAAGTAGCCGTCCATCAGCGCGGTCTGGCCGCCGTCGATGGAGAAGTAGGCGGGCACGTCGGCCTGCCAGTCGAGCTGGCCCGCGCTGGTGTAGCGGAACAGGTCGAGGCCATAGCCCCACCAGAAGTCGTCGACCGGCCCGTCGTAGCCGATGGCGGCGATGAAGTCGAAGTCGTCGGCGGAGCTCACGAAGCCCAGGGCGTGGCCGATCTCGTGGATCGCCACGCCGATGAAGTCGTACCGGCCGGCGGCGATGCCGTTCAGCGGATTGAAGTCGAAGGCGAACTGGCTGGAGAACTGGATCTCGGCGTCGATGAAGTCGGGGCCGAAGTCGACGCCGAACGCCTTGGCGTTGGCCGAGGTCAGCGCGATCGTGCTGCTGATCTCCAGCCCGTCCGGCGCGACGCGGGACTCGCCGGTGACGGCGCCGGTCTGGGCGCCGGCGTCGCTGTAGTTCGGCACCAGCACGTTGACGCTGCCGCTGCCGCTGACCGGCGAGAGGTTGGCGACCGCCAGGGCGTCGAGGGCGCTGGTCCCGGTGAAGGCCAGCGCGTCGTAGTAGTCGGCGATCGGCACGAAGGTCAGCAGGCTCGAGCCGGTCGAGCCCAGCACGTTCGGGCCCAGGTCGCTGTAGCCGACGTTGATATGCACGACGGCGTTGTTGGTGAGCACGGACTCCCAGTACTTCGCCGCGATGACGAAGCCCTGCTCGGCCCGGCTGCCGGTCACGCCGCCGATGTCGTGCAGCACGATCTCCAGCGCGCTGGCGGGGGTCGAGGCGGCCATCGCCGCGGCGGCCGACCCGACGAGCAAGGTCGTCTTCAGTTTGGACTTGAGCATTGGAGTCTCCCCAGACCCGATTTCGAGGTTGCGCCCGCAACTGTAGGTGGGCGCGACATAACCGAAGGCTGAGCGCCCTTTCCTCGTTCCGTCAACACCGTTCGCCGAATTGGCGAGCGCCAGGTCCGCGCCTGCCCAAGGGCCTGGCCGCGCGCGGACCGCTCCGGTGGCGCGGCGCCGCGACGATGCGCTAGATGTGGGCGAAGTCCGGGGAGGCTCGATGCGCGTGTTGAAGGTCCTGGCCGGGTCGGTGCTGGCGCTGGCCGCCGTCTGGCCCGCCGCGGCGCAGCCGGCGTCCGCCGAGGCCGCGCGTTCGGCCGAGCGCGTGAAGGCCCACATCGCCTTCCTGGCCTCGGACCTGCTGCAGGGGCGCGAGGCCGGCTCGCCGGGGTTCGACATCGCGGCGAACTATGTGGCCAGCCAGTTCGCCCAGCTCGGCCTGAAGCCGGCCGGCGCGGACGGCGGCTGGTTCCAGCCGGTGCCGCTGGTCGCCGTGCGGCCGAAGGACGAGGGCCGCTACGTGCTGCGCGACAGGTCGGGCGCCCGGACCCCGCTGGTGTTCGGCGAGGATGTGCTGCCGGGCCGGCTGTCGTCGGTGGACGACCTGGCGGTCTCGGCCCCGCTGGTGTTCGTGGGCTTCGGCGTCGTGGCGCCCGAGCGCGGCCGCGACGACTACAGGGGCCTGGACGTGAAGGGGAAGATCGTCCTCGTGCTCTCGGGCGCGCCGTCCGCCTTCCAGACCGAGGAGCGGGCCTACTACGCCAACGCGCGCACGAAGCGCGCCGCCGCCGCCGCCCGCGGCGCGGTCGGCGTCATCTCGCTCAGCCTCCCCAGCGACGAGCGGCGGCGTCCCTTCGCCCAGGGCAGGCGCACCTGGCAGTCGTGGTCGATGACCTGGCGGCAGGCCGACGGGACGCCCTTCGACGTCGCGCCCGGGGCCCCCGCGCTGGGCTCGATCAGCGTCGCGGGCGCGCAGAAGCTGTTCGCCGGCGCGAAGAAGCCCTGGGCCGACGTCGTCGCCGCCGCTGAGAAGCCCGGGGGCGATCCGCCGCGCTTCGCGCTGCCGGGCGACCTGGACGTGACGCTGCACGCCGAGACCCGGACGATCGAGAGCGCCAATGTCGCCGGCATGATCGAGGGCTCGGACCCGAAGCTGAAGGACGAGGTGGTGGTGCTCTCCGCCCACCTGGACCACATCGGCGTCACCCCGCCGGTGAACGGCGACGGGATCAACAACGGCGCGCTCGACAATGCCGCCGGCGTCGCCACGACCCTGGAAGTGGCCCGCGCCTTCGTGGAGTCGGGCCGCCGCCCGCGCCGCTCGATCCTGTTCCTGACCGTCACCGGCGAGGAGAAGGGCCTGCTGGGCGCCGAATACTTCGCGCGCAACCCGATCGCGGGGCAGGGGACGATCGTGGCCAACGTCGACCTCGACATGCCGATCCTGCTCTACGACTTCACCGACGTGGTGGCGTTCGGCTCGGACCGGTCGGGCGTGGGGCCGGCCGTGCGGCGCGCGGCGGCGCGGATGGGCGTGGCGGTGTCGCCGGACCCGCTGCCGGAGGAGGGCAACTTCACTCGCTCGGACCACTACCGGTTCGTCGAGGCGGGCGTGCCGGCGGTCTTCCTGATGACCGGCTTCCAGAACGGCGGCGAGGCGAAGTTCCGCGGCTTCCTGGCCGGCTGCTACCACCGCCCGTGCGACGACCTGAACCAGCCCATCGACTACGCGGCGGGCGCCAAGTTCGCGCGCCTGAACTACGAGATCACCCGCGAACTCGCCGACCTCGACCAGCGCCCGCTCTGGAACAAGGGCGACTTCTTCGGGACGAAGTTCGCCAGGCCCGCGGCGATCGCCGACCACTAGAGCCTGTGAGTGATTGCGGCGGGTGGGCGAGAGGCGGCAAAGCCCTCTCCCCCGTGCGGGGAGAGGGTTTGGGAGTGGGGGTGTCGGCGCAGCGATCGAAGGCGAGCACCCCACCCCTAGCCCCTCCCCGCAAGGGCAGGGCGATCGCATATGGATGCGGGCGGCCGAAAGGCCGTCAGTCGAACCGCAGAGATCGCGGAGATACGCGGAGGATTCCGGTGGATCCGCGAGCTTCTCTGCGCATCTCCGCGGTCTCTGCGGTTCAGAATCGGGCGGACAAGCCGCCCACAAGCCATATGCGATGGCCCTCAAGGAGGACCGGGCGCCGAGCTTGAAGCCCCTGGGTCCCGGCTCTACGGGCCGAATACGGCCCTCCGGCCGGGATGAGCGGTATCGGGTCCGGACCCTGGGCCTGCAACGCCCGGCCAAGGGATTGTCGCCTGCGGTCATGGCTGCGGGCGGCGCCCTCGCGCATCCTCATCCGGTCGAACGAAAGGACCGCGCGTGAGGGACCGCCCCCTACCGCCAGCCGTAGTTGAAGCTGACCGAGACGCGCGGGGCCTTCGCCTGGTTGGGCGGGACCTCGTGGCGCAGCCAGCTCTCCCACATGTAGAGCGTGCCGGGGGCGGGCTGCAGGTAGACGAAGGCCTGCGCGTCCTCGGGCGCGTCGGCGCGGCGGGTGGGCGCGGCCATCATCAGCGGCAGGCGCGGATCCTCCAGCTTCAGCGCCGAGGCGCCCTTGGGCGTCTCGACGTAGACCGTGCCCGAGATCACGCTGTGCGGGTGGATGTGGCCCGAGTGCCCGGCGCCGGGCTTCAGGACGTTCACCCAGAGGCTGTCCAGCCGCAGTTTCCCGCCGCGCAGGTCGAGATGCAGCGAATCGGCGAAGCGCGCCGCGTGGCGGTCCAGCTTGCGCTTCAACTCGGCGAACACGCTCATGCGCCGGGGCAGGTCGTCGAGTGAGCCGTACGAGGTGTACCCGCCGTACGCGTGTGCGCGGCACCAGGCGCGGCCGGCCGCGTCCTCGGCGGCAAGTTCCTGGCAGGCCTCCAAAATCTCGGCGTTGAAATTTTCGAAGCTACGGTCTGTTGTAAGGCTGGCTTCGTAGACCGGCGTGACGAAGAGCGGGCGCAGCGTCATGACGGGCGGCTTAAACCAGCCCACCGGTTTCTCAAAACGCCACGGCTCCCCGCGGGGGCCAGTGGCGCGGTATGCGAACGTTGTTTAGGTTGGCGTCATAACAACTCGCCCGGGCGAACGGCGAGCATTGGGGGAAGTGGAGAGATGATCAGGTTCGTAGCCGCCTTGGCCGTGGTGGGCCTCGTCGCCGCCGCGCCGGCCGCCGCGCAGGCGCAGGCCAGGAAGCCCGCAGCCGCCGCCTACAAGGCCCCGCGCGGCCCCGACGGCAAGCATCCCGACCTGAACGGCGTCTGGCAGGTCATGAACTCGGCCGGCTGGGACATCGAGCCCCACGCCGCGCGCGCGGCGCTGCAACTGCGCCCGGGCCCGTTCGTGCCGGTGCCGGCCAAGGCGGTGGTGGCGCTGGGCGCGGTGGGCGCGGTGCCCGCGGGCCTGGGCATCGTGGAAGGCGGCGAGATCCCCTATACGGCCGACGCCCGGAAGGCGCGCGACGAGAACCGCGCGAACTACCTGGACCGCGACCCCGAGGTGAAGTGCTACCTGCCGGGCGTGCCGCGGGCGAACTACATGCACCTGCCGTTCCAGATCTTCCAGTCCGAGAAGTCGATGATCATCGCGTACGAGTACGCGGGCGCGGTGCGCAACATCCTCTTCACCGACCCCGGCCCGTCGCCGGTGGATAGCTGGATGGGCCAGTCGGTGGCCAAGTGGGACGGCGACACCCTGGTGATCACCGTCACCGGCATGAACGACCGCACCTGGTTCGACCGCGCCGGCAACCACCACTCCGACCAGATGACCGTCGTCGAGCGCTGGACGCCGACCGGTCCGGGCGTGGTCCGCTACGAAGCGACGATCACCGACCCCGACACCTTCACCAGGCCGTGGAAGATGAGCTTCAACCTCTACAAGCGGCTGGGGGACGATGCGCGGCTGAACCAGTTCAAGTGCGTCGAGTTCGTCGAGGAACTGATGTACGGTGACCTGCGTAAAGAGCCGCTGAAGTAGGGCCGGACGGCCTTTTTGGGATAGACGACCATCCGGCGTTTGGAGGCGAAGATGGACAAGAAGAAGCTGATCGTCGCGGGGGCCATCGCGGGCGCCCTCAGCGTGGCCGCCGCCGGCGGCGCGGCCTGGGCGCACCACGCGTTCGCCGCGGAGTTCGACGGCAAGGCCCCCGTGCTGCTGCGCGGCAAGGTCACCCGCGTCGAGTGGATCAACCCGCACGCCTGGGTCCACGTGGCCAACGTGAACAAGGACGGCACCACCACCGACTGGATGGTGGAGGGCGGCACGCCCAACACGCTGCTGCGCGCCGGCATCGACCGCAACTCGCTGAAGGCCGGGACCGAGATCATCGTCCGCGGCTACCAGTCGAAGGACAAGCTCTGCCGCCCGGCCTGCAAGGCCAACGGCCGCGACGTGACCTTCCCCGACGGCCGCAAGATCTTCATGGGCTCGTCGGGCACCGGCGCGCCCCGCGACGGCGCGGACGCGAGCGAGAAATAGTCCGAGCGCAACACCGGATACGGAAAGGGGAGCCCTGCGGCTCCCCTTTTTCGTGCGCGTCCGCCACGCCGCGGCGCGGCGACTCCTGGCCGAGGACCTACGTATTCCGCGGTTCCCTGACTCGGCGGGCGCCGCCTCGCGGCCTGTCGGCGCGAAGCGCGTCCTTCGCCGTGGCATGTTGCGGCGCCGCAATTGCCCCGCAACGCCGGCAGTCGTAAAAGCGGTATGACGCGTCGCCGGGAGAGCGGCGCCATGCCTGTTGGGAGACTGCCTCGTGACCCGCGCCGCCATCGCCCCCGTCGTCCTCATGGGCGCCACCCTGCTGAGCGCCGCCGCCCTGGCCCCGCTCGCGCACGCCGCCGACAAGCCCGCCGCGCCGGCCGCGGCCTTCAAGGCGCCCAGGAACGCCTTCGGCCAGCCCGACCTCTCGGGCTTCTGGACCAACGCCAGCCTGACCCCGATGACCCGCTCGCCCACGGTGAACGGCCGCGCGACCTACACCGAGGACGAGGTCAGGAAGATGGAGGCGGCCGTCGAGCAGGAGGTCGAGGACGGCAACAAGCCCACCGACCCGAACGCCGGCGCCGAAGCCCCCAAGAAGGCCACCGCCAACATCCGTCCCGAGTTCGCCGCGGCCGGCGGCGACGTGGGCGGCTACGACCGCGGCTGGCTGGATCCGGGCAACCACGTGATGCGCGTGAACGGCGAGCCGCGCACCTCGCTCCTCACCACGCCCAACGGCCTGCCGCCCGCCCGCAAGGCCGGCGCCCCGGCGCAGCAGGGCTTCCGCGGCGGCCTGGGCTCGTTCGACAATCCCGAGCAGCGGTCGATGGGCGAACGCTGCATCCTGTCGTTCGGCCGCAACGCCGGCCCGCCGATGTTCGCCAACGGCTTCTACAACAACAACTACCAGATCCTGCAGACGCCCGACGCGATCCTCATCGAGGTCGAGATGGTCCACGACTACCGGGTCGTCCGCCTGAATTCGAAGCACCGCACCGACGGCGTGCGGCCCTACATGGGCGATTCCATCGGCTGGTGGGAGGGCGACACCCTGGTCGTCGAGACCACCAACATCCCCGCCGCCCAGCAGTTCATGGGCTCGTGGAAGGACCTGAAGGTGACCGAGCGCTTCACCCGCGTCGGCAAGAACCGCCTGCACTACGGCTTCAAGGTCGAAGACCCCGCCATCTGGGACGCGGCCTGGGGCGGCGAGTACGAGTTCTCGCCGATGCAGAACGGGGTGATCTACGAATACGCCTGCCACGAGGGCAACTACGCGCTCCCCGGCATGCTCGCCGGCGCCCGCCAGCAGGAAGCCGAAGCCGCCAAGGCCAAGACCGCCACGCCCGCCGGCTCGCAGCCGTAGATCGTCATCCCGGCCGCCTCAGGCGCGCGCCAACCTGTCGGCGCGGCCTGCGCCGCAGGCGTCCCTGATTTCCACCACCAAGACCACCAAGGTCACCAAGGGTCCGACAGGCGCACTCCACTCTGCGGGATCCGCCGCCTTCCGTGTTTTCTGTGTTTTCCGTGGTTTGAATCAAACGGCGCTGCCGCGCGCCAACGCAGTTCCGCGCGACCTCAGCAGATCGCCTACTGCGGCGGCGTGGTGGTTTCCGGCGCCGTGGGCGACGTCGTGGCCGGTTCGGTCGAGGTGACCGGCGGGGGGCTCGGGATCGGCTCCGGCGCGGGCGCGGCCTGGGCCGGCGGCAGGGTGATCAGCGGCGGCGCGGCCGGGTTCACGCTCGACGGCGCGGCGCCTGGACTGAGCGTCGAGTACGGCTGCGGGCCCGCGGGGATCGCCGCGCTGGCGTTCGTGCCGCTGGTCTCGCGCGTGGCCGCGCCGGGCGGACCCGGGGCGCGGCGCGCGGCTGGCCTCACGCGCGGCCGGGGCCGGCGGCGGGCTGCCCGTTCGGGCAGGATGTTCTCCGCCCGCTGGCCGAGGGTCGGCGCGGCCGGCGGCGCTTCCACCGGCGCCGCGGCGATCTCACGGGTCGTCGTGGCGCCCGGCGTCAGCTCGGGCACGCCGCCGTCGCCGCCACGCATGGCGAACATGCCGATGCCGCCCGCGACGATGACCGCCACGGCGCCCGCGGTGATCGCGGCCGGGCTCACCCCGCCCGTCTTCACGCCCGTCTTCGCCGAGTTCCTGTGCGCCGAGGGGCGATGGATCGGCGCCGCCAGGCCGGCGTCCTCGGCCTCCAGCGTCTCGCCGATGGTCGGCGTCGCAGCGGCCGGGCCCATCGCGTAGGCGGTCGTCTGGTCGACGCGGTCCACCGGCCGGCGAAGCGGCGCGTTCCGCGCCATCGGATCTTCGCGTTCGGCGGCGAAGGTGCGGGGTTCCGGCGCCACGGCGGGGGTCGCCGCCGCCGTGCGCGGCGCCTTCTTCGGGCCGAGGCCGCGGCGCTTGCGGCCACGTTCCCACGCGGGCGTGGCGGCGAACATCACGCCGTCCTGCTCGGTGATCGGCTTGTCGCCATCGTAGTTCATGCTCATGACGGTTCCCTCAACATCGTTCGAAGTCATCAAACGGAGATGCTTGGGCCGGGTTCCCTCCAAAGCTCAGCCCGGATTCCGCAGTGGCGGAGCTAAACTTTGAAATACTGGAGGTCGATGTCCGATTTCTGCTCCGGATATCGCCACAACAACGTCACAATCGATTTTGTCAGGATATCCTTGACGTGGCCGAAATGTCAGGCATTCCTTGACAAACGGGACGCCCCTCACGAGGCCGCTCATGCCGCCCAAGACCGCTCCGCCGCCGATGCCCGACATGTCGGCCACCTGGTACTGTTCGTTCTGCCTGAAGTCGCAGCATGAGGTCGCCAAGCTGGTGGCCGGCCCGGCCCGGGTCTCGATCTGCGACGCGTGCGTGGGCCTCGCGGGCGACTGGATCGCGGGCCGCACGCCCGACCTCTCCGGCCACACGCCGCCGCAGGAGCTGCCCACCGAGCGCCTGCTCGACCAGTTGCCGGCCATCGAGTCCCACTATCGCGGGCAGGGTACGCAGCTCGAATGGGTCGTCGACCAGCTCCGCGCCCGCAAGGTCAGCTGGGCCGCCATCGGCGAAAGGCTCGGCGTGTCCCGCCAGGCCGCCTGGGAGCGGTTCTCCTGACCCCGGGCGAGTCACGGACTTCGACGCGGTCGAAATCCGTGAGGGGTCCTTGACCGCCCCGACCGGCGCTCGCCAAGCTCACCCTTCACTTGCGAGAGGGAGAGGATGCGGCTCCAGGCCCGGATCAAGCGCGACCTGAAGTTCTGGCAGGGCCTCCGGCGCACGCTGAAGCGCGTCAAGTCGATCGCCAGGGACTCGGACAACCTGATCTGCGACGACCTGCAGGCCGCCGTCGAACAGCACCGCGCCCGCCCCGCCATGACCTTCGAGGGCCGCACGGTCACCTACGGCGAGCTCGACGCCATGGCCAACCGCTACGCGCACTGGGCCAAGGGGCTGAACATCCGCCGCGGCCAGGTGGTGGCGCTCTTCATGCCCAACCGCCTGGAGTATTTCGCGGTCTGGTACGGCCTGTCGAAGGTGGGCGTCGTGACCGCGCTGATCAACAACCAGCTTTCCGGCATGGCCCTGGCGCACAGCCTGAACATCTCGGGCGCCGGCCACATCGTCGTCGACCCCGAGACCTCGCCGGTCCTCGGCCAGGCCAAGGCGCTGCTCGAACGCACCATGCACGAGTGGGTGCTCGGCCCCGCCCAGGGCGACCAGCGCGACCTCGTCCAGGCGCTGAAGAGCTGCAGCCAGCTTCCGCCCGACCGCTCGGTGCGCGAGGACATGACCGCCGCCGACACGGCGCTGCTGATCTACACCTCGGGCACGACGGGCCTGCCCAAGGCGGCCCGCATCGCCCACATGCGGGTCCAGCTCTACATGCGCGGGTTCGCCGGCGCGACCGACGCCAGGGCCGCCGACCGCATCTACGTGGCGCTGCCGCTCTATCACGCCACCGGCGGCCTCTGCGCCCTGGGCGCCGCGCTGCTCAACGGCGGCTCGGTGGTGCTGAAGCGGAAGTTCTCGGCCAGCCAGTTCTGGGGCGACATCGTCAGCGAGGGCTGCACCATGTTCGTCTACATCGGCGAGCTCTGCCGCTACCTCGTCAACCACGCGCCCGACGAGGACGAGACGCGCCACAGGATCCGGCTCGCCTTCGGCAACGGCCTGCGCCCCGACGTCTGGCCGGTGATGAAGCAGCGCTTCCGCATCCCCGAGATCCTGGAGTTCTACGGCTCCACCGAGGGCAACGTCTCGGCCTTCAACTTCGACGGCCGCGAGGGCGCGATCGGCCGCGTGCCCCGGTGGATGAAGAAGCAGGTCAACTTCCGCCTCGTGCAGTTCGACGTGGAGGCGGGCGAGGTGGTGCGCGGCCTGGACGGCCTCTGCATCGAGTGCGGGCCGGGCCAGGTGGGCCAGTGCGTCGGCAGGATCGCCGGCGACGCGCGCAGCGAGTTCTCAGGCTACCTCGACAAGGCCGCCTCCGAGAAGAAGGTGATCCAGAACGTCTTCGAGCGCGGCGACGCCTGGTTCGCCACCGGCGACCTGATGCGGATGGACGCCGAGGGCTACGTCTACTTCGTCGACCGCATCGGCGACACCTTCCGCTGGAAGGGCGAGAACGTCTCGACCAGCGAGGTCGAGGGCCGGCTGCAGGCGTTCCCGGGCGTCGCCCAGGCCACCGTCTTCGGGGTCGAGGTCGACGGCGCCGACGGCCGCGCCGGCATGGCCGCCCTGGTCCTCGACGGCGCCTTCGACGCCACGGCCTTCGGCGAGCATGTGAAGCGCGAGCTGCCCGGCTACGCCCAGCCGCTGTTCCTGCGCATCCTGCCGGCCATGGACACCACCGGCACCTTCAAGATCCGCAAGATGGACCTGGTGAAGGACGGCTACGACCCCGCCAGGATCAAGGGCCCGCTCTTCTTCCACGATCCCCGGCGCGGCTACGTGAAGCTGACCAGGTCGGTGTTCGACCGCCTGGCCGCCGGAGCGGTGAAGATCTAAGCGGGCCTGCGCGAACGGAAGCGGCTGCAGGGCCTCGGCCCGGAAGCAGGACCCTTCCACCTGACCGAGATCGCCGCAGGTCCAGCGCATTGACGGGGAAAGCCCTCTCCCCCTCGCGGGGAGAGGGTTGGGAGTGGGGGTGTCGGCGCCGCGCCCGAAGGTTGGCGCCCCCACCCCAAACCCCTCCCCGCAAGGGCAGGGCAATCGCATATGGATGCGGGCGGCCGAAAGGCCGTCAGTCAAACCGCAGAGATCGCGGAGATGCGCAGAGGATTCCGGTGGATCCACGACCCTCTCTGCGTGTCTCTGCGATCTCTGCGGTTCAAGAATCGGGCGGACGAGCCGCCCACAGGCCATATGCGATTGCCCTGCCCGCAAGGGGGAGGGGCTCGCGCCCGGGCCCGCATCTGGTCGCGGTCATCGGCAGGGGTCCGCGCCGGTATTCGACCGCGGAGATCGCGGAGATGCGCGGAGGGCCCGGGGCGGCCCGGACCCCTTTGCGCATCTCTGCGGTTTCAAGCGCGCGCAAGCGCGCCCGGACTCGCCTATATCTTGGGCCATGTCGGAGACTGCCATGGCGCCCCTGCGCGGCGCCGCGCTCATCAAGGACGAGGTCAGGCGCCTGCCGGACAGGCCGGGCGTGTACCGGATGATGGGCGACGACGGCGAGGTGCTCTACGTCGGCAAGGCCCGCAGCCTGAAGAAGCGGGTGATCCAGTACGCGCAAGGCCGCTTCCACACCCAGCGCATCGCCCACATGGTCGACCAGACCCGGTCGATGGAGTTCGTCACCACCCGCACCGAGACCGACGCCCTGCTGCTCGAGATCAACCTGATCAAGCAGCTCAAGCCGCGCTTCAACGTCCTCCTGCGCGACGACAAGAGCTTCCCCGAGATCGTCATCCGCCGCGAGCACCCGGCCGCCCAGCTCCGCAAGCACCGCGGCGCCCACACCATCAAGGGCGACTACTTCGGCCCCTTCGCCAGCGCCAATGCGGTCAACAAGACGCTGAACACCCTGCAGAAGGCGTTCCTGCTCCGCTCCTGCTCCGACAGCGTCTACGAGAGCCGCACGCGCCCCTGCATGCTGCACCAGATCAAGCGCTGCGCGGCGCCCTGCACGGGGCTGGTCTCCATCGAGGACTACGCCGGCCTCGTGGAGCAGGCCGGCGACTTCCTGCGCGGCAAGTCCCGCGCGGTGATCGCCAGGATGGCCGAGCAGATGACCGCCGCGGCCGAGGAGATGGAGTTCGAGCGGGCCGCCCGCCTGCGCGACCGCATCCGCGCGCTGGCCAGCGTCGCCCAGGAGACCTCGATCAACCCCGAGACGGTCGACGAGGCCGACGTCTTCGCGCTGCACGCCGAGGGCGGCCAGGCCTGCGTCCAGGTCTTCTTCTTCCGCGCCGGCCAGAACTGGGGCAACCGCGCCTACTTTCCCAAGATTCCGCAGGGGGGCGTGGACAAGTCCGACGAGGACGCCGACGTCATGGGCGCCTTCCTGGGCCAGTTCTACGACGACAAGCCGATCCCGAAGCTCATCCTGGTCAACGTCGAGCCCGCCGAGTGCGGCCTGATCGCCGAGGCCTTCGCCCAGAAGTCGGGCCGCAGGGTCGAGATCGCCCGGCCCCAGCGCGGCGAGAAGAAGGGGCTCGTCCAGCACGCCTTCACCAACGCCCGCGAGGCGCTGGGGCGGAAGATGGCCGAGGGCTCGGCGCAGACGAAGCTGCTGGCCCAGGTCTGCGAGGCGTTCGGCCTGGAGGCGCCGCCCGAGCGGATCGAGGTCTACGACAACAGCCACATCATGGGCACGAACGCCGTCGGCGGCATGATCGTGGCCGGCCCCGAGGGGTTCCAGAAGAGCCAGTACCGCAAGTTCAACATCAAGGGCTCGGACCTCACCCCCGGCGACGACTTCGGGATGATGAAGGAGGTGCTGCGCCGCCGCTTCGGCCGCCTGGTGAAGGAGGAAGAGGAGGGGATGCTCTCGGGAAAGGGGGGCGAGGCGGTCCGCCCCGACCTGGTCCTGATCGACGGCGGCATGGGCCAGGTGGGCGTGGTGGTCGAGATCATGGCCGACCTGGGCGTCGACGACATCCCCGTCGTGGGCGTCGCCAAGGGCCCCGACCGCGACGCCGGGCTCGAGCGCTTCTACATCCCGGGCAAGCCCTACTTCATGCTCGAGCCCAAGAGCCCGGTCCTCTACTACCTCCAGCGCCTGCGCGACGAGGCCCACCGCTTCGCCATCGGCTCCCACCGCACCCGCCGCGCCATGGACCTGAAGAAGAACCCCCTCGACGAGATCGAGGGCGTCGGCCCCGGCCGCAAGCGCGCGCTGCTGCACGCCTTCGGCTCGGCCCGGGGCGTGAGCCGCGCCAGCGTCGAGGACCTGGCGAAGGTGGAAGGCGTCAGCGGCCCCCTCGCCCAGCGCATCCACGACTTCTTCCGCAAGGGGTAGGGCTTCCGCCGACCGCCGTTATTCGCGCATAGTCCCGCCGAGACGTCCCGGCGCGGCCCCGGACGTCGGGGGAGACTGCGATGGCGACGGCCCGCCGCTACGCCCAGCCCGGGACGGAGGCGCGTCCGGGCCTCTTCGCCGACGTCCTGGCCGGCTGGACCAACGACGACGTCCTGCAGACCGAGGCCGCCCGCGCGGCCCTGGGCGCCCGCCACCCGCAGGCCCTGCGCGTGCTGGACTGGCCCGAGCTGCGCGCGCTGTTCGACCGCTACGATCCGCCCGCCACCCGCGACGGCCGCCGCGACCGCCGGTTCGGCCAGCTCTCGGTGGCGCTGGCGACGCTGGGCCTGGTGCTCGCGATGGCCTCGCCCCTGGCCGTCGGCGGCGAGCAGGTGGTGGAGCGGGTGGCCGCCGTGCTCGTGGTCGCGGGCCTCGCGATGATGGCCGTCCACCGCTTCGGCGCGGGGGCCAGGGCCCGCGCGCTGGCCCGGCGGTTCGGGGCCGAGCGGGTGAGGGCGCTCTACTTCCAGGCGGTGGTCAACAATCCGGGCCTGGCCGCCCGCGCCATGTCCGACGACGCCGCGCTCGCCGACTGGCGGGCCGCCCGGGCGCGCATGCTGGAAGGCCTGCCCGCGCCCGAGGACCTGCCGGGCCAGGTCCCGAGGCTCGCCCGCCCCGTCGAGGACGACGCCGAGGCCTGGGTCGCGCCCGAATGGTCGACGCCGCCTGCGCCCCCCGAGCCGTCGAAGGACCTCGACCTCCTGCTCTCCCTGCTGCGCGGCCAGCGGCTGGAGGGCCAGCTCGCCTACGTGGAGCGCAAGCTCGGCGCCTCGCTGGGCGCGCCGGGCCAGCGGGCCTCGGTGGTCCGGATGCTGAGCCGCCTGCTGCTGGCCGCCGCCGTGGTCACCGGCGTCATGGCCGCCGTGCTCGTCTTCGCCCTGGACCGCGCGCCGGGCGGCGCCGACGTGAAGCTCGCCCTGGAGGTGGCCGCCGGCGCCCTCGTCGCCGCCATGGCCATCAGCGTCGTCAACGACGACCGCCGCCTGGCCGGCGACGCCACCCGCTACGCCGCCTACGCCGCCGCCCTCGCCAGGGCCCGCACCCGCTTCGACCGCGGCGACCTGCCGGAAAAGCTCGCCGCCCTGCGCGACGTCGAGATCACCTGCCACCACGACCTCCGCGCCTTCATCGCCAACCACTGGCGCGCACGCTAGCGCAGCCGGCGCGGGGGCGGGGGCGGTGAGGTCCGCCAACCACCCTTCGCAAACGTCCCACTCCTCTCCCCCCGCAAAGCGGGAGCGGAGAGGACGCAAGCGTCCGCTCCCCGCCCCGTTTGTCATCCCCCCCGTTTGTCATCCCGGTTTCGCGGCACGCGAAGACCGGGACCCAACCCTCCGGTGCTCTGAGATGGTGATCCGGCCCCGGCCGCCAGGGCCGTCCTCCTGCCGTCGATACGCCCGAGGGTTGGGTCCCGGTCTTGGGCTGCGCCCAAACCGGGATGACAAACGGGGGGAAAGGCGCGGGTCCGCTCCTCACCCCGGCGTCCCACCTCCTCTCCCAGGCCCGGTCGCGCCGGAGCGCTTCCGGCCGGCCGCGTCGATGTCACGCCTCGCTACACGGCATCGACGCACGGCCCTCGGTTGGGTCCGACGACGCGATCCGCGGAGCGCTCAAGGCCGCGGTGGGAAGGACCGTTACGGTCAGGGGCAAGGCCTTCGGCGCGCACACCGGTCACCATCACGCGCCGCTCGTGCCCATCGCCGACAGGGTGACCGTTGCAGGCGCGGCCCGCTAGCAACCCCCCGTTTGTCATCCCGGTTTTGGCCGTAAGGCCAAAGACCGGGACCCAACCCTCCGGTGCTCTGAGATGGTGATCCGGCCCCGACCGCCAGGGCCGTCCTCCTGCCGTCGATACGCCCGAGGGTTGGGTCCCGGTCTTGGGTTGCGCCCAAACCGGGATGACAAACGGGGGGAGGAGGCGAAGGCCCGCTCCTCACCCCGGCGTCCCACCGCCTCTCCCTAGGCGCTGCCGCGCCCGGGAGCGCTAAATGTTCTCATTTTGTTCTTGACGTCCGCCGTCGCGTCCCCCATATTCCGTCACCGAAGCTGGTGAATTGCGCCCGGGGCGCAGCACCTCGCCGGCCGGCCTTCCCATCCGCTGCAAACGCTCTGCGCGGCGCCGCCCGCGGGGCCTCTGAGGACATGCCCATGCCGCCCCGCCGCCTGCCGCGCGGCGCGCCCGAGCCTGCGCCCCGGCGCCGGGCCTCGCGCGCCTACATCCAGTATTCCGCCAGGCTCGCGCGGGCGATCTGCGCCCGCGTCGCCGCCGGCGAGAAGCTCGTCGCCATCTGCGCCGACGCCGACATGCCGAGCCGCGGCACGGTCGGCCGCTGGGTGCGCGAGCTGCCCCGCTTCAAGGCGATCTACGACCGCGCCAAGGCCATGGGCCTGCGCCTGGGCGGCGGCGTGGGGTCGAGCTACGACCCCGTCGCCGCCCACGAGATCGTGGTCCGGGTGTCGCAGGGCGAGACGCTGACCGCCATCGCCGACGACCCGCGCATGCCGCCGATCTGGACCATCATGTACTGGAGGCAGAACGAGGCGGGGTTCGGCGATGCGCTGACCCTGGCGCGCGAGGCGCTGGCCGACCGCTACGCCGACCTCGGGTGGCGGATGGCGCTCGCCGCCACGCCCGAGACGACCTTCCTCACCCGCATGCAGCTCGCCCAGTTGCGCTGGACCGCCGCCATCCAGTCGCCGCGCACCCACGGCAAGCTCAAGCCCGTCGAGCCGCCCCGGCCGCAGGAGGTGCATACCTACCTCTTCCGCCACTTCCAGATCGAGAAGAACCCCGAGACCGGCCAGATCCGCGTGGTCTGCTACACCCCCAACGGCGAGACCATGCTGCCCGAGCGCACCTCGGAAGGCCCCTGGGGCGACCCGCCCCACGTCATCCGCGCCCGCCACTACGCGGCCGGCACGCCGACCCCCGGCTACGGCCCCGACGGCCATCCCCTGCCGAAGTCCGAGCCCCAGACGCCGCTGCCCCCGCCGGGCCCCGCCGACGACTCCGACCGCTGGCTCTAGGTCCCGGCCTCAAGCCCCTCCGAGCGAATTCAATATTTCCGCTCATCCCGGCTTCCGCTCATCCCGGCTTCCGCTCATCCCGGCGAATGCCGGGATGAGCGGTATCGAGGACGGACGCGCGCCAACGGCGCAGCCCGCGCCGCAGGCGCGCTATTTCTCACCACCAAGACCACCAAGACCACCAAGGGTCCGGGAAGCGCCCCGCGCTCGGCTCACCCGCGGCGCCTTGGTGATCTTGGTGCCCTTGGTGGTTGAATCGAAACGGCGCTGATGCGCCCACGCAGCTCGAAGGTCCGCCCCCTCATGAGGACCGACCCCAGTCGCGCCAACCTGCCGGCGCAGCCCGCGCCGCAGGCGCCCTCAAACTGAACCACAGAAAACACGGAGGACACAGAAGGGCCCTGTGGGATCCGCCGCCTTCCGTGTTTTCTGTGTTTTCCGTGGTTGAATCAAAGCGGCGCTGACGCGCCAACGCAGCTCGAAGGTCCGCCCCCATCCGCCCCGCCGCCCCGTGTGCAGCGCACAAAAGCCTTGATCCGTCCGCCTTCAGTCGAGGTTCTAGGCGCCCGCTCGGCGGTCCGGGAGGTTACCGGCCGCGGTAACCTCCCTGACGGCGGCGTTCATGCGCGGTTCAAGGCGGGCTTGCGAGACCGGCGGCCAGGATGGATCCCGGAGCCCCGACCCCGATGACCCGCAAGACCGCGAAGGCCGCGACCGACGCCCGCCCGTCGCCCTGGGCCGTGGCCCTGCTCGTCGTCTCCACCGGCCTCGCCGCCGCCGCCATCATGCTGCTGACGACCGGGTTCGGCCTGGCGTAGGCCCGCGCGCGGCGTGGCCGCGGCGAGACGAAGCAGCTAAGCTCGGGAACGAAGCCCAAGCTTGGACGCTCGATTCGCCGCATGAAGTCGTTACCCAACATCCTGACCGCCTCGCGCCTCGTCATGGCGCTGTTCATGTTCGTGGCGCTCGCCGCCGCGGCCGGGGCGCTGCCCTACCTCTCGAACCGCATCGAGCCCGAGACCCAGTTCGCGCTGCAGCGCTGGGCGGTCTACGCCTTCGTCCTGGCGGCCGTGACCGACTTCTTCGACGGCTGGCTGGCCCGCAAGCTCCACGCCGAGAGCGTCTGGGGCGCCATCCTCGACCCGATCGGCGACAAGGTGCTGGTCTGCGGCGCGATCCTGGGCCTGCTATCCCTGGGTCCCCAACCTATGGTTGTTCTTCCCGCCGGCCTGATACTTTTCCGCGAGTTCACCGTTTCGGCCCTGCGCGAGGTGGGCGCCGGCAAGGGGGTGAAGCTGCCCGTGACCCTGCTCGCCAAGTGGAAGACGACGCTCCAGCTCACGGCGCTGGCCATGGAGCTGGTCGTCGCCGCCTGGGGCGCCTTCAGCCTCCCCGACGGCACGCCCTTCCGCGAGGGCTTCGAGGTGGCCGCCCACGCCCTCTTCTGGATCGCCACCCTCGCGACCCTGATCACCGGCGTCCAGTACTGGGAACAGACCCGCAAGGCGCTCTCGGCCTGAGCCTCAGCACTCGGCCAGGTTGACCGCCAGCCCGCCCAGGCTGGTCTCCTTGTAGACGTGGCTCATATCCTCGCCGGTGCGCTTCATGGTGGCGATGACCTTGTCCAGGCTGACGGTGTGCTGGCCGTCGCCCAGCATGGCCAGGCGGCTGGCGTCGATGGCCTTCACCGCGCCCATGGCGTTGCGCTCGATGCAGGGGATCTGCACCAGCCCGCCGATGGGATCGCAGGTGAGGCCGAGGTTGTGCTCCATCCCGATCTCGGCGGCGTTCTCGATCTGGGCGTTGGTGGCGCCCAGCGCCGCCGCCAGTCCCGCCGCCGCCATCGAGCAGGCCACGCCCACCTCGCCCTGGCAGCCCACCTCGGCCCCCGAGATCGAGGCGTTGCGCTTGTAGAGCGCCCCGATCGCCGCGGCGGTCAGCAGGAAGGTGCGCCGCCCCGCCGCCGTGCCGCCGTGGAAGCGGTCGTAGTAGCGCAGCACCGCCGGCAGCAGGCCCGCCGCGCCGTTGGTGGGCGCCGTGACCACCCGGCCGCCCGCGGCGTTCTCCTCGTTCACCGCCAGCGCCCAGAGGTTCACCCAGTCCAGCGCCGACAGCGGGTCGGCGATCTGGCGGTCGGCGTTCTCCACCAGGTTCCTCCAGATGCCGTGGGCGCGGCGCTGCACCTTCAGCGACCCCGGCAGGACGCCCTCGGTCCTCATGCCGCGGTCGATGCAGGCGTACATGGCCTGCGCGATCTCATCGAGGCCGGCGTCGATCCCGGCCTCGGTCCGCACCGAGAGCTCGTTGGCCGCCATCAGCTCCGCGATGCTCAGCCCCGCCGTCTCGGCCTGTTCCAGCAGCTCGGCGCCCGAGGCGAACGGATAGGGGATCGGCAGCGCCCGCGCCGGCGGGGCGTTCCGGGCGATCTCGTCCTCGTCGCGCACGAAGCCGCCGCCGATGGAGAAGTAGGTCCGCTCGCCCAGCGCCCGGCCCCCGGCGTCGAAGGCCGTGAACTTCAGGGCGTTGGGGTGTTGCGGGAGCCGGGTGCGCCCCTCCCAGAGGATGTCGCGCGCCTCGTCGAAGGCGATGTCGTGCGTCCCGCCCAGCTTCAGTCGGCCGCCCGCGCGCACGGCCGCGATCACGACGTCGGCCTCATCCGGGTCCAGCGTCCGCGGCTGGAAGCCCGCGAGCCCCAGGATCACGGCCCGGTCGGTCGCGTGCCCGCGGCCCGTCAGCGCCAGCGAGGCGTAGAGCGTCGTCTCCACCCGCGCCGTCCGCGCAAGGTCGCCGCCCAGGCGTTCCAGGAAACGGCCCGCCGCCGTCATCGGCCCCATGGTGTGCGAGCTGGACGGGCCGACCCCCAGCTTGAAGAGGTCGAAGACGCTGACGTGCATGGGCGGGCTCTACAGCGGCGCGGACCCGGCCTCAACTCATCGGGTTGGCCGGCGGCGCGGGCTCGGGCAGCGGGATCCATTCGTCGTGGTCGGCGTCGGGCAGCTTCATGCGCCCGGCGCGCCAGTCGGCCTTGGCCTGCTCGATCCGCTCTTTCGATGAGGAGACGAAGTTCCACTCGATGAAGCGCGGGCCCAGCGGCTCGCCGCCCAGCAGCATCATTATGGCCGGCGTGACGGCCTTGAACAGCACCGGCTGGCCGGGCGCGAACACCAGCATCTGGCCCGCCTGCCAGATGCGGCCCTCCGCCTCGACCTGGCCCTGGGCGACGTAGGCGGCGCGCTCGGGATACTCCGCCGGCAGCTCGGCCTGCGCGCCCGCGTCGAGGCGCCAGTGGACGTAGAACATCGGCGAGTGGGTGGCGACCTTGGCCTCGGCGCCGAACGCCTTGCCGACGATCAGCCGCGCCCACAGGCCGCCGCCCTCGTAGGTGGGCAGGTCGTCCGGGCCGTGGTTGGCGAAGGCCGGGGCGGTCTCCTCCAGCTCGGCCGGCAGCGCCACCCAGGCCTGGATGCCGTGCATCGACCCGCCCTCGTCGCGCAGGGTCTCGAACCGCTCGGAGTGGGTGATGCCCGAGCCCGCGGTCATCCAGTTCACCTCGCCGGGGTGGATGTCCTGCGTCACGCCGGTGGAGTCGCGGTGGGTGATCGCGCCGTCGAACAGGTAGGTGACGGTCGAGAGCCCGATGTGCGGGTGCGGCCGCACGTCGACGCTGCGCGGGAAGCCGGGCTGGAAGTCCACCGGGCCCATGTGGTCGAAGAACACGAACGGCCCGACCATGCGGCGCCTGGCGAAGGGCAGGACCCGGCCCACCTCGAACCCGCCCAGGTCCTTGCGGCGCTGGTCGATCACGAGGTCGATCATGGCGAGGCTCCTTTGGGGAGACCTACCCCTGCGCGCTCACATAGGGGCTGACAAGGCCCAGCGGGGCGGCGGTGGTGTTCTTCACCGAGCGGATGACGATGCGGCTCTCGATGTTCGACACCAGGCCCAGGCCCAGGATCCTGTCGCGCAGGAAGTCGTCGAAGGCATGCATGTCGCGGGTGACGATCCGCAGTTCGTAGTCGCACGCCCCGGTGACCGTGGCGCACTGAACCACCTCGGCCAGCTTGCCGATGGCGGTCTCGAAGCTCTCGAGGTTCTCCTTGGTCGGCAGGCTGAGCTTGACGGTGCAATAGACCTCGAAGCCCAGGCCCAGCTTGTCGCGGTCCAGGATGGTCACGCGGCGCTGGATCACGCCGGCGTCTTCCAGCCTTTTGATGCGCCGCCAGCAGGGGCTGGACGACAAACCGACCCGCTCGGCGATCTCGGCGACGGACAAACCCGCGTCGTGCTGGATCAGATCCAGGATCTTGGCATCGACCGCGTCGAGGGCCTCGGACAAGTTTTCCTCCTGTTGACGCCATAAGGGCATATGGTTCTTGCCCCGGATGGGATGTCGCGGGGCATGCTTTTGGCAAGCATTTGCGGCGCACTTATATGATCTTGCAGGCGGCGTGGGGAGGCCCGAAAGGAAGAAAATTGCGATGCGCCACCAGGAAGTGACGCTCGACGACAAATTTCTGCTCACGGATGGCCGGGTGTTCATCACCGGGGTGCAGACGCTCCTGCGGGTCCTGATGGACCAGAGGCGGCTCGACCGGGCGGCGGGGCTGAACACGGCAGGCTTCGTCTCGGGCTATCGCGGCTCGCCCCTGGGCGGGCTCGACCAGCAGGCCGCGCGCGCGGGCAAGTCCCTGAAAGCGGCCGAGGTCGTGTTCAAGGAGGGCCTGAACGAGGACCTCGCGGCGACCGCGGTGTGGGGCAGCCAGCAGGCCAACCTGTTCCCGGGCGCGCGCTACGACGGCGTCTTCGGCATGTGGTACGGCAAGGCGCCCGGCGTCGACCGCACCGGCGACGCCTTCAAGCACGCCAACTTCGCCGGCGTCTGGCCCAAGGGCGGCGTGCTGGCGGTGGCCGGCGACGACCACACCTGCAAGTCCTCCACGCTCCCGTCGCAGTCGGAGTACGCCTTCCAGGACTTCGAGATGCCGGTGCTGTCGCCGGCCGACGTGCAGGAGGTGCTGGACTACGGCCTGCTGGGCTTCGCGCTCAGCCGCTTCTCCGGCCTCTGGGTCGGGATGATCGCGCTGGCCGACACCATGGACTCCGGCGCGACCATCGACGTCTCGCTTTCGCGCCACCGGTTCGTGACGCCCGAGACCTTCCGCCTCCCGGCGGGCGGCCTCGGCATCCGACTCAAGGACCAGCCGCTCGACAAGGAGCGGCGCCTGCGGACCCAGAAGATCCCCGCGGCGCTGGCCTTCGCCCGCGCCAACCGGATCGACCGGATCATGCTGGGCGCGGCCCGGCCGCGCCTGGGCATCGTCTGCCAGGGCCAGGCCTACAAGGACGTCATCGAGGCCTTCGCCGCCATGGGGATCGCCGAGGCCGAGGCCGCATCGCTGGGCGTCGCCATCTACAAGGTCGGCATGCCCTGGCCCCTGGAGCCGACCGGCATCCGCGCCTTCGCCGCCGGCCTCGAGACCCTGATGGTGATCGAGCACAAGCGGCCGCTGATCGAGACCCAGGCCCGCGCCGCGCTCTACGACCTGCCCGCCCACGCCCGGCCAGTGATCATCGGCAAGGCCGACGAGAAGGGCGCGCCGCTGCTCTCCGAGCTCACGTCGCTGTCGGTGGCCGAGATCGCGCTGGCCATCGCCGACCGCCTGCCGGCCGGCGGCCACATGGACCGCGTCTACGACTACCTGAACCGCGTCTCGGCCGCCTCGATGGCCGCCGTCACGCTCTCGGCCGACCAGCAGCGGAAGCCCTTCTTCTGCTCGGGCTGCCCGCACAACACCTCGACCCGCCTGCCCGAGGGCAGCCGCGCCCTGGCCGGCATCGGTTGCCACTACATGGCCAGCTTCAACGACCCGTCGACCGACCTGAACAGCCACATGGGCGGCGAGGGCCTCTCGTGGGTCGGGGCCTCGCCCTTCACCGACGAGAAGCACGTCTTCGTCAACCTCGGCGACGGCACCTACAACCACTCCGGCTCGCTGGCGATCCGGGCCGCCGTCGCGGCGGGCGCCAACATGACCTACAAGCTCTTGTTCAACGACGCGGTCGCCATGACGGGCGGCCAGCGGGCCGAGAGCGGCTTCACGGTTCCGCAGATCACCCGCCAGCTCGCCTCGGAAGGCGTGGCCAAGGTGGTGGTCGTGGCCGCCGAGCCCGAGCGCTACGAGAAGGTCACCGACCTGGCTCCCGGCGTCGAGGTGCGGCCGCGCATCGAGCTGATGAAGGTGCAGCGCGAGCTGCGCGACACGGCCGGCGTCACGGTGCTGATCTACGACCAGGTCTGCGCCACCGAGAAGCGCCGCCGCAGGAAGCGCGGCAAGATGGCCGCCGCCCCGCAGCGGGTGATGATCAACCCGCTGGTCTGCGAGGGCTGCGGCGACTGCTCGGTCAAGTCGAACTGCGTCTCGGTCGAGCCGCTGAACACAGAATTCGGCCGCAAGCGGAAGATCAACCAGTCGACCTGCAACCAGGACTATTCGTGCCTGGACGGCTTCTGCCCCAGCTTCATCACGCTGGAGGGCGCCGAGAACGCCCACCGCGAGAAGATGCCGGCGCTGACGGCCGACTCGACGCCGCTGCCGGCGTTCCAGGACCTGAAGGGCGTCCGCAACATCGTCTTCACGGGCGTGGGCGGCACTGGCGTGACGACCGTGGCGTCGATCCTGGCCATGGCGGCCCACGTCGACGGCCGCTCGGCCAGCGTGGTCGACATGACCGGCCTCGCGCAGAAGGGCGGGGCGGTCTTCAGCCACGTGCGGATCGGCGAGACCGAGACGACCACCATCGGCGGCCGCGTGCCGGCCGCCTCGGCCAACGTGCTGATCGCCTGCGACCTGCTCTCGGCCGCCGGCCCCGACGCGCTGGCGCTCTACGCCAAGGACCGGACGGTGGCCGTGGGCAACGCCGACTTCGCGCCCACCGCCGACTTCGTCACCGACCGCGACGTGCGCTTCGACGCCGACGAGCAGGGCCGGCGCATCGCCGCGGCGGTCCAGAGCTATGACGCGGCGCCCGCCAGCCACCTGGCCGAGAGCCGGCTCGGCGATGCGATCTACGCCAACATGATCATGCTGGGCTTCGCCTGGCAGAAGGGCGTGATCCCGGTCTCCAGCCGCGCGCTCTACCGCGCCATCCAGCTCAACGGCGTCGAGGCCGAGGCCAACCTGCAGGCCTTCGAGCTCGGCCGGAAGGCGGCCCACGACCCCTCGGCCCGCGGCAAGCGCGAGGACGACGTGCCGACGCCCGAGACCATGCCGCTCGGCGAGCTGATCGCGCACCGCGCGGCCGAGCTCGCCGCCTACCAGGACAAGGCCTACGCCGACCGGTACCTCGCCCGCGTGGAGACGGTGCGCGCCGCCGAGGCCGCGCTGGGCTCGACCGACCTCACCCGCGCCGTCGCGGTCAGCCTCTACAAGCTGATGGCCTACAAGGACGAGTACGAGGTGGCGCGGCTCTACACCGACGGCCGCTTCGCGAAGTACCGCGCCGAGACCTTCAAGGGCGGCAAGGCCAAGGTGTGGCTCAGCCCGCCGCTGCTGGCCCGCAAGGGGCCGGATGGCAAGCCGGTGAAGATGGCCTTCCCGCCCTGGATGCTGGACCTGGCGTTCCCGGCGCTGGCCAGGCTGAAGGGCCTGCGCGGCGGCGTCCTCGACGTCTTCGGCAGGACCGCCGAGCGCAGGATGGAGCGCGGCCTGATCGCCGACTTCGAAGCCGACATCGACAAGCTGGCCGCCGGCCTCACCCAGGCCAACCACCGCCTCTCGGTCCAGCTCGCGGCCGTCCCGCAGCAGATCCGCGGCTTCGGCCATGTGAAGGAGGCGTCGGTGGGTCCGGCCAAGGCTGAAGCGAAGCGGCTGTGGAAGGCGTGGCGCGAGGCGGGCGCGAAGGAAACGGTCACGGCTGAGGCGAACGGGTGAGGGGGCGCGCCGGGCGGGCGAGCACCCTGCCCGCCGAAGGCGCCCTCATTTGGAACCACGGACCACACGAACCACACGGACGGGTTCCGGGGCGCGGCAGCCGCGTCGGTGTGGTCCGTGTGGTCCGTGGTTGAATCAAGTCGGCGCTGACGCGCCCACGCGGCTGGAAAGCTCGCACAACCGCTCGTCCGGCGCGCAGGCTGACGGATGAGGCGCCGCGCCGGGCGAGCGAGCGAGCATCCTGCGCGCCGCAGGCGCCTTTGAGATGGACCACAGAAAACACAGAAAACACGGAAGAGGCTCCATCCGCGGGAGCCGCCGCCTTCCGTGTTTTCTGTGTTTTCCGTGGTTGAATCAAAGCGGCGCCGACGCGCCACCGAAGCCGAAGGGCTTGCACGAACCCCTCATCCGGCGCGCCGCCTTCCCTTGAGGGGAGAAGGGTGCTCGCCCGGGTCGCCGAGGGTCGATTGGCTCTCAATATGTTCATCGTTTGTTCTTGGCAGGCTCGGCCGTGTATGAGATTGTGGCTCGAAGCTGGGATAACGCGTCTCGCACGAACAAGCCTGCCTAGGCGGGCCTCGTCCCTCGCGCCCCTGCCCTGCAAAAGCATCAGGAAAGGGGAACCAGCATGGCCGCGAGCCTGCAAGAGGAGTTGCGCGCGCAGCGCGAGGCGACGGAGCGGTGGATCAGGCAGCGTCAGGCCGAACTGAGGCACGCCGCGAACGACCTCGAAGCCCGAGGCCGCCAAGTCTACGCCGCCGCGATAAGGACAGGTCAGCAAGTCATCGCCCGGACGCCGGCCGACGTGCGGCGCCTGGGCCTGGCGGCCGTCACCGGCCAGTTGCCCGTGGTATTGGCCGAGACGGCGGCGCGGAAGGCCGCGCCGAAGGCGCAGGCGGCGGTGCGCGAGACGGAGAAGTTCGTCCGTGCGGTCGCTTCGCCCGACGCCTACCAGAGAGAGCAAGCCCTGAAGAAGGCCAGGGAGCAGGCCAGGGCCGCCACCAGCGGTTTCGTCGATGAGGCGTCCTTTCATCTCGCGGATCGCGCCTTGTCCGCGGGCGGCGCCCTGGCCGAAGGCGGCCTTGCCGGGTTTGGCGATCGCTACTCGCAGAACATGGACGTCAAGCGGGCAGAGGACGCCTACGACCAGGAGCATTACGGTCTGGCCAGGAACGCCGGCCGGATTGCAGGCGTCGGAACCGGAATCGCCGTGCTCGGCGCGCCGGCGACGCTCCGGGGCGCAGTGGCCCTGACGCCGCGCGGCGCGGAACTCGTGCAGGCGCTCACGAAGTCCCGCTATGCGCTCGATCCGCGTGGGCTGACCACCATGGCGGCTACGGGCGGGGCTGGGGCGGGCTTGGTGTCGCAAGCCGTTTCGGACGCGATGTCGGGTCGCGTCAGCCCAGCGAGCGGCTACGGCGGCGCAGCGTTGGGCGGCGCCATCGACGGCGTTGGAACGCTCCGGCTGGGGCCGGTGATCGGTGGGGGCCTGGGCGGCGTGGCGACCACTGTCGCGCAAGATCGGTTCGCCGGGCGGCCGACCTCCGTGGACGACGCGATCGACAATGCCCAAGCCTCCGCAATCCTGGGCGGCCTCGGCGGAGCCGGGGCGGCCTATGGGACGAGCAGGTTGTCGATCCGCGACAAGGGCAACCTCGGAGAGCTGGCGTCGCAGATGAAGACGATGGCGCGAGGCGATGGTGTCCCCTACCGACAAGGCCGGCGCTTCAAGCTGGGCGGTCGCCGGTACACCGTCACGGACCTCCAGTTCGACACGAACCAGCCCGGAAAGAGCTACGGCATCGGCGAGTCCAAGGTGGGTCCGACGGCGAAGCTGAGCCCGCGTCAGATCGAGGCGCAGGCCCGGCCCGACGTCGACTATGTTGTGGACGGCTGGCGATACAGCGATTTTGGCAAGATGGGCGGTGCGGCCGCCTCGCCGTTCGCAGTGTACCTTGAGGACGACGAGCCAAGCGCGTGGGGCAGATGGTGAAGCAGCCTTCGGACACGGCCCGCTTCCGGAACGAGATCAGAAAGGCCGTCCGGCCGCTGATGACGTCCTGGGGGTTCGACAACCCACCGAAGGGCACGCCGGATTGGTGGGGTGCGCCCCGGATCAACAACTGGATCCGTGAACGGGATGGCTACACCGACCAGATCTTCTTCACCTGGGATCGATACGGCAGGCCCAAGTTCGCGCTCGATCTCAGGACGGATCAGCTTGAGCGCATGCTGCGTCCTGACCAGTCGCCGACAACGGCGAAAGGGCACATCGTGGACGTCATCCTACTCGACCGGCGGCCATGGCTATTCGGCGGACTGCTTCGCTTTGAGTGGACGAGCGGTCGTCGGTCGCTGCGGCGCGAAATCCGACATCTGGAGAGGCGATTGCGCGACGCCAACCACTTCCTGCTGACGGGCGAGATTCGGTCACGCCTTATTCTGCGTAAGGGCGCAGTAGGAGATGGCGTTCTGACACCCGTGTTCTGGATGCAGCAAGGGGAGGAGCGTGAACTGGCCCTTCAGCACCAGGAAGAGCTGAGGCGTCGATTGGCGGAGAAGCGTCGTTTCCGCGCCTCGGGGAGCAAGCGCCCGACGTCCCCCGAATCCTGAGGCTTGCGCCCCGGCTCCGACAACTCCAGCGTGGCGGAAAACGCCAGGGAGGCCCCAATGGACTGGCCCGTCATCACCGCCGAGTTGGAGCAGCTCCTGAAGCTGCGGTCGATCCCGTTCGGGATGAAGCTCTACGAGGACCGCGCCGAGATGGAGGCCGTGCCGCGCATCCGACGGCCGCAGCATGTCCACACGCTGGACCAGCTCGTGGGGCAGGCGTCGCGGCTGGGCTGGACGGTGGGCGTGACCGCGGACGACCTCGTCGGGAGCCAGTGCCGCGCCGTCGTGGGGCTGGGCGGGGCGAAGACGCCGGAGTGGCGGTCGGGGAAGCACATGACCGGCGTCTGGTTCGAGACCGTCGAGGACGCCACCGCGCACCAGGCGGCGATGCACTGCGTGCCGGACGGGCGCTATGAGGCGCTGGCCATCGGCCCCTTGAGCGCCGGCAAGATCGCCGACTTCGACATCGCGCTCTTCTACGCCACGCCCGGCGCGATGATCTATTTCATCAACGGGCTGCAGTGGTCCGGGTACAGGAAGTTCGACTGGGGCGTGGTGGGCGAGAGCGCCTGCGCCGACAGTTGGGGCCGGGCGCTGACGACGCACGAGCCCAGCCTCTCCATCCCCTGCTTCGCCGAGCGGAGGTACGGCGGCGTGCTGGACGACGAGATGCTGATGGCGCTGCCCGGCGAGCACCTGGTCAAGGCCATCGCCGGCATGAAGGCCCTCAGCAAGAACGGCTTCCGCTACCCCTTCCCGCAGTACGGCGTGCAGCAGGACGTGCGGGCCGGGATGGCGGTGAGCTACGGGCCGTAGGGAAGGCAAGGGCCGCCGCCACGTCGGCCGGGCGGTTCCGGCCGACCTATCCGTGAAAGACGATGATGGCTCGAAGAATCGACATCCCGTTCGGGATATGGGTTTGTGTCCTGACGCTGGCGTTCGGCCTTGCGCACGCTCAGACAGCCCGCGCTCAGGCGACGCCTGCGGGCAAGGCGGCGCTCGTCGCCATTGAACAGGTTCGCGCCAAGCAGCAGATCGTGAGCGAGCTGGCCGGAATGGGGGCCGTCGACCGCCTCATGCGCGACCGTTTCCTCGCATTGCGCCGAACCGCCACGGACGCCGAACGGGCCGACCTCGATGACGTATGGCGAGAACACTACCGCCCGATCGATCAGCAGCACACCGCACGCCTGAAGGCCTTGCTTGGCGACGGGCCGTGGTTTCGGCGCAGCGAGGTCGGCCCACGGGCCGAGGCCGCAGCCGACCTGATCGTCAGCCACTCCAACGACGATACGTTCCAGAAGCTCGTGCTTTCGAAGATGCAGCCGCTGGTCGGCGCCGAGACGCCGCGCGGCTATGCGACCCTGTTCGACCGCGTGGCCGTGCAGGAAGGACGTCCCCAGCGGTTCGGCACGCAGCGTCCGACGTGCGAGGGCGAACGGCACGCGCGGCCTGAAGACATCGAGGATCCGGAGAGTCTGGACAAGCGCCGCCGCGAGATCGGATTGCCGCCAATGACGGAGTATCTTGCGGAGCTGGACAAGATTTACGGCGCCTGTACGCCGCCTCCACCGCGCGGCGGGGAGTAGCGCGGACTGCGGCGCCGGTAGGTTGCGCGGACCTGTCAACTTCGATGGCGCGGCAGCGCCGTGTCGGTTCAACCACGAAGGGCACGAAGAACACGAAGGGCCGGGGAGGGGCTGAGCGCGGCGCGCCTCTCGGAGCCTTCGTGTTCTTCGTGCCCTTCGTGGTGGGAATCAGCGCGCCTGCGGCGCACGCCGCGCCGACAGGTTGGCGCGACCGCTGGTCCGTGAGCCCGCGGCGGTCACTTCGATCGAGCCGTCCGGCCGCTCGGTGACCTTCAGGCCGGCGGAGAGGTCTACCTCGCCCAGGTCCACGTCCTGGCGCGGGGTGACGAGCCAGGTGCGGCGGCCGGCGGTGGCGAGGACGATGCGGCTGGAGCCCCAGGTGTCCTCGGCGCGGCCCTTCAGGGCGGCGTACATCGGGTTGCGGCGCCAGGCCTGCGGGTTGGCGGGGTCGCAGCGGGCGATGAGCCAGAGGCCTTCGGCGTCCTGGTCGAGGACCACCTTGGTCTGATCGGGACGGAAGCGGTGGGGCATCTCGTCGTCCATCAGCCAGACGCATTCGAAGCTGCGGCAGGCGTGCGGGCGGGTCTCGTAGATCGTGCAGCCGGCGCCTGGCTTCGCGTGCTCGCAGAGCCTGCCGACCGGCTTGGCGAGATCGGCGACGGCCAGCACCTTGCAGCACAGGGTGCAGGGGCCGCAGGCCTTCACCGCGCCACGCCGACCCAGATGATGTGGCGCGGGCCCTTGCCCGAGGGGCTGGCGCCCACGCGGTGCTCGGTGACGGCGAAGCCTGCGCGACGCAGGCGGCCGGCGAAGGCCTGGTCGGGCCCGGCGGACCAGACGGCCAGCACGCCGCCCGTCTTCACCGCACGCCGCATCGCGGCCAGCCCGGCCACGGAATAGAGGCCGTCGTTGGCGTCGCGGTTCAGGCCGTCGGGGCCGTTGTCCACGTCCATCAGGATCACGTCGTAGGGCGGCTTCGCTGCGGCCAGCAGGTCGGCGACGTCGGTCAGGACGACGCGGGCGCGCGGGTCGTCGAGGCTATCGCCGTAGAGGCGGGCCATGTGCGTGCGGCCCCAGTCGATCACCTGCGGCACGAGCTCGGCGACGGTGATCTGGGCTTCCTTCGGCAGGGCGGCCAGCGCCGCGCGCACGGTGAAGCCCATGCCGAGGCCGCCGATCAGCATGCGCGGCGCCTTGCTCGGCGGCAGCTTCGCGACGGCGAGGTCGCACAGCGCGACCTCCGAGCCGTAGAGCCGGCTGTTCATCAGCTCGATCGACCCCGACATGATCGAATAGTCCTGCCCGCGCTGCATCAGCCGCAGTTCGCCGCCGCCGGGGATCTGCGCGGTGTCGAGATGGATCCAGGGGTTCATGCGTGCGTCCGGCCGGACGCCTCAGTAGGGCCGGAAGCCGCCCGGCTCAACGTCGGGATGGGGTAGGGGAGGTTCAGGCATGCGCCGAAAGGGCGCTTCGCTTTCGTTGCGTCATCCGAATTAGGGTGGCGGCCATACTCGCGGACTCCAGGTTCCGCGCCGGATCTTCGAGGAGCGTTCCCATGGCCGACTTTGGCGCCGACACCGATCTGGAGGCCTTCCGGGCCGAGGCGCGGAGCTGGCTGGAGGCCAACTTCCCGGCCGCGCTGAAGGGCAAGGCCGCGGCGTTGAGCTCGGCCGAGGCGCGCTCGTCCGACCCCGACCTCGCCAGGTGGCGCAAGGCCATGGGCGAGAAGGGCTGGGGTACGCCCACGTGGCCCACGCAGTACGGCGGCGGCGGCCTCTCGGTCGCCCAGGCCCGCGTGCTGGGGCAGGAGATGAGCAAGCTGGGCGCCTTCAACCCGCTGATGTTCGGGATGGGCGTGACCATGATCGGCCCGACGATCATGGACTACGGCACCGAGGAGCAGAAGGCCAGGCACCTGCCGCCGATCATCCGGGGCGAGGTGCAGTGGTGCGTCGGCTATTCCGAGCCGAACGCCGGCTCGGACCTGGCCAGCCTGCAGATGAAGGCCGAGGACGCCGGCGACAAGTGGGTGTTCAACGGCCAGAAGACGTGGACGAGCGGAGCCCAGCACTCGGACTGGTGCGGCCTGCTGGCGCGGACCGACCCATCGGCGAAGAAGCACGAGGGCATCAGCTTCTTCCTGCTCGACATGCGCCAGCCGGGCGTCGAGACGCGGCCGATCGGCCTGATCTCGGGCGCCTCGCCGTTCTGCGAGACCTTCCTGACCGACGCGACGGCGCCGAAGGACGCGCTCCTCGGACAGTTGAATGTGGGTTGGACCGTCGGCAAGCGCCTGCTGCAGCACGAGCGCGCCAGCCAGACGGGCTCGGTGATGGGCGGCCGTCCGCCCAAGCCGCTGAACCTGATCGCCAAGGACTACATCGGCGTGGACGACAAGGGCCGGCTGGCCGACGCCGACTTCCGCTCGCGCCTGGTGAAGCACGAGATGGACGCCCGCGCCCACGGCCTGACGCTGGCCCGCGCCGCCGCCGAGGCGAAGGGCAACAACAGCCCTGGCAATGCGCCGTCGGTGCTGAAGAACTCGGCCACCTGGGTCGCCCAGACCCGCGCCGAACTGACGCTGGAGCTGATGGGGTCGCAGGGCCTGGGCTGGGACGGCAAGGACTTCGCGCCCGACGAGATCGAGGCGGTCCGCGCCTGGCTCTGGGGCAAGGCCATGTCGATCTACGGCGGCAGCCAGGAAGTCCAGTTCAACATCGTCAGCAAGCGCATCCTCAGCCTGCCGGACACGACGCACAGCGCCTGACCGCGGCATCGCACGGCGTTGCGGTGCGACGCCGGCCCCTCTATGTGGCGCGCCATGCCTGGCCCCCGCACCCTCCGCACGCCGGCCGACCTCGTCGGCGCCGGGCTGGCCGCGCCCGGGCGGGTCGCGGAGCTGGAGGCGGTGGCCGCGCGCTACGCGGTGGCGATCACGCCGGCGATGGCCGCGGCGATCCCGGACAACGACGCCATGGCGCGCCAGTTCGTGCCGACCGCGGACGAGCTGGTCCAGGCCCCGGAGGAACGGGCCGACCCGATCGGCGACGAGGCGTTCAGCCCGGTCGAAGGCGTGGTGCATCGCTACCCGGACCGGGTGCTGCTGAAGGCGAATCATGCCTGCGCGGTCTACTGCCGGTTCTGCTTCCGGCGCGAGATGGTGGGGCCCGACGGCATCCGGCCGCTGAGCGCCGCACAGCTCGATGCGGCGATGGCCTACATCGCCGGGCGGCCGGAGATCTGGGAGGTGATCGTCACCGGCGGCGATCCGCTGATCCTGTCGCCGCGGCGGCTCAGCGACCTGACGGCGCGGCTGGCGAAGATCGGGCACGTGAAGATCGTGCGCTTCCACACGCGGGTCCCGGCGGTCGATCCGGGACGGGTCACGCCGGAGCTGGTCGCGGCCCTGAAGGCGCCGGGCAAGACCACCTGGGTGGGCCTGCACGCCAACCACCCGGACGAACTGACGCCCGAGGCCGCGGCGGCCTGCGCCCGCATCCTCGACGCCGGCATCCCGATGGTGAGCCAGACGGTGCTGCTGAAGGGCGTGAACGACGCCGCGGCGGTGCTGGAGGCGCTGATGCGGCGCCTCGTGGAGCTGCGGATCAAGCCCTACTACCTGCACCATCCGGACCTGGCGCCCGGCACCGGCCACTTCCGCAACACCATCGCCGAGGGGCAGGCGCTGATGCGCGATCTGCGCGGGCGCGTCTCGGGCCTCTGCCAGCCGACCTACATCCTCGACATCCCGGGAGGGCACGGGAAGTCGCCGGTCGGGCCCTGCTACGCCGGTGACGGGGAAGTGACGGACCCGCACGGCGAATCGCACGCATATCCGACCCGCTGAGACGCGCGATGTTGCATGCAGGTGACGGTGCGACTGTCATCTCATGCGGCGACGTCGACACACCTGCCCGACGAGCCCATCTGTGCGTTCATCCTGGGGTCACGGGCTCACGTAGATGATCCCGACAGTGAGAGAAGGGGCGGGCGCCAGAATGTACGGATCGCGAGGCGGACGCTTTCGACGCTGCCTGGCCTTGGCCGCGCTGGCGCCGCTGGCGTTGGGCCATCCTGTCCTGGCCGCGCAGGCGACTGCGCCCGCCGCCGCGCCGAAGGCCGCCGCCCCGAAGCCGGCGCCTGCTCCCGCGCCGGTGCTGCCGGTTCCGCCCGCCGCGGTCGTCCCGCCGCCGCCTCCGCCGCCCGTCGAGATCCCGCCGCTGAGCGCGAGCCAGCAGGCGGTGGCGCTGAAGGCGCTGGCCGCCGCCGACCTGCATGGGCTCCAGCCCAGGGACTACCTGCCGGCGGGCCTGGCCGAGGGCCAGCCGCTGACGCCGGCGCAGGCGGCCGCGCTGGCCGACGGCCTCGTCCGCTACGCCCACGACGTGAAGATCGGCCGGATGGACCCCGGGCAGTTCCCCGAACTCTGGCAGGTGCGACCGGCGCCCTACGACCCCGCGCCCGACCTCGCGAAGGCGCTGGCCGACGGGCGGCTGCAGGCGTGGCTCGACGGCCTGCCGCCCCGGTATTCCGGCTACACGGCCCTGAAGCGCGGCCTGGCCCGCTACCGCGAGATCGCCGCGGCCGGCGGCTGGAAGAAGGTCGCCGAGGGCGGGAAGATGGAGCTGGGCTCCAAGGACCCGCGCATCGCCGAACTGCGGGCCCGCCTCGCGGCGGAGGATCCGCTGCTGCCGGCGACCGGCGCGGCGGTGTTCGACGCGCCGCTGAAGGAGGCGGTGATCCGCGCCCAGCGCCGCTATGGCCTCAAGCCCGACGGCGTGGTCGGCGCCGGCACGCTCGCCTACCTGAACCAGCCGGTCGGGCAGCGCGTCCTGCAGATCATCGCCAACATGGAGCGCTGGCGCTGGATGCCGCAGGCGATGCCGGCCACGCGGGTGCAGGTGAACTCGGGCGCGGCGATCGTGACCCTGTTCCGCGACGACAAGCCGGTGCTGTCGATGAAGGCGGTGTCGGGCCGCCCCGGGGACGAGACGCCGATGCTGGCGTCGGCCATCCATTCGGTGGTGATCAATCCGCCCTGGAACGTGCCGTCGGGCATCGCGGCGCGCGAGCTGTGGCCGAAGGAGAAGGCGAGCCCCGGCTACCTGGCGCGCAACGGCTACCGGATCATCCCGGTCGAGGGCGGGCAGCCGCGCCTCCAGCAGGCGTCGGGCGACCAGAGCGCGCTGGGCCGCTTCAAGTTCGACTTCGACAACCCGTTCGCCGTCTACCTGCACGATACGCCGTCGAAGGGCGGCTTCGACCGGGTCTCGCGGCAGGCCAGCCACGGCTGCGTGCGCGTGGAGAAGCCGCGGGCCTTGGCCGAGGCGCTGCTGGAGGGCGACGCCACCTGGACGCCCGAGGCGATCGGGACCCAGCTCGAGGGCGACAAGACCGTGCGGGCGCGGCTTCCTGCGACGGTGCCGGTGTTCATCTTCTACTGGACGGCGTTCGCCGGCACGGGCGGCGAGATGCACTTCCGCTCGGACCCGTACAACTGGGACCGCCAGCTTCTGCAGCGGGTGGGCGTGCTGGCGCCCGATACGCCGAAGCCGGCTGCGGCGGCGAAGACCGACGTGAAGAAGACCTGAGGGGGGCGGGATGTTCAGGACGGTGCTGTGGATCGCGGGCGCCTGCGTGGCGGTCCTGCTCGCGCTGGCGGCCAGCCGCGCGCTGAAGTTCGACCGGGACCTGACGCCCGAGCCTGCGGCGCCGATGGCCCCGAAGGCCGCGCCGCCCACGCCGGCCGAGGCGCCTGTCGCCGCGCCGGCCGCAGTTCCGCCGCCGCCGCCTCCACCGCCGACACAGGAGGAACAGCAGATCCAGGACGACGCCGCCGCCACCGGCATGACGACGGTCGAGCCCGAGCCGCCGCCGGAAACGCCGCCGACCTGACCTCCCCCGATGCGGCAGCATCGGCGGGAGTGGTGGAGGGGGCGAGCCGTACGCGCGGCGGATCGACCGGGCTGTATTGGATTCTGGAGATGGGGCTCGCCCCCTCCACCATCCGCTCTACGCCCGGCGGGCGCCGGGCTCGGCGGACGGTCCCCCTCCCGCCATCGCTGCCGCGATGGGGGAGGTGAGGCTCGGAATCAGGCGCCCCGCCACTGGCGGACGCGGCCGGTGTCCACGTGGACGAAGTTGGAGACCGGGTAGTAGCCGACGCCGCCGGCCCCCAGGTCGATCGCCGCGTCGCGCAGGCGGGACAGGTCCACGCCTTCGAGGCGCACGTCGATGGCCTTGCCGACGGTGTGCTGGCTGTGTTCGGCGACGCCGTTCGAGCGGCTGCGCAGCATCGCGTTGGTCTTGGGCGAACGGTAGCCGGAGATGATCTGGAACGGCCGGGCCGTCTCCAGCCGGCCGCCGATGGCGTGCAGGGCGTCGAAGAGGCCAGGGTCGATGAAGTGCTCGTCGCCGGTGCGCCAGTCGCGCATCACGCGGGTCGCTTCGGCCAAGGCGTCGGGCAGGTAGCTGCCGTTGGCGTAGTAGACCTCGTTGAACCGCTCGCCCGTGTGCAGGTTGTCGAGCAGAGCGCGGCGCGGCTCCCAGATGTCCAGGCGCTGGGCCCAGGCCGGGGCGGCGATCGCGGCGAGACCCGCGGCGGCGCCGAGGGTCAGCAGCTCTCTGCGGCGGACGAGGTTGGGCAAGAGTCTTCCGCCTCCGGGCCGTCGGAAAGGCCGCAAGATGGCGGGAGAATCCTTAACGTCAAGAGTCCGCGCCGCGGCCTGCGACAGCGGGTCGCCGCATGCCCGTCGTTCGAGCCGCGCCAGGAAAGGCGGCCGTCGCCCCCGCCGCGCCTGAACCGCGCAGCGGGAGCGGGCCTATCGGCGGGTCAGCGCTTCAGCACGTCCCGGGCCGCCTCCTTCAGGGCGCCGACGCCCTTCTGGATCTTGCCTTCGACCCGCTCGGCGGCGCCTTCGGCGGCGAGGTCGGGATTGTCGGTGGCCTTGCCGACGGCTTCCTTGATCGAGCCCTTGATGTCCTTGGCGGCGCCCTTGGCTTCGTCCTTGTGCATGCTCTCGCTCCTTACGGTGTCACGCGTCCGGCATGACAGCGCCGCAGCGGCGCGGAGGTTCCGTCAGGCCGCGGCGGAGCGGGCGGTGCGGTCGAGCAGGGCTTCGAAGGCGGCGCGGGCCGAGCGCTCGGCGTCGCCGTCGCCCATCATCCGGCGCGCCTCCGAAAGGCCCAGGATGAAGCTGCGCATCTGGAAGTAGGCGGCCTTCGCCTCGGCCTCGGTCAGCGGCGGGTCGCGCAATGCCTGGAACTCGCGGATCACGGCCGCGCGGAACATGCCCAGGCCCATGTGAAGGTATTCGCGCGGGGGGCCGGGCTGATCGTCGAGTTCGGTGGTGAGCTGCATGATCGGGCAACCGCTTTCGGCCCACTCGTTCTCGCACCAGTGCAGCCAGTGTTCGAACACCGCCTCCAGGCGGCCCCGGCCGGGCGGGTGGGTCTCGGCAGGCTTCCAGACGATCTCGCCGAAACGCTCCATGACCGCCTCCACGACGGCCATCTGCATGGCGTCCTTCGACTCGAAGTGCTTGAAGAGGCCGCTCTTGGACAGGCCCACGGCATCGGCGACGTCGCCCAGGCTGACCGCCGTCAGCCCTCGCACCGCCGCGAGGCGCGCGGCGCAATCGATGATCCGTCCGCGGGTCGCTTCACCCTTGCGCAACAGGCCAAGCCTCCCTGCTTGACAGAAAGTGAACGATCGTGCTCTTTCTGGCTTAGCGACCGGTCGTGCTCTTTTCTACTGGAAGGATCACGAGAATGCAAAGTTCCTGGTGTGTGTGTTCGATCGCCGCCGCGGCGGTGTTCGCGGGCGGGACGGCGTTTGCCGCGGCGCCCGGCGCGTTCCATGGCGAGGCCAGGCTGGCCAGCGCCGCGTCGACACCGCGGAGCGAGACCATCGAAGGCGTGCAGTGGAGCTGCGACGGCGACGCCTGCACCGGCGTCGCGGCCCACAAGGCCAACCTCGATGGCCCTGTGCGCGAGTGCAGGAAGGTGGCGGCGGTGCTGGGCGCGGTCAGCGCCTACAGGTCCGGCCCCCGCGAGCTGACCGCCGGCCAGATCCGCGCCTGCAACGCCGGCGCCGCCGAGGTGCGGACCGCCGCCAGGTGAGTTTCCCTTCCCGAGCCCGGCTTCCTTTGTCCGGCCGGTCCGGGGACGCCTCGCGGGGGAGGGCCTGCGCCGTCCCCTGCGCTTTCTCGTGAACGCCCTTCCGCGTTGCGCCCGGCCCCTGCGGCCGCTATCTCCCCGCCCGACCTCCCACACCTCCGAAGAGCGAGCGGCGACGCCCCATGGCGCAGCAGTACATTTTCCAGATGCAGGGCCTGACCAAGGCCTTCCCCGGCAGCGCCAAGAAGCTCTTCGAGAACATCTGGCTCAGCTTCTACCCCGACGCGAAGATCGGCGTGGTGGGCGTGAACGGGTCGGGCAAGTCGACGCTGCTCAAGATCATGTCGGGGCTCGACAAGGAGTTCACCGGCGAGGCCTTCGCGGCCGACGGGATCAAGCGCGGCTACCTGGAGCAGGAGCCGCAACTGGACGACAAGCTCGACGTCTGGGGCAACGTCATCTCGTGGTGCGAAGAGAAGCAGATCTTCGACCGCTACAACGCCGTCGCCGCCCAGATGGGCGAGGAATACACCGACGAACTGATGGAGGAGATGACCGCGCTCCAGGAGAAGCTGGACGCCGGCGACCTCTGGGACATCGACAGCCGCATCGAGATGGCGATGGACGCCCTGCGCTGCCCGCCCAACGACTGGCCGGTGGACAAGCTGTCGGGCGGCGAGCGCCGCCGCGTGGCGCTGGCCCGCCTGCTGCTCTCCAAGCCCGACATGCTGCTGCTGGACGAGCCCACCAACCACCTCGACGCCGAGAGCGTGGCCTGGCTGCAGCACCACCTGGAGGCCTTCCCGGGCTGCGTGATCCTGGTGACCCACGACCGCTACTTCCTGGACCAGGTGACGAAGTGGACGCTGGAGCTCGACCGCGGCAAGGGCCTGCCCTACGAGGGCAACTACTCGTCGTGGCTGGAGCAGAAGACCAAGCGGATCGCGCAGGAAGAGCGCGAGGAAGCCGGCAAGAAGCGCACGATCGAGCGCGAACTGGAGTGGGTGCGTTCGTCGCCGTCGGCGCGGCGCAGCAAGTCCAAGGCCCGCCTGGCCGCCTTCGAGCAGTTGCAGAACGAGGCCGACCGCGCCAAGCAGACCTTCGCCCAGATCCAGATCCCGCCCGGCCCCCGCCTGGGCAACGTGGTCATCGAGGCCGACAACCTGGAGAAGGAGTACGGCGACAAGCTCCTCTTCAGGAACCTGTCGTTCAAGCTGCCGCCGGGCGGCATCGTGGGCGTGATCGGGCCGAACGGCGCGGGCAAGACCACGCTCTTCAAGATCATCACCGGCCAGGAGAGCGCCGACCAGGGCGCGGTGCGCCTGGGCGAGACGGTGAAGCTGGCCTACGTCGACCAGAGCCGCGACAACCTCGACCCCAACAAGAACGTCTGGGAGGAGATCTCGGGCGGCCTCGACGTGGTGAAGGTGGGGACCCGCGAGATCCCATCCCGCGCCTACGTCGGCAGCTTCAACTTCAAGGGCGGCGACCAGCAGAAGAAGGTGGGCCTGCTCTCGGGCGGCGAGCGCAACCGCGTCCACCTGGCCAAGACGCTGCTGGCCGGCGGCAACGTGCTGATGCTCGACGAACCGACCAACGACCTCGACGTGGAGACCCTGGGCGCGCTGGAATCGGCGCTGGAGGACTTCCCGGGCTGCGCCGTGGTGATCAGCCACGACCGCTTCTTCCTGGACCGCCTGGCCACCCACATCCTGGCCTTCGAGGGCGACAGCCAGGTCGAGTGGTTCGAGGGCAACTTCGAGGCCTACGAAGAGGACAAGAAGCGCCGCCTGGGCGCCGACAGCCTCATCCCCCACCGCATCAAGTTCCAGAAGTTCGCGCGATAGGGGCGGGCGCAGCCGTCGTCCGGCTCTCGTCGCTACCCGCCGACTGGATCGTCGGGGCCCGGCGGCATCTCCTTGACCCGGCGGAGCGCCGGGGCCGCGAGGCCGTAGGCCGGGCCGATCATCAAGCCGACGATCGCGGCGAACAAGGTGGCGCGCAGGCCGAAGACGCCGCCCAGCAGGCCGCCGGCCAGCGCGCCCAGCACCGCGCCGCCGCCGGCGACGGCCCGGAACGTCGCGCCGACCCGGCCGAGCAGGTTGTTGGGCAGCACGCTCTGGCGCAGGCTGGACGCCAGGATCAGCGGGACCACGCCGAACGCGTCCCCCAGCACCTGCGAGACGATCAGGGCGGCGAAGGCGCCGTCGCGGTCGGCCGGCGCGAACAGGATCAGCATCGTGCCCAGCGCCGACAGAGCCCCCGAGATCGAGATCGCCGGGCCCACGCCCAGCCGGCGCGCCATCGGCTGGGCCAGCACCGAGCCGATCATCGCGCCCGCGCCGCCCGCGGCGATGCCCAGGCCCATCAGCGCCGTGCCGAGCCCGAGGTCGCGAAGGACGTAGGCGATGTAGAGCGCGCTGAAGAAGCCGCCGAACAGGCCGCCGGTGGCGGTCATGATCAGCAGCACCCGCACGCGCGCCTCCTGCCAGGCGGCCGCGGCGCCGGTGACGAGGCCGCTCCGCCAGCCGCGCCGCCGGCTGGCGTCGGGCGCCGCCTCCGGCGTGCGGATGCGCGCCAGGAACAGGGCCGAAACGGCGTAGGTCGCGGCATTGACGGCGAGGGCGAAGGGCGCGGTCAGCACCTGGAAGAGCAACCCCGCCAGCGCCGGGCCGCCCATCTCGGCCACGGACTCGGTGGTGGCGATCTTGGCGTTGGCGTCGAGCACGTGGGCCTTGCCGACGAGGCTCGGCAGGTAGGCGTGGTCGGCGATGGCGAAGAGGACGCTGGCCGCCGCGACGACCGCGGCGACGGCATAGACCTGCCAGATCGAGAGCACGCCCAGCCAGGCCGCCAGCGGCACGCTGAGCAGCACCGCCGCGCGCAGCACGTCGGTCCGGATCAGGATGCGGCGGCGTGGCGTATGGTCGACGTAGTCGCCGGCGGTCAGGCCCACGACCAGGCCCGCGCCGCTGGAGATCGCCGCCAGCACGCCGAGTTCGGCCGGCGCCGCGGCCAGGACGACGACCGCCATGATCGGCAGGCCCTCGCGGGTGATGCGGGCGCCGAAGTCCGAGACGGACTGGGCGGCCCAGAGGCGCAGGAAGTCACGCTCGCGCCAGAGCGGGGATTTGAAGGAGACCATGAAGAGCCGAGTTCGAGCGGCGGCCGAAGCGGCCGGGCCATGCAGGGCATGGGGCGTCCGGTGAGCCGATTTTCTCGAGCCGCCGCCGGGCTCACCGAGCGGCGTTACTCCGCGAACCGGGCGGCGAAGTCAAGCTTGCGCGAGGAAAAGCTGCGCCCCAGGGCGAAGCCCGCTACAGGACGAGGCCGGTTGGGGAGGCGTGCATGGCGGGTCCGTTGGTGGCGATCTCGGCGCGGATCATCGCGGCGCTGCGGCCGGCGTTGAGCGCGGCGGGGTACGAGACCGCCCTGGCCTGGGAGCTGACCGACGCCGAGCGGCCGCAGGTGCGGGCGCTGCTGCATGCGGGCGAGTTCGGGCTGACGCCGGAGTTCCTGGAGAGCCTGCCGAACCTGGAGCTGATCGCGGTGATGACGGCGGGCTACGAGGGCGTGGACGTGGCCTGGTGCCGGGCGCGCGGGATCGAGGTGACCTACGCCGGCGGGGTCAACGCCGACGACGTGGCCGACCACGCCATGGGCCTGCTGCTGGCCTGCGCCCGCGACATGCACGTGCAGGACCGGACGATCCGCGAGGGCCGCTGGCGGCTGGAGGACCGGCTGACGCCGCAGCCGTCGCTGACCGGTCGGCGCGTAGGCGTCGTGGGGCTGGGCCACATCGGGGCCGCGATCGCGCGGCGGTGCGAGCCGTTCGGGCTGCGGGTGAGCTGGTGGGGGCCGCGCCCGAAGGACGCGCCGTGGCCGCGCGCGGAGACGCTGCTGGAGCTGGCGGCCGACAGCGATATCCTGGTCGTCGCCTGCCCCGGCGGCGAAGCGACCCGCGGGCTGATCTCCGCGGAGGTGATTGACGCGGTGGGGCCTGAGGGCATGATCGTCAACGTCAGCCGCGGCTCGGTGGTGGACGAGGACGCCCTGATCGCGGCGCTGAAGGCCGGCCGCCTGCGCCGCGCGGCGCTGGACGTGTTCCAGGCCGAACCGACGCCCGCCGGGCGCTGGGCCGACGTGCCCAACACCCTGCTGACGCCGCACCGCGCCGGCGGCACCACCGAAGGCATCCCGAACATGGTCGCCGAGGCGCTGGAGAACATGCGCCTCCACTTTGCCGGCCAGCCCGTGAAGTCGCCGGCGCCGGCCTGAAGGGCTTGACGGCATCACATATAAAGATATCTTTATGTGCGATGAAGCTCTCGGCGAAACAGACGGTCGATGTGCTGCGCGCGGCGGGCGAGCCGACGCGCCTGCGCATCCTCGCGCTGCTGGAACGGGAGGAGCTGGCGGTGCTGGAGCTGTGCCGCGTGCTGGACCAGAGCCAGCCGCGCGTCTCGCGGCACCTGAAGCTGCTGGCCGAGGCCGGGCTCGTCGAGCGGTTCCCGGACGGCGCGTGGGTCTTCTACCGCCTCTCCGGCGCAGGCCGCGAGCAAGAGGTGATCGGCGAGGTGCTGGCGCGGATCAACCCGGACGACCCGGGGCTGGCCCGCGACCGGCGCAAGCTGGACGACGTGCAGGCCGAGCGGTCGGAGGCCGCCCAGGCCTACTTCGCCGAGAACGCCGCCCAGTGGGACCGGCTGCGCTCGCTCTACGTGTCGGACGCCGACGTCGAGGCGCAGGTGGTGGCGGCCGCGGGCGGCCATCGCGTGCGCCGGCTGGTGGACCTGGGCTCGGGCACGGGGCGCATGCTCACCCTGCTGGCGCCGCAGGCCGACCACGCCATCGGCCTCGACCTCAGCCAGCAGATGCTCAACATCGCGCGCAAGCACGTGGCCGAGGCGGGCCTCTCGCATGTGGACCTGCGCCACGGCGACATCTTCGACACCCGCCTGCCCGACGAGGCGGCCGACCTGGTGGTGGTCCACCAGGTGCTGCACTACCTCGGCGACCCGGCCGCGGCGGTGAAGGAGGCGGGCCGCATCGTGGCGCCCGGCGGCAAGCTGATCATCGTCGACTTCGCCCCGCACAAGCACGAGTTCCTGCGCGAGCAGCACCAGCACCGCCGCCTGGGCTTCTCGGACGACGAGATGGCCCGTTGGCTGGCCGAGGCCGAGCTGCCCGCCGCCGCCCTGACCGCGCTGCCGCCCAACCAGGCCGACGGGCTGACCGTGAAGATCTGGGCCGCGCAGCGCGCGCCCACCGCCCTCAGGAGCGCGGCATGACCCCGGCCGACACCGCCCTGGGCCCCGTGGCCCGCGCCGGGGCCGGACAGGGCCCGCGCCCCCGCGTCTCGTTCGAGTTCTCGCCGCCCAAGGGCCCGAAGAGCGAGGAGAGCCTGTGGGAGGCGATCCGCCGGCTGGAGCCGCTGAGCCCCGAGTTCGTGTCGGTGACCTATGGCGCCGGCGGCTCGACCCGCGAGCGCACCCACCGCACCGTCGTGCGCATCCTGAAGGAGACGACGCTCAGGCCCGCCGCGCACCTGACCTGCGTCGAGGCCAGCCGCGCCGAGGTGGACGAGGTGATCCGGGACTACTGGGACGCCGGCATCCGCCACATCGTGGCCCTGCGCGGCGACCCGCCGGGTTCGCTGGGCGGCGCCTACGCGCCGCGCGCCGACGGCTACCAGAACGCCACCGAGCTGACCGCCGGCATCAAGGCCATCGCGCCGTTCGACGTGAGCGTGGGCGTCTATCCGCAGATCCACCCGGAGAGCCCCTCGGTCGACCACGACATCGCGGTGCTGAAGGCCAAGGTGGACGCGGGCGCGACGCGGGCGATCTCCAACTTCTTCTTCGACATCGACGGCTACCTGCGGTTCGTGGAGCGGATCCGCAAGGCCGGGATCGACGTGCCGATCCTGCCCGGGATCATGCCGGTCTCCAGCTTCGAGGGCCTGCGCAACATGTCGGGCCGCATCGGCGTGGCCATCCCCGCCTGGCTCGCCAACCACTTCGAGGGCCTGGACGCCGACCCCGAGACCCGCAAGCTCGTCGCCGCCTCGGTGGCCGCCGAGATGTGCGCCAAGCTCGCCGAGGAAGGCTTCTGCGACTTCCACTTCTACACGCTGAACCGCGCCGACCTGACCTATGCGATCTGCCGGGTCCTGGGCGTGCGCGAGGCCCCGCCCGCCGAACCGAGGGAGGCTGCGGCATGAGCTCCGTCGTGATCGTCACGTCCAGGCTCCGCGCGCCAGGGCATCGGGACCGCTTCATCGCCCTCAGCCGCGAGACCGAGGCGTGGATGCACGCCCAGCCCGGCTTCGTCCGCTACGAGCTGTTCGAAGGCGACGGGGCGTGGACCGACACCATGCTCTGGGAGAGCGCGGCCGCAGCCGACGCCGGGAACCGCGCATTCGCGCGCACGCCGCTCGCCGCGGCCTTCGCCGAGATCGTGGACGGCGACTATCGCGGCTTCCAGGGCCGCCTGTTCGACCTGCAGGAGCTTGCCCGATGACACGTCAGGACCGTATCGCAGCGCTGAAGGCGGCCGCCAGGGAACGCGTGCTGATCCTCGACGGGTCGTGGGGCGTGATGATCCAGAAGCGGGGGCTGGCCGAGGCCGACTACCGCGGCGACCGCTATGCGGACGCGCCCGGCCAGCTCAAGGGCGACAACGACCTGCTGTGCGTGACGCGGCCCGACATCATCGCCGACCTGCACGACCAGTATTTCGCCGCCGGCGCCGACATCTCCGAGACCAACACCTTTTCCGCCACCACCATCGGCCAGGCCGAGTACGGCATGGAAGCCGCCGTGCGCGACATCAACCTGGAGGGCGCGCGCATCGCCCGCGAGGTCGCCGACCGCTGGACCGCGAAGGAGCCGGGCAAGCCGCGGTTCGTGGCCGGCTCGATCGGGCCGCTGCCGGTCATGCTGTCGATGAGCTCGGACGTGAACGACCCGGGCGCGCGCAAGGTGACCTTCGACCAGGTCTACGAGGCCTACTCGGAGCAGGTCCGCGCGCTGCACGAGGGCGGCGTCGACCTGTTCCTGATCGAGACCATCACCGACACGCTGAACTGCAAGGCGGCGATCAAGGCGGTGCTGGACCTGGAGGACGAGGGCTACGAGCCGCTGCCGATCTGGATCTCCGGCACGATCACCGACCGCTCGGGGCGCACGCTGTCGGGCCAGACGGTGGAGGCGTTCTGGAACTCGGTCCGCCATGCCAAGCCGTTCGCCATCGGCCTGAACTGCGCGCTGGGCGCCGACCTGATGCGGCCCCACATCGCCGAGCTGGCGCGGGTGGCCGACACCCTGGTCTCGGCCTATCCGAACGCTGGCCTGCCCAACGCCATGGGCGAGTACGACGAGACGCCGGACCAGACCGGCCACATGCTGCACGAGTGGGCCGAGCACGGGCTGGTCAACATCCTGGGCGGTTGCTGCGGCACGACGCCGGACCACATCCGCCACGTCGCCGAGGCGGTGCGGGGCCTGACGCCCCGCGCCGTGCCGGACAGGCCCAAGGCCATGCGGCTCGCCGGCCTGGAGCCCTTCGAGCTGGCGTAACCCGCTCATCCCCGCGCATGCGGGGGCCCAGACTTGTGGCCTTGCAAGGAAATCAGCCTGGGTCCCCGCATTCGCGGGGATGACCGGTGGTAAGTAGGACGAAATGAGACCGGTCTTCATCAACGTCGGCGAGCGGACGAACGTCACGGGCTCGGCGAAATTCCGCAAGCTGATCGCCGAGGGGCAGTACCCCGAGGCGCTGTCGGTCGCGCGCCAGCAGGTGGAGGCCGGCGCCCAGGTCATCGACGTCAACATGGACGAGGGCCTGCTGGATTCGGTCGCGGCCATGCGGACGTTCCTGAACCTCGTGGCCGCCGAGCCGGACATCGCCCGCGTGCCGGTGATGATCGACAGCTCCAAGTGGGAGGTGATCGAGGCCGGGCTGAAGTGCGTCCAGGGCAAGGCGATCGTGAACTCGATCTCGCTGAAGGAGGGCGAGGCCAAGTTCCTGGAGCAGGCGCGCGCCTGCCTCCGCTACGGCGCCGCGGTGGTGGTGATGGCCTTCGACGAGGTGGGCCAGGCCGACACCGCTGAGCGCAAGGTCGAGATCTGCAGGCGCGCCTACGACATCCTGGTGGACGAGGTGGGCTTCCCGCCCGAGGACATCATCTTCGACCCCAACATCTTCGCCGTGGCGACCGGGATCGAGGAGCACGACAACTACGCCGTCGACTTCATCGAGGCCACGCGGCGGATCAAGGCGGCTTGCCCCTACGCGCGCATCTCGGGCGGCGTCTCGAACGTCAGCTTCTCGTTCCGCGGCAACGAGCCGGTGCGCCGCGCGATCCACTCGGTGTTCCTGTACCACGCCATCGCCGCCGGCATGGACATGGGCATCGTCAACGCCGGCGACCTGCCCGTCTACGACGACATCGACCCCGAGCTGCGCGAGGCGGTCGAGGACGTGATCCTGAACCGCCGCCAGCGGACCAACATCTCCAACACCGAGCGGCTGGTCGACCTGGCGCCGAAGTACAAGGGCCAGAAGGGCGAGGCGAAGGGCGCCGACCTCGGCTGGCGCGAGCAGCCGGTCGAGGGCCGGCTCAGCCACGCCCTGGTCCACGGCGTCACCGAGTTCATCGAGGCCGACACCGAGGAGGCCCGCGCCGCGGCCGAGCGCCCGCTGCACGTGATCGAAGGCCCGCTGATGGCCGGGATGAACGTGGTGGGCGACCTCTTCGGCGCGGGGAAGATGTTCCTGCCGCAGGTGGTGAAGTCGGCCCGCGTGATGAAGCAGGCCGTGGCCTACCTGATGCCCTTCATGGAGGCCGAGAAGGACGGCGGCGAACGCCAGTCGGCCGGCAAGATCCTGATGGCCACCGTCAAGGGCGACGTCCACGACATCGGCAAGAACATCGTGGGCGTGGTCCTGCAGTGCAACAACTACGAGGTCATCGACCTCGGCGTCATGGTCCCGGCCGACCGCATCCTCGATGAAGCCGAGAAGAACGGCGTCGACATCGTCGGCCTGTCGGGCCTGATCACGCCCAGCCTGGACGAGATGGTCTACGTGGCCTCCGAGATGGAGCGGCGCGGCATGAAGATGCCGCTGCTGATCGGCGGCGCCACCACCTCGAAGACCCATACCGCGGTGAAGATCTCGCCGCGCTATCCGGCCGGATCGACCACCTATGTGCTGGACGCCAGCCGCGCCGTGGGCGTGGTCTCGAACCTGCTGTCGCCGACCGAGAAGCCGAAGTTCCTGGCCGCCACAGAGGCCGACTACGTCAAGGTGCGCGAGCAGTTCGCGCGCGGGCAGGGCAACCGGGCGCGGGCCACGATCCAGGACGCGCGCGACAACGCCTTCACGCCCGACTGGACCACCTACGACCCGCCGAGGCCGTCGTTCCTGGGGACGCGGACCTTCGCGCCCTACGACCTGCCGGAGCTGCGCCGCTACATCGACTGGACGCCGTTCTTCGCGAGCTGGGAACTGGTGGGCCGCTTCCCGGCGATCCTGGAGGACGACGTGGTCGGCAAGGCCGCCACCGACCTCTACGCCGACGCCCAGCGCATGCTGGACCGGATCCTCCAGGAGGGCCTGCTGGAAGCCCGCGGCGTCGTCGGCTTCTGGCCCGCCAACACCGACGGCGACGACGTGGTGGTCTACGCCGACGAGGACCGCCAGACCGAGATCGCCCGGCTCCACACCCTGCGCCAGCAGATGCTGAAGTCGGGCGACGGGGCGAACGTCGCCATGGCCGACTTCGTGGCGCCCGTGGGGACCAGGCCGGACTACATCGGCGGCTTCGCGGTGACCGCCGGCCACGGCGAGTTGGCCCAGGCCAGGGCGTTCAAGGACGCCGGCGACGACTACTCCGCCATCCTGTTCACCGCGCTCGCCGACCGCCTGGCCGAGGCGTTCGCGGAGGCCATGCACCGCAAGGTGCGCACCGAGCTCTGGGGCTATGCGCCGGACGAGCCGTTCGACGTCGACGCCCTGATCGCCGAGCAATACCGCGGCATCCGTCCGGCCCCGGGCTATCCGATGCAGCCCGATCATACCGAGAAGGCGACGCTGTTCAGGCTGCTGGACGCCACCTCGGCCGCGGGCATCGAGCTGACCGAGAGCTTCGCCATGACCCCGCCGGCCGCCGTGTCCGGCCTCTATTTCGCCCACCCGGAAGCGCACTACTTCGGCGTCGGCCGCATCGAGCGCGACCAGGTCGAGGACTACGCGCGACGCAAACGCTGGGACCTGCGCACCGCCGAGCGCTGGCTCGCCCCCATCCTCAACTACGAGCCCGCCTGATGACCCCCGAAGCGCGCAACAAACTGGTCGGCCGAGTGATGATCATCCTGCTCGGCCTGCTGCTGGCGGCCTATTTCGTGCCGAGCTTCCTGAGGTAGGCGCCGCCGCTCAACGGGCGCAGAGTGCCGCGAGGAGGATCGCCCGCATGCCCAGCCTCGAGCACCTGCCCGCCGACGCGCCGACCGCCGAGATCATGGCGGTGCTCGATCGCGACGGGGCGCTGATCCTGGACGACGCGCTGTCGGCCGCGGAGGTCGACGCGCTGGTCGCGGAGCTGACGCCCTATGTGGACGCCACGCCCACCGGGAAGGACAGCTTCACCGGAAGCCGGACGACGCGGACCGGGGCCCTCGTGGCGCGCTCGCCCAGGACGCGGCCGCTGGTGATGGACGCCCGCGTGCTGGCGCTGGCCGAGGCGCTGCTGAAGCCCAACTGCCACCGCTACCAGCTCCACCTGGCGCAGGTGATCCGGATCATGCCCGGGCAGCCGGCGCAGGCGATCCACCGCGACCGCTGGGCCTGGGGCCGGCAGATGCCGGGCATCGAGCCGCAGCTCAACACCATCTGGGCGCTCACCGACTTCACGGCGGCGAACGGGGCGACGCAGGTCTGCCCCGGATCCCAGGCCTGGCCCGACGACCGCAAGGCCGAGCCGCACGAGATCGCCCGCGCCGAGATGAGGAAGGGCTCGGTGCTGATCTACACGGGCACGGTGTTCCACTCGGGCGGCGCGAACGATGCTGATCCCGATAGTGAGAAGAATGGGGACCGCTGGGGCCTCAACATCACCTATTCGCTCGGGTGGCTCAGGCAGGAGGAGAACATGTACCTCTCGTGCCCGCCCGAGGAGGCGCGGAAGCTGGAGCCGGAGCTGGCCGCGCTGGTGGGCTACGCCATGAGCAACTACGCGCTGGGCTACTACACGCCGCCGCTGCCGGCCGGCGCCGGGCCCGAGACCGTGCCGCCCGAGTGGTCGCTGGGCGTGCCCGACGACGCCGAGGGCAGCCTGGGCGGCGCGGCGCTGCTGGCCGAGGTGATCGCGCGGGCCTCCGAGGCGCGCGAGGCGCAGGTGAAGCCGGTCGGCTGAGCCGCCTCAGGCCCTGGATGACGGTCTCCTCTTGATAGGCCAGTAAGGCGTGGAGCATGCGCGGCGACCCCAGGACGGACCGCGTGGCGATTTCCCGACAAGTCGGTGAGCGGGGCATGCAGCGTCGCCGGGCTGCCGGCTGTCGTCGGGTCTAGTCGCCGGTGGGCGAGCGGACGTCGCTCTGGATGCGGTAGATCTGGTCGCGGGCGTCGTTCTTCTGCTGCTCGAACACCTTGCGATCCATGCAGCGCTTGACGGGGATCTTCGAGCCGCTCTGGGCGTCGTTGAAACAGACCTTCTTCGGCTTCGGCTGGCCCTTGCCCTCGATGATGCCGTAGGTGATCGCCTGGCCCTCGGCGGTGACCGGCGCCACCGTGACGGTCTGTCCGGGCGAAGCTGGCGGCGTGGCGGGGCCCTGCGCGAGGAGGAAGAGGGCGGCGAGCGGGATCGGCATGTGGTCCTGCGCCTAGCGGGAAGGCGGCGCGCGCGCGTCGTCCTGGACCTTGCGCACGTAGTCGCGCTGCTCGCGCTGGCGCTGCTCGAACTCGCCGCGGCCCATGCAGCGCCGGGTGGGGATCTTCGAGCCCAGGACCGGGTCGTTGAAGCAGACGCGATCCGACTTGGCGGCGCGCTTGCCTTCGACGATACCGAACGTCATCGGCGCTTCGGACGACACGGGCGCGACGGTCGCCGCGGCCGCGGCGGGGGCCGGCGGCGTCGCCGGATCGGGCGTGGCGGGCGCGCCGGACTGCAGCAGGGCGGCGAGGATCAGCGACAGCATCTTGGCGGAACTCCCCGTCGGGCGGTCACATGCGGCCCAGGGTCCGGAGCCGCCGGCATCATGCCGGTCGCCCGGGACGGGGCCAAGCGCGAAAACGCGCCCGCGCGGGCGTCGGACAGCTAGGATCTCCGTCCCAGGCGCGGCTCGGTCCCGGCGAGCAGCCGCCGGATGTTGGCGCGGTGCAGGAAGACGACGTACGCGCCGCCCGCGATCACCATCAGCCGGTAGGGCAGCGGGTGGTCCAGCGCGCAGACGACGCCGACGGCGGTCAGCGCCGCCAGGATCGACCCCAGCGAGACCATGCGGAACACGGCGACGGCGACGGCGAAGACGGCGAGGCCGCCCACGCCCACCGGCCACGACATCGCCAGCAGCACCCCCAGCCCCGTCGCGACGGACTTGCCGCCCCTGAAGCCGAGCCAGACAGGCCGGGCGTGCCCGATGAGCGCCGCGAGCCCGGCCAGGCAGACCGCCCAGGGCAGGGCGGACGGCAGATCGACGAACGTGACCGACGGCTGCGCTTCGAGCCAACTCCAGAGCGTGCGGGCGACGGCTATGGCCGCCACGCCCTTCAGCACGTCGATCAGCAGCACCGCCGCGCCGGCCCACGGTCCCAGGGTGCGAAGCACGTTGGTGGCGCCGGTGGACCCCGAGCCGAGGTCGCGGATATCCACGCCCCTGAAGAGCCGGCCTGCGATGTAGCCCGTGGGGAACGAGCCCAGGAGATAGGCGACGGCCAGGCCGGCGAGGCTCGCGATCCAGAAGACCATGGGATGTCGACCTCGGCGACCGTGGAGCGGGTCCGCGCGTTCGAGCATCGCAGCCCGAACGGGCGACGGAGCCGCAGCATGGATCGATTCACCGGCCCGCGCCTGGGCGAGACGCACTCCCCTGTGAGGCGAAGATGTGACCGGCCCGCATCGTTTGCGAAAATGCAGAGCCGTCATGCGAACTCACCGATCCTTCATCTTCGCCGGCGATGCTATCTGAAGCTTGTCCACACGGACGGCCCGCTCCCCACGGGTTTCTCCCCAGACTGAAGGTCCAGTCATGAGCCTCTCGCAGATCCGGAGCCACGTCGATCGGATCGTCCCAGCCCTGCTGCTGACGGCGATGTTCGGCCTGGTGTGCGGCTTCGCGGCGGTGGGCATGGTGGGCGCCTGAGGCGCTCAAACCCCCCGGCCGCGCGGGCCGACCTCATTCTCTCGCGAATACGGTGGAGGGTCCCTTTCGGGGCCCTTTTTCGTCTGGCCGGACCGTGGCCGTCGGCTGTCGCGAAGATGAACGACGGGCTCCGGGGGCGTTCAGGGGCCGGCCCTTAGGGTGTCTCCAACGTTTTGAAGGAGACGAGCCATGACCAAGACTTTCGCCAAGGCCGCCCCGAAGGCCCTCCTGGCCCTGACCGTGGCGGGCGCCATGGCGCTGCCGGCGGGTCAGGCCGCGGCCGCGTCCAAGACCGAAAGCGCCCTGCTCGGCGCCCTGATCGGCGGCGTCGCCGGCGCCGCCATCGGTAACGGCAAGGGTGAGGCGGTGGCGATCGGCGCCGTCGCCGGCGCGGCCCTCGGGGCCGCCGCGGGCAGCGACAACGACCGCCGCGACTACGGCCGGACCGGCTATTCGTACCGGACGAGCCAGCCCTACTATGGCCGCGACACCCGCTACCGGACCAACGACCGCGGCTACTACGGCGGCCACCAGCCGTACGGCTACAGCGCTGGCCGCTACAACGGCCACAGCAGCGGCTACTACTACGGCCGCTAGAGGCGGGAGAGGGCCCCTCGGGGCCCTCTTTCGAATCCTACGATTGTCATCCCGGTTTCGCCGCAGGCGAAGACCGGGACCCAACCCTCCGGTGCTCTGAGATGGTGCTCTGGCCTCGACTGTCGGGGCCGGTCTCCCACCGTCGATACGCCCGAAGGTTGGGTCCCGGTCTTCGCTTCGCGAAACCGGGATGACACGCGGGGATGACACCCGGTGTGGAACGGTGATGCCCGGAGCCGCAGGAGGGCTACGCTCACGGGGGCTCTACTCCGGCGGCTCGCGGCGGTGTTCGCGGTACCAGCAGAGCTGTTCGCTGGTGGCGAGCAGCTTGCCGTCGCGCCGCCAGTAGCTGGAGCGCTCGTCCGAGGCGCCCCCGGCGCCGACCCGGCCTTCGCACTCGACCAGGATGAAGTCGTGCCCGACCTCGGCGATCTCGGCGACGGTGGCGTGCAGGTAGACGGTGAGCGAGAGCGTGGTCGTCATCACCGTCGGGCCCAGCGCATAGAAGGCCCGCGGCGCCGAGTTGTCGGTGATCATGCCCAGCAGCGCCTTGTCGAGCGGCCCGCGGCGCGAGCGGACCCACGCCAGGGTGCGGGAATCACCGGTGGGCTCGGGCGGGAAGCTGTCGAGCGTGCGCCGCTCCAGCGCCTGGGCGCCGAAGTGCTGCGTGGCGCCGGCCATGACCGGGCAGGGCAGGCTGTCGGGATCGGGCGCGTCGGGCATGGCGGCGAAGGCGAAGGCCGGCGTCGGCGGCCGCCGGGCCATGGTGACCATCGCATGCACGCCGACCTCCTCGGATCCGGCCGGCCGCAACTCCACCTCCCAGACGCCGATCGAGCCGCCCTGGCGCAGCCGGCGCGTGCGGATGTCGAGCTCGCCGGCCGGCAGGGCGGCGGCGTAGGTGAGCGTGAGCGACAGCGCCTCGCCGACCGCCTCGGGCTCGGACTCGACCACCTTGATGCAGAGGCCGATGGCGTAGCCGCCCCAGAGGCCGCCGCCGGGGTTGCGCCACTCCGGCCCCGCCAGCGTCGTCCACCGGCCAGGGCCGAGGGCCGTGAGGGGCATCTGCAGGGTCTGGGTCGTCTCGGTCATGGACGGCTGTCTACAGGACGGCCGCTGCGTCACGGAAGAGAGCCGCGTGTTCCTCCACTTTGCGACGGACGAGGTCCCGGCGGGACCCTTTTTCGTTTCGCCCCCACGCTTCCGCCGCGCTCCGCGGGCGGCGAGCCCCGGCGGAGGTCTGCATCCAAGGCCAAGCTGGCCTCGTACTTGCAGGGAGAGTGCGAGTTCCGCAGGACGTTTCCCGAAACGCGAACCTATTTCGCCTGCGAATTGTTCGGCGTTGTGACGTACCCCCCGGCGTCCCAAGGTCAAGGTTGAAACCATGCGCCGCGGTCCCCCGCGCGGCCGGACAGGAGCAGTCTCATGCGGGGCTCTGGCCACGCGAGCACGAGTGGAAGCGACCGGCGCGCAGACTGCGCGGGCGGTCTTTTTGGTGTTTCCGGTTTGAAACATTCGCTCCGGGCCCAGCCGCGGCAAGGCGTCGCGCGGGGGTCGATCTTAACGACAGTTAGACAGCTTTGTGGCATCTCTGCCCTAGGCGACGGGTCCCGGGGGGCGGCGGCGTCCGGTTTTGGGCAACAGTCGGCAAGTGCGGTTCCGTGGCTGATTTCGATGCATCCGGTCGCCCCTGGGGGGACGAAATCGTGACGGCCGTGATGGAAACCGGACGCGGCCGCAAGCGCGCGGGCCTCGCGACCAGCCTTCTGGCGTGGCTGTGGCCCGACGCCAGGGAACAGCGCGACGAACGCGCTGGCCTGCTGGCCTGGAGCTCGCTGCTCGGCTGGCTGTGGCCCAGCGCGGTCCACGATGAGACCTACGGCCGTCCTCACGGGCTGATGGCCATCCTGTTCGGCTGGATGTGGCCGAACGTCGCCGACCGCGGCGTGCGTCGCTGGTGGCATTTCTCCTGGCTGTGGAGCTGGATGTGGCCCGGCAAGGTGCTGGGCCCCGACGGCGAGATCTGCCCGCTGGCCCCGTGGCACCCGGCGCTTCGGCCCGAAGTGTGTCCGGGCGAGACGTGGCACCACAAGCTACGCCGGCACGGTCCCGTCATGTTCATGATGTTCGGCGCGACCGCCCTGGCCTCGCCGACCCTGATGGAAGGCAACGGCATCCTCGACGGCGGCCGCCTGAACCTGTTCCGCGCCGACGGCCCGACGACTCCGGACCAGCCCACGGGCGGCGCCGATTCGAACGGCGACGGTTCCGGCGCCGAGCCGGCAGACGACGGCGGCGCCGGCGGCGCGACGTCGGGCGGCGGCGGTGCGGGCGGTGGCGCGGGTGGCGGCGATGGCGACGCCACGGGTGTCGACGGCAGCTCCGATGGCGGTGGCGATCCCGCCACGACGAACGACGATTCCGCGCCCACGGCTGGCGATCCGGCCCCGACGACCGGCGACGGCGGCACGACCCTGGTCGGCCCCGGCTTCGATCCCGGCGGCGATCTCGATCCGGGCGTGGACCTGGGCGGCAGCGGTGGTGGCGGTGGCGGTGGTGGCGGCGCCGGCGGTACGGGCGGCGGCAGCGGTGGTGGCGGCGGCGGCGGTGCGACCGGCGGCGGCACGGCTGGCGGCGGTACGGGCGACGGCGACACGACCGGCCCGACCCCGGGCGGCGGCGACCCCTTCAATCCGACGAACCCGGTTCCGCCCAGCGTGGATCCGCCCGGTCCGCTTCCGCCCACGGGCGGTCCGCCGGCCGAGCCCACCGTCCCCGGCGCGCCCGGCGGCGGCGGTGGCGGTACGAACAATCCGTTCGACCTGACGCCGCCCGGCAACAACGGCGGGAATACGGGCGGTGGCAACGGCGGCGGCGGCGAGGAAGGTCCTCCCCGCGGCGGCGATGACGGCAACCCGCCCGGCCAGACGACGCCGGTCAACCCCGGCCTCTCTGCAGCCGTTCCCGAGCCCGCGACCTGGGCGATGATGATCCTGGGCTTCGGCGCGGTGGGCTACGCCATCCGCCGGCGCCGGTTCGCCGCCTCGGTCCGCTAATAGCGTTCGTAGCCGTAGCGCGGCGGCGGATAGTAAGGCTGCGGCTGCACCGGATAGGCGGGCGCGGGAATCCAGCGGCGATCGTCCTCCTCGCGCCGCGCGGCTTCGTACGCGCGGCGGCGATCCTCCTCGTAGGCGCGCTGGCGCTCCTCGGCGTAGGCGCGTTCGCGGGCTTCGGCCTCGGCGCGGCGCTGACGCGCTGCGGTCTCCTCCACCTGGCGGCGCTGGGCCTCGGCGGCGGCGGTCTGGGCCTGGATCGCGGCCAGTTGGGCGTCGTTGAGCCGCTTCGCGCGTGCCTCGGCCTCGGCGCGGTCGCGGGCGGCCTGCTCGGCGGCGAGGCGCTCCCGCTGCCGCGTGGCGGTCTGCGCCCCGCAGACCTTCAGGTCGACCAGCCCTTGTTCCGAACCGGACAGCGACGCGGTCAGCGGCTCCTCGGTCAGCCAGGCGATGCCCAGCGCGCCGCCGCGGCGCATGGCGACCTCGGTCTCCTCCGAGAGCACCAGCTCACCCGCGCTGCCTTCGCCGCGCAGCATCAGGTTCGAGAACCGCTGCTTGTCGATGCGGATCGGCAGGAAGGCGCGGGTCGGCAGGGCGTCCTTGAAGAACCGCAGGCTCGTCACCTGGCCGTCCGAGACCAGGGCGACGGGCGTGCTGGCGCCTGAGCGCGCGATCAGGTCGAGGTCGACCCGACAGCCCGCGTCCGTGGGCGTGATCACCCAGGCCAGGGCCGGCGTGCGCAAGGGGGCCGCCTTGGCCGGCGCGGAGGAAGCTTGAGTGGGAAGGAGCGCAGCAACCACCGCGCCCCCGATGATCATCCTGATCACGCGAAGGCTCCAGATCGACTGACACGCGTGGGCCAGGATAGGGCCGTTGATCGCGCGCCGCCAGAGGCCGAACCGTCGCGGCTGAAAGGGCTGGCGGCCTAGTGTCCTGGTTCAGAAGTTTGCGCAGTTAAGGTTGATTGGCGTGAGTGGTGTTTCGGACACAGAATCGTTCGATGGAGGCGAGGATGTCGTCGGCGGACTTGGTCCATCGGAAGGGCTTGGGATCGGCATTGTGCTGATCGATGAAGGCGGCGATGTCGGCTTGCAGGTCGGCGACGTTTCGGTGGACGCCGCGGCGTATCTTCTTGTCGGTGAGCAGGGCGAAGAAGCGCTCGACCTGATTGAGCCAGGATGAACTGGTCGGGGTCAGATGGACATGCCAGCGGGGCCGCTTGGCCAGCCAGTCGCGGATCAGCTGGGTCTTGTGGGTGGCGTAGTTGTCCATGACCAGGTGGACATCGAGGTCCTCAGGCACGTTGGCCTCGATCTGGTCGAGGAAGCGGCGGAACTCGGTCGCTCGGTGGCGCGGGAAGCACTTGCCGATCACCTGGCCGGTGGCGACGTCGAGGGCGGCGAAGAGCGAGGTCGTGCCGTGGCGCTTGTAGTCGTGGGTGCGGCGCGCGGCCTGGCCGGGCCGCATGGGCAGCATCGGCTGGCTGCGGTCCAGCGCCTGGATCTGCGACTTCTCGTCGACGCAGAGCACGATGGCGTGCTCGGGCGGCGAGACGTAGAGGCCGACCACGTCGCGCACCTTGGCGACGAAGTCCGGATCGGTGGACAGCTTGAAGGTCTCCAGCCGGTGCGGCTGCAGGCCGAAGGCGCGCCAGATGCGCTGCACGCTGGAGATCGACACGCCGCTGGCCCTGGCCATGCTGCGCGAACTCCAGTGGGTGGCGTCCGGCGGCAGGCTCTCCAGCGTGCGCACGATCACCGCCTCGATCTGCGCATCCTCAAGCGTACGCGGCGTCCCGGAGCGCGGCTCGTCGCGCAAGCCCTCCAGCCGATGCTCGGCGAAACGCCGGCGCCACTTGCCGACCGTGTTCTCGCTAACCCCCAGGCGGGCGGCCACATCCTTGTTCTGCGCGCCTTCGGCGCAGCCCAGAACGATCCGCGCCCGCAGCGCCAGGGCCTGCGCCGTGGTCCGACGCGACGCCAGCGACGTCAGCTCTGCACGCTCCGCCTCGCTGACCTGAAGCGGCGACAAGTACCGACCACCCATCCCAGACACTCCAAAACCAGGAGAGTCTGACACGATTGAGTCCCCTTAGAGTCCAGTGAACTTCTGAGTCGGGACACTAGTTCCCCTTCAGCTTGCGGTCGAAGAAGTCCACCGCCTGCATCGCCCGGTGCATGCGGTTCTTCGGCGTCCAGCCGCCGCGGTGGCGCAGGCCCGGATAGACCATGGTCTCGAAGGGCGTGCCCGCGGCCTGCAGCGCGAACAGGATCCGCGTCGTGTGGTCGAAGGTGACGTTGTCGTCGGCCATGCCGTGCATCACCAGCAGCGAGCCCGGCTTGATCCGCGGCATGCGGGCCACGAGTTCGGTCGCCGCATAGCCCTTCGGGTTGTCCGCCGGCGCGCCCATGTAGCGCTCGGTGTAGTGGGTATCGTAGAGCGCCCAGTCGGTGACCGGCGCCCCGGCGACGCCGGCCTTGAAGGGGCTGTCCTTCGCCGTGAGCATGAGCAGCGTCATGTAGCCGCCGTAGGACCAGCCGGTGACCCCGATGTTCGCCGCGTCCACATAGGGCAGGGACTGCAGGTATTTCGCGCCGGCGATCTGGTCGTCCACCTCGAGCTGGCCCATGCGCCGGTCGATGGCGGTCTTGAAGGCGACGGAGCGGTTGGGCGTGCCGCGGTTGTCGAGCCGGAAGAGGATGTAGCCGGCGTCGAGCAGGATCTGGTCCTCGGGCGTGTGCCAGTTCTTCGCCACGCGCGCGCTGCCCGGCCCGCCGTAGACCTGCACGACGACGGGGTATTTCTTCGACGGGTCGAAGCCGGGCGGGGTGCGCAGCTCCCACCAGAGGTCCTGGCCGTCGGCCGCCTTGATGGTCCCGAACTCGGGGACGCGCAGGCGCTCGGCGTAGGGCCAGAACGGGTGCCCGGCCTTCAGCGCGTTCTCCTCGATCCAGCGCACGCGGCTGCCGTCCGCCTTGTAGAGCGCGGTCTGCGGCGGGGTCTTGGGGTCCTCGTAGGTCCCGGCGAAGGCGCCGCCCTTGTCGGCCACGGTGACGGTCCACGAGCCGCCGCCGGGCGTGAGCGCCCGGGGCTCGCCGGGCGCCTTGTACGAGACCGCATAGAGCCGGCTTTCCACCGGGTTGTCCTTGTGCGCAAGGAAGAGGACGCGGCCCGCGGCCTCGTCGACGCCGGCGACCTTCTCGACGGGCCAGTCGCCCTTCGTCACCTGCCGGATGAGTTTCCCGTCGGCGGCGTACAGGTAGAGGTGCAGGAAGCCCGAGCGCTCGGACGACCAGAGGAAGGTCCCGTCCTTCAGCGGCCTGAAGTCGTCGGAGAGGTCGACCCAGTGCGGGCTCTCCTCGGTGAGGATCGCCTTCGCGGCGCCGGTGGCCGGATCGACCGCCAGCAGGTCCAGGCGGCGCTGGTCGCGGCTCTGGCGCTGGACGTAGAGCGTCCTGCCGTCCTTCGCCCACGCCACGCGGGCCAGGTAGATGTCGGGGTCCGCGCCCAGGTCCACCTTGATGCGGCCGCTGCCGCCGAGCGGCTGGACGTAGAGCTCGACCCTGGCGTTCGGGCGGCCGGGGCGCGGGTAGCGCTGCGGGACGACGAGGGCGCCGGTGGCGTTCACCTCGGGGCGCGGGACGATGTCGACGCCGGTCTGGTCGACGAAGGCCACGGCGATCTTGCTGTCGTCGGGGCTCCACCAGTAGCCGGTGGAGCGGTCCATCTCCTCCTGGGCGATGAACTCGGCCGTGCCCCAGCTCTTCAGCTCCGTGCCGCCCTCGGTGAGCGCGCGCTCGGCCCCGCCGGCGGCCGGCACGACGTAGAGGTTGTCCTCGCGCACGAAGGAGACGAAACCGCCCTTCGGCGAGATCTTGGCGTCGATCTCGTCGGCCGCCGACCTGGTGAGTTGCCGCGCCTGCTTCGTCGCGACGTCGTAGACCCAGAGGTCGCCCTCGACCGGAGCCAGGATCAGCTTGCCCTGGCTGTCCCACGCATAGTCGACCACGCCGCGGGTGGCGACGCCGGCGCGCTCGCGCCGCGCCTTCTCGGCCTCGGAGAGCTCGCGGGCCTCGGGGGCCAGCGTCTTGCCGTCGAGCAGCATGCGCGGCTCGCCGCCGGCCACGTCGGCGATCCAGAGGTCGGTGACCAGCAGGTCGTCGGCGCGGGTCTTGATGTAGGTCACCGCCTTGCCGTCCGGCGACAGCTTCACGCCCCGGGCCCGGGGGCCGGAGAGGTCGGGGCTGTCGAAGACCCGTTGCGGAGGGAGGCGTTCGGCCATGGCAGGTGTCGCGGCGATCAGGGCCGCGAGCGCGGCGGCGAGGAGCTTCATGGCCGCGTTGAACAGGGAACGGGGGCGCTTGGCAATGCGGGGCCCCGGATGGCGCGCCTTGAATTGCCCGCCGGGCCATGCGACGTGCCCGCCATGAGCGAAGACACGCCTCCGACCCTGCCCGACCGCCTCAGCGTCGACCCGAACAGCCCCTATTACGACGAGGCCGTGCTCGCCCGGAACGTGGGCGTCCGCTTCAAGGGCCAGGACAAGACCAACGTCGAGGAATACTGCGTCAGCGAGGGCTGGGTCCGCCTGTCGGTGGGCAATTCCAAGGACCGCCACGGCAACCCGCTGACCATGAAGCTGCAGGGACCGGTCGAGCCCTATTTCCGCGAAGGCTAGGGCGCCAAGAGCGCCAAGGGCGACGCCAGCCTCTTCGTGACCTTGGTGGGCTTGGTGTCGAATTCGCGGCGCTGACGCCTATGCGTCCTCGTCGTCCTCGGGCGGGAGGGGCTCGACGCGGAGCGAGGTGAGGCGCGCGCCCTTGCGCGCGACCACGCTGAATCGGTGCCGGTGGAAGGTGTAGGTCTGGCCGACCTCCGGGATCGCCTGGGCCTCGTGGATCAGCAGGCCGGCGACCGTCACCGCCTCGTCGTCGGGCAGGTCCCAGTTCATGGCGCGGTTGAGGTCGCGGATGGTCACCGAGCCTTCGACCGTGACCGAGCCGTCGGGCATCGCCTTCACGCCGACGGCGGTGACGTCGTGCTCGTCCTCGATCTCGCCCACGATCTCCTCGAGGATGTCCTCGAGCGTGACGAGGCCCTGCAGCGCGCCGTACTCGTCGACGACGAGCGCGAAGTGGTTCTGCCGCTTCAGGAAGGCGGCGAGCTGGTCCTTCAGCGACGTGGTCTCGGGGATGAACCAGGGCTCGCGCAGGATGTCGGGGATGTCGATCTTCTCGATGTCGCCGTCGGACTCGACGAGGGCGTTCAGCAGGTCCTTCAGGTGCAGGACGCCCACGATGTCGTCGGGCTCGCCGCGATAGACGGGGACGCGCGTGTGGTTCGAATCCAGCGCCGCGCGCAGCATCTCGCGGGGCGGCAGGCCGCCGTCGATCGTCGCCATCGAGCGGCGGTGGATCATCACCTCCGAGACGTCCATCTCGCTGAGGTCGAGGACGCCGCCCAGCATGTAGCGGTCGCGGGTCTCCACCAGGCCTTCGGAGTGGTGGTATTCGACCGCGCCCCGGATCTCCTCGTGCGCCGCCAGGACGTCGGTCCCGGCGTCGAGGCGGATGCCGAACGGCCGGAGCGTCTGGCGCACGATCCACTGCGCGCCGTCGGCCAGCGGGCCGAAGAGGCGCACGGTCCAGTAGGTCGGGATCGAGAGCGTGCGGGCCACGTCGTCGGCGCGGGCGATGGCCAGCGTCTTGGGCAGGATCTCGGAGAAGACCACCACCAGCACGGTCATCACCGCCGTGGCGATCAGGGCGCCCCACGCGCCGGGGAACACGGCCGACAGCACGCTGGTGGTCAGGGCCGAGGCGCCGATGTTGATGACGTTGTTCCCGAGCAGGATGGCGCCGATCATCGTCTCCTGGTTGTTCAGGAGGCGGTTGATCCGGCGCGCGGCGCGGTCGCCCTCGCGTTCGAGCTGGTGCAGACGGCCGCGGCTGGCGGCGGTCATCGAGGTTTCCGAAGCCGACAGCAGCGCCGACAGGGTCAGCAGCACGATCAGCGAAGGCGCAAGGGTCGCGAGCAGCGCGACGAGCATCAGGGTCTGGTCCTCAAGCGGCCGCACCTTCCGCGACCAGGAATTGGCGCACCGCGCCGGAGTCCACGTCCCGGGCGACGAAGGCGTCGCCGAGGGCGCGGGCAAGGATGAACGTCAGGCGGCCGGCCTCGGCCTTCTTGTCCTGCGCCATGTGGGCGACGAGGCGGCCGGCGTCGAACGGGTGGCCCGCGACGTCGGCCAGCGCGGTCGGCAGGCCCGAGGCGGCGATGGCGCGGCCGGCGCGGCCGGCGTCCTGGCCGCTCGCCAGGCCCTGGCCGGCGGAGAAGCGGAAGGCCAGCGCCATGCCCACGCCGACCGCCTCGCCGTGCAGCAGGGCGTCGCCGTAGCCGGTCTCGGCCTCCAGGGCGTGGGCGAAGGTGTGGCCGAGGTTCAGCAGGGCGCGGCGGCCCTGTTCCTTCTCGTCCTCGGCGACGATCTCGGCCTTCATCTCGATGGACCGCGCCACGGCGTGGCCCAGCGCCGAGGGCTCGCGCGCCAGGACGGCCGCGCCGTTCGCCTCCAGCCACTCGAAGAAGGCGCGGTCGCCCAGCAGGCCGTACTTGATCACCTCGGCGTAGCCGGCGCGCATCTCACGCGCGTTCAGGGTGGCGAGCACCGAGAGGTCGGCCAGCACCAGGCGCGGCTGGTGGAAGGCGCCGACCAGGTTCTTGCCGCGGGGCGTGTCGATCGCCGTCTTGCCGCCGACCGAGGAGTCCACCTGGGCCAGGAGCGTCGTCGGGATCTGCACGAAGTCGATGCCGCGCTTGTAGACGGCGGCCGCGAAGCCGGCGAGGTCGCCCACGACGCCGCCGCCGAAGGCCGTGACGATGTCCCCGCGGTCGAGCTCCAGCGCCAGCAGCCGGTCGGTGACGTCGGCCAGGCCCGCGAAGCTCTTGGTCTGCTCGCCCGGGGCGACGATCACCGGCAGCGCCTCGATGCCGGCGGCGGCGAGGGCGGCGGTCAGGCGCGCCCCGTGCAGGCCCCAGACCGTCTCGTCGGAGACCACGGCGGTGCGGCCGCGCTTCTGGAACGGGGCGATCAGGCGGCCGGCCTGTTCGAGCAGGCCTTCGCCCACGAGCACGTCGTAGGCGCGGTCCCCCAGACCCACGGAGATGGTCCGGCTCATTCGGCAGGCTCGCCCAGGTGTGCGGAGAGCGCCTCGATCACCTGGCCCACGGTGATGTGATGGGCCGCGTCGCCGGTCTCGACCGTGACGTCGGCCTCGGAATAGGCGGGATAGCGGGCCTCGGCCTGGGCCTTCAGCACCTCCATCGGGTCCTTGCCGGTCAGGAGCGGGCGGGTGTCCTTGCGGCCGACCCGGCGCGCCAGGACCTCCAGGTCGGCCTTCAGCCAGACCGACACGGCGCGCGCCTTGATGAGCGCGCGGGTCTCTTCGTTCATGAAGGCGCCGCCGCCGGTGGCCATCACGTGGGGCGGGCCGTCGAGCAGGCGGGCGATCACGCGCCGCTCGCCGTCGCGGAAGGTGGGCTCGCCCAGGTCGGCGAAGATCTCGGAGATGGACCGCCCCGCGGCGGCCTCGACCTCCGAGTCGGCGTCACGGAAGGGCAGGCCCAGCGTGCTGGCGAGGCGGCGGCCCACGCTCGACTTGCCGACGCCCATGAGGCCCACAAGTGCGATGGTGCGATGTCGAAGCGGTTCGTAGCGGTCCATGGACGGCTGAGGCTTTACACGAGCCTGTGTGCTCGCGCCAATCGGGGGCCATGGGTATGCTGCTCCGCATGTTGCGTTTCGCCCTCTTCGCGAGCGTGCTCGCGCTCGCCGCGACGCCCGCCGCCGCTCAGGTGCAGGTCGTGCAACTGGCCGCGCCGGACGCCTTTTCGACGCCCGGACGTGACACCGGCCTGCCGGCGGAGCTCTGGGCCGGGACCCCGATCGAGACCGCGCGGATCGTCCTGCCGATGCTGGCCGCCAGGCCGCTGTCGCCCGCGGCGGCGAACCTCGCGCGGCGCATCCTGGCCACAGGCGCCAAGGGCCCGGACGGCTCGGCGAGCGACGAGGCGCTGGCCGGACAGCGGGCGAGCGCGCTGATCGCCCTGGGCGACGTGGCCGCCGCGACGCGCCTGATGGAGCGGGCGCCGGGCCTGGAGCGCAACGCCGAGCTGGCGCGGGCGGCCGCCGAGACCGCGCTGCTGGCGGGCGACAGCGCGAGGGCCTGCGGCATCGCCGACGGCCTCGGGACCAACCGCGGCGATATCTACTGGCTGCGCCTGCGCGCCTTCTGCCAGGCCGAGGCGGGGCAGGGGGCCCAGGCCCAGCTCACCTTCGATCTGGCGCAGGCCCAGGCCCGCGACGCGATCTACGGGCGGCTGATGATGGCGAAGCTGTCGGGCGCGGCGCCCGGGGTGGCCTCCGCGCGCAACGGCCTGGACCTGGCGCTGTCGCGCTCGCTCGATCTGGACCTGGCGGCGGCGAAGCCGGCGCCGGTGGTGGCCGCGGCGCTCTCGGGCGCCGAGCCCGCGACGCCGGCCTTCGACACCAGCCTCATCGACGCGGAGATCGGCGGCCTGGGCGCGGCGGTGCGCGACGGCATGCCGCCCGAGGCGGGCGTTTCGGCGCTGATCTCGGCGGCCGCCGAGGCGGCCGAGCCGAAGCCGCGGGCGCGGCTGCAGGCGGCGGCGCTCCTCCTGGCGGCGCTGGCCAACGATCTGCCGGGCCCGGACCGGGCGAAGATCGCGGGCTTCGCCGTGGCCGAGGGCAAGGCGCCGTCCGGCCGCAACGCGGCGCTGGACGCCGCGTCCGACACCCGCCGCATGGGCGAGGCGGCGCTGCTGGCGCTCTGGACCTGCGCCGACGCCGGCGCGGCGGGCCCGGCGCTGGGCGACCGGGTGCGGATCGTCCGCTCGCTGGGCCGCGCGGGCCTGCTCGACGACGCGCGCCTCTTCGTGCTGGAAGGGCTGGCGGGCCTGAAATGACCGCCAGGGGCGCCGCCCGCCTTCGAGGGGACGACTGGGTCGACGCCTTCCTCGAGATGATGGCCGTGGAGCGCGCGGCCGCCCGCAACACGCTCACCGCCTATGCCCGCGACCTCGCCGACGCGAGCGGCTTCCTGGCGGCGCGGGGCCGCGGCCCGGGTGACGCGTCCGCCGAGGACGTCGAGGCCTATTTCGCCGCGCTCGGCGCTCGGGGGCTGTCGCCCGCCACGGCGGCGCGGCGGCGCGCGGCGGTGCGGCAGTTCTACCGCTTCGTCCTGGGCGAGGGCTGGCGCGACGACGACCCCAGCCGTCGCGTCGAGGCGCCGAAGAAGGGGCGGCCGCTGCCGAAGGTGCTCTCGCGCGACGAGATGGACCGCCTGATCGCCGCCGCGGGGGCGCGCGACGGGGCGCAGGGCCTCCGCTTCGGCTGCATGGTGGAACTGGCCTACGCCTCCGGCCTGCGGATCTCGGAGCTGACCGCCTTGCCGCTGGCCGCGCTGGCTCGCGACCCGGCGTACCTGATCGTCAAGGGCAAGGGCGGCAAGGAACGGCTCGCGCCGCTGAACGAGAAGGCCCGCGCGGCCGTGAAGGCCTACATCGACGCCCGGCCGGGCTTCCTTCCGAAAGGCGGGAAGACGAACCCCTGGCTCTTCCCGTCACGGGGCAGGGCGGGACGGCTGACGCCCCGGCGGTTCGCCCAGGTGCTGGACGAGGCGGCCGCCGACGCCGGCATCGATCCCGACCGCGTCAGCCCGCACGTGCTGCGCCACGCCTTCGCCACCCACCTGCTGGAAGGCGGCGCGGACCTGCGGGTGGTGCAGAAGCTGCTGGGCCACGCCGACATCGCCACCACGCAGATCTACACCCACGTGGCGTCCGACCGCCTGCGCGAGGTGGTCCAGACCCGCCACCCCCTGGCGAAGAAGCGGTGAACGAAATCCCTCCCCTTCAGGGGAGGGACAGCTCGCCGGAGGCGAGCAGGGTGGGGAACCCCGGTCCAAGCTGAGCCTGAATGCGGCTTCCCCACCCGTCTGTCGCTTCGCTCCAGCCACCCTCCCCATGAAGGGGAGGGATGACCGGCGGGCCTCAACCCGTGATGCGGTAGCGGCCTTGGTCGTCCGGGCAGACGCGGACGTAGCGCAGGTCGCGGCCGTAGGCGTCGACGGGCGCGGCGGCCAGGCGGCAGCGCTGGCGGCTGTAGTAGTTGTAGTCGTAGGCGCTGGCGTAGCGGTTGCGGCCCTCGCGGTACGGCATGGTGTCGTCGTAGCTGAAGTACGGGCCGCGGCTGTCGCACTTGTAGTTGCGGTCGCTGGCGTTGCCGACCGCGCCGCCGATCACCGCGCCGGCCACGCCGCCCAGGACCGCGCCCTCGGTGCGGGCGCCGCGCGAGGCGACCTGGCTGCCCAGCACCGCGCCGGCCAGGGCGCCGATCAGGCCGCCGGCCACCGTATTGCCGCTCGACGTCGAGCAGGGGACGGCCGAGGCCGAGGCGTTGCGGCCGTAGTAGCCCGCGTAGGGCGGCGCCTCGTAGCGGGTCCAGGTCGCGGTGTCCCAGACGGGGCGCGGATAGAGCCGCCCGTAGGCGCCGGAGCCGTAGCGGCGGTCGTAGATCACCCGGGCGCGCTCCCACTCGGCCAGGCGGCGGTCGTAGTCGCGGCGTGCGGCGGCATAGTCCCGACGGGACTCGCGATAGGCGTCGCGGCTGGCCTCGTACTGGTTGCGCTGGTCCTGGTAGCGGTCGCGCTGGGCGTCATACTCGCGCTGCTGGCGCTGATATTCGTCGGTCGGCCGGTACTGCTGGGCCAGGACGGGCGTGGCGGCGGTGGCGAGCGCCAGCGACGACGCCATCGCGATCTTCACGGACTTGAGCATCATGACTCTCCAGGTCTCCCTCGACGGGGCGAAACGGCCGGCAGGCTTGAGCGTTCCGAGCCGCGGGAACGCGCCTTCGGGTTCGCCGCTTGTGAGCGGGACCGTTCACGCCTAATTTCCGCCGCTTCCGGAGGCCGTGGCCTTCCCAGTACGGACGCCCTGATGGCCGCGCACTACCTCGAGTTCGAGCGACCGATCGCCGATCTCGAAGCCAAGATCGAAGAGCTCTCCAAGGTGTCCGAGACCGCCGGCGGCGGCGTGGACGACGAGATCGAGGCCCTGCGCGCCCGCGCCCAGGAACTGCGGGTCGAGGCCTACTCCAACCTGGACGCCTGGCAGAAGACCCAGGTGGCGCGCCATCCTGACCGGCCGCACTTCGTGGACTATGCCGCGGCCCTGATCGACGAGTTCCAGGAGCTGCGCGGCGACCGCAAGTTCGCCGACGACCAGGCGATCCTGGGCGGCATCGGCCGTTTCCGAGGCCGTGCGGTGGTGGTGATGGGCCACGAGAAGGGCCGCGACACGGCCGGCCGCGTGAAGCACAACTTCGGCTACGCGCGCCCCGAGGGCTATCGCAAGGCGGTGCGCCTGTTCGAGCTGGCCGAGCGGTTCAACCTGCCGGTGATCAGCTTCGTGGACACGCCGGCCGCCTACCCGGGCATGGCGTCCGAGGAGCGCGGCGTCGCCGAGGCCATCGCGCGCTCGACCGAGAAGGCGCTGATGCTGGAGGCGCCGATGGTGGCGGTGGTCACCGGCGAGGGCGGCTCGGGCGGCGCGCTGGGCATCGCCTGCGGCTCCCGCGTCCTGATCCTGGAGCACGCGATCTATTCGGTGATCCCGCCCGAGGGCGCGAACTCCATCCTGTGGCGCGGCGCGCGCACGCCGGGCGAGGCGGCCAAGGCGATGAAGATCACCGCCCAGGACCTCATCAAGCTGAAGATCGTCGACCGCATCATCCCCGAGCCGCCCGGCGGGGCGCATGCCGATCCGGAAGCCGCGATGGCCGCCGTGGGCGCGGCGGTCGAGGAAGAGCTGAAGGCCCTGGAAGGCCTGTCGGCGGACGAACTCAAGACCGCCCGCGCCGAACGCTTCTACGCCATCGGCCGCAGCGGGCTTCAGTAGGCGCCCGAAGGGGAGCCGCGAAAGCCACGGAAGGGCGCCGCGCCCTTCGCACGGGCCTCCGCGCCAGCGGCGGCTCCGTCATTTTGAACCGCGGAATACGCGGAAGGACGCGGAAAGCGCAGGCCCCCTCTTCTTCCGCGCCATTCCGCGTATTCCGCGGTTTCTTGACTTGGTGAAGGCGCCGCTTCGCGGCCTCTCGGGGACCCTTCCGGTGCCGTAAAAGCAAAGAGCCGCCGGGTCGCCCCGGCGGCTCCTCGCTCTGCGGTCGTGCGCGCCCTAGAAGTTCAGGTTCGCGCCGATGAAGAAGTAACGGCCGCGGTTGTCGTACTGCGACGAACCCGTGCCCGTACCCGTGAAGGTTTCCGGCAGCGCCGGCGGGTAGCGGTCGAACAGGTTGATGACACCGGCCCGGAAGGTGATGTCGTCGTTGTACGCGTAGGTCGCGCGGATGTCGTGGCGGAAGTAGTCACCCGTCTTGTAGGGGGTGATCACGCCGGCCTGCTGCGCCTGGCTCGCGATCATGGAGCCGTAGTAGATCGTGCTCCAGGTGAACGAGAACTTGTCGTAGCTCCAGCGCGCCGTACCGTTGGCCTTCCACTCGGGCGTCGCGTTCGTGATGGTGTTCGCGAACTGCGTGTACGCCTGCAGCGGCAGACCCTGCAGCACGAACTTGTACATCCAGGTGGCGTCCAGGCGCAGGCCGATGTCGCCGAAGTCCTGGCCGAAGACGTCCTCGGTGTGGAAGCCGTACGAGATCGAGTAGTCGTAGCCTTCGACCTTGGTCGAGGCGACGTTCTGGTTGACCAGGATGGCCTGGATCACGCCGCCGACCACGGCGCCGCCGTTCGTGCCCGTCGGGTCGCGCTGGATCTGCGCGCAGAACGGGTTCGAAGCGAAGGGCTGGGTCAGGTCGTCGTAGCACAGCGTCGAGAACAGCGTGTTGATCGGGATCGTGCCCACGCCGTCGCGGATGTTGTACTTGAAGAAGTCCAGCGACATCTGCAGGCCCGGCACCCAGCGCGGGTTGAAGACCACGCCGTACTGGTAGGTGTGGGCGGTCTCGGCGCCGAGGTTCGGGTTGCCGCCTTGCAGCAGCGCGAGCGACGGGCGGCCCGTGCCGATGTTCGAGGTGAACGTGGCGGGGTTGTAGCCCGGGATCGCGGCGGCGCAGTTGACGCGGCGGGCGGCCTGCTGGGCCGCCGTCGCCGTGCGGAACGACGCGGCGTCGCAGGGGTCGATCGCGGCGGTGGTGAAGTTCCGGCCTTGCGGGGCGAACAGCTCGACGATGTTCGGCGCACGGACGGCGGTGCTTTCGGTCGCCCGGAAGCGCAGGTCCTTCACCGGCGCCCACTCGAGGTGCAGGCGGTACTGGTCGGTGCCGTGGATCGTCGAGTAGTCCGACGCACGGGCGGCCACTTCCACGCTCAGCTCTTCGGCGAACGGCAGATCCTTCAGGATCGGGATCCGGACCTCGCCGTAGATTTCCTTCACGTTGTAGGAGCCGCCGCGGGTGCCGATGGCGTTGAAGAACAGCGCGCCGGAGGCCGACAGCGGATCCTGCTCGAACAGGCTGGTTTCCTTGCGGTACTCCGCGCCGAACGCCACGCCGACCGGGCCGGCCGGCAGGTCGAACAGGTCGGTGGCGAAGTTCAGGGCCGCCGTCGTCTGCTTGACGGTCTGGTCCGAGGTCGCCACGCCGTTGGCCCACAGGATGGCTTCGCGGCTGGCGCCGTTCACCAGGTCCCAGGGGGCGCAGCCGGCGGCGCGGGCCGCGGCGTCGCGGCAGACGACCTGGCCGTTCAGCAGCACCGCATCCGTGGCCTGCTGGACGCGCAGGATGTTCGGCACGCCGTAGGAGATCGTGGTGCCGTCGAGGCGGGCGTACTGGGCGTAGCCGTCGACGAACACGTCGCGGCCGAAGGTCTGGAACTTGCCTTCGAAGCCGCCCGTGAGCCTCCACTGCTCGCGCTCGGTCTTCACGTCGCGGCCGCCGAACTCCTCCCAGAACTTGCCGACCTGGGCGGTCTGGGCCTGAGTGAGGGTCTTGCCGGCGGCGAGCCACTCGGCGCGCAGCGCAGCGGCGGTGGAGCCCGCGCCGTTCAGGTAGGCGTTGTCGCCGCGCAGGACGACGGGCATGGTGCCGCCGCCCGCCGCGCTCGAGAACGCCGGCTGGAAGATGCCGTAGCCGCCGGCGTTGACGTAGTTGCCTTCCAGGAACGCGTGCCAGGTGTCGGTGATCTTGTAGTCGACCACCGAGCGCAGGACGGCCCTGTTGCTCTTCGCCTGCAGCGTGTTGTAGGCGACGCCCGAGTAGAACAGCGCGTCGTCCTGGCAGCTCGGCTGCACGGTCGCGGTCGAGCAGGCGGCCGAGAGGCGAACGACGCTCGACGGGTTGCGGTAGTCGAGGGTCACGGCGCGGGCCGTGCCGAGCGCGCCGCCCAGAAGCTGGAACGTGGCGGTCGGGGCGGTGTTGGCCTTGCTCTGCAGGATGACCGACTGCGGCGCGACCGTGGTGTCGCGACGGATGCCGGGGTTCATCTCGTCCCGGTCACGCTGCATGATCTTGTCTTCGTTGGCGTATTCGCCACCGACCAGGATCGACAGCTTGTCGTCCATGAACTTCTTGCCGTAGATGAAGCCCAGGCGGCCGGTCTCGCCGTCCCCGTGCTCGGAGATGCCGCCCTGGATGTCGATCTCCAGGCCGTCCTGCTCCTTCTTCATGATGAAGTTCACGACGCCCGCGATGGCTTCCGAGCCGTACACGGCCGACTGGCCGCCCGGGATCGTGTCGATCCGGTCGATCATCAGCGACGGGATGGTGTTCAGGTCGACGGCCGGCGACGAGGCGTCGGAGAACGGCAGGCGGCGGCCGTCCATCAGCACCAGGGTGCGCGTCGGGCCGAGGCCGCGGATGTCGGCGCGGACCTGGCCGGCGAGGAACAGCGTGCTCGACGAGTTCTGGCCGTTGGTCGCCGGGTTGATCACCGGCTGCTCCAGCAGCAGGTCGCCGACCGAGATCTGGCCGGATTGCTTGATCACGTCCGAGGTGACGACCGACAGCGGCGACGGCGCCGAGAAGGTGTCGCGGCGGATACGCGAACCGGTGACGACGATCTCGCCCACGTCCACGCCTTCGTCGGCGGTCTGGGCTTGGGCGAAGGTCGGCGCAGCGAGCAGGCTGGCCGAGGCGGCTGACGCGAGCAGCGCGCTTCGAAGCATGGTGTTCATTTCGACTTTCATTCTGCGGTCCCCGGCCTGGGGTAGGTGTTCAGGGCGCGCCGGCCGGGGCCGGCGCCATGGCATCCTCCAGGCGCAAAGCCTCCGGACCGTCGGCGCGGAGCGACGACGAAGCAGAAAGCTCACACCTGCGAGGTGAGGGCGGAAGCTGTCATGCAGCCGATACGGGAGCAACGAAAAGCCGCCATAATCGCGACGAACGGTCCAGGAAGATTACGGTTTTCGCCGGATGTGCGCCATTGGCGCCACACATTGGCGACGTGAGGGCAAAGCTTTCCCCACGCTTAACGCAACAGCCGTAACACTTTTCGGTCACACGACCGCGGCAAGGGCCTCGGCGATCTCGTCCACGGCCGCCTCGGTCGTGGCCCAGGAGCACATGAAGCGCACCGAGCCGTCGAGGAAGCGGTAGACGAACCAGCCCTTCGCGTGGAGGGCGGCGAGGCGCGCGTCGTCCATCTCGACGAACACGCCGTTCGCCTCGACGGGATGCAGCACCTTGAAGGGCATCCGCGCGGCCAGGCGTTGCGCCATGGCGTTGGCGCGCCGCGCGTGGCGGACCAGCGCGCCGTCTTCGAGCATGCCGATGAAGGGCGCGGCGTAGAACCGTCCCTTGGAGGGCAACTGGCCGGCCTGCTTCAGCCGCGCATCGAACCGGCGGGCGAGGCCGCGGTCGAAGATGACCACCGCTTCGGTGGGCGGCATGCCGGCCTTCGTGCCGCCGACGACCAGGATGTCGACGCCCAGGCCCTGGATGGCCTTGAGGTCGAAGCCCGCCGCTGCCGCGTTCGCGAGCCGGGCGCCGTCGAGGTGGACGCCGTAGCCCCTGGCCTTGACCGGGCCCGTCAGCGCCGCGAGCTCGGCGGCCGTGTAGACCGTGCCGTACTCGGTGGCGTTGGTGAGCGAGAGCGCGGCGGCCGGCTGACGGTAGGAGACGTCGGGCGCGGCCAGGGGCGCCTCCAGGCTCTGGGGATCGATCTTGCCCGACGCGCCGGGGAGCGCAGCGAGGCCCAGGCCGTGGCCGAAGAAGCCCGGCGCGCCGGTCTCGTCGGTGCAGACGTGGGCGTGGCGGTGCGCCAGCACCGACTCGAACGGGCGGCACAGGGCGGCGAGGGCTATGGCGTTGGCCGCGGTGCCCGAGGCCACGAACCGCACCTCGGCGTCGGCGTCCAGCAGGGCGCGCACGAGGTCGGCGGCCCTGGCGCTGACGGCGTCGCCGCCATAGCCGGACGTGAAGCCGGTGTTGGCGGCGACGATCGCGTCCATCGCTTCCGGCGTGGCGGGGGCGGTGTTGTCGGACGCGAAATCGTAGCGGGCCATGGCCGGCTTTTGGCCCGCCGCTTGTGCTGCCGCAAGGGCGGGTGGTCTGATGGCGACGAGTCGGGTTGGGGGACGTGATGCTGAAGACGATTCTGGCGGCCTGTGCGGCCCTGGCCATGGCGGCGGGCGCGGCGGAGGCGAAGCCGCTGCCGGCCGGCGGGCTGACGGCCAAGGAGATCGCCGCCTGGATGAGCAGCAACGGCTACAAGGCCAAGGTCGAGACGCAGGACGGCGAGGCGTATGTCGACGCCGAGACCAACGGGCTCAACTTCAGCGTCGATCTCTACGACTGCGACAAGGGGCGCTGCCGCGCGGTCCAGTTCACCGTCAGCTTCGAGAAGAACAAGGACACGCCCTCGCTCCAGCAGATGAACGACTGGAACGCCACGAAGCGCTACCTGAAGGGCTACGTGAGCAGCAAGGGCGACGCGGTCTTCCAGTTCGACGTCAACGTCGACCCGGGCGGCACCTGGGAGGCGCTGGAGGACGATCTCGACGTCTTCGTGGGCTTCATGGGCGACGTCACCGCCTTCGTGAAGTGGTGACGGCTCAGCCGTGGTCCCGCGCCCAGGCGCGGACCTCGTCGACGAACAGGTCGGGCTCCTCCATCGCCGCGAAGTGGCCGCCGCGGGGCATGTCGGTCCAGCGCACGACGTTGTAGGCGCGCTCGGCGAAGCTGCGCGGCGGCGCGGCGTAGAGCGGCTCGCCCGGGAAGTTGGCGAAGGCGGTGGGCGTCTCCAGCCGTTCGCCGGGGCCGAAGGCCAGGCCGCCTTCCTCGATCAGGCCGCGATAGTACCAGGCGCCGGTCGTGAAGCTGCCGGTCATCACGTAGATCATGATGTTGGTGAGCAGCTTGTCCTTGCCGTAGGCCTCGTCGATCGTCTTCTTCGACAGGTCGGACCAGTCGTGGAACCGCTCGCAGATCCAGGCGGCCTGGCCCACGGGGTTGCCCGCGCCCAGCCAGGCGACCGACTGCGGCTTCGACATCTGCAGGCGCAGGTACGCGCCCATCATGCCGCCGGCGGCCTCCTGCTGCGCGGCCCAGGCGCGCTCCTCGTCGGTCCGCACGCCGTCGTGCGGGCGGAAGCCCAGCATGTTGAGGTGGATGGCGCGGGCCGACGCGCCGTGGTCGCGGCCGAGCCAGGACGTGACCATCGCCCCCCAGTCGCCGCCCTGGGCGAGGTAGGACTTGTAGCCCAGCACCTCGGTCATCAGCGTGTTGAAGAGCCGCGCGGTGGTGCGCTGGCCGATCGGCCGCGTGGGCTTCGACGAGAAGCCGAAGCCGGGCAGGGACGGGACCACCAGGTCGAAGGCGTCGGCCGCGCTTCCGCCGAAGCGCGAGGGGAAGGCCAGCTTCTCGATGGAGTCCCAGAACTCGTAGTGCGAGCCGGGCCAGCCGTGGGTGACGATCAGCGGCCGCCTGCCGCCCGCCTCGCCGACCACGTGCAGGAAGTGGAGGTCGAAGTCCTCGACGCGGGCGGTGTGCTGCGGGAAGCGGTTGAGGTCGGCCACGGCGGCGCGCCAGTCGTAGGCGCCGGTCCAATGTTCGCAGAGGCCCCTGAGCCACGCCCCGTCGCAGCCGTAGTTCCAGCCGTCGGGCGCGGCCGGTTCCGGCGGCCAGGGATAGGCGCGGACCCGGTCCAGCACCTCGCCGACCGCGGCCTCCGTCCAGACGACTTCGAAGGGTTTGATCTCGGCCATGCAGGAGTCCCCGTTGACGGCTCCCCTCCCCCTTGCGGGGAGAGGGCCTGGACGTGCTTCCGCCTGCGACCTGCCGCGCTTGCCGCTACGACCGTCAAGCGCCGGGGCGCAGACCCTTGCCGAGGGCCGTGCCGATGCGGTCGTGCAGGTTGCGCGCGGCGCCGGGCGGCAGCTTGCCGGCCATCTCCAGCACGATGACGCCGTGGGTGGCGGCCCAGAACATGGTCCCGATCTCCTCGGGGTCGCCCGCCATCTCGCCGGCGGCGACGAGGTCCTTCACCCAGGCGCTCATGGTGTCGTGGGCGCGGCGGCCGGCCTCGATGAGCTCGGGATGGTTCCCGTCCAGCGGCTGGTTCAGGTCGAACATCAGCTTGTAGGTGTGCGGGTTCTCGAAGGCGAAGTCGACGTAGGCGTCGCCGACGGCGGCGCCCTTGCCGCGCACGCTGGCGGCGCCCTCGCGGGCCTTCTCCAGCGCCTCGGCGAAGCGGTTGAAGCCGCTGGTGCGCACGGCGGCCAGGATGTCGTCCTTGTCCTGGAAGTAGCGGTAGGGCGTCATCGGCGAGACGCCCAGCTCGGCGGCGAGCTGGCGCATGGTCACCGCGTCGGGCCCCTGCTCGGCGAAAAGGCGCTCGGCGGCGGCGCACAGGCGCTCGCGGAAGTCGGCGACGTCGGTCTCGGTCAGTACGCGGGGCATGCGACTCGTCTTTCGCAAGAAAGCGCTTGCCAACCGCTAGCGCCTGGATCAAGAATTTACAACGTAAGAAATTCGGCCCAGCAGGGAGGTCGACCATGGATGGGAACGCTCGCATCAATCCGTATCTGGCTGGCAATTTCGCGCCGGTCCGCTCCGAGGACGACTTCGACCTCGCGGTGAAGGGCGAAATCCCCCGCGAACTGCGCGGCGCGCTCTTCCGCACCGGCCCCAACCCGCAGTTCGAGCCGCGCAATCCCGAGGGCTACCACTGGTTCACCGGCGACGGGATGATCCACGGCTTCTACGTCGAGGACGGCAAGGTCCGCTACCGCAACCGCTATGTCCGCACGCCCAAGTGGCGCCTGGAGAACGAGGCCGGCAAGGCGCTGTTCGGCGGCTTCAACCCGATGGCGGGCGACCCCTCGGTGTTCGGCAAGGACGGCGGCGTCGCCAACACCAACATCCTCTGGCACGCCGGCAGGCTGCTGGCGCTGGAGGAGGGCCACAAGCCCACGCAGATGGACGCCCGGACGCTGGAGACCCTCGGCTACGACGACGCCTACGTCGGCCGCACCACGGCGCACCCCAAGATCGACCCGGCGACCGGCGAGATGGTGTGGTTCGGCTACGGCGTGGGCGAGGCGCCGCTCTCGGCCGGCATGAGCTACGGCGTCACCGACGCGGCCGGCAAGGTCGTCCGCCGCGACGACTTCCAGGCCCCGTTCGCCTCGATGGTCCACGACTTCATGGTCACGGCGAACCACGCGCTGTTCCCGATCCTGCCGCTGACCGGCAGCCTGGAGCGGGCGATGAAGGGCCTGCCGGGCTTCGCCTGGGAGCCGGAGAAGGGCGCCTACGTGGGCGTGATGCGCCGCGACGCCGACGTTTCGACCATCCGCTGGTTCAACACCGAGGCCTGCTACGTCTTCCACCCGCTGAACAGTTGGGAGGAGGGCGACAGGATCTGTTGCGACGTCATGCGCTACGACGTGGCGCCGCTGTTCCCGAAGGCCGACGGCTCGCCGGGCGACCGGGCGGCGGCGCGGCTGGTCCGCTGGACGTTCGACCTGGCCGGAAGCTCCGACGCCATCAAGGAAGAGCCGCTGGACGACCTGGACGGCGAGTTCCCGCGCGTCGATCCGCGGGTCGAGACGCTGAAGCACCGCCATGGCTGGTACGCCGCCGACTCGAAGGGCGCCGCCAGCATCCGCATGGACGCGCTCGCCCACATCGACCTCACGACGGGCAAGCGGCAGGTCTACGAGCTGGGCGGCGGCGACATGCCGTCGGAGCCGGTGTTCGTGCCGCGCTCGGCCGATGCGCCGGAAGGCGACGGCTGGCTGACCGCGGTGGTCTACCGCGCGGGCGAGGACCGCTCGGACATGCTGGTCTTCGAGGCCCTCGACATCGCCAAGGGGCCGATCGCGGTCGCCGAGATGCCGCGCCGCGTGCCGTTCGGCTTCCACGGCAACTGGGCCAGCTTCTAGCGTCGTAGCCGCCGGTTCCCCCGGGATGGGGCGGCCGGCGGTTGCCAAGCGCCGCCGCGGCGTCCAATGCCTCCGCCGGAACGTGGGGAGGCGTCATGCGCAGGCTGATCATCGGGACCGCGGTCGCGGCGGCGCTGGCGGCGCAGGCCGGGGCGGCGCCCGACTTCAACGACCGGCAGGACTACGCCTTCGCCGAGCGCGGGTTCGTCGGCACGCGGGCGGACCCGAAGATCACGGCCGCCGACGGGCGGGTGGTCTGGGACCTGACGGCCTACGACTTCCTGAAAGGTCCGGCGCCGGCCGGCGTGAACCCGAGCCTGTGGCGCCAGTCCGGGCTGCTGGCGAAGCACGGCCTGTTCAAGGTGGCCGAGGGCGTGTGGCAGGTGCGCGGCTTCGACGCCGCCAACGCCACCTTCATCGCCGGCCGGACCGGCTGGATCGTCATCGACCCGCTGACCGCGACCGAGACCGCCAGGGCCGCCCTGGACCTCGCCAACGAGAAGCTGGGCGCGCGGCCCGTGGTGGCGCTGATCTACACCCACAGCCACGCCGACCACTTCGGCGGCGCGCGCGGCATGGTCGCCCAGGCCGACGTCGACGCCGGCAAGGTGCAGGTGATCGCGCCGGCCGGCTTCCTGGAGCACGCGGTCAGCGAGAACGTGATCGCCGGCCCCGCCATGGGCCGCCGCGCCAACTTCCAGTTCGGCATCACCCTGCCGAAGGGGCCGGACGGGCAGGTGAGCATCGGCATCGGCGCGGCGGTGGCGCCCGGGACCCAGAGCCTGGTCCCGCCGACGGTGGACATCGCCAGGAGCGGCCAGGCGCTCACGGTCGACGGCGTGAGGATCGAGTTCCAGTTGACGCCGGCCACCGAGGCGCCGGCCGAGATGAACCTCTACTTCCCGGACCTGAAGCTGCTGGACCTGGCCGAGAACGCCAACGCCACCCAGCACAACGTGCTGACGCCGCGCGGCGCGCTGGTGCGGGATGCGAAAGCCTGGGCCGACTACCTGTCGGAGTCGATCGCGCTCTACGCCGAGCGCACCGACACCCTGATGACCAGCCATGCCTGGCCGCGGTTCGGCCGCGCCGAGATCGGCGACTACCTGGAGAAGCACCGCGACGCCTACAAGTACCTGCACGACCAGTCGGTGCGGCTGATGAACGACGGCCTGCTGCCCGCCGAGATCGCCAACCGGCTCAAGCTGCCGCCGGCGCTGGACGACGAGTGGTACAACCGCGGCTACTACGGGACGCTCAGCTTCAATTCGCGGGCGGTCTATCAGCGCTACATGGGCTGGTACGACGCCAACCCCGTGCATCTGGCGCCGCTGGAGCCCGCGGACGAGTCGGCCCGCTACGTGGCGATGATGGGCGGGGCGGCCAGGGTGCTCGCCGCCGCGCAGGCGGCCTACGACAAGGGCGACGACCGCTGGGCCGGCGAGCTCCTGAACCGGATCGTGATGGCGGACGGTGCGAACACGGCGGCCCGCGAGTTGCTGGCGAAGGCCTACGAGCGGCAGGGGGCCGCCGCTGAGAGCGCGATCTGGCGCAACATGTACCTGACCGGCGCGTCGGAGCTTCGGAACGGCCCGCCGAAGGTCGCGGGCGGGGCCGGCGGCGGCGCGCTGGAGGTGGTGCGCAACACGCCGACGCCGATGCTGCTGGACCTCTTCTCGGTGCGCCTCGACCCGGCGAAGTCGAACGGCGCGGCGGTTTCAGTGGACCTCGTGTTCCCCGACCGCAAGGAGCGGTTCCGGATGGCGGTGAAGCACGACGTGCTGACCTACGAGGCCGATCCGAAGGGCGGCAAGGCGGATGCGACCTACGTCCTGCCGCGGCCGCAGTTCCTGACCGGCGCGCTGGCCGGCGCCGACCTCTCCGCGACGGCGACCGAGGGCGACAGTGCCGCGTTAGGCCGGCTCCTGGGCTGGCTCAGCCCGCCTCGCGCCGGCTTCCCCATCGTGACACGCTGAACGGGATGGACGGCGAGTACGACTACATCGTGGTGGGGGCCGGCTCGGCGGGCTGCGTCGTCGCCAACCGGCTGTCGGCGGACCCGGCCAACCGCGTGCTGCTGCTGGAGGCGGGCGGCAAGGACGACTGGATCTGGTTCCACATCCCCGTGGGCTACCTGTTCGCCATCGGCAACCCGCGCTCGGACTGGCTCTACGAGACCGAGCCCGAGCCGGGGCTGAACGGCCGGGCGCTGAAGTATCCGCGCGGCAAGGTGGTCGGCGGCTCGTCGGCCATCAACGCCATGATCTCGATGCGCGGGCAGGCGGCCGACTACGACCACTGGCGGCAACTGGGCCTGACCGGCTGGGGCTGGGACGACGTCAGGGCCGCGTTCCGGCGGCTCGACGACCACTTCCTGGGCGAGACCGAGCACCATGGCGCGGGCGGCGAGTGGCGGGTGGAGCGGCCCCGGGTGCGCTGGGCGGTGCTGGACGCCGTCGCCCGCGCCGCCGTCGAGATGGGCGTGCCGGCGAGCGCGGACTTCAACACCGGCGACAACGAGGGCGTCGGCCTCTTCCACGTGAACCAGCGCCGCGGCCTGCGCTGGTCGGCGGCGACGGGGTTCCTGAAGCCCGCGCTGTCGCGGCCGAACCTGCGCCTGGAGACCGGCGTCACGGTCGAGCGGGTGCTGTTCGAGGCGCGGCGCGCGACGGGCGTCGCGTTCCGGCGCGGCGGCCAGCGGGTGGAGGCGAAGGCGCGGGGCGAGGTGATCCTCTGCGCGGGCTCGATCGGCTCGACGCAGATCCTGCAGCTTTCGGGCGTGGGCCCGGGCGAATGGCTGGGCGAACTGGGCGTGCCGGTGGTGGCCGACCGGGCGGGCGTGGGGCGCAACCTGCAGGACCACCTGCAGCAGCGGGCGATCTACAGGGTCAGCGGCGTGCCGACCCTGAACGCGCGCTACCACAACCTCCTGACCCGCGGCCTGATGGGGCTGGAGTACGCGCTGCTGCGCACCGGGCCGCTGACCATGGCGCCGTCGCAGCTCGGCATCTTCACGCGCTCGTCGCCCGAGCATGAGCGGGCCAACATCCAGTTCCACGTGCAGCCGCTGTCGCTGGACCGCTTCGGCGAGCCGCTGCACCGCTTCCCGGCGGTGACGGTGGCGGCCTGCAACCTGCGCCCGACCTCGCGCGGGACCGTGCGCCTGCGCTCGGCCGACCCGGCCGACGCGCCGCGGATCGCGCCCAACTACCTCGCCACGCCCGAAGACCGCCGCGTGGCGGCCGACGCCATCCGGGTGACGCGCCGCCTGATGGCCCAGCCGGCCCTGGCGGCCTTCCGTCCCGACGAATACCTGCCCGGCCCCGCGGTCGGCGACGACGAGGCCTCGCTGGCGCAGGCGGCCGGCGACATCGGCACCACCATCTTCCACCCGGTCGGGACGGCGAAGATGGGCCTCGAGTCCGACCCTCAGGCGGTGGTGGACGCGCGCCTGCGGGTGATGGGCGTCGACGCCCTGCGCGTCATCGACGCCTCGGTGATGCCGACCATCACCTCCGGCAACACCAACACCCCCACCATCATGATCGCCGACCGCGGCGCCCGCTTCGCGCTGGAGGATCGGCAAGGCTAGGCGCGATCCTCCGCTCCCCCCTGAACGTCATGGCCGGCCTTGTGCCGGCTACCCATACACGCCGGCCTACGGAAACGATCCGCCGCGGCGCCGTCGCAAGCTTGTCCGAGCGCAGAGTTCATGGATGGCCGGCACAAGGCCGGCCATGACGTTCAGGGGGAGTCGCTCAGCCGCCCGCCAGCGCCTGCCGCACCAGGGGGAGCTGGTCGTTGCCGAAGTAGATGCGCGTCCCGTCCACGAACATGGTGGGCGAGCCGAAGCCGCCGCGGTCGATGACGGCCTGGGTGTTGTCGCGCAGGCGCTGCTTGACGTCGTCGTCGCCTGCGCGGGCGGCCAGCGCCGCGCCGTCGAGGCCGCAGGCGTCGGCGACGTCGACCAGGACGGCGGGGTCGTCGAGGTTCCGCTGCTCGGCGAAGTAGGCGTGGAAGGCGGCCTCGGCGAAGCGGGCGAGCGTGGCCTGGTCGTCCTCCAGCGCGCAGCAGACGCGCATGGCGTGGACCGAGCGGACGGGATGGTGGGCCGAGGGGAAGTTCATCGGCACGCCGGCCAGGCGCGCCCAGTCCCTGAGCCAGGTCCAGGTGTGGCGCATGCGCGGCGAGTCGGGGGTCTCGCGCCCGGCGTAGACGGCCGGGTTCACCGCGTTGAAGACGCCGCCCACCAGGAACGGCCTCCACCTCACCGTCGCGCCGGTCTCGGCCAGGATCGGCCGCACGTTGTGGAACGCCAGCCGCGTCCACGGCGACGAGAGGTCGAAGAAGAATTCAAGGTGCGCCATCCGGCCATCTTACCTCCCCCGCGCAGCGGCGGGAGGGGGACCGTTCGCCGAAGAGCGAATGGTGGAGGGGGCGAGCCTCAGGCGCGGCGGGCGGATGGCGGGTTTGGACTCAGGGGAGGCCGCTCGCCCCCTCCACCACCCGCTCTACGGCCTGCGGCCTCGGCGGGCGGTCCCCCTCCCGCCATCGCTGCCGCGACGGGGGAGGTGAAGCGCCGTCAGACCAGCGCGCCGTGGCAGTGCTTGAACTTCTTGCCCGAGCCGCAGGGGCAGGGCGAGTTGCGGCCCGTGTCTTCCCAGCCGTCGGGCAGGGCCGAGACGGGCAGCGCCTGGCGCTGTTCGGCCGAGACGCCGTCGGGCACGTAGCCGCGCTCGGCCTCGTTCTCGCCGGTCAGCGGGTCGAGATGCACCTCGAACGTCGGCTGCGCGCTCGGCGGGGGCGGCGGCTCCTCGAACTGGAACTCCACCGTCATCAGCCAGCGGGTCACGTTCTGGCGCAGGTCCACCAAGAGCTTCTCGAACAGCGAGAAGGCCTCGGTCTTGAACTCGTTCAGCGGGTCGCGCTGGCCGTAGCCGCGCAGGCCGATCACCGTGCGCAGGTGGTCGATGTGCATCAGGTGCTCGCGCCACTGCAGGTCGATGGTCTGCAGCAGGAAGCTCTTCTCGATGTTGCGCATGTGGTCGCCGACCATGGTGTTGCGCTCGGCGGCGCGGGCGTCGGCGGCCTTCTGGATACGGGCCTCGATCTCCTCGTTGGCGATGCCTTCCTCGGCGGCCCATTCGGTGATCGGGAGTTGCAGGCCCAGGAACGACTGCACATGGGCGTCGAGGCCTTCGACATCCCACTGCTCGGCATAGGCCTTGGGCGGCAGGTGGCGGGTGACGAGGTCGTTGATCGTGTCGGCCCGGAACTCGCCGATGATCTCCTGGAGGTCGGCGGCTTCCATGAACTCCTGGCGCTGCTCGAAGACGGCCTTGCGCTGGTCGTTGATGACGTCGTCGTACTTCAGCAGGTTCTTGCGGATCTCGTAGTTGCGCTGCTCGACGCGCTTCTGGGCGGTGGCGATGGCGCTGTTCAGCCACTTGTGGGTGATGGCCTCGCCTTCCTGCACGCCGAAGGTCCGCATGATGGTGTCGAGGCGCTCGCCGGCGAAGATGCGCAGCAGGTCGTCCTCGCACGACAGGAAGAACTTCGAGTGGCCCGGGTCGCCCTGGCGGCCCGTCCGGCCGCGGAGCTGGTTGTCGATCCGGCGGCTCTCGTGGCGCTCGGTGCCCAGGACGAAGAGGCCGCCGGCGTCGAGCGCCTGCTGCTTCAGGTCCTTGATGTCGGCCTCGATCTCGGCCTTGTGCGCCAGCGACTGCTCTGGCGTCACCTCCACGCCTGCGTCGCGCTGGTCCTCGCGCCACTTGGCGAGCCGCATATCGACGTTGCCGCCGAGCTGGATGTCGGTGCCGCGGCCGGCCATGTTGGTGGCGATGGTCACCGCGCCGGGGACGCCCGCGTCGGCCACGATGCCGGCTTCCTGCTCGTGGAAGCGGGCGTTCAGCACGTTGTGCGGGATGCCGCGGACGGTCTTGCCGTCCTTCTCGAAGCTGTGCGCCTTCAGGAGCTCGCTGAGCTGCTCGGACTTCTCGATGGTGACGGTGCCCACCAGGATCGGCTGGCCGCGGGTGTGGCACTCGACGATCTGCTGGATGATCGCCTGGTTCTTCTCGGCGGCGGTGCGGTAGACCTCGTCGTCGTCGTCGATCCGGGCCACGGGCCGGTTCGTCGGGATCTCGGCGACGTCCATCTTGTAGATGTCGATGAACTCCTGGGCCTCGGTGGCGGCCGTGCCGGTCATGCCCGAGAGCTTGGCGTAGAGGCGGAAGTAGTTCTGGATCGTCACCGAGGCCAGGGTCTGGTTCTCGGGCTGGACGACGGCGCCTTCCTTGGCCTCGATGGCCTGGTGCAGGCCTTCCGAGAGGCGGCGGCCGTGCATCATGCGGCCGGTGAACTCGTCGATCAGGATCACCTCGCCGGCGCGGACGATGTAGTCCTTGTCGCGCACGTAGATGACGTTGGCGCGCAGCGCCTGGTTGATGTGGTGGACGACCGAGATGTTCGCCGGGTCGTAGAGGCCGGCCGAATCCTCGGCCAGGTGGCCGGCCGCGGCCACCATCTCCTCGACCTTTTCCGAGCCGTGCTCGGTCAGCATCACCTGACGCTGCTTCTCGTCGTACTCGTAGGTCTCCTTGTCGACGATCAGGTCCTTCACCAGCAGGTCGATGGTCCGGTAGAATTCGGACTTGTCGTCGGTCGGGCCCGAGATGATCAGCGGCGTGCGCGCCTCGTCGATCAGGATCGAGTCCACTTCGTCGACGATCGCGAAGTTGTGGCCGCGCTGGACCATCTCGCCGGCGTCGTAGACCAGGTTGTCGCGCAGGTAGTCGAAGCCGAACTCGTTGTTCGTGCCGTAGGTGATGTCGCTGCGGTAGGCCTCCTGCCGCTGGCCCTGGCTGAGGCCGTGGACGATCACGCCGACGGTGAGCCCCAGGAAGCGGTAGACCTGCCCCATCCACTCCGAGTCGCGCTGGGCGAGGTAGTCGTTGACGGTGATGACGTGGACGCCCTTGCCGGCGAGCGCGTTCAGGTACACGGGGCCGGTGGCGACCAGGGTCTTGCCTTCGCCCGTCCGCATCTCGGCGATGCCGCCCTGGTGCAGGATCATGCCGCCCACGAGCTGGACGTCGTAGTGCCGCTGGCCCAGGACGCGCTTGGCGGCCTCGCGCACGACGGCGAAGGCCTCTTCCAGCAACTGGTCCAGGGTCTCGCCCTTGGCGAGGCGGTCGCGGAACTCGGCGGTCTTGGCGCGCAGTTGCTCGTCCGAGAGCGCCTGCATCTGCGGCTCGAGCGCGCCGATCTTCACCGCGCGCGCCTGGAAGTTCTTGACCTTGCGGTCGTTGGAGGAGCCGAAGAACCGTTGGAAGATGCTCAAAGGGAGTGTCCGTGAGGCGGCGATGGGCCCTTCGCCCGCCTTCAAAAAGTGCGCACTTTCGGGGCGTGGCTGACTTAAGGACTGCCCCTCGCCAAGTCAACGCAGCGCCCCTGCGGCGCGAGGTCCGGGCGGCTCAGGTCCGCGAGGGGCGAACCAGGACCTTGCCGCCGGTGCTCTTCCGGCTGAAGGCGCGGATGACGTCGGGGTCCAGCATCTCGCGCAGCGGGACCTCGGCGGCGTAGGCGCTCCTGAACGTGGTCGTCAGTTCGGCGGCGATGCGGTCGCGCAGCGCCTGCACGCGCTGCGGCCCGGCCTTGCCGATGAAGCCGGTGAGGATCCAGCCGCCGACGCCCCAGGCCATGCCGTAGCTGCGGGCGAGCGCCGTGGGGCCGGTGTCGAGGCCGCCGTAGATGTAGACCTGCTTGTGCGTCGAGGAGCCGTAGCGGCTGTAGGCGCCGCCCTTGGCGGCCTGGGCCTGCTCCATCGCCGAGAGGATCTGGCTGGTCAGCGGCCCGCCGCCCACGGCGTCGAAGGCGAGGGTGGCGTCGGTGGCGGCGACGGCGGCCACCAGGTCGGCCATGAACGCCGGGCCGCTGAAGTCGACCACGTGCTCGGCGCCGAGGTCGCGCAGCGTGCGGGCCTGCTGGGGGCTGCGGACGACGTTGACCAGGCCCACGCCGTCGTCGCGGCAGATCCGGACCAGCATCTGCCCCAGGTTGGAGGCGGCGGCGGTGTGGACCAGCGCGGTGTGGCCCTCCATCCGCAGGGTCTCGACCATGCCGAGCGCGGTCATCGGGTTCGCGAACGCCGCGGCGCCGTCGGCGGGGTCGGTCCCGTCCGGCAGCGGCAGGGCCATGGCGGCCGGCAGCGTGCGGTGCTGGACGTACATGCCGCCGCCGAACACCGAGACGGTGCGGCCGATCAGGGCCTGGGCCGCGGGGTCGGACCCGGCGGCCACGACGACGCCCGCGCCCTCCACGCCGGTCGGCATCGACTGGCCGACGCGGCCCCTCACGCCGGGCAGGAGCGCCGGCGGGATCGCGGCGGTGGTGACGCCGTCCTTGGCGCTGAGCGTCGAGAGGTCGGCGGGGCCCAGCAGGACGCCGAGGTCGCCGGGGTTCACCGGCGCGGCCTCCATCCGGACCACGACCTCGCCGTCGCCGGGCGCCCGGACGGGGGCCTCGATCAGGGATAGCTCCAGCACGCCGTCGGCGCGGACCAGCGAGCGCAGCTCGAGGCCGGTGGCGGGGACGGGCGCGCTCACGGGTCGGTCGGGTGCGGCGCGCGGGTGTAGGGGTCGTTCGGGCCGCCGATCCGCTCCAGGATCAGGTGGCCGTAGTCGGGCCGGGTCCAGTGCATATGGCCCTTGTCGTCCAGCCAGCGGCGGACCTCGCGGTCGGTCCCCTTGGGCCGCAGGAAGAAGACCTGGTTCTCGTAGGACGCGACCGCGAAGATCGGGCTTTTGAAGTCGCGGACCGAGACGTCGTGGACGGCGTTCTCGTCGGAGCCGTCGGCGCGGGCGTCCGCGACCGTGCCGCCGCCCATGTCGACGATGCGGTCGCCGCACTGTTCGATGCGCTCGGCGTAGGTGGAGAAGCGCGACGAGGCGTCGGGCTTCGCGCCGTTGTGCTCCAGCACCTTCCAGATGCCGCGCAGATCGGGGGCGCCGGGCGCCAGGGGCTCGGTGCAGTCCTTGAGCACCGGCGGCGGGAAGGTGCGGCCGTAGCCGCGCGGGCCGGGCGGCGTGTGCGACACCGGGATGTCGGACGCCATGACCGCCTTCTTCGCCTGGGCGGCCGCCGGCTGGGCCGCCGCCAGCGCCAGGAGGCTCGTCGCAAGGACCCACCCCGACCGCATTCGAGCCTCCCGAAGCTTTTCAGAACGGAAGCATAATTCCGGTTCCTGTACAACGGCGTTTCGGCGGCTTGACGGAAGGACCCGGCCTACCGGGCGCTCGCGGACGCGTCCGTTACCTCCCCCGCGTAGCGGCGGGAGGGGGACCGCGCGCCGAGCGTAGCGAAGAGCGCGTGGTGGAGGGGGCGAGCCGCGCGCACAAAGCAAAAAGGGGCGTCCGCAGGCTCGGCGCCTGTGGCTCGCCCCCTCCACCATCGGCTCTTCGGCCGATGGTCCCCCTCCCGCCGTCGCTGCCGCGACGGGGGAGGTAAGGACACTCGGCTCAGAACACCTCGAACAGGCCCGCGCCGCCCATGCCGCCGCCGATGCACATGGAGACGACGACGTTCTTGGCGCCGCGGCGCTTGCCTTCCTGCAGCACGTGGCCCGCGAGGCGCGCGCCGGTCATGCCGAAGGGGTGGCCGATGGCGATGGAGCCGCCGTTGACGTTGTACTTCTCGGGGTCGATGCCGAGCTTGTCGCGGCTGTAGAGGCACTGGCTGGCGAAGGCCTCGTTCAGCTCCCACAGGTCGATGTCGTCGACCTTCAGGCCGTGGCGCTCCAGCAGGCGCGGGATCGCGAAGACCGGGCCGATGCCCATCTCGTCGGGCTCGCAGCCGGCGACGGCCCAGCCCTTGAAGACGCCCAGCGGGGTCAGGCCGCGGCGCTCGGCCTCCTTGGCTTCCATGATCACCACGGCGGCGGCGCCGTCGCTGAGCTGCGACGCGTTACCGGCGGTGATGAAGTTGCCCGGGCCCTTCACCGGCTCCAGCTTGGCGAGGCCCTCGGCCGAGGTGTCGGGGCGGTTGCACTCGTCGCGGTCGACCACGTAGTCGACGATCGATTCCGCCTTGGTGGCCTTGTCGATGACCTTCATCTTCGTCTTCATCGGGACGATCTCGTCGGCGAACTTGTTCGCCTGCTGGGCGGCGGCCATGCGGCGCTGGCTCTCCAGCGAGTAGGCGTCCTGATATTCGCGGCTCAGGTTGTAGCGCTTGGCCACGATGTCGGCCGTGTCGATCATCGCCATGAAGATGTCGGGCGCGACCTTCAGCAACTCGGGGTCCATGTTGTCCTTGCCGACGCCCATGTTCGGCATCGAGATCGACTCGACGCCGCCGGCGACCACGGCGTTGGCGCCGTCGTTGCGGACGTAGTTCGCCGCGATGGCGATGGTCTGCAGGCCCGACGAGCAGAAGCGGTTCACGGTCACGCCCGAGGTGGTGATCGGCAGGCCGCCGAGCAGGCCCGCCTGGCGGGCGACGTTGCCGCCGCCGTGGGCGACGTTGCCCATGACCACGTCCTCGATGGCGGCCGGGTCGATCCCCGACTTCGCCACCGCGTGCTTCACGGCGTGGGCGGCCATGGAGACGGTGGGGGTCATGTTGAACCCGCCCCGGCCGGATTTGGCCAGGCCTGTGCGGGCATAGGAAACGACGACAGCTTCACGCATGGATTTGGGTCCTCCCAACGATCGGATTTTTGAGACCCCGGTCGGCCCTCCGGAGCGGTCGGGCGCAACCTTTGCATCCTCGGCGGGAAATGGCTAGGGAGCGGCGGCCGCACGTGGGTTTTCCACAGGCATGGACCGGAGGCCGGATGGCGCGTGCAAGGGCTTGTCGCAGCATCGGTATCGCCGTGGCGCTGGCCCTGGCGACGGCGGCGTGCAGCCGAGACGGCGGCGACAGCGCCCCGCCCGAGCGCGGCGACCGCGCGGTGGCCAAGGTCGACGGCCGGACCATCTGGACCTCGGACGTGAAGCGCGAGGCGGTCGCGCAGGGGCTGATCGGCGAGGGTGAGCCGCTGGACCCCTCGTCGGACCTGTTCCGCCAGATGATGGACGAGGTGGTCGACCAGAAGCTGCTGGCCGCCGAGGCGACCCGGCGCAAGCTGGACAAGGACCCGCTGGCCCAGCGCCGGCTCGACGCGGCCCGCGACCGCGTGCTGGGCGACATGCTGGTGGAGCGGACGGTGTCGGACGCCGTCACCGAATCGAACATCCGCGGGCTCTATGAGGAGCAGCAGAAGCTCGCGCGCCGCTCGGAGGAGATCCGGGCGCGGCAGATCGTGGTGGCGACGGTGGCCGACGCCGAACAGGTCCGGAAGCTGCTCGGGACGGGCGCCTCGTTCGAGGCGCTGGCGATGGAGCGCTCGCGCGACGCGGCCACCCGCTTCAACGGCGGCGACCTCGGCTACTTCACCACCGACATCATGCCCGAGGCCTACGAGGCGGCGCTGAAGGGCGCGAAGAAGGGCCAGCTCGTGGGGCCGATCCCGGTCGAGGCCGGCTTCGCCCTGGTGCGGATCGAGGACGTGCGCGAGGAGCAGCCGATCCCGCTGGAGGCGGCGCGGCCGCAGATCGTGCGCTTCCTCACCTACGACCGGATCCGCGACCTGCTGGAGAAGCTGCGCGCCAAGGCCAAGGTCGAGGCCTTGATCAAGCCCGAAGCCGGGGCCAAGAAGCCGGTCCCGCCCGCCGACGCCCCGAAGGCGCCGCCCGCCGCACAACCCCAGACGCCCGACGCCAAGGGAGCCCGCTCATGAGCCGTAAGCCCAAGCCCGCGGCGGCCCCCAGGCGCGCCGCCAAGGCCGCCCCCAAGCCCGTGGAAGTGGTGGGCCAGACGCTGGAGCGCGCCTTCGACCCGCTGGCGAGCGCGATCAAGCGCGCGGCGCTGCGCCGGGCCGACAAGCTGGCCCACGCGTTCGACACGCCGAAGGCCGCCGACGCGCCGAAGGCCGCCAAGGCCGCCATGCCGGTCTCGCCGCTGGCCGTGCCGTTCCCGAAGGTGAAGCCGATCCGCGGCGTGGTCATGGCGACCGGCCGGGCCGGCTTCTACAAGCACGAGCGCGAGGACCTGCTGGTGATGAGCTTCCCCGAAGGGGCGAGCTGCGCCGGGGTGTTCACGCGCCACGGCGTGGGCTCGGCGCCGGTCGACTGGTGCAAGCGCCACCTGGAGGCGACGAAGGGCGAGGGCGTGAAGGCGCTGGTGGTCAACGCCGGCTGCGCCAACTCCTTCACCGGCCGCCCCGGCGCGGACGCGGTCCGCCGCGTCGCCGCGGGCGTGGCCAAGCGCTTCGACTGCCGCCAGCGCGACGTGATGGCCGCCTCGACGGGCGTGATCGGCGTGCTGCTGGATGACGCCAGGATCGTGGCCCGCCTGCCCGACCTGGAAGGCCGGCTCGCCGACGACGGCTGGGGCGGCGCGGCGCGCGCCATCATGACCACCGACACCTTCCCGAAGGGCGCCTACGCCGAGGCGAAGATCGACGGCGTCACGGTCCGCATCGCCGGCATCTGCAAGGGCTCGGGCATGATCGCGCCCGACATGGCGACCATGCTGGCCTTCGTGGTCACCGACGCGGCGATCTCGCCGCGGGCGCTGCAGGCGCTGGTCAGCCTCTATACGCGCAACACCTTCAACGCGGTCACGGTGGACGGCGACCGCTCGACCAACGACACGCTGCTGCTGTTCGCCACCGGGGCCTCGGGCGCGCCGAAGATCGGCCGCGCCGGCGAGCATCGCCTGGCCGACTTCCGCGACAAGCTGGAGGCCGTGCTGCTGGACCTGGCGCACCAGCTCGTCCGCGACGGCGAGGGCGCCACCAAGTTCATCAAGATCACCGTGACCGGCGCGCAGAGCGCGGCCTCGGCCCGCAGGATCGCCCGCTCGGTCGCCGACAGCCCGCTGGTGAAGACCGCCTTCGCCGGCGAGGACGCCAACTGGGGCCGCATCGTCATGGCGGTGGGCAAGGCCGACGAGCCGGTCGACCGCGACAGGATGAGCGTGAGGTTCGGCCCGCACTGGGCGGCCCAGGACGGCCTCATCGCCAAGAGCTACGACGAGGCGAAGATGAGCGCCTACATGAAGAACCAGGAGCTCGAGGTGTCGGTCGACGTCGGCGTCGGCCGCGCCAGCTCCACCGTCTGGACCTGCGATCTCACCAAGCGGTACGTCGAGATCAACGGCGACTACCGGAGCTGAAGCGCCGCCCCGCGAAGCGTCCTGACGTATCCCATCCGGGAGGTGACGGCGGGCCCGGCCGGGGGCTTCCCTGGGGGCGAAATCGGTCACTGGGGTTCAGGGGGTTCATATGTCGAAAGTTGCATCGGCCGCCGGGGCGCCGCCCCGGCGAACGGCCTTCGTGCGCGCGCTGGCGTCCGCGGCCTGCGCCGCCGCGGCGCTCGCCGCCTCCCCGGCGCTGGCGGCGCAATACATCCTCACCGACCTCGGCGACCTGCCGGGCGGCAGCGACTACAGCCTCGCCACCGGGATCAACGCCGCCGGCCAGGTGGTGGGCACCAGCGTCGCCGCCACGGGCAACCGCGCCTTCCTGTGGTCCGAGGGCGTGATGACCGACCTGGGCGACCTGCCGGGCGGGAGCGACCTCAGCTATGCCTACGGGATCAACAACGCCGGCCAGGTGGTGGGCCAGAGCGGCGCCGCCACGGGATACCGCGCCTTTCTGTGGTCCGGTGGCGCGATGACCGATCTCGGCGACCTGCCGGGCGGGGGCGACTACAGCATCGCCAACGGGATCAACAATGCCGGCCAGGTGGTGGGCTACAGTGAGGCCGCCACGGGTACGCGCGCCTTTCTGTGGTCCGGCGGCGTGATGACCGACCTCGGCGACCTGCCGGGCGGGAGCGACTTCAGCTATGCCTACGGGATCAACGACGCTGGCCAGGTGGTGGGCTACAGCGCGGCCGCCACGGGCCTCCACGCCTTTCTGTGGTCCGGTGGCGCGATGACCGATCTCGGCGACCTGCCGGGCGGGAACGACGTCAGCTTCGCCTACGGGATCAACGAGGCCGGCCAGGTGGTGGGCGGCAGCGGCGCCGCCACGGGATACCGCGCCGTCCTGTGGTCCGGAGGCGTGATGACCGACCTCGGCGACCTGCCGGGCGGGAGCAACTTCAGCTACGCCTACGGGATCAACAACGCCGGCCAGGTGGTGGGCCAGAGCGGCGCCGCCACGGGCAACAGCGCCTTCCTGTGGACGGCGGATGGTGGGATGCAGGACCTGAACGACCTGATCGACCCCCTCGTCGGCTGGGTCCTCCGGGAGGCGCGCGCCATCAACGCCTCGGGCCAGATCGTCGGCTACGGCGTCAATGCCGCCGGCGCGACGCACGCCTTCCTGCTGACGCGGTTCACCGACAGCGCTACCGTCCCCGAACCCGCTACATGGGCCATGCTGATCGCGGGCTTCGGCGCCGTGGGGACGGCCCTGCGCCGCCGCCGAAGGGCGCCCGCCGCCTGAGGCCGTCCTTCACCGCGCCAGTTGCTGCATACGACGGAGAGGCGGCGGACCTGCGATCCTCTCCACGTATCTCCGCGATTCCATAGGACGCCCGCGGCGCGCAAGGCGCATGCGGAGACACAAGGCTCAGGTCCTGCCCCTAATCCTGCCAGCGGCTGCCGAGCGTGCGCAGGATATGGATCGCGAGCTGGGCCTGGGAGGCGACGGCGCACTTGGCGAAGATGGACTTGAGCTGGCCGCGCAGCGTGCCGACGCTCACGTCCCGGAGGTCGGCCAGGTCGCGGACGGCCATGCCCGAGGCGATGTGGAGGGCGATCTCGGCTTCGGCCTGGGAGAGGCCGTGCAGGCGTTGCAGCAGGAGGCCCGCCGTGCGGCGGCTGCCGACCCGGGGCTTCAGCGCCATCAGGGCCACGGCCGTGCGGTGCGTCGGGCGGCGGCGATGGGGCAGCGGCGTCACCTCGGCGAGGAGGGCGCCCTCCGCCGCTTCGAGGACGACGGTCTCTCCGGCGCTGCGGGGCGGATCGGCGAGCACGGCCTCCAGCGCCGTACGCAGGCCGGCCTCGCTGCGCGGGTCGGCGGCGGCCAGGACGCCGTGGCGCAGGCACAGGTGACGGCCCGAGGACAGGGCGCGATGCGCCTGGGCCGAGACCGCGACGGGCCGGCCCGAGCGATCGATGAGGAGGGCGGGGAAGTCGGCGACGTCGAGGGCGCCCACGGCCAGGGCCGCGCCATGGTCCTCGAGGCGGAACCGGGTCCGGAGCGCCGACGACCAGCCCCTTGCAAGTCTCCCCAGGGCCGCGACGTCGTCGTCCGAAAGGCGTCCGGCGCGCCGGTCGTGTAGCACGGCCAGGAGAAACCGCGCCTCGTCGGGCACGGGCGCGAAATTCACGAGCCCCGCATGAGAAGCCTCCACGCGATCGAGGAACTCCAGGCAATCCGCGTAGCGGCGGCGTCCCTCGTCGCTGATGATATCCTCGTCCTGGGTGATGGCCATCGACGGCCGGAGCAGGGCTCGAGCCCTGGGATTCCAATCGGGCGCCCCGGTCATCCGGGCCTCGAACTCGGCGATCACGTCGGGGGAGATGTTGTGCCACCACTCCCACAGGATCTCGGTCCTGGGCGAGAAGGCGATGAGCTGCGCCCCCCAGGCCCCGGTCGCCTCCGCCGTCAGGCCGAGGGCGTCGCTCCAGCCCTCGGGCTCGGCGAAGGGGGCGTCGAGCAGCGACCTCGTCGCGCGTTCGAGCAAGCTGGTCATGTGAGGCGACCGTTCCTCCCGGCCCCGGTCCCGCCGGCCCGGAACCTCACCGCACTCCATATGGAAGATGCGCGTTTCGGCGCGTCGAGCAACCGTATTCGCCCGGTACCTGAACCTGGGGGTCCATGTTCATGCGCAGGTTGACGATTCGCGCGGCGACCGTCTCCGTGGTAGCGCTGGGGCAGCGGCGTTCTGGAGCAGCGCCGCCCTGCGCCGGCGGCCGGCGATCGCCTGAGCGCCCGGAGCCGGAGGGACCGCCGGGCTTGAGGGGGCGGCGGGTAGCGACTAAATTCGTTCCCTGGCAGGAACGAATTTCATGCGAACCCAGTTCACCCCCCGCGAGATCGCCGAGCTCTCCGGCGCGCCGAAGAGCGCGGTGGAGAAGGCCATCGAGGAGAAGGTCTTCACGGCCAAGCGGGTCCGGCGGGGACGCCGCGAGCGCCGCGTGCTGCCCGCGCATGCGGTGGCCTACGTGCGGATCGTGCGGAGCGTGAAGTACCGCATGGACCCGGCGATGAAGCGCCGGCTGGCGGCGGCGCTGTCGCGCCTGGGCCGCCACGAGCTCAGGACGTGGCGCTTCGAGCTGGAGCCGGCGGTCGAGATGGACGTGGGTCGGCTGGTCGGCGACGCCATGGACCGGGCCGCCGCCTACGGTGCGGCGCGCGAGCGGCTGATCGTCGAGGACGAGGACGTCCTCGGCGGCACGCCCGTGATCCGGGGCACGCGGATCAGCGTGTATTCGATCCTGGGCCGGATCGCGGACGGCGACACGGTGGCCGACATACTGTCCGACTATCCGGAACTGACCGCCGAGGCCGTGGAGGCCGCGGCGATCTTCGCGCGCAGCCATCCTCTGGTCGGACGGCCCGCCGGGCGGCCCTGGTCGACGGCGGCGTGAGGCTGTTCATCGACGAATGCCTGTCGCCCGTCCTGGCGAAGCGCCTGAACGACTCCGGCCGCCACGACGCGCTGCATCCCCGCGACTATGGGCGTTTGGGAGAGCCGGACCACGTGGTGCTGCAACGCTGCCTGGATGAAAGCCGCACGATCGTCACCCAGAACGCCCGCGACTTCCGCAGGCTGGTCGGCGCGACGGACCTCCATCCGGGCCTCGTCATCCTGCCCGCGGTCGGGCGGGAAGCGTCGTGGGGCCTCCTGTGCAAGGCGATCGCCGCCGTCGAGGTCGAAGGGACTGCGGATCAGGTGATGATCAATCGCGTGGTGGAGGTGACCGTCGCGGGCGAGGTCGGCTTCCATGACCTCCCGAATGTGTAGGGACACACACTCTTTTCCCGGCCGCGCCGTGCTCTGGATGGCTCCGGGACGGGAAAGGGTGTGTGTCCCTACTTCAGCCACGGCGCCGCGCGGTCGGGCGGGGCGCCGAGGCGGTGGTTGGTGAAGCGCCTGTCGAAGACGGGGCCGTAGAAGGGGTCGGCGTCGAGGACGGGGCCCCAGCGGTCGCGCATCACGGCCACCTCGCGGGCGAAGCGGGCGGCGGCCTCGGGGGCGAGGTCGGAGCCGCGGCTGGCGCTCTCGTGGTGGTCGAGCGCGGCGTAGGGCGTCCAGACGATGTCGTAGCCCTTTGCGCGGACCTTGAGGCAGAGGTCGACGTCGTTGAAGGCGACGGCCAGGCCGGCCTCGTCCATGCCGCCGACCTCGTCCCACACGGCCTTGCGGATCATGAGGCACGCGGCGGTGACGGCCGAGACGTTGCGCGGCAGCACGAGATGGCCCTGGGCGCCCAGGTGGTCGCCCGCGGCCCCGGCGTAGAGGTGGCCCGCGACGCGGTCAGGCCCGCCGCCCGTGCCGAGCACCACGCCCGCGTGCTGCAGCGCGCCGTCCGGATAGTAGAGCTTGGCGCCCACAGCGCCGACGTTCGGCCGGACGGCCTGGGCGACCAGTTCGCCCAGCCAGCCGGGCTCGCGGACGCCGATGTCGTTGTTGAGCAGCAGCAGCACCTCGCCCTTCGCCTCGCGGGCGGCGAGGTTGTTGAGCGCCGCGAAGTTGAAGGGGCCCGGCGCGGCCAGGATGCGGACGCGCGGGTCGGCCGCCACGCGCTCGAAGAGGGCGAGCGTCGCCGGCTCTTCGCTGCCGTTGTCGACGATCAGGAGTTCGAGCGGCGCGTAGTCCGTCGCGGCCAGCACGCCGTCGGCGCAGCGGGTGAGGAGTTCGGCGCGGTCGCGGGTGGGGACGATGACGCTGACCAGGGGGCGCGGCTCGGGCAGGGCGCGGCGGACGCGCAGCCACCCTTGCCGGCCGGGGACGCGCGCGACGGTCGCCGCCTGGGCGGTGCGGTCGAGGTGCTCCTGCACCGCGCGGCGGGAGGCCTCGGCGCACTGGTCGGCGCGGGCGCGGGAGTACGAGCCCTGCCGGCCCTGCCAGCGCCAGTGGTAGAGCACCCAGGGGATGTGGCGGATGCGGCCGGTGCGCTCGGATGCGCGCAGCAGCAGGTCGTGGTCCTGGGCGCCGTCGAAGGCCTCGCGCACGCCGCCGAGGGCCTCGACCAGCGACCGGCGCATGACGGTCAGGTGGTTCACGGCGTTGACGCTCAGCATCAGCTCGCCGTTCCAGTCGGTCTTGTGGGCGGGTTGCGAGCGGACGCCGCGCGCGTCGATCTTGTCCTCGTCGGAGAAGACGATGTCGGCGTCGGGATGAGCGTCGAGTTCGGCCGCGACCTCGTAGAGCGCGCGTTCGCTGAGCAGGTCGTCGTGGTCGAGGAAGGCCACGAACGCGCCGGTGGCCAGCGCCAGGGCGGAGTTGGTCGCCGCCGCGATGCCGCCGTTGGCCTCGCGGCGCACGATCCTGATGCGCGGCTCGGCGGCGGCGTGGGCCTGCAGCGCGGCCCAGACGGCTTCGCCGGGCGTGCCGTCGTCGGCGATGCAGAGCTCCCAGTAGGGGTAGAGCTGGGCGCGGACCGAGGCGATGGCCTCGTCCAGGAGCCGCAGGTCCGAGCGCCAGCACGTCATCACGACGGAGATCAGCGGTCGCTGCGCCAGCCGGTCGATGTGCGCGCGGATCGCGGCGCGGTCGTCATCGGTGAGCGTGTCGTACCTGTCGATCCAGGCGCGGTACTGGGCGTCCGTCTGCGCCTCGGGGCCGACGACGCTGCGCACGAAGCGCTCGCCCCAGCGCGTCCTGGTCATCGCGACCGCGAGCGCATGCACCGCCGCGTGGACCGGCGGCCAGCGGCGGACGACGCGGAGCGCGGCGGCGGTCGTGCTGCGGAGGCTGGGCATCGTCTCGCGAGTTACCGGCCTTCGCGCTCATCCGCCAGATGCATGAACTCGCGGCCCTCTCTCCTTGCGGGAGAAGAGCCTGCCCCGGACCTGATCCGGGGCATCAGCCGCAGGCTGACGGACAAGGGGTCGCGCCGGGCGGGCGAGCACCCTGCGCGCCGAAGGCGCCTTCATTTGGAACCACGGACCACACGAACCACACGGACGGATTCCGGGGCGCAGCAGCCGCGTCGGTGTGGTCCGTGTGGTCCGTGGTTGAATCCAAGCGGCGCTGACGCGCCAACGCGGCTGGAAGGGGACTAGCGGTTCGACCAGACGCCGGTCGAGCCGCCGGAGGAGCGGCCGCCGCCGCCGTGGCCGCCGCTGCGGCCTGCGCCGCCGCCCCGGCCGCGGTTGCCGCCGCGGTTCGGGCCCTTGAAGGCGGGCTTGTCGCCAGCCGCGCGGACCGGCGCGCCTTCATGACGGTGGCCGCCGCCGCCGCCGTTCCCGTGGTTGCGGTTGCGCTTCGGCTTCCCGCCGCGGTTCGCGTTGGCGCTGCGGGTGTCGGCGCGTTCCGGCCGGCCGCCCGGATCGGGCATGGCCGCGGTGGCGGCGCCCAGGTGGCGGTCGTTGCGGCGGTCGAAGCTGGGGATGCGCTGGCGGGTCACCTTCTCGATGTCCTTCAGCAGGCTCCGCTCGTCGTCGGCGCAGAAGGCCACGGCCGAGCCGTCGGCGCCGGCGCGGGCCGTGCGGCCGATCCGGTGGACGTAGGCTTCCGGCACGTTCGGCAGCTCGAACTGCACGACGTGGCTGACCGCGTCGATGTCGATGCCGCGCGCCGCGATGTCGGTGGCGACCAGGGCGCGGACCTCGCCGGCCTTGAACGCCGCCAGCGCCCGCTCGCGCTGGCCCTGGCTCTTGTCGCCGTGGATCGAGACGGCTTCCACGCCGGCCTGCTCCAGCCCGCGCGCCACGCGGTCGGCGCCGCGCTTGGTGCGGGTGAAGACGATCACGCGCTTGAAGCCGCCGTCGTCGAACAGTTCGGCCAGCAGGGCGCGCTTGCGCTGCTGCTCGACGAAGAGGACGCGCTGGTTGATCCGCTCGACGGTGGTGGCCTGCGGGGTCACCGCGACCTTCACCGGGTTCGGGTTCAGGATCTCGCCCGAGAGCTTCTCGATCTCGCCGGGCATGGTGGCCGAGAAGAACAGGTTCTGACGCTGGCGCGGCAGGAACTTCACGATCTTCCGGATCGGCACGATGAAGCCCATGTCGAGCATCTGGTCGGCCTCGTCCAGCACGAAGGTCTCGACGCCCTCCAGCGTCATGGTCTTCTCGCCGAGATGGTCGAGCAGGCGGCCGGGGGTGGCCACCAGCACGTCGACGCCGCCGGCCAGCGCGCGCATCTGGCCGCCGTACTTCACGCCGCCGAAGACGACGGCGACGGTGACGCCCATGTGCTTGCCGTAGGCCTTGAAGCTCTCGCCGATCTGGGTGGCGAGCTCGCGGGTCGGGGCCAGCACCAGGACGCGGGCGCTGCGGCGCGGGGCCGGCTTCCGGTTTTCGGCGAGGCGGTGGAGGATCGGCAGGGCGAAGGCCGCGGTCTTGCCGGTGCCGGTCTGGGCGATGCCCAGGATGTCCTTGCCCGCCAGCACGCCCGGGATCGCCTGGGCCTGGATCGGGGTCGGGTTGACGTAGCCTTCGTCGGCCAGCGCCTTGAGCAGCGGCTTGGCCAGGCCAAGGTCGGTGAATTGAGTCAAAGTCGTTCTTTCGCGTAGGCGGAAACGCGGCCGCCGGGTCCTTCCCGGGGTCGCGTCAGCGCCGGTCTTTGGGGAAGCGCCCCGCGTGATGGGCGCGTCGGGTGAGAAAGCCTCACGGCGCTCGACAGGCTGAGCCTCGATTCCGAGGCCCCACGCGGCTGGAGCGCAGATAGCGTCCGGGAGGGACGCGAGCTGCAAATCGGGGTTTTGGGTGGCAAAGTCAACTGACGGCCGGGGTTTATGGCCCGGCCGTGGCCTTTTGGCCGCAGGGCTGACGGGATGTGCGCTCGGGGAAGGGATGCGTCCGATGAGGGGTCTGGCGGGAGTGATCGCGGCGCTGGCGCTGGGTGCGGCCGCAGTCGCGCAGGCGGCCCCGTCTGCGGCCGACAAGACGGCGATCGCCGCCTACGAAGCCAGGCTGGGCCCGAATGACAGCCCGCTCGCCGCGCGGATGGCCGAGCTGCACGTGCCGGGCGTCAGCATCGCCTTCATCGAAGGCGGCCGCGTGAAATGGGCCAGGGCCTATGGCGTCGCGACGGCCGGCGGGCCGAAGGCCACGCCCGCGACGCTGTTCCAGGCGGCCTCCATGAGCAAGGCGGTGGCGGCGGCCACGGCGCTGCGCCTCGCCGACCGGGGCAGGCTGGACCTCGACCAGGACGTGAACGCCCGATTGCGGGCGTGGAAGGTCCCCGAAAGTCCGTTCACGGCGGAGGCGAAGGTCACCATGCGCGGCCTGCTCAGCCATACGGCGGGGCTCACCGTCGGCGGCTTTCCCGGCTATGCCGCCGGCAAGCCGGTCCCGAGCACCGTGCAGGTCCTGGACGGAGCGCCGCCGGCCAATACGCCGGCCGTGCGCTCGTGGGAGGCGCCGGGCCGCTATGCCTATTCCGGCGGCGGCTACACCGTGGCGCAGTTGTTGATCGCGGAGGTGGGCGGCGAGCCCTATCCGGACCTCGCCGAGCGGCTGGTGCTGCGGCCGGCGGGGATGACGGCTTCGACGATGGCGCAGCCGCTGCCCGAGCGGCTGATCCCGAAGGCCGCCAGCGGCCACGACGCCAGGGGCCAGGTGATCCCGGGCGCGCGCAACACCTATCCGGAATATGCCGCCGCCGGGCTCTGGACGACGCCGTCCGACTACGGCCGGTTCCTGATCACGGTGCAGGAGTCCTGGGCCGGGCGCCGCGGCGCCCTGCTGAGCGCTGCGAGCGCGAAGGCCATGGTGACGCCGGTGGACGCCTCGGCCGGCTACGGGCTCGGACTGCTGACCGGCCGCCGCGGCGGCCATCCCTACGTCACGCACGGCGGCAGCAACGAGGGCTTCCGCTGCGATTCCCTGGCGTTCCTCGACGGGTCGCGGCAGGGCGTGGTGGTGATGACCAACGGCGACAACGGCTCGCGCCTGGCGGGCGAGATCCTCGCCGCGCTGGGCCGGGCCTACGGCTGGGGGCCGCCCGATCCCGACAACAAGGCCTCGACCCGCCGCGCGCCGTTCATCGCGCCGCGGTGAGCGGTCCGGGCCTGCGGGACCGCAGGGCGGCGGGGATCCGCCTCCACGGCTTTCCTCCGCAGCAGGGTGAAGCTAGGACATCGGCATGACGAAGCCGATGGTCCTGGTCGCCGCCGCGGCCCTGGTCGACGTGGACGGCCGGGTGCTCCTGTGCCAGCGGCCCGAGGGCAAGCAACTGGCCGGCCTGTGGGAGTTTCCCGGCGGCAAGGTCGAGCCCGGCGAGACGCCCGAGGCCTGCCTGATCCGCGAACTGGACGAGGAGCTCGGGATCACCGTGACCAGGGCGTGCCTCGCGCCGTTCGTGTTCGCGAGCCACGAGTACGAGGGCTTCCACCTCTTGATGCCGCTCTACCTGGTGCGGCGCTGGGAGGGGACGGTGCGGGCGGTCGAGCACAAGGCGCTGGCCTGGGTGCGCCCCAACGACATGGACGCCTATCCGATGCCTCCGGCCGACCCGCCGCTGGTGGCGTGGCTCCGGGACCTGATCTGATGCGGGCGCTTCTGGTCGCCCGGTCCGCCTGGATAATCCCCTGAACGTCATGGCCGGGACAAGCCCGGCCATGACGTTCAGAAGGGGGAGTGGGCTAAAGCCCCGCCCGCCGCGTCTGACGCGTCGCCTCCACCACGCACCGGCCGGGGTCGGCCATGGCGTGGACGCCCAGGCAGTAGATGTCCTCGTAGTGCGTGCCGGCGGCGGCGAGGCACTGGTGGTAGTTGAGCTTGGCGAGGCGCAGGCACTGGCCGCTCTTCGGCTCCTGCATCAGCGCGCGCGCCGCGCCGTCCTGGCCCAGCACGGTGAGCGCCGCCACCGCGACGCCGCGGGCCACCACCGGGCTCGCGCCGCCGCGCCGGCCGCCCTCGGCGATGGCGGCGGAGAGGCGGGCGCGGTCGGCGGGCTCGGCGCGGTAGCCGGCGGCCTGCTTCACGGCCGCCAGCCGCTGGGCGGCGTTGGGCACGCGGGCGCGCGACCAGGCCTGGTGCTGGACGCTGTAGGAGGCCTTGCGCACCCGCTGGCCGGCGTCGGCCAGCGCTTCGCCGCGGCGGGCCAGCGCGGCGTTGGCGCGGGCGGCGGCGGCGTTCGCGCCGGGCAGGCCGAGTGCGGCGTTCGGGTCGGCGGCGATGCGCCGCGCGGCGCCGCGGTCGGCGCGGACGGCGGCCACGAAGCCGGGCTCCTGCATCGCCGCCAGCGCGGCGTAGGCGATCATGCCGGCCTCGAGCTGCCGGGGCTCGTAGCCCGCGCCGGTGAGCAACCGCTGGCCGATCTCGGTCGGGTTGGCGAACGCCGGATCGATGGCGGCGGCGCGCCGCGTGTAGGCCTCGAAGGCGCTGGCCTGGCCCGCGAGGCCGACGGCCACGTCGCCGGACGACGGCCGCTGCGCCTGGCGCTGCGGTGGGGCCGAACGCGTGGCGCAGCCGGCGAGCGTGAGGGCGATGAGCGCAGCCGAGAGGCCGTGGAACAAGCTTGGGCGCACGTCGAATACTCCCCCGACGAACCGCCCCCCGATGACGCGGGCCTGGCCGCGAACGGCCCGGCCTGCGCCGTGGCCGACTGTCGCGGCGGGAGGGTTAGCGGAGTGTTACCGGGGCGGCGCCCAGCCGGTGATCGTGAGGATCTCGAAGGTCGCCGGGATGCGGCCGTCGGGGGTCCCGAAGCGCTCGGCGTAGAGGTCGAAGGCGCGGGCCAGCAGGCGGCGGGTCAGCGGCCTGGGGTGGCGTTCGGCGAGCACGCCGGTCTCGCCCATCTGGCGCAGGTCCGCGAGCAGCTTCAGCGGGTGCTCGTAGGTCGCCGTCACCGTGTCGATGTCGGCCACCGGCTGCTGGAAGCCGGCGCGCTGGAGCAGGCCGGCGGCGTCGCGGGCGTCGGCGAAGGGCGAGACGCGGCTGCCCGCGCCGCCCAGGATCTCGGCCTCGGCGGCGACCAGCGATTGGCGCAGCTCCGTCAGCGTCACGCCGCCCAGGAACGCGCCGATGAAGAGGCCGTCCGGCTTCAGCGCGCGCCGGGCCTGGATGAGCGCGCCCACCACGTCGTTGGTCCAGTGCAGGCCCAGCGTCGAGACGATCAGGTCGAGGCTCTCGTCGGCGAACGGCAGGCGCTCGTCGTCGGCGACGAGGCGCAGGCCGGGGCGGCCCGCCAGCATGCGGTGCGAGAGGTCGGCCTCGATCAGCGCCCCGACCTTGCCGGGCGCCTCGTCCGCCAGCGCCTCGGCGAAGGCGCCGGCGCGCGCCGAGAGGTCGACGGCCAGCGGGAAGGTGCGCATGATGGGCGCCAGGCGCCCGGCCACGTCGACGGCGGCCCGCCGCTGGAGGAAATCGGCGTTCGCGAAGCCCGGGGCCGCGCGGTCCAGGCGCTTGCGGTGCAGGTTTCGGTCGAACAGTTTGGGCGGGGTGGCCATTTGGAGCCGGAAAGAGACGATTTCGTCGAGACTTGGAAGCCCCGCGTGCAGGCGGCGTGGCGCGGCGCGCTCGACATGCTGTTCCCGCCGCAGGCGCTGGACGGCGGCCCGCGGCCGCTGGCGGGCGGCTTCACCGCCGACCGCTGGAGCCGCATCCGCTTCCTCGACGGCCCCGTCTGCGACGGTTGCGGCGCGCCTTTCGACTTCGACCCCGGCGCCCGGTGCGCGGCGTGCGTGGCGAAGCCGCGGGCGTTCGATGCGGCGCGGGCGGCCTGCCTCTACGACGAGAGCTCGCGCGACCCGATCCTGCAACTGAAGCACGCCGACCGGCTGGACCTCGCGCCCATGTTCGCCCGCTGGCTCAGCCGCACGGCGCGCGACCTGATCGAGGAGGCGGATGCGATCGCGCCGGTGCCGCTGCACCCGATGCGGCTGATCGCGCGGCGGCACAACCAGGCGGCCGAGATCGCCCGGCCGCTCGCCAGGCTGACGGGGACGCCCTACCTGCCCGACGCGCTGGTGCGTCGCCGCCGCACCGACACCCAGGCCGGCAAGTCGGGCTCGGGGCGGCGTCGCAACGTGGCCGCGGCGTTCGAGGTGCCCGCGTCGCGGCGCAAGCTGGTGGACGGCCTGCGCATCCTTCTGGTCGACGACGTGTTGACCACGGGCGCGACGGCCGAAGGCTGCGCGCGGGCGCTGAAGGCCGCCGGGGCCGCCCGCGTCGATCTGGCGGTGGTGGCGCGGGTCCAGGCGCGGGGACTCACTATATGAAGTGTCAACGACGACCCATGTGAGCGAGATGACCCAGGTCACCATCTACACCAAGCCCTACTGCCCCTACTGCATCCGGGCGGTGGATCTGCTCGAGCAGAAGGGCGTGGACTTCACCGAGATCGAGGCGGCGTTCGACCCCGACAAGCGCCAGGAGATGATCGCGCGCGCGGGCGGCCGGGCGACGTTCCCGCAGATCTTCATCGGCGACCGGCACATCGGCGGCTGCGACGACATGATGGCCCTGGAACGCGCCGGCAAGCTCGACCCGCTGCTGAACGCGGCCTGAGGCCGGGGCGGGCGGTCCCGCGCCGCTTCAGGGCGCCACCCGGACGCGGCCGACCGTGGTCTTGCCGTCGCGCGTCTGGAGTTCGTACTCCACCACGTTCGCCGAGATCGCGCCGCCGGCCTGTTCCGGCTGCACGTCCACGATCTGCAACAGGGCGTCGGCGACGAGGTTGGGATACGGGCCCGCCCGGTCCATCACGGCCTGGGCGTCGGCCTTGGGCACGCGCCAGATCTGGGCGACCTGGCCGTTGGCGAAGCCGACCTTGACCTCTTCGCCCAGCGCCTTGAAGCCGTAGCTGGAACTGGGCGCGAAGGCGGCGACCCGGAACTCGCCATAGGTGGGGTCGTACGGCAGGCCGTCCAGGTTCGTGCTCAGGCGCAGGCGGCCGACGTTGGCGACCGACCGGGCGGCGGCCTCGAGCTCGGCGCGGACCTCGGCGCGGCGCGCGGCGCGGTCCTGGGGCTGCGCGTACCTCACCCGCCCGTCGTCCTCGGTCCACTTGTCCAGCGGCGCGGGCACGCCGGAGAGCGAGTGGTAGAGCATCACCATCTGCAGCTCCGAGGGGTTCACCAGCTCGCCGGTCCGCTTGGCGAGGTCGGCGCGAACCGGCGGGGCGGCGGCGGGCGCCGTCGCGGTCCCTGCCGGCGCCGCGGCGACCGAGACGCCGGCGGGCGGCCCGGCGGCCGTCGAGGGCCTGTCGCCGCGGCCGCAGGCGGCGAGCGGCAGAAGCGCGATCAGCGCCCAGTGTCTCAAGGTCGCCCCCATCACAGTTTCGGCGCGTCGGCGTTCTGGTTGGCGCGCTGCACCTCCTTGGCGCGGCGCTGGGCATCGGCTGCGGCGAGCGCCTTCTCGGTGGCCTCGATGGCGGCGTAGCCCTTGGCCTGATCGGCGATCCCCAGCTCCAGCGAGCGGGCGAGGTCGGGGTTCGTCTTCAGGGGCACGATCCGCGCGGCGACGGTCAGGCCGCAGTCCGGGTTGAGCGAGAAGCCGTTGGACGTGGCGCGGACCCGCCCGAGGCAATTGCCGGTCAGGGGAGAGTCCCGGTCGAGCGGGCGGCCCATGGCGTCGTGCAGCCAGTAGATCTCGCCGTTCTGGTCGAGGGTCGGCGGCCCGTACTTGTCGGTGAGCGCCTTGCGGACGGTCTCCAGCGGCGGATTGCGCCCCTCCTCGAACCATTGCTCGCGCCAGACGCCGACGACCCGATCCTGGTCCGGCGGCCCGATGGTGGAGACATAGAAGAGCTGCTGGCCCGGCTTGAGGGCGTCGACCACGCGGTTCGCGCCGCGCGCCGCGGCGTCGTCATGCATCTTCTTCAGGATCTCCTGGCTGGTCATCTCGGGCTCGCGCGGCTTGGCGTCGAAGCCCTGTCGAAGGCGCTGGCCGTAGCTCTCGATGTCGAAGCCCGTCGTCGTCGGCTTCACGTCCAGGCTCTTGTCCTCGCATTGGACCAGGTTCGCCGCCTCGTCGTAGGTGAGGCCCGGCCGCACGCCCACCACGTCGTCCACCGGCGCCCCGGCCGGCCGGGCGGCGGTCTGCAGCCGCGCCGGGCAGTGGACGCGCGGCGCCTTTTCGCCCGCGGTCGAGGCGGTCGTCGAGGCCGCCGGGCCGCCGCCGCCCTCCGTCTTCTTCTGGCAGCCGCTCAGCAGTACGCCGAGCGCCAGCGCCGTGGTCGCCCAGAGCCTTGTCCGCATCATTGTCCGTAACTCCCCAACGCGCCCGCCGCGAAACAGGCGCGGCGGTTCTCGAAGGCTAGGGAGGGGCGGCGCGGGCCGTCCTCACGCAGGTCTCAAGAAGTTCTCAAGGCGGAGATTCAGCGGCCGAGCTCGGCCTTCAGCCGCCGGGCGATGCGGGCGAGGTAGGGGTCGGCCGCCGGCTTCTCGAACGCGGCCCCCACGGCGGCGAGGGCGGCCAGCGCCGCCGGCCGGTCGCCGCGCGCCAACGCGATCCGCGCCTTCGCGAGGTCGGATGGCGGACGATCTCTGGGCCGACGATCCCGACACCCGGATGTCGTCGTCCTACGCGCCGTTCGGCAAGATCACGCCGGTCGAAGGCGGCTTCCGCGTCAGCGGGCGATGGTCGTGGTCCAGCGGTTCCAACCACTGCTCCTGGGTGATCCTGGGCGGTGTGGCGCCGCGCGCTTCGGCCGACGGCCCGCCGGACGTGCGCGCCTTCGTGATCCCGCGCGCCGACTACGAGGTGGTCGACGTCTGGCATGTGCTGGGTCTGAAGGGCACCGGCAGCAACGACATCGTGGTCCAGGACGCCTTCGTTCCGGAGCACCGGACGCACCAGTTCGCGCACTCTTTCATGATGGCCGACACCGGCCGGGCGACCTTCACGTCCAGGAACTACCGCTACCCCTTCGGCGTGATCTTCGCCTACAGCCTCTCGGTCGTGACGCTCGGCATGGCGGACGGCGCGCTGGAGGCCTTCCGGGAGGACATGCGCCAGCGCCTGGGCGCCTATGATGGCGCCAAGGCGATGGAAGAGCCGTTCGTACGCCATCGCCTGGCCGAGGCGGAGGCGATCATCCGCGGCCTGCACGCCCGGCTCGAGGCGAACTTCGCCGAGATGGACGACTACATCGATCGGGGCGAGGCGTTTCCACTGCCCCTGCGGGTCCGCAACAAGTGGGACGCCCAGTGGATCGCCAAGGAAGCCCAGAAGGCGGTGGAACTGCTGTTCAAGGCCAGCGGGGCGAGGGGCATCAAGCTCGACAGCCCGATGCAGCGCTACTTCCGCGACGTCCACGCCGCCTCGAACCACGCCTTCCTGAACGCCGACAAGGGCTCGCTCAACGCAGGGCTCGTCGAACTGGGCGGCATGACCACCGACTTCACGCTTTAGGCCACGACGGCCGCTTCGCCGACGTCCGCGGGGCCGACCCCCGGTCGGCGGCCCTCAGTCACCAGGACCCTCGCCTCCATGACCCAGAACGCTATCACCAGCCACTTCGTCGAGTTCGACGGGCTGAAGGTCCACTACAACGAGATCGGCCAGGGACCGGCGCTGATCTTCGTGCATGGCGGTGGGCCGGGTTCGTCGGGCCTGAGCAACTTCTCGCGCAACATGGAGGCGTTCGCCGACCGCTACCGGGTGATCGCCATCGACCTTCCGGGCTACGGCCAGTCGACCAAGCTGAAGATCGCCGAGCCGCTGTGGGGCTACTACGCCAAGGTGCTGGCCGGCTTCATCGATGCGCTGGGGCTGGGCAAGGCGCACCTCGTCGGCAACTCGCTGGGCGGCGCCTCGGCGCTCAAGACCGCCCTCGACTTCCCAGGGAAGGTCGATCGTCTGGTGCTGATGGGGCCGGGCGGCGGCTACTCGCTGTTCGAGAAGACCCCGAGCGACGGGATCAAGTCGCTGGTCACTTTCTACATGCCGCCGGGCCCCTCCATCGAGCGCCTGCGGGAGTTCCTCCAATATCTGGTCTACGACCCCTCGTCAGTGTCGGACGAGGTGCTGCAGGAGCGGCTTGAGAGGGCGACCGATCCCGAGACGGCCGAGTTCATGCCGCTGCGCCTCGGACCGAACATGGCGCCGATGACCGACCTGTGGCGCGAGCGGCTCGACGCCCTGCCGCACGAGACCCTGATCATCTGGGGCCGCGAGGATCGGGTGAACCCGATGGACCAGGGCCTGATCCTGATGCGCCAGATCCCCAAGGCGCGGTTCCTCGTGATGCCCCAGTGCGGCCACTGGGCCCAATGGGAGAAGGCCACGGAGTTCAACCGCCTGGTCGCCGGGTTCCTTGAGGGATGAGCGGCGTGACCCTCGAAAGTCTCGCGGCCGACCTCTTCGCCGCCCGCGCCACGCGCACGCCGATCGGGCCGATCCGCCTGGCGGATCCGTCCCTCGACATCGACGGCGCCTATGCGATCCAGAAGGCCAATATCGACCGGCTGCTGGCCGGCGGCGCGTGGCGCGTGGGCCGCAAGATCGGCCTGACCTCGCTGGCGGTCCAGAAGCAGCTCGGCGTCGACCAGCCGGACTTCGGCGTCCTGCTCGACGGCATGGTCCGGACCGCCGACCGGCCGCTCGACCTGGCCGAGCTGATCGCGCCGCGGATCGAAGGCGAGATCGTCTTCCGGATCGGCCGCGATATCACCGAGCCCGGGCTGCCGACCGAAGCCCTCGCCGGCCACGTCGAGGCCGTGGCGGCGGGCTTCGAGATCGTCGACAGCGCCATCGCCGGCTGGGACATCAGCATCATCGACACCATCGCCGACAACGCCTCCTGCGGCGTCTTCGTCATCGGCCCCTGGCAGCCCTACGCCACGGGCCGCGACCTGAAGAGCCCAGCCATGACGCTGACGCGCGACGGCGAGGTCGTCTCGACGGGCAGCGGCGCCGCCAGCCTCGGTGACCCGCTCCAGGCATTGGCCTGGCTGGCGGAGACGGCGATCCGTATGGGCGATCCGTTGCGGGCCAGCGAGTTAGTGCTGGGCGGAGCGCTGGGACCGATGATCCCGTTGACCGCCGGCGACTACGACCTGGCCATCGACGGCTTCCCACCGCTGAGGGTGCGGGCTGCATGAAGACCCCGGTCGCCATCATCGGGTCGGGCAATATCGGCACGGACCTCATGATCAAGATCATGCGGCTCTCCGAGACGCTGGAGGTCACCGCCATGGTCGGCGTCGATCCAGCGTCGGACGGGCTTGCCCGGGCAGTCCGGCTCGGCGTGGCGACCACCAATGACGGCCTCGACGGCCTGCTGGCGATGCCCGCCTTCAAGGATATCCGCATCGTCTTCGACGCCACCTCCGCCGGCGCGCACCGGTGCCACGACGAAGTGCTGTGCGCCCACGGCAAGCGCGTGGTCGATCTGACTCCCGCCGCGTTGGGCCCCTACGTCATCCCGCCGGTGAACGGCGCCGACCACCTCGATGCGCCCAACGTCAACATGGTGACCTGTGGCGGCCAGGCGACGATCCCGATCGTCGCGGCTGTGAACCGGATCAGTCCGGTGATCTATGGCGAGATCGTCGCGTCGATCGCCAGCAAGTCCGCCGGGCCGGGCACGCGCGCCAACATCGACGAGTTCACCGAGACGACGTCCAAGGCGATCGAAGTCGTCGGCGGCGCGCGGCGCGGCAAGGCGGTCATCGTGCTGAACCCGGCAGAGCCGCCGCTGATGATGCGCGACACGGTCTATTGCCTGTGCGGGGACGCCCACCCGGAAGCGGTCCGGGCCTCGGTGGAGGCCATGGTCGAGGAGGTTCGGGCCTACGTGCCGGGCTACCGGCTCAAGCAGCCCGTCCAGTTCGAGCGGATCAGCCACAACGAGACGCTCTTCATCCCCGAGATGGGCGAGGCGTTCTCCGGCCTGAAGGTGAGCGTGTTTCTCGAAGTCGAGGGCGCCGCCCACTACCTCCCGGCCTACGCCGGCAACCTCGACATCATGACGTCCGCGGCGCTTCGCACCGCCGAGCGGATCGCCGTGCGCGAGCGGGATGGGGCCGCCGCATGACCGCCACGCCCAAGCGCCTCTATGTCCAGGACGTCACCCTGCGGGACGGCATGCACGCCATCCGTCACCGCTATTCGCTGGACCATGTCCGCGCGATCGCGAGGGCGCTCGACGCGGCCGGCGTCGACGCGATCGAGATCGCCCATGGCGACGGCCTGTCCGGCTCGACCTTCAACTACGGATTCGGCGCCCACACCGACTGGGACTGGATCGCGGCCGTCGCCGAGGTGGTCACGAGCGCCAGGCTGACGACGCTGCTGCTGCCCGGCATCGGCGCCGTTCACGACCTCAAGCGCGCCCATGAGCTAGGGGTCCGGTCGGTCCGCGTCGCCACGCACTGCACCGAGGCTGACGTCTCGAAGCAGCACATCGAGGCCGCCCGCGGCCTGGGCATGGACGTCGCGGGCTTCCTGATGATGAGCCACATGAGCGACCCCGAGACCCTGGCGGGACAGGCGCTCCTGATGGAGAGCTACGGCGCGCACTGCGTCTACGTCACTGACAGCGGCGGCGCGATGACCATGGACGACGTCGCCGCGCGGCTGCAGGCCTACGACCGGGTGCTGAGGCCTGAGACCGAGCGCGGCATTCATGCCCACCACAATCTCAGCCTCGGCGTGGCCAACTCCATCGCTGCCGTCCAGAACGGCGCCGTCCGGGTGGACGCCTCCCTGACCGGCATGGGCGCCGGCGCCGGCAATGCGCCGCTGGAGGTCTTCATCGCGACGGCCAACATCTATGGCTGGGCGCACGGCGCGAACCTGTTTGCGCTGATGGACGCCGCCGAGGATCTCGTGCGGCCGCTGCAGGATCGTCCGGTGCGGGTGGATCGCGAGACGCTCAGCCTCGGCTATGCCGGCGTCTATTCGAGCTTCCTGCGCCACGCTGAGAAGGCGGCTAATGACCACGACCTCGATGTGCGTTCGATCCTGCTCGAGCTCGGCCGCCGCCGCATGGTCGGCGGCCAGGAAGACATGATCGTCGATGTCGCCCTCGACCTTCGGGCGCAGCGAGACGCCAAGGCGGAACAGCAATGACCAGGACCTATTCGACCACCATCGTCGTGGCGGGCTCCGGCCCCGTGGGCACGTCCCTCGCCATCGAGGCGGGCCTGCGGGGCGTGGACGTCATCGTCGTCGAGCCCCGCGCCGCCGACGAGCCGCCCAGCGCAAAGTGCAACACCGTCGCGGCCCGGACGATGGAGACGTTCCGCCGCTTCGGCATCGCGGAAAAGGTGCGGGCCGCCGGCCTGCCGGACGACTATCCGACCGACACGATCTACTGCACCGGCCTGACCGGCTACGAGCTGACGCGCCTGCGGCATCCGTCGCGCAACGAGCGCAGCGAGCCCGGCTTCGACGACAGCGACTGGCTGACGCCCGAACCGATGGTTCGGGTGAGCCAGCTATACCTGGAGCCGATCCTGCGCGCCCGCATGGCGGAAATGCCGACCGTGAACGTGCTGAACCACACCGAGGTCGTCCGCTACGCGCAGGACGATGACGGCGTCACGGTCTTCTGCCGAACCACGGATGGCGAGGACGTGACGATCAAGGCCCGCTTCCTGGCGGGCTGCGACGGCGGTCGCAGCACCGTTCGCAAGGCCATGGGCGTCAAGCTGGTCGGCGACGCCGAACTCGGCCGCACGCGCACGACCCTGATCCGCTCCGCCGCGGTGCGGGACCTGTTCGGCGACCGCCGGCCCGCCTGGATGAGCTGGGTCGTCAACGACAAGGTTCGCGGCAATGTCGTCGCCATCAACGGCGAGGATATCTGGCTGGTGCATCGTTCACTGACCAGCGCCCATGCTGACTACGATGATCTCGACTTCGATCAGTCGATCCGCGACGTGCTGGGCGTCGGCTCCGACTTCACCTGGGAGGTGCTGGGTCACGAGGACTGGGTCGGCCGCCGTCTCGTCGCGGAGCGGTTCCGGGACGGCAACGTCTTCATCGCCGGCGACGCCGCCCACCTCTGGGTGCCGTTCGCCGGTTACGGCATGAACGCCGGCATCGCCGACGGCGTCGCCCTGGCCTGGGTGATGTGTTCGGTCGCCAAGGGCTGGGCGCCGGCCACGCTGCTCGACGCCTACGAGGCCGAGCGCCTGCCGATCACCGATCAGGTGTCGCGCTTCGCCATGGAGAAGGTGCTGGAGAACACCGCGGCGATGGGGGGCGGGGCTCCACCGCCCGCCCTTACCGCCGAGGGGCCGCAGGGCGATGCGATGCGCCAGGCGATCGGTCAGGTGCTGCACGGCATCAACGTGCCGCAGTTCGCGCCGGCCGGGCTGAACTTCGGCTACTTCTACGACCGCTCGCCGATCATCGCCTATGACGGCGAAGCCGCACCGTCCTACGACATGGGCTCGGTGACGCCGTCGACCGCGCCGGGCTGCCGCATGCCGCACTTCTGGCTCGGCGAGGGGCTGTCGGTCTACGACCGCCTCGGTCCTGACTACACGCTGGTCCGCTTCGATCCGACCGTAGACGTCGGGGCCCTGACGAATGCTGCGGCTGTGGCCGGCCTGCCGCTTCTCGTGATCGATGTCGGCAGGCCGCCGGCTACGGAAGCCTTTCGCCACGCCCTGCTGATCGTGCGCCAGGACCAGACCGTCGTCTGGCGCGGCGACGCGCCGCCGCTGGACAACGCCGGCCTCGTCGACCGCCTGCTCGGCCGGTTCACGACCGTCGCCAGCGTCGAGGCGCCCGCGTCGTCCGGGCCGCCGACGCAACCCACCTCCACGCCTGCACTCCAAGGACCGACCATGAGCATCGCCAACCTCGGCTACATCGGCTTCCGCGTCAGCGACGTCGCCGCCTTCAAGGCCTTCGCCACCAACGTTCTGGGTGTCATGGTCGCCGACGAGCGCGAGGGCGGCGTCCGCTTCCGCGTCGACAGCCTCGACTGGCGCATCGCCGTCGAAGAAGGCCCCGAGAACGATATCGTCTTCGCCGGCTACGAGGTCGCCGGCGCCGCAGAGCTGGCGGAGATGTCCCGCCGCTTGACGGCTGCCGGCGTCGCGGTCGGGAACGGCGACCCGGCCCTGCTGAAGGAACGCGGCGTCTGCGGGATGATCACCTGCGCCGATCCCGACGGACTGCGCCTTGAAATCTATTACGGGCCGACGGAGCGCACGAACCAGCCGTTCGTGTCGCAAGCCGGCGTGAAGGGGTTCGTGACGGGCGACCAGGGCGTCGGCCACATCGTGCTCGCCACCAACAACATCGATGCGACCCGGGCCTTCTATACCGACCTGCTCGGCTTCCGGCTCTCGGACATCATCCGCATGCAGCTATCGCCGGAGTTCGGCATTGACCTGGAGTTCTTCCACTGCAATCCGCGCCACCACACGCTGGCGCTGGCGCCGATCCCGGCGCCCAGGAAGATGCATCACTTCATGCTGCAGGTCGGCTCGCTGGACGAAGTCGGCTTCGCCCTCGAACGGGCCGAGGCGGCCGGGGCGCCGATCACCAACACGCTTGGCCGGCACAGCAACGACCAGATGGTGTCCTTCTACGCCCGAACGCCGGCCGGTTTCGAGGTCGAGTTCGGCTATGGGGCCATCGAGGTCGATGTGGCGACATGGCAAGTCCGGCGCCACGACAAGATGAGCAGCTGGGGGCACAAGCGCTTGGCCTGACCGCCGTCCGAGGGTCCGCTCTCCGGACCGACGCCAACGTCCGCTCCTGGCGCCTTGGCGACCTCCAGCTTCGCTTCGCCGCATTCCGCCATTCTGCGCGGCGCTCCTGATGTAGCCGTTCGCGCTTGCGCCATTCGTGAATGTTGAACCCCGGCACAGGCGGTGCAGGAGCGGCCGGCTTCTGGGCCTGCAAGACGGGCCCATATGACGGATCGGGTTGGCGCAGAGCGCGGAAACGCGGGGGATTTCGGGGACCAGCCCCCCGCAGGAGACCGGTCGCCCAGACTGCGTGGCGGCCCGGGAGGGACTCGAACCCCCGACCTTGGCTTTAGGAAAGCCCTGCTCTATCCGGCTGAGCTACCGGGCCGCGCGCCGGGCGGTGGTAGCGCAGGGGCGCACCACACCTCAAACGAAAACGCCCGAAACGAAAAACGCCCGGCGGTGAGGCCGGGCGTCTCGCGTTCGGATGGTTGGAAAGACTTCAGGCCGCGACGGCGGCGGTCTTGACCAGCGACTTGTTCAGCATGGCGATGGCCGCGTCGCGGTCGATCTGCTCGATGGCGGCGACTTCGCGGGCCATGCGGTCGAGGGCGCTCTCATAGAGCTGGCGCTCGGAGTAGGACTGCTCGGGCTGGTTCTCGGCGCGGTGCAGGTCGCGCACCACCTCGGCGATCGAGATCAGGTCGCCCGAGTTGATCTTGGCCTCGTACTCCTGGGCGCGGCGCGACCACATCGTGCGCTTCACGCGGGCGCGGCCCTTGAGGGTGGTCAGGGCCTTGGACACCACGCCGGTCTCGGCCAGCGAGCGCAGGCCGGCCGTCTTGGCCTTGGCGGTGGGAACGCGCAGCGTCATCTTCTCGTGGTCGAAGGTGATGACGTACACCTCAAGCTTCAGACCGGCGACTTCCTGGGTTTCGACCGCCTGCACCTGGCCGACGCCGTGCGCCGGGTAGACGACGTGATCGCCAACCGAGAATTCCAGACCGCTCTTGCTCATCGAGATACCTCTCATATCGGTCCACGTCCTGACGTGGAGCTACTGCCAAGCTTCCGGATGAGCGACAAAACCACCTCGGCCGCGAACGAGCCGCGGCGGCGTCGACATTGTGAAAACCGGAAACTGACCTCTTAAGACACCCTTCGCCCGATCCGGCGTGGCCGGCGGTTCGTTCTTGATCCGAGTCCGACGCGGGCGAAGCCATTCGTGTCGCGTCGTTTGCGACATTAACACAAAAGACAGCCGAATGAAAGGGTTGGCCCGGCCCGCGAACGGCCGCGCCCGAGGAAGGCCTAGGACCCGCGGCCCGGCTTCTCGGAGAAGTATTTCTCGAACTTGCCCGTCTCGCGCTCGAAAGCTTCCTTGTCGGCGGGGGGCTCGCCCTTGACGGTTATGTTGGGCCAGACCTTTGAATATTCGGAATTGATCCGCAGCCACTTGCCGTCGGCGTCGTCCTCGGTGTCGGGCTTGATGGCGTCGACCGGGCACTCGGGTTCGCAGACGCCGCAGTCGATGCATTCGTCCGGATTGATCGCCAGGAAGTTCTCGCCCTCGTAGAAGCAGTCGACCGGGCACACTTCCACGCAGTCCATGAACTTACATTTGATGCACGGATCCATCACGATGTAGGTCATGGCGGCGGCTTGAAACTCCGAAGGTTCCCGAGGTCGGGGCGTGGGTTTTTCCCGGCGCGGGGCACGAAAGTCAATGCCGCGGGCCGCCAGCTTTTCTGCAAGCGGGGCTAGCTGAAGGTCTCTGCGAGATCGGCCTGCTTGCGACCGGGCGGCGGGCCGAAGCCGTTCGTGCGCTGCTGGCCCGGGATCAGACCCAGCGTGACCAGTGCAGCGAGGTGGACGAGGCTGCCGACCAGGCCGCCGGTTTCCGCACCCAGCGTGCTACGCAGGAAGAGGGCCAGGAGATTGGAGCCGACGTTGATCAGCAGCGCGACCCAGCCGGATATGCCCAGGTCATGCAGGCGACGGATCATAGCGAGCAGCAGCGGTAGCCCGGCTAAGGCCCGAACGATCTGCGGCAACGTCGTGAATTCCAGTGCGCCGTCGACGGCGAGCGTGGGTAGGAGCCATATCCAATACTCCCGCCGCCGGGCGCGACCGGCGACCCAGCGGCCCAGTCTGTCCGTCCCCGGCTCCGGCCCGCGCTTGGCCGCGTGCTCTTCGTCGTCGCTCATGGATTTCCCCGCCCGAAGACGACCTTAGGCTCAGCCTTCCTCCAGCGTCGAGTAGAGCGTCCGGGCCTCGGCGGCCGGGCCTCGGCGGTCGCCCAGGGCCTCGACGCGCACCGCGATGAGCCGGCCGTCGAGGGCGAACACCAGTTCGTCGCCGGGCTTCACGGGCCGGGCGGGCTTGTCGAGGCGGTGCGCCTCCTGGCCCGGGCGCGTCAGGCGCACGCGGCCGTCCTCCAGGAACTTCGCCGCCATCGAGCGGGTCTTGAAGAACCGCGCGCGCCACAGCCACACGTCCGCCCGGCAGGCGTCGGCCTCGCTCACGATCCGGCGGCCTTGCGCCGGCGTCGGCGGCGCGGCGGGGCGGGCGCGTCGCGCAGGGCGGCCAGCGCTGCGAAGGGCGAGTGCGCCGGGGCGGCCGCCTTGCGCTCGACCGCGAACTCCTTCTCGAAGCGGCGGCGCCAGACGCTCGCGCCTTCGCCCGGCTTCGCCGCCGCGGCGTAGCCCAGGCCCTTCAGGATCGTGCGCGCCTCGTCCGGGCTCCAGCCGAGCGCGGCCCGGGCGGCCTCGGAGAAGACCACGCCGCCGTTCTGCCGCTCGCCGGCCCGCAGCGCCTCGTCCAGTCGCTCCAGTTGCTCGACCGGGACGGAGAGGCCGCGCACGGCCCGCAGCCCGTAGGCGGACAGCGCGCGCGCCGACGG
>NZ_JAHBYD010000016.1 GCF_019636135.1 Phenylobacterium sp.
GAACGCCAACGCGGCGGCCGCGGACGCGATGCCCGGGAAGAAGTAGGCCCGGGTCTCCCGACCAAGGTCGGGCGGCAGCCCCCCGGGAGCGCCGGCTTCCGGGGGCTTTGCTCGTGCGGCCGGCGTCGCGGGGCGACCGGGCCGGGGCAGGACGATGGGCGCTGACGCGCACGGGAAAGCCCGCTAACCCTGCGGCCTCGGGTTGAGAGAGGTCGAGGGCATGCGGGTTTCGCGGCGTGAGTTTTCGTTGGGCGTGGCGGCGGCGGCGGCCGCGGGGCCGGCGGCGGCGCAGGGGGCGCAGGACGCGGCGCTGACGAAGCTGCTGGACGCCGACTACGAGGCGCTGCTGCAGATGGACCCCGACGCGCTGACGCGGCTGGGGCGGAAGGAACACTACGGCGAGCTGACCGACCGCAGCGACGCGGGCGTCGACGCGCGGCTCAAGCGGCGGCGCGCGAGCGTGGCGGCCATGAGGAAGGCGTTCGACCCGAAGGCGCTGGGCGAGGACGCGCGCACCTCGTTCGAGATGTGGGCGCTGGAGCTGGAGCGGGCCGAGCGGCAGCGGCGCTGGGCCGGCCACAGCTACGTCTTCGACCGCAACGGGGCGCACACCCGCCTGCCGAACTTCCTGATCAACTTCCACCGGGTGACCGAGGTCTCCGACATGGACGCCTACGTGGCGCGGCTGGCGGCGGCGGGGCCGGCGCTGGACGAGCAGATCGGCCGGGCGCAGCGGGCGGCGGCGGCGGGCGTGCGGATGCCGCGGTTCAGCTACGACCAGTCGCTGGAGGAGGTGCGCCGGATCACGACCGGGGCGCCGTTCACGGGCGGGCCGGACAGCGCCCTCTTCGCCGACGCCAAGGGCAAGATCGGGGCGCTGAGGGCGCGGGGGAAGATCGACGACGCCAAGGCCGCCGCCTACGAAAAGGCCGTCGTGGGCGCGATGACCGAACGGGTGAAGCCGGCCTACGACCGGCTGGCGGCCTGGCTGGCGGCGGACCGGGACAGGACCTCGCCGGAGCCCAGGGGCGCGGGCGCGCTGCCGGACGGGGCGGCCTATTACGACGCCATGCTGGCGGACCAGACGACCACGGCCATGACCGCCGACGAGATCCACAAGCTGGGGCTCTCCGAGGTGAAGCGCCTCCGGGCCGAGATGGAGGCGCTGAAGGGCAGGATCGGGTTCGCAGGCTCTCTGGGCGAGTTCTTCGCCTACATGCGGACCGAGCCCAGGTTCTACCTGCCGGCCACGGACGCGGGCCGGGCGGAGTACCTGCGGCTGGCGCAGGGCTATCTGGACGGGATGAAGGCGAAGCTGCCGGAGGTGTTCCCGCGGCTGCCGAGGGCGGCGCTGGCAGCGCGGCGCGTGGAGGCCTTCCGCGAGGAGCCGGGCGGGGCGGCGCACTATTCGTCGGGCGCGCCCGACGGCTCGCGGCCAGGGGTCTTCTACGTCCACCTCGCCGACATGACGGCGACGCCGACGTTCGAGCTGGAGGGCACCGCCTATCACGAGGGCTGGCCCGGGCACCACATGCAGATCTCGCTGGCGCAGGAGATGAGGGGGGCCCAGGAGATGAAGGGCCTGCCGGTGTTCCGCACCCAGGCGGGGTACGGGGCCTATGTCGAGGGCTGGGGGCTCTATTCCGAGCTGCTGGCCAAGGAGATGGGCTTCTACCAGGACCCCTACTCCGACTTCGGCCGGCTGGGGCGCGAGATCTGGCGCGGCATCCGCCTGGTGGTCGACACCGGCATCCACGCCAAGGGGTGGAGCGAGGCGCAGGCGCTGGACTACTACACTTCGAACTCGCCGCAGCCGGCGGCCAAGATCCGCTCGGAGATCCGCCGCTACTTCACCACGCCGGGGCAGGCGACGAGCTACAAGGTGGGCATGGTGCGCATCCTGGCGCTGCGGGCGCGGGCGAAGGCGGCGCTGGGGCCGAGGTTCGACATCAAGGGGTTCCACGAGGCGGTGCTGGGCGCGGGCTCGCTGCCGCTGTCGGTGCTGGACGCGCGGGTGGAGCGGTGGATGAAGCGGGCGTAGAGATCGCCTCCTCTCCCCCGAGCGCGGAGCGCGAAGAGAGGGAGAGGCAGGGAGAGGGCGGCGCCGATCGTCGGGCCGCGCCGTGCGGTGCAGCGAGGACCTGCGGCGCGAGTCGCTTCACCGCATCGCTCGCGCGCAAGCGCCGCGCCGCCCTCTCCCTGCCCTCTCCCTCTCCGTTCCGCTGCGCTGCACGGGGGGAGAGGAGACGGTGACGCCGCCGTCATTTTTGCTATCCAAACGGTGTTCGAGGCGCTTCAATGTCGCGTCTACGACGGAGGATGGACCATGGCGGCCGACGGCAACCTGATGAGCCTGAAGGATGCGCGGGACGAGGCGTACGCCCTGCCGATCGAGAAGCTGAATCCGGCCCAGCCGGAGCTCTTCCAGGCCGACGCCATGTGGCCGATCTTCGAGCGCCTGCGCGCCGAGGACCCCGTCCACTACTGCGAGGAGCACGAGTTCGGGCCGTACTGGTCGATCACCAAGTACAACGACATCATGGCCATCGACACCGACCATGGCCGCTTCTCGTCCGACTTCATGAAGGGCGGGATCACCATCGCCGGCGGGCAGGCGAACATGGACCCGCTGCCGATGTTCATCGCCATGGATCCGCCGAAGCACGACATCCAGCGCAAGGCGGTGAGCCCCGCCGTGGCGCCCCCGGCCCTGGCCGCCATGGCCCCGCAGATCCGCGAGCGCGCGGGCGCGATCCTGGACGGCCTGCCCATCGGCGAGGAGTTCGACTGGGTCGACCTGGTCTCGAAGGAGCTGACGGCGATGACGCTGGCGACGCTGTTCGACGCGCCGCAGGAGGACCGCCGCAAGATCACCTACTGGTCCGACGTGGTGACGGCGGCGCCGATGCCCGGCGGCATCGTGGAGTCGATCGAGCAGAAGATGGGGATCTTCAGCGAGTACCACGCCTACTTCACGGGCCTGTGGAACCAGAAGGTCAACGCCCCGCCGGCCGGCGACCTGATCTCGATGCTGGCGCACCACCCGGCGACCCGGGACATGGAGCCGCGCGAGTATTTCGGCAACGTGGTGCTGCTGACCGTCGGCGGCAACGACACGACGCGGAACACGATCTCGGGCTCGATCCTGGCGCTGAACCGCAACCCGGACCAGTACCGGAAGCTGCGCGAGAACCCCGACCTGATCCCCTCGATGGTGTCGGAGACCATCCGCTGGCAGACGCCGCTGGCCCACATGCGCCGCACCGCGACCGAGGACGTCGCGTTCCAGGGCAAGACCATCAAGGCCGGCGACAAGGTCGTCATGTGGTACGTCTCGGGCAACCGCGACGAGACGGTGATCGAGAACCCGAACGCCTACATCATCGACCGCGAACGGCCGCGGCAGCACATCTCGTTCGGCTTCGGCATCCACCGCTGCGTGGGCAACCGCCTGGCCGAGTTGCAGCTCACCATCATCTGGGAGGAGATCCTGAAGCGCTTCCCCGAGGTGCGGCTGGTGGCCGAGCCGAAGCGCGTCTACTCGACCTTCGTGAAGGGCTACGAGACGATGCCGGTGGTGATCCCGAAGCGGAACTAGGGCGAAGCGAACACCCCCTCTCCCGCTCATCCCCGCATGCGCGGGGATGAGCGGTGTCGGGGAGGCGTCGGGCGGGCCCCGGCGCGCCGCGCGGGCCGGCCGCCAGAGCCGGGCCAGGAGAGGGCGGTTTTCCTTCCCGTTGCTCACCCTCGGAGACGCGCGGCCTGTTTTGACTCCCGTTCTTGTATGGCGTACAAACAAGGGATGGCGAACGTGCAGGCCCTTGCAGCCCATCTGCCGTCCGAACCGCGCGCGGTGCGCGAGCCCGGCAGGCGGATGCGCTCGCGCCTGCTGGACGCCGCGGTCGAGCTGTTCAAGGCCAGGGGGCTGTCGGGCGTGGCGGTGGCCGAGATCGCCGCGGCGGCCGGCGCCTATCCCAGCCAGGTGACCTACTACTTCCGCACCAAGGAGGCGCTGTTCGTCGAGGCCGCGTGCCGCGAGGTGCTGTACGTCGCCCGGCAGGCCGAAGAGGCCGCCGCCTCCGCCGCCAGCGGCCCGGACTACAACCGCCGCCTCGTGGAGACCGTGATCGGCTCGCCGGGCCTCGCGCTCTTCGTCGAGGCGCTGTCGCTGACGCGGCGCCGGCAGGACCTCAGCCCGCTCATCGAGCGCACCTTCGAGCGGCTGCACGCCGAGGGCGACCGCGCCTATGCCGACACCCGCGCGCGCCGCGGCTGGCCGCAGGCCGAGGACGCCGCCACGGTCGCGCGGCGCTTCTGGACCCTGGCGCTGGGCGTCGCGCTGCGCGAAGGCGCCACCGAAGCCTCCGTCGCCGAGGCGGTCGAGGAGATGACCGCCCTCATCCGCCACGATCCCCGCCGACACGCCCCCACCGCCGGAGACCGCTGATGGCCGCCGCCGCCCGCGTCGCCCCCAAGGACCACTTCAGCCCGGCCGAGTGGGCGCCGCTCTCGCGCAAGTCGTCGTGGAAGGGCCTGGCGCTGATGGCCCACGCCTGGGCGGTGATCTTCGCCGCGGCCGCCATGGCGATGGCGTGGCCGATCACCATCCCGCTGGCCGTCATGATCATCGGCGCCCGCCAGCTCGGCCTCGCCATCCTGATGCACGACGCCGCCCACGGCGCGCTGCACCCGAACCTCAAGGTCAACGACTGGGCCGGCGAGACCCTGACGCCCGGCGGCCTCGTCCAGTACCGCAACTACCACCTGGGCCACCACAAGTTCGCCCAGCAGGCCGAGGACCCGGACCTGGGCCTCTCGGCGCCCTTCCCGATCACCCGCGTCAGCCTGCGCCGCAAGATCGTCCGCGACCTCACCGGGCAGACCCACTTCAAGCAGCGCTGGGCGCCGCTCATCCGGCGCATCCGCGAACGCAAGCCGGGCGAGAGCGCCGTCGCGATCCTGCGGCGGTTCGTCAAGTCGCGGCCGAAGTTCTTCCTGGGCGCGGCGGTCACGATCGCGGTGACGGCGCCCTTCGGCTACGGGTGGGCGTGGTTCGTGCTGTGGTGGCTGCCGTCGGCGACGTGGCTGCCGATGATCACCCGCCTGCGCAACATCGCCGAGCACGCCTGCGTGGCCAAGGACGAGCCCGACCCACTGCGCCACGCGCGCACGACGCACGCCAATATCCTGGAGCGGATGTTCCTCGCGCCCTACTACGTGAACTACCACTGCGAGCATCACATGTTCATGCATGTGCCCTGCTACAACCTGCCCCGCACGCACCGGCTGCTGAAGGCGAAGGGCGTGCTGCCCGGCATGCTGACCGCGCCCAGCTACCTCGACGTGCTGCGGCTGGCGTCCTCGAAGCCCGCCAGCCAGGACCGGGGCGGCGACGCCACGCCCGAGGAACGCGGCGTGCGGCAGGTGGCGATCCAGTAGCCGCTTCCCTCCCTTGATGGGTAGGGCATATGGATTCGGGCGGCCGAAAGGCCGTCAGTCAAACCGCAGAGATCGCGGAGATACGCAGAGGATTCCCGGTGGATCCACGACCCTCTCTGCGTGTCTCTGCGGTTCAAGAATCGGGCGGACGAGCCGCCCACAAACCATATGCGATCGCCCTGCCTTTATGGGGAGGGAAAGGCGCCGCGGGCGCCAGGGTGAGGGAGTCGGGATCAGGCGCCGGCGCCGGGTGATCGGCTCATCCCTGGACTCAGAGCTCCGGACCACACGCCCTCACCCTGGCCGCTGACGCGGCCTGTCCCTCCCCATCAAGGGAGGGAAAGGCGCTTCGGGGCCGCGAGTTTCCAGCTCGACCGCAGGCGCGCCTCGACCAGGGGCCAGTCGGCCGGCGCGAGGCTCACCGCCACCCAGCCGCCCGGCCACAGGTAGGCCGGCCTGGAGTAGGTGTCGGGATCGGCCTCCCAGAGCATCTCCTGCTCGTCGCGGCCGGACGTCTTCACGCAGACCACGGTCATGCCGTCGCCGTGATGGTCGTGCCGGAAGTAGGCGAACATCTTGCCCGCCACGTCGAAGGCCGGGATCCCGTGGCTGATCCGCTCCCCCGTCCCGGGCAGGGCGAGGCACAGCGCGCGGATGCGGTCCTCGGCGGCTTTGGGGTCGGCGGCCAGCATGGCCGGAGCCTACCGCGTCGGCTACAGACCCGCCAATGATCGCAGACCGCCGCCAGTTCATCCTCGACAACACCCGGCCGCAGCGGCCGCCGCATACGCCCGAGCTCACGCTCCGCCTCGCCGACGAGATCACCCCGATCTGGAAGATGACCGAGGAGGCGCTGTCCGAAATCGGCCTGCCGCCGCCCTTCTGGGCCTTCGCCTGGGCCGGCGGCCAGGCGCTGGCCCGCTACGTCCTCGACAACCCGGCCGTCGTCGCCGGCAAGGGCGTGGTCGACTTCGCCTCGGGCTCGGGCATCGTCGCCATCGCCGCGGCGAAGGCGGGCGCCGCACGGGTCCTCGCCGCCGACATCGACCCCTTCTGCGGCGCGGCCCTGGCCGTGAACGCCGCGGCCAACGGCGTCGCCTGCGGCTTCACCGACGCCGACCTGCTGGACGCGCCGCCGCCCGCCTGGGCCGAGGTCATCCTGGCCGGCGACATCTGCTACGAGAAGCCGCTCGCCGCGCGCGTCATGGCCTGGCTGGGCGCCGCGCGGGCGGCGGGCGCCGCGGTGCTGATCGGCGACCCGGGCCGCAGCTACTTCCCCCGCGAGGGCCTCGTGAAGCTGGCGCAGTACGAGGTGCCCACCACCCGCGAACTGGAGGACATGGAGATCAAGAAGACGGCGGTCTGGACTCTGCCGTGAGCCGCGCCTAGTTTGGAACAAACATAGAACTCGGAGGTTCCCATGCGCGAAGACGGCAAGGTCGACTATGTCGAACTCCCCGGCGGCCAACTCCCCGACACCAAGCGCTTCTACGCCGCCGCCTTCGGCTGGACGTTCATCGACTACGGCCCCGACTACGCGGCGTTCGACGAGGGCCTCGACGGCGGCTTCCAGGCGATCAGCCGCGACGAGGGCGCCGTCGACAAGCCCCTCGTCATCCTCTACGCCCACGACCTCGAAGCCATGGAGGCCAAGGTGACCGCCGCCGGCGGCGCCATCACCCGCCCCATCTTCGCCTTCCCGGGCGGCCGCCGCTTCCACTTCGCCGACCCCGCCGGCAACGAACTGGCGGTGTGGAGCGAGGGATAGGCGCCGCACGGGCTTTGCAGACGTAGACCGCGCAGCCCTCCCAGCAGGCGCGATCCATCTGCTAAAGCTGGCGGGCCACAGTCCGGAGTCCCCATGCGCCGCCGCACGTTCCTCGCCGCCCTCCCTGCCGCAGGGGCCGCCGCGGCGGCCGCCACGCCCGCCCTCGCCACCTCGCGCGCCGAGAACCCCAACCGCGACCGGCCCGACGTCCGCATCGGCGACCGCGTGGACGGCGCCACCTTCGCCGGCCGCTCCGCCGTCTGGGGCGTCCACGGGGCCGCGGCCACCGCGCATCCGCTGGCCACCCTTGCGGCCATCGAGATCCTGAAGGCCGGCGGCTCGGCGGTGGACGCCGCCATCGCGGCCAACGCCATCCTGGGCTTCGGCGAGCCCATCGCCTGCGGCATCGGCGGCGACTGCTTCGTCATGCTGTGGGACCCGAAGCAGAAGAAGGTCGTGGGCCTGAACGGCTCGGGCCGCAGCCCGAAGGGGCTCAGCCTCGAGACCGTCCGCAAGCGCGCCAAGCCGAACGGAACGCTGCCGTCCTACGGCGCGATCACCGTCAGCGTGCCCGGCGCCGTCGACGCCTGGTGGGCGCTGCACCAGCGCTACGGCAAGCTGCCCTGGAAGGCGCTGTTCGAGCCGGCCATCCGCCACGCCACCGAAGGCGCGCCGGTGATCCAGAACACCGCCTTCTACGTGGAGGCCTCGAACCGCAACTTCACCAAGCCCGACGCCGGCATCGAGGAGGTCGACAACTTCAGGAAGCTCTGGGCGCCCGACGGCAGGACGCCCCGCGAGGGCGAGATCTTCAGGAACCCCGACCTCGCCAACACCTACCGCCTGATCGCCGAGGGCGGCGGCCGCGCCTTCTACGAGGGCGAGATCGCCGAGCGCATCGAGCGCTATTTCAAGCGCATCGGCGGCTGGATGACCCGCGAGGACCTGGCCGCCCATCACAGCGAATGGGTCGAGCCGCGCTCGATCGACTACCGCGGGACGGACGTCTGGGCGCTGCCGCCCAACAGCCAGGGCCTGGTCACGCTGCAGATGCTGCATATCCTGGCCCAGTTCGACGTCGGGGGCATGGGCTTCCAGTCGGCCGCCGCCATCCACCACGGGGTGGAGGCCAAGCGGCTGGCGTTCGAGGACCGCGCGCGCTTCTACGCCGACCCGGCCTTCTACGAGCAGCCGGTCGACTGGCTGCTGTCGAAGGACTACGCCCGGGAGCGGGCGAAGCTGATCCGGCCGAACCGCATCGCGCCGATGGTCTATCCGGGCAAGGCGCCCAGCCACGGCGACACCACCTACTTCACCACCGCCGACGCCGACGGGATGATGGTCTCGATCATCCAGTCCAACTACCGCGGCATGGGCTCGGGCCTGATCCCCGACGGCCTGGGCTTCATGTTCCAGGATCGCGGCGAACTCTTCGCCCTGACCGACGGCCACCCCAACATCTACGCGCCGGGCAAGCGGCCCTTCCAGACCATCATCCCCGGCTTCGCGACCCGGGACGGCCAGCCGCTGCTGAGCTTCGGCGTCATGGGCGGCGACATGCAGCCCCAGGGCCAGAGCCAGGTCGTCATGAACCTCGTGGACTTCGGCCTGGGCCTGCAGGAGGCCGGCGACTCGCCCCGGTGGCACCACGACGGCGGCATGGAGCCCACCGGCCAGGACCTGGGCCAGCCCGGCGTGCTCAACCTGGAAAGCGGCGTGCCGGAGAAGACCAAGGCCGGGCTCGCGAAGATCGGCTGGACCTTCAAGCCCGCCCCCGGCGGCTACGGCGGCTACCAGGCCATCCAGCGCTGGCCCGGCCGCTACGCCGCCGCCACCGAAATGCGCAAGGACGGGGTGGCGCTGGCGTACTGAATGGCGGCTCAGGCGTCACGCTTCGCCAAACGGATCAAGTCGCGGGCCGCCGACCAGGCGTCCTGACCTGTGCGCAACCCTGGAATGGAGCCATGAGCGACAAGACGAACTTCAACCGGATTGTTGAGGGCCTGGCCGAGGTCGAAGCGATCGTCGGCGGGCGGGCCGAGCCGGCGCGCGTGTTTCCGCCGGCGGACGTGGACGTGAAGGCGATCCGCGTGCGGACCGGTCTCAGCCAGAGCGCCTTCGCCGCGCGTTTCGGCTTCACCGTCTCGGCAGTGCGGGACTGGGAGCAGCGTCGGCGCAGGCCCGAAGCCGCGGCGCGCGTGCTGCTCAAGGTGATCGACTACGACCACGAAACCGTCGAGCGCGCGCTGGCCGTGGCCTGAATTCGGACGCCGCGCGCGAGACGTGCGTCGCACCATGCGTTCTTATATGATCTTTATACTTGCCCATGGCTAAGCCAAGCGGCGTTCTCCGCTCATGATCACCCTCCGACATCTGCTCCTCGCCGCCGCGGCCCTCTCGGTCACCGCCTGCGCCACCAAAACCAAGACGCCTCCGGGCTCGTCGCTGGCCGAAGCGCCCGCGGCCGGCGGCCTCGAAACGCCCACGCCGCCCAGCGGCGGCCTGGACTCCGGTCCGCTGGCCGCCTCCGGCCAGGCCGCGTTCGCCGCCGAGGCGGGCGACCGCGTCTTCTTCGCCTTCGACAGCTACGGCCTCGAAGGCGCGGCGCGCGACACGCTGCAGCGGCAGGCCGCCTGGCTGGCCCGCTATGACGGCCCCGTGCTGGTCGCCGGCTCGACCGACGAACGCGGCACGCGCGAGTACAACCTCGCCCTCGGCGCCCGCCGCGCCGCCGCCGCCCGCGACTACCTCGCCGCCCAGGGCGTCCCGGCCAGCCGCATCGAAACCGTCTCCTACGGCAAGGAACAGCCGCTGGACCCGGCCTCGAACGAGGAAGCCTGGGCGCAGAACCGCAACGCCCACACGATCCTGAAGGGCCGCTGAGGCCCGCTTCACGCGGCGTGCGGCCGGCGCCATGCTGGCCGCATGACCCGTGACGAGATGCGCGAGATCGCGCTCAGCTTCCCCGGCGCCGAGGAGGGCGTGAGCTACGGCCGCCCCGCCTTCAAGGTGAACGGCAAGTTCTTCACGCGCCTGCGCGCCGAGGACGACAGCGTCGTCCTGGTCGACGTGCCCTTCGACGAGCGCGAGATGCTGATGGAGGCGGAACCGCAGACGTTCCACTTCACCGCCCACTACAAGGACTATCCCAGCGTGCTCGCCCGCCTCGAGCCCCTGCACGCCGGCTCGTTCCGCGCGTTCCTGGAACGCCGCTTCCGCAGAATCGCGAAGAAGAGCGTCGTGAAGGCCTGGGAGGCCACCCAACCCACGTCATCCCCCGGCTCGTCCGGGGGACCCATTGGGCTGTGAGGCCGAGAGCGACACGCAGCGTCGACGCCGCCGATCATTCCCGACTCACAGCCCAGTGGGTGGCCCGGACAAGCCGGGCCATGACGTTCAGGGTTTCGGCCACGCCCCCGGGAGCTTCGCGGCCAGCCAGCGGGCAAGGCGGGCGTTGACCTCGCGCGGTTTCTCGTGGCGCGCGGTCCGGGCGGCGCCTTCGGTGACGGGCTGGCTCAGAATTCGTCCTCGATGGCGGCGCGGAAGTTCTCGAACACCTCGCGCATCTTCTGGTCGGGTTCGATGTCGGGCTCGGTCTCCTCGGGCTCGGGGGGCGCGTTCGCCGTGAGCCGGCCCACCACCGCCCCGTGCCGCACCAGCAGGATCTCCTCGCCGGCCGGGAGGTCGGTGAGCAGCGCCGCGATGCGCGGCGGCAGGTCGTCGAGGTCGAGGCGGGCCATCCAAGCTCCTTGGGCGCTATCCTAGACCCGCTTCCACGGCGCGGGTAAACCGCGCGCATGGCTTACCGATCGCTGCGCGAGTTCCTCGGCAAACTGGAGGCGGCCGGCGAACTGGTCCGCGTGACCGAGCCGGTCTCGTCCGTGCTGGAGATGACCGAGATCCAGCGCCGGCTGCTTAGCGTCGGCGGCCCCGCCGTGCTGTTCGAGAACGTCATCCGCGCCGACGGCGAGCGCGCCCCGATGCCGTGCCTCGTGAACCTGTTCGGCACGGTGAAGCGCGTGGCCATGGGCGTGACGCTGGAAGGCAAGGCACGCACCACCGCGGGCGAGTTGCGCGAGGTGGGCGAACTGCTGGCGTTCCTGCGCCAGCCCGAGCCGCCGCGCGGCCTCAAGGACGCCATGGACATGCTGCCGCTGGCCCGCACCGTCATGGGCATGCGGCCCAACGTGCGCAAGACCGCGCCGGTGCAGGAGGTGGTCTGGACGGGCGACCGGATCGACCTCGCCAAGCTGCCGATCCAGACCTGCTGGCCGGGCGAGCCCGCGCCGCTGATCACCTGGCCGCTGGTGGTGACCAAGGGGCCGTCCGACGCCCGGGAGGACGACTACAACCTCGGCATCTACCGCATGCAGGTGATCGGGAAGGACCGCACCATCATGCGCTGGCTGGCCCACCGCGGCGGCGCCCAGCACCACCGGCGCTGGAAGGCCGAAGGCAAGCGCGAGCCCCTGCCCGCCTGCGCCGTCATCGGCGCCGATCCCGGCACGATCCTGGCCGCCGTGACGCCCGTGCCCGACACGCTGTCGGAATACCAGTTCGCGGGCCTGCTGCGCGGCGCCAAGCTGGACCTCGTGCCGGCCAAGACCGTGCCGCTGCTGGTCCCGGCCCACGCCGAGATCGTGCTGGAGGGCCTGGTCCACCTCGACGAGTACGCCGACGAGGGCCCCTACGGCGACCACACCGGCTACTACAATTCCGTCGAGCGCTTCCCGGTGTTCGAGGTGACCGCGGTCACGATGCGCAAGGACCCGATCTACCTCACCACCTTCACCGGCCGCCCGCCGGACGAGCCCAGCGTGCTGGGCGAGGCGCTGAACGAGGTCTTCATCCCGCTCCTGCAGCAGCAGTTCCCCGAGATCGTCGACTTCTGGCTGCCGCCCGAGGGCTGCAGCTACCGCATCGCCGTGGTGTCGATGAAGAAGGCCTACGCCGGCCACGCCAAGCGCGTGATGATGGGCGTCTGGAGCTACCTTCGCCAGTTCATGTACACCAAGTGGGTGATCGTCGTGGACGACGACATCGACGCCCGCGACTGGAAGGACGTCATGTGGGCCATCTCCACCCGCATGGACCCCGCCCGCGACATCACCCTCGTCGAGAACACCCCCATCGACTACCTCGACTTCGCCTCGCCCGAGAGCGGCCTGGGCTCGAAGATCGGCCTCGACGCCACCGACAAGTGGCCGCCCGAGACCCACCGCGCGTGGGGCGAGAAGCTGGGCATGGACGCCGGCACCGTGGAGCGGGTCACGCAGATGTGGGCGAAGCTGGGCCTGCCGGGGGACGGCCGGCCCGTGGACTGAGGTTCCGGGGCCTGAGATAAGGTCGGCCGATGGACCCCCTGGCCTCCGCCCACGCCGCCGCCCTCTGGGTCGGTCTCCATCTCATCCTCCTGCTGGTGCTCTCGGTGCTGGTGACGCGCCAGCGGCGCAGGCACCGCGTCGAGATCGGCGACGGCGGCGTCCCCGCGCTGAACCAGGCCATCCGCGCCTTCGGCAACGCCACCGAGTACGTCCCCGCGGCCCTGGTCGGCTTCGGCGTCCTGGCGCTGGTGGCCGCCCCGCCGCTGCTGATCCACCCGATCGGGCTGGTGCTGTTCGCGGGCCGGGTGCTGCACGCCATCGGCCTCACGCGCTCCACCGCCGCCACCTGGCCCCGCGCCGCCGGCGTGCTCGCCACCTGGGTCAGCTACGTCGCCATCGCCGCGGCCCTGATCTTCTACGCGATCCCGTAGGATCTCCTCTCCCCCCGCGAAGCGGAGAGGGAGAGGGCGGCGCCGGCGTGGAAAGCGGCAGGCCGGCGCCTCGACCGACAACGCCCGCGAGCGCCTTCCCGCTGAAGCGCCCAGCGCGCTTAGAGGCCGAGCCGCCCTCTCCCTGCCCTCTCCCTCTCCGCTGCGCGGGGGGAGAGGAGACGACTCCTTCCCACACTCGTCATCCCCCGGGCTTGTCCGGGCCATGACGTTCGAAGAGGGTGCTGGGGGTTGTTACCTCCCCAGGTTCCGGCCATATCCCCGCGATGGACGAGACCCTGCTGAACGACGTCGTGGCCGCGGCCCTCAGGGCCGGCGCCGACGCCGCCGAAGCCGTGGGCGCCGAGCGCCGCAGCCTGTCGATCACCGTGCGCCAGGGCGACCTGGAAGAGGTCGAGCGCGAGGAATCGCGCGACCTGGGCCTGCGCGTCTTCGTCGGCCAGCGCCAGGCCACGGTCTCCGGCTCCGACATCTCCGCCGAGGCCCGCGCCAGGCTTGTCGAACGCGCCGTCGCCATGGCGAGGCTCGCGCCCGAGGATCCCTACGCCGGCCTCGCCGACCCCGAGCGCCTCGCCCGCGGCCCGCGGCCCGACCTCGACCTCTGCGACCCCGCCGAGCCCTCGGCCGAGGCGCTGGAGGACCGCGCCCGCATCGCCGAGGCCGCCGCCCGCGCCGTGCCCAAGGTCACCAACTCCGACGGCGCCTCGGGCTCGTGGTCGTCGTCGCGCTGGACCATGGTGACCAGCGCGGGCTTCACCGGCGTCCACCGCGCCACCGGCTTCTCGATCGGCGCCTCGGCCATCGCGGGCGACGACGACGGCATGGAGACCGACTACGACGGCCGCTCGGCCCGCTGGCAGGCCGACCTGCCGACGCCGGAAAGCCTGGGCGCGTCGGCCGGCGAACGCGCCGCCCGGCGGCTGGGCGCGCGCAAGATCGCCTCGACCACCGCCCCGGTGATCTTCGACAACCGCCTCTCCGGCTCGTTGATGAGCCCGCTGATCGGCGCCATCTCCGGCCCCGCCATCGCCCGCGGCTCCTCGTTCCTGAAGGACAAGCTCCACCAGCAGATCTTCGCCAGGGGCGTCGTCATCCGCGACGACCCGCACCGCATCCGCGGCCTGGGCTCCTCGCCCTTCGACGACGAGGGCGTCGCCAACGAAGCCCGCAACCTGATCGACGACGGCGTGCTCAGCACCTGGCTGCTGAACTCCTCGTCGGCCCGCCAGCTCGGCCTCGCCACCACCGGCCACGCCTCGCGCGGGCTCGCCGGCCCGCCCGGCGTCTCGACCTCCAATCTCACCTTCCAGCCGGGCGCGAAGACCCGCGCCGAGCTGATGAAGGACGCCGGCGCAGGCCTCGTCATCACCTCGATGTTCGGCCCCTCGCTCAACGCCAACACCGGCGACTGGTCGGTGGGCTGCGCGGGCTACTGGTTCGAGGGCGGCGAGCTCGCCTATCCGGTCAGCGAGATCACGGTGGCGGGCAACCTGCTGGAGATCTTCGGCCGCGTCGTGCCGGGGTCCGACCTGGAGATCCGCGGCGCCGCGAACGCCCCGTCGCTGCTGGTCGACGCCCTCGCTATCGCGGGCCGATGAGCGACGACCTCGCGCTGATCCTCGACGCGGCCCGCGAGGCCGGCGAGCTGGCGCGGCGGGTCCGCCGCGCGGGCCTGGAGGTCGAGTACAAGGCCGACGACAACAGCCCGGTCACCAACGCCGACCTCGCCGCCGACAGGCTGCTGACGGAGCGCCTGCGCACCGCGCGCCCCGACTACGGCTGGCTCTCCGAGGAGACCGCCGACGACCTCGGGCGGCTGGAGCGCAAGCGGATCTTCGTGGTCGACCCCATCGACGGCACCCGCGCCTTCCTGAAGGGGAAGCCGTGGTGGTCGGTGGCCATCGCCGTCGTCGAGGACGAGCAGCCGGTCGCCGCCGTGGTGTTCGCGCCGGCGCTCGACGAGACCTACGCCGCCGCGGCCGGCGCCGGCGCCACCTGCAACGGCGCGCCCATCGCGCCCAGCGCCGCCGCGGCCGTGGACGACTGCCGCATGGCCGGCGATCCGGTCGTCTTCGCCCACTGGTCCTGGCCCACGGCGTGGCCCGCGACCATGCAGGTCGAGCAGCGCAGCTCCACCGCCTACCGCATGTGCGCCGTGGCCGCCGGCGAGTTCGACGCCGCGGTCGCGCCGGTGCGGAAATCCGACTGGGACGTGGCCGCCGGGGACCTGATCGCCCGTGAGGCCGGTTGCTTCGTCGGCGACCACACCGGGGCGGCCTTCCGCTTCAACCGGGCGCGGCCGTCACAGGCGAGCCTGATCTGCTGCACCAAGGCGCTCGCCCCATTGATCCTGGCGCGCGTCGGGCATATTGGCGCGCGCAACTGATTTCATCTGAAACGAACCGCACCCCTCATGTCCGACAAACAGCTCCTCCACCTCGTCATCGGCGGCGAACTGAAGTCCCTCGACGGCCCGCCCGAGTTCAGCGACCTCGCCAAGGTCGACCTGGTCGGCGCCTACCCGACCTACCAGGAGGCCGCGAAGGCCTGGCGCGCCAAGGCCCAGCAGACGGTCGACAACGCGCTGATGCGCTACTTCATCATCCACGCCCACAAGCTGCTCGACCCCGACAGCGACGACGACCACGAGCACTAGGCGTGCGGAGCGCCCGGCCTGGCTGAGCACGCCGGGAGGGCCGGTGGGCAGGGCGATCGCATGGGGATGTGGGGGGCCCGTCCGCCCGATCCATGAACCGCAGGGATCGCGGAGATGCGCAGAGAGCTCGCGGGTTCGACTACCGCTCATCCCGGCATTCGCCGGGATGAGCGGAAATATTGAGTTCCCTCAGAGGGAATTGAGACGCCCGCGTCAGGTCGGCCACGTCTCGGGACTCATCGCCAGAACCTCGCCGGCGAAGTGGAGGCCGCCGCAGATCAGGACGTGCGGCGCGGGGCCGTCCATCTCCAGGGCCCGCGCCACGCCGTCCGACACGTTCGACGACGTCTCGGGGCTTAGGCCCGCCTTCACCGCCGCCTCCAGCAGTTCGTCCGTGCTCGCCGCGATGGGCGAGTCGAAGGTGGTGACGATCAGGCGCGGGCGCATCTCGGCGAAGGGGCGGAAGAAGCCCTCGGCGTCCTTGCGCGCGAACATCCCCGTCACCAGCACCAGAGGCCGGGGGTCGCGGTCGGTGATGCGGCTGGCCGCCTCGGCCAGCGCCTGGCCGGCGTGCGGATTGTGGCCGCCGTCGAGCCAGAGGTCGGCGCCGCGCGCCTTCGCGAGCTCCGCCAGCGGCCCCGCCGTCAGCCGCTGCATCCGCGCCGGCCACACGGCGCCGGCGACGCCCTGGCCCACCGCCTCGTCCGGCAGGTCGCGCATGACGGTCAGCGCGGCGGCCACGGCGAGCCCCGCATTGTCGAACTGGTAGCCGCCGAACAGGCTGGGCGCGGGCAGGTCCAGCAGCCGCTCGGGCATCTGCACCAGGAGCCGCCCGCGCTCCTCCCAGGCGTCGAAGTCGCGGCCCATGAGCAGCATCGGCGCCATGTGCGCGTCGGCCTCGCGCTCGATCATCTCCAGCGCCTCGTCCGGCTGGCGGGCCACCACCACTGGGCGCCCGTGCTTGACGATCCCGGCCTTCTCCCACGCGATCTTCGGCAGGCCGGGGCCCAGCATCTCCAGGTGGTCGTAGTCGACGGGCGTGATCACGCTGACCGCCGGGGCGTCGAAGACGTTGGTGGCGTCGAACCGGCCGCCCAGCCCCACCTCGACGATGCAGAGGTCGGCCGGGGTCTCGGCGAAGGCCAGGAAGGCCAGCACCGTGGTGATCTCGAAGAAGCTGATCGGCTCGCCCGCGTTGGCGGCCTCGACGCGGTCGGTCAGCGCCGTGAGCTGCGCGTCGGTGATCAGTTCGCCCGCCAGCCGGATCCGCTCGGCGAACCGCACCAGGTGCGGCGAGGTCAGCACGTGTACGCGCAGGCCCGCGGCTTCGGCGATGGCGCGCAGGAAGGCCGTGGTCGAGCCCTTGCCGTTGGTGCCCGCCACGTGGATCACCGGCGGCAGCCTGCGGTGCGGGTCGCCCAGCGCCGCCAGCAGCCGCTCCACGCGCCCGGTCGTCAGGTCGATCAGCGTCGGATGGTTGGCGCGCAGCCGCTGGATCACCGCGTCCGAGGCGCGGATCGGATCGTGGCCGGGGTCGGGCGGAAGGGTCACGCGAACACCTCCTAGCCCCCCGGCGAAGCCGGAGAGGGAGAGGGTCGGGAGAGGGCGGCGCCGGGCTCTCCGCACGCGCGACGTTGGATCAAGGCCCCGCGGCGGATGCTCGGCCTCAGGCTGAAGTCGCCCAGCCGCCCTCTCCCGGCCCTCTCCCTCTCGCTTCGCGGGGGAGAGGAGGTGCGGGGGCGGCCGCCCGGGATCGACTCAAGCTGCGGGGGGAAGGCGCTCACGCCCCATCATAAGCGTCTTCAGGATCGAGCTCAGCTTTTCCGGCAGGTCCTTGCGCTCGACCACCTGGTCGACCATGCCGCGCTCGACCAGGAATTCCGACTTCTGGAAGGTCGGCGGCAGGGTCTCGCGGATGGTCTGCTCGATCACGCGCCGGCCCGAGAAGCCGATGGTGGCGTTCGGTTCGGCCAGATGGACGTCGCCCAGCATGGCGTAGGAGGCGCTGACGCCGCCAGTCGTCGGATCGGTCAGCACCACGACGTAGGGCAGGCCCGCGGCCTTCACCTCGTTGAGCGCGAGCGTGGTCCGCGCCATCTGCATCAGGCTGAGCGTGCCTTCCTGCATCCGCGCCCCGCCCGAGGCGGTGAAGATCACGAACGGGCAGCCGCGCTTCACGGCCTCCTGCGCCGCCTTCACGAAGGTCTCGCCCGCGGCCACGCCCAGCGACCCGCCCATGAAGGTGAAGTCCTGCACGACGACGATGGCCGGCTGGCCCAGGATCTCGCCGTAGCCGATGGCCATCGAATCCTGCTCGCCGGTCGCCTTGCGCGCCGAGGCGAGCCGGTCGGGATAGGGGATCGTGTCGGGGAACTTCAGCGGATCGTCCACGACCACCGGCGTCGCGATCCGCTCGTACCGGCCGTCGTCGAAGGTGTAGTCGAGGCGCAGCTTCGTCCCGATCCGCATGTGGTTTCCCGAGGGCGTGACCCACAGCGCCGCCTCGAGGTCGGGGCGGTACAGCATCTCGCCGCTGTCCGGATCCTTGACCCAGAGGTTCTCGGGCGTGTCCTTCTTCGTCAGCCCCCGCACGCCGGGCGCGATGCGGGAGAGCCAGCCGCGGCGGCGCTCGGTGTTGGGCGCACGCCCGGGCTTGTCGTTTCGCTGTTCAGCCATCGCCATGGGTTCAGATCGGCGCCTGCCGCGCGAGGCGCACAGCCTTAGCAAGCGCCTCCACTTTGGAAAGAACCCGGCCGGTCACGTCTTCGTTCAGATCCACCGCTTCCGCCACCTCGTCGACGAGCGCGGAGCCGACGACGACCGCGTCGGCGACCCTGGCGATGGCGGAGGCCCGTTCCGGCGTCCTGATCCCGAAGCCGACGGCGACGGGCAGGCCGCTGGCCCTGCGCACCCGCTCGACGTGGGGGGCGACGGCCGCGGCGTCGGCCTCCTTCACGCCCGTCACGCCCGCCACCGACACATAGTAGACGAACCCCGAGGTGCGCCGCACGACCACCGGCAGGCGCCGGTCGTCCGTGGTCGGAGTCGCCAGCCGGATCAAGGCGACGTCGCTGGCGTCCAGGGCGTCGGCCAGCGGCTCGGCCTCCTCGGGCGGCAGGTCGACGATGATCATCCCGTCGACGCCCGCGGCCGCGGCGTCGCGCGCGAAGGCCTCGACGCCCCAGGTGACCAGCGGGTTGGTGTAGCCCATCAGGACGATCGGCGTGTCCTGGTCGGCGGCGCGGAAGGCCGCGATGGCTTCCAGCGTGGCCTTCAGCGTCATGCCCCCCTTCAGCGCCCGCTGCGCGGCGCGCTGGATCGGCGGCCCCTCGGCCATCGGGTCCGAGAACGGGAAGCCCACCTCGATCAGATCGGCGCCCGCCGCGGGCAGGGCCTTCAGGATCGCGAGCGCCGTGGCCTGGTCGGGGTCTCCGGCCATCACATACGGCACGAACGCCGCGCGACCCTCGCCTTTCAGCTTGGCGAAGCGCTGCTCGATACGCGCTCTCATCCTACCTCCCCCGCGAAGCGGCGGGAGGGGGACCGCACGCCGAGCGCAGCGAAGAGCGGGCGGTGGAGGGGGCAAGCCCCGAGCACTGCGCTAGCAACAGCCGGACAGGGACCGCCGCGCTTGCGGCTCTCCCCCTCCACCATTCGCTCTTCGGCGAATGGTCCCCCTCCCGCCGCTTCGCGGGGGAGGTAAGCGCGCCCAGCTATCATATCGTCCGCCCCAGGTGCGCGGCCACGGTGGCGACGTCCTTGTCGCCGCGGCCGGACAGGTTCAGCACCACGATCCCGTCCTGGCCGACGTCGCGCGCGATGTCGCCGATCCGGGCGATGGCGTGGGCGCTCTCGATGGCCGGCAGGATGCCCTCCAGCTTCGAGAGCAGCATGTAGGCGTCCAGCGATTCCGCATCCGTCGCCGTCAGGTAGGTCGCGCGGCCCACGTCGTGCAGCCAGGCGTGCTCGGGGCCGATGCCGGGATAGTCGAGGCCGGCCGAGATCGAGTGCGCCTCCTCGATCTGCCCGTCCCGGTCCTGCAGCAGGTAGGTCATGTTCCCGTGCAGCACGCCCGGGCGGCCGCCGTTGATCGCCGCGGCGTGGCGGCCGCTCTCCATGCCCGACCCCGCCGCCTCGACGCCGATCAGCTTCACGCCCTCGTCGTTCAGGAACGGGTGGAAGAGGCCGATGGCGTTCGAACCGCCGCCCACGCAGGCCACCACGGCGTCGGGAAGCCGGCCCTCGGCCGCCACGATCTGCTCGCGCACCTCGCGCCCGATCACCGACTGGAAGTCGCGCACCATCTCCGGGTAGGGATGCATGCCCGCCGCGGTGCCGATCAGGTAGTAGGTGTCGTGGACGTTGGTGACCCAGTCGCGCAGGGCCTCGTTCATGGCGTCCTTCAGCGTCGCCGACCCGCTCGTCACCGGCCGCACCTCGGCGCCCAGCAGGTTCATGCGGAACACGTTGGGCTTCTGCCGCTCGACGTCGACGGCGCCCATGTAGACCACGCAGGGCAGGCCGAAGCGGGCGCAGACCGTGGCCGTCGCCACGCCGTGCTGGCCGGCGCCGGTCTCGGCGATGATGCGGGTCTTGCCCATCCGCATGGCCAGCAGGATCTGGCCCATGCAGTTGTTGATCTTGTGCGAGCCGGTGTGGTTCAGCTCCTCGCGCTTCAGGTAGATCCTCGCGCCGCCGAAATGCTCGGTCAGGCGGCTCGCGAAATAGAGCGGCGAGGGCCGGCCCACATAGTGGGTCATGTAGCCCGAAAGCTCGCCCAGGAACGCCGGGTCGACCTTGGCCGCGCCCCAGGCCGCCGTCAGGTCGTGGACCAGCGGCATCAGGGTCTCGGGCACGTACTGGCCGCCGAATTCGCCGAAGCGCCCGTGCGCGTCGGGATAGGCGGTGTAGTCGTTCGGGCGGCCCCTGTCGGGCGAAGTTGGCGCGTTCATGGTCGGAGGCGGTCGATCTCAGGCGCGGCGGACAGCGTCGAGAAACGCCGTGATCAAGGCGGGGTCCTTTAGTCCGGGACCGCGCTCCACGCCAGAGGAAACGTCCACGATGGGCGCGCCCGAGGCGGCCACGGCCTCGCCGACGTTCCAGGGGTTCAGCCCGCCCGCCAGCAGCCACGGCCGCGCGAACCGGCGTCCGGCGAGCAGCGTCCAGTCGAACGCCACGCCCAGCCCGCCCGGCCGCTCGGCGTCCTTCGGCGGCCTGGTCTCGAACATCAGGTGGTCGACGAGGCCCTCGTAGGCGCCGGCGGCGGCGACGTCCGCCGCCTCGCCCACCGGGACGACCTTGATCAGCCCGCGCCCGCTGCGCCGGCCGATCTCGCGCACCCGCGCCGGACTCTCCTTGCCGTGCAACTGGATCAGGTCGGGCGCGAGGCCGCCCACGATGGCGTCCAGCTCGGCGTCCGAAGGGTCGACCGCCACGGCCACCACCTTGACGCCCCGCGCGCGGATCGGCGGCGCCAGCCGCGCGGCCGCGTCCGGCGCGATGTTGCGCGGGCTCCTGGGGAAGAACATGAAGCCCACGAACGCCGCGCCGCCGTCCAGCGCGGCGCTCACCGCCTCGGGCGTCGAAACCCCGCAGATCTTGGCTTGGACGCCCATGGGCGCGGATTAGGGCGCGAACCCCGCCGCGCGCAAGGGACGATCCGCTACGCCTTGGCCTTCATCAGGTCGCGGATCTCCATCAGCAGCGCTTCCTGGGGCGGCGGCGGGGCCGGGGCGGCGTCGGCGGACGCCGGTTCGCGGCGCATGGCGTTCACGGCCTTCACGAGCAGGAACACGACCCAGGCCACGATCAGGAACTTGATGCCGGCGTTGATCAGGGCGCCGTACTGGATCGCCACCGCTTCGTTGACCGCGGTGGCCGGGTCGTCCGGCTTCAGCACCCATTCCATCTTCGAGAAGTCGACGCCCGAGGTGAGAAGGCCGACCGGAGGCATCACCACCTTGTCGACCAGCACCGTGACGATGTCGTTGAACGCCGCGCCGACGATCACGCCGACGGCGAGGTCCACCACATTGCCGCGCGCGATGAATTCGCGGAACTCCGAGAACATGCCCATGAAGCGCTCCCTCCCTGCTACAGGCCGGGCGCCCTGCGCCCGGCGTCGCCAGAGGCGAGCAGGAAGCCGCGTCGTGGGCGCCGTCAAGCACCGCCTCTCCCTCTCTTCGCGCTACGCGCTCGGGGGAGAGGCGGTGCGTTCGCTCTTCAGCAGGTCGCGGATTTCGGTGAGGAGGCGCTCCTGCGGCGGCGGCGCCGGCGGCGTCTCGGGCCGGCCGGTCTGCTCGGCTTCCCAGCGGCGCACGGCGTTCACCCCCTTCACCAGCCAGAACACCACCCAGGCCACGATCAGGAACTTCAGCGAGATGTTGATGAAGTGGCCGTACTTGATGGCCACCAGCTCGTCGGCCTTGGTCAGCGGATTGTCGGGCTTCAGCACCAGTTGCAGGTTCTGGAAATCGAGGCCCGACAGCAGCATCCCGATCGGAGGCATGACGATGTCGTCGACCAGGCTCTTCACGATGTCGTTGAACGCCGCGCCGACGATCACGCCGACCGCCAGGTCGACCACGTTGCCGCGCGCGATGAACTCGCGGAATTCCGTGAACACGCTCATGGGACAACCTCCTGCAATCGCATCCCGATAGACGTCATCCCCCGGCTTGTCCGGGGGACCCATTGGGCTGTGAGCGTCGGGATAGGCACAGCGTCGACGCCGTGCGGAGCATCGTCAACTCACAGCCCGATGGGTGGCCCGGACAAGCCGGGCCATGACGGAATTGGTTGAGGTCGGAGCTAGCGCTCGTCCTCGACGTTGAGCCGCTCGCGCAGCTCCTTGCCGCTCTTGAAGAACGGGACGTGCTTGGCCTGGACGTCCACCGGCTCGCCGGTGCGCGGATTGCGGCCGGCGCGGGCGTCGCGGGAGCGCACCGAAAGCGCGCCGAAGCCGCGCAACTCGACACGGCCGCCGTCTTCCAGGGCCTGGATCATCCGCTCGAGGATCACGCCGACCACGCGCTCGATGTCGCGCTGCGTCAGGTGCGGATTCTCCTCCGCGAGTTTCGCGATGAGCTCGGACTTGATCATTATCCCCTCGAACCGCGCGCGACCCTGCCCGACCCGACAACCGGGATCAAGGCGCAAAACGGCTTTGCGCGGCTCTACGGCGAAGCTTGCCGGCCGCGAGGCTGCTCAACCTTCGCGCGAGAGGCGAAAAACGCAAACGGCGGGCCGGTTTCCCGGCCCGCCGCACGTAACGCCGTTCTAGAAGTCGTTCTATTCCTTGGAGGCCTTCTCGCGGAGCGCGGCGCCCAGGATGTCGCCCAGCGAGGCGCCCGAGTCGGACGACCCGAACTGCTCGATGGCTTCCTTCTCCTCCGCCATCTCCAGCGACTTGATGCTGAGCGAGATGCGGCGGGCGGCCTTGTCCACGTTGGTGACCTGGGCGTCCACGCGGTCGCCGACGGCGAAGCGTTCCGGGCGCTGGTCGGCGCGGTCGCGGGAGAGGTCCGACTTGCGGATGAAGGCCGTCATCGGGGCTTCCTCGTCGCCGAACTTCACCTCGATGCCGCCCGAGGTGACCTCGGTGACGGTGGTGGTGACGGTCTGGCCCTTGCGGAAGGTGTCGCCTTGCAGCGGGTCGCCCGACAGTTGCTTGATGCCGAGCGAGATGCGCTCCTTGTCGACGTCGACGTCCAGGACGCGCGCCTTGACGGTCTCGCCCTTCTGGTACTTCGCGATGGCTTCCTCGCCCGGCGTCGCCCAGTCGAGGTCGCTGAGATGCACCATGCCGTCGATGTCGTTGTCGAGGCCGATGAACAGGCCGAACTCGGTGGCGTTCTTGACCTCGCCCTCGACGACCGTGCCGATCGGATGCTCGGCGACGAACTTCTCCCACGGGTTCTGCAGGGCCTGCTTGAGGCCCAGCGACACGCGGCGCTTGGACGGATCGACGTCGAGGACGACGACGTCCACTTCCTGCGAGGTGGAGACGATCTTGCCGGGGTGGACGTTCTTCTTGGTCCACGACATCTCCGACACGTGAACCAGGCCCTCCACGCCGGGCTCCAGCTCCACGAAGGCGCCGTAGTCGGTGATGTTGGTGATGCGGCCGGTGAACTTCGCGCCCACCGGGTACTTGGCTTCCACGCCGTCCCACGGGTCGGACTGGAGCTGCTTCATGCCGAGCGAGATGCGCTGGGTGTCGGGGTTGATCTTGACGATCTGCACCTTGACGGTGTCGCCCACGGCCAGGACCTGGCTCGGGTGGTTGACGCGCTTCCAGCTCATGTCGGTGACGTGCAGCAGGCCGTCGATGCCGCCCAGGTCCACGAACGCGCCGTAGTCGGTGATGTTCTTGACCACGCCTTCGCGGACTTCGCCCTCCTGGAGCTGCGACACCAGCTCGGTGCGCTGCTCGGCGCGGGCCTCTTCGAGGATGGCGCGGCGGGAGACCACGATGTTGCCGCGGGGCCGGTCCATCTTGAGGATGGCGAAGGGCTGCTCGCGGCCCATCAGCGGGCCGACGTCGCGCACCGGGCGGATGTCCACCTGGCTGCCGGGCAGGAACGCCGAGGCGCCGCCCAGGTCGACGGTGAAGCCGCCCTTCACGCGGCCGACGATGACGCCCATCACCGGCTCGTTCTTGGCGTAGACCTCTTCCAGGCGCGTCCAGGCTTCCTCGCGGCGGGCCTTCTCGCGGCTGATCACCGCCTCGCCCATCGCGTTCTCGACGCGCTCCAGGAACACCTCGACGGTGTCGCCCACCTTCAGCGGGGGCTTGTCCTCGCCCGGCTGGGTGAATTCCTTCAGCAGCACGCGGCCTTCGGTCTTCAGGCCGACGTCCACGATGGCGAAGTCCTTCTCGATGGCCACGACCTTGCCGTGGACCACCTGGCCTTCCATGAAATCGCGCCCGCCGAGGGATTCGTCGAGCAGCGCGGCGAAGTCGTCGCGCGAGGGGTTGAGGCTCAGATCGTCAGCCATGTGTTCTTTCGTTCGAAATGGCCCGCGGGCCCGCATTCCCGGATAGGAATCGGACGGAATCCCGACGGCCGGGTTAGGGGTTGAACCGAAGACGCGGGAAGCACCCCGCGCGGGTGAAGTGTGCCCGCAGAGACCGAGGGAAAGGCGCGGTTGGATTTGTCCGCTAGTCCGCCGCCTTCGCAGCTTCCCAGCGCACGCGCGCCGCCTCGACGATACGGCGGGCCGCATCGGCGGCCGCTTCTATAGTCAAATCGGTCGTGTCGAGCAACTGCGCGTCCGGCGCCCGGGTCATGGGCGCGGCGTCGCGGCCGCCGTCGCGGGCGTCGCGCCGGCGGATATCCTCCAGCACGTCCCCGTAGGCCACGGTCTCGCCCTGGCCCTGAAGCTGCTTCCAGCGCCGCTCGGCGCGGACCTGCGGCGTCGCGGTCACATAGAGCTTCGCCGGCGCGTCCGGGCAGATCACCGTGCCGATGTCGCGCCCGTCCAGCACCGCGCCGCCGTCCTGCCGCGCGAAGGTGTGCTGGAACTCCAGCAGCGCGTCGCGCACCCGCCGATGCACCGCCACCCGGCTCGCCAGCTCCCCCGCCGCGCGCGTGCGCAGCGCCGGATCGTCCAGTTGGTCGGCGGTCAGGATCGCCGCCGCCGCGGCCGCCGCGCCCTCGTCGTCCAGGCTGTCGCCCGCCCGCTGCGTCAGCACCCCCACCGCCCGGTAGAGCAGCCCCGTATCCAGCACCGGCAGGCCGAACATCGCCCCCAGCCGCGTCGCGATCGTCCCCTTCCCCGACGCCGCCGGCCCATCCACCGCGATCACGAAGCTCACCGCCTCGCCCCCCGTGGAGCGAAGCGTAGCGGAGAGGGAGAGGGCCGGGAGAGGGCGGTTCCGAGGTTTGCCGCGGCAGGACGGTCACCCGACGAGGCGCCGCATCGCCGCCCGCGTTCACTCGAGGCGCCACCCAGCCGACCCGGGCGCCGAGCCGCCCTCTCCCGGCCCTCTCCCTCTCCGCTGCGCGGGGGGAGAGGAATGGCTTGCATTGATGTTCCGCAAATGTTCACGTCTTCGCCATGCGCAAGATCCGCATCATCGAGCACGGCCCCCGCATCCGGCGCGCCCGCGAACTCCGCCGCGGCGACACCGACGCCGAAGCCAGGCTCTGGAACGCCCTGCGCGCGCGCCGCCTCGGCGGGTGGCGATGGAAGCGCCAGGTTCCCTGGGGCCCGTTCTTCCTGGACTTCCTCTGCGTCGAGGCGGGGCTCGTCGTGGAGCTCGACGGCGGACATCATTCCGAGCAGGCCGGATACGATGCTCGCCGCACGGCCTACATCGAACGCTCCGGCCTGCGCGTCATCCGCTTCTGGAATCATCAGGTTCTGGAAGGCCGCAGCGACGTCTGTGACGCCATCCTCCACGCCTGCGGCGGCGAAGCCCCACCTCCTCTCCCCCCGTGGAGCGCAGCGTAACGGAGAGGGAGAGGGCAGGGAGAGGGCGGCGCCGAGGTTTGCTGCGGCAGGACGGTCGCCCGACGAGGCCCGGCGGCGCCGCCCGCACTCCTTCGAGGCGCCGCCCAGCCACCCGACACGCCGAGCCGCCCTCTCCCGGCCCTCTCCCTCTCCGCTGCGCGGGGGGAGAGGAGGTGTGGTTGCAACGCCGCGCACTAGGCTTCCACCGCCTCGCCGATGTCCGCGCCCAGGCCGCGCATCAGGTCCACGAAGCCCGGGAAGCTGGTGGCGATCATGCCGGGCTCGTCGACGCGCACCGGCGCCTCGGCCGCCAGGCCCAGCACCAGGTGGCTCATGGCGATGCGGTGGTCGCCGTGCGTCACCACGCCCGCGCCGCCGGCGACCAGGTGGTTGCCCCGCTTGGCGCCGATCACCGTCATCGCCTCGGGCTCCTCCTCGACGCCGATGCCGCAGGCCGCGAGCCCCGCCGCCATCAGGGCGATGCGGTCGCTCTCCTTCACCCGCATCTCGCCGATGCCGCGCATGGTGGTCTTGCCGCTGGCGAAGGCCGCCGCCACGGCCAGGATCGGATACTCGTCGATCATCGAGGGCGCCCGCTCGGGGGGCGTCTCGACGCCCTCCAGCTCGGAATGCCGCGCGGTGACGTCGGCCACCGTCTCGCCGCCCTCGTCGCGCACGTTGGTCACCGAGAGGTCGGCCCCCATCTCGCCCAGGGTGTCGAGCAGCCCGATGCGCGAGGGGTTCAGCAGCATCCCCTGCACCGTCACCTCGGAGCCGGGCGTGATCAGCGCCGCCACCAGCGGGAAGGCCGCCGACGACGGGTCGCCCGGCACATGGATCTTCGTCCCCCGCAGCGTCTGTCCGCCCGGCAGCACGATGTGGCGCCCCGCGCCCAGCTCAAGCACCTCGACCTCGGCGCCGAAGCCGCGCAGCATCCGCTCGGTGTGGTCGCGCGTCGCCTCGGGCTCGATCACCTCGGCCCCGCCGTCCGCATGCAGCCCCGCCAGCAGGACGGCCGACTTCACCTGCGCCGAAGGCTCGGGCAGCGTGTAGGCGATATGCTTCAGCCCGCCGCCCTTCAGGGTCAGCGGCAGCCGGCCGCCCTCGCGGCAGATCCAGGTCGCGCCCATCCGGCCCAGCGGCTTCAGCACCCGGTTCATCGGCCGCCCGCGCAGCGAGGCGTCGCCCGTGAACGTCGCCGACATCGCAAAGCCGGCCGCCGCCCCCATGATCAGCCGCACGCCGGTGCCCGCGTTGCCGCAGTCGACCACGTCGGCCGGCTCGGCGAACCCGCCGCGGCCCTCGACGCGCCACCTTCCCTCGCCCAGGCGCTCCACCCCGGCGCCGAACGCGGCCATCGCCGCGGCGGTCCGGCGCACGTCCTCGCCTTCGAGCAGCCCCTCGATCTCGGTCACGCCGGTGGCGAGCGCGCCCAGGATGAGCGCGCGGTGGCTGATGGACTTGTCTCCCGGCGCACGCACCACGCCCCGTAGGGGGCCGGCTCGCCGGGCGGTCAGTTGGGCCGCCGACATATCTCGAAAACGCGCCTCTCGCTCAGGGTCCGTTTGGGGGGCCAAACTCGTGCGGGCGATTGCTTTGACAGGCGCTCCCCCGCGTGGCAAGGGACGCCGCTTTCCGCGAAATTCCTAATTCAGAGGGTCGCCGCCTTTGGCAAATCCCGAGCTGGGCACCAAGCAAATCTGCCCGAACTGTCAGGCCAAGTTCTACGATCTGAACAAGCGCCCCGCGCACTGCCCGAAGTGCGCGACCGAGTTCGATCCCGACGAAGCCGTCCGCAACCGTCGCGTCCGCGCCCGCACCGTCGTGCCCGAGGACGACCAGGTCGAAGATCAGGTCGCCGGCAAGGAACCCGACGACGAGGAGGAAGAGGAAGAGGCGGCGACGCCCGAACTCGACGAGGTCGCCGACGAGCCGCCGCTGTCGGGCGACGACGACGAAGACGAGACCGAACCGGCCGCCGCCGGCGTGGGCGAAGACCTGGGCGAGTTCAGCGACGACGAGGACGTCGAGGACGAAGCCGACGACGTGCCGTTCCTCGAGGACGAGGACGAGGACGAGTTCGACGAATCCGAGATCGAGGGCCTTCCCGGCGAAGGGGACGAAGACCGATAGTCACGAGAGGGCGGCCCCTGGGCCGCCCTTTTCCGTTCAGGCCGCGTCGCGGCGCGTTCCGCGGCTCCGGGATGACGAAGCCTCCGCCCGCGCGGAGGCGCGAAGGAAGGGCGTGGCGCCTGCGTCAAAAAAAGCCTCAGAAACCGGCTTGATCGCGGGAACCGGTTTGAATAGGTTCCGCGCCTTCCCGGGGCCCAGGCCTCCGGAAGACCCAGGACCTGGGGCTATAGCTCAGTTGGTAGAGCGCTTGAATGGCATTCAAGAGGTCAGGAGTTCGACTCTCCTTAGCTCCACCATGAGGCCCTCACCGCAGACGCGGTGGGGGCCTCATCATTTTCGGGAAGCGCCGCGGCGGCGCCCGGAAGGAAGCGGCCGCGTGGATCAGAAATCGACGGCGAGCGACGTGCTCACGACCCGTCCCGGCGTGAGGTCGTAGGCGCCGCTGCCGCTGGCGCCCAGGATCGAAGATCCCGTCTGCGCTGGCGTGGGCGCGGCCGTCGCCGTCACGCCCGGCGCGGACGATGCGAGCCACGACAGCAGCCGTGCGCGGCGGCCCATCATCGGCGCTCTCCCCGGCCCTCCGACCCACAAGCCCGGCGCGGCAGGTCCAGCGGCGACCGGCGACTGGGGACCGGCCCCCGCAACGGCGGTTTGTTGAAATCGGATCGTTGACAATGTGCTGTTTATGATCGAATTCAACATCAACGGCCATATTTTTACAGAGTCGGATTCATAGAGGGGAATCTACGATGATGCTGGCGAACGGCGTTGAATCAGCCCTGTTCCAGGTCACCCGCTCGCGGCGGGCCCTGCTGCTGGCGGCCGCAGGCGCCGCGCTCGTCGCCACCCCGGCCGCGGCCCAGGCGGACGGCGACAACGTCATCGCCGAGGTCACGATCACGGCGCAGAAGCGGGCCGAGAACGTGCAGGACGTGCCGCTGTCGGTGGCCGTGGTGCAGGGCGAGGCGCTGGAAGCGCTCAAGCTCAACGAAGCGACCGACATCGCGAAGGTCGCGCCCAGCGTCACCTTCATCAACTCGGCTGGCCCGCGGAACTTCGGCTTCTTCGTGCGCGGCATCGGCACCTCGACCTTCGCCGCCGAGACCATCGAAGGCTCCACCGGCTACGTGCTGGACGGCGTGGTGCTGGGCCAGGCCGGCTCGGCCCTGGCCGACCTGCCCGACATCGAGCGGCTGGAAGTGCTGCGCGGACCCCAGGGCACCCTGTTCGGCAAGAACGCCTCGGCCGGCGTCATCAACATCGTCACGAGGCGCCCGTCCAAGGAGCTGGACATCCGCCTCAGCGGCAGTTGGGCCTGGCCGGACGACGAGCGGAAGATCAGCGGCTACGTCTCGGGCCCGATCACCGACACCCTGCGCTTCTCGCTGTCGGGCCGCCGCAACAAGCGTGACGGCATCATCGACAACGTCTTCGACGGCCGCAAATTCAACGACCGCAACGACGGCGGCGTGCGCGGCAAGCTGGAGTGGGAGCCGAGCGACGATCTGACGGCCACCTTCACGGCCGACTACTACAGGCGCGAGGCCGACTGCTGCCTGTGGACCTTCGCCCAGATCGGCGGAGCGCCCTCGGCGCAGGAAGCCCTGGCCGCGGCGGCCGGCATCGTCGCCGGGACCGGCAACTTCAAGCAGAACATCAACGGCGACGTCTTCGCCAACGGCAAGAACTACGGCGCGTCCCTGCAGGTCGACTACGAGCTGGGCGGCGGCTTCACCCTGACCTCGATCAGCGCCTACCGCCGCTGGTTCACCAAGGACGGCCTCGACTCGGACTCCTCGCCGCTCGACAACCTGGACGTCAACTTCGCCTTCCTGAAGCAGAGCCAGGTCAGCCAGGAGCTGCGGGTCGCCTCGCCCACGGGCGGCTTCGTCGACTACGTGGCGGGCCTCTACTACTTCGAGACCGACGTGCATTCGGCCTCGACGCAACTCTTCGCCACCGTGCCGCTGCCGTTCTTCAGCCGCCTGGCGGTGATCGACGCCCAGACCCGCAACATCGCCGCCTTCGGCCAGGCCAACATCAACGTCTCGGACTCGTTCCGCCTGATCGCCGGCGCCCGGGTGCTGAACGAGAAGGTCGAGGCCGACAAGAACCGCCTGGACGTCCGCTTCGGCGGCCGTGACAGCGCCACGGCCTCCAAGAGCGACGACGCCGTCGTCTGGCGCCTGGGCGCCCAGTACGACGTCACCGACGACGTCATGGCCTTCGCCACCGTCACCCGCGGCTACAAGGGCGGCGGCTACGACACCAACATCGGCGTCGGCACCCTGCGCGACGTGCGGCCCGAGAAGCCCACCAGCTACGAGTTCGGCGTCCGCAGCCGGTGGCCCGACCTGCGGCTGGTGGCCAACGCCACGGTCTTCTTCGGCAAGGTGAAGGACTACCAGTCGGCCGGCCGCGACCCGGTCACCGCGACCTACCCGATCGCCAACGGCGAGGCGAAGACGCGCGGCGTCGAGTTCGAGGTCATCGCCCGGCCGTTCGACGACATCGACTTCACCCTGCGGGCCGGCGGCGCCTACGTCGACGCCGAGTGGGGCGACTTCCCCAACGCCCCGTGCTTCGGCGGCCAAACGCTGGCCGAGGGCTGCATCGGCGGCGTCCAGCAGGACCTGACCGGCGCGCGCCTCCCGTTCTCGCCCATGTGGCAGGGCAACATCGCGGGCCACTACGAGACCCCGGTGGCCAACGACTGGCGCCTCACCGTGGACGCCAACCTCAGCTTCCGCTCCGACGCCCTGATCGCGTTCCCGAACAATCCGCGCACCGAGCAGGACGGCTACTCGATCTTCGACATGGCCGTCGGCGTCGGCCCGCAGGACGGGCGCTGGAAGGCCTCGGTCTTCGCCAAGAACCTGTTCGACCAGGACTACCGCGCGGCGATGTTCTCCACGCCGTTCGGCAACGCGCGCAGCCTCAGCCAATTCCAGGTCTACGAGAGCCAGCGCGTGGTGGGCGTCGCCCTGGACCTCGACTTCTGACGTGACATCGGTTCCTCCCCGAACTGGCGCGGGCGCCTCGGCCCCGCGCCGATCTTCTTCCGGGGACAAGGACAGGCCGGCCGACCGCATCGTCTCGGTCAGCCGGTTTGCCGATCCGCTGGTCCAGCCGCCCGTGGACCCCGCGCGCCACCCCAGCCAGGCGACCGCCTACTGGCTCTGGCGCGACATCATCCGCGGCGTCTTCCAGCCCAACGAACGGCTGAAGGTCGAGCACCTGTCGCAGTTCTACGACGTGGGCCAGAGCCCCGTCCGCGAGGCGATCCTCACGCTCTCGACCAGCGGCCTGCTGACCCACGAGCACTTGAAGGGCTACCGCGTCGCCGGCGTCTCGCTGGCCGACTACCGCGACCTGCTCGACATCTACCAGCGGGTCTACCGCCTCGCGCTGGACATGGCCTTCGAGCGCGGCGACGCGGCCTGGGAGGAGCGCGTGATCATCCAGTTCCACCGCTCCCTGCGGGTGCAGAAGGTGCTGCCCGACGGCGACCCCGAGCGTCGCGAGATGTGGCAGATCGCCTACATCAACCTGCACCGGTCCCTGCTGGCCGGCTGCCGCTCGCCGATCCTGGAGGCGCAGTTCGCTGACCTGGGCGGCCGGCTGGAGCGATACGTGAACCTCTACGCCGACCTCGAGAGCGACCGCCTGCGCGACCACCACGCCGAACACCGCGCGATCGTCGACGCCCTGATGGACCGCGACGTCAAACGCCTGACCGGGCTCGTCGACACCTTCTTCGAGACGACCCAGCCGGTGCATAACTCGATCAAGGCCGCGCTGCGCAAACTGGAGGGGCCATGAGCTTCCTGTTCACGGCCCCGGCGGGCCACCGGCTGTCGCCGGCCCGGAAGGCCGCGTTCACGGTCGGCGACTACGCCTGCAACCTCTATTGGCAGAGCGTCTCGATCTACCTGCTGTTCTTCTACACCGACGTGGTGGGGCTCTCGGCCGCCACGGCCGGGCTGATCTACATGATCGCCTCGATCTTCGACGGCGCGATCGATCCGCTGATGGGGGCCGTGGCCGACAAGACGCGCACGAAGCACGGCCGCTACCGGCCCTACCTGATCTGGGGCGCCGCGCCCCTCGGCTTCGCCTTCGTGCTGCTCTACTTCAAGCCGCCGCTGGAGGGCATGGCGCTGGTCACCTGGATCCTGGTGGCGCACCTGATCTTCCGCGTGGCCTACACGGCGCTCTCGATCCCCTACACCTCGCTGAACGCGCGCATCACCGACAGCTCGGCCGAGCGGTCGACCCTGGCCGGCTTCCGCATGATCTTCGCCACGCTGGCGGGCCTCACGATCGCGGCCACGACCCAGCCCCTGGCCGCGGCGCTGGGCGGGGCGGACACCGCCTGGGGCTACACCCTGGCCGCCGCCGTCTACGCCGTGATCGCCACGGCGATCTTCCCGTTCGTCTACCTGACCACCCGGGAGCCGGTCGACGAGCCGGGCGAAAAGGCCCCGCCGATCCGCATGGCGCAGTACTGGGCCGCGGTGCGCGGCAACCGCGCCTTCTGGGCGGTGATGGCGGCCATCTGCACGGCGGTGATCTGCTCCACCGCGCTGGGCAAGTCGGTGCTCTACTACTTCAAATACTACCTGAACGACGAAGCCTCGGGCCGCATCGCCCTGTCGCTCACCGCCGCCTCGGGCCTGGTGATCATCCCGGGATGGATCTTCGCCTCGAAGCTGCTGGGCAAGCGCACCGTCTGGTTCGTCAGCGTCTTCTGGGGCCTGGCGTGCCTCACCGGCTTCGCGCTCAACGACATCCGCGACGCCGGCCTGATGATCGCCTTCCTGCTGCTGACGCACATCAGCTCGCTGGGCGCGGCCATGACCTTCTGGTCGATGCTGCCCGACACCGTCGAGTACGGCGAATGGCGGACGGGGCTGCGGGCCGAGTCCTTCATCTTCGGCCTGGGCCAGTTCTTCCTGAAGGTCGCCCTGGGCCTGGGCGCCGGCATCTTCGGCTGGAGCCTGGATTTCGTGGGCTTCCACCCGAACGTCGCCCAGACGCCCGGGACGCTGGCGGGCCTGAAGACCATCATGGTCGTCCTGCCCATGAGCGGCCTGGCCCTGGGCGGCCTCGCGATGCTGATCTACCCGCTGAGGAAGGGCGTCCACGAGGACATCGTCGAACAGCTCGCCGCCCGCAGACGCGTCCCGCCCGAAGGCGTGGCGGAGACGCAGTAGCCAGCGCGGCCTCCACCCACCTCTTCTCGAACGTCATGGCCGGCCTTGTGCCGGCCACCCATAAACGCAGGCCTCGGTAGGCTTGCAGCGGCGTCCACCGCGGGTCTTCTACGGGCGATGGCGCGTATGGGTGGCCGGGACAAGCCCGGCCATGACGTTCAGGATTTGGCTTCGCCCACCTCGGCCCAGAGCTCCCGCGCCATGTCCTTCAGCATCAGCGCCTCCTCCCAGCGGTCGGAGAACTCCTGCCCATCCGGGCCGGTCAGCGCGTAGTGGGGCGGCCCCAGTTCGGGCATGAACGTCAGCTCGGCGTCGGGGCCGGACCGCCCGATCCAGCTCTCGAAGCCCTCGCGCCACCAGGCCCGCATCTGCCCGACCCAGCCCTGGTGCTGCGGCGCCTTGATCGACACCTGGATCTGGTGCGAGCCGGGCACCCGGCCGTGAAAGGCCCAGGCATGGCGCATCACCTTGGTCATCCGCGCCGCATCGGCCTCGGGGACCGGCAGGGGCATCTCGTGCGTCAGCGGATAGTGCGACAGGTCGGCGGTCAGCTTCAGGCCCGGCATCGCGTCCAGGATGCGGCAGGTGAAGAGGGCGTCGTTGGTCAGCCGCCCCCGGTGCGTTTCGTAGAAGACGGGGATCGTGGCCTTCGCCGCCTCGGCCTCGAACGTCTCCAGGAGCCCGACCGCCTCCGACACCCGGTCGGGCCGCGTCATGATCTGCAGGTTGAGATGATGCGCGCCCAGCGCCTGCGCCCGGTCGATCCAGCGGGCCACGTCGCCGGCGTCGCGCACGAAGCCCACCGCCTCGAAGCTCTTGCCGTGCTCATGCACGCCCTTCGACACCGCCTCGGCGCGGTCGGCGCGCATCAGGCTCACGCCCACCCCGTCGAAGCCGGCGTCGAAGATGCGGGCCAGCACGCCCGGCATGTCGGCCTCCATGTCGAAGGCGGGCAGGGCCTCCATGCCCCAGATGGCCTGGTAGACGAGCAGACGACGCATCACGGAACTCCGCGCTTGGCGCCGCGCCCGGCGGGTTCGGCCACGATCTCCTCGTGGACGCCGTTGCGCAGCGGATGGAACAGCATCGCGATGGCCGGACGGCCCAACATGGACTTCCCGCGCGCCGGGATCCGGCGTCCGGCCGGAGCCGACTATGGCGGCGGGTCGTCGTATCTTCAATCGGAAAAGAGTGGTTTTGGCAAAAACGATATAATTCGATCTAATTCAGCGCAATTTTGATCGAACTCGACGATTTGGGTTCTATAATGCCGGCCGTGAAGGGAGTGCAGCCATGATCACAGACGCCGAGCGCGCCGCATGGGACCGGGACGGGTACTTCTTCCTGCGGGGGGGGGTCGATCCCGAGCTGGCCGCCGCGGTCGAAGCCGAGGTCGTGGACAGGATCCGCGCCGACCCGCCGGAGCGGCACCCGGGCGAGGCGACCTACCTTTCGGGCGAGAACTACCTGATCTACCCCGAGACCGAGCCGTCGCCGGGGGCGAAGAACCCCGAGGACCTGATCTCGAAGGTGTTCAACTGCCACGCCGAAGGCCTGTCGCGCGAGCTGGCCGGCCTGCCCCAGATCTCCCGGCGCGTCGCGGGCCTGCTGGGGCCGGACATCGACTGCTTCCAGAGCCAGTTCATCTTCAAGAACCCCGGCGTCATCGGCCAGCCGTGGCACCAGGACAGCTACTACTTCAAGTTCGACAAGCAGCCGCAGGTGGGCGTCTGGGTGGCGCTGTCGAGGGCGACGCTGGAGAACGGCTGCCTCTGGGTGGTGCCCGGCACGCACGGCCCCGAGAGGATCTTCGAGCACATCCCCGACCGCCGGCCGGCCGCGAACCGCGGCTACCTGGAGATCGTCTCGGAGGACACGAGGGCAAAGACGTCGGCGCTGATGGAGCCGGGCGACGTGCTCTTCTTCCACAGCTACCTGATGCACATGTCGACCGACAACGTGGCCGACTACCGCCGCTCGGCGATGGTCTACCACTACGGCCGCGCCGGCACCCGGGCGCTGACCCCGGAAGGCGCCGCCGTCCTCGCCCGCGTGAACCGCTGGATCCCGATCCTCCGCGCCGCATGACGCGTCCGGATCCGATCGAATGACAGAAATTTATCTAATTTAGATTGACTGCATATTTTCGATGGAATTATGGTCCCTCCAGGATCGACGCACAGGTAAGCCATGGCCGCGCAAGTTTCTGCCGAACCCCGCCTTCACCCCCTGAACAAGGACTTCGTCTGGCAGGACGCGCCGCGCACCGGCCTGCGCACGCTCAGCGCCGGGCAGGTGGACCAGTTCAACGAGGACGGCTTCTTCGTGTACCGCGGCGCCTTCACGCCCGATGAGATCGCCGCCGTCACCGCGGCGATCGATCCGCTGGAGAAGGCCCACGAGGACTTCGTGCGCGAGGAGCAGGGCGGCCGCTTCCGCCTGACGGACTCGGGCACCATCACCTTCACGGCCCACATCGTCGGCAAGTCGCCGGTGCTGCAGGACTTCGCCCGCCACCCGGTCATCAAGGGCATCTGCCACGACCTGATCGGCGACGACGTGCGGCTCTACTGGGACCAGTCGGTCTACAAGAAGACCGAGAAGGTCCAGGAATTCCCCTGGCACCAGGACAACGGCTACACCTTCATCGAGCCCCAGCAGTACCTCACGCTGTGGATCCCGCTGGTGGACGTGGACGAGGAGAACGGCTGCGCCTGGATCGCGCCCAAGCTCCACAAGCTGGGCACGCTGGACCACTGGCTGAGCGACATCGGCAAGGTGTGCCTGACCGACGTGGAGGACGCTGTGGCCGCGCCGGCCAGGGCGGGCGACATCGTGGTGTTCTCGTCGCTGGCCCCGCACCGCACCGGGCCGAACCTGAAGCGCGACACCGTCCGCAAGGCCTACATCCTGCAGTACGCATCCGACGGCTCGCGGACCACGCTGCCCGACGGCCAGGTGATCCCGCAGACGGATCCGGTCAGGCAGTTCAAGATCCTCGAGGGCGGCCGCTAACAGGGAGATCCCGCCATGACGCCGCAGCAGTTGCAGGACCTGGCCGAAGCGTATCGCCGCGACGGCTTCGTCCACGCCAAGGGCCTGATCCCCGCCGGGGAGATCGCGGCCCTGACCCCCGCGGTCGACGAGGCGGTCGCCACGCGCAAGGGCCGCGACACCCGCGCGCTCAGCGAGAAGACCCCCTACGAGCAGTCGTTCATCCAGTGCCAGTACATCTGGGAGGACTTCCCGGGCGTGCGCGGCCTCACCTTCCACCAGAATCTGGGCGAGGCCCTGGGCGCGCTGCTGGGCGCCGGGAAGGTGCGGCTGTGGCACGACCAGGCGCTCTACAAGGAGGCCGGCGGCCGCGAGACCGAGGCCCACCAGGACCACGCCTACTGGCCGATCGCCGAGGCCGACACCATCACCGCCTGGATCCCGCTGACGCCGGTGGACGAGGTGACGGGTTGCATGGGCTACGTCCCCGGCTCGCACCAGGCCGACCTCGAGTTCGTCGACATCTTCCGCGCCCAGGGGCAGGGCGAGGCGCTGGTGGCCCGCCAGGCGGCCGATCCGGTGTTCTGCCCGGCCGAGCCCGGCGACGTGCTGTTCCACTCGGGCCGCACGGTCCACATGGCCAGGCCCAACCGCTCGGACCGCATGCGCCGCGCCTACACGGCCATCTACTTCAAGGACGGCTGCACCCGCGGCGGCGACCGCCCGCACCCGTCGGTCGACCGGGATCGCATCCCGCAAGGCGGCAGGATCGCCGGCGGCGCGACACCGGTCGCCTGGCCCCTCGCCGACGGCCGCTTCCCCGAGCCCCAGCCCTGGCCCGAGAGCCAGGACGAGCGGTTCCTGCGCAGCCGCGCCATGGGCACGATCCCCGGTCGGTGAGGGCCGGGCGCCAGCCGCCGCGCCCGATCCTCCGGCGCGCCACATGGATCGCGCACCCCGCAGCGGGCGGCGACGTCCCCGCCGGCGTGCGCTACTAACCCCATCAGGACCGGCCGCCCGGCGGCCGTCGGCGCTCACGACGGATTGCGTATGACCGAGACCTACCTGGACCCCGCAGCATCGCTGGACGACCGCGTCGCCGACCTCCTCGGCCGCATGACGCTGGAGGAGAAGGTCACGCTGCTGGCCGGGGCCAGCTCGTTCAACCTCCACCCCATAGAGCGCCTGGGCGTGCCGTCGCTGCAGATGACCGACGGGCCCACGGGCGTGCGCTCGATCAAGGGCGTCGCCGCCACCGTCTTCCCCGTGGGCGTCGCCGTCGCGGCCACCTGGAACCCCGACGCCGCCCACGCGGTCGCCGCCGCCATCGCCCGCGAGGCCCACGCGCTCGGCGACCACGTCGTGCTGGCGCCCACCATCAACATGATGCGCATCCCCACCTGGGGCCGGAACTTCGAGACCTATTCGGAAGACCCCTATCTCGCCGGCGTCATGGGCGTAGCCTATGTGAAGGGCCTGCAGGGCGAGGGCGTCGGCGCGTCGCTCAAGCACTACGCCGCCAACAACCAGGAACTCGCCCGCTTCGTCGTGGACGCCCGCGTCGACGAACGCACCCTGCGCGAACTCTACCTCGCCGCCTTCGAACGCGTGGTGGCCGAGGCCGATCCGTGGACGGTCATGGCCTCGTACAACAAGCTGAACGGGACCTACGCCTCCGAGCACCGCGGCCTGCTCACCGACATCCTGAAGGACGAGTGGGGCTACACCGGCATGGTCGTCTCGGACTGGGCCGCCACCCACTCCACCGCCCCGGCCGCCAACGCGGGGCTCGACCTGGAGATGCCCGGCCCGCCGCGCTGGTTCGGCGACAGGCTCCTGGCCGCCGTGCGGGCCGGCGAGGTGTCGCAGGCCCAGATCGACGACAACGCCGGCCGCGTCGTGCGCCTGATCATCCGCTGCGGCCTGATGGACCGCGCCGAGCGGCCCAGGGGCGAGCTCAGGACCGCCCGCCACCAGGCCATCGCCTTCGACGCCGCCTGCGAGGCGATGACCCTGCTGAAGAACGACGGCGGCCTCCTGCCCCTGCCGAAGACCCTGAAGTCGGTGGCCCTGATCGGCCCCAACGCCGCCCGCTGCCTGCTGCAGGGCGGAGGCAGCTCGCGCGTGGTGACCGACCGGGTGAAGACGCCGGTCGAGGGGCTCAAGGACTTCCTGGGCCAGGGCGTCGCGGTGCTGGAGGCGCGCGGCGTCGACAACGATCCCTATCCGGTCACGCCCGACCCCTGGGCCTTCAGCCCCACCGAGGCGCGCGACGCGGAGGGCCTGCTGGGCGAGTACTTCGAATCCGCCGACCTCGGCGGCCAGCCGTTCCGCACCGCCGCCGAGCGCGCCTTCGTCCGGTGGACCGCCCCCCAGATGGCCGCCGCCACCCGCATCACCGCGGGCTCGTTCCGCTGGAGCGGCTGGTTCTGGCCCGACGAGACCGGGCTGCACGAATTCGGCCTGCGCTGCACGGGCGAGGCCGTGCTCACCGTCGACGGCGTCGCGCTGGTCACGCCCGACACCGAGGCCCGGCCCGACCACATCGACGTCATCGGCCAGATGGTCCCGCGACGCCTGGCCGGCATCGAGCTCACCGCCGGCCGCGGCTATCGCGTGCAGATCGACTACACGCCGAAACCCAGGGGCTACGAGTACCTGGGCCTCGGCATCCGCCCGCCGGTCGAGCCCATGGCGCGCGCCATCGAGGCCGCCCGCGAGGCCGACGCGGTGGTCCTGGTCCTGGGCTCGGGCGTCGTCACCGAAGCCGAGGGCTACGATCGCCTCGACATGGCCCTGCCCGGCGGCCAGAACGAACTGGCCCGCCAGGTGCTGGCCGCCAATCCGAACACCGTCGTCGTCATGAACGGCGGCTCGCCCTTCGAACTGCCCTGGATCGACGACGCCCGCGCCGTGATGCAGATGTGGCTGCCGGGCGAGACCGGCCCCGACGCCCTGGCCGCCGTCATCTTCGGCGACCGCGATCCCGGCGGCCGCCTGCCGCTGACCTATCCCGTGGCGTTCGGCGACCATCCGGCCCATGCCGTCGGCCCTGACCCGGCCGTCTGCGACTACGCCGAGGGGCTGGCGATGGGCTACCGCGGCTTCGACCAGTCGGGCGTGCGGCCGCTGTTCCCGTTCGGCCACGGCCTCGCCTACACCACCTTCGACATCCGCGACCTGGACCTGCCCGCGTCGGCAGGGGCCGGCGCGCCCGTCGCCCTCGCCGTCACCGTGGAGAACACCGGCGATCGCGCGGGCTGGGAGGTGGTGCAGGCCTATGTCGGCCAGCTCGACCCGCGCCTTCCGCGCCCGCCCAAGGAACTGAAGGCCTTCGCCAAGATCCGGCTGGAACCGGGCGAAACCCGTCGCGTGACGCTCACCCTGGAGCCTCGCGCCTTCGCCCCCTACGACCCGGCGACGAAGTCCTGGCCCATCGACCCCGGCGACTACGACATCCTGGTCGGCCGCTCCGCCGGCGACATCCGGGTCAAGGGAACGGTGCGCCTGGCCTGACCCTCGGATCGGATGAATTCGCGGGCGCCGGCCCGTTTTCGGACGAAACGCGTTGCAGGGGCGTCGGCCCGCCGCCTTTCAAGCGGAGCCGATAGACTTTAGGATTCCGGGGAACGGATCTGAGAATCGACGCTCCCGGGAATCGCATGCCGACCTCGCTGCCCTCCGTGGCCACCTTCTCCGGCCCCGAACTCGACGCGCTCAGCCCGGACCTCGCCGGGCCCACCGAGCAGGCGGCGTTCTGGCTGGAGCGCGACATCGTCCGGGGCGTCTTCCAGCCCGACGAGCGGCTGAAGGTCGAGCAGCTCACAAAGTTCTACGGGCTGGGCCACAGCCCGATCCGCGAGGCGATCCTGCTGCTCTCGTCCACCGGACTCGTCGTCCACGAGCACCAGAAGGGCTACCGCGTCGCCCCCGTCTCGGTGGCCGACTACATGGACGTCCTCGACGCCTACCAGGCCATCTACCGCATGGTGCTGGCCAAGAGCGTCGAGCGGGGCGACCAGGCCTGGGAGGAGCGCGTCGTGGTCGTCCTCCACCGGACCATGAAGGTGCGCAAGGTGCTGCCCGACGGCGATCCCGTGGCGCGCGAGCTGTGGCAGCGGGCCTACAAGGCCCTGCACCGCGAGCTGCTGTCCGGCTCGGGCTCGCCGGTGCTGCAGCAGATCTACGCCAACCTGGGCGACCGGGCCGAGCGGTACCTCAACCTCTACGCCGACTTCGAGACCGACCGCGAACGCGACCACCACGCCGAGCACCGCGGGATCGTCGACGCCCTGATCGCCCGCGACGGCGAGCGGCTGCACGGCCTCATCAGCCACTTCTTCGCCGGCGCCCAGCCCATGCGTGACGTGGTGATCCAGCGCCTGGAGGAGCTCGAGAGCCAGGGCGGCGGCGGCCGCCGCCGCCGCGCCGCCGCGCCCCCGCGCACGGCCGCTGTCCGGCCTGCGAAGCCCAAGGCCGCCCGCGGACGCCCCCGCAAGCGCGCCTAGGGTCCGCCCTCGATACCGCTCATCCCGGCGAATGCCGGGACCCAGACGGACTGGCGCAAGAGGAGGGTTCCAGGGTCTCCGAGGTCCTCCAATCACACTCCGCGCGCGTGGATCTGGGTCCCGGCATTCGCCGGGATGAGCGGAAATCATTGGATTCCCTCAGAGAGAGTTGGGTGCGGACCCTAGGCCGCCGCCCGCAGGGTGCGGCTCACCGTCTCGATCCGCGCGCCGGCGGCCAGCAGCAGGTCGAGTTCGCGCGCCAGCGTGTCGGCGCGCACCGGGCCCCAGCCCTCGCCGTCCAGCCCGTGGAGGACGAGGACCAGCCAGCCGTCCTCGTCCTCGAGGAAGTCGTCCAGCCGCGCCTTCAGCCGTTCGTCGGCGGGATCGCCGAAGGTGATGCAGTCGACCCGGGGCCGCACCGCCGCGTTCAGCCCCGCGCCGCCCAGCGCCTGGCGCACGCCCAGCACCTGCGGAGCCAGCCCGGCGACGAGGCCCGGCGGGGCCGTCAGGTAGGCGAGGTGGCAGGCGTGGGCGGCAGGGTCGAACCCCGGCAACTCGCGGCGGAAGACGTCGAACGTGCGCGCGAAACCGGCCAGGGCGGCCTCCGGCGCCAGGTCGGCCAGCCGCTCGTGCGCCCAGCCGTGCGGCTCCACCTCGTGTCCCGCCGCGACGGCTTCGCGCCAGAAGCCCCAGTCCGCGACCGGCGCGGCGCGGATGAACGGATCGGCCGTCTCGCCCGGCGCCGCCAGCACGCAGAAGGTGGCGGCCAGGCCTCGCGCCTCGAACAGCGCCCGCACCTTGCCCGCCGTCGCGGCGAACCCGTCGTCGAAGCAGAAGCTGACGGTCCGGCTCACAGCAGCTTCTCGTAGAAATTCCGCGACCAGACATGCTCGCGGCGGATGGCGGCGACGGTGTCGGCAGGCAGGGGGCCCCTGGCCAGCGCGGCGACGGCCTCGTCCACGAACCGCGTCTCGGAAAGGCCCAGCGCCAGCGTCGAAACCCCCGGCAACGACGCCGTGAACCGCAGCGCCAGCTCGGTGAGGCTGCCCGCCACGTCCGGGACGAAGGCGTCGCCCAGCGCCCGCAGCCGCGCGGCGTACTCGGCCGGCGGCGCGTGCTTCAGGAACGTCCGCGCCGCGAAGTCCGCCTCGCCCAGCGCGCCCGTCAGCCCGCCGGAGTCCAGCACGCATCGGGCGATCACGCCCAGCCCGCGCGCTTCGCACAACGGCAGCAGCGCGTTGGCCGGCCGGCTCTCGAACAGGTGGGCGATCACCTGCACGCCGTCCACCAGCCCGCGGCTCACCAGCTCCAGCGCCGCATCATGCTCGTGGTCCTGCACGCTGACCGCGATGAACCGCAGCTTCCCCTCGCCGCGCAGCGCCTGCAGCGTCTCCAGCCAGGAGAGGTCGTGCGTCCAGGCGTAGTGCCACTGGTGCAGGTGGACGATGTCCAGCGTGTCCCGGCCCAGCGCCTTCAGGCTGGCCTCCACCGACTCCCGGACGCCCTCCGGCGGATAGGCCTCGGCCACCGGGCAGGCGAAGCGGTAGGCGTCCCGCGCCCGCGACCGCACCTTGGTCGACACCAGCGGCGCCGGTCCGCGCCAGGCCTTGAGCGTGGCGGCGACGATCTCCTCCGAGCCCGGATAGACCCGCGCCGTGTCGACCAGGTTCACGCCGGCCTCCAGCGCCGCCAGCAGCGAGGGCGCGACGCCGTCCCGGAGTCCCGGGTCGGCGGCGATCGTCATGGCCCCGTAGGTCAGCACGCCGACGTCGGGGCCGGTCCTGCAATAGGCGCGTCGCTCCATGCGACCTGTCTAGGGTTTCGATTGAAAACCGTCCATCACGTAATATTCGATGGATAATCGCATTCCAGGAAAATCCGCCCCGCCGAGGCCGGTGACCCCGGTGTCCCGGACGGTGTAGTCTTCGGCCTCGGCGGCGAGCGATTCGATCGCCCTTTCGGTCAGCCTGGGCACGGATCGGAGACCTTCCACAGGTTTCGCCGCGCGCTGGACTGCCGCTCGAACAGGAACGGCCCGAGACCGAATGAGACAAGGTGAGACAGGGCTTCCGGGGCGCCTGGCGTTCAGGAGGACAGGCGTTCGCCCCTCCGTCAGCTCCGTCCCGGGGGCCACTTCCGCAGGGGTGCGGCCTTCGCCGTTCCAGGGACGCGGAAGGGCGAAGGCGTGACCGGCCGCATCGTCCTCACCAGCGACCACACCGCCATCGCGCTCCGGCAGGCGATCGCCGCCCATGCCGCGGCGCAGGGCTGGGAGGTGGTCGACATCGGCCCCACCACGCCGGAGAGCACGCCCTATCCCGAGCACGGCGCGGCGGCGGCGCGGAGGGTGGCCTCGGGCGACTGCCGGTTCGGCATCGTCCTGTGCGGCACCGGCCAGGGCATCATGATGGCGGCGAACAAGGTGAAGGGCGTCCGCTGCGGCGCCTGCTCCGACACCTTCTCCGCCCGCATGATCCGCCGGCACAACGACGCCAACATGCTGGCCCTGGGCGCGCGCGTCGTGGGCGAGGGCCTGGCGCTCGACATCGTCGACGCCTTCCTGGCCGCCCCGTTCGACGGCGGGCGCCACGCGCCGCGCGTCGAGATGATCAAGGCGCTGGAAGCCTAGCTAGCTGGGCTTGCGCAGCAGGACCGCGTCCTGGGTGTCGTTCAGGTCGTGCGCGCCCACGTGCAGCACCTCGAACAGGCGGCCCCACTCGCGCCGGACGTAGTCGTCGCCGTGGTAGGCCAGCCGGTAGAAGCCGGGCAGGCCGTCGGTGGCCGCCGCCTCGCCCCAGAACGCGAAGCCCGCCTCGGCGGCCTCGGCCTTCACCTGCGGCGGCAGGTCGTAGGCCGCGGCGTTGAGCTTGGTCGTCAGCAGCACGCAGCCGGGACGCAGCACCCGCTTCAGGTCGGCCAGCCAGGCGAACTGGAGGTCCTCCGGCAGGTGCGTGAACACCGAGATGGCGCAGATCAGGTCCATCGACGCGTCCGGGAAGGGCAGCGGCGGGCCCGGCGGGTTCACCCGGAAGTCCGCGACCCCGCCCAGCGACGCCTGCGCCCAGGCGATCGTCTCGGGGTCGATGTCGCTGCCGTGCAGCGCCGCGTCCGGCCGCCGCTCGTGCAGGATCGCGGTGAGCCGGCCGGGGCCGCAGCCGAAGTCCAGGATCGAGCCGAAGCGCGCGAGCGGGAGGCCGGCGCCGGCCAGCAGCGCCTCGATCTGGTCGGCCACCCGCACGCCCGAGGCGTGGAACTGGCCCGCCGCCGCCCCCGCCACGCGCACCTGCAGATGCGGCGGCGGCACGGGCCGCGCCCGCACGGGGCGGCCGAAGACGCGGGCGAGCCAGGCGTCGGTCACCGCGTATTCGAAGGTCCGCGCGCGTCCCTCGGTCGTGACCGTCGCCTCCAGCAGGAAGGGCTCGCGCACACGCTCCGCCGGGGCGGCGCGCAGCAGCGCCGGCAGGTCCGCGTCGGCGTGGAAGCGCAGCGCCTCGACGCCCGGGTGGAATTCCGCGAGCCTCGGCGGCCGGTGGGTGACCACGATCGGGGCCTCGACCCCGTTCACGTGCAGCCGGGTGTCCGGCGCGGCCGGATCGGTGACCTGCGCCCAGCCCCGGAAGTGGAACGGTGCGTCGTCGTCCTCCACCGCGAAGGGCGGATCCAGCGTGATCAGCATGCGAGACATGCCCCTCCACCAGCGGGGTCGGCCAGCATGGCGCTCGCCGCCGGGCGGGCGCAAGAGCCGTCGCGCAGGTTGCGCGAGCCGCAGGGCGCGGCGTAAATCCCGGGCATGAGGATCACCGTCCGCCTTGCCGCGCCCGCGCTCGTCGCCCTCCTGGCCCTCGCCGGCTGCGACCAGCCCAAGTTCCGGGACAAGGGCGCCGAGCCCGCCGCTGCCGCCGCCGTCGCCGACGCCGCCGAGCAGGCGCCCAAGGCCCGCGAGATCCCGACCAGGGCCGAGCCGGTCCCGGCCCCGCCCGAATGGGCCTCGGCCGTCATGGGCAAGACCCTGCGCGCGGTCTACCCGAAGACCGGCATCTGCAAGGGCAACACCGACATCGTGGACGCGAAGTTCACCGGCGACCCGCCGGGGACCCGGCTTCTCGGCTGGGGCTGGGACACGCCGAAGAAGGTCCGCGTGGCCAGGGTCGTCCTCGTCGACAGGACGATGAGCATCGTGGGCGCCGGCGCCGGGGGCGTGGAGCGCCTCGACGTGACGCAGGCCCTGCCCGAGGTCACCGACAAGATGAGCGGCTGGACCGCCGTGACCCGGCTCACCGCCGGTCCGCTCGACGCCTACGGGGTGGTCGGCGACGGCGACGCCATCTGCCCGCTGGGCCACATCGAGTTCTGACGCCGAGCCCCGGGCCGCATGTCCCGCAGTCCCTCCCCCGACGCGCTCGACAGGGCGCCGTGGCTGGCCGCAGCGGTCTTTTCCGCCGTGCTCGCCGTCGCCTTCGCCTGGCCGAGCTGGCCGGGCTACATGAGCTACGACAGCCTGTTCGCCTACGAGCAGGCCCTCTACGGCGTGGGCACCAGCCTCTGGCCGCCGCTGCACACCTACATGTTCGTCGCCAGCCGCGCGGTCGGGGCCGACACCTGGGGCGTCCTGCTCGCCCAGACCTTCGCGCTGCTGTTCGGCGCGGCGCTGGTGCTGCACAGCCTGGTCGCGCGCCGCGCCCTGGCCTGGACGCTGTGGGCGCTGTTCGTGGGCGGCCTCGCCTTCTTCCCGACCCTGCTGGGCTCGATGATGGCCCACTGGCGCGACGTGCCGACCGGCAGCTTCGCGGTGCTGGGCTTCGGGCTGTGGCTGCAGGCGGCGCGGCTGCGGTCCTGGCCGCTGCTGATCCTGGCCGTCGTGTCGTTCGGCGTCTCGGTCGGCCTGCGCTACAACGCCTTCGTGCTCGCCGCGCCCGCGCTCCTGCTGATGGTCTGGCGGCCGTTCCTCGGCGCGGCCGCGCCGATCGCCGCCCGCGCCGCGACCCTGGCGCTGGTCGTCGCCAGCCTCGGCCTCGCCTGGGCCTCGACCCAGTGGCGCCTGCCCGACCTCGCGCGCCTGCCCGACGCGAAGAACATCGCCGGCACCCAGCTCTTCGACGTCATCGGCATCTCGGCCTGCTCGGGCGTGAACTACCTGCCGAAGGGGGTCACCGGCGGCCGGCCGATCACCGTCGCCCAGATCCGCCGCGCCTACGATCCGCGCCACCTGCTCTCGACCCTCGCGCCCCACCCGGGCCAGCCGAAGCTGCTGGAGACCGACGCGGGCGGGCAGGTCGGCGAGGCCTGGGCGCGCCTGCTCACCGCCGAGCCCGGCTGCTACCTCGCCCACCGCTCGGCCGTGTTCGTCGAGCAGATGGGGATGCTGAAGGAGGGGGTCTTCTATCCCGTCCACGGCGGCATCGACGCCAACGCCTTCGGCCTCGCGCTCTCCCACCCCGGCCTCGCGGACAAGGTCGGCGGCTACGTCCGCGACACCGCGCCGGAGTTCCCGCGCCGCCCGTTCTGGCTCTACGTCGGGGCGGTCGTGCTGGGCCTCGCCGCGGCGGCGCGAGCCCGTCAGCACGCGGTCCTCCTGCTCGCGATCCTGGCCGGGATCCTGGCCTACCCGGCGCTGCTCTTCATCGCCGGCCCGGCGGCCGACGCGCGCTACATCTTCCCGTCCAGCGCCATGGCCCTCCTGCTCTGCGTGCTGAGCCTCGGCCTGCTGGCCGGCCGCGGGAGCCGCCGATGAGAGCCCGCGGACAGGCCGTCGCCGCCCATCCGCTGCGCCGCCACGACGACCGGCCGGCGCCGGCCCTGTCGGTCGTGGCGCCCTGCTACAACGAGCAGGAGGGCCTGGCCGCCTTCGTCGAGCGGATGACCGCCGCCTGCGCCGCCGTGGCCGGCGACGACTACGAGCTGCTGCTGGTCAACGACGGCTCGCGCGACGCCACCTGGAGCGTGATCCAGGCGATGGCGGCCGGCCATCCGGGCGTCGTGGGCGTCAACCTCTCGCGCAACTACGGCCACCAGCTCGCGGTCACCGCCGGGCTGGCGCTCGCCCGCGGCGGCCGCGTCCTGATCATCGACGCCGACCTGCAGGACCCGCCCGAGCTGCTGGGCGAGCTCTCGGCCCGCATGGACGAGGGTTACGACGTCGTCTACGCGCGCCGCCGCACCCGCGCCGCCGAGAGCCGCTTCAAGCTGGCCACCGCCGACCTCTTCTACCGCCTCCTGGGCCGCCTCTCCGACGTGCGCATCCCGCGCGACGTGGGCGACTTCCGCCTGGTCTCGCGCAAGGTGGTCGACCGCCTGAACGCCATGCCCGAGCAGGACCGCTTCATCCGCGGCATGGTCGCCTGGCTGGGCGGCCGCCAGACCGAGGTGCTGTACGACCGCGACGCCCGCTTCGCCGGCGAGACGCACTACACGTTCGGCAAGATGCTGAAGCTGGCCGTGGCGGGCCTGACCGGCTTCTCCACCGTGCCGCTGCGCCTCGCCATCGTCTTCGCGGCCATGGGCATGTTCATCGCCCTCGGCGTGCTGGGCTACGTGCTCTGGGGCTTCATGACCGGCAACGTGGCGCGCGGCTGGACCTCGCTGGCGCTGATCGTCGTCTTCTTCGGCATCGGCCAGTTCGCCTGCCTCGCGGTGCTGGGCAGCTACATCGGCCGCATCTTCATCGAGGTGAAGGACCGGCCCCTCTACTTCGTCGACGAGATCGTCTCGGGCCGGAAGGGCGGCGCGCCGTGAAGGCTTCCGAGTTCGACAAGTTCGCCGAGGAGTACCTCGCGACCCACAAGGGCAACATCGCCATCACCGGCGAGGACCCCGAGTACTTCGCCCGCTACAAGATCGAGACCGTCGCCGCGCGGCTGAAGGCGCTGGGCCTGCCCGCCCCGAAGCGCGTCCTCGACTTCGGCTGCGGCATCGGCAATTCCGCGCCGCACCTGCGCGCCGCCTTCCCCGACGCCGGGATCGTGGGCCTCGACGTCTCCGAGAAGAGCCTCGCGGTGGCCCGCCAGCGCTTCCCGGGCGTCGCCGACTTCCGCCGCTACGAGGGCGGCGCCGACATGCCGCTGGAGCCCGGCTTCGACCTCGCCTTCTCGGCCTGCGTCTTCCACCACATCGAGGCGGCCGAACACGTGGCCCTGTTCGCCGCCCTGAAGGCCCAGCTCGCGCCCGGCGGCGTGCTCGCGGTCTTCGAGCACAACCCCCTGAACCCGGTCAGCCGCTACATCGTGGCCACCTGCCCGTTCGACGAGGACGCGGTCCTGATCCGCGCCGGCGAGTTCGCGCGCCGCCAGCGCCGCGCCGGGTTCGGCCGTGTCGACGTCGCCTACACCGGCTTCTTCCCCGGCCCGCTGAAGGCCCTGCGCCCGCTGGAGCGCGCCATGACCTGGCTGCCGCTCGGCGCCCAGTACTACACCCTTGCCCGCGCCTGATCTGAAGCGCGAAGCCGGCACGGTCGCCCGCTTCGGCCTGGCCGGCCTCGCCAACACCGGCTTCGGCCTGGCGGTCATCCTGGGGCTCGAGCTGGGCCTGGGCGTCGAGCGCCACCTCGCCAACGCCGCGGGCTATGCGGCCGGCGCCCTCCTGGGCTTCGTCCTCAACCGCCGCTTCGTCTTCACCGGGCCTGCGTCGGAACGCGGGCTGAAGACCCGCTATCTCCTGACCCTCGCCGTCGCCTTCGCGGTGAACCAGGGCGTGCTCACCGCCGGCGCCGCGATCCTGCCTGCCGGCGACCTCGGCCGCACCGTCGCCCAGCTCTGCGCGCTCGGCAGCTACACCGTCACCCAGTTCCTGCTGATGCGCCTGTGGGTGTTCCGGGCGCGTTCCTGAGCGCGTGTTGCGCCGCAGCGCGGCAATCCCCACATACGGACGGTCCGGTCGGGGCGTGCCTCTCGGGGGCGCACCGGCCGGGGAGTCGCTTCTTCGAGGACTCTCTGGAATGAACCGTAGCCTGATCTTCGACAGCCCGTTCCTGCTGGGCTTCGAGCACACCCGAAGCCTGATCGAGCGGGCGGCCAAGGCGGCCGCCGAGAGCTATCCCCCCTACAATGTGGAGGACCGCGGCGACGGCGCCCTGCGCATCACCCTGGCGGTGGCCGGCTTCTCGCCCGACCAGCTCGGCGTGACGATCGAGGATCGGCAGCTCGTCATCGCCGGCAAGCGCGATGCGGGCGGAACGGCCAGGTCCGAAGACGCCTTCCTTCATCGCGGCATCGCCGCGCGGGGCTTCGTCCGGAGCTTCGTCCTGGCGGACGGGATGGTGGTCGAGGCCGCCACTCTGGAGCACGGCCTGCTCCACATCGACCTGGCCCGGCCCGAACCGGAGAAACGGGTTCAATCGATCCCGATCCGGACCGTTGGCTGAGGTTCATCGAAGTCTTGCTACAACGGACGCCGGAATTCCCCGGGTCCGACCAAAAGAAGGGCGTGCTGAACCCGCCGCCCTTCGGAGCGTTGAGTTTCACGGAGGTGGTCATGATGACGCCTGTTCTTACGACTGAAGCCTTTGCCGCGCTGGGCGCGCCCAATCTCGTCTACGTGCGGCCGATCAAGGCCGCAGAGATCATCGCGTCCACGCCCGCGGCCCAGATCCAGAGCTTCGAGCTGGATCCCGAGCAGACCCTCTACGCGGTCCACCGCGCCGACGGCGAACGCCTCGCCGTCCTCACGGACAAGGACGCCGCCATGGCCGCCGCCCTCGCCCACGAGTTGGCCCCCGTCTCGGTCCACTAGGCGAGCGGCGTCAGCTCCGTACGGAGACGCCGGCCGCAAGGCCGGCGTTTTCGTCTGCGGCCCCTCCCATCCACTCTCGCACTCTCGTTTGTCATCCCGGTTTTGGCGCAGCCAAAGACCGGGACCCAACCATCCGGCGCTCTGAACTTGCCAGCATGGCCCTGACCGCCCGAGCCGCCTCCCACCATCGACACACCCGACGGTTGGGTCCCGGTCTTGGGCTGCGCCCAAACCGGGATGACAAAGGGGATGGGTGTTTGCGGCTTTACGCCGCCGGCCGGTGGGCGTCCTGCACCAGGAGCGCATGCACGGCATCCGCCGTCCGCGCCTTGCGCAGTTGCTCGCGCAGGTCGCCCTGGCGCAGCAGGCGCGAGACGCGGGCGAGCGCGCGGAGGTGATCGGCGCCGGCGTCCTTCGGAGCGAACAGCGCGAACAGCAGGTCGACCGGCTGGTCGTCCACCGCCTCGAACTCGACCGGAGCCTCCAGGCGCACGAACACGCCGCGCATCCGCTCCAGGCCCTCCAGCCGCGCATGCGGCACCGCCACGCCGTGGCCCACGCCGGTGGAGCCGGCGGCCTCGCGCTCGGCCAGCGCGTCCAGCACGCCGCCGGCGTCGAGCCCGAAGTTGCGGGCCGCGATCTCGGCGATCACCGCCAGCGCCTTCTTCTTGTTGCCCGCGCTCACGCGCGTCGAGATCGCGGTGCGATCCAGCAGATCACCGATGTTCATGGTCTTGAAGAACTAACCCCAATCCGCAGGCGCGGCCGCGCCGTTGGCCTGATTGCACCTAGTGCGCCGGTCCCTCGCCGGAACCGTTGGCGCCCGCCTTCGTCCGCTCCGGATCGATCCAGCCGATGTTCCCGTCGGGCCGGCGATATACCACCGAAAGGCCGCCGTGCGCGGCGTTCCGGAACACGATTGTTTGAGCCTCGGTCAGGTCCAGTTCGAGGACCGCCATGGAAACGGTCATCTCCCGCACCGGCTTCTCGGTCTCGGCGATGATCATCGGCTCGGGGAAGGCCTGGCCGTCCGCGCCGTCGTCGAGGTCCGGGTCGTCGTCCTCGCTCGCGGCGATGATGAAGTAGGCGGCGCTCTCGGCCTGTTTGGCGCTGGCCGCCAGCGAATGGTCCTTCAGCCGGTTCTTGTAGCGGCGGATGCGCTTGGACATCTTCTCCAGCGCCGCGTCGAACGCCAGGTGCGCGTCACCGCCCACGCCGTGGGTGGTGAGCTGCTGGCCGGACGCCAGCGTGACCGCGCAGTCCACCTTGAAGGCGGTCCCTTCGCGGCTCACGACCACGTCGGCGCCGCCGCCGTCGCGATCGAAATATTTCAGGATCGAGGTGGAGAGTTCGTCCGAGACCCGCGTCCGCAGGGCCTCGCCGACATCGACATGTTTGCCGGTGACCTGGACTTGCATGCCGATGACAACGCGCCGGGCCGCGGAAGGTGTCAAGCCGGCGAGATCACGGCCCAGAAATGCACGAACATCCTGACGATAATGTGAGCGGCGGCCACCAGGATCGAGGCGCTGACGACGGCGATCAGATAGCCCAGGAGCGCGATCAGCCCGTCCCGCTGGATGAGCGCGAACGACAGCGCCGAGACCGCCAGCGCCGGCAGCATGTTGCCTCCCGGGATCGGCAGGATCAGCACCAGCGCCAGCACCAGCACCACGACCCCGATCAGCCGCTCGCCCACCGGCCCGAACATGAACGCGAGCCTCGGCTTCGACACCGCCTCGACCTTGCGCAGCGCGCCCACCAGCCGGGGCAGGCCCTTCTTCAGGTCGGAGGTGGAGATCGTGCGATGCCGGATCCCGTCCGGCAGCCAGGGCGCCGCCGCCCCGATGATGAGCTGCGGCGCCAGCAGCACCAGCGGGAAGCCGAAGATCGTCGTGGCGCCCGGCGGCAGCGGCAGCAGGCAGGCCAGGCCGAAGACGAACAGCAGCGCCCCGATCGCCCGGCCGCCGAAGAGCTGCGTCAGCTCCGCCACCGAAATGCGCTCGCCCTCGTGATAGGCGACGTCCGCCAGGACGGCGGACAGGGGGCGCTGAATCTCGGGTGACTCGGGCATCGGCGTTCCATCTGGCGCGTCTGCGAAGCCGAGCCAAGTGGCGGAACGCGTTTTATGACCGCGCAGGTTCCCCGAGCCGACGGCGGGGCTTCCCCTCCCTAGGGGCAGGTTCGCTACGCCTCGGCCCATGAACGCCCCCGGCCCGACCCTGGAGCTCCTCCGCGTCACGAACGGCGACGTCGAGATCGCCGCCGACGTGGCCGGCCCCGCCGACGGCGCGCCGGTGATCCTGCTGCACGGCGGCGGCCAGACCCGCGGCGCCTGGGGCGGGGCGCTGGCCGAGGGCGCCCGGCGCGGGTTCCGGATGGTCAGCGCCGACCTGCGCGGCCACGGCGAGAGCGGCTGGTCGCCCGCCGCCGACTACGGCATGGCCGCCCACGCCTCCGACATCCGCGCCCTCGCCGATGCGCTGCCGGCGCCGCCGTTCCTGGTGGGCGCCTCGCTGGGCGGCATGGCCAGCCTCAGCTACGCCGCGCTCGGCCACCCGCTGGCGGGCCTCGTCATGGTGGACATCGCCCCGACCGTGAACACGGCCGGGACCGACAAGATCCTGGCCTTCATGCACAGCGCCCCCGAGGGCTTCGCCAGCGTCGACGAGGCCGCCGACGCGGTCGCCGCCTACCTGCCGCACCGCAAGCGCCCGAAGGACACCTCGGGCCTGCTGCGCAACCTGCGCCTGAAGGGCGGCCGCTACCACTGGCACTGGGACCCGCGGATGTTCGGCGAGGGCCGCCGGCCGCGCGACACCGACGGCCTGCGCGACGCCGCCCGCGGCCTCGCCGTGCCGACCCTGCTGGTCCGCGGCCGCCTCTCCGACGTGCTCAGCCAGGAAGGCGTGGACGACTTCCTCGGGCTCGCGCCGCACGCCGAGTTCGCCGACATCGCCGGGGCCGACCACATGGTCGCCGGCGACCGCAACGACGCCTTCAACGACGCCGTCTTCGCCTTCCTGCAACGCCACGCCGGCCGCTAGCCGCAGCGCGGGCCGCCAATCGAGGACAAGCCTAGAGCATCGTGCCGAAAAGTGACGGCCGGTTTTCGGCGAAAACGATGCGAAATCCAAAATCTAGAGCCCGGTGCGTGATTCCCGAATCACGCACCCCGCTCTAGCGCAGGCCGGCGCAGAAGGCGGGGGCGTCGGCGGCCTGGCAGAAATCGGGCCGCGTGCCCGAGGTCCTCCAGTAGGCCACCAGCCCCTTGCGTTCGAGCAGCGGAAGGTAGCCCGGGTCATGCCGCAGGCCGGCGACCAGGGGGTTGAACAGCAGTTGGCCGCCGTCGGGGCCATAGCGGTCCATCAGCCGCGAGACGGCGGCGAGCGCCTCGTCCGGACGGCCCATCAGGGCCAGCAGCAGCGCCGGCCGTTCCTCCAGCATCGGCGGGCGCGCCTTCCACCCGTCCAGCGACGGCGCGGCGGCCAGCCGTCGGATCGCGGGCAGAAGGGCGGCCATCCGCGCCCGGTCCCCGGCGGCCACCGCGTCGAACGCATCGGCCATCGTGCGCTCGGTGTCCGTCTCGGCGTCCTCCCGGATCAGCCGCGCGGCGCCGGCCCAGTCGCGGCGCGAGATCGCGGCGTCCAGGCGCGCGAACGCGATCCACGACTTGTCGCCCCAGGCGGCCTCCACCGTGCGCAGCACCTCCTGCGCCCGCGCCGGCTGGCCGTCGAAGAACCAGGCGTGGGCCAGCGAAAGCTGTTCGCTGCCGCCCGCCTCGATGTCGATGGACCGCTGGTACTCGCCCAGCGCCTCGTCGACGCGGCCCACGTCCATCAGGAAGTCGCCGTAGTCGCGGTGCTCGCAACTGCAGTCGGTGTTCGGCGTCGAGATCGCCTTCTTCAGCAGGGCCTCGACCTCGGCGTAGGGCGTCCCCGGCGGTTGCAGCCACGACATCACGCGATAGGCGGAGCTGGATCCGGGGTTCAGCGCCAGCGCGCGTTTCGCCGCCTCCAGCCCCTGCCGGCGCAGGGCCGGCGCGTCCTGCGGCGCCGCCCCGAACGCGGCGCTGCCGTAGGCGTAGGCCATCTGCGACCAGCCGGCCGCGAACCGCGGCTCCTCGCGCACCAGGTTCGCGGCGATGTCGATTCGGCGGCGCGCCGTGCCGCCGCCGCAGAGTTCGAAGTGCATGCTGCGGGCATGCCGCCCGATCCGCCGCCCGTGCTCGGCCAGGGGCACGAGGCCGCAACGCAGGAAGCCCGAGACGCCCACCGCCACCTGGGTGGCGCTGCGCAGGCTGTCCTGTGCGGTATCCTGCGACCAGGACCGCAGCCGCTGGCCCGACCGGTCCTCCAGCCACATCGCGTAGTGCAGCCGGTCGCCGGCCCGCGACACCGCGCCGTTCAGGGTGAAGTCGGCCCGGCCGCCGTCGACGATGTCGATGATCTTGTCGCTGTCGAACGCCGCCTCGATCTGGTGCTGCAGCACCGTGGGCAGGTCCTTCGGCGCCGCCCCGTCCAGCGCGCGGAACGCGCCGATCGCCAGGGTGTAGCTCCGCGGCTCGGCCGGCCGCAACGCCATCCAGGCGACCGCCACCGCCACGACGACGAGGCCGGCCCCGATGGCCAGGGCCGCCCAGCGGCGGCGGCGCGCCGGGTCCGGCTCGGGCCCCGCGATGGGCTTCGGCTCCGGGGCGCCTGCCGGTTCGCGGGCCGGCGCCGTGGCCGCGCCGGTCTCGTCCAGCCGGTAGCCGACGCGGCTGATGGTGGTGATCTCGAAGCCGCCGCGGGCCGCCGCCAGCCGGCGCAGGGCCTGGATGCAGCGGTTGATGGCGTCGTCGCCGACGATCCGGCCGTCCCAGCAGGCGAAGACCAGTTGCGCGCGCGACACCACCTGCCCGCGGCTGCGCGCCAGCACCACCAGCACCTTCATGACCCGCGGCTCGAGCGCCTCGGCGGCGCCGTCGCCCGCCACGACCTCGCGGGTCGGCGGCCGCACGGTCAGCCCGCCCAGGACGAACGGCGGCTCGTCCGCGAGATCGGCGGGACGCTCCGGCATCTAGGCTCGCAACAACGACGCTACGCGCAAGGGAAGCCCATCCCACCCGCCTACAAGGCCCGCACTACGCCTATGCGGTTCCTGCCCGGCTGTCGATCCGGCGCCGGCGCTGGGCATGAGCCCGGAAACGCCGCATGCTCCTCGCCGGGCGCCTCACGCCGCGAAAGACGACAGTCGATGATCGAACCCCATCCGTCCGGCGGCTACATCCTGGAGGAACTGCGCGTCGGGATGACCGCCGAGAAGCGCGTGACCGTGACCGAGGCGCGGATCGCGCAGTTCGCCGAGGCGTCGGACGACTTCAATCCGGTGCATATGGACGCGGCGTTCGCGGCGCGGACGGCGTACCGCGGCCGGATCGCCCACGGGCTGCTCTCGGCGTCGTTCGGCTCGGCGGTGGTGGGCGTCATCCTGCCCGGGGCGGGGGCGATCTACCTCGGACAGACGCTCAACTTCCACAAGCCGGTCCGCATCGGCGACGTCGCCGTCGCCCGCGTCACGGTCGCCACGATCGACGAGGCGGCCGCCCGCGTCGTCCTGCGCTGCGAGGTCCACGTCGGCGACGACCTGGTGATGGACGGCGACGCCACCGTCCGCGTCCCCCGCCGCCGACGCCCCGCGAAGGCGGACTAGGGGACCGATCGAAGCCGGGTTCCAGACCCGGCGACGAATGGGGTTTCGTCCTAGTAGACCACCACGGTGCGGATGCTCTCGCCGGCATGCATGAGGTCGAAGGCCTCGTTGATGCGGTCCAGCGGCAGGCGGTGGGTGATCATCGGGTCGATCTGGATCTGGCCGTCCATGTACCAGTCGACCACCTTCGGCGTGTCGGTGCGCCCGCGCGCGCCGCCGAAGGCCGTGCCCTTCCAGACCCGCCCCGTCACCAGTTGGAACGGCCGCGTGGCGACCTCCTTGCCCGCCTCGGCCACCCCGATGATGATGCTCTCGCCCCAGCCGCGGTGGCAGGCTTCCAGCGCCTGGCGCATCACCGTCGTGTTGCCCGTGGCGTCGAAGGTGTAGTCCGCCCCGCCGTCGGTCAGTTCCACCAGGTGCGCCACCAGGTCCTTGCCGCCCAGCCGGTGCGGGTCGACGAAGTGGGTCATGCCGAACCTGCGGCCCCAGTCCTCGCGCTTGGGCTGGATGTCGACGCCCACGATCTGGCTCGCGCCCACCATCCTCAGGCCCTGGATCACGTTGAGCCCGATGCCGCCCAGGCCGAACACGATGCAGCGGCTCCCCGCCTCGACCCCGGCCGTGTTCACCACCGCCCCCACGCCTGTGGTCACGCCGCAGCCGATGTAGCAGGCGGTGTCGAACGGCGCGTCCTTGCGGATCTTCGCCACCGCGATCTCGGGCAGCACCGTGTGGTTCGAGAACGTCGAACAGCCCATGTAGTGGAAGACCTGCTGGCCCTTGTACGAGAACCGGCTGGTCCCGTCGGGCATCAGCCCCCTGCCCTGCGTCGCCCGGATCGCCGTGCAGAGGTTGGTCTTCCGCGACAGGCAGCTTTTGCACTGCCGGCATTCCGGCGTGTAGAGCGGGATCACGTGGTCGCCCACCGCCACGCTCGTCACGCCCGGCCCCACCTCCACCACCACGCCCGCGCCCTCATGGCCCAGGATCGACGGGAACAGCCCCTCCGAGTCCAGCCCGTCCAGCGTGTACGCATCCGTGTGGCACACCCCCGTCGCCTTGATCTCCACCAGCACCTCGCCGGCCCGCGGACCCTCCAGGTCCACCTCCACGATCTCCAGCGGCTTCTTCGCCTCGAAGGCGACCGCGGCGCGGGTCTTCATGCGGGGATCCTCGACTCTCTGGCGCGCGTCTTCAGGGCGGCGCAGCATTTCCTAGGGCCCGATCGCAGGGAAGTCGACCTATGGATGCGTCCGCCCCGCCCCCCGCTGCCCCGGCCCCGACCTTACCGGCGCCGTGCGCAAGGCCTACATCCTGCAATACGCCCCCGAAGGCGCCGAAGTCGTCCTCCCCGACGGCCAGCGCATCCCCCAGGACGACCCGACCGCCAGTTCCCCGTCCTCCAGGACGGCCGCTAGCGCACCCCACCCTACGAACGTCATCCCCCGGCTTGTCCGGGGGACCCATTGGGCTGTGATCTGGGAGTCACGGGCAGCGGCTCAAGCCTTCGGCGGCTTCGGCCTCGACCTGCGCGGCGGCCGAATCCGCGGCCCACCGCGCGGCCCCAACGGCGGCGGGCGCACGTCGCGGTGATAGGGCTGCAACTCCGCGCCCGCCCGCGCCAGCTCGGCCGCCAGCCCCTCGCGGTACAGCTTCGGCATCAGCCGCCCCTTGCGCGCGAACAGCGCGCGCCGCGCCGCCGTCCCCTGCGCGATGCTCATCCGCATGTCGCCGACCTCGTCCACCACCCGCTCGGCCTCCATGCCGAACATGAAGCCCCGCCACCCGCACGCCTCCACGAACGCCAGCCGGAAGCCCGGGCACTTCCGCACCCGCGAGTACAGCGCCTTGGCCGAAGGCGCCCCCGGCGCCCGCACCGCCGCGCTCACCGACGCCCCGTCCCGCACCGCCTGCAACAGCCCCGCCAGCGCCGCCGCCGGAACCCGCTCCCGCTGCCCGCCGCGCCCGCGCCTGCGCCCCTTCAGCGCCCGCAAGGCGTCCGCATACGACCGCCGCGACTCCGCCAGCCCCGCCCGCACCTCCGCCACCCGCGCCCCGAACTCGGGCACGACGTTCATCCACCGGAACACCGTGCAGTACGCCGGCATCCGCGGATCGGCCGTGATCGCCTTCACCGTCTCCCCCTCCGCGATCCGCGCCAGGATCAACCGCCCCATCGCCCACGTGAACGCCGTGTCCTTGTCCCCCGCCGCCTTGTCCATCGGCGGCACCGGCCACTCGCGGGCAGGGCGGCGATAGTCGAAGGGCTGGGTCATGGGCCCACGCTGCCAGCCCCCTACGTCAGAACCGGACGTTGACGCTCGCCTCAATGTTCGCATTATGTTCTTACCTCCCCCGCGCAGCGGCGGGAGGGGGACCGTCCGCCGAGCCCGGCGCCGCCGGGCGTAGAGCGGATGGTGGAGGGGGCGAGCCGCCGGCACGATATGCGAAACCGCCTGATCACCAACCGCGCCCGAACGCTTCGCAAGGCGATGAGCAGCGCCGAGGTCATCCTCTGGACCCGCCTGCGCGGTCGCGGCGCCGACAAGCCCACCTTCCGCCGCCAGCACCCCTTCGGCTCGATCATCCTCGACTTCTACTGCCCGTCCGCCCGCCTCGCCGTCGAGGTCGACGGGCGCACGCATTGGGACGATGCGGCCCGCGAGAAGGACGCCGCCCGTGACTACTGGCTCGGGACCCAAGGCATCGAGGTCATGCGCATCGACGCCTCACACGTCTACCGCGACCTCGCAGACGTCGTGGACGGCATCCTCCGCCGCGCGGAAGAGCGCCGCACCTTCCTCACCTCCCCCGCGGAGCGGCGGGAGGGGGACCGTCCGCCGAGCCCGGCGCCGCCGGGCGTAGAGCGGATGGTGGAGGGGGCGAGCCGCAAACGCTGAGCCAGCCGCCGCCGATCAGCCCGCCGAGCCTGAGGTTCGCCCCCTCCACCACTCGCTCTTCGCTACGCTCGGCGAGCGGTCCCCCTCCCGCCGCTTCGCGGGGGAGGTAGAACAGCATCCTTCAGGATGTCGCGGTGATAGGGCTGGATCCGTCGAACGGCTGGGTCATGCGCCGAAGGCGCCGCGCACGTGCGTCGGAAGCGGACGCAGCGATCAGAACGCCGGACCGTTCAGCGAGCCCTGCGCCGGCGCGGCGGCTCAGGTTCCACGGAGGCGGCGACCGGCGGCAGCACGAGCGCGGAAAATGACCTGGCGATCAGGCCATGCGTGCGCCTGAACCTCGCGCGCGTCAGTCCATAGGCAAGCGCCGCGATCGCACTGCACCACACCGCTGTGACCAGAGCGACGGTCTCGAGAAGATGGTCGGCGTTCATCTTATACCTCTCAGCCTGCCCGCAAGGGCGCGCAGCCTGGCGGCGCGCGCCGTCTCGTCGCTCGCCGCAATGGTCGTCTGCGTCCTTCCTATCCCGAGGACGCCCAGAGAGAAAGCGCCACCGATCAACGCATAGATGGGTCCTGCGGCGCCGCCTGTCACCACGATGCTCAGGATCGCGGCGCCCGTCACAGCGACAGCGACCGGAAAGCCGCTTCGATCGATCAGTTCGACCCGGCTCTGGGCGCCTCGCGCGACCTCCTCCAGTTCATCGGCTATGGCGTCGAGCACGTCCCCGACGAACTCCCTGAAGTTCGGGTCGTTCTCGGCGCGCATCAATCGGACGAGCTCCGTCCGGGCGGCGAAGTCGTCGAACAGGCGGATGAAACGCCCGGATGGAAGTTCGCTCTCTTCGCCCATATAGGCGGCCCGGGCGCGCGCGATGAACGTCGCGGCCGGGCTCACAGGCGCCGCGCGAGGCTGAACGAGATCGGTCTGGGGTGGTCAGGCACAAGCATTCCCGAAGCCGGCTCCGACACCATGTTTGACCGCGCCGGCTCTCATATGCACGCCGATTCTGCGGTTTGCCCGGCTCGGCGGCGAGCATCCTTCAGGATGGTCTCCCGCTCTTGAACCCATGGCTGATGGCGAGCCTGAGGGCTGAGCCGTCCCGGTTTCGCCGCAGGCGAAGACCGGGACGGCTCAGCAAGAACCCCGCCGGCGTCACCGCCAGCGGGGCTCCCCAAACTCACCAATTCAGCCGCTAGCGCCCGCGCTCCCGCGCCGGCGCCCGCCGCCTCAGTACCCCTGGATCCGCGCGTAGCGGTCCCGGTGGAACGCCTGGTTCCCGAACGCCGCCTCAGCCGCGCGGGCGCGCTTCAGGTAGAAGCCCGCGTCGTGGGCGTCGGTCATGCCGATGCCGCCGTGCATCTGCACCATCTCGTTGGAGATCAGGTGGAAGGTGTCGCCCATCTTGGCCTTCGACAGGCTCACCAGCTCGGGCACGTCGGGGCTGTCGTTGTCGATGGCGGTCAGCGCCGCCTCCACCGCCGAGCGCGCCAGCTCCAGCTCGGTGAACATCTTGGCCGCCCGGTGCTGCAGCGCCTGGAACGAGCCGATCACCTGGCCGAACTGCACGCGCGTCTTCAGGTAGTCGAGCGTGACGTCGAACGCCTGGTTGGCGGCGCCCAGCATCTCGGCGGCCAGGCCCGCGCGCACGCGGTCCAGCACCTTGTCCAGCAGCTCCGCGCCGCCCGAGAGCTTGTCGGCGGCCGCGCCGTTGAACTCGACGTTGGCGGCGCCGCGGCTGTCGGCCAGGTTCAGCCTGGTGCGCTTCACGCCGGCGTCGTCGGCCTTCACGAGGTAGAGCTCGACCTTGCCGCCTTCCTTCGCCGAGACGACGAAGACGTCGGCCGCCATGCCCTCGATCACGAAGCTCTTCCTGCCGGTCAGCTTGCCGCCGGAGACCGTGGCCTCGACCTTCTCGGGCTTGTGGTGCGGGCCCTCGTCCACCGCCAGCGCACCCACCGCCGAGCCGTCGGCCAGCTTCGGCAGCCACTCGCCCTTCTGCGCGTCCGAGCCGCCCAGGATCAGCGCCGAGGCGGCGCCCAGGCCCGACGCGATCAGCGGCGAGGCCGTCAGCGTGCGGCCGAGCTCCTCCAGCACCAGGCCCAGGCTCAGGTAGCCGAAGTTCGAGCCGCCGTACTCCTCGGGGATGATCACCCCGGCCCAGCCCATCTCGGCCATCTCGTTCCAGGCGGCGACGTCGTAGCCCAGTTCGGCCCCGCTATCGCGCATCTTCCGGAACGCGGTCACCGGGGACTTCTCCTGCACCCAGCTCTTCGCGGCGTCCCGCAGCATGCTCTGTTCTTCGGTCAGTACGGCCATTTCGGTTCTTCCTCTCAATCTCGGTGTGCGAGGCGGCTCCGCGCCCGCTGGTTCTCAAATCTCACCCGCCCCCTCTGAACGTCATCCCCGGCCTTGTGCCGGGGATCCAGACGCGCCGGCCTCGCAGTCGATTCTCCGACGGCGGCGCTTCTGGATGGCCGGGACAGGCCCGGCCATGACGAGCGTGAGAGGGATCGGGTCGTCCGGGTCATCTCACTTGTTTTGCGTAAGGTCAGGCAAGCCCAGGATGCGCTTGGAGACGATGTTCGACTGCACCTCCTGGCTGCCGCCGAAGATCGTGAAGGCCTTGCCGTAGAGCCAGGCGCGCACCGTCTCCAGTTCGTCGCGCTCGAAGGCGTCGCCCTCCCAGCCCAGGCCCTGGTGGCCCATGATCTCCAGGGTCAGCTCGTGGCGCTCCTGGGCCAGCCAGGTGCCGGCGTTCTTCATGATCGAGGTGGCGGCCGACGGCCCGGAATTGCCCTTGCTCTCGGCCATCGCGCGGAACGCGGTCTGCTGGAAGACCTTCGTCTCCATGCTGTTCCTGATGATCCGGTTGCGCAGGTCCTGGTCGTCGATCCGGCCGTCTTCGTCGACGCCCACGTATTTCTTGGCGAGGTCGGAGAGCGACGGGCCCATCATGCCCCCGCCGCCGCCCATGCCCGAGATGCCGCTGCGCTCGTGCTGCAGGAGGCGCTTGGCGATGGTCCAGCCGCCGTTCAGCGGCCCGACCAGGTCCTTCTTCTCGGCCCGCGCGTCGGTGAAGAACGTCTCGGCGAACGGCGACTGGCCGTTGATCAGCACGATCGGCCGCACCTCGACGCCCGGCTGGTGCATCGGGAACAGCACGAACGAGATGCCCTCGTGCTTCTTCGACGTGTCGGTCCGCACGAGGCAGAAGATCCAGTCGGCGTATTGGGCTCCGCTTGTCCAGATCTTCGACCCGTTGATGATGAAATGATCGCCCTTGTCTTCAGCTTTCGTCGCCAATGCCGCAAGATCAGATCCGGCGCCCGGCTCGCTGAAACCTTGGCACCACTGAAGATCGCCGCGACAGATCGGCGGAATGTGCTCGTTCTTCTGCGCCTCGGTGCCGTATTCCAGAAGCGTCGGGCCGAACATCATCACGCCCATGCCGCCGATGGGGTTGTAGGCGCCGGCCCGGGCGAACTCGCCCTGCACGATGCGCGCCTCGGCCGGCGAGAGCCCGCCGCCGCCGTAGGCCTTCGGCCACGTCGGCGTGCCCCAGCCCTTCGACCCGACCGCCTTGCGCCACGCCTCGTGGTCCGCCGACGGCGAGTCCGCCCGGCCCTCGCCCGTCATCGGGTTGGGCTTGCCCTTCAGCGAGGCGGGGAAATTCGCCTCGACCCATTCCCGGACCTCCTTGCGGAAGGCGTCCAGGTCCGTCCCACCAAAATCAGCCATCTGAAAATAGTCCCTTATTCTCAATATTTTGAACGTCATCCCCCGGCTTGTCCGGGGGACCCATTGGGCTGTGAGGCGCCGGTGGAGCGCCGGCGTCGATGCCGCGGGTCACCACCATCTCACAGCCCGATGGGTGGCCCGGACAAGCCGGGCCATGACGAGTTTAGGATGAAGTTCTACCCCTTCTGCGTCGCCTCCGGCAGTCCGAGAATCCGCTTGGAGACGATGTTGAGCTGCACCTCCCACGACCCGCCGGCGATGGTGCCGGCCTTGCCGCGCAGCCAGGCGCGCGTCGCGCCCAGTTCGTCGGCGCCGAACGCCTCGCCGTCCCAGCCCAGGCCCTGCGCGCCCAGCAGTTCGACGGTCAGCTCCGCCTTGTCCTGCCGCACCTTCGAGCCGACGTTCTTCAGCACCGAGCTCGCCGCCGACGGCCCCGCGTTCGACCGCGCCTCCTCGGCCGCCCGCCGCCCGGTGAGCTGGAACGCCCGCTCCTCCATCAGGTGGTCGGTCAGGCGCGAGCGCAGGTCCGGGTCGGCCAGCCGCCCGTTGTCGTCGAGCCCGACATAGGCCACCGCCTTCTCCTGGATCGGCGCCCCCGGCGTCACGCCCGGCGCGCCCATCTGGTTCGCCCCCGAGATGCCCTGCCGCTCGTGCTGCAACAGCCGCTTGGCGATGGTCCAGCCGCCGTTCAGCGGCCCCACCAGGTTCTCCTTCGGGACCTTCACGTCGGTGAAGAAGGTCTCGCAGAAGGGCGTCGTGCCGTTGATGAGGAGTATGGGCCGCGGCTCTACGCCGCCCGCCTGCATGTCGATCAGAACGAAGCTGATGCCCTCATGCTTCTTCGAGGTGTCCGTCCTGACGAGGCAGAAGCACCAGTCCGCGGTGTGAGCTCCGCTTGTCCAGATTTTTTGGCCGGAGACGATCCAGTGGTCGCCCTTGTCCTCGGCCCGGGTCTGCAGGCTCGCCAGGTCGCTGCCGGCGCCCGGCTCCGAGAACCCCTGGCACCAACGCAGCTCGCCCCGCACGATCGGCGGGATGTGCCGCTGCTTCTGCGCCTCGGTCCCGTATTCCAGCAGCGTCGGCCCGAACATCATCACGCCCATGCCGCCGATCGGGTTGTAGGCCCCGATCGCCGCCATCTCGTCCGACACCGCCCGCGCCTCGGCCTTGGAGAGCCCGCCGCCGCCATAGGCCTTCGGCCAGGTCGGCACGCCCCAGCCCTTGTCGCCCATGGCCTTGCGCCAGGCGTCCTGGTCGGGCGTCAGCTCGCGGCCCTCCGGCGCGCCCTTCCCCGCCAGCGCGGCCGGGAAGTTCGCCGAGAGCCAGGAGCGCACCTCAGTGCGAAACGCCGTCAGGTCAGGCCCGCCGAAATCCGCCATCCGCTTCGCCTCCCCTTCTTCCCTCTTTGAGCGTCATCCCCCGGCTTGTCCGGGGGACCCATTGGGCTGTGAGCCCGGGACGGAACCGCGGCGTCGACGCTGCAGATCATCTTCATCTCACAGCCCAATGGGTGGCCCGGACAAGCCGGGCCATGACGAGCGATTTTATGTTCACGAACTCTGCGTCGTATCCGGCAGGCCCAGGATGCGCTTCGACACGATGTTCGACTGCACCTCCTGGCTGCCGCCGAAGATCGTCCAGGCCTTGCCCGAGAGCCACGACCGCACCGCTTCCAGCTCGTCGCGCTCGAAGGCCTCGCCTTCCCAGCCCAGGCCCTGGTGGCCCATGATCTCCAGCAGCAGCTCGGCCCGCGTCTGGCCGATCCAGGTGCCCGAGTTCTTCATGATCGAGGTGGCGGCCGAGGGGTTCACATTGCCCTTGGCCTCTTCCCGCGCCCGCTCGATGGTCAGGCCGTGCGCGCGGCTGTCCATCTCGTTCTTCGCGATCCGCATGCGCAGGTCGCTGTCGGCGATGCGGCCGCTCTCGTCGAGGCCGACGTACGTCTTGGCGAGGTCCGAGGGCTTGGCGCCGCCGGTCATCCGCCCGCCGCCCTGGCCCGAACGCTCGTGCTGCAAGAGGCGCTTGCCCACCGTCCAGCCGCCGTTCAGCGGCCCGACCATGTCGTCCTTCTCGGCCCGCGCGTCGGTGAAGAAGGTCTCGCAGAACGGCGAGGAGCCCGCGATCAGCTTGATCGGCCGAGTTTCCACGCCCGGCTGATGCATGTCGATCAGCACGAAACTTATGCCTTCGTGCTTCTTCGTGGTATCTGTTCTGACGAGGCAGAAGCACCAGTCGGCATATTGCGCGCCGCTGGTCCAGATCTTCTGGCCGTTGATCTTCCAGTGATCTCCGGCGTCTTCGCACTTCGTCGTCAGCGACGCGAGATCGCTGCCGGCGCCCGGCTCCGAATACCCCTGGCACCAGCGCAGTTCGCCGCGCACGATCGGCGGGATGTGCCGCTGCTTCTGTTCTTCGGTGCCGTATTCCAGCAGCGTCGGGCCGAACATCGAAAGGCCCATGCCGACCATCGGGTTGTAGGCCCCGATGCGGTCCATCTCTTGGCTCAGCACCCGCGCCTCGGCCGGCGACAGCCCGCCCGCGCCGTATTTCTTCGGCCAGGTCGGCGTGCCCCAGCCCTTGTCGGCCATGCGCTGCTTCCAGACGCCGTGGTCGCCCTCGAACTTGAAGCCGCCCATCATGGCGCGCTCGCCCGACTTCACGTCGCCGCGCAGCGACTGCGGATAGTTCTCCTCGAGCCACGCCCGCGCCTCGGCGCGGAAGGCGTCCAGGGCGCCGCCGGAATCCGCCATCACCAGTTCCTCCTCAAGAGCGGTTCGGATACCGCTTCTTCTAAGACCCTACTTCGCGTCCGGAAGTCCGAGAACCCTCTTCGACACGACGTTGAGGTTGATCTCCGAGCTGCCGCCCTCGATCGAGTTCGCCTTGGACCGCAGCATCGAGCGCATGGCCGCCAGTTCGCCCTCGCCGAAGCCCTCGCCGTTCCAGCCCAGGCCGCCCTGGCCCAGGGCCTCGACGACCAGTTCGTTGCGGTCCTGGGCGATCTTGGCGCCGGCGTACTTGATGGCCGCGGCCAGGTTCGACGGCCCATTGCCGGCCTTGGCCTCGTCCTGCTGGCGGCGCACCGTCAACTGGAAGGCGCGGTTCTCCATCAGGTGCTCGGTGACGCGGCGGCGCAGGTCCGGGTCGGCCAGCCGCCCGTCGTCGCCCAGGCCCACGTAGCCCTTCGCCGCCTCGACCACCGTCGGCACGCTCGCCGCCCCGCCGATGTTGCCGGCGCCGAGGCTGGCCCCGATCCCGTCGCGCTCGTGCTGCAACAGCCGCTTGGCGATGGTCCACCCGCCGTTCAACGGCCCGAAGAGCTGGTCCTTGGGAACTTTGACGTCGGTGAAGAACGTCTCGCAGAATGGCGACGTCCCGTTGATCAGCAGGATCGGCCGCACCTCGACGCCCGGCGCCTTCATGTCGATCAGCAGGAAGCTGATGCCCTCGTGCTTCTTGGACGTGTCGGTGCGCACCAGGCAGTAGCACCTGTCGGCGTATTGCGCTCCAGAAGTCCATATTTTTGAACCACTTACGAGGAAATAGTCGCCCTTGTCCTCGGCCCGGGTCTGGAGCCCCGCGAGGTCCGACCCCGCCCCCGGCTCGGAGTAGCCCTGGCACCACCAGACGTCGCCCGAGACGATGCCGGGGAAGTGCTCCTGCTTCAGCGCCTCGCTGCCGTATTCCAGCAGCGTCGGGCCGAACATCGACACGCCCATGCCGCCGATCGGGTTGCGCGCGCCGATCCTGGCCATCTCCTCGGCCAGCACGCGCGCCTGCTCGCGGCTCAGGTTCCCGCCGCCGTACTTCGCCGGCCACGTGGGCGTGCCCCAGCCCTTGGCGCCCAGGGCGCGGCGCCACTTCAGCGCGTCCTCGCTCTCGGGCTTCGACTGCAACTTGGCGAGCTGGGCGTTGACGTCGTGCGCCAGCGCCTTCGGGAAGTTGGCCTCCAGCCAGTCCCGCGCCTCGGTCCGGAAGGCGTCCAGGTCGGATCCGCCGAAGTCGGCCATGGTATGCTCCTACTTGGGATCCGGCAGGCCGAGCACGCGCTTGGCCACCACGTTCAGGTTCACTTCCGAGGTGCCGCCCTCGATCGAGTTGGCCTTGGTGCGCAGCCAGCCGCGCGTGGCCACGATCTCCGGCGTCTCGAAGCCTGCGCCATCCCAGCCCAGGCCCTGGTGCCCCAGCGCCTCGATCATCAGCTCGGAGCGTTCCTTGGCGAGCTCGGCCGCGGCGTACTTGATGATCGACGTGGTCGCCGACGGCCCGTTGCCGGCCCGGCTCTCCGCCGCCGAGCGCGCGATCGTCTGGCGCAGCGCCTGGAAGTTCATCTTGTTCTCGGTGATCCGCTTCCTCAGGTCCGGGTCGTCGCCGACGCCGTACTTCGCCGCGATCGACGCCAGGTCGCCCGAGGCGCCGCCCGCCGTGCCCCCCTCGCCGAACCCGGCCGAGATGTTCTGCCGCTCGTACTGCAAGAGCCGCTTGGCGATCTCCCACCCGCCGTTCACCCGCCCGACCAGGTTCTCCTTCGGGATCCTCACGTCCGTGAAGAACGTCTCGCAGAACGGGCTCTCGCCCGAGATGAGCTGGATCGGCCGCGTCTCGACCCCCGGCGACGCCATGTCGATCAGCACGAAACTTATGCCTTCGTGCTTCTTCGAGGTATCTGTTCTGACGAGGCAGAAGCACCAGTCCGCCTTGTCGGCATAGCTCGTCCAGATCTTGCTGCCGTTGATCAGCCAGTGGTCGCCCTTGTCCTCGCATCGGGTGGCGAGGCCGGCGAGGTCCGAGCCCGCGCCCGGCTCGGAATAGCCCTGGCACCAGCGGATCTCGCCGTTCACGATCCTGGGCAGGTGCTCCTTCTTCTGCGCCTCGTTGGCGTACTCCAGCAGCACCGGGCCCAGCATCCAGATGCCGAAGGCCAGCACCGGCGGGCGGTATTCCGCCAGCGCCCGCTCCACCACCCGGGCCTCGGCCGCCGACAGGCCGGCGCCGCCGTATTCCTTCGGCCAGGTGGGCGTGGTCCAGCCCTTGGCCGCCACGCGCTTCATCCAGGCGATCTGCGGGTCTTCCGATCCTTCGAACGCACGCCCGCCCCAGACGGCCTCGGGATCGGTCCTGGCGTTCGGGTCCTTGAGTTCCGGCGGATACATCGCCGCCAGCTCCGCACGCACCTCCCGGGCGAAGGCGTCGAGCTCCGTGGCGCCGACGTCGGCCATACCGATCTCCCAAATCTGGACTGGACGCCCAAGATTAGCGCCCGCGGATCGCCGGGCAAGCGCAATCAAACGGCCGTTTGAGCGGACCTGGCGAACTGTCGCCTATACACTTGAGTCGATGCGCCTGCTTCGCCATCCCGCGATCGTCGCCTTCGCGCCCTGGACCGCCGCCCTGCTGACGCTGGGAACGGGCGCGCTGCTGCTCGCGTCGGGCGCGCGGCCCTCGCTGCCGGGTCGCTTCGTCCAGCTCCTGCAGTTCGAGCCGGTGCTGGCCATCGAGATCAGCCACTTCGCCTCCAGCGTGCTGGGGCTCCTGCTGGTGATGCTGGCGTTCGGCCTGCGCGCCCGCCTCGACGCCGCCTGGGCGGCGACGGTCGTCACCCTGCTCGTCGCCGCCCCGCTCAGCCTGGCCAAGGGCTTCGTCTGGGAGGAGACGGCGATGCTGCTGGCCCTGGCCGCCGTCCTAGCGCCCTTTCACCACGCCTTCCCGCGCAAGGCCGCCCTCACGCGGATGGACGTGACGCCCGGCTGGCTGTTCTCGGCCGCCTGCTTCGTGGTCGGGGCGGGGATGATCGGCCTGTGGTCGTTCGAGAACGCCGACTACGGCGAGATGCCCTGGTGGCGCGTCATGGCCGATGCGGATGCGGCCCGCTCGCTCCGCGCCTGGGCCGGCGCCGCCATCGCGCTGCTGGCCTTCGGGGTCTGGCGCCTGCTGGGTTCGGCCGCGACGCCGCCCATCGTCGGCGAGGAGGACCCGGACTTCGACCGCGTCCGCGCCATCCTCGCCAAGGCCGAACTGGCCCGGCCCACCTCCAACCTGGCCCTGCTCGGCGACAAGCGGTTCCTGTTCTCGGCCTCCGGCGAGAGCTTCCTGATGTTCGGGGTCAGGAGCCGGAGCTGGATCGCGCTGGGCTCCACGGTCGGGCGCCGCGACGAGCGCCTGGAACTGCTCTGGCGCTTCCGCGAACTCGCCGACTCCCACGCCGCGCGGCCCGGCTTCTACAACCTCGAGGCCGACGACCTGCCCGACATCGTCGAGCTGGGGTTCGCGATCCAGAAGATGGGCGAAGGGGCCGTCTCGCCGCTGGAGAGCTTCACCATCGAGGGCACCAAGCGCGGCAACCTGCGCCGCGCCTGGCGCCGCGCCGGCGACGACGGGGCGACCTTCGAGGTCGTCCAGCCCTCCGGCGTCCCGCCCCTGATGCCCGACCTCCGGCGCATCTCCGACGCCTGGCTGGAGACCCACGCGGGCGGCGAGAAGGGCTTCTCGCTCGGCGGCTTCGACGAGCGCTACATCGAGGAGTTCCCGGTCGCCCTGGTGCGCTGGGAAGGCCGCATTATCGCCTTCGCCACGCTCTGGCCGGTGGCGAACCGCACCGTCTTCTCCATCGACCTGATGCGCTTCGTGCCCGAAGGCCCGCCGCGGATCATGGACTTCCTGTTCGTGGAACTGATCCGCTGGGGCCAGGCCGAGGGCTACGGCGCCTTCGACTTCGGCATGGCGCCGCTGTCCGGCCTCGACGATCGCCCGCTGGCGCCGGCCCTCAGCCGCGTCGGCCGGCTGATCTACGACCGCGGCGAGGAGATCTACAACTTCCAGGGCGTGCGCCACTACAAGTCCAAGTACGATCCGTCCTGGCAGCCCCGCTTCGTCGCCGCGCCCCGCAAGTGGGCGATCCCGCGGCTGATGGCCGACGCCGGGCTCCTCTCCTCCGGCGGCGTGGCCGGCTTGGCGAAGCGCCCACGGAAGGCCGAGGAGCCGCCGGCGGCCCGCGAGGCCGCCTAACGCCCCAGCGCCAGGTGCGCCGCCATGCCGCCGAAGGTCAACGCCAGCGTCGCCGCCAGCACCATCACCCAGCGCCACGGGATCATCCGCGGGCCCTTCATCGGATCGGGCGGCCGCGCGCCGCGCCAGCCGGCGAAGACGCCCATCGCGGCGCACGCGCCGGCCAAAGAGAGGGCGGTCCGGATATCCATGCGCACCCCCTATCCCACGCGGCCGCAGCCATCCACAGGAACCGCGCCGCACCACTACATCTAGCGTTAAGCCTTCGTTTACACCCCAGGGATCGGTCGGTAGCGTCCTCGTCTGAGCGGAGATGCGATTCGGATGAGCGCGGGGGCGCCCTGGTCCGTCAAGGGGATCGACCCCAAGGCCCGGGAGGTCGCGAAGGACCTTGCCCGCCGCTCGGGCCTGACCCTCGGCGAATGGCTGAACCGCATCATCCTCGAGGACGAGCTCCCCGACGAGGTCACCCACGAGAGCCAGTTCGCCGGGCGCCCGCTTCGCGCCGTGGGCGCGCCGCCGCATCTTCGCACGGTCGCCCTCGCGGCCACGCCCCCCGACCTCGCGCGCGTCGCCGGCGCCCTCGACCGCCTCACCGACCGCATCGAGGCGTCGGAGACCCGCACGGGCCTCGCCATCAACGGCGTCGAGCATTCGGTGCGCCAGGCGCTGGCCCGCATCGAGACCGCCGAGCGCGAGCAGCACGCCCAGACCGCGCGCCTGGAGGGCCTGCTGGCCGAATCCAACACCCAGCAGAGCTATTTCGGCGAGCGCCTGCGCCGCATGGAGGCCGAGCCGGCCGGTCCCCGGTCGGCCGAGGCTCTGCGCGCCATCGAGGCGCGCCTCGCCCGCGCCGATCCCGAGCTCGTCGTCGAAGCCGTGCTCCAGCGCCTGGGCGACCGCCTGGCCCTGGCCGAGAGCCGCACCGCCGCGGCGCTGAGCGATCTCCAGGGCTCGCTGGCCGGTCTCGACCGGCGGATCGCCGCCGTCGAGGGCGGCGCCATCGCGGGCGAACCCATCGAGCTCAGGTTCGAGGCCCTGGCCCAGGTCCTGACCCATCAGGTCGAGACCGCGCGCGCCGAGGTGGCCGAGAAGCTGGCGCAGGCCGGGGGCGGCGCGCTCGAGGCCCGCTTCGCCGAACTCACCGAACAGGTCCGCGTCGCCGAGCAGCGCTCCGCGCAAGCCGTCGAGGCCATCGGCCGCCAGGTGCTCTCCATGGCCGAGGCGGTGGGCCGGAAGCTCACCGAGGTCGACGAGAAGAGCGCCGGCGCCATCGACCAGGTCGGGACCGAGGTGGCCCGCATCGCCGGGGCCGTCGAGCTGCGCCTCGCCCGCCAGGAGCAGGCCCAGGCCGCGGCGTTCGAGCGCCTGCAGGCCGAGCTCGCCAAGGTCACCGGCACGCTGGCCCAGCGCCTCGACACCTCCGAACGGCGCGCCTCTGAAGCACTCGACGGCGTCGAGGCCGAGGTCGCCCGCGTCTCGAGCCTGGCCGCCGAGGCGCCGCCCGCGGCCGCGGCCCCCGAGCCCACCCTCGCCGAGCTCATCCAGGCCCTCGGGCCGCCGCCCGAGCCCGAGCCGGAGAAGCCCGATCCCGCCGAGCCGGCCCCCGCCGCCCTCGGCCCCGAGCTGTTCTCCCGCGCCGAGTCCGAACCCGGCGCCGAGCCCGAGCACGACGTCGTCGAGCCCCCGTGGCGGCGCCTCGACCTCGACGTCCCCGAGCCCGAGATCCCGGAGGTCTTCGCCCCGCTCGCCGAGGACGCGGACGAGGCGCTTTTCGAACCCAAGGCCGCTCCCGAGCCCGAACTCTCCACCCGCGAGGTCATCGAGCGCGCCCGCGCCGCCGCCCGCGCCGCCGCCGAACCGCCGGTGCAGATGCGCGCCAAGGTCGGCCCCAAGGCGGCCACCGGCCGCCTCTTCCAGGGCTTCGGCCCGAAGCCGAAGAAGCCCGCGCCGGGCAGCACCGCGTTGCAGACCGCCATGATGATCGCGGGCGGGGCGGCCTTCCTCAGCGTCGGCGCGGCCGGCCTCACCCTGATGCAGGGCCCCGCTTCCCCTGAACAGGCCGCCGAACCCTCGTCCATCCCGGACAACCCGCGCGCCGCCATGGCGCTCGGCCCCGCGCAGCTGCCGACCCGGCCGAAGGACACGACCGCCCCGGTCTTCGCCACCGTGCGCGCCGGCGTCGAGGCGGGCGCGCCCGGGGCGCTCGCCCAGCTCACCGCCCTGGCCGAAGCGGGCCATGCCCAGGCCCAGCTCTACCTCGCCCAGCTCTACGACACCGGCGCCACCGGCCTCCCGAACAACCCCGCCGAGGCCCGCCGCTGGACCGCGCTCGCCGCCGAGAACGGCGACGTGAAGGCCATGCACAACCTCGCCGTCTACGAGTTCCGCGGCGAAGGCGGCCCGCAGGACCTGGTCGACGCCGCCCGCTGGTTCAGGAAGGCGGCCGAGGCCGGCGTGGTCGAGAGCCAGTACAACCTGGGCCTCCTCTACCAGTCGGGCAGCGGGGTCGATCAGGACCTCGCCGTCGCCCGGCAGTGGTTCGCCCGCGCCGCCGCCCGCGGCGACGCCGAGGCCCGCAAGGCGCTGGCCGCGCTCGCCCCCAGGCCGGCCGCGCCGCCACCGACGAAACCGCGCGCGCCGGCCCCCGCGCCGAAACCCGCCCCTGCGGCATCCGCGTCACCGGCCCTGGCCGCGGGCGTCTCGATGAACGTGCAGCAGACGCAGATGGTCCTCACCCGCCTCGGCTACTACACGGGCCCCATCGACGGCCGCGTCTCCACCGCCTACCACCGCGCGCTGGCCGAATACCGCCGCGACCAGGACGGCGGCGTCCCACTGTACACGACCGCGCGGTAGACTCGCGGCGGAGGCCTAGTAGAGGTCGGTGCGGTAGTTGCTCTCCAGGCCCTTGGCGACCAGGCCCCGGTTGACCGCCATGCGCAGGACCGTGGCCGCGACGCCCCGCGCCCTGTTGAGCTTCACGTGCGCGACGAACGCGGCGGCCGGATCTATCGCCGCGGGCGGACGGTCCGGCGCCCAGGCGTCCGCCCGCTGCAACGCCGGGCTCTCGGTCGGGGCCGCCGGCGCGGCGTCGATCACCAGCGCGAGCACCGGCGTCCGCGCCTCGACGACGAAGTCACGCCGCAGCGCCTCGTCGGCCGTCAACTGCGCCGGGCCGCGCAGCGTCAGGGTCGCCGTCGCGCCGGGGATCACGCACAACGCCGCCACGCGCGGCTGCTGCAGGATGTTGCGGTAGCCGAACGCCAGCTTGTTGCCCGGCCGCTCGGCCACGACCACCCGTCCCGCCAGCCGCCGGATCAGCAGCCCCGCCGGATCGCCCTTCGGGCTGATGTCGATGCGTCCCGAGGCGTCCTGGGTGGCCAGGGCCAGGAACCGCGTCGCCGCGAGGAAGGCCTCGGCGCCGTCCGGCGCTACACAGGGCTCGGCGGCCCAGAACGCCGACCGGATCAGCGCCTTGGCGCAGTGGATGAAGCACTCCTCGACGTCGATCTCGACGCCCCCGGCGTCGACCGCCCGGATCCGGCCGTTGGCCCGCAGGGTCTCGCCGATCCCGCCGGCCAGGAACAGCAGGCCCACGCCCTGGCCCGCCGCGAGAGGCCCGAGGTCGTCCATCGCGCCGAAGGGCAGGCGGAGCGTTCGCGCGTCCGGCGTCCGCGCGAAGCCGGCCTCGCCGCCCGCCGCGCCGATGCGTGGACCGTCCGGCCCCGCCACGCCCACGAAGGCGAGCCGCGACGCGGCGATCCAGGCCCGGGCCTGGTCGTCCAGGTGATCGATCACCTTCATCTTCACGCCGAGCGGCGGCACGCCCAGGCAGGCTTCCATCTCGGCGACCGTGGCGATCGTTCCGGTCATGCGCAGTCCTTTCGTCGGCCTGACGATGCGCGTTTTGCGAGTCATTCGCAACTCACTTGCGAACCGCTCTCAACTGAGACATCGTCGCCGTCTGCAGGGCCAGGGGGGCGGAGGCGGCGATGGGGAAGCGTGTCTGTGTCGTCGGGGCGGGCCCGTCGGGCCTCGCGGCCCTGAAGACGCTCCGCCAGGCCGGGCTCGACGCGTCGGGCTTCGAGATGTCGCCGGTCGTCGGCGGGCACTGGGTGATCGACAACCCCAACGGCCGCGCCGCCGCCTACCGCTCGCTGCGCACCAACACCACCAAGCGCATGAGCCGCTTCAGCGACTTCGAGATGCCCGACGCGTGGCCGGCCTTCCCCAGCCACGACCAGGTTCGCGCCTGGCTGGAATCCTACGTCGACGCCTTCGGCTTCCGCGACGCCATCCACACCCGCACGACCGTCGACCTCGCCACGCCCCGGGACGGGGGCGGCTGGGACGTCTCGCTGATCGACGCGGAGGGCCGGACGCGCACCGAGCGGTTCGACGCCCTGGTGGCCGCCAGCGGAAACTATTGGGACGCCCGCCTGCCGACGTGGGACGGCGCCTTCGACGGCCGCATCCTCCACGCCCAGGCCTATCGCGATCCCGAGACGCCGTTCGACACCCGCGGCAAGCGCGTGATCGTCGTGGGCATCGGCAACACCGGCTGTGAGCTGGCCTGCGAGATCGCCGCGGCCGGCGCGGCCTCGGTGCATATCTCGGCGCGGAGCGGAACCTGGATCATGCCCCGGACGGTGAGCGGCGCGCCCGGCGCCGACCAGGCCCCGATGACCCATCCCACCGACCCGGTGATCCGGCCGCTCGACCTGTTGCCCGGCTGGGCGCAACGCGCGCTGTTCCAGCGCATCGCCAAGGGCCGCATCGTAGGCATGTTCACGGAGAGGATGGCGCGGCTCCAGGCGCTCGGCCTGCCGGCGCCGCCGGCGCACCCGCTGTCGAAGCGCCCGACGGCCTCCGATGACATCCTGGACGCCCTGGAGAGCGGCGCCGTGAAGGCCAAGCCGGCGATCGAGCGCCTGGATGGCCCCGAGGTGGTGTTCGCGGACGGCTCGCGCCTTCCGGCCGACCTGGTGCTCTGCGCCACCGGCTACCGCCTCGCCTACCCCTATCTCGACGCCGGCGTCGCCGACACGCGCGGCGACGACCTCAGCCTCTTCATGGGAACGGTCGCGCCGGATCGCGAGGACCTCTTCTTCGTCGGCGTCAGCCGGCCGACCGGCGCGTTCTGGCCGATCGCCGAGGCCCAGGCGCAGTTCGCCGCCGCGATGCTCACCGGCGCCTACCGTCCGCCGTCGCGCAAGGCCCGCGCCCGGCGCGCCCGTCCGATCCTCGGGCGCAACGCCTGGAGTCCTGCGATCTACGGGCAGGAGCTGCGCGGGGAACTGCGCCGCGGCCGTGGGCGGAAGCCGTCCTGACCGGGTGAATTCCCCCGGCTGACGAACGCAGGGGATGCGCACGCATGGGGCCATGCCCCGCGCCGCCTTCCGCGCCCGTCTGAATCGATGACAGTCTGGACGCGGCCGCCGTGCAGGAACTAGGCAGGACCGTGGACATCTACCTGCCGATCGCCGAAGTCGCGGTGAACGCGCCGCTCATCGTGGCGCTGGGCGCGCTCGTGGGCTTCATCTCGGGCATGTTCGGGATCGGCGGCGGCTTCCTGATGACGCCGATGCTGGTGTTCCTCGGCATCCCGGCGCCGGTGGCCGTCTCGTCGATGGCCAACCATGTCGCCGCGTCCTCCATGTCGAGCGTCATCGCCTACAGCCGCCGCAAGGCCGTGGACCTGCGGATGGGCGCGGTGCTGGCCGCCGGCGGCGTGGCGGGCGCCTTCCTGGGCGTCGAGCTCTTCCGCTGGCTGCGCCTGCTGGGCCAGGCCGACCTGGTCGTCGCGCTCTCGTACCTGCTGTTCCTGACCGTCATCGGCGGGCTGATGCTGATCGAGAGCCTGGGGACCATCCTGCGCCGCCGCCGCGGCGAAGCCCCGCCGCCGCGCCGCGACCGCCGCCCGGTCTGGCTCTACGGCCTGCCGTTCAAGATGCGGTTCCCGCGTTCGCGGCTCTACATCAGCGTCATCCCGCCGGTGCTGCTGGGCGCGTTCGTGGGCGTGCTCTCGGCGATCATGGGCGTGGGCGGCGGGTTCATCCTGGTGCCGGCGATGATCTACGTCCTGCGCATGCCGGCCGGCATGGTGGTGGGCACGAGCCTGCTGCAGATCATCATCACCGCCGGGCTCACGGGCGTGCTCCAGGCCGGCCGCAACCAGACCGTCGACATCGTGCTCGCCACGCTCCTGCTGCTGGGCGGCATCGTCGGCGCCCAGTTCGGCGCGCGGGCGTCCTCCCGCTTCCGGGCCGAGGAGTTGCGCGCGATCCTGGCGCTGATCGTCCTGATGGTCGGCCTGCGCATGGGCCTGGGCCTCTTCCTCACGCCCGACGAGCCGTTCGTCCTGCTGTCGGGGGCGAACGGATGATCGCCGCTCTCGCCGCCGCCCTCGCGACCGCCGCCGGCCCGCCCTCGCCGCCGCTGCCGCCGTCGCCGGCCGCATCGTCGACCCCGGTGATCTCGGCCGCGCTCACCGACACCAACGTGCAGGTGAAGTCCGACTTCCGCGGCGCGCGCATCGTCCTCTACGGCGCGGTGTTCGACGCCGCCGCGCGGCCGTCGGACGTGGTGATCCTGGTGCGCGGACCCGAGCAGCCCGTGCGCCTGACCCGCAAGCAGAAGGTGGCCGGCCTCTGGCTCAACAGCCGCCCGGTCGTGTTCCGCGGCGCCCCCGGCTTCTACCGGGCCGCCTCGAACCGCCCGCTGGAGGACATCGCCAACTTCGGCGTCCTGCGCCGCCTGGGCGCCGGCGTCGACCACCTCGCCATCAACGCCCCGGAGGAGCAGCGCACCGAGACGCGCTATGGCGTCAAGGACGTGGTCGTGAGCCGCCTGGGCTCGGACTACTATGTCTGGCGCCGCGCGGTCGTGCGCCTGAAGGAGAAGGCCGGGCTCTACCACGAGGACGACGAGGGGGTGCGCTTCGTCGACCGCGGCCTCTTCCGCGCCGAGATCGCGCTGCCCACGGGCGCGCCCACCGGCGTCTACCGCGCCGACATCCTGCTGTTCCAGAACGGCGTCGCCGTCTCGCGGCGCACCCTCACCCTGACGGTGGAGAAGGTCGGGCTCGAAAGGGCTCTTTACGTGTGGGCGCATGAGAGGCCATGGTCCTACGGTCTGGCCGCCATGGCGTTCGCCATGCTGGCCGGTTGGGCGGCCTCGGCGGCATTCCGGAGAGACTGATTGCTCATGGATGACGTACGGCCCGCCCGGCGGGCGGAGTCCATTCCGGCGGCGCTCTGGGCCATCGCCCTCCTGGCGCTCGCGCCCTTCCCGGTCTCGGCCGGCCTCTACAGCTACGGCCCCGCCGACCTCGCCCGCCCGGCGCTGACCGTCCTGCTCGGGTGGAGCGCCACCGTCCTGGCGTTCCTGGGCGGCGTGCGCTGGGGCCTGGAGACCCGCGAGCCCAGCCCCCGCGCCAACCGCCAGCTCTTCTCGGCCATGTGCGCGGTGGCCGCCTGCGTCGTCCTGCTGGCCCGCGGCCGCGCGCCCGACACCTGGATCATGGCGGGCTTCATCGGCGCCTTCCTGATCCAGTGGCTGTTCGACCACCATACCCCGGACACGCCCAGGCGCTATCCGCTGCTCTCCACCGCCATGACCAGCGCCGCCTGCATCTCGCTGGCGCTCGCCCTCGAAAAGGCGATGCACGCCTAGAGGCGAGGCCATGCCCGGCGCCGCCGAACAGCGCACATCCAAAACGTGTTTAGCTTGCAACCTATGGTATTTTCCAAGCAAAATCAGCCTGTTATTTCGCAAACCACGTTCGCCGACGTTCATTTCGACGTAAGGCTTCACGGCTAAGCTTGCCGCTTTCAGGGGTGTCTTCCGCTCGAAGGGCGGGCCGATGAAGCAGAAGCAGGCGCACAAGCCGTACCGAAGCCTGGTCGCGCTCAACAAGACCGGCTCGACCACGCGGGTCCTCAACCTCGCCATGGTGGCGCGGACCTATGGGACCACGCCCGAACACTCTGCCCAGCCTTTCTTCAGGTCGCTTCTGCTCAATCGGGGGATTGTGCTGAAGCACCGGTTGCGGGCCGACGACGCGCCGCTCCTGAGCGGTCGCGCCGGCACGGCCACCAAGGTCATCATTCCATTCGATCCCAAGAACCTGGGCGCGGGGGGCGCCTCGTTCCTGGTGGGCGAAAAGGGGTGGCTCGACCTGGTGGAGGAGCTCTCGGATAGTGACGAGAACTTCGCCCGCGACCGCTCCCTTCTGGAGTGCCTGGACGGCCTGCCGTCGTTCGACCCGTTCCTGCTGCGCGAGCACCTGCGGCGCGCGGGCTTCCGGCCGGCCGACTGCTACTTCGCCATCTCGGCCAACGACCGCGAACGCATGCGCCGCTTCGTCGAGGTCGAGATCGGCAAGCTGATCGACCTCGCCTACCAGGGCCAGCGCATCAGCGACGGCTCGTCGGGCAAGCTGGTCGAGATCCTGCTGGCGTCCGACACCGACGACCGGCTGGAGCCGCTGCGCCTCACCCTGCGCCTGGAAGGCGAGGCCTACCGCGAGGGCATCTTCAGTTGGAAGGGCTTCCTCTACTACAAGTGGGTGCTGGCCGACCTGATGGTCACGCTGAAGCAGGTGGTGGTCGAACTGGGCCAGCTCGAGATCTCCGACAGCGTCAACGCCGAGATCCGCACCTTCGTGGCCAAGTCGCGCGCCCGCCTGCAACGCACCATCCAACGGCGCGTCCGCGATGTCGGCCTCACGCTCCAGACCTACGACGAGGCCTTCGCCAGGCTGACCGGCGCCGGCGACGCGGTGGCCTTCCGCGAGTTCCTGCTGGCCTCGCCCGCGATGTTCCTGGAGCTCGGCGAGCGGGTGGGCATGATCTCGCACATCGCCAGCTTCTGGCGCTATCGCTTCCCGCCGGGCACGCCGCTGCGCGCCGGGGCCGACGACATCCTCGACCTGCTGCAGGACTTCGAGACCGGCCTCGCCCAGCCCACGCTCTACCTCGCCGCGTAACGCCGATTCGCTTTCGCCGCCGAGTAGAGGCATGATGGGGCCATGAGCCTCGCCAGCCTCTTCGGCCTGCGGCCTCGTGAAGGCCGCGCGCACGACCCGTCCCGCCCCTGGGCCGGACCGGCGGACGGCACCCCGATCCATGGTTTCCTCGACCAGCGCGGCGTGCCCTGGCGCGCCCCGCGCGGCGAACTCATCGAGCGCTTCGGCGTCACGGACGGCGCGATCCCGATCGCCACCGCGCGCCCGGTCCTGCCGGGGCTGGTGGGCGCGCTGACCACGCAAGCGGGCCTGCCGCCCAGCCTTCCCGCCACCGAGTTCACCGGCCTCATAAGGCTGGGCGGAACGCCCGTCGCCGATGTCCGCCAGGCCGCCGACGAGGTCAGCCAGTACCTGGGCCGCGGCCGGGTCGAGGAGAGCCGCGCCGGCGCCGAATGCCTCTGGCGCTTCGGGGCCGCCTCGCTGTCGCTGCGCAGCACGCCCGACGGCTGCGAGATCCGCATCCGGACGGCCTGAGCCCGCGCAACCTTCCGGTCGACGGACGGCGCCGCACAAAGTAGCGTCCGGCGGCGTTGCGTCGGCAGAGTGGCTTCACCGATGACCGAGACCTGTGCGCCCCTGACCCTCGGCGGCGGCTGGCGCGCCTGGACGGCGCTGGCGGTCCAGTTCGTCGCCACCATCGCCCTGGTGCTGGCCCTGCCGGCGTTCGTCGTCTGGCAGGCGTGGAGCGAGGCCGAGGCGCTGCGGGCGGAATGGACCGTGACCGGCCCACCCTGCGAGACGGTCGGCGAACCCGCCGAATGGGCCACCAACCACGGCAAGGGCCCACGGACCTTCAGCTACGGCGGCGCCTCGTTCACCCGGCAGTTCGCCGCGGTCAGTTGTGCGGTGGTGCCCGAGGCCTGGTGGTGGCCGCGCGACAGCTACACCGTCTGCATGTTCAACAACCCGGGCGCCGTGACGGTCGGGGCCGTCGATGGCCCCGTGACCTTCCAGCCGCCCCGCGGCCAGCGCGCCACCGTCACGGTCCGCCACGGCCAGGCCACCTGCATCGTCGGCGGTCGCTTCAACATATGAGGTCCGCCCGGCCGGCCAGGACCGGTCAGGTCCCGCAGTTGCCCTCGGGCTGCAGTTGGAACTCGGCATAGGCGCGCCAGCAGTCGGCCCGGTCACGCTCGGTCTTCCACTGCCAGGCGAGGAACGCGCACATGGCCGCCAGCGCCACGGCGAGCGCGGTCAGCACACGGAGAGCGGTGATGGTCGGCGAGCCCCTCGGCATCATGCAGGCTTTGGCCGATGCGGCCCGTCAGGGCAAGGGCGCTGCTGCAATCGCCGGGTCAGGCGGGCTGGGTCTCGCGGTCCACGGCGCCCACCCGCCGCTCGCCCTGCCAGATCACCACCTCCACCGAGCTGGGATGCTCGGCGAGAACGCGGCGCGCCCGCAGGATGGCGTCGGCGTCGTCCGGGCATTCGAAGGTCTCGAACGCGGTCGACGATCCGTCGCCCCGGCACGGGTAGAAGGTGAAGAGGGGCATGTCTCAAACTCCGCACACGGCGGGAGCACGGGGACGGTCCCTGTCTCTCAGTCACCGGCCTGGCGTCCGGCGATGGCGTCACCATACACGTTTCACGCGCAAGGTATGTCCGCCACCCGACAGTGCAGCCAGTTCAGCTCGAGGCGGGCGTGCCGTCGCGGCGGTCGAGCGCGGCCGAGAGGCGCGCCATGGCCCGGCCCAGTTGCACGCGCAGCTCGTTCGCCGTCACCAGCACCGGCGCCGAGACGCCCCAGAAGATCATCAGCGCGATCACCGCGCCGTGCTGCGCCACGCCGTGCGGCGACAGGAAGAGCCGGAAGCCGACGATCCCGCCGCCCATCAGGACCAGGCCGCCGCAGAACGGGCCACGGACCAGGCCCGCCACCAGCACGGCGGCCACATAGAGCATGAACGGCGAGAGGGCGCCGAGTTGTGGCGTCAGCGCCGCCCGCGCCAGCGTCGCGGCCCCGACCAGGATCGCGGCGACGACGATGCTGATCGCCGCCTGCACGGCCCTGGAAGACCAGATCCTGGGTCCCGACATGAGCTGCACCTTGGCCGCAGGCGCCCGGCCCGTGCAATCGCCTTCGCCGCTCGGGCGAGCGGCAGGGCGACGGGGATTGCGAAGGGTTCCGGCCACCCGTGGAAGCCGGACTCGCGGGAGGTCGCATGGGGGCTCTCGCCCGCCAGTCCAGCCTGCGCGGAGTCCACGGATGGCCGGCCTTTTGGCGCGGGACACGGACCCGCGCCAAAACTCCGGGCCGCGAAGCCGGACCTAGAAGCCGGCCGGCGCGGCGGGTTGGGCGGCGGGCGCCGCGTCGCAGCCCTTGCCCGAATAGAGACCGGCCAGCAGCGCCTTGCGGGTGTTGGCCGTATTGATGGTCTCCGCCGCCTGCGCCTTCACCTGTTCGGCGCGCTGGCGGGCCATGCTCGACATCTGGTTCGCCGCCTGGCCGAGGCCCGGCATGCGGCCCAGGACGCCCGTGCGCAGCATGCCTTCGACCGCGACGGTGCCGGCCATGCCCGCGCCCTTGGCCGAGCCTTCCGCCTTGCTGGCCTGCATGTTCGCGTCGGCGATCACCTGGTCCATGCGGCCCGACTCCGCGGCGATCGCCGCGCAGTCCATCTGGCCGTCGGTCGGATAGCTGACCTGCAGCGACTGGGCGAGCGCCGGGCCGGCTATGAGCGCGCAGACGGCGCCCACGATTGCAATCCTGTTCATGTAAGCCCCCATGATTACCCCAATGGATCATTGGGTAAGCCGGCGGCCTGCGGGCGTCCTCCCCCGATTGGGGGTGTCAGGCGGCGACGAGGCGGGCGAGCTGCACCGGGTGGGTGAACTGGGGCAGGAGGCCCGCGCCCTGCAGCCGCACCACCCGCAGGTCGCCCGACGGAAGCCAGGTCGGCTCGATCAGCCCGGGCAGGCCGGTCGACATCGCCACCGTCCAGGCGCGCGGCCTGTCGGGCGGCGACCAACCGTTGGCGTAGGCCGCATGCTCGGCGGCGAAGCCGTAGGCGGAGCGGGCGCACAGCGCCTGGATGTCGCGGATCAGGAAGCGCCGGACCAAGGGGTCTTCCAGCGCCTGGATATCCGCCGGCGCTTCCTCCAGCATCTTGGCGAGGATCCGCTCCAGGAGCTCGGTCGTCGCCTGCCGACGCAGGAACTCCGCGAAGGTCGCCACCAGTTCGGGGTTGCGCAGCAGGTGGCGCTGCACCGCCGCCACCAGGGTCTCGCGCTCCTCTTCCAGCGCGATCGGCGCATGCGGGTTCAGCAGCACCGCGCGGCCCAGGCGCTCCGGGTAGGCGTTTGCGAACTCCAGCGCGACCGGCACGCCGGTGTCGCGGGCCAGCATGTGCGCCGACTTCAGCTTCAGCCGCTCCACCACGGCGGCCATGTCGCCGGCGCCGGCCGCCACGTAGTCGCCGTTCGCGGGATCGGTCAGGCCGAAGCCCGGCCGCTGGATCACCATCGGCCGCAGCCCCGCCGCGATCAGCCGGGCGCGGAACGCCTCGGGCAGCCGCCGGCCCGCGGCGGCGCCATGGAACACGAACACCGGCTCGGCGTCGTAGGGGCCGTAGTCGATGAGGGCGATCCGCCGGTCACCGTCCAGCGAGGGCACCACGCGCAGGCGGCCACCGCCTTCCTCGACGCCGAACACCGGCTCCGCGGCTGACGCGAAGGCCACCAGCTCGCGCGCCTCGGCCAGCAACCTCGCCAGGTCCTTCGCGCCCTTGGCGTTGGTCTTGGCCAGCACCGACTTCATGTGCGTCTTCACGGTCTCGGCGCTGAGGTTCAGCGTCTGCGCCGCCTCGGGCGACGTCGCGCCCTTGGCCACCAGGGCCGCCACCCGAGCCTCGGCAGGCGTGAGGCCCAGGGCGGTCTCCGCCAGCCCCTCGTCGTCCGCGGGCTCGCCCTGCGCGGCGCACATCACGCCGATGAGGCGGGCGATCAGTTCGGGGGTGCGGCGCACGCCCATCTTGGCGTTGATCCGGCGCAACGCGTCGCGCGCCGTCTCCCGGCCGACGCCGGCGTCCGCCGCGGCGACGTCCAGGTTCGGCGCGAAGAGCAGCGCCTCCGCCAGCCGCGCCTCCAGCGCCGTCAGATCCAGCGTCCGCGCCGCCCGCCGCGCCAGCTCGGACGACCGCGAGGGCGCGCTCACCACCACGACCAGCCGCTCGGGCCCGGCCCTCAGCGCGGCGCCGGCCTCGGCGTCGAGCGGCCAGTGCGCGGCGGCCTTTGCGTCGCCGACCCAGGCGGCGAAGGCCGCGCCCGCCGCTCCCTCGATCAGGCTCACGACCGGTCCCTCGCGCAACGCCCGCTTCAGGAGCGGCCGCAGGTCGAGCGAGTCCGGGAGCAGCGCCAGGTAGGCGACGTCGGCGTGGAACACCTCGCCCCGCGCGCTCACCACGGCGGCGGCGAGCGTGCGGCGGTCGGCGATCGCGCCGGCCACGGGCGGCAGCGCCTTGGCCGCCGCGCTCAGCGCCTCGCGGGCCCGGCCGGTGTCGGCGAGGACCGCACCCTCCACCTCGGCCCAGGAGTCGAGCAACAGGCCCACCGGCGCGCCGCCGGGGGCGCGGGCGCGAAGCAGGTCGGACAGCCTGGGGGGTTTCCCGCTCATCTCGTGTCCATGACTACGCTTGGGACAACGCTCCAGTTGCAAGCGTGGTCGTACACCTTTGCTGCAAGCGGCGCGCCACTCGCGGCGGGATCGGCGCAGGAGGGCGCGAGCGGAAGCCGCATTCGATCCGTCGCGCTTGCACGCGCGGGCCGGCCAAGGATGAACCGATCCTGACTTTGGGGGTTCAGCACGGGTTCACGGCGAGGGACGCCTGATCCCCCAAGCTGGGAAAACCCGAGGAACCGTCATGAAGCATCTGTTGTTCGCCGCCGCCGCGCTGGCGGCCGTCGCCGCACCGCTCGCGGCCTCCGCACAGCCCGGCCACGACCGCCGCGAGGTGCGCGACGATCGCCGCGAGTACAGGGACGACCGCCGCGACGCGCGTCGTGACGGCCACGTCTCCCCGCGCGAGGCCCGCGAGCTGGCCCGCGACCGCGCCGACATCCGCCAGGGCCAGCGCGAGCTGCGCTACGACCGCCGCCGCGCCGATACGTGGCGCAACCGCGCCGAATGGCGGAACTACCGCGGCGCGCGCCCGGGCTACTGGTACGCTCCGGGTTACGGATACTACCCCGTCCAGCGCGGCTACACGTGGCGGCGCGGGGCTTACGTGCCCGCCAGCTACCGCCACTACTATGTGCAGGATCCCTACTACTACGGCCTGCGCACGCCGCCCCGCGGCTACCGCTGGGTCTACGCCGACGGCAACTTCGTGCTGATGGCGCTGGCCACCGGCCTGATCGCCGAGGTCCTGCTCGACCGCTACTAGGGCTAGTGGAGCGTCCCGGCCGAGCCCGCCTCGGCCGCGGCCGCCCCGCGCGTCATCGACAGCACCAGGGCCGAGCCGGTCGCGTCGGTGCGCAACGTCAGCGCCGCGCCGAGCTGCTCGGTCATGGCGCGCAGCAGGTAGCCGTTGCTGACCGACACCAGCGCCCCTTCGGCGCCGTCGGCGCCCGAGATGGCGACCTCCGCGTGCCGCGCCCTGGCGTCGAAGCGGATCCGCATGCGGCCGGGCACGTCGGCGTCCAGGAGGGCGCCGAGGCATTCCGCCAGCGCCACGCTGAGCGACGTCGTCTCCTCCAGGCTCAGCTTGAGGCCCGAGGTCTCCACCTCGATCCGCTCGACTGGCTGGTCCCGCTCGGCGCAGATGGCGCGCGCCAGGGCCGCGGCGAAGGCGTCGAAGTCCACCGCTTCGTCGCTACGGCCGCCCAGTTCGCGGTGGACGCGGGAGATCAGCACCGAGCGCTCCATGGCGCGGCGCAGGCTGTCGGCCACCTGCGGCTCGGGCTCGCCCTTGGCCTGCAACGCCAGCACGCCGGCCACCAGCCGCATCTGGTGGCTCATGCGCTCGTTCAGCTCGCGGAAGAGCGCCGCATGGTTGTCGGCCACCGCCTTGGCGCGCCCCAGCTCGCGCGACAGCTCGCGCAGGGCGCCGGTGGCGCCGGTGATGATGGTGATCACCACCGCGCAGGTCAGCGCGAAGAACACGAAGGCGGTCAGGACGTTGGGCGTGAACTTCCAGGCGTAGACCGGCTCCACGAAGCACCAGAAGCCCAGCGCGGCCGAGGCCATCGCCGCGGCGATCGACGGCGCGCGGCCGAACGCATAGGCCGAGAGGATCACCGCCGGATAGAAGGCCGAGTAGGCGAGACCGCCGCCCAGCATCCCCTGCATCGGGGCGCGGATGGAGAACGCGACGGCGACCATCAGCCCGCTCCAGACCCACGGCATGGCGGTCGAGAGGCGGTTCAGGACCGGGAAACGCTGCGACAGACTGAACATGCCTAGGCCCTATCACAGGGCAGGCTGGCATGCTTCACCGAAGCGGCGGAAAGGTGGCCCATGACCGACCGGGACGTCTATCTCAAGCTCGCCGCCGTGGCCCAGGAACTCGCGAAGCTCGCGGAAGAGGCCGAGACCTATGTGGGCAACGCCGCCCTGCACACGGCGGCCAGCACGATCGCGGGCGCCGCCAAGGCCGTCTACGACCACATCGTGGGCGGCGAAGGCTCCCACTGACCCGGCGCGGCGTCGCCGCCGGCCCTAGCGTGGGACGGCGCGCCACAACAGGTACGCCACGATCCCCCAGAACGCGACGATGGCCGCCCACTTCAGGGCGCCCGCCACGATCCGGTAGGGCGGCGGCGGATGCTTCTCGCCCGGGAAGACGTCGCGCAGCGTCGCGGGCCGGTACTTCGGATCGGCCGCGCGCCGGTCGAGCGCCATCGCGCTGAGTTCTTCCGGCGCCTGCGGGTTCTTCGGCAGGTCGGCGCCGGGAATCCTGCCGACGCGGTCGGCATAGCCGGTCACCAGCCCGATGCCGTCGAAGGCCCAGGGGGCCAGCGGGACCGCCTTCCTGGGGTTCCTCGGGTCAGCCTTGATCCGGTAGGGCGCCGTCGCCCTGCGGAGCCTCTTGGCCTCGCCGAGCTCGGACCCTTCGCCGGGGCCGTTCCCGGCGTCCCAGTTCAACTTCAGGCCCGCCCGCAGCGCGCCGACGGCGATCCAGACCAGCGCTCCGCTCGACAGCCCGAGTTCCGGGTTGCCGCCGCCGACCGATCCGTGCGTCCCCGGGAACCATTGCTGCTGATAGGGTCGATCGGTGTAGGCCACGTAGGTCGCCGCCTCCTCGGGCCTGTCCACCTGCTTGCCGTGCGCGGCGGCCCACGCCTGGTTCAGGCGGTGGATGTTCTGGACCGGCGTGATGTCGAACGACTTGCGGTCCTCGTCGATCGCGCACGCGTGGCGGATGGAGAACAGGAGGTCGCTGGCGTTGGTGTCGAGGAACTTGTAGCGCCCGTTCACCAGGCGCGAGAGGAACGGGATGGTGTCGGGGACGCCCATCGAACCCACCGTGTCCCACACGCCCAGGTACATCAGCCGGTAGATATCCAGCGGCGGCGGATCGGGCGGCAGCCAGACGAACTCCCTGTCGGTCTCCCGGGCGCCGGCGGGCCGCGCCGGCGCCTCGGCCTGCGGGCTCGCGTCCGGCAGGCCGAAATCGACCGCGCGGTCGGCCCAGGCCCCCGCCGTCGCGTCGGCGGCGCCGGTCGCGATCGGCCGCGGCGGGTCCGAGCCGGGCGCCTGGTGGGTGTGCCGCGCGCGGAAGTCCTTCAGGTCGTGGTGGTCGTACGTCTTCGACGTGTCGCGATAGTGGTTCATCGCGTCGGGGATCTGCTCGAAGCAGTCCCGCCGCACGATGCCGCACTTGCGGATCAGCCCGCACAGGCTGCGCGCGGTGTAGGCGCCGCGCGAGAAGCCGAAGACGAAGATCTCGTCCCCCGGCTGGTAGTTCAGGACCAGGAAGCGGTAGGCGCTCTCGATCTTGTCGTCGAGGCCGGCCCCGATGGCGCCCCCCAGCTTCACGACCAGCCAGTCGGCAAGCCGGCTCACCCCCGTCGAGACCCCGACGCCGGAGTCGTAGAACACCACCTGCCGCCGACCGTCCCACCCGCGCGGCTCCACGCACTTGGCGAGGCGGGCCACGTTCGTGAGGTTCTTCATCCGCAGGTCGTTCCACGTTCCGTCGCAGAACACCGCGAGGCGCTTGCGGTCGTGGGCGGTGTCGCGCCGCGCCGCCGCCCCCGCCGCGGACGCCCTGCCTGCGCTCTTCCTCTCCGGCATCTCGACAGCCTTCTCCCTGAGACCACTCTCAGGTTGAGCTACCTCTGCGTCAACACCCTCGCGAGCGCCGCTAGCGCGTCCACTTCGCCAGCCAGTCGGCCAACGCCTGCGGCGTCATGTGGCGCGCATCGGCCAGGGCGGCCACGTCCGCGCGGCCCACGAGCTGTCTTCCGCTCTTCGGGTCCACGACCAGCAGCGCGGGGACGCCCTCCAGGCGCGTGGTGACGCCGTATCGGGCCGGAACCTGCAGGTTCCTGTCGAACCGGCCCACGTCGACCTGGACGATCTCGTAGTGCTTCCCCAGGAACGCCTTCAGCTCCGGCAGCTCCATCGTCGCGGCCAGGATCCGGCAGTCGCCGCACCAGTTGCCGCCCATGTCGATCAGCACCAGCTTGCCCGACGCCTTCGCCCTGGCCAGCGCGCGGTTCAGGTCCCCCGTGGCGTCGGCCGCCTCGTCATAGGGATAGGGCAGCGGCGTCCTGAGCTGCGCATAGTCGGTGATCGACACCTTGGGGGCCGGCGCCGCGACGACCGGAACGGCCAGGCTGAGTGCGAGCAGGCCCGCGGCGGCGAGGCGGATCATCGGGAAACTCCCATCGGTCGCCTAGGATCTGGTCACGGAACGGCCGCGGTCAACCCTTCGGGGGAACAGGCGGAGCCCGGCGGCGGTTAGCGCTGCACCCCCGACCGGAGAATGACATGACCCTCAGCGACAAGGACGTCCAGGACCGCCTCTGGAGCGCCGTCGAAGACCACCACACCGGCATGCTCGGCCTGCTCGGCGACCGGCATCACTTCCAGCCGATGACCGCCTTCGTCGAGCGCGACACCAACACCCTGTGGTTCTTCACCAGGAACGACACCGACCTCGCCCGGGCGATCGACGCCGGCGCCGAGGCCGCCTTCATCTTCACGGACAGGAAGCTGCAGGCCTGCATCGACGGGCGGATCAGCCTCGACCACGACCGCGCCCGCATCGACAGGTACTGGAACGCCCACGTCGCGGCCTGGTACCCGGACGGCAAGGACGATCCCACGCTCACGCTGCTGAAGCTGGACGTGACCGACGCCGCGGTGTGGATCACCGAAGGCGGATTGCTGAAGTATGCGTTCGAGCTCGCCAAGGCCAACGCCGGCAAGACCACGCCGGACGTGGGCGAACGACGCGACCTGAACTTCCACTGATCGGCGCAGGTACGGCGGAACGGCGCCGGATCGGCAAACGTTGATTCCCGCCGATTCGGCGGCGACCGCGTCACCCAGCTATAGTTGCGTCGACTATCCGACCATGCCTGAAGCTGGCGCGGTCGTCCTCTATTGATCTCCCCTGCGACCATTTCGCCTGGATTCACCCGTCCCGCCCCATGTGAGTCGAGTACTCGACAGTCTTGGGCCACGCGCGTCGATAGCTTGAAACCCAAGCCGCACCGCGGCGTTTCCAGTCCCCGATGCAAAGGCCCGCACCCGCATTGCAGAACAGCCTGCTCGAAGCTCTGCCTGCGGCCGACCTCGCGCTGTTCGCCCCCCAGCTCGTCCAGGTGGAGCTCGAGCGCGGCCGGCTGCTCTACGACCCCGGCGATCCGATCGAGCACGTCTACTTCCCGCACGACGGGGTCGTCTCGCTGATGACGCTGATGGAGAACGGCGCGGCCATCGAGTCGACCACCATCGGCCCCGAGGGCGCGCTGGGCCTGATGGCCGCGGTCGCGCCGCGACAGTCGCTCAGCCGCGCCATCGTCCAGACGCCGCTGCGCGCCGCGCGGATCGGCGTCGAGCGCCTGCACGAGGCCTGGACGAGGAGCCCGGCCCTGCGGGACCTCGTCGACCGCCACACCGAGGCGCTCTACGGCCATGCGATCCAGTCGGTGGCCTGCAACGCCCTGCACTCGGTGGAGGAGCGTTTCTGCCGCTGGCTGCTCACCTGCCACGACCGCATCTCCACCGACACCATCGCGCTGACCCAGGAATTCCTGGCCGACATGCTGGGCGTGCAGCGCACGACGGTGACCGCCGTCGCCCGCTCGCTGCAGGAGAAGGGCATGATCCGATACCGTCGCGGCGTGGTCGACGTGGTCGACCGCCAGGCCCTGCAGCAGTTGAGCTGCGAGTGCTACGGCGTGATCCGCGGCAACTACGATCGCCTGCTGGGGCGCGCGCCCAGGGACGACCGCCCACGCCGCTACGCCACCGGCGACACCTGACCGGACCGACCGCTCGCCGCGTAGTGATTGCGCGGCACGGATTTTCCTCGTTTCTTGCGCGCTTCCCCGCTTCCGCCCCCCGGAAGCGGCGCAACGAGATCGAGAAAAGACCTATGGTTTCTGGAATGCGCAAAATCCTGCTTGCCGGAGCGTCCCTCGCGCTGCTGGCCGGCGCCGCTTACGCCGCCGACGCCCCCGACGCCTCGACGCTGGCCTCGCCCAAATATGGGACCTGGGGCTTCGACCTCTCGGGCATGGACCGCTCGGTGAAGCCCGGCGACGACTTCTTCAAGTTCGCCAACGGCAAGTGGGACGAGCGCACGCAGATCCCGGCCGACCGCACCCGCTATGGCAACTTCAACAAGCTGCGCGAGCTCAGCGAGAACCGCATGCACGCGATCCTCGAGGACGCGAAGGCGGGCAGGCTGACCGACCCCGACGCCGCCAAGATCGCCGCCGGCTACGCCTCGTTCATGGACGAGGCCCTGGCCGAAAGGCTCGACGCCAAGCCGCTGGCCCCGGCGCTCGCCCAGGTCCGCAAGGTGAAGACCAAGGCCGAGTTCACCGCCCTGATGGCGAAGTCGAACACCACCGGCTTCACCTCGATCTTCCCGATCGGCATCCAGGTCGACCAGAAGGCGACCACCCGGTACGCCGTCTACACCGGCAACGCCGGCCTGGGCCTGCCCGACCGCGACTACTACCTGAAGCCCGATTTCGCGGCGAAGAAGGCCAAGTACCAGGAGTACGTCCAGCAGATGCTGGCCATGGCCGGCTGGGAGAAGCCCGCCGAGAACGCCAGGGCCATCGTCGACTTCGAGACCCGGCTCGCCGAGGCGAGCTGGAGCCGCATCGAGCGGCGCGACCGCGACAAGACCTACAATCCGATGACCACCGCCGAGCTCGCCGCCTACACGCCGGGGTTCGACTGGAAGACCTACCTGGCGGCAAGCGACGTGCCGCAGGTGACCCGCATCGTGGTGACCACCAACACCGCCTTCCCCAAGGTGGCGAAGATCTACGGCGACACCTCGCTCGAGACGCTGAAGGCCTGGCAGGCCTTCCACCTCGCCGACAGCGCCGCGCCGTACCTCTCGAAGCGCTTCGTCGACGCCAACTACGCCTTCCGCCTGAAGGAGCTGGCCGGCCAGCCCGAGCAGCAGGCGCGCTGGAAGCGGGCCGCCGCCTTCATGGACCGGACCATCGGCGAGTCGGTGGGCCGCGTGTACGTCGCCCGCTACTTCCCGCCGGACGCCAAGGTGAAGATGGACGCCCTGGTGGTCGACATCCGCACGGCGCTGAAGGCCCGCATCGAGAAGCTCGACTGGATGGGCCCGGAGACCAAGGAAAAGGCGCTGGAGAAGCTCGGCAAGTTCGGCGTCAAGATCGCTTATCCTTCGAAGTGGCAGGACTACGCCGCGCTCCAGCTCAAGGCCGACGACCTCTACGGCAACGCCCTGCGTTCGGGCGCCTACGAGTGGCGCCGCCAGGTCGCCCGGCTGGACGGCCCGGTCGACAAGTCCGAGTGGGGCATGACCCCGCAGACGGTGAACGCCTACTACAGCCCGCCGAACAACGAGATCGTCTTCCCGGCCGCGATCCTGCAGCCGCCGTTCTTCGATCCGGACGCCGACCCGGCCATCAACTACGGCGGCATCGGCGGGGTGATCGGCCACGAGATCAGCCACGGCTTCGACGACCAGGGCCGCAAGTCCGACGGCGACGGCGTGCTGCGCGACTGGTGGACCGCCGAGGACGCCGGCAAGTTCAAGGTCCAGGCCGACCGGCTGGGCGCCCAGTACTCGGCGTTCGAGCCGGTTCCCGGCGCCAAGGTGCAGGGCGGCCTGACCATGGGCGAGAACATCGGCGACATGGGCGGCCTGTCGCTCGCGCTCGACGCCTACCACACCTCGCTGAAGGGCCGGCCCGCGCCGGTGATCGACGGCCTGACCGGCGACCAGCGCGTCTTCCTCGGCTGGGCCCAGGTGTGGCGCGAGAAGAGCCGCGAGGAGGCGCTGCGCCAGCAGGTCGTCACCGACCCGCACTCGCCGGCCTACTTCCGCGTCAACGGCGTCATCCGGAACATCCCCGGCTGGTACGACGCCTGGAACGTCCAGCCGGGCGACAAGCTCTACGTCGCCCCCGCCGACCGCGTCGACATCTGGTGACCCTGGAGGGCGCGGGCCCCGGCCCGCGTCCGCCCCGTCGACAGCCCCGAGGCGATCGGGGCCCGGGCGGAACCCTCAGGGGTTCGCCGCATGCACGACCCGGCCCGCGATCACGGTCGCGGCGACCCGGTCGGCCGAGGGATGGGCCAGCACGTCCCGGAGCGGCGCGTCCAGCAGGCAGAGGTCGGCCGGCTCGCCCACGGCCACGCGCCGTCGCCGGCGCCCCGGCGCGGCGGGATCGCCAAGGTAGAGGCCGAGCGCGGTCGCGGCATCCACCGCCTCGCCGGCGCCGATCGAGAGCCCGCCCGCGCTCCGCCGCGCCATCGCCGCGGCGATCCCGACCCACGGATCGGGCGTCGCGTAGGGCGCGTCCGAACTGCCGGCCACGGGCACGCCCGCCGCCAGCAGGCTGGCGCAGCGGTAGAGGTCGGGCAGGTCTTCGGCCGCCACGTTGGCGGCGTAGCGGTCGCCCCGCTCGCGGATGAAGGCCGACTGCGTCACGACCGTGAGGCCCAGCGCCTTCAGCTCACCGATGGCGTCCGGCGGGATGACGCCGCCGTGCTCGATCCGGTCGCCGGGCTCCGCGCCCGCCATCCCGAACGCGGCCAGGCTCAGCGCCAGCTCCGCCGCCGTCACGCAATGGACGCCCACCTTGCGGCCCTGCGCCCGCGCCCCCGCGATCCGTCCCACGAAGTCGTCCAGGTCGATCAGCGCATGGTCGTCCAGCAGCACCTTGACCGGCCCGACCGCGAACGCGCCGTCGGCCGGCGTCGCCAGCGGCCCGCCGCTCATCAGCGTCAGCCGTTGCGGCAGCTCGCCCGCCCGGTGCGCCGCCGCCAGCCGCCCGGCCGCGTCGGCGTCGGTGGTCACGCTGGCGTCGGTCAGCGCGGTGACGCCCTGGCGCGCGAGCACCCCCCCGATCGGCGCGAGCGGCGGCGGCTCGGCGCCGATCCGCGCGCGCAGCCACGCGTCGGCCCGCCAGATGCGGCCGGCGTCGCGCTCCAGCCCCGGCGGGTCGTCGCCCTCGCCCAGCGCGGCCAGGGCCGCACTGTTCAGCACCCACAGCGAGCCCGTCTGATGCTGCACCCGCAGCCGATGCCGCGGCGCGAGACGATCCAGCACGTCGCGGGTCAGTTCGCCCGCCATCGTCTCGTGGTAGCCCAGCACGCGGACCCAGGCGCCCACGGGCTTCGCCGCCGTCGCCGCGGCGATCCGCGCCGCGAACCGATCCGCAGTCTCGACGCCCTCCAGCGTCACGGAGTCCGCCCGCGCGGCCAGCCCGAACAGGTGGATGTGGTGGTCGCAGAGCCCGGGGATCAACGCTCCGCCCCGCCCGTCGATCTCGTCGCCGCCCGCGAGGCCCGCCCCGATCCCGGCGATCCGGCCGTCCACGATCCGCACGTCCAGGCCCGCGCGGCCGTCCACCTCGACGTTGCGGATCGCGAGCGTCATGCCGCGCGCGCCAGGCCCATCACGCCCGCGGCGCCGGCGGCGCAGAGCGCGAGCCCGGCGTCCACGCGAACCGCGCCATTGCCGGTCAGCGCCTCCAGCGCGCCGACGGCCGCCGCCAGCCCCGTGACCGGGTCCGCCAGGGCGTCGCCCAGGAACCGCGGCTCGCCGGCCTCGCTCCAGGCGACCAGCCCGCCGGCCGCGGCCGCGTCGTCGCCGAACGCCACGCGATGGCCATCCGCCCAGCCGTAGCCGGTGATCGCCACCCAGACCGCGCCCCCCTCGGTGAGCTCATGCGGATGGAAACCCAGTGCGCCGAAGGCCCGCGGCCGCGCGCCGGTGATCACCACGTCGGCGGCCAGCACCGCCTCGCGCAGCGCCGCGCGGCCGGCCGGATCGGAGAGGTCGACCGACCACGCGCGCTTGGCGCCGTTCAGCCGCCGGTGGAACTCCGGCGTCGAGGTCCAGGTCGGATCGGGCCGCGACAGGCTCTCGATCTTGGTCACCGCGCAGCCCGCCGCCGCCAGGATCGCGCCGCACATCGGCCCCGCCCACAGGGCCGAGAGGTCGACCACCTTGGGCGGCCCCGACCGCGCCCGCGAGGGCCAGTAGGCCTGTGTCCCGGCCTGGGGCCGCGCCGCCGCGACCTCTCCGACCGCCGCCACCGGCAGGCCCAGCCGCACGCCGTCCTCCAGCAGGCGGGCCACGATCCGCGCCGGGGCGAGCCGCTCGACCTGGTCCCAGGCGGGCTCGCCCCACTCGCCCCCCAGCCACGCCGGGACCAGCTCGCGATCCTCGTCGCGCGCCAGGTTCACCGCGATCCAGCCGTCGGCGGCACGCACCAAGCGGCAGGCGCGGTTGGCCGAGATGCGGCCCGGCGGGTCCAGCGGCAGCAGGCCTTCGCGGGAGGTGATCCCCATGGCCGCCACGTCGACGCGAGCGCCGAGCCTGCCGCTGAGCCGCGCGATCCGCGCCGACAGGGAGCCCAGCACCGCGTCGAAATCCCTCACGCCGCCACCTCGTCGACGAGGCCCCAGGCCAGCGCGGTCGCCAGGTCGATGTCGGCGCCGGAGATCGCCATCCAGCAGGCCCGCCGACGGCCCACGCGCCGCGGGATCGTGGCCGTCCCGCCGGCGCCGGGGATCAGGCCCATCGAGACCTCCGGCAGCCGGAAGTGCGCGCCCGGGTCCGCCGCCACCCGCCCCGCCGCCGCCGGAACCTCGACGCCTGCGCCCACGCAGGCGCCGTGCAGCCGTGCGGTCAGCCGCGGGCCCAGCGCCGCCGCCAGGCGCGCCGGCGAGCGCAGGGTGCGGATCAGGTGCGCCTGGCCCGGATCGGCCGCCGCGCCGAACTCGTCGAGATCGCCGCCGGCGCTGAAGCACGGTCCGTCGCCGCTCAGGCCGACCGGCGGCGCGTCGGGGTGCTCCAGGGCGAACCCCAGCGCTTCGGCCAGTTCGTCCCGCATCCGGGCGTCGAAGGCGTTGCGCCGCTCGGCCCGCGTCAGCCGCACCTCGATCGCCCGGCCCACCGCCACCTCGACGCGCTTGCCGAGGTCGCCGCGCGCCCGGGGCGGGTTCGCCGCCCGCCACGAGCGGAAGCCGTCCGACGCCAGCAGCATCGAATAGGCCATCGACTCCAGCGCCAGCGCTTCGTCCAGCGAGACCGACAGCGACATCCGCAGCACCTGCGCGCAGACCGCCGCCGCCACCGGCTGGGCCGAGACCGCCGCCTTCAACTGCGCGACCGCGCCGTCCAGCTTCCCTGCCGGCATGCCGACCCAGGGCCCCGGCGCGCCCGGCTCGTCGCTCAGCAGGATGTCGAACGGCTCCAGCGCCCCACCCGGCAGCGGGCCGGAGCGCCACACGCCGACCTGCACGACGCCCGGCGTCGCCGCCACCGGCGGCGCGTCGCGCCCCAGCTCGGTGACCGCGATCCCGGCGCCGCCCAGCTCGGTCAGGTCGGCGATCAGGTCAGGCATCGGCGCGCGTCCCGCATTCCTCACCCATACCCCCGCGCGGACAGGCGGGTCAGCCCTTCGCCATCTCGGCCTTGAGCTGGCGGCGCAGCAGCTTGCCGGTGTCGTTGTACGGCAGGGCGTCGCGGAATTCCCAGACCTCCGGCGTCTTGGAGGACCGCAGGCGCGCCTTCGCGAACGCCTTCAGCTCGTCCACGGAGGGCTTGGCGTCCTTCGCCACGATCACCGCGGCGACCTTCTCGCCCCATTCGTTGTCGGGCAGCCCCAGCACGGCGACGTCGTCGATGGCCGGATGCTCGCGCAGCACGTCCTCGATCTCGCCCGGGCTCATGTTCTCGCCGCCGCGCACGATCACGTCGTCCAGCCGGCCCTCCACGAAGAGGTAGCCCTCCTCGTCCAGGTAGCCGCCGTCGTTGGTCGCGAACCAGCCGTCGGCGCCGATCACCTTCTTCGACGTGTACTCGCCCGAGACCTGCTCGCCGCGGACGTAGATCTCGCCCGACTGGTTCGGCCCCAGCACCTCGCCGTGCGCCCCGCGGATCTCCAGCTCCAGGGTCGGCAGCGGCTTGCCCACCGAGCCCAGGCGCTTCTTCACCGCCTCGTCGTCCGAGTAGAGCGCCATCCGGTGATCGTCGGGGCCGAGGATCGAGATGGTCGAGCTGGTCTCGGTCAGGCCGTAGGCGTTGGCGAAGTCCACGTGCGGCAGCATGTCCAGCGCACGCTCGATCACCGGCAGCGGCATGCGCCCGCCGCCGTAGCTGATCGCCCGCATCGACGGCAGCGTCTCGCCGCGCGCCGCCAGCACGTCGAGGATGCGGCCCAGCATGGTCGGCACCACCATCGCGTGGGTGATGTCCTCGGCCGCGGCGGCCGCCACCCAGGCCTCCGGCGTGAAGGCCTCCAGGTGGACGATGCGCCGTCCGCCGTAGATGCCGGTCAGCACCGCGCTGATCCCGGCGATGTGGTACGGCGGCACGCTCACCAGCGCGGCCTCGTCGCCTTCCGCGCCCTGGAACTCCACCGTGGAGATCACGTAGCTGGTCAGGTTGGCGTGGCGCAGGATCGCGGCCTTGGGCTCGCCCGTCGTGCCGCTGGTGAACAGCAGCACGGCGATGTCGTGGTCGGCGTCCAGGAACTCGGCTTCGCAGTCGCCGTGGATGTTGCAGGCCGCCTCGAAGGCGCTGCGGCTCACCACCTTCACGGCCTCGGCCGCCGCCAGCCTGGGGACCATGTCGTCGTCGACGATCGCCACCGACGGCGCGGTGCGCGCGAGCAGCTTGTTCAGGTCGGCGTCGGGCAGGCGGTAGTTGAGGGGCGCGAAGGGCTTCGCCAGCATCCCGGCCGCGAAGATCGCCACCGGCAGGGTCGGACCGTTCAGCCCTACGAACGCGACGTTGGCCCCGCCCATCTGTTCGAGGAACGCCGCGCCATGGTGGGCCCGCCGGCGGGTCTCGCGGTAGCTGAGGCCGGCCGCGCGCGGCCCCAGCGCCAGCCGGTCAGGCGCGGCGTCCGCCGCCATGTCGAGCAATAGGGCTGTGTGCAACTTCGCGATCCCCAACAGCCGCTCAGTCCGACGCGGGCAGCTTCTTGGCTTCCTTGGCGCCGATCGGGCGGCCGCCGATGGTCAGCGTGCCCTGGCCGGTCTTGGTGCAGAGCACCTCCATGCCGGTCTCCTCGTCGGCATAGCGCTTGCCCGCCTGGCTGCCGTCGGTGAAGCCCTCGGCGATCGCCTTGCCCTCCGGCCTGGCCTCGGCGTGCGCGATCACGGGATAGCCGCCGCACTCCAGCGAGGCCTCGGCCTTCGGGGGGCGCACGACCACCACCTCGGTGTCGCAAACCGCACTCTTCCAGCGCGATCCGGGCTTCAATTCCATCCGTTCAAACTCCCCGCGTACCGGTTGTTCTGGTTGCCGCTATCACTAGCGGGCGCTCCGCCCCGCGTCCACGCACGACACCGCCGATTACGGATACGATGCCGCCGCCGGCGCGCGGATCGTAGAGGCGGGACCCACGCCCGGCACGGCCGTCACCTCCGGCGGTATCCCTTCCCTGGTTCGTCATCCCCCGGCTTGTCCGGGGGACCCATTGGGCTGTGAGCCAGCCATCGTCTCCCACCGCGCACGATCTCCCAACGCCGAGCCCAGTGGATCCCCCGGACAGGCCGGGGGATGACGATCCGGAAAGGGTGAACGAAGGACGGCGCTACCGCCCGCCCTGCCCGTCGTCCACGCGGATCACCGTGCCCGTCACCGCCTCCGAGGCCGGCCCGACCAGGTAGAGCAGGGTCGAGTCGAGCTGCGCCGGGTCGCCCAGGCGCTGGCGCGGGAAGCGCTGGGTGATGTCGCCCACCCGGCTCAGCATCCCGTCCATCATCTCCGAGGCGAAGGCGCCCGGCGCGATGGCGTTGACGTTGATGTGGTTGCGGGCCCACTCGACGGCGAGCACCTCGGCGGTGCGGGCCGTGGCGGCCTTGCTGACGGAATACAGCGCCGCGCCTGCGCCGGTGTACGAGAACGCCGCCACCGAGGCGATGTTGACGATCCGGCCGGGCTTCTCGGCCGCCATCAGCCGCCGCGCCACTTCGCACGACAGGATGAACGGCGCGCGGACGTTGATGTCGAGCACGCGGTCGATCAGCTCGATCGACATCTTGTGCGCCCGCTGGGCGTCGGGGATGCCGGCGTTGTTGACCAGGATGGTGACGGTCCCGAGCTCCGCCTCGGCCTTGGCGACCGCGGCGATCAGTTGCTCGGCGTCGGTGGCGTCCATCTCGATCGGCAGGGCCACGCCGCCGGCGTCGCGGATCTCCCTGGCCAGCGCCTCCAGCTTGTCGAGCCGCCGCGCCGCGACGGCCACCTTGGCCCCCTGGCTCGCCAGCACCCTGGCGAACCGGTAGCCCAGCCCCGACGAGGCGCCGGTGACCAGCGCCACCTGGCCGCTCAGGTCGACCGAGTTGTTCGGGAGGGGGAAGCTCATGCCTTGCTCCGGCCGCTGGTGGGGATGTCCTTGAAGGGGACGGTCTTGTCGACGCGGATGTCGCCGGGCAGGCCCAGCACGCGCTCGCCGATGATGTTCCTCAGGATCTCGTCCGAGCCGCCCTCGATGCGGGTGGCGGGCGAGCGCATCAGCATGCCCTGGAAGCGGCCGTTCTGCGGGCTGTCCGCATCCCAGACCACGCCCGCCTGGCCCTGCAGGTCCAGGGCGAACATCGCCAGCTCCTGCATGTTGGCCCCGGCCACCAGCTTGCCGATGGAGTTCTCCGGCCCGGGCGTCTCGCCCTTCGAGAGCGCGCTGATCGCCCGCATGCCGGTGTACTTCAGCCCCGACTGCCGCACCGCGAACTGGGCCAGTTTCGAGCGCACGTTCGAATCGTCCACCGCCGGCGCCCCGTCGATCTCGGCCTCCAGGCAGTAGCGGAACAGCTCGGGGAACCCGTTGGACATCCCCGACCCGATCGACAGCCGCTCGTTCATCAGCGTGGTGAGCGAGACTTCCCACCCCTGTCCGACCGCGCCCAGCCGCTGGTCGTCGGGGATGCGCACGTCGTTGAAGAACACCTCGTTGAAGCCCGACTGCCCGTTGGCCTGCTTGATCGGCCGCACCTCGACGCCGGGGCTGTCCATCCGCAGGAAGAACATCGTCAGCCCCTTGTGCTTCGGCACGTCGGGGTCGGTCCGGGTGATGAGCAGGCCCCACTGCGAATGCTGGGCGCCGCTCGTCCACACCTTCGACCCGGAGATGATCCAGTCGCCGGAGCCGTCGTCAGCCCTCGTCGCCTTGGTGCGCAGGCCCGCCAGGTCCGACCCGCCCGCCGGCTCGGAGAAGAGCTGGCACCAGATCTCCTCGCCGCTGGCCAGCGGCGGCAGCAGCTTGCGCTTCCAGTCCTCGCCGGCCCAGGCCATCACCGTGGGGCCGCACATCCCATGGCCGATCACGAACGGCCCGGAGAGCGCGCCGTAGACGCCCTCCTCCTGGCCGAAGATCACGCGTTCGATGGGGCTGGCGGCGCGGCCGCCGTATTCCTTCGGCCAGTGCAGGCAGGCCCAGCCGGCCTCGGCCTTCGTCTTCTGCCAGGCCTTGGAGGCGGCCATCGGGTCCATGCTCTCGATGCCGCTGGAGGCGAAGCTGGCGCGCTTCAGCTCGGCCTCGAGCTGCTTCGGCGCATTGGCGTCGATCCAGGCGCGGACCTCGGCGCGGAACCTGGCTTCTTCGGGGGTGTCGTCGAAGTTCATGGTCGTTTCCTCGCCCCCCGACTATTCGTTCACGAATGGTCGGGTCTAAGTAAGAATTAGGCCGCCGCTTCGGCGTTGCCGGCGCTCATGCGTTCGATCAGCAGGCTCTCCCAGGTCGACAGCGACCCCAGCGAGAGCGCCAGGGCGTTGGCGCGCCGGTAGTAGAGGTGGCAGTCGAAGGCCCAGGTGAAGCCCATGCCGCCATGCACCTGGATGTTGTTCTTGGCGCAGTGCTGGAAGGCGCTGGTGGCCGACACCCGCGCCGTGGCCGCCGCCACCGGCAGTTCAGCCGCCTCCGTGGAGAGCGCCCAGGCCGCGTAGTAGCAGTTGGACCGCGCCAGCGTTGCCGAGACGTACATGTCGGCCAGCATGTGCTTGATGCCCTGGAACGAGCCGATCGGCCGGCCGAACGCCATCCGGTCCAGCGCATAGTCGCGCGCCATCTCCAGCGCCCGGTCGGCGCCGCCCACCTGCTCGTAGGCCTGCAGGATCGCGGCGCGGTCGATCACCCGGTCGGTCAGGCCCCAGCCGTCGCCCGCGGCGCCCAGCGGCTCGGCCGCCGCGCCGTCGAACGTGAGCCTGGCATAGCTGCGGGTCGGGTCGATGGTCTCCAGAGTCTCGCGCCCCACCCCCGGGCCGGAGAGATCGACGAGGCAGAGCTGCAGGCCGCCCGCCGCCTTCGCGAGCACCACCGCCACGTCGGCCACGTCGCCGTCCGGCACGACGATCTTCGCGCCGGTCAGCTTGCCGTCCTTCAGGCTGGCCTTGATGCTGTCCAGCTTCACGCGGCCCGAACCCTCGACGTAGGCGAACGTCCCCACCGCCGCGCCGCTGGCCAGCTTCGGCAGCCACGCCTGCTTCTGCGCCTCCGAACCCGCCAGCAGCAGGAACTCGGCGCAGAGGTAGATGGACGAACTCACCGGCACGGGCGCGATCGCGCGGCCCAGCTCCTCGGCGATCAGGCACAGCTCCAGGTGGCCCAGCCCCATGCCGCCGTAGGCCTCGGGGATCGCCACGCCCAGCACGCCCAGGTCGGCCAAGCCGGCGTAGAGCGCCTTGTCGTACGGCTCCGCGCCTTCGAGGATCGCGCGCGGCACGGTGGTCGGGCACCTCTCGGCCAGGAAGCGGCGGACCTGGTCCTGCAACGCCTTCTGGTCGTCGGAAAAGTCGAGGTTCATGGCATGCTCCGTGGCTCGCCGCGCACTTGAACCCGCTGCCGCCACGGCAGGGAAGCGCGTGATTCCGCTGGGAGACGGCGTGACCGCGCGCCAAGCTCGGCGGCCTTGAGGGGGAGCTTCTTGATGATCGATCCGAAGAACCTGGCGACGGCGGCCCTGGCGGCGCTGGCCGCCGCGACCCAGGCGCACGCGCAGCCTAAGTGGCCCGCAGTCGACGCGGCGCTCAGCCCCTACGTCGAGAAGGGCGAACTGGCCGGGGTGGTCACCTACGCGCTGAAGGACGGCAGGCTCGTGCATGCCTCGGCCATCGGCAAGCGCGACCTCGAGACCGGCGCGCCCATGCAGATGGACACCATCGTGCGCGCCTTCTCCATGACCAAGCCGGTCACCGCCGTCGCCATGGCGATCCTCTACGACGAGGGCAAGTGGCGGCCGGAGGACCCGCTCGCCAAGGTGCTGCCCGAGCTCGCCGGCCTGAAGGTGTTCAAGGGGATGGACGCGGACGGCAAGCCGATCCTGGCCGCCCCGGCGCATCAGCCCACCATCGGCGAGGTGATGACCCACACCGCCGGCTTCTCCTACGGCTTCAACCCCGGCTACGTCGACGACGCCTACCGCGCCAACAGCCCGCTCCGCGCGGAGTCGTCGGCGGAGGCGTTGGGGCGGATCGCGACCCTGCCGCTGGCCTACGAGCCGGGGACGAAGTGGCAGTACTCGATCTCGATGGACGTCGAGGGCCTGATCGTCGAGCGGCTCTCAGGGCAGTCGCTGCCGCTCTTCATGCAGAGCCGCATCTTCGGGCCGCTGAAGATGGTCGACACCGGCTTCGTGGTGCCCGACGGCAAGCGCGGGCGCTTCGCCCAGCTCTACGAGTGGAAGGACGGCGGGCTGCAGGTTCCCGGCCCCGGCCCGTTCAACTCGGCCTACGCCAAGGTCCCCGGCTTCGCGTCGGGCGGCGGCGGCCTGGTCACCACCGCCTCGGACTACGCCCGCTTCGCCCAGATGCTGCTGAACGGCGGCCAGCTCGACGGCGCGCGCATCCTGAAGCCCGCCACCGTCAGGCTGATGATGACCAGCCACATCTCGCCCGAGATCGCCGCCGGCGGCTACGGCGTCGGCCAGCAGCAGATCCGGCCCGGCTACGAATACGGCTGGAACGGCGTGGTGGTCACCGACCCCGACCGCGCCCAGGTCGCCATGGGCAAGGGCAGCTACCTGTGGGACGGCGCGGCCGGCACCTGGTTCTGGGTCGACCCGGAGAACAAGGTCGTCTTCGTCGGCCTCATCCAGCGCCTCGGCGGCGAGAACACCCCACAGGTGCAACCGGTCAGCCAGAAGGCGGTGAAGGCGTCGCTCACCCCCTGAACGTCATGGCCCGGACAAGCGGGAGATGACGGAGCTATCTGATTTCCAGCACCTCGATCCTGCGGAACTCGATGGGCGAGCCCTCGCTCTGGAGCGCGATATAGCCGCCGGTCACGGGCAGCGCGCCGCCGGCCGCGGCGATCAGGGGCGTCGCGGTCTTGTCGGCCGGATCGTACTGCGGGGCGTCGTAGGCGATGACGTCGCGGCCGTTGATGCGGTGGACGACGTGGCCGGCCTTGCTGACCTCGACCTCCATCCTGACCCATTCGCCGAACGGCAGCGCGGGCGAGATCGCGTCGTTGCAATGCCGGGTGATGAGCTTGCCGGCCATCTCGACGTTGAGGCCAGGCGTGCAGAGGTTGCCCGTGGTCCGCGCCTGGCCCGGCACGACGCCCAGGTACTGGACCTCCAGCGAGACCGGGAACGGCTGGTCGACCGCCATGGTCGCCGGCGCCTGCGAATGGATCATCACGCCCGAGTTGCCCTTGGCCCAGTCGGGCGTGTCGGCCGGCCAGGTCCCGACGAAGCGGTACTCCATCCGCAGCCGGTAGGCGCTGAACGGCGCCTTGTAGAAGAGGTGGCCGAAGCGGTTCCTGAACGCGCCGCCGTACTGGTCGTAGCTGACGACGATCCTGCCGTCCTCAGCGCGGAAGGTGTGCAGCGGATCTTCGCCGGCGGGCAGGCCCATGATCTTCGGCGTCCAGCCGGTGAGCGTCCTGCCGTCGAACAGCGAGACCCACGTCTCGGCGGCCGCGGCCGGCCCCGCCGCCACGACCAACGCCAGCCCTGCCAGAAGTGCGCGCATCAGACGATCGTCCCGCCGGTCTTGCCCCAGTAGGCGTCGCGGATCAGGCGCTTGTACAGCTTGCCGGTGGGATGGCGCGGCAGCTCGGCCATGAAGTCGATCACCCGCGGCCGCTTCACGCCCGACAGGTTCGCCCGGCAGTAGGCGTCGAGCTCGGCCCTGAGGTCGTCGCCGGCGTCGGCCCAGTCCATCGGCTGGATCACCGCGACCACCTTCTCGCCCATCTCCTCGTCGGGCGCGCCGACCACGGCGGCGTCGGCCACGCGCGGGTGGGTGATCAGCAGGTTCTCGACCTCCTGCGGGTAGATGTTCACACCGCCCGAGATGATCATGAAGCTCTTGCGGTCGGTGAGGTAGAGGAAGCCCTCCTCGTCCATCCAGCCCACGTCGCCCAGGGTGGTCCAGCCGTATTGGTTGGTGCTGTCGGCCGTCTTCTCGGGCGCGTTGTGGTACTCGAACTTCGCGCCGCCCGAGAAGAACACCATCCCCTCGGCGCGTGGCGGCAGCGGCTCGCCGTCGTCGCCGCAGATGTGGAGTTCCACCGGGAGCGTCGCGCGGCCCACCGAGCCCTTGTGCGTCAGCCAGTCGGCCGAGTTGATCGTCGTCCGCCCGTTGCCCTCGGTGCCGGCGTAGTATTCGTGGATCAGCGGCCCCCACCAGGCGATCATCTGCTCCTTCACCGGCACGGGGCACGGCGCGGCGGCGTGGAACACCACCTTCAGCGAGCTGTGGTCGTACTTGGCGCGCACGGCCTCCGGCAGCTTCAGCATGCGGACGAAGTGGGTGGGCACGAACTGGACGTGGGTGATGCGGCGCCTTTCGATCAGCCGCAGGCAGTCCTCGGGGTCGAACTTCTCCATCATCACCACCGTGCCGCCCAGCCGCTGCACGTTCATCGACCAGCCCAGCGGGGCGGCGTGATAGAGCGGCGCGGGCGACAGGTAGACGGTGTCGCCGTCCATCCCGTAGAGCGTCCGCGCCCACTCAGTCAGGCCCTCGGCGGCGGTCAGCGGCCCGCCCGGCAGCGGCCGCTTCACGCCCTTCGGCCGCCCTGTCGTGCCCGACGAGTAGAGCATGGCGACGCCGGGCGTCTCGTCGGCCACCGGCGTCGCCGGATGCCTGGCCCGCTCGGCTTCGAACGAGGCGAACGGCGCCACGGCTTCGTCGGCCATGAACAGCGGCATGGCCGGCGCGTCCTTCACCGCCTCGGCCGCCACCTCGGCCATCGCGCGGGAGACCACGAACGCCTTCGCGCCCGAGTCCTGGAGGATGTAGGCCACCTCGCCCGCCGTCAGCCGCGACGAGATCGCCGTGTAGCGTAGGCCGCACCGCTGCGCCGCCCACAGCACCTCGTAGTAGATCGGGTGGTTCTCCATCATGATCGCCACGCCGTCGCCCACTTGCAGGCCAAGCGACCGGAAGAGCTGCGCCCCCTGGTTCGAGCGGTCGTTCAGTTCGCGGTAGGTCACGGTGTGCCCGCTGCCGGCCATGATGAAGGCGGGCTTGTCGGGCGTGGTCTGCGCGTGGACGGACGGATGCATGGCTAGCTCTGGCCCCCGTCGCAGCGGACGATCGCGCCGGTCGTGAACGACGAGGCGGGGCTCGCCAGGAACAGCGCCGTGGTCACGATCTCCTCCGGCCGGCCGGGGCGGCCCAGCGCGTTGTCGGATGTCTCCCGCGCCGCCTCGCTCCAGGCCTTGGAGATGTCGGTCAGGAACGGCCCCGCCGAGATCGAGTTCACCCGCACCTTCGGCCCGTATTCGTGCGCCAGCGACACCGTCATCGCGTTCAGCGCCGCCTTGGCGCCGGAGTACGGGATCACCGCCGGCAGCGGCATCAGCGCCCCGGTCGAGGAGATGTTGATGATCGCGCCGCCGTCGCCCTGGCTCATGCGGTGCGCCACCTCGCTGGCCAGCCGGAACGGGCCCTTGAAGTTCAGGCTCATCACGCTGTCGAACAGTTGCTCGGTCACTTCGTGGCTGGGCACGGCCGGGCTCATGCCCGCGTTGTTCACCAGGATGTCGATGCGGCCGAAGTCGGCGTAGACGTCCTCGATCAGCCGCTCCATCTCGGCCCAGCGGCCGGCATGCACGGCGTAGGCCTTGGCGTTGCGCCCCATCGCGCGGATCTCCGCGGCCACCTCTTCGCAGGCGTCCAGCTTGCGGCTGGCGATGATCACGTCGGCGCCGTGGCGGGCGAAGGCACGGGCCATCTGCAGCCCCAGCCCGCGGCTGCCGCCGGTGATCAGCGCGACCTTTCCGGAAAGGTCGAAGAGGTCGTCGGCCATGGGCGTCTCCCGTCGTTTTCCCGGCATGCTAGGCCCGAAACCGGCTACCGCTAGGGCAGTCTTTCCGAACTTCGGCGTTTCGCCTAAGCCGCCGGGACGAGCGGCAAACGAGGCCCCGCCATGGACCTGAGCTGGAGCGACGCGGACCTGAAGTTCCGCGACGAGGTGCGGGCCTTCCTCGACGCCGAGCTGACGCCCGAGCTGCGCCGCGCCGGCGCCGCCATGACCAGCGTCTACGCTGACGACGACGTCTCCCTGGCCTGGCAGAAGATCCTGTACGCCAAGGGCTGGGTCGCGCCCGCCTGGCCCAGGGAATACGGCGGCTGCGCGTGGTCGGTGAGCGAGCGCTACATCTTTGCGTCGGAACTCGCCGCGGCCGGCGCGCCGCCGCTGTCGCCCATGGGCCTGGGCATGTGCGGCCCGGTGCTGATCGGCCACGGCACGCCGGAGCAGAAGGCCCGCTTCCTGCCCCGCATGCTGCGCGGCGACGACTTCTGGTGCCAGGGCTATTCCGAGCCCGGCTCCGGCTCCGACCTCGCCTCGCTGCAGATGGCGGCCGTCGAGGACGGCGACGACTTCGTCTGCACCGGCCACAAGCTGTGGACGACCCACGCGAACCGCGCGAACTGGATCTTCTGCCTCGTGCGGACGGCCAGGGAGGCGATCCCGCAGAAGGGCATCACCTTCCTCCTGATCGACATGCGCTCGCCCGGCGTCGAGGTGCAGCCGATCATCTCGCTCTCCGGCGAGCACATCCAGAACCATGTCTTCTTCACCGACGTCCGCGTGCCGACGGCGAACGTCGTCGGCCGCGTGGGCGAGGGCTGGGGCGTGGCCAAGTACCTGATGCAGTTCGAGCGCGGCGGCGGGGTCGCGACCCCCGGCCTCAAGGGCCGCGCCCGCAAGATCGCCGCGATCATCGGGCACGAGACCAGGGGGCGGCCCGACCTCGCCGCAGAGGCCCGCGCCCTGCGCGCCCACCTGGCCGACACGATGGTGCAGATCGAGGCCCTGGAGGCGACCGAGCTCAAGCTGATGGCGCGGCTTTCGGCCGGCGACCCGCCGGGACAGGAGTCGTCGCTGCAGAAGACGCTGGGCACCGAACTCTCGCAGCGCCTGACCGAGATCGCCGTCGAAGCCGCCGGCCTCTTCGCCGCCGTCTACCAGCCGCACACGGTCTCGCCGGGCGGGCCCACGCCCCACTTCGTCCCGCCGAACGACCGCGAGGGCGTCGGCCCGGAGTACGCCCGCACCGTCGCGGCCAAGTACCTGAACGACCGCGCCGGCTCGATCTACGCCGGCTCCAACGAGATCCAGCGCAACATCATCGCCAAGGGCATCCTGGGCCTCTGAAGCGGTCTGCCCCAGCGTGAGGCGAGGGGCATGCTAAGCGTCGCCCAGATCCAGATTGGGAGACCGCCATGAAGCTCGACTCGTCCGTATCCGCCATCGTCACCGGCGGCGCCTCCGGCCTCGGCAAGGCCACCGTGCAGGCCCTGCGCAACCTCGGCGTCAAGGTGGCGATCTTCGACTTCAACGCCGAGACCGGCGAGGCGGCGGCGAAGGAGACCGGCGCGATCTTCTGCCAGGTCAACGTGATGGACGAGGCCTCGGTCGACGCCGGCTTCGAGAAGGCCCGTGCGGCCAACGGCCAGGAGCGCATCCTGGTCAACTGCGCCGGCGGCGGCCGCGGCGGCAAGACCGTCGGCAAGAACAAGGAGACCGGCGAGGTCGTGCCGTTCAAGGTCTCGGACTTCTCCTACGTGCTCGAGCTCAACACCGTCGGCACCTTCCGCTGCATCGTGAAGAGCGCGGCGGGCATGATCGCGAATCTTGAACCTGACGAGACGGGTGATCGGGGCGCGATCGTCAACACCGGCTCGGTGGCGGCCGAAGAGGGCCAAATCGGCCAGGTGGCCTATTCGGCGGCCAAGGCGGCGATCAAGGGCATGACCCTGGTCATCGCCCGCGACCTCTCCGGCGACGGCATCCGCATCAACACCATCCTGCCGGGCATCATGGACACGCCGATGCTGGGGGGCCTGAAGACCCGCGCGCCGCAGGTCTACGCCGGCCTCGCCGCCTCGGTGACCTTCCCCAAGCGCCTGGGCCACGCCGAGGAGTACGCCGACCTGGCCGTCACCATGTGCCGCAACGGCTACCTCAATGGCGAGACCGTCCGCCTCGACGGTGCGATCCGGATGGCGCCTCGCTGAGACGTCACTACGCTGGGTAGTGGAACTCCGGGCGCCCCGTGGCCCGGAGCTCCCCCGACGGAGTGCCCCGGGCCGATCCGCACCGAGTCTATAAGGGGGGGGTGCTTCGGTGCGAACGCCGAATCGATAGCACAACCTACGGCAGCGCCAGCATGAAAAGTCGCCCCGTCGCCGCCGCCCGGTCGCGGCGGGGCGACCAACGCCGCACGATCGGCGAGCCTACGACTTTAGTCCTAGGACTTCGGTCCGATACCGGGGGCGCCCGCCGCGGTGCTACCGCTCGGCCGGGCGCGGCTCGGGCGAGGGCGGACGAGTGCCGAGTTTTCGACCTGCACGGGCTGCGAGCGACGACCGCGCCACGCGGTCACTTCACACAGTGTCTCAATCGCTTGCGCAAACCGGCGCGTCTCGCCGCCGGCCCGTGAATCGCCGTCGCAAAAGGCCGGGGTTTGTGCTTTCGCTTTACCATCGGCGTGCGGGCGCGCGCCGATGCTTCGGGGTCGGGCGACCAGATGTGACAGTACGCGGCTTGATTGCGGGCGGCCGGGCCTTCCTGGCGGCCCTGGCGCTGCTTGGGCCTGGCCACGCCATGGCCCAGGTCGCGGCCGCGACTCCGAACGCCGCGGCGCCGAGCCGCCAGGACCTGAATCCCGAAGCCCGCCGCGGCGCTCGCCCGCCGCCGCGCGACTCCGACCTCTTCTCGGCGCCGACCGCGCTCCCCTGCCCGCTGGCGAGCTCCACCCTCAGCTTCCGGCTGCAGGGCGTCGACGTGGTGGGCAGTTCCATCGACCCCGAGGACGCGCGGGCCGCCTACGCCCGGCTGGTCGGCGCGGAGATCCCTGTCGCCAGGATCTGCGAGATCCGCGACCGGCTCTCGCTGATCCTGTTCCGCAAGGGCCGGCTGGCGCGCGTCGAGATCCCCGAGCAGACCATCTCGGGCGGGCGCCTGCGCATCGAGGTCACCGAGGCGCGCATCGTCGCCGTCCGCGTCCGCGGCGACATCGGCCCCGCCCAGGACCGCGTCGAGGCCTACCTCGACAAGCTGCGCGGCATGACGCCCTTCGATCTCGACACCGCCCAGCGCTACCTGCTGCTGGCCAACGACGTGCCACGGGTCCGCGTCTCGGCGGCGTTGCGGCCTTCGGCCGAGGGCCAGGGCGCCATCGACCTCGAAGTGCAGCTCTCGCGCGACCCGATGAATTACCTGGTGGCCGGCCAGAACACCGGGTCGGAGTCGCTGGGCCCGTGGAGCGTACTGGGCCGCGCCGACTTCAACGCCTACACGAAGTACGGCGAGCGCACGACGCTGATCGCCTACCGCACCGTCACCGCCAACGAGCAGTGGATCGCCCAGGTCGTGGAGGAGGCGCGGGTCGGGTCGAGCGGCCTCACCGGCCGTGTCTCGATGGCCTACGGCCAGTCGCGGCCGGGCGGCGGGCTGGCGGAACTGAAATTGCAGGGCGTGTCCTTCGTTGGGACAGCCGAGGCGCGCTATCCGTTGATCAGGCTTCGCCGCTACAGCGTCTATGCCTCGGCGGGCGTCGATGTCGTGAGCCAGAAGACGTCGTTCCCCGGGGGCGACGTGCTGGCCGACGACCAGCTTCGCGTGGCCTGGGCGCGGCTGAGCGGTGACTTCAACCACGGCCTCGGCAATCGCCTCGGCGTCGCCGCCAGCGGCAGCCTGGAGACGCGCAGGGGCTTCTCGCTGCTGGGCGGCAGCAAGGCCGGCGACCAGGGCCTGTCGCGCATCCAGGGGCTCCCCGACGCATGGGTCGTGCGCAGCGAGGGCGAGGGCCACCTGATCCACCGCTGGTTCGACCTCGGCGTCCGCGGCCAGGCGCAGTGGGCGGACAAGCCGGCGCTTGCCTACGAGGAACTGGCGGTGGGCGACCTGACGATCGGCCGGGGCTATGAGCCCGCCGTCCTCTCGGGCGACCGCGCCGTCAGCGGCGAGGTGAAGCTTCAGGCGCGCCCGCAGCGTATCGTCAACGGGGTCACGATTTCGCCCTTCGCCTTTGCGGACGCGAGCTACATCAGGAACCTGGACGTGGGATCGGAGACGCGCGTGCTGCGCTCGGCCGGCGCCGGCCTCGAGGCCCGGCTGCCGTTCGGCGTGCGCGCCCAGGTCGAGTGGGCGCGGCCCTTCGACAAGCCGTTCCCGAACGCGCCGAACAGGCCGTCGGACCGCATCCTGTTCCAGTTGCTGGTGGCGGGCTAGGCGATGACCGCGGCCGCCACAACCGGGATCGCGGCTCAAGGCAGCCGCCGCGCGCGGCTGCTCGGCGGCTCGGCCCTGTATTACGCAGGACTGTACTACGCAGGACTGGGCGGCGCGGCGGCCCTGCTGCTGGCGACCGCCGCCCCGGCCCAGACGTTGCCGGCCATTCCCGACGCGGCGGCCATCGCCGTCGCCACGGGCGGCGCCCAGCCCACCATCACCGCGCCCGACGCGAACAGCCTCGACGTCGACCTGAAGTCGACGCGCACCGTCATCAACTGGGACAGCTTCCACGTCAGCGCCGCCGACAAGGTCACGTTCCACTTCGGCGCGACGTCCGACATCGTCCTCAACAAGTCGCCGACCCAGGTGAAGGTGGACGCCGGCGGCCAGGTGGCCGGCCTGGTCGGCGCCGATCCGGGCGGCAATATCTGGTTCTACTCCCCCCAGGGCGTGGTGATCTCGCCCGGCGCGGTGATGACCGCCGGCGCCTTCGTCTTCGCGCGCGGCGACGACATCGTCGACATGGCCTTCGTCGACGCCGCGGCCCCGCTGTCGGTGCTGCGCACCGCGTCGGACTCGCTGATCAAGATCGACACGATCGGCCTGGCGACCACCGCCTCGATCAACGACGAGGGCGAGTTGGTCCTGAGCGCGACGACCGGCGACCTGGCCGCCGAAATCGTCCTCGCCGCCAAGGGCGCCACGGTCACCACGCTCGCGGGCGGCGTCGACGTCGGCGAGGTGACGGCCGGCGAGGTGGCCAGCGTCACGGCGACCGGCGGCGACATCACCCTCACCTCGCTGAACGGCGGCGCCGGCGCCAGGGCCTCGGGCGCCGTCGTCACCGTCGACACCGCCGCGGCGAGCGACAGCAGCGCCGACATCGAGATCACCGGCCTGACCCGCGCCAGCCTCGGAAGCGGCACGGCGGGACGCGACATCAAGGTCGCCGGCCCGGCCGCCAGCCTGGGGTCGGGATCGGCGGGGCGCGACCTGTTCGTCACCGCCACCACCGGCGCAGCCGGCGTGACCGGCACGGTGAGCGCGGCCCGCCACATCGAGGTGACGACCACGACCGGCGACGTCGTAGCCGGGAGCGGGACGCTCAATTCGAGCGGCGGACATGTGCTGGCCAGGTCCACGGGCGGCGCGGTGACGCTCGGCGCGGCGACGACCCAGGACGCAGCCGCCGACGTCACGGTCGAAGCCGCGACCACCGCCTCGCTGGGCAGCGGCAGCTCCGGGCGCGATATCAAGCTCACGGCGCCGACGGCGACCCTCGGCGGCGCCACGGCGGCGCGCGACGTGCTGGTCGCCGCCACGACGGGCCCGGCCGGGGTGACCGGCACGGCCACCGGCGGCCGCCACGTCGAGGTCACCGCCACGACCGGTGACGTCGCGGTGACCGGCGCGCTGAAGTCGACCGGCGGACACGTGCTGGCGAAGTCGACGGCCGGATCGGCGTCGGTCGGATCGGCGATCACCGAGGGGACCGACGACGTCACCGTCGAGGGCGCGACGACGGCTGCGCTGGCGTCGGGCGCGTCCGGGCGCGACATCAAGGTGACCGGCCCCGCGGCCACGATCGGCGGCGGGACGGCGGCCCGCGACGTGCTGGTCACCGCCTCGGCCGGAAACGCCGGGGTCACGGGCACGGTCGCGGCCACACGCCATGTCGAGGTGCAGGCGACCGGCGGCGACGTCGCGGCCGCGGGCGGGGAGCTGGTCTCGACCGGGGCCGGCGGCCACGTGCTGGCGAAATCGACGACGGGCGGCGTCGACGTCGGCTCGGCGGCGACGACCGATGCGGCCGGCGGCGACGTCGCGGTCGAGGCCGCCACGAGCGCCCTGCTCACCTCCGGCCAGTCGGCGCGGAACATCACGGTGGGCGGACCCTCCGCGACCCTGGGCGGCGCCACGGCGGCCGGCGACGTCTTCGTCACCGGAACGACCTCGGCCAGCGTCACGGGCGCGGTCACCGCGGGCGACGACATCGAGGTCACCGCCAACGGCAGCATCAGCGCGGCCAGCGCGACGCTGAAGTCCACCGGGATCGGCGCGGGCGACGACGCCCATGTGCTGGTGAAGTCGGCCGGCGGGTCGGCCACCGTGGGCTCGGCGATCACCCAGGGGACCTCGGGCGCCCTGGGCGACGTCACCGTCGAGGCCGCCGGGACGGCCAGGCTGAACAACGGCCAGGCGTCGCGCGACATCGTCGTCAGGGGCCCCGCGGCGACCCTGGGCGCCGGCTCGGCCGGGCGCCACGTCTTCGTCACCGCCACCACAGGCGCCGCCAGCGTCACCGGCGCGGTCTCCGCCGGCAACGACATCGAGGTCACCTCCGATACCGGCAATGTCAGCGCGGCCGGCGGCAGCCTGACCTCCACGGGCGTCGGCGCGGGCGACGACGCCCACGTGCTGGCGAAATCCAACAGCGGCTCCGTCATCGTGGGCTCGGCGACCACGCAGGGAACCGGCCCGGCGCTCGGCGACGTGACGATCGAGAGCCCGACCATGGCGACCCTGCTGTCGGGGTCCTCGTCGCGCGACATCAGGGTCACGGCGCCGACCGCCAGCCTCGGCTCCGGAAGCGCGGCGCGGCACGTGCTGGTCACCGCGACCACCGGCACGGCCAGCGTGACCGGGACAGTCACCGCCGGCAACGACATCGAGGTCACCGCGACCACCGGCTCGGTCGACACCGGCGGCGGCGGCCTCACCTCCACCGGCGTCGGCGCCGGCGACGACGCCCACGTGCTGGTGAAGTCCACGGGCGGCGCGGTCACCGTGGGCTCGGCCGCCACGCAAGGGACCGGCCAGGCGCTCGGCGACGTCACCGTCGACGGCGCGACCACCGCCACCGTCACGGGCACGCTGCGCTCGACGCAGGACATCGTGGTCCAGGCGGCCAGCAACGTGCAGGCCGCCGCCGCCACGATGATCGCGAACCGCGACGTCGCGGTCCGCAGCGCCAGCGCCGACGTCACCGTCGGCACGATCCGGGCGGGCGACGACATCGCCATCCGGGCGCTCAGCGGCGCGATCACCAGCGGCGGCGGCCTGCGCTCCGGCACGACGCAGGGGACCGGCGACCCGTCCGGCGCGACCGACACCCTGGCGGGCGCGACGCTCACGGGCCACGACATCGACCTCAAGGCCCAGGCGATCACCATCACCGGCGACGTCGCCGCGGGCCGCACGGCCGACGCGGGCGAGACCCTGGACCCGGCGCAACTGGACTCCGACGTCTTCGTCACCGTCACGGCGGCCGATCCCTCGCCGTCCGTCGCGGCGCTGCGGCTCTCGACGGGGAACAACAGCGCCCTCACCGCGCACCGTGACATCGTGCTCAAGAGCGAGGGCGCGGTCGCCGCCACGCTGCAGACCGGCGACGTGTTCGCCGGCCGCGACGTGGCCGTGCATGCGCCGAACGGCGCCATCTCGATGCGCTCGGCCAGGGCCGGCGACGACGTGGTGCTGCGCGCGCCGAACGGCATGGTCGAGGTGATCGGCGACGTGCAGGCGGGCCGCGACCTGGTCGGCCAGCCGACCGTCGACGCCGACGGGGCCGGCGACGACCTCAACGCCGCCCTGCCCTTCATGGATTTCGACGGCAACCCCGGGACGGTGTTCAAGGTCGTGGGCTTCGACGTGAACATCGTGGGCCAGGCGGTCCGCATCACCGGCACGACCGTCGCCGGCCGCCAGCCCAGCACCGACGCTCCGGACATCGCCGGGCCCGTCGACGACTCCACCTCGGACGTGCGGATCGAGACGCGCGTCCCGACGACGCCGGTCATCGGGCTCGCGCCCAGCATCCAGCTCGGCGGCGTCATCGCCACGCGGGACATCCAGATCGACTCCGCCAAGGCGGTGATCGCGGGCGACCTGAAGGCCGGGCGCGACATCGCGGTCCTGGGCCGGGGCGGGGCGACGCCGGGCGCGGCCGCCAACGACCACAGCGGCTCGGGCGTGACCATCGCCTCGGCCAGGGCCGGCGACGACGTCCTGGCGTTCAGCGTCTACGGCCGCACCAGCATCGTGGGCGGCGCCACGTCGGGCGCGCCCTTCCCGCGCCTGCCGGTGAACCTCGACCGCGTGATCGACGGCGCCACGGAAGCGGCCGACCAGCTCGCGATCTACCTGCACTACCTGAACCTGGACGAGGAGAGCGCGCCCTTGCTGGCGCAGGGCGCGATGCTGCGGCTGGTCGGCCAGGGCGTCACGGTCGGCGGCGACCTGGCGGCCGTGGGCGCGAACGCCGACGTCCGCGTGCGCTCGACCCTCGACATCGACGTGGGCGGCTCCGCCAGCGCGGGCCGCCGGGCGATGTTCTCCACCGACGACGGCGGCGGCGCGCTCAAGGTCGGCGCCGTGACGGCGGCCCGCGACGTCTTCCTCGACGGCGCGGCCAGCGTCGAGGCCACGGGCACGCTGACGTCCACCGGCAGCGACGTGGCGGTCCGCTCGCGCGGCGGCGGCCAGGTCAGGCTGGCAGGCCTCTCGGCCGGCGACGACATCGTCGTCCGCACCACCGGCGCGGTGATCGTCAACGGCGCGGTCAGCACCGGTGGCGGCGGCGACAGCGTGGGCCTGGGCGACGACCTGCGGGCCGGCGATGGGGCGATCACCCTCGAAGGCGTGACGTTCGACCTGACCGGCCGCGACATCGACATCGTCGGCGGCTCGGTGACCACCACCGGCTCCATGAGCGCGATGGGCGGCGATTCCGACGTGCGGATCCAGTCGGCGGGCGCGCTCGACCTGGGCGCCCTGAGCGCCGGCCGCGACGTGCTGGTCGACGGCGCCTCGACGGTCTCGACGGGGATGCTGACCGCCGGCCGCGACGTCGGCGTCCGCTCCACCGGCGACGGCGCGGCGGTGACCGTGGGCGGCGCCACGGCGGGCGACGACGTCGTGATCCGCGGCAAGGGCGCCATCACGGTCACGGGCGACCTGCGGGCCGGCGCGGGCGCCGACTCCACCGACGCCGACCAGGCCGGCGACCTCGTCTTCGGCGCCGCGCGGACGCGGCTCGCGGGCGACTTCGACCTGGCCGGCCGCAACATCGACCTGCGCTCCAGCGCCGGCCCGGTCCAGGTCGCGGGGTCCTCGACCGCCGCCACCGACGCGCGCTTCCAGACCGCGGGCCTGACCGGCGCCGGCGTGAAGGTCGCCGCCGTCTCGGCCGGACGCGACATCCTGCTGGACGGCGCCGCCGCCGCCGGATCGAGCGGCGTGGAGGCCACCGGCGCGCTCGTGGCCGCCCTCGGCGACGTGGCGGTCCGGGCGCGGAACGGCGGCGCCATCCGCCTGAAGGCCGTCACCGCCGGCGACGACGTGGCGATGCGCACGACCGGCGCCCTGGTGACCGAGGGGACGGTGTCGACCACCGGCGCCGCATCGACTCTCGGGGCCGCCGACCGGCTCACCGACGCCTCGGAGGCGGGTCGGCTGGCGGTGGGCGGCGCGTCGTTCGACCTCTCCCAGTCCGACATCGACGTGGTCGCCGGCCAGGTGAACATCTTCCGCAGCGCCGCCCGGGGCAGCGCGCGGGTCAAGGCCGGCGCCGTCTCGATGAGCGGCGGCGCGGCGGTGGGCGTCGACATCCTGATCGACAGCGAGGCCTCGCTCTCCGTCGGCGACCTGATGGCGTCGGGCGACATCGCGCTGCGCTCGCGGACCGGAAGCCTCGTGGTGGGGGCCCTCGTCGCCGGGGACGACATCGTCCTGCGCGGCGCGACCGGCGTGCGGGCCGTGTCGCTGAAGGCCGGCGGCGTGGAGCGCCTCGGCGTCGGCGACCAGATGTACCTGTCCGACCCCACGATGCTGGGCGGCGAACTCAGCCTGCTGGGCGGAACGATCGACGTGCGCTCCAGCGGCGGCGCGATCTCGATCGGCGCGGCCGACTCCGCGGGCGACGTCCGCGTGCAGGCGGCGGGCGGCGAGGTGACGCTGTCCGGGTTGATCAACGCCGGCCGGGACATCTTCGTCGACGGAGGCTCGGTGAACGCCACGGGCGGGCTGACCGCGGGCGGCGACGTGGCCCTCTACGGCCGCACCGGCACGGTCAGCGTGGGATCGGTCACCGCCGGCGACGACCTGGTGATCCGGGCCCAGGGCGACGTGACCGCCACCGGCGAGCTCAAGTCGGGCCAGCGAGGCGACGTCGAAGGTCTCGGCGACCGCCTGATCGCCGCCACCGGCCCGACCTCGATCTTCGGCGCGGAGACCAGCGCGGTCGGCGGCGTCATCGATATCCGTGGCGCCAGCATCCGCCTGGGCGGCGTCATCAACGCGGCTGGCGAGGCCGCCCACCTGCGCCTGAAGTCCGGCGGCGTGACCATGCTGGGCGACGCGACCCTCACCGGCGACATCGCCATCGACTCCGTGGGCGACGTGACCGGCGGCGCGCTGACGGCCGGCCGCGACCTGGCGGTGCGCTCGCTGGAAGGCGCCGTTTCCCTCGCATCCGGCGCGGCGGGCGACGACATCGTCCTGCGTGCGGCGCGCGCGATCACCGTCACCGGCGCGCTCAGCATCGTCGGCCAGGGCGCCGACGCCCAGGGCTTCGGCGACGTGCTGTTCGACCTCGCGCGCACCAGCCTCGGCGGCGACTTCGCGCTCAGCGGCCGCAACCTCGACATCCTCTCGACCTCCGGCGACGTGACGGTCGGCGCGCTCAGCGCCCCCGACGACATCCGCATCCAGGCCGCGGCCGGCCGCGTCACCGCCGCCGACGTCGACGCGGGCCACGACGTCCTGCTGGACGGCGGCGGCGTCAGCGCGGGCGCGGTGCGGGCCGGGGCCGACCTCGCCGTCCGCGCCACGAACGGCGCGCTGATCCTGGGCTCGGCGCGGGCCGGCGACGACCTGGTCGTGCGCGCCCAGGGCGACATCACCGTGACCGGCGCGCTCACCGCGGGCGGCGGCGCGGACAGCAGCGGCGCGGGCGACCGGCTCGCGGCCCTGGACGGCGGCGCGACCGACCTCGGCGGCGCCAACATCGACATCCGCTCGGCGGCCGGCGGCGTCTCGGCGCAGGGCTCGCTCTCCGCCACGGACGACGTCCGCCTCAGCGCCGCCGGCGCCGTCAGCAACAGCGGCCGCATCGACGCGGGCCGCGACGTGCGCCTGCAGGCCGCCGGCGTCGCCATCGGCGGCGAGCTGCGCGCCGGCCGCGACGCCGTACTGGACGCCACCGGCGCGGTGGCGATCACCGGCAAGGTCGCCGCCGGCCGTGACGCCCTGCTGCGCGCCACGGGCGACGTCGCCGCGGCGGGCGAGGTCGAGGCGGGCCGCGACGTGATGCTGGACGGCGCGTCGGTCGTCGCCGGCGCCGTGCGCGCCGGCCGCGACGTGGCCGCCCGCGGCCGCACCGGCTCGCTGACCCTGGGCTCGATCACCGCCGGCGACGACGTGGTGCTGCGCGCCGCGCAGGGGATCACCGTCACGGGCCAGGTCACCGCCCAGGGCGGCCCCGACGGCGACGGCGTGGCCGACGAGCTGTTCGCGGCCGACCGCACGGCGCTGGGCGGCGACTTCGACCTCGCCGGGTCCAACATCGACATCCGCGGCGGCGCCATCGACGTCACGGGCTCGGCCACCGCCGGCCGCGACGCCCGCTTCCAGACCCGGGGCGACGCCGCGCTGGGCCTGGGCGCCGTCACGGCGGGCGGCGACATCCTGGCCGATGGCCGGGCCGTGACCGCCACGGGCCGCCTCTCGGCCGGCCGCGACGTGGCGATCCGCGCCCGCGCCGGCGGCGTGGAACTGGCCTCGGTCGCCGCCGGCGACGACATCGCCATCCGCGCCACGGGCGCCGTGCGGGCGTCCGGCACGCTGACGTCCGGAACGGGCGCCAACGCCGACGGCGCCGCCGACCGCCTGATCTCGGCGGCCGAGGGCGGCGCGATCATGCGCCTCGTCGACCCGCTGGTGGCGACCGCCGTGATCCAGGGCTTCACGCTCTCGGGCGGCGACATCGACATCCGCAGCGGCGACGCCATCTCGCTCGGCGGCGACGTCGGCGCGGCCAACATCCGCCTGCAGGCCGCCACGAAGATCACGCTGGCCTCGGCCACCGCGTCGGACTCGATCTTCACGCGCGCGGCCGACGTCTCGCTGGGCGGCGCCTGGCGGGCCCAGAGGACGCGGATCGAGGTCACCGCCGCCAGCCTCAACCTCGGCGATGGCGCGACCGGCATGGGCGGCGTGACGCTCTCCAGCGAACAGTTCGGCCGTATCGATTCGGCGGTCGTGCAGATCTTCCTGGGCGACACCTCGGGCGCCGCGCGCGGCGGCAATATCTCGATCGGCGCGCTGGCCGTCGACACCGCCAGGATCCGCACCTCGCTGGAACTCTACGCGGGCGGGGCCTCCGACGTGGTGATCACCGGCGCCTTCGCGCCCAACGGCACGGCCGCCAACACGACCCTGCTGCGCATCGGCGCCCCCGACGCCGCGGGCGACTGGACCCCGCGCTCGATCCGCGTGATCGCCAACAGCGGCGGCTCGATCGGCTCGGCCCTGACCACCGGCGGGCGCAGCTTCACCGACGTGCGCGCCTTCAACGTCGTCGAACTGAACGCCAGGGCCGACATCCTGATGGGCTATCAGGACTTCATCGACCGCATCCTGGCCACCTCGGCAGCCGGCGTTCCCGGCGTGGTCAAGGGCGTCATCGCCCCGCAGACCACCAGTGGTCCGCGCATCCTGGTCACCGCCGGCGCGCTGGTCCTGCGCGCCGACGGCAAGGTGGCGCAGCAGGACACCGGCGGCCTCCTCGGGACGACGCCGACCGGCCTCTACCTGCTGGGCGGCAGGACGCCCCAGCTTCTCCTCGGCCGCACCTCGGCGACGCCGGGCCTGCCGGAGTTCATCGAGCTCAACGGCGCGCTCACCTCGGGCACGACCATCATGGTCGGCGAGAGCGTCTCGCTCCTGGCCGGCATCGCCTTCGACCGCGGGGTCACGCCCAGCGGCTACTACCGGCTGAACACCTGCGCGATCCTGCAGCAGGGCAGTTGCATGCCCTCCAACGGCCACCCGACCATCAGCATCCCGCCCGAGCAGCTCACCGGCCTGACCCTCGAAGACCGCACCGCCGCGGC